>PVUG01000008.1 GCA_003001975.1 Martelella mediterranea
CTCGGGACGCTGGATCGAAAGAAAGCAGCGGCACTGGCCGGCCTGGCACCTCATCCAAACGAGAGCGGCAATAAAATCGGCTACCGGAGAATGCGCGGCGGAAGACCGGTCATGCGAACCATCCTGTTCATGCCGGCCATGCAGGCAGCCTGTGGAAGAGGCGAGTTCGCCATCTTCTATAAACGCCTTGTCGAAGCCGGCAAAAAGCCAATCATTGCTATCGCCGCAGTCATGCGAAAAATCGTCGTAACCCTCAATGCAAGGTTCAGAGATCAAATCATCCAACAGAGTTGATGACACAAGAAGGACTTTCGGATTTTATCAACAGCCCGTACTTTCAGGAAAATTCTCTTCTACATCGCGATATAGCGGTCGCGGCGGTGATTGATGGCCAGAACGAAGTTGATGACCACGGCGCCGATGACCGAGCAGACGATGATATAGGGCGACGCGACAAGAAAGGACAAAAGCAGCACCATGCCGTCAAGACCAAGCTGGATATAACCGGCCTTCCAGCCGTAACGATCCTGCAGATAAAGCGCCAGAATGCCGAAACCGCCAAGGCTCGCGGCATGACGGAAGAAGATGAGCAGCGCCGCGCCGACCAGAATGCCGCCGAAAAGCGCGCCCGCCAGAGGATGGGTCTCGCCGATGGAAATGAATTGCGGCACGATGCCGGAAAGCGCCGAGGTCAGGCCGACGGCGACAAAGGTCTTGATCGTGAATTTCAGCCCCAGCCGCCGCCATGCGAAATAGTAAAACGGCAGATTGACCAGAAAGAAGGCAAGGCCAAACCCCATGAAACCCGCATAGGTGATGAGAAAGGCAAGCCCCGCCGTGCCGCCGGTCAAAAGCCCGCCTGCCTTCAGCATCGTCACGCCAAGGGCTGCGAGCATGGCGCCGGCAATAATGCCCTGCGCATCTTCCAGCAGTGAGTGATTTTCGGATGTGGAATTGAGAATGCTTCTCAGAAAGCTGTTCTCGGACAAGGCGGTCTGCTCCGGTCATGAGGAAAATCAGGGGTGCGCGATGACACCCCTGATACCGTCATCACCTATAATCGCCGATTGGTCAAACGTCTCAGACGACATCATCCTCGTTTGCGCGACCGCCCTCGCCTTCCCAGTTGAGGATCCGGCGGGTCTCGCTTTCGGTAAACTTCAGGCGCACGCCGATACCGCCCTCCGCTTCTTCGGGCAGGAAAACAATCCCGAGGGCTTCAAGCGTGGTCTGCAGCTTTTCGCGCATGCTGTCGCCCGGTTCGCCGGTGCCCTCTTCAAAGGCAGCGATCCGGTCTTCGGCAAGACCACTTTCTGCGGCAAGCCTTGCACGGTCGATGCGGGCCAGAATACGCGCTGCATGGCAAAGTTCAGGCGTCAGATTCATAACGGCCTCCATATGACGTTCTTCGAAAGTCTTTACCCAAAACGCGGAAGCCTCCGGTGATGTTCCCTGCGCAAAAAGCGGCAAGGACAAACCGGATTACAGCGTGCCTCTTGCCGTTCGATCGGGTATTTTCCACCTTGAAACTGCCCCAAAGGCACCTTAATGACGGCCGAGCAGAAGGATTGAGCGGAATGAGCAATGAACTGAACCGGTTTCTGGGCGGCACGGTGGTCGGCACGATCGTCAGGCTGCTGGTGGTCTCGCTGATTGTCGGTTTTATTCTGTCGGCGCTCGGCATCCATCCGCTCGATCTCTGGGACGGCGTCATCGATTTCTTTGCCGGTCTCTGGCAGCGCGGCTTTGCGGCACTGGGCGAAATCGGCCATTATTTCGTGCTCGGCGCGATCATCGTGATCCCCGTGTTCATCATCATCCGCATTCTGAGTTATCGCCGTTGACCTCATTCAGCACAGGCCGGCGAGCGTTTGCGCTCGCCACCATCGCAATCGGGCTTTCAGCCTGCAGCATCGGTCTTTTCGGCGGCAGCGGCCTGCCGCGCGGCGATGTCGATGCCACGGCCATGACCTCGACCTTCCTGCCCTGGGTCAATGCGCTCAGAAAAAGCCGCGGGCTCGAACCGGTCAGCACCTCGCGCGCCTGCACGAATGTGGCCGTCGACCAGGCAAGCCGGATGGCGCTTGCCGACAGGATGAACCACATCACCGGTTCGGAAAGCGTATATAACCGCTTCAAGCGCAACGACCTGCCGCTGCCGGCGGCCGAAAACATCGCCATGCAGCAGAAAACGCCGGAACGCGCGTTTCAGGCCTGGGTGAATTCGCCGAAACATCTCGACAACATGCTGGGAAATTATTCCCATATCGGGGTTGCAAAAGCGACAAGCCCGAATTCCGGCAATACGCCGTTCTGGTCGATGTGTCTCAGCCGGTAGGCGCGATGAACGGCTTTTCGGCCCATGCGTCAACGGCGGTGTCGCGCAGCTGGCGGACGGTTGAAAGACCATCATTCTCAAGCGCTGCAAGGATGGCTGCAAAACTGTCGCTCAGCAGCTGCGGGCCCTCATAAACCATGCCGGAATAGATCTGCACCAGATCGGCGCCGGCGCGGATCTTTTCAAGCGCCCGGGCGCCGCTCGAAACGCCGCCCACACCGATGATCACCCTGTCGGGACCGAGACGCTGGCGCACACGCGCCAGAAGCGCCGTCGAGCGGTCGAACAGCGGCGCCCCGGAAAGGCCGCCACTTTCATCCGCCAGCGTCTTGTCCTTCAATCCCTGGCGCGACAGCGTGGTATTGGAGACGATCACACCGTCAAGCGTGCTGTTTGCGATTTCGATCATGATATCATCAAGCCCGGCCTCGGTGAGGTCGGGGGCGATCTTCAGGAAAACCGGCACACGGACCGCGGTCTTTTCCCGGGCTCCAGCGACCGCGTCGAGTAGCCTTGCCAGTTGCTCGCGCGCCTGCAGGTCCCTGAGGCCCGGCGTGTTCGGCGAGGAAATGTTGATGGTCAGAAATTCGGCCAGTGCCGAAAACCGTTCGATACCGGCGACATAATCGGCGATCCGGTCTTCCGAAGTCTTGTTGGCGCCGATATTGACGCCGACAATGCCGCGCCGCTTGCGTTTTTCCAGCCGGGCGGCGAGGGCGGCATGCCCCTCATTGTTGAAGCCCATGCGGTTGATCACCGCTTCGTCCTGTACAAGCCTGAAAAGCCGGGGCTTCGGATTGCCGGGCTGCGGGCGCGGCGTCACGGTTCCCACCTCCACATGGCCGAAACCCAGCTTCATCAGACCATCGATCGCCTCGCCGTTCTTGTCGAGACCGGCGGCAACGCCGAGCGGGTTTGCAAAGGAAAGCCCGGCGGCGGTGACGGCAAGGCGGCTGTCTGCGGCATGGCGCGCGCGCGGCATGAGGCCGCTCGCAATACCCTTGATCGTCAGCCCGTGCGCCGCCTCCGGCTCAAGCATGAACACCGCATTGCGCGCACCGCATTTGAAAAGATTGATCATACCAGAAGTCCCGTGAAATCATGGCCGCCATCAGCCGTTTCGGGAAGCTCTTTTTCCCAGAGCACCGCGGAAAAGGGAAGGGCCGCATAAAGATGAGGAAACAGGGCGCCACCGCGCGAGGGCTCGAATTTGAGCGCTTCACCCAGCCTGCCCGGATCGACGGCGACCAGCAGCAGATCGCGCTGGCCGGTGAAATGGCGGTTGGCGGTCTCCGCCACCTGCCCGGCTGTCGAAAAATGAATGAACCCGTCGGCAAGATCGACGGCAGCGCCTTCATAGGCGCCGGCAGAGCGTGCGGCCTGCCATTCCAGGCGCGCCACGATCTTGAATATCGGTTGCGGCATGAGCATCAGCTTCCGGTGGCATATGTTCGGCACGGGTTTGAACCAGCATCGGGTAAAAGTCCATGACAATTGACGGGTGCCACGCGAAAGCAACAGCAAATCCGGGGTTTTCACGGCCAATCGGCTTTTTTTTATTGATCTCGGGCTGAAACACGCGATCATGGAGAAAATTTACGACGTTTTGTTGCAGCCGTCGCGTGACAGACGGCCAGGGTTGTGACATTGCCTTTGGGAGGAGGCAGCGAATGACCGGACAGACAATACTGATCGCCGACGATCACCCCCTGTTCCGCAGTGCCCTGAAACAGGCCATCAGCGGCATGGCGACCTATTATGCGGTGGTGGAGGCCGGCGATTTCGAGGGGGTTAAGCAAGCCGCCCGTGAAAATCCCGAAGCCGACCTGCTTCTGCTCGACCTTGCCATGCCCGGGGTCAGCGGATTGTCCGGTCTGATCACGCTCAAGGCGGAATTTTCCAGCCTGCCGATCGTGGTGATTTCCGCCAGCGACGACAATGACACGATCCGCCGGACGCTGGCGCTCGGCGCATCCGGCTTCATTTCCAAATCCGTGGGCATCGATGAATTGCGCAACGGCATCCGCACCGTGCTTTCCGGCGAAATTTTTACGCCGGACGATTTCGAGGGCGGCGAGGAAACCGATCCCGACATTGCCGACATGCTGGAGCGGTTGCAAACGCTGACGCCGCAGCAATCGCGCGTGCTGCGCATGCTGTGCGAGGGCCTGCTCAACAAGCAGATCGCTTACGAACTCGGCGTCTCCGAGGCCACCGTCAAGGCCCATGTCTCGGCCATCCTGCTGAAGCTCAATGTCGACAGCCGCACCCAAGCCGTGATCCAGCTGGGCAAGGTCAATATGGCGATGGTCGCCTGAGCGGGACAGAGGATTTTATTCCTGTCCAAGCTTTACGCCGCAACGCACGATGCGATATAGTCCGCCCGTTATCAACGCGCCTTCGTGGCCGGAGTGAGCAACCATGTCCAGAAAGCTTCGCCACAGCGCCATCTGGGACGCGATCGATGATCTGGCCGCCCGGCACAAGCTGACGCCTTCCGGACTGGCGCGCAAAGCCGGTCTCGACCCGACCGCCTTCAACAAATCCAAACGTCTGGGCAAGGACGGGCGCGAACGCTGGCCTTCGATGGAATCGATCGCCAAGGTTCTGGATGCCACCGGGACCGACCTCTCGGCATTTATGGGTGAGGACGAAGGCGGCGGCAATGCCGGCTATAACGGCGCACCGCCCACGGGCGCATTTCCGCCACAGCCCTCCACCATACCGCTGCTCGGCCTTGCCCGCGCCGGCACTGGCGGTTTCTTCGACGATGGCGGCTTTCCCGTCGGCCAGGGCTGGGACGAGGTCGATTTCCCCGCCCCCGCGCGCGCCAGCCAGAGCGTTTATGCGCTGGAGGTGCAGGGCGAAAGCATGCTGCCGCTTTATCGCGACGGCGACGTGCTGATTGTCGAGGCCAATGCCGAAACCCGCAAGGGCGACCGTGTGGTCGTCAAGACCCTTGAGGGTGAGGTGATGGCCAAGGTGCTCGTGCGCCGCACCAGTCGTCAGATCGAGCTGATGTCGATCAACCCCGCGCACGATAACCTCACCTTCGATCTTTCCGCCGTGGAATGGATCGCCCGCATCATCTGGGCGAGCCAGTAACAGCGCAACCCCGCATTCAATCGAAAGACATGCCCCATGCCCCGGACACCGCTTGTTCATTATGATGCCCTGATTTACGTGATGGTCATGGCTTCGGCCGTCGACAGCGCGATGAGCGACGCCGAACTGTCGCGCATCGGCCACATCACCCGCTCGCTGCCGGTCTTTGACGGGTTTGACGAAGACCGGCTGACCGACGTTTCCCATGCCTGTGCCGAGATCCTGTCGGGAAGCGAGGGCATGGATATTGCACTGGAGATCATCCGCGATACGCTGCCCGCGCGGCTCCACGATACGGCCTATGCACTGGCCGTGGAAATCATGGCCGTCGATCAGGCGGTCAAGCCCGAGGAAATCCGCCTCCTGCAACTTCTGCGTGACCGTCTTCACCTCGACAAACTGACCTGCGCTGCAATCGAGCGCGGTGCAATCGCACGCTACCGAAATCTCTAGACGCGTCATATCCCTGCCCTCCAGGGGCAGCGGCCAGTTCCACCCGCGGAACATTACGTGAATCCATGATTGCATTAGCAAAAAATCACAATTACATGTTGTGATTCTTGAAAACAAAGCCTTTAATGGTCTCTTGCTAAAGTTCGCGCATAGCTTGAGGAGAGGAGGCTTTGATGCAGGCTTCGCACTTGTACGCCATGCGGTGCACAAGCCCGGAGACTTCTGCCTCTAAATCCGGGGCGGCAAAGAGCCCGCTGGCCGGCGAACGGCGCATGCTCCGCCGTCTCGGCTTCGACGACGTGCTGATCGAAAAGGCCGAAACCGCCGCGCAGGACAACGGCACCACCATCGAGCAGGAGCTGCTTGCCGAGGGATCGGTTTCGCCGGAAACCTATTACCGCAGACTGGCGCACTATCTGGCGCTGCCCTTTTGTGACGAACTCGACGCCGACTGCGTGACCGACCGACCCAGGATCGATCGCTTGCTGGTCCAGCCCGGCGGCTTGCGGCTCGAGGGCAAGGATGGCAGCACAAGATTTGCCATTGTGCCCTGCGCGAAAAACCTTGCCGAACTGCACTGGCGCCTTTCGACCCGCCCGGCCATTCGCCGCGCTGTCGTGGTAACGGTACCATCCGCCATCCGCAGGACGGTCTGGGAAGTGGGCGCCAGACGACGCCTTTCAAAAACCATCCATCGGCTGATGATCTGGGAGCCGCGGTTTTCCGCACGCGTCGTCTTCTGGGGCAAGCAGGGTTTTCTGCTCGGCGGCAGCGTGGTCAGTTTCTTTGCCGGGCTGATCCTTTTTCCGACTGAAACGCTGCTTTTGACCCATCTGCTTTTTACCACGCTTTATGCCCTCACACTGCTTATCCGCCTGGCTTCCGTCAGGGCGTCCGCCTTTCCGGTCAGGCATAGTGGCAACATCGACAGCGATACGCCCCTGCCGGTCTATACGGTCATGATCGCGCTTTATCGCGAAGCCGACATGATCCCGCAACTTGTCGGCCATATGAAGAAACTGGACTGGCCGACATCCAAACTCGATATCAAGCTCGTCTGCGAGGCCGATGACAGCGAAACCATCGCGGCCATTCGGGCCACGCCCATGCCGCCGCATTTCGAGCTGGTGGTCGTGCCGCCGGCTGCCCCGCGCACCAAACCGAAGGCGCTGAACTACGCGCTTTCCGGCGCCCGCGGCACCTTCCTGACGATCTACGATGCCGAGGATCGCCCGCATCCCGGGCAGCTGCGCGAGGCCTGGGCCACCTTCAACGCCGCACCCGGCACGCTCGGCTGTCTGCAGGCGCCGCTGACAATCGGCAATGTCGGCCAGAACTGGATTTCGGGACTGTTTGCCTGCGAATATGCCGGACTGTTCAGGGGCATACTGCCGTTTCTGGCGCGACACCGCTTTCCCCTGCCGCTCGGCGGGACATCGAACCATTTCCGGACGGAAGTCTTGAGGAAATGCCGTGCCTGGGATTCCTACAATGTCGCTGAAGATGCCGATCTCGGCCTCAGGCTGCACCGGCTGGGTTATCATTGCGGCGTGATCAGCTGCGAGACGCTGGAGGATGCGCCGGTTTCCATTCGCCCTTGGATTGCCCAGCGGTCGCGCTGGGTCAAGGGCTGGCTGCAGACGCTTCTGGTGGCGCTGCGCGAACCCGGCCGGCTGTTCAGCGAACTGGGCACGCTCGGCTGTCTGGTGTTTTTGACAAACGGTGCGGGCGTAATCCTGTCGGCACTGCTGCATCCGCTGCTGTTCGTGGCGCTGTTTTCGACAGGCGCCATGATGATTCATCCCGGCCATACCCCCTCGCCGCTGCATCAATTGCTGTCCGGCGTGGATCTGGCCAATATTCTGGCAAGCTATTGGGTATTTCTGCGCCTTGGCCTGTCGCGGATGCGGCCGGCAGAAGCGCGCCAGATGCGCGCCGATGCGCTCTATCTGCCATTTTACTGGCTGATGCTTTCGGCCGCGGCCTGGAAAGCGCTGGCCGAGCTCTATCATGCACCGTTTCTGTGGCGAAAGACCGCGCATAAACCGAGCCAGCCCTGAAACAGGTCCGGTGAGAGACGGTCGCGCGGCCTGTTACCATCCCCGACGATGCGCAATGGATGCCTGCCGCTATGACACATCCCGTCTTTCGTCGGCAGGCTTTTCCGTCATCAGCTCAGGCAGAAATGGCCGGGCGAAACCTCGTTATAGTCCTGCGCTTTCGCCGCATAGTCGAGCGGACGGATCGGGCTTTTCAGATCATCGACCTGACCGCCCCGTTTCATGCCGAGACGGGCGGGATCGGGGATCGGCACGGCCTGCATCAGCTTGCGCGTGTAGGGATGCTGCGGGTTGGAGAAAACGGCATCGCGCGGGCCGATTTCGACGATTTCACCGAGATACATCACCGCCACCTGATGGCTGACGCGTTCGACCACGGCCATGTCGTGGGAGATGAACAGGAAGGCGATATTCATGCTTTCCTGCAGGTCGAGCATCAGGTTGATCACCTGCGCCTTGATCGAGACATCGAGCGCCGACACGCTTTCATCGGCAATGATCACCTTCGGATTGAGCGCGAGCGCGCGGGCGATACAGATGCGCTGGCGCTGGCCGCCGGAAAACTCGTGCGGATAGCGCTTCGCCATATCAGGCGTCAGGCCGACCTTGTCGAGAATATCGGAAACCATATCGCGGGCTTCCTGCCGTGTGCCCAGCTTGTGTTCGAGATAGGGTTCGGCAACCGCCTCACCGACCGTCATGCGCGGATTGAGGCTTGCAAACGGGTCCTGAAAGATCATCTGCACCGACTGGCGCAGCTTGCGCATCGAGCGTGCGTCATAGGCAAGCACATCCTCGCCATCGACCAGCACCTCGCCGCTGTCCGGCTCAAGCAGACGCATCACCGCACGGCCGGTGGTGGATTTTCCGCAACCGGATTCCCCCACAAGCGAGAGCGTTTCACCGGCATGAAGCTTGAACGATACGTTCTCCACCGCGTGAACCCGGCCGGCAAGCCGCGAGAACAGGCCGGAATGAATATCGAACCGCACGGAGAGGTTCCGGGCCTCAAGCACCGGTTTTTCGGTGCGCGCGACCGTATCTTTCGAAATTGCTGCAGGCGTGATGTCGCCTGTCTTAACATCGGTGATCGGAAAGCGCTCCGGCAGTTGCGTGCCGGACATCGAGCCGAGCACCGGCACGGCCGACAGCAGGGCGCGGGTGTAGGGCTCGCGGCTATTGGCGAAGATATCGCTGGTCTTACCGCTTTCCACCTGTTCGCCGCGGAACATCACCACCGTGCGGTCGGCAATTTCGGCAACCACGCCCATATCATGGGTGATGAACAGGACGGAGGTGCCTTCCTCCTCCTGCAGCGTCTTGATCAGGTCGAGAATCTGGCCCTGAATGGTGACGTCGAGCGCCGTCGTCGGCTCATCGGCGATCAGCAGTTTCGGGCGGGCGGCCAGCGCCATGGCGATCATCACCCGCTGGCGCATGCCGCCGGAAAAGCGGTGCGGATATTCGTCGAAACGGGATGCGGCAGAGGGAATGCGCACCTTTTCCAGAAGCCGGATGGTTTCCGCGCGGGCTTCCTTTTTGCTCACATCGCTGTGGCAGCGGATGGCCTCGGAAATCTGGTCGCCGATGGTGAAGAGCGGATTGAGGCTCGTCATCGGCTCCTGGAAGATCATCGAGACATCGGCCCCGCGGGTCGCCCGCATCTCCCTGTCGGACGCCTGCAGCAGGTCACGGCCATCCAGAAGGATGCGGCCTTCAACGCGCGACATATCGCGCGGCAAAAGCCCCATGATCGAAAGCGACGTCACGCTCTTGCCCGAGCCGCTTTCACCGACGATCGCGAGCGTCTCCCCCGGCATCACGTCGAAGGAGACATTGCGGACGACGCTGCGCCAGTCGCCTTCCGCATAGAAGGCGGTGGTCAGGTTCTGTACCGACAGAACCGGCGTCGTCTGGCTGACATTCGTGTTTGGCTGATGTGTCATTTTGCTGTCCCCTTCGTCGTCTTCCGGTCCTCAGTCAGGCCATTTGAGCAGGCTGTCGAACCGGTGACGGCTCAGGTCTTCAATCGGCGTGGCGATGATCTCGTTGGAGCGCTGGGCGCGGTCCAGTTCCTCGCCAAGACGGCGCGCCACGATGTGTTCCTGACCGGGATGCAGGTTGCACGGGTCGAGATAGAAATACTGATGCTCGGCCTCGTGATCGCGCACGATGATCGGCGGATCGCCGGCGGCAAGCGCTGCGGCCAGATCCCACGCGGTGATCCGGGCCTCAGTGGGATCGATCATGACCTTGAGGCGATCAAGCGGGTTCTTGGTCGGATCGGGATCGATCACCGCGTTGATGCCGGGGCGGCCATCAAGCGTATCCTTCCAGAGGTCGAGATAGCTCTTCTCGCGCGCGCGAATGCCCTCGTGATCGCGCGTTTCCCAGGCTTCAAGCGCGGCCATGACGCCGAAAATGCTTTCCTTGCCGACCTTCATGCCGCGGCCGATGCCGTAATTCTGGATATAGGCATTGCGGACCATATCCTTGCGGCCGGCGACGATGCCCGAAGTCGGCCCGCCAAGGAATTTGTGGCCGGAATAAAGCGCCATGTCGGCACCCGTTTCCAGAAAGCCCCTGAGGTCGTATTCCGATGCAGCGTCAACGATAACCGGAACGCCGCGGGCATGGGCGATTTCAACGAATTCGCTCAGATGCAGCAGGCCGTAATCGACCACGTGATGGGAGACGACATAAACGGCAGCGGCCGTATTTTCGGTGATCGCGTTTTCCAGATGGAAGCGGTGTGTCGAGGTGGCCTGACCGATCGGCACCACCGTGCCGCCAACAAGACGGATGGCCTGATCCACCGGCGCGCCGTAATTGACGATATGGCCAACCTGCACGATGACTTCCTTTTTCGAAGTCGTGGTTTCCGGCAGGCGTTCGACGGCGAGAAGATCGGGTCCGGTGATCGCGCCTGCAACCGCAAGGCTGATGCCCGATGAGCAGGAAGCCGTGACGAAGCCGGCTTCCGCGCCGGTCAGCCGTGCAATGATCTCGCCGGCCTTGCGCTGCAGGTCGTTCATCTCGACGAACTGTGTCATGATCTTCGGAACGGCGGCGACGGCTTCCGGAACCGCGATGGACGCGCCAAGGCCGGTCATTGTGCCGGATACATTGATGACGGGCCGCAGTCCGAGCGACTGCCTGATATCTTCACTCATTGATAGTCTCCGTGGGTCTGTCGAATGCGCCGGGCACAACTCGACAACTGTATCGTAATAATGCAATATCGCCCCGAACTGAGGAACGATCATGACCGAGACGAACGACACCGGAGCCGTTGAACAACCGGCGGACGCCCCTGAAAAGAAGAAGAAAAGAACCCGTGTCAGCGGCATCGACCGTGTTCTTCAGATCATCGATCATCTTTATGAAACCGGTGAACCGGCCGGTGGTTACGCCATTGCCAAGGCTATCGGCGCGCCGCTTTCGACCATCTACACGATCACCGAGGACCTGGTTGAAAAGGAGGTGCTGACCCGCGCCCATGACGGCACGCTGTGGCTCGGCCCCCGCCTTTACAATTACGGCATCGCCTATGCGCGCTCCGTCGATTTCATGCGGGTGGCCACCCAGGAAATGCATGACCTTTGCCGCCGTGCGGGCGAGACCGTGCAGCTTTGCGGACGCGACGGCCACCACATGCTGGTCATGGCCATGGCCGACGGGCCCAGCCATTTCCAGGTCATGTCGCGCGTCGGCTCGCGCATTCCGCTGAACTGGACCGCGTCCGGCCGGCTTCTGGTCGGCCACATGCCGGAAAAGGACCGCATCGAGCTGTTCAAGCGCGGCGCCCGCGCCTCGCCGACGGGACGGGCCACCATCGACCCGAAAGAACTGTCCAGCGCGGCAGCGCTTGCCTTTGACAACCGGCTTTCGGTTCAGGTCGGCGAATCCGACTATTCCGTTGCCTGCATCGCCTCGCCGATCTGCAACGCTGCGGGTGAGTGCACCGCGACGATCTCCATCGTCCTGCCCGAGCAGAAGGCGAAGGCAGGCGATGTGCCCTTCGGCGATTATGTCCGCGATTCGGCGGAACGTATCGAGCGGTTGATGGGATGGCGCGAACACTAGGTCTCAGTCCTTCAGAGCGACAATCGCTTCGATTTCAACGGTGATATTGTTCGGGAGCGAACCAAGGCCCACCGCCGAGCGTGCGTGAATGCCGGCCTCGCCGAACACTTCGATGAAGAGGTCCGAGCAGCCGTTGATAACGGCCGGATGCCGGGTGAAATCGGGCGCGGCGTTGACCATGCCGAGGATTTTCACCACATGCTTGATGCGGTCGAGGTCACCAAGCGCATCCTGCATCACGGCCAGAAGGTTGAGCCCCGTCAGCCGGGCATGTTTGTAGGCCTCTTCGACGCTCACATCGCCGCCGACCTTGCCGTAATGTTGCGAACCGTCCTTCTCGCTCGGCCCCTGCCCTGACAGGTAGAGAATATTACCCTCCTGCTTGAAGGCCGCGAAATTGGCGATCGGCGGCTGAGCAGGCGGGATCTCTATGCCAAGTGTCGCAAGGCGCTCTGCCACGGTTGTGGCTTCGCCCGTCTTGATTGCGGATGTCTGGGACACGAAAACTCCTGTACTTTCAAAATGTGGTGGCTGGCCGCTTTCACGGTCAGCGAAATGCATAATTCTGTCCGTTGTAACCGGCACGCCATGTACCGGGCGTATGGCGCGACGCCTTGACGGCCTTCGTGCCGATCACCGCATAGGCGGGGTCGAACAGGCGCGTCATATGCGCCGGGTCGCCGTTGGAATCGACCACGTCCAGTTCTTCGTCGATGAGGTTGAAGATGGTGAACTCGGCGCGTGCGCCGGTCGCCAGCAGGTTGTCCATCGGCAGGCCGATGACGGCGGCCGGCGCGTGCGTCACGGCGTCGACAATCTTGTCGAACGGCATGCCGACCGACAGCAGTTTCGACATGGTGGTCGCCATATCCCAGACCGCGCCGTTCAGCGAATGGCCGTGAAGATCAGTCGAAATCGAAAACGGCATCAGGCCGCGTTCAATCGCCGCTTCGGCAACCTTGAACGAGAAGGACGCGCCGCCATGGCCGATATCGAGGCGTATACCCTCGCCGGCGCAGCGCTCGGCCAGGTTAAAGAGGTCTTCATCCTCCATGATCGAGGAGCCGAGCTTGCCGTTGAAGCAATGGGTGATGATGTCGCCGGGGCCAAGGGCTTCAAGCACATCCTCGTAAAGCGAGGGCGGCTCGCCGACATGCACCATCATCGGCAGTTTCAGGATCTTGGCGATCTTCTTGCCGAGCTTGACCGGCGTGATGCCCCATGAGCCGGTAATGACGTGGCTGGCGCGCACCTTGATGCCGATGATGTGCTCGCGGTTTTCCTCGTAGCACTGGAAGATACGGTCGAAATCGACATCCTTGATGTCGCGCAGTTCCGGCACGCGGTTGCAGGCAACCAGCCCGATCGAGCCGAGATTGAGGAATGCCTTCACCCGTTCCACGGACGGTTCGATGATATATTCGCGGAAGCCATGGAAGTTGGCCTCGCCCGCAGAGCCGGCATCGACCAGCGTGGTCACGCCGCGCTCGACGCCGCATTGCGACGGCCGGATCGAGATATCCGTGCCGCCATGCCAGATATGAACATGAAGGTCGGTCCAACCCGGCAAAACCCACGCGCCTGCACCATCGATAACCGCCATGCCCTCGCCGACCGGCAGACCGGGTCCGGTGGCGGCAATCTTTCCGTCTGCACCGACGGCAATGTCGATCAGGCCTTCCGGTGTACCGGCCCCGAAGGAAACCGGGCGGACATTGCGGATCAGCATGGGTGAACCAGTGTTTTCAAGCGGCATTTCTTAAAGGTCCTTTTTCAGGCGGGGGTCCAGCATATCGCGCAGGCCGTCGCCGACGATCTGAAGAGAGAGAACGGCCAGAATAATGGCCAGCCCCGGAAACAGCGTCATCCAGTCGGCCGCACCCAGATACTGACGGCCGGCGGCAATCATCGTGCCCCAGGTCGGCACTTCCGGGCTGACGCCGAGGCCGAGGAAGGAAAGGCCGGCTTCGGCCAGAATGGCATTGGCGAACAGAAAGGTTGCCTGCACCAGAATGGGCGAGATCAGATTGCGCAGCACATGCCGGGTCATGATGTGGCCGGTGGAAATACCCATCGAGCGGGCCGCCTCGACAAAGGGAAGTTCGCGCAGCACGAGGGTCGAGGCGCGCACGATGCGGGCAAGCCGCGGTGCGTAGACGATCGAGAGCGCAACAATCACCGTCATCAGCGAGGGGCCGAGCGCGGCCACCAGCGCGATGGCCAGCAGGATATCGGGAAACGCCATCATGGCGTCGATCAGCCGGGCAATCGGGGTATCGAGGCTTTTGAAGAAGCCTGCAATCAGGCCCAGCGTCACGCCAATGATGGTCGAAAGCGCAACGACTGCCGCACCGACAAGAAGCGAGAGACGCCCGGCAAAGAGCGTGCGGGCGAAGACATCGCGGCCGAACTCATCCGTGCCGAACCAGTATTCCGCGCCCGGCGGCGTCAACCGGTTGGCAATCGACAGCTTGTAGGCGGAATGCGGTGTGATCCACGGTGCAAGAGCGGCAAGGGCAACGAATATCAGCAAGACGGCCAGGCCGAATGCCACGCTCTTGCGTTTCAGAAGCTGCCGAATGAATTTCGCCCGTTCACTGCCGGGGCTTGCGACGGTTTGTGTATCGGCCATCAGTAACGCACCCTCGGGTCGACGAGCAGGTAAAGCATGTCGATTGCAAAATTGATAAGGACATAAAGCCCGGCGATGACCAGCAGCGCGCCCTGAATGACGGGGTAGTCGCGCCGGAGCACGGCGGACACCACGAGGCTGCCGACACCGGGAAGCGCAAACACCGTCTCGGTCACCACCGCACCGGCAACCAGCACGGCCGCCGTCAGCCCGAGAACCGTGAGGATCGGGATCAGCGCATTCTTCAGCGCGTGTTTCAGCACCACGCGGCCTTCGGCAAGGCCCTTGGCGCGGGCGGTACGGATGTAGTCGTCATTGAAGACATCGAGCATGGCCGCGCGGGTAAACCGCAGGATCAGCGCGGAAGACACCACGCCAAGCGACACCGCCGGCAGGACCAGATGATGCAGCCGGTCCCAGAAACTGGCGCCCGGCCCGCCATAGCCGGAAACGGGGAAAACGCCGAAACGCACTGCAAACACCTGAATGAGAATAAGCCCCAGCCAGAAACTCGGCACGCTCGCCGCCGTCATTGCCACAACGGTCGAAGCCTGGTCGACGAAGGAGCCGCGCCGGTAAGCGGCATAAATGCCGACCGGCAGCGCGATAACCGCGGCAAGCAGAAGCGAGAACATCGTCAGGAAGAAGGTCGGTTCGGCGCGCTGCGCCAGCGCCGTGGTCACCGGGATATTGAGGAAGATGGAACGGCCGAGATTGCCCTGCAGCATCTGCCCGATATAGATGACATATTGCTGGAGGATCGACTGGTCGAGACCAAGCCGGGATCGCAGTTCGGCAATGTCCTGCGGCGTCGCATCCGGTCCGAGCATCACGGCGGCCGGGTCGCCCGGCGTGACGCGCACGATGACGAACACGATGGTGACGACCAGAAACATCACGACGATCATTCCAAACAGGCGTTTGAGAATATACCGGATCATGAATTCGTTTTCCTGTTTCGGCAGCCCGGCCGGGCCGGGACGGTACTGTCTTCAAAGGGCATTGTTCGCAATCACGCCTTTCAGCCAGTGATAGGAGGCTTTGGGGATGCGCTGCAGCGTCGGATAGTCGACATAGACCAGCCCGAAGCGCTTGGAATAGCCGCGCCCCCATTCGAAATTGTCCATCAGCGACCAGGCGAAATAGCCGCGGATATCATGCCCTTCATCGATGGCATCGAGAAGTGCGCCGAGATACTTGTCGAAATAGCTGATGCGCTCATTATCAACGACCGTGCGGTCGGGCCGGAGCATATCGGGATAGGAGGCGCCGTTTTCGGTGATGTAGATCACCGGATTGCCATAACGATTGCTGGTGTCGCGGATCTGCTCGAGGAAGGCATCCGGATCGACGATCCAGTTGACGTCGGTGAGCGGCCCCATGCCGGACGGCGGCATGACCTCGGAATAGCCCAGCGTGGCATTCGGGTTGGGCGCGACGAAGACCGGGTTGTAATGATTGAGACCGAAGAAATCGAGTTTCTGGCTGATCTCCTCCATGTCGCCGGGCTGGATCAGCGGTTCGATCTTTTCGGCTATCGGTTCGGGATAGGTGCCGAGCCAGAGCGGATCGACCATGACGCGGCGCCACATGCAGTCGCCGAAAACGCGCGCTTCTTCGTGGGCTGCATCGTCATAATGCGGGCGGACGGGTCCGAGCGAAACGATATTGCCGATTTCGGCATCCGGCGCTTCGGCACGCACGGCGGACACCGTCTTGCCGTGAGCGAGATTGAGATTGTGGATCGCCTGCAGGCAGGCGTCGTAATTCTGCTTGCCCGGCGCATGGCGACCGAGATTATAGGCAACCCACGGAATGACGTTCGGCTCGTTGATCGGCGCGAAGCGCTTTACCCGGTCTCCGAAGCGGCGGATGACCTCGGCGGCATAATCACCGAAGATTTTTGCCGTCTCGCGCGAACGCCAGCCGCCGGCCTCCTCAATCGGCACCGGCATGTCCCAGTGATGCAGACAGATCCAGGGTTCGATGCCCTCATGCAGCATCAGGTCGATCAGCCGGTCGTAGAAATCGACGCCAAGCTGGTTCACCTGCCCCTTGCCTTCGGGGAAGATACGCGGCCAGGCGGTCGACAGCCGGAAGGCCTTGACGCCGAGCCCGCGCATCAGCGCGACATCTTCGGGATAGCGGTGATAGTGGTCGCAGGAAATATCGGCGGTATCACCGTTGACGATGTTGCCCGGCACTTTCGCGTAAGTGTCCCAGACGCTCGGACCGCGACCATCGGTTTCGGTCGCGCCTTCGGTCTGATAGGCGGAGGCGGCAGCCCCCCAGAGAAAATCGGGTGGAAAGTTTCGGGCCATCAGTCAGCTTTCGGAAAGGGATACCGGAGCGGCGCGGTCATCGCGGCTTCCGGCGACACAATACAATCGGCAGAGGTGTCCCCGGCACAGTCGCCGGAAACACCATTGTTTTCTTGAAGGAAACCGGCTTACTTGCCGTTTTCCGTGCTGACGTTCCAGAAATAGGGCCAGGGCGAAGGCTGGAAGTCTTCCAGCGTCACCGCTTCGGCGCTCAGCGAGTTGAAATCGCCGACCTTGAAGACGGGCGCGTCTTCATAAAAGGCCTTCTGAACCTCGGCAAAGAGTTCCTTGCGCTTTTCCGGATCGGATTCCGCCAGGAACGGTCCGGTCACTGCATGCTTGGCATCGGACGCCCACCAGCCCGGATAGTCATCCGACATCCAGCCGTTCAGCGCCGGTTCGGCCGGGAACGGACCATGGGTGATGAAGATATCCCACAGGGCCGGATCGGCACGGCGCTGGGTCAGCGTCGCCCAGTCATAGACTTCCAGCTCGACCGGGAAACCCGCCATCTTCAGATATTCGGCAGCGACCTGCGCCATCTTGTAGTGGAACTCGTACTGGCGGCTGGTGAGGATGCGCAGCGGGCTGCCGTCATATCCGGCCTCCTCGAGCATCTCCTTGGCGGCCATCGGATCGCCGTCGCCATAACGCTCGATCCCGTCTTCGGTGTGCCAGACATAGTTATCGGGATAAAGCGCACCGTTGACAGCAAAGAACTTCGGATCGCCGAAGGCTGCGAGCAGCATGTCTTCCGGGTTCAGCGCTTCCTGAACAGCATGGCGGATGCCCTTGTTGGTCATCATGCCTTCTTTGGTGTTCATCACGAAGACCGGCGCGCCGTAAGGATCGAGCACGACCGGAACGGCCTGATCGGAGTCTTCGATGCGGCTGAAATTCTCGGTCGGCAGCGATTCGGCAAAGTCGAACTGGCCGGAAACGATGCCTTCAAGACGCGTGTTGGGGTCGGAAACCGGAACAAACCGGATCTCGTCCAGCACGGCTTCGCGCTTGCCGCTGAAGCCATTGGCAGCTTCCGAACGGGCCGCGTAATCGTCGAAGCGCACAAGCTGGATATACTGGTCGGGGCGATGCTCCTTCAGCATATAGGGGCCGGTACCGATGAATTTCGTCAGCGGTTCGGCCAGGTTTTCCTTCGGCATGATGACAGCAGCCGAATTGTTGAAGGCCAGCAGCGACATCAGCGGCGCATAGGGCTCGTTGAGCACGATCTGCACACTGTCGTCACCGGTCGCCGTCACTTCCTTGATGTAAGGGGCGGCCTGTTTGCCGCGCGAGGCGATATCCATCCAGCGTTCGATGGCAGCAACGACATCGCTGGAATCCATGATCGTCCCGTCATGGAACGGCACATCATCGCGAAGCGTGATGTCGTAGACCGTGCCGTCCTCCGAAATCTCCGGCATGGTAGCGGCCAGAAGCGGAACGACGTTCCACTGATCGTCATAGGTAAACAGCGTTTCGAAAATGTGCTGGGTGGTCATGCCGACCACATCGGCGGTCGAGGCCATCGGGTCGAGTGTCGGCGGTTCACCGATGGTCGCAACATCAATGATGCCGTCGGCCAGAGCGGCAGCCGGTGCAAGCGGCAGAATCATGCAGGTCGCTGCAAGCAGCAGTCGTTTCATCATGAGGAAGTCCCCTTCATTTATTCCGTTATAATGGCATAACAGTTATTATTATGATATTAGTGGCCAGAACGGCGCGGCTGTCAAGTACCCGCTTCAACTTTCCGCGAAGGACGTTTTGAAGCAGCCGAATGGATCGCAACGGCCCAATCCCGCGGCATTTGAAATGACTCTGGACAGGCATCAGCGCACGATTTCGAGCCCAGCCTCCCCGACGCGTTACCGGCTCATAAGGCTTGATACAGAAGGGTTTTTCACGATGGAAAACCATGCCGCCCACGCCTGCATGACCGACAATCCGGGAGCATGCCCTGAGCAGGGCAAAGATTATTCTTTACGCAAAAAGGACCAGTGCATAATAAATTGACATACTCCCAAAATTTCTCTAGTTGGAAAAAAGTTTTCCCTTTCGAGATAGCGAAGGACCTCCCGCATGCCGCATATCAAGACTTTTCTCCGGGCCGGCGCGGTTGCCGCCCTGTTTTCGCTGCCCGCGCTTTCCGCCCATGCCGAGGAAACCTTCGTCGTTTCCAACTGGGGCTATTCCAACGATTTCTACGAGCCCTTCATTTTCGAACCCTTCGAGAAGGAGCATAACGTCAGGATCGTGGTCGAGACCGGCGGCGCGCCGGAGCGGCTGAACAAGGCCCGTATCCGCGGCGGCGTCGATGTCATTCTGCTGACCGACAAGTTCTCCCAGATCGGCATCGATCAGGGCGCTTTCGAAAAGATCGATTCCTCGAAGCTTTCCAATCTCGACGAACTCTACGATGCCGCCCAGCACCCGCAGGGCGATTACGGCCCGGCCTATACATTCGGCCGCTATGGCATCGTTTATGACAAGACCCGCACCGATACGCCGATCACCTCGTGGTGCGACCTGTGGCGGGAAGACTTTGAGAGCTCTATCGCCATGCCCGCCTTCAACACCACCGGCGGTCCGTTGACGGTGATGATGGCCGCAAAATGCGAAGGCACGAATGCCTTTGACGACCCGGATGCCGCCTTTGCCAAGATGGCGGAGCTGAAGCCGAATATCGTCAAGACTTTCTCGTCCGGCTCGGAACTGACCAACCTGCTTTCCACCGGCGAAGCCTTTATCGGTCTCGCCCAGGACTATGCCTTCCCGGCCATCCAGTCGGCCAACCCGAATATCGGCTGGGCCGAGTTGAAGGAAGGCGATTTCCGGATGATGAACACCTACAACATCCCGAAAAACGCCAAGCACAAGGATCTGGCGCTGGCCTTCATCGACTTTTCGCTGTCCCGACAGGCCCAGAAAGATGCGGCCGTCGAACTGGTCAGCGGTTCCGGCCCGGTCAACAAGACCGTCGAACTGACGCCGGAAGAAGCCTCCAAGCTTGTCTATGGCGAAAAGGCCGTGCTCAGCATGCAGCCGACGCCCTATGACAAGCTGCTGAAGGTCAATGACGACTGGGAACGCCGCTGGAACGACGTGTTCGGACGCTGACGGACGCAAAGTTGACTTCCCGCGTTTCCCCCGCACAGCGCATCAGCGCGCTTGGCCCGTGGTTGCTGGTTCTGCCGGCAACCGCGGTGCTCGTTTTCATTCTGGTCATTCCGGTGGCCGGAACCCTTGCCGAGAGCTTTTCCAACCCGGCAGGCCTGTTTGCCAATTATCGCGACTTCTTTGCCGACGATTATAACCGCACGGTGATGATCCGCTCGTTCCGCATCGCCTTTCTGTCGACGGTGACGGCGCTCATCCTCGGTTTCGCCGGGGCCTACATGATCGCCAATGCATCGCCGGGTCTCAAGCGCGTGCTGCTGATCCTGTCGGTGTTTCCGCTGCTCACCAGCGTGGTCGTGCGCTCCTTCTCCTTTATGGCGATCCTCGGCCGCAACGGCGTGGTCAACACGCTTTTGATGAAGGCGGGGCTGATCGGCGAACCGCTTGAAATGCTGTTCACGCAGGGCGCGGTGATTGCCGGTCTGGCCTATCTGTTCACGCCGCTGATGATCCTGTCGCTGGTCGGCGTGCTCGAGAATATCGAGGACGATCTCTATCTTGCCGCCGGTTCGCTCGGCGCTTCGCCCGTCTCGGTGTTCTTTCAGGTCACCCTGCCGCTGGCCGTGCCCGGCATGATCGTCGGCTCGATCCTGGTCTTTACGGGATCGCTTGCCACCTTCGTCACACCAACGCTACTGGGCGGCGAACCGCAGATGACGCTGGCGACCCTGCTTTACCAGAAGGCGATGATCTCGTTCGACTGGGGCGTGGCCAACACCATTGCCGCGATCATGATGGGGACCGCGATCTTCTGCGTGGTCGTGCTCGGCACCATCGCCGGCAGAATGACGGCCCGGAGGGCAGCAGCATGACCGGACGCCGCATTCACCCGCTTTCAAAGGCCTTCGGCTGGCTGGTCATCCTGTTTCTGGCAGGCCCGATCGTCATCGTCATCGGCACATCGGTCAGCGATACCCGTTATCTGGCGTTTCCGCCGCAGGGCTTCACGCTCAAATGGTATGCCAATGTGTTCAACCATTCCGGCTTTCTCGACACCTTCATCATCTCGATGCAGGTGGCCGTCGGCGGCACGCTGATCGCGCTCGTCACCGGGCTGGCGGCAGCCTATGCGCTGAACCGCTACCGGATGAAAATTCCCGGCTGGTATGGCTCGGTGTTCTTCCTGCCGTTCTTCATTCCGGAAATCGTCTTCGGCTTTTCGCTGCTGAAAACCCTGATCGTGCAGTTCGAATTGCCGATCCTGCCGTCGCTGATCCTCGGCCATGCGATCCTGTGCCTGCCCTATATGGTGCGGGTCATCGGCGCCAGTCTTGCCGGTTTCGACTTCTCGATTCAGGAAGCCGCCGTCAGCCTGGGTATGCATCCGGCAAAGGCGTTCTGGACCATTGTCCTGCCGAATATCCGCTCCGGCGTGATCGCCGGCATGGTGCTCGCCTTCATCACCTCGCTGAATGATATGGCGGTGGCGCTGTTTCTGACCGGTCCCGGCATTTCCACGTTGCCGATCGAAGTCTTCACCTATGTCCAGCAGTTTTTCGATCCGACCGTCAGCGCCGTTTCCGTGCTTCTGATGGGCGTCACCATCCTCGTCATGGTGCTGATCGAACGCAGTCTCGGTCTGTCGAAGACCGTTCAATAGGAGTTCAAATGGCTGAAAACGCCGTCATTCTGAACAATGTCACCGCCCATTACGGCACGACGCAGGTTCTCCACGGGCTGAACCTTTCCGTTGGCGAGGGCGAACTGGTTTCGCTTCTGGGCTCCAGCGGCTGCGGCAAGACGACGACGCTGCGCCTGCTCGCCGGATTCCTGCAGCCCACCGGCGGCAGCATTTCGGTTGCCGGGCGCGATGTCACCGGCCTGCCGCCGCACAAGCGCGATGCCGGCATCGTGTTCCAGAACTATGCGCTGTTCCCGCATCTTTCCGTTGCCGAAAATGTCGGCTTCGGCCTGAAACAGCGCAAGGTGGCCACGGCCGAACGAGAAAGGCGCGTTGCCGACATGCTGGCCCGCGTTGGGCTGACGGGCTTTGCCGACCGCCTGCCCGCTGCCCTTTCCGGCGGCCAGCGCCAGCGCGTTGCCGTGGCCCGCGCGCTTGCCATCGACCCGCCGCTCCTGATGTTCGACGAACCGCTTTCCAATCTCGACGCCAAGCTGCGCGTCGACATGCGGGTGGAAATCCGCGAATTGCAGAAGGCCAACAACCGCACCGCCATCTATGTGACCCACGATCAGGAAGAGGCATTTTCCATTTCCGACCGCGTGGCGATCATGAATGCAGGCAACATCGTCCAGCTTGATACGCCGGAAGTGCTTTACACGCGCCCCGTCAACGCCTTCGTCGCCCGCTTCGTCGGCTTCGACAATCTGATCGCCATGCGGGTGATCCGCAGGGATGGCGCAAAGGTGACGGCGGCGCTGGAAAATGGCGGCGAAATCGTCCTCGACGAGGCCCTCACCGGGCCGCTGCCCGAGCGCTTCACCATCGGCGCGCGCCCGGAAGGTCTGACGCTCACCGATGCGGGCAGCGCCAATGCCATCGCCGGAACCACGCATATGCGTTCCTATCTCGGCCGCGCCTATCAATACAAGATCGAGACGTCGACCGGCGTCCTGATCGCCAACGGCCCGCTGCAAAACCCGATCGATGCCGGGCAGAATGTCGGCCTTGCCTTCGATTTCGCCCATTGCTGCATTCTCGAGGATGCCGGGGAAACGCCATGAGCCGGACAATTGTCGCCGCCGCCGCGCAGATGGGGCCGATTGCCCGTTCGGACACGCGCAAGGCCGTTGTCGAACGCCTGATCGCACTTCTGGGCGAGGCATCGTCCCGCGGGGCGGAACTCGTGATTTTTCCCGAGCTGACGCTGACGACCTTCTTTCCGCGCTGGCACATGACCGACCCGGCAGAAATCGACGCTTTCTATGAAACCGAGATGCCGGGACCGGAAACGCAGACGCTTTTCGACGCGGCGAAGCGGCTGAAGATCGGCTTTTATCTCGGCTACGCGGAACTGGCCGTCGAGGATGGTGTAAAGCATCGCTACAACACGTCCGTTCTGGTTGATCGCGACGGCAGGATCGTCGGCAAATACCGCAAGATCCATCTGCCCGGCTGGGATGCGCCACAGCCGGATCTGAAATCCCAGCATCTGGAAAAATACTATTTCGAACCCGGCAATCTCGGCTTCAACGTGTTCGAGACGATGGGAACGCGCATCGGCATGGCGATTTGCAATGACCGCCGCTGGCCGGAAACCTATCGCGTAATGGCGCTGAAGGGGTCGGAAATGATCCTCGTCGGCTACAACACGCCGGACGACCACACCGGCAATTTCGATTTCGACAGCCTGACGCAGTTTCACAATCAGCTGTCGATCCAGGCGGGTGCCTACCAGAATTCCAACTGGGTGGTGGCGACGGCCAAGGCGGGCCATGAGGAGGGCTCGAACCTGATCGGCCAGTCGATGATTGTCGCCCCCTCCGGCCAGATCGTCGCCATGGCGGTTTCGACCGCCGACGAAGTGGTGGTGGCGAAATGCGATCTCGACATGGCGAAACTCTACCGCAAGACCATTTTCGACTTTGCCCGTCACCGCGAGCCGGAACAGTACCGGCTGATTGTCGAGACAAAGGGACCGGTCACGGACTGATTGAATGCAAGATCCGACGCATGGGGAGGAACGACAATGAGCCAGCCGGAACCGGCATCTGCCAGCGAACAGACCGAAGCCAGTTCGGTCTCCCGCATCCTGTCCGACCTGCGCCGTGAAAACGGCTGGACGCTTGCCGAGGTGTCGAAAAGAACCGGCGTTTCGATTTCAGCGCTTTCCAAGATTGAAAACGGCCAGAGTCAGCCCGCCTATTCCGTGCTGACCCGGCTTTCGGGCGGCCTCGGCCTCGATTTTGCCGATCTTCTGGAGGGCAAGGCCGCGCGCCCGAGCTTCGCCCGCGCCGCCCGCGCCATTACCCGCAGGGGTGAAGGTCGGCATCTGGAAAACGACATGGGCGCCTACCGTATGCTTTCCACCGAGCTTGCGGACAAGGCGCTGACGCCGATGGTGATCGATATCCCGCCGCGTGACGACAACACGCCCCCTGCCCGCAGCACCCACAGCGGCGAGGAATTCGTCTATGTGCTTGCCGGCGATGTGATTTTCGAAATGTCGCCCTATGCGCCTGTTGTGCTGGCGGAAGGCGACACCGTCTATTTCGACGCCGCCTCCGAGCACGGGTTTTATGCCGCAGGCCCCGGCAATGCCCGAATTCTTTCCATCTGCTATTCCGGTTCGGGCGATGCGCCGGACCAGTTCACGGTGTCCTCATGATCGATGCAAGTTCCGAAGTCCGGCTACGCCAGAAACTAACCCTTGTCGCGCTCGCCAAAGCCCCTGCCGACCGTATTCTGCGGGTCGGCAGGCTGCTCGACACGGCGACGCGGACATGGAGCGATAATCAGGAAATCGTCATCTCCGGCGACCGGATCGCCTATGTCGGCCCCGCCGGCTCATGGCCCGGCCATTGCGATGTCATTGACGAGCGCCCCGACCTGATGGCGATCCCCGGCCTCGGCGAGGTGCACAAGCATATCGAAAGCTCGCATCTGACGCCGGAATGGGAGGCGGCGCTGGTGATGCCGCGCGGCAATACCTGGACCTGCGAGGCAAGCCACGAATTCTCCAATGTGCGCGGCTCGAAGACGCTTGATTTCTGGATGACGGCGCGGGCCAACGGCTCGCCGCTGAAGATCTTTCCGCTGCCGGGTTCCGCCGTGCCGCCGACGGCCTATGAGCATGGCGGCGGCTGGCTTGGCCATGACGAGCAGCGCGATTTTCTGGCGGGCAGCCTGATGGTGGCCGGTCTTGACGAGGTGATGGACTGGCCGGCTGTCTGGAACCCGGAAAACGCTTCCCATGACCGGCTCTGGGGCATGATCGAAGCCACCTTTGCCGCACGCGGCGTAGTCGAGGGCCACGCCGCCGGGATCAGGGACCTGCCGACCATCAACGCCTTTGCCGCCGCCGGCCTTGCCTCCGACCACGAAGCGTGGACGGCAGAGGAATTCTGGGACAAGCTCACCCACGGGCTGTTTGCCGAGCTCAGACCGCATTCCATGCCCGATGTCATCAAGGGGCTTCTGGACCGCGGCCTTGCCGACTGGTCGCAGATCGCCTTTGCGACCGACGACCGTTCCGCCTCGGAAACCCTCGAGAAGGGCGCGACCGATTACAACGTCCGCCTCGCCATCCAGTCCGGTCTCGCCCCCGAAATCGCCATTCAGTGCGTCACCATCAACCCCGCGCGGCACATGAGGCTGACGCCATGGGTCGGCACGATCGCGCCGGGCCGGTTTGCCGATATCGTTCTCCTGTCCGACCTCGAAAGCTTCGAAATCGCCGAAGTCTGGGCCGATGGAAAACAGGTCTCACAAGGCAAGGATTATACTCTCCCGGTTCCCGATATCGACTGGCCGAACTGGGCGAAAAACACGGTTCAGGCCGGCGGCCCCTTCAGCGCCGACGATTTCGCGATTGCAGCCGAACCGGGCCGCGAAACGATGACGGCGGCGGCGCTGCGCCCGTTCCACTGGGAAGACGATTTCCTGACCTATGAACTGCCGGTGAAAAATGGCCTCGTGCAGCGCGACACGGCGCGCAACGTCACCAAATTCGCCATTATCGACCGGTTTTCCGGCCAAAAGTCCGTCTCGAAAATGTTCTGGGCCGGCACGGGGCCGAAGACGCCGGATTGCGCGCTGGCAAGCTCGCTCGCCCATGACAAGCACAATATCTGGTGCGTCGGCTCATCGGATGCGGCGATGGCCGCTGCCGTCAACGCGCTTGGCGAAATCGGCGGCGGCTGGGCGCTGGTGCGCAACAATAAGGTCGTTGCCACCGTGCGCTACGAGATCGCCGGGCTGATGTCGCAGCGTTCCGCCGAAGACCTCGATGCCGAAATGCAGCAGCTTTATGCCGAGGGCGAGAAGATCGAATGGATGTTCGAGCCCTCGTCCTCGCCGCGCTGGTGGCCGGGCTTCCCGGAACGCCTCGCCTTCGCAACGCTCACCTGCGCGCCCTGGCGCTGGGTTCTGGTGGCGCCGTCCGACTATGCGCCGGAAGGCCTCGTTAATGTCGCGACCGGCGCAACACACAAGGTGGTCTGGTAAGGTGATGGACAACAACACGGAAACCGCCTCGCATCCGGCATTCGACGGCGTCAAGCAGCTGGAAACCCCATGTGTCGTTGTCGATGCGGCACGCCTTGAGGCCAATATCGCGAACATGCAGGCCATTGCCACCGCCGGCAATGTGGCGCTTCATCCGCATATCAAGACGCATAAATCGCTCGCCATCGCGGATATGCAGCAGAAGGCCGGGGCCACAGGCGTCACAGCCTCCCACCCCGGCGAAGCCGCCGTTTTCATCCGCGCCGGCTTTTCCCCGGTGACGCTGGCCTATCCGCTGGTGCGCCCGGAACCGGTTGCGGCGCTGCTGACGCTCGCACGCGAGAACGGCACAAAAGTCCGATTCATCGCCGACAGCGCGACAGGCATTGAGGCGCTGGAAACCGGCGCACGGCAGGCCGGAACAACGGCAGACGTGTTCATCAAGGTCGATGTCGGTCTGCACCGCTGCGGCGTCGATCCGGCGGCGGAAGACAGCATCGCTCTCGTCCGGAAGCTCGCATCGTCGCACCTGACCTTCGCCGGTCCCCTCTCCCACGCCGGCCATGCCTACGGCGCAGGCTCGGCGGATGCCGTGCGCAAAGTTGCAGCCGATGAACGGCACGCACTGCTCTCGTTTCGGGAAAAGCTTGCAAAGCACGGCATCACCGTGCCGCTGATCTCCATCGGCAGCACCCCGTCCCTGCTGGCCAATGACGGTTTCGACGGCATTGATGAAATCCGGCCGGGCAATTACGTGTTTTACGACATGACCGCCGTGCGCCTCGGCATCATCGATCGCAGCCAGATCGCACTGGCCGTCTCGGCAACGATCATTTCGAAGAACCGGGATTTCTACATTACCGACGCCGGATCGAAGACGCTGAGCTCCGACCTCGGCGCCCACAGCACCGGCACGGGCTCCGGCTTCGGCGAGGCATGGAGCACAACGCTCGATGCTCCCCTGACCGTCGTGAAACTGTCCGAAGAACACGGCATGGTCGCACGGGCAGGCACCGATCTTGCCATCGGCGAACGCCTGCTGATCTACCCCAACCACGCCTGCGTCGTCGTCAACCTCGCGCCCTCTCTGGCTTTCTTGGACAGGGGAACAGTCTCGCAAAGCCCGATCGACGCCGCCCGATGGGCGATCGCCTCGGCAGACGACGCCGGTTTGTCGGGATAAAGCCCCTCTCCGGACAAGATATGCGCGATGGCGCAAAAAACGCCAGCATGTGATATCGGCTCTTTCAAAAAACGCAAAAATTGCGTAATCAAAAGCTGAAACATTTGATCGAGCGAGTCCCGATGAGCACAACCGCCCGCAGACCGAACCAGGCCGATATCGCATCCAGACTCGGCGTTTCCGTAAGCACGGTATCGCGGGCGCTTGCCAATGAGGACGGCATCTCGGAGGTCGTACGGCGCGATGTTCAGAGGATGGCGCGGTCGCTTGGATATCGCTCCAAGCGCATGCCCGGTCTGCGGGCAACCGACCGCCGCGTTGTTGCGCTCGTGCCCTTTGCCAATGCGACTGGCGGTCTGTCGGGTTTTTATGTCGACATTCTCAACGCCATCCGCAGCGAGGCCTCGGTCTGCGGACTGGAACTCGACATCCGCCTGATCAGCGAACGCAAGGTGACGCTCGAACTCGTGGCGCGGCATGTGCAAGCGGCCGGGGCCAGCGCCGTTCTCCTTGCTGGGATCGATGCCAGCGACGAGCTTGCGTCATGGTGCCGGGAAAATGAAGTCCATGCCGTGCTTGTCAACGGCTGCGACCCGTTGATGCGCATCAGTTCGGTGGCGCCGTCCAATTTCTACGGTGCCTATATGGCCACCAGGCATCTGCTTTCGGCAGGTCACCGGAAGATCCTGCATTATACCCATGGCCACCGACCGACAATCCTCGAGCGCCGCCGCGGCTTCGTCACGGCCATGGCCGAGGTCACCGGGGAAGAGGCAGCGCTGGTCATGAGCGACGACCGCAAGCCGATGGAGCTTCTGCAAGATATCTCCGAAGGGAAACATGACGTCACGGCCCTGTTCTGCTGGAATGATATCGCGGCGGTGGAAATCATCGAAGGCATCCAGGGTGGCGTCGGTCAGGTGGCGCGCGACTTCTCGATCATGGGCTTTGATGACCTACCGCTTGCAGCGATGACAGCGCCGCGTCTCAGCACGATCCATGTGGATCGGGCTGCGATCGGGCGCGGCGCCATCAGACTGCTCTCCGATCAGATCGAAGGCGAAACGGCGGTTCGGCAACTGGAAATCGGCGTGTCACTGGTCCCCGGCGGCACGGTTCACGCACGAGCCTGAACGGCAGCCTATACCGTCGGTAAAAAATTGCCCTCAGACACATCGGTGTAACGAAAGCGCGTCGCCTGCTGCGCCGCGCGGTTTATTGTGTTCTATTTTAGTTATTTAAAACAACAACATACGAAATGCAATTCGCAATTATTTCAAATATAATGCAAATTACGCAAATTTATGCATAACTATTGATAAATTGCGAATTTGCACCTACGCTTTCCTCCGTTCTGAGTAACACGAGGCCCGGGAGGGGCTTCGAGGGAGGAAAATCAATGACTTATGTTTCCCTGATACGATTGTCAGTGAAGGGCGTCGTGCTGGCTTCTTCGGCCTTGCTGCTTCTGGCAGGCTCCGCCCTCTCGCAGCAGCAGGCGCCGATGCTCGACCCGCTGGTCGAGGACGGCTCCCTGCCGCCGGTGGACGAGCGCCTGCCGCAGGACCCGCTGGTGGTGGAGCCGGTGGACAGCATCGGCAAATATGGTGGCACCTGGCATTCCGGCCTGCGCGGGCGTGGCGACACGGCCTGGATTTCACGGACGCTGAACTATGACGGGCTGGTGCGCTACAATCGCGAATGGGATGAAATCATTCCCAATCTCGCGGAGAGCTGGGACGTCAGCGAGGATGCGCGGCAATACACGTTTCATCTGCGCGAAGGACTGAAGTGGTCGGACGGCACGCCGTTCACCAGCGCCGATATCGCCTTCGCCACCGAACTCATCCAGGATCCCGATTATCCCGTCGGCGGCCTGTTTTTGACCGATCCGGGAAATCCGGTCACCATCGAAGTCGCAGATGATACGACCTTCACATTCACATTCGAGAAGCCGAACGGCCTGCTGCTCGACGAGCTTGCCGGGGTCAACGGGATCACGCTTGTCTCGTTGCAGAAGGCCTATTGCGGACAGTTTTATCCAGCCCTCAGCGACAATGCCGAACAGCTGGCCAGGGATGAAGGCTACGAGAACTGGGCCTTCATGATGGAAGACAAATGCGCGTTCGGGCAGGAGCCGCAGCGCTGGGGCAACCCCGATCTGCCGTTCATGAACGCCTGGGTCGTTACCGAACCCTGGACGGCCAACACCAGCCGCGTGGCCTTCGAACGCAATCCCTACTACTGGAAGGTCGACCCGGAGGGCAATCAGCTGCCTTATATCGACCGGCTGGAAATGCGGGTCAGCGAAAGCGCCGAGGAATTGACGCTGACGGCGCTCAATGGCGAGATGGATTTCACCGACCGCCATATCACCACGGTCGCAAACCGGCCGCTCTTTTATGACGGTCAGAAGGAAGGCGATTACCGGCTCGGCGCAAACGTGCCGTCGCAATCCTCGACGCTGGTCCTGCAGCTCAACCTGAACCATTCCGATCCGGTCAAGGCCGAACTCTACAACAGCAAGGAATTCCGTATCGGCCTTTCCGAGGCCATCAACCGGCAGGAAATCATCGACGCCGTTTTCACCGGCCAGGGCGAACCCTATCAGGTGGCGCCGCGCCCGGAATCGCCGTTCTATGACGAGGAAATGGCCAAGCAGTATACCGAATACGATCCGGAATCCGCGATCGGACATCTGGAAACGGCCGGCCTGACGGAAACCAATGGTCAGGGCATCCGGCTGATGAGCAACGGTAAGCCGGCAATCATCACCGTCGATGTAATCTCCGCTTTCCGCCCGGAATGGATCGATATGCTGGAACTGATGTCGCTGCAATTGCGCGAAGTCGGCATCGATCTCGAGATCAACAATATCGACCGCACGCTGTTCTACGACAAGCGGCCGAGCGGAGACTTCGACGCCCAGGTCTGGCAGGGCGATGGCGGTCTCGATGTCGTTCAGGAGCCGCGCTATTATTTCCCGGCCAATGCGGAATCCGCCTGGGCGTTCCAGTGGCAGGCCTGGTTCAACGGCACCGACCCCGAGATTGCGTCCGAACCGGCCGACTGGGCCAGGAAGCAGATGGACCTCTACGATCAGCTGGGGGCCTCGCCCGATCCCGATGAACGCGACGCGCTGATGCGTCAGATCCTTGAAATCGCCAAGGAAAACTTCCCCGTCATCGGCGTCAGCCTTTCCCCGGACGGCTACTACATTGCCAAGAACAATCTGCGCAATGTCTCCGAACCGATGAAACATGCCTGGCTGTTTCCAACGCCTGCACCCTACGACCCGCAGCAGTGGTATTTCGACTAGGGACAACGACACTTCCTCCCGGGCGTATCCTTCGCAGCCTTCGGGCTGTGGAGGAGCCGTCGGGAACGTGCAGAAAGGGCAAGTTTCATGCTCGGTTTCATTGTTCGTCGGCTGATCGCGATGGCGTTGACGATCTGGGCGGTCTCGTTCGTCTCCTTCGCCATTATCCAGCTGCCACCCGGCGACTATCTAACAAGTTATATGGCGGAACTGAGTGCCGCCGGTGACCGGATCGACCCGGCGACCATCGAGGCGCTGCGCCGGCAATATGGTCTCGATGATCCCTTCATCATCCAGTATTTCAAGTGGATCGGCGGCGTACTTCACGGCGATTTCGGCAACAGCTTCGAATGGAGCGCGCCGGTGACCGACCTGATCTGGGGCCGGCTCGGCAATTCCGTCCTCGTCGAAGGCCTTGCCATACTGGTGATGTGGCTCGTCGCCCTGCCGATCGGCATCTATGCAGCGGTGCGCAAATATTCGCTTGGCGATTATCTCGCCACCATCGGCGGCTTTATCGGGCTCGCCATCCCCAATTTCCTGTTTGCGCTGGTCCTGATGTATTTCTGGTACATCTATTTCGGCCAGACGCTCGGCGGTCTCTATTCGCCGGACCTTCAGGGCACGCCGTGGGACCTCGAACGGATTCTCGATTTTCTGGCGCATGCCTGGGCGCCGGTCCTTGTCCTTTCAACTGCCGGAACCGCACAGCTGATCCGCGTGATGCGCGCCAACCTGCTCGATGAACTGACCAAGCCCTATGTGACGACCGCCCGCTCCAAGGGCCTGCCGGAATGGCGGGCGATCCTCAAATATCCGGTGCGTGTGGCCCTCAACCCGCTGGTTTCGACCATCGGCTGGCTGCTGCCGACGCTGGTTTCAAGCTCGGTCGTGGTTTCCGTGGTGATGAACCTGCCGACCTCCGGCCCGCTGCTTCTGCGCTCGCTGACGACGCAGGACATGTATCTGGCCGGCGCTATCATCATGCTTCTCGGTGTTCTCACCGTCATCGGCACGCTGATTTCCGATCTGATCCTGGCCTGGATCGATCCCCGCATCCGTTATGGAGGGCGCTGAAATGGCCATGACCACGGACATGCCTGCCACTACAGCAGACGAAAAATCCGCCAAACGCACGCTGACGGGACGGGAAACGCAGTTGAAGATGACCTGGCGCCGCTTCAAACAGCACCAGCTCGCCTTCGTCTCGCTATGGATCGTTATCGCATTTTATCTCGTTGCGATCTTCGCCGAGTTTGTCGCGCCCACCTCACCGGGTGATTACAATCCGCGCTACACCTATGCGCCGCCGCAGGGCATCCATTTCATTGCCCGCGATGAGGACGGCGGCTGGCAGTTCGGCCCCTATGTGAACGGCTACAAGACCGAGATCGATCGGGAGGCGCTGCGTCGCGTGTTCACGATCGATCCCGAGGTGCGCCACCCGGTCGGCTTTTTCGTGCCGTCGGAGCCCTACCGGCTGATGGGCTTCATCCCCATGAACCGCAAGCTCTTCGGCACGGTCGAGCCGCGCGCGCCCTTTTATGTGCTCGGCGCCGACAGGCTCGGACGCGATCAATTGAGCCGGCTGGTCTATGGTACGCGGGTTTCGCTTTCGATCGGCCTTGTCGGCGTGATCCTCAGCCTGTTCTTCGGCGTGATCATCGGCGGCTTTTCGGGCTATTACGGCGGCCTGTTCGACAGTGTGGTGCAGCGGGCAATCGAGTTTATCCGCTCGCTGCCGACCATCCCGCTATGGCTCGGCCTTGCCGCCGCCTTTCCGCAGGACTGGGGGCCGCTGCAGACCTATTTCGCCATCACCATCATCCTGTCGATGCTGGGCTGGACGGAACTCGCACGCGTGGTCCGGGGCCGTTTCCTGGCGCTGCGCACCGAGGATTTCGTCACTGCGGCGAAGCTTGACGGGGCGTCGGATTACCGGGTGATCGTCAAGCATATGGTGCCGTCCTTTACCAGCCACATCATCGCGGCGACCACGCTGGCCATTCCGGGGATGATACTGGCGGAAACGGCGCTCTCCTTCCTCGGCCTCGGCCTGCAGGCGCCGATCGTCAGCTGGGGGACGCTTCTGCAGGACGCCCAGAACATCCGCACGCTTGCCGGCGCGCCCTGGCTTTTGTCGCCGGGCGTCGTTGTCGTTGTCGCAATCCTTGCCATGAACTTTCTAGGAGACGGCCTTCGTGATGCCGCTGACCCCTATGGACGATAGTGCAGAACTGCTCAGAATGGAGAATGTCAGCATTGTCTTCTCCTCGCCCGACGAAGCGGATATCGAAGCTGTCCGCCAGGTCGATTTCACCCTCACACGCGGCAAGACGCTGGCGCTCGTCGGCGAAAGCGGCTGCGGCAAATCCGTCACCGCCCGCACGATCCTGCGCCTTCTCGACAGGAATGCGCGGATCGGCAATGGCCGCATCCTGTTTCAGGCCGAAGGCGGGCAACCGGTCGATATCGTATCGCTGGGCTCCGACAGCCAGGCGATGCGCGCGATCCGGGGTAACCGCATTTCGATGATCTTTCAGGAACCGATGAGTTCCCTGTCTCCGGTGCATACGATCGGAGACCAGATCGACGAGATGATCATGATCCACGAAGAAATCGACCGGAAGGCCGTCCGCGCCCGCACCGTCGATCTGCTGGAACAGGTCGGTATTCCGGGCGCCCGTCAGCGCGCGGATGCCTATCCGTTCCAGCTTTCCGGCGGCCTGCGCCAGCGCGCCATGATCGCCATGGCGCTTGCCTGCAAGCCGGACCTGCTGATTGCGGACGAACCGACGACGGCGCTCGATGTGACGACCCAGGCGCAGATCCTCGATCTGCTGAGGGCGCTGCAGGACGAATACGGCATGGCGATGTTGTTCATCACCCATGATCTCGGTGTCGTTGCCGAAATCGCCGATGAAGTGGCGGTGATGTATCTCGGTGACGTCGTCGAACAGGGCAATGTCTTCGATGTCTTCCGGGCGCCGCAGCATCCCTACACGCGGGCGCTGATGAGCTCTATCCCGCGCATGGTCAGGCGCAGCGAGCGCAAACGTCTCACGCCGATCGAAGGCAATGTGCCTTCACCGCGCAACCGGCCGCAGGGGTGCGCCTTCACCTCGCGCTGCCCCCATGCCTTTGCCCCTTGCGCCGGGGAATATCCCGAACGCACGGCAACCGGCGCGGCACACTGGGCGCGCTGCCATCTGCTGACCCATGACGAGGCGCCTTCCGTCACCGGCCTGAAACAGCAACAAAAACCCGCCGAAAACGCACCCGCCAATCAGGGAGAACGAGCATGAGTGCGCTTCTCGAAGTCGAAAACCTCTCCAAGGTCTTCACGCTCAAGGCCGGCCTTTTCGGGGACGCCATCTCGCTCGCCGCGCTTTCCGATGTATCGCTGACGGTTGGACAGGGTGAGACACTGGCCATCGTTGGCGAAAGCGGCTGCGGCAAGACCACGCTCGGACGCTGCATCGTGCGCGCCGTCGATCCCTCTGGCGGGCGGGTGACCTACCGCCCCGAAGAGAGCGACCCCGTCGAGCTCTCCAGACTTTCCAAGCGACAGTTGAAGCCCTGGCGGCGCGATATCCGGATGATCTTTCAGGATCCGATGTCCTCTCTCAACCCTTACATGCGCGTGTTCGATCTGGTTGCCGAGCCACTGCGCATTCATAAAGCCGCCCGCGGCGCGGAGCTGGAACACCGGGTCGTTTCGACGCTGGAAAAGGTCGGCCTGCCGAAGGATGCGCTGCAGCGGTTTCCGCATGCCTTTTCCGGGGGCCAGCGCCAGAGGATCGGCATTGCCCGCGCGCTCGTGCTCGAACCGAAACTGGTGATCGCCGACGAGGCTGTTTCCGCGCTCGATGTTTCGATCCAGGCACAGATCCTCAACCTACTGGAAGACTTGAAGGCCGATTTCGGCCTGACCTACATCTTCATCAGTCACGATCTCGGCGTGGTGAACTATCTCGCCGACCGGGTGGTGGTGATGTATCTCGGCCATGTGGTGGAAACTGCGCCGACGGAAGCGCTGTTCGAACGTCCCCGTCATCCCTACACCGAAGTGCTGCTCGATGCCCTGCCGATTGCCGACCCGACCCGGCGCGCCAAACGGCACGACAAGGTCAAGGGTGAAATACCCTTTTTGGGCGACCGGCTGGAAGGGTGTCCTTTCCACACCCGCTGCAAGTTCGCCGAAGACCGTTGCCGCAAGGAAAAACCGGCGCTGAGGCCGATCAATGGCGGCCCGAGCGAGGCTGCCTGTCATTTTGCCGAAACGATTGAACTCAATGGCGCCTTTGCGGGCAGCCCTGCCACAGGAACCTATGCCTAGATGACCTACGATCCCAACACCGCCAACCCGCTCTCTGGCAATCCGCTCAAGACGCGAGGCGATATCGAAACAGCGCTTCACGGCCTGTTCAACCCGCTGCTGCCGTTTTTCTCCGAAGGCCGCGCGCGTGTCCGCCTCAGCGGCAGTGCCGCCCATTTCGATCGGATCGCCGCCGATGTCGAAGGCTTTGCCCGGCCGCTCTGGGGGCTGACGCCTTATGCCGCCGGTGGCGGCTCCTTCGATTACTGGGATTATTTCCGTGAAGGCATTGCCAATGGCATGGACCCCGACCACCCGGAATTCTGGGGTACGGTCGAGCGCACCGATCAGCGCATGGTTGAAATGGCCGCGATCGGCTTCACGCTGCGCATGGTTCCCGAAAAGGTCTGGGACCCGCTGCCGGGCAAGGCGAAAGACAATATCGCGACCTATCTCAAAAACCTTCGTCGTTTTCCCTATGCCGACAACAACTGGAAGTTCTTCCGCATTCTCGTGGATATGGGATTGGAGCGGGTCGGTGTCGATTTCGACCGGACGCTGACGGAGCAATATCTGGAAGAACTCGACGGGTTTTATCTGGGCGATGGCTGGTATCGCGACGGCAATGTCCGCCGGATCGATCACTACATTCCCTTCGCGATGCATTTCTACGGGCTGATCTATGCAAAACTCGCCGCACCCGGCGATGCGCGGGCAAACGCCTATCGCGAGCGCGCGGCGCTTTTTGCGAAAGACATTCAGCACTGGTTCGATGACGACGGCGGGGCGCTCGCCTTCGGCCGCAGCCTCACCTATCGCTTTGCCTGCGGCGGTTTCTGGGGCGCACTTGCCTTTGCCGATGTCGAGGCGCTGCCCTGGGCCGAGATCAAGGGCCATTTCATGCGGCATCTTAGGTGGTGGTCGCGCCATCCCATTGCCGATCGCGACGGCGTGCTGTCGGTCGGTTACGGTTATCCCAACCTGTTCATGAGCGAGAGTTACAATTCGGCAGGCTCCCCCTACTGGGCACTGAAAGCCTTTCTGCCGCTGGCGCTTGGCGCGGATCATCCTTTCTGGCAGGCAAAGGAGGCAGCACCGGATTTCGGCAGTGCCCCCGTCCCCCTGAAGCATCCCGGCATGGTCATGAACCATCAGAAGGGCAATGTCGTCGCGCTATCTTCCGGTCAACAGAACCACCATATGCGGCACGGTGCGGAGAAATATGCCAAATTCGTCTATTCCTCGCGCTACGCCTTTTCGGTCGAGGTTGACGAGCGCGGCTATCGGCGCGGCGCCTTTGACGGCATGCTGGCGCTTTCCGATGACATGCGTCATTACCGTGTCCGCGAGGACAATGAAATCGCTCAGATCGCCAGCGACAAGCTTTTCGCCCGCTGGAAGCCTTGGGATGACGTAACGGTGGAGACCTGGCTGGTTCCGGCCGGAGACTGGCATTTGCGGATACACCGCATCGAAACGCCGCGTACGCTTCACACAACCGAGGGCGGCTTTGCCATCGCACGCGCCGATCTCGACGCCGACTTCTGCCGGGAGGAAGCCGGTTTTGCGCTTGCGCAATCGGATACGGACCTGAGCCAGATCCGGGACCTTTCGCCGAAAGTCAGGCGCGAAGGCCGGGCACAGAAGGCTCTGCCAAATACCAATCTGATTGTCGCAAAGACCATCGTGCCCCAACTTCTGGGGGAAATTCCGGCTGGCAAAACCGTGCTGGCAACCGCCGTTTCGGTGACGCTCGAAGGCGTTGATCCAGGCAAGGCACCGATCGTGCCGGATATCGCCGAACTTGAGGTGCTGTTTCAACGCGACGGCGTGACGGTCAGCGCCATCGATATTGCGGAGAGAACCTGATGCGCCCGCGCCTGAGCTTCGCCATGGCAGCGGCAAAGACGCTGCACGTCTTCGATGAGCGCCTTTACAACCGGCTCGCGGCCTGTTGCGAGATCCTTTCGAAAACCCCGATGGAGGATTTCACGACGCCTCAGGCACGCGCGCAACTAGCGGTGACCGATATTCTGGTCACCGGATGGGGCGCTCCTTTTGTCAACACGGAGGTGCTGCCTCTTGCACCCCGATTGCGCCTGATTGCACATGCCGCTGGAACGGTGAAATACACGGTCGGCGAGGCAGTTTACACAGCCGGCATAACCGTGACCAATGCGGCGGCGGCCAATGCCGTGCCGGTGGCAGAATATACGCTCGCGGCAATCATTTTTGCCAACAAACGGCTATTCGAACTGCACGATATCTACCGCAAGGACTGCGACAGGCGCGCGACCTGGGCGCTGATGAACGAGCCCATCGGAAATTACCGCCGTACGGTCGGGTTGATCGGCGCATCGCGCATTGGCCGCAAGGTGGCAGAGCTGCTTGAAGTGCTCGACGTTGAGGTATTGCTTTACGATCCGTATGTCACGGCAAACGATCCCATTACTGCGCAGGCGAAACTCGTCGATCTTCAGACATTGCTGCGGGAATCGGATACGATTTCGCTGCACGCGCCGGCGCTGCCGGCAACGCGACACATGATCGGCGCGGAACAGTTTGCACTGATGCGCGACGGCGCCACTTTCATCAACACCGCCCGTGGCATGCTTGTCGATCACGATGCCATGATCGATGAGCTGGCGACAGGCCGGATCAATGCGATCATCGATGTCACCAGCCCGGAAGTTCTTGACCCCGGCTCGCCGCTCTATACCTTGCCCAATGTTTTCCTCACGCCGCATGCCGCAGGCGCTGGCGGGCTTGAACGGCTGCGGCTGGGAGAAATGGCGGTGGAGGAGATCGAACGATTCGTTTCCGGCCGTCCGCTTGAACACGCAATCGAACCCCACCTACTGGAGCGACTGGCATGAGCCTGGCCCTCAAAGACGATGATGACGAGAAACGCCTGCACGAAGCACGGCTGCAGTTTCTGACATGGGAGCGAACGCCGGAGGATATCGATGCGCCTGCCCACCGCGCACGCTGCGCCGACCTTGCGAAAAATGCCGGCGCCGAGATCGATGCGACGGCCTATATCGCGGAGAAGGCGGCCGTCTTTACCGACCGGCTTTCGCTTGGGGCGGCATCCTATATTGCCGGCTATGCCGTCGTACGCGGTGACATCACCATCGGCGCGGATTGCACGGTCAATGCCTATGCCTGCCTGGCCGGCACGGTTTCCTGTGGCGATCATGTGCGGATCGCCTCGCACGCGCAGATCATGGGCTTCAACCACGGTTATGAAGACCCTGATATCCCGATCTCGCGGCAGCCGCATGAAAGCCGGGGCATCATTATCGAGGACGATGTCTGGATCGGTGCGAATGTGGTGGTGCTCGACGGTGTGCGGATCGGCCGGGGCGCAGTGATCGCCGCCGGCGCGACCGTCACCCGCGATATTCCGCCTTACATGATCGCCGCCGGCGTGCCTGCCAAGCCGATCCGCCGGCGCGGCGAGAAGCGCGTCGATGCGACTGCGGATATCGATACCGCCCTTGAGACCGTCGGCAACAAGGTGAAGGCCGAGTGGCGCGCGATCCTGGCGCAAAACATGCGCGATGGCGTTTATGTCTCGCGCGAAGCCGACGGCGCCCTCCGCCCGAGCATGCGCCATTTATGCGATGCAATCGAGATTGCCGCGGGTCTCGATGAAAGGCCGGAGGGGCTCGATATCACTGCGGCTATCGAGACGCTGAAGGCGGTTCAGGACCCCGAAACGGGTCTTTTCCCCGATCCCCGCCAGCCACCGAAGCCGGACCGGCCGCAACGCGAAGACGGTCTCGCCTTATACAATGTTCTGTCGGTCGGTTATGCTCTGGAAGTGCTTGGCAGCCGCCCGGATCATCCCGTCAGCGCTGTCGAACTTGATGCACCGGACCTCTGCGCCTGGCTGGAGGGCCTGCCCTGGCGGAACAATGCCTGGGGCGCGGGGGCGGCCGTCGATGCGATCGGAACCGCGCTTTATTTCAATGCGCGTTACTTCTCGACCGGCCGGGCGCGTGAAACCCTGTTCGGCTGGCTTGCGCTTCATGTCGACAGAGCAACCGGGCTGTGGGGTTCGCCGCGCGCGGCGGACGGACTGCTGCAGCCGGTCAACGGCTTTTACCGCCTGACACGGGGCACCTATGCGCAGTTCGGCATGCCGGTGCCCGACCCCGAGGCGGCGATCAATTCCGTGATCACCAACTATCGCAATCACGACGGTTTTTCAGGCGCGACCTACACCGCCTGCAATCTGCTCGATACCATCCACCCGCTGCTCATATGCCTGGCCCAGACGGATCACCGCCGTGCAGAGGCGGAGGCGATTGCCCGCGCGATCATCACACACGCGCCGTCACGCTGGCAGGAGGGCGCGGGTTTCGCCTTCGCCGACGGACAGGAGCCGGGGCTTCAGGGCACGGAAATGTGGCTGTCGGTCATTCATCTGGCGGCAAAACTGCTGAAGCGGCAGGATGCGCTTTGCTATGTGCCAAAGGGCGTCCACCGCACCGAGGCCGTCGGCCTCGGACTTTAAGCCGCAATCAACGGGGAGAGGACAATTATGGTAAGGCGAAAGGCGCTTGTGGTTTACGGCGGCATGGAGCTTCACACGCCCAGACAAGGGGCGGAAACCGTTCGTCATATCCTGGAGGAACATGATTTTGCAGTCGAGGTGACCGACGACTATGACGCGCTCGGCGCTGCGGATGTCGGCGCCAATGCGCTCGTGGTGCCGGTGATCACCGATGGCGAGCTTGAAAAGGACAGGATGGCCAATCTGATCGCGGCGGTGCAGGCGGGGACCGGTCTTGCCGGTTATCACATGGGGCTTGCGACCAGCTTCCGCTCAAGCGTGCCGTTCCGATATGCCGCAAGCTGCTACTGGGTGTCCCACCCCGGCAATATCATCACTTACACGGTCGACGTCACCCGCCCGGACCACCCGATCATGGCAGGCATAGAGAGCTTCGAACACACATCGGAACAATATTATCTGAATTACGACCCCGCTATCGAAGTGCTGGCGACCACAACATTTTCCGGCGAATTCCACCCTTGGCGCAAGGATGTGGTCATGCCGGTGGTCTTTACCACGACACATGGCCAAGGCAGGGTGTTTTACTCCTCGCTCGGCCACACGGCCGACGAGCTCGACCTTCCCGCAGTGCGCACCATATTAACCCGTGGCCTGCTCTGGGCGGCCCGGGCGCTGTAACCGCTCCCGACAAAACGCCCAGGCGCATGTGGGCGTCCCTGACCGGTTGCGAGCGAGGCCGACACCCTCAGAGCGTTTCAGGCTGAAATGAACAAGAAAATGGTGATCCCGACGCGATTCGAACGCGTGACCCTCAGATTAGGAATCTGATGCTCTATCCTGCTGAGCTACGGGACCACTCGCCTCTCAATACAAAAGCGAGGGCTTGATGAAAAGCCCTGATTTGCACGAATGCGGCAATGGCCGCTTATTCGGCAAGTCGGGTTTCGACAAGGCGGACCCAATAGGAAATGCCGTAGGGCAGAGCCGCATCGTTGAAATCATATTCGGCATTGTGAAGCTCGGCCGTGCTGCCGTTGCCCATCAGGATGAAAGCGCCCGGGCGCGCTTCCAGCATGTAGGAAAAATCCTCTGCTGCGGTCCACGGCGCAAATTCCTTGTCGACGGCGTCTTCACCCGCCACGGTTTGCGCTGCGGCAATGGCGTGGCGCGTTTCTTCCGGGTGATTGACCGTCGGCGGATAGTTGCGGACATAGCTCACTTCCGCCACGCCGCCATGGGAAACGGCCGTCATTTCGGCAATCGCCTTGATCCGCCGCTCGGCGAGATCGCGGTTTTCGGGCGTAAAGGAACGCACGGTTCCGCCAAGCTCGGCCTCGCCGGGGATGATATTGTGGGCAAAGCCCGCATGGAACTCCGTGATCGAGACCACCAGCGCGCCCACCGGATCGGCATTGCGCGAGACAATGGTCTGGACCGCATTGACAATCTGGCTGCCGATCACGATCGGATCGACCGATTTCTGCGGTTGCGCGGCATGCCCGCCATCGCCCTTGATCACAATCCGGAATTCGTCGGTCGCAGCCATGATCGGCCCCGGGCGGATAGCGAAGGTGCCGACCGGCCGGCCGGGGAAGTTGTGCATGCCATAGACCTCGGCAATCGCAAAACGCTCCATCAGACCGTCGTCGATCATCGCCTTGCCGCCAGCCCCGCCTTCCTCTGCCGGCTGGAAGATCAGCACCACAGTGCCGGCAAAGTTGCGGTTTTCGGCCAGAAGGTTTGCGGCCCCCAGAAGCATCGCCATATGCCCGTCATGGCCACAGGCATGCATCTTGCCGTCCGTTTTCGAGGCCCATTCCTTGCCGCTCTGCTCGGCAATCGGCAGGGCATCCATATCGGCACGAAGCCCGATCGTGCGCTCACCGGCGCGATTGCCGCGGATCACCCCGACAACACCGATCCCGCCGACGCCTTCGACGACCTCATCGACACCGAAAGACCGCAATTTGTCGGCAATGAACGCCGCCGTATCGACAACGTCATAAAGGAGTTCGGGATGCTGGTGGAGAAACCGCCGCCATTTCGTGGCTTCATCCTGAAGTTCTGCGGCACTGTTCAACACCGGCATTAAGCATACCCCTGAAAATTTTCGAAATTCATTGTAAAAGACGCTAATAGATGTGGGATCGGACATATCCGCACACAAGGATTTTGCCTTTCAAGGGGTATATCGATAAGAAGCATCAGGCAAGTGGAGAAGCTTCGTGTTTCAAATGATACCGTCAAGACCCGCGCACGGACGGCTGAGCGCCCTGATCGCTTTATGGATCGTCACCACCACGCTTGCGATGTGCGGCGCTGCGGGGAAAGCCTCTGCCAACCCCTATATCATTGTCGATGCCCGGACGGAGCGCGTGCTCGCCGCCGATGAACCGTTCAAACGCTGGTATCCGGCCTCGCTCGCCAAGCTGATGACGGCCTATCTGGTGTTTGAGGACATGAAGGCCGGGCGGCTCGACCCCGAGGCGACGATCACATTCTCGGCGGCGGCGGCCAACGAACCCGCCTCGAAAATGTACTTCGCCCCCGGCACCAGAGTGACCGTCGACAACGCGCTCAAGATGATGCTGGTGCATTCGGCAAATGATGCTGCCCGCGCTGTCGCCGAACACGCTGTCGGCGGACGGCAGGCCTTCATCGACCGGATGAACAACACCGCCAAAAGGCTCGGCATGACGGATACGCATTTCGTCAACGCCAACGGCATGAACTCGATGAGCGATCCGCAACCCGGCCAGCATACCACGGCCCGCGACATGGCCGTGCTGGCCATCGCGATTGAAAAGACCTTTCCGGAATATCTCGATTATTTCGACATTCCCGGCATTGCCACCGATAGCGGAAAATACCGCAACACCAATCTCCTGATCGGCAATTTCGACGGTGCCATCGGCATGAAGACCGGTTTCGTCTGCGCTTCGGGCTATAATCAGGTGTCTTTTGCCAAGCGCAAAGGCCGCGAAGTCGTCGTTGTCGCCTTTGGCGCGCCGAGCGTTCCCGCCCGGGCCGAAAAGGCCGCCGAGCTGCTGCAACGCGGGCTGACGGCAACCGAGCGCAACGGCCCGAGACTGGACAGCTATCTGCCGCCGCCGGCACCCGACAGGCCGGTTGCCGACGTCACCAACGCGATTTGCAGCGCCGAAGCGGTCCAGAACCGGGTCATCCTGCGGGATGACGACGGCAATCTGATGTTTTCCTCGCCCTATCTGAAGCCGCTTTCGAAAGACTTTGCCACGGTCGATGCCTACCGCCTGCCCAACGATACGGAAATGGCGGCAAGCACGCTCGATGATCTGAAAACCGTGCCGCTGCCCTATGCCCGGCCCGTCCAGTAGCGCAATCCATGTACATGCCCCCTGCCCCCATTCCCGTTTCGATCGTCACCGGCTTCCTCGGCGCCGGCAAGTCGACGCTCTTGAACCGGCTTCTGCAAGACCCCGCGCTGAGCGATGCCGCAGTGATCATCAACGAGTTCGGTGAAGTCGGCATCGATCATCTTCTGGTGCAAGGCTCTTCAGATTCGATCATCGAACTGTCCAACGGATGCCTGTGCTGCACGGTGCGCGGTGAACTGATCGACACCCTTGCCGACCTGCTAGACCGGATCCAGACGGAAAAGGTGAAACCGGTCAGCCGGGTCATCATCGAAACCACCGGCCTGGCCGATCCGGTTCCGGTTCTGCTGGCGATCATGGCCCATCCGGCCATCGCCATGGCGTTTCGTATCGACGGTGTCGTGACCCTGGTCGATGCGCTGACGGGCGCCGATACGCTGGCCCGCCATGACGAGGCCGTGCGCCAGGCCGCCGTTGCCGACCGGCTGGTGATCACCAAGACCGATCTGGCGGCTTCCGCGGATCGTGACGATCTCGTCAGAACGCTGGAACGCCTCAACCCGATGGCCGAGATCATCGATGTTGCCGATGCGCCTGCGTCCGGGCCTGACCTTCTGGTGACGGGCCTGTTCGACCCGGCCCGCAAGGCGCCGTCTGTCGGCGAATGGCTTGCGGCGGAAGACCATCAGCACAGCCATCACCACCATCACGACGTCAATCGCCATGGCGAACACATCCGCGCCTTCGCGCTCACCGCCGGCAGGGTGGCGTCGCCGGCGGCCATCGAGGCGTTTCAGCACCGGCTTGCCGCCGAATATGGCGACAATCTCCTGCGTCTGAAGGGTGTTGTCGCACTTTCCGGCGATGACCGGCCGCTGGTGGTTCACGGGGTGCGGGATATGGTCTACCCGCCAAGCCGGCTTGCAGCGCAAAGCGGTGCGGAAAGCGAGCAAACCCGGCTGGTGGTGATCACGCGCGATCTTCCGGAAACGGTCGTGCGGGAGCTTTTCGAAACCTATCTCGACCGCCCCGGCATCGACCGGCCCGACCGGGCCGCGCTCGATGACAACCCGCTTTCGGCCTTCGGCTTCAAGGCATAGAGCGTTTCAGCCCCGCGCGATAATAAAACGATGGCCTGCGTCTGTTTCTTCGGTGGAGATCAGTCTGTGGCCGCGCTCATTGCACAGGTGTGGAATATCGATGACGGCCAGCGGATCACTGGTCTCCACGGCAAGCAATGCGCCCGGTGCGAGGGCCGCAAGGCGCTTTTCGGCCTTGAGTGCCGGCAAGGGGCATTTCAGCCCGCGAAGATCGTAGGTTTCGAAAGCGTGCCCTGCCGGGTTCACCAGAACTTCCAGAACGGCTTGTCCGCCTTCGGCTGCGGTGCAGGCTCCGCATAAGCCGCCATCGGGCTTCGCTGCGGGATCGGCACATTGGACGCAGCCGGCAGATCGGTCGGCACATCGGGAATGGCTGCCGTCTGGGTCACCGTATCGATTTCAACCGGCGTTTCCAGCGGCCCGTATTTGGTCAGGCGGTATTTCTCGATCGAGACATAACGTCCGGCCTCCAGCGACGAACCCGTGGGCTGGTAGAGCGGATCGGTCGGGTCCTTGCGCTGGTTGGCGACAAGCGCCTTGCGCTCGGCTTCGCTCGGATCAACCCAGACCTTGTCGTCGTTTTCCGCCAGCGCCTTGTCGAAAGCATCCTGGTAATCGGTGCGGTATTCGGCCAGCGCCATCATGTGCTGCGAGGGAATATTGGAGGCGAGCACCGGACAGGCCTGATCGGAAGCCAGCGCGGCGCCATTGGCCGGGTCCTTGTTGAAGACATATTTTCCGCTGCAGATATCGACATCGGGGACCTGCTTGGTAACCTCGAAATAGTCGTATCCTTCCTTCAGCATCTGCCAGAAGGGATAGTTTTCGTTGTAGCGGTGGCGCACCATGTTTTCCGCGGACATCCGGAAGGGATAGGCCTGCAGCATGATCGACTGCTGGCCGCCGGAAAAGGCGTCGCGGGCAAAGGCGAATATCTCGAGGATCTGCTCATCGGTCATCGAATAGCAGCCGCGCGAGGAACAGGCGCCGTGGATCATCAGGTTGGAGCCGGTCAGCTTGTTGGCGCGGTCGTAACGGTTGGGATAGCCGGTATTGATGGCCAGGAAGTACTGCGAATAGGGATTGAGAAGCCCCTTGGAAAGCGGATAGAAGCCTTCCGGCGCCTGACGGTCGCCTTCCTTCTTCTTCGGGCCGAGCTTGCCGGACCAGGCGCAGATCTCGTAGCTTTCGAGTTCGCCATAGGTGCCGTCGCGCTTCTGTTTCCAGATTTCGAGGACGCCTTCTTCCTTGAAGATCCGGATGGTGATCGGCGCAAGCTTGTCCATGTCCTGGGCGCGCATCTTGGCGACCATGGAAGACGGCAGCGAGTAGTTCATCTTCTCCTGCACAGTGGAGAAGTCGGTGCTGTCAAAAAAGCTGTTGCAGCCCGTCAGCGCCAGTGTGGCGAAAACCATGGGGGCCAGGACATTCAAACGCATGGATAGAACCTGCCGGATTTTGCCTCAAAACGCAACGCCTCAGCCGTCACGTCGTCAAAGATCATCATGCACAGCCAAACTTCAAGAAAGCGTTAACCGTTTCTCGCGATTGGCGCAAGCAGGACGTCTCTCACCTTTAAGGCAACGGCGAAAGTTCAGAGATTGCGTCCGATCGCAAGGAATTTCTGGCGGCGCTCATTGCGGACCTCATCGGCCGACATGCCGTCAAATTCCGCAAGGCCGTCGGCGATCTGGTCGCCGGAAGCATCGATCACCGTTTCGGCATTGCGGTGCGCACCGCCGACCGGTTCGGCAACGATCTGGTCAACCACACCGAAATCCTTCAGATCCCGGGCGGTAATCTTCATATTGGTCGCCGCCTCCTTGGCGCGGGCGGAATCGCGCCACAGGATCGAAGCCGCACCCTCGGGCGAAATCACCGAATAGATCGCGTGTTCCAGCATGTAGACACGGTTTGCCGCCGCAATTGCAATCGCACCGCCGGACATGCCCTCGCCGATGACCAGCGTGATCATCGGCACGCCGATCCTCAGACACATCTGCGTCGAACGGGCAATCGCCTCGGCCTGACCGCGCTCTTCGGCGCCCACGCCGGGATAGGCACCCTGGGTATCGACCACGGAGATCACCGGCAGGTTGAAGCGGTCGGCAAGCTCCATGACACGGATCGCCTTGCGGTAGCCCTCCGGCCGGGGCATGCCGAAATTGTGCTTCAGGCGGCTTTTGGTGTCGTGGCCCTTTTCCTCGCCGATCACGGCGACGGGACGGCCGCGAAAGCGCGCAAGACCAGCCTGAATGGCAGCGTCCTCACCGAAATTGCGGTCGCCGGCCAGCGTGGTGAAATCGGTAAACAGGCGCTTGGCATAATCGACGAAATGCGGGCGCTGGGGGTGGCGGGCAACCTGCGCCTTCTGCCACGGCGTCAGCTTGGCATAAATCTCGTTCATCGCCTCGCTGACGCGGGTTTCAAGGCGCGCAATCTCCTCGGAGGTGTCGATGCTTTCGCCGTCTGAGGCTAGCTTTTTCAGCTCGATAATCTTGGCTTCCAGATCGGAAATCGGCCTTTCGAAATCGAGATAGCTGTACATTGTCGAACTTTCCGTGGGTTAACGAATGTGCCCGGGACCGCCGCCCAAAGGCTGTTTATGACGATTGAGTGCCGCTTATTCCCGTTTTTTAGCATCTTTTGCAAGGGGGTGATGCATTTCCACCAGTTCCCGCAACCGTTCTTCCAGAACATGCGTATAAATCTGCGTGGTGGAAATATCGGAGTGACCGAGCATTTCCTGCACCGCGCGCAGGTCTGCGCCATTTTGCAGAAGATGGCTTGCAAAGGCGTGTCGCAGCACATGTGGCGAAATCGCGGTGGTTTTCAACCCCGCCCGCGCGGCAAGGCCTTTCAGGTCACGGGCAAACACCTGCCGGGAAAGATGACCGCCCGCCCCCCGGGAGGCGAAAAGATGGGGATTATCGTCATCGCTTCCCACTGAACGCGCCTTGCGCAGCGCATTGAAGGCCATCAGCGCCTCATGGGCACGCAGCGACAGCGGCACCGCGCGCTCCTTGTTGCCTTTCCCCCTGATGGTCAGAAAGCGCTGATTGGGTTTCAGCGCCGCCGCCGGCAAGCTCACCAGTTCGGAAACCCGCATGCCGCTGGCATAAAGCGTTTCCAGAAGCGCCGCCATCCGCTTGCGCTCGAACTGTCCGGGCCCCGCCTCGCCTGCCTCAAGGCTGGCGCGATCCAGAAGCTTGTCGACATCGGCAACGGAAAGCGTCTTCGGCAGGGGATGGGCCTTTTTCGGCGCATCGATGACGCCGGTCGGGTCGTCCTCGCGCATCCCTTCGGCATAGAGAAACCGGTAGAACTGGCGAAGGGCCGAAAGCCGGCGCGACTGCGAACTTGCGGCAAAACCGCGCTTGCCCAGCTCTGCCAGATAGGCGGTGATATCCGCCGTGCCCGCCGCGTCGGCGGCAACGCCGCGATCGATCAGAAAGTCGCGGAAGTCGTCGAGATCGCGCTGATAGGCGGCAAGCGTGTTGTTGGCCGCACCGCGCTCTGCACTCAACATCTCGATAAAGGCTTCGATATGTGCGCCGGAAAGATCCAATGGCATTATCCTGTTGGGGCCGGAGCCCGAATTCTTCACCGTCCGGCTTGACGCCCTTCCAGCATTTGCCGATACGTGGCTGAAAACAATGGGCGGACTATGAACGCAAAGCAAGATACCGGCAAACCCGGGCTGAGGCAAAAGGCGCTTGCCGGGCTTGCCGGCCGCAATCTGATACTGGTCGGCCTGATGGGCGCCGGCAAGAGCGCGATCGGCAAGCTGGTGGCAAACGCGCTCGACCTGCCCTATGTCGATACCGATCACGAGATCGAGGCCGCCGCGCGCATGACCATCGCCGACCTGTTCGTGCAATATGGCGAGCCGGAATTCCGCGCCCTGGAAACCCGGGTCATCGAACGCATCCTGACGGAGGGGCCGGCCATCGTTTCCACCGGCGGCGGCGCCTTCGTCAATCCGGTCAACCGCGCGCTGATTTCGCAATCCGGCCTGTCGATGTGGCTGAAGGCTGATCTCGAAACGCTGTGGGACAGGGTGCGGCGGCGCCAGACCCGCCCGCTTCTGAAGACCGAAAACCCGAAACAGACGCTGAAAGACCTGATGGACAGGCGCTATCCGGTTTATGCCGAAGCGGATATGACCGTATTGTCGCGCAATGTCCGCAAGGAAACGGTGACGCGCGACGTGCTGAAGGCCCTTGCGGCCCTTGACGGAGGAAAGACGAGTGAAGAGTAAACAGGTTACCGACAAACGTATCGTCCGCGTGGATCTCGGCGAGCGCAGCTATGATATCCTGATCGGGTCCGGCCTGTTGCAAAGTGCTGGCGGCGAAACGCTGGCGCGGCTTGACTGCCGCAAGGCGGCCATCATCACCGATACCAATGTCGCGCCGCTCTACCTCGACACGCTGACCGAAAGCCTTCAGACCGACGGGATCGAGACATTTTCGCTCACCCTTGCCGCCGGCGAGAAGACCAAGAGCTTCGAAAACCTCCAGACCGCCGTCGACTTCATCCTCGATGCCCGCATCGAGCGCTCTGATGCCGTGATTGCGCTTGGCGGCGGCGTGATCGGCGATCTGGCAGGGTTTGCCGCTTCCGTCGTGCGCCGGGGCGTGCACTTTGTCCAGGTGCCGACCTCGCTGCTGGCCCAGGTCGACAGCTCCGTCGGCGGCAAGACCGGGATCAACACCCGCCAGGGCAAGAACCTCGTCGGCGCTTTCCACCAGCCGCATCTGGTGCTGGCCGACACCGATACGCTCGACACGCTCAGCCCCCGCGAATTTGCCGCCGGTTATGCCGAAGTGGTGAAATACGGCCTGATCGACCAGCCCGATTTCTTCCACTGGCTGGAGAAGAACCGGAAGTCCATCTTTTCCGGCGGCACGGACCGGGCGGAGGCGATTGCACGTTCCTGCGAGGCCAAGGCCGCCGTTGTGGCCGCCGACGAGCACGAAAACGGCGCACGGGCGCTGCTGAACCTCGGCCACACATTCGGCCACGCGCTGGAGCGGGCGACCGGCTATGACAGCGCCCGTCTCGTTCACGGCGAAGGCGTTGCCATCGGCATGGTGCTGGCGCATGAATTTTCCGCGCGCATGAACCTTGCAAGCCCGGATGATGCGCATCGCGTTGCAGCGCATCTGCGCGATGCCGGACTGCCGACCACGCTGGGCGATATTGACGGAAGCCTTCCCTCACCCGATATATTGATGGATGCAATCGGGCAGGACAAAAAGGTAAAGGGCGGGAAGCTGACCTTCATTCTGACGCACGGCATCGGCAAATCCTTCATCGCCGATGACGTACCGTCGTCGGAGGTGCTGGCTTTCCTCACGGAAAAACACTCCCAATGACGATGAGCGATATTTCGCACTTCTTCGGCGAGTACGGGTTGATGATGGCCATCATTCTTGGCCTGATCGTCATATCCGCATTCTTTTCTGGTTCTGAAACCGCGCTGACGGCGGTTTCGCGGGCGCGGATGCACACGCTCGAACAACAGGGCGACCGGCGCGCGGGCTTTGTCAGCGTGATGATCAGCCGCCGCGACCGTCTGATCGGCGCGCTGCTGATCGGCAACAACCTCGTCAATATTCTCGCGTCGTCGCTGACGACGACGCTGTTTTTGAAGATTTTCGGCGCAAACGGCGTTGCCTACGCCACGCTGATCATGACCGCGCTTCTGGTGGTCTTTGCCGAAGTGCTGCCGAAAAGCTGGGCAATCTCGGCAACCGACCGCTTTGCGCTGACCGTCGCCCCGCTGGTGCGGGTGCTGTTTTTCGTGATCGGCCCGCTTTCAAGTCTGGTCAACATGATCGTCCGCGCCATTCTCGGCATTTTCGGGGTCACCCTGTCCAAGGGCGGCGGCATGCTGACGGCGCATGAGGAATTGCGCGGCGCGGTCGATCTGCTGCACCGCGAGGGCTCGGTGATCAAGGCCGACCGTGACCGGCTCGGCGGCGTGCTCGACCTCGGCGAACTCGAAGTCTCCGACGTGATGATCCACCGCACAGCGATGCGCGCCGTCAATGCCGATGACCCGCCGGAAGTCGCCATCAAGACGGTGCTGGAAAGCCCTTATACGCGGCTTCCCGTCTGGCGAGGCTCGATCGACAACATTATCGGCGTGGTCCATTCCAAGGACCTGTCGCGGGCGCTGGCAGAACCGCACGCTGCCCCTTCCACGATCGATATCGTCAAGGTGGCGCAAAAGCCGTGGTTCGTGCCCGACAGCACCAATTTGAAGGATCAGCTCAACGCCTTCCTGCGCCGCAAGGTGCATATCGCCGTCGTTGTCGACGAATATGGCGAGGTGCAGGGCATCGTCACGCTTGAGGATATTCTGGAAGAAATCGTCGGCGACATTTCCGACGAACACGATCTGGAAATTTCCGGCGTGCAGCAGGAGGCCGACGGCTCGATCGTGGTGGACGGCACCGTGCCGATCCGTGACCTCAACCGCGCGCTCGACTGGACGCTGCCGGACGAGGAAGCGACCACGATTGCCGGCCTCGTCATCCACGAAAGCCAGACGATCCCCGAAGAGCGCCAGTCCTTCACCTTTTACGGCAAGCGCTTCATTGTGATGAAACGGGAAAAGAACCGGATCACCAAGCTCCGGATTCGCCCGCTTGGCGGCGCGGCAGCAGAGACATCACCGGCGGAGTGAGGCGGGAAACGGCAAGACGCCTCGGTTTGTCGACAAACCTATCCCCACACTCCGCGTCATCCTCCGGCTTGACCGGAGGATCCAGGGCCACACGACGCAGGTCAGTAAATCAGTCTTGCTGCCAAAGGCCTTGGACGGAATGGATACCCGGGTCAAGCCCGGGTATGACCCATGTGGGTGGGGCGGAGGGCGACACGAACCTCCGGACCGCGCAGCTCATCAGCAGTCCGGGACCGGAAGGCCGCCCTTACCACCGCGTCTTCTCGCCCGGCGCTGCGGCTTCGATGGCCAGCGCGTGCAAACCGTCGGCGATTTCACCGGCCAGTGCCTCATTGACGGCACGATGACGTGCAACACGGCTTAACCCTTCGAACTTGCCGGACACGATCCGAATCCTTAAATGGGTGACTTCGGGAGCGTTCGGCTCATGATAGTGGCTGGCATGCCGGGCACTTTCGTCCATCAGCACCAGCCGTTCGGGGTTGAAAAGGCTTTTCAGCCTGTTTTCGATTTCGGCGGTTGACGACACTGTCTGCTCCTGATTTCTGTCCCTGCTTCGCGCTTTGCGCGTTAACGGTTCAGGAAGCCAGTAAGAAATCCCGTTGTCAATTCTTGTTGTGACGGGGCCACAAGGTCATAATCAAGCACCATGAATCTTGACTCCAAATATTTCGATCGTCTCCGCACGAAGCGCAAGCGCCCGGCATCGGCCAAGACCGAGGCGGAATCCGCTGCCGCTATCTGCCAGTGGGACGGCTGCAACAAGCCCGCCAAGCACCGCGCGCCTGTGGGCCGCAATGCCGAGGGGCAGTTCTTCATGTTCTGCTTCGAGCATGTGAAGGCCTACAACAAGGGCTACAATTATTTCGATGGCCTGTCCGACGGCGAAATCGCCCGCTACCAGAAGGAAGCGCTGACCGGCCATCGCCCGACCTGGACGGTCGGCGTCAACGGCGATGCGCGCAAGACGCCGATCAACGGCTCGAAAAAAGCCGACAGCACCGCGTCATTTTCGCACATGCGCGACCCCTTCGGCTTTGTCGACGACGACAAGGGCGGCGCACCCAAACGCCCGCGGCATCAGCGAAAGCTCAAGACGCTTGAGTCGAAGGCCTTCGACACGCTGGGGCTGACCGGCGAAGCAAGCCCCGACGACATCAAGAAACAGTACAAGGCACTGGTCAAGAAGCACCACCCCGATGCCAATGGCGGCGATCGCGGCTCGGAGGAAACTTTTCGCTCCGTGGTGCAGGCATACCAATTGTTAAAGCAGGCCGGCTTCTGCTAGACCGCTATTGATCGAGAAGCAGCACAGACGTTTGAGCGGCTTTTTTGAAAGGCCGCGCTGGAGACATGATGAGCAAGATTGAACTGGACTATTCCAACGGACCGGACACAACGGTTTCGGTTCGCGAAACATTCGGCATTGACGTCGACCTGACCGTGCCCGCCTATTCGACGGACGATCCCTATGTGCCCGATCTCGACCCCGACTACCTGTTCGACCGCGATACCACGCTCGCCATTCTCGCCGGCTTCGCGCATAACCGCCGCGTCATGGTCTCCGGCTATCACGGCACCGGCAAGTCGACCCATATCGAACAGGTTGCCGCCCGCCTGAAATGGCCGTGCGTGCGCGTCAACCTCGACAGCCATGTCAGCCGTATCGACCTTGTCGGCAAGGATGCGATCGTGGTGCGCGAGGGCCTGCAGGTCACCGAGTTCAAGGACGGCATCCTGCCCTGGGCCTATCAGCACAATGTCGCGCTCGTCTTCGACGAATATGACGCCGGCCGCCCGGACGTGATGTTCGTGATCCAGCGCGTGCTGGAATCCTCCGGCCGCCTGACGCTGCTCGACCAGAGCCGCGTTATCAGCCCCCACCCGGCCTTCCGTCTGTTTGCCACCGCCAACACGGTCGGCCTCGGCGATACCACAGGTCTCTATCACGGCACGCAGCAGATCAACCAGGCACAGATGGACCGCTGGTCGCTGGTGACCACGCTCAATTATCTGCCGCATGAGCAGGAAGTCGCCATCATCCTCGCCAAGGTGAAGAGCTTCGCCGCCAGCGAAGAAGGCCGCGAGACGATCTCCAACATGGTGCGCGTTGCCGACCTCACCCGTTCGGCCTTCGTCAACGGCGATCTTTCGACCGTGATGAGCCCGCGTACCGTGATCAACTGGGCTGAAAACACCGAAATCTTCGGCGATGTCAGCTTTGCTTTCCGGGTCACCTTCCTCAACAAGTGCGACGAACTCGAGCGCACGCTGGTGGCCGAACAGTATCAGCGCGCCTTCGGCGAGGAACTGACGGAAAGCGCTGCCAACGTCGTCATCAGCGCCTGAGGATAAGTCCATGGCCGGCCCCGGCGACAATCGAAAGTCCAACCCTTACGCGCCTGTAGACCTCGAGCCGCTGCACCGCGCCGTTTCCGGCTGCGTGCGCGCCGTCTCCGGCGACAGGGACGCGGAAGTGGTGTTCTCGCGCGACCGGCCGGGCATGACCGGCAGCCAGATCCGGCTGCCGGAATTCTCCAAGCGGCCAACGGCAAGCGAACTGGCCGTGGTGCGCGGGCTTGGCGATTCCATGGCGCTGAGGATGGCCTGCCACAACCCGGTGACCCATGCGCAGATGTCGCCCGGCGGCGCAGATGCGCAGGCGATTTTCGATGCGGTGGAGCAGGCACGGGTCGATTCCATTGGTGCCAACCGCATGCCCGGCATGGCCAGCAACCTCGCCGCCATGCACGCGGAAAAATATGACAAGGCCAATTTCGCCACCATCGACCGCAAGGAGGACGCCCCGGTTTCCGAGGCCGTCGCCATGCTGGTGCGCGAAAAGCTTTCCGGCGAGAAACCGCCGGAATCGGCCGGGCAGGTGCTCGATTTCTGGCGTGATTTCATCGAGGAAAAGGCCGCTGTCGATCTCGACAGGCTGAGCGAAACCATCGACGACCAGCACGCTTTCGCGCGCACCATCCGTTCGATGCTGTCCTCGATGGAGCTTGCCGAGGATTATTCCGACGAGGACATCGAGAGCGAAGACGAACAGGACAATATTTCCGAGGAAGAACAGCCGCGCTCCGAACGCCAGAACGACGAGCAGTTCGACGAGGATGCCGGCAATGATTCAGCGCCCGCAGACGAAAGCGACAATTCCGACGAGGAAATGGATCAGGGCGAGCTTGACGGCGCGGAAGTGGCCGACACCGAGCTCGACGAGGACGCCGACCCCGATAGCGAGGTCGCCGGCGAGACCCAGCGCCCCAATACGCCGTTTGACGAGCTGAACGAAAAGGTCGACTACAAGGTCTTCACCGAGGAATTCGACGAGGAAATCCGCGCCGAGGAACTGTGCGACCAGGAAGAGCTGCAGCGCCTGCGCGCGCATCTCGACAAGCAGCTTGCCCATCTTCAGGGCGCCGTCGGCCGGCTGGCCAACCGCATGCAGCGCCGTCTGATGGCCAAGCAGAACCGCTCCTGGGATTTCGATCTCGAGGAAGGCTATCTCGATACCGCGCGCCTGCCGCGCATGGTCATCGATCCGATGCAGCCGCTTTCCTTCAAGATGGAGCGCGACACCCAGTTCCGCGACACCGTGGTTTCGCTGCTGATCGACAATTCCGGCTCGATGCGTGGACGCCCGATCACGGTTGCCGCCACCTGCGGCGACATTCTGGCGCGCACGCTGGAGCGCTGCGGCGTGAAGGTCGAGATCCTCGGCTTCACCACCAAGGCCTGGAAGGGCGGTCAATCGCGCGAAAAATGGCTGGAAGAGGGAAAACCCGCAACGCCGGGCCGCCTCAACGATCTGCGCCACATCATCTACAAGTCCGCCGACAGCCCTTGGCGGCGCTCACGCGCCAATCTGGGTCTGATGATGCGCGAGGGGCTGCTCAAGGAAAACATCGACGGCGAGGCGCTGATCTGGGCCCATGACCGGCTGATGGGCCGCCCCGAACAGCGCCGCATCCTGATGATGATTTCCGACGGCGCGCCGGTGGATGATTCCACGCTTTCGGTCAATCCGGGCAATTTTCTGGAAAAACATCTGCGCGCGGTCATCGAGCACATCGAGACCCGCTCGCCGGTCGAGCTTCTGGCAATCGGCATCGGTCACGATGTCACCCGCTACTATCGCCGCGCTGTCACCATCGTTGACGCTGACGAACTGGCAGGCGCCATGACCGATCAGCTTGCCGCCCTGTTCGAGGAGCAGGCAGCCGGCATTTCGCAGGGCAGAAGACGGGCCAGATGAGGGCCGTCTTCGCCTTTCTGGCGCTGGCGCTTGTTGCAGCACCGGCTGCTGCCGCCAGTGTTACGGTCAACGCCGCCCCAATCGAAAAATTCGCCGCGGAAAAGGACACCGACCGCTTCGGCCGGCTGCAGTTTCTGGGCGGGTTGAAGCTCACCTCTCCCGATCCCGAATTCCAGTCGCTGTCGGCAATTCGTTTCCTGCCCGACGGCACGCATTTCATCGCGGTGGCCGATACCGGCGAATGGGTCGACGGCACAGTGACGCGCGATGCTTCTGGCGCGCTTTCAGGCCTTGCCGATGTCACCGTGACGCCGATGAAGAACGCCAGAGGTGTGCATGCGGGCAAGAGCGGCATGGATGCCGAAAGCCTCGCCATCCAGGACGACCACCTCTATGTCGGCTTCGAGGGCCGCCACCGGATCGACAGCTACCCGCTTTCCGGCCATGATCAGGCAAATGCCTCCCCGGGACCGGATTTTCTGATCCCGACCTATGAACTGAGGCGCAACGGCAGTTTCGAGGCGCTGGCGACCGCGCCCGACGGCCGCATGGTGGTGATCGCGGAAAAAAGCATCGACACGGCAGGCAACCTGTTCGCCGCCGTCATTCGCGGCCCTGACCGCGGCATCTTCAAGGTGGTCAAGCGGGAAGGCTATGATGTCACCGATGCCGCCTTCCTGCCGGATGGCGACCTTCTGGTGCTGGAGCGGCGGTTTTCGCTGCTTTCCGGCGTTGCCATGCGCATCCGCCGCCTGCCGGGCGATGCTGTCCGGCCCGGTTCCACCGTCGACGGGCCGACGATCATGCAGGCCTATGGCGGCACGCACCGGATCGACAATATGGAGGGCATGGATGTTGTCCGGGCCGATGACGGCGCGCTCCATGTCATCCTCGTTTCCGATGATAATGATTCGCCGCTGCAGAACACGCTGATGCTGGAATTCAGGCTGATCGACTGAGATTTTCCGCCGGCGCGACCATGGCGCGGAGCATGGCGAGGCCTTGCGCGTTGATGCGCTGCGCTTCATCGGCAGCCAGAGCGTCCCAGTTTTCGGCAAACCACCGGTCCAGCGCGCAGGCAGCTGCAAACAGCATGTCCACAATCAGCCTGCGCGGCATGTCAGCGCGAATAGCGCCAAGGGCCTGCCCATCTTCCACCAGAAGCACCGCCCCGGCTCTGAGGCGCTCAAGCGGCGCTTTCAGGGCCGCTTCGGTCTGCGGCCCCTCATACATGGTGCGGGCCAGCGCGGCCAGAACCGGATCCGCGATCAGCAGCCCGGCCAGCTGTTCGAAGGCAGCGTTGAGCGCTGCCCAGAACGCCTGAGCGTCGTGCGCACCAAGCGCGGCCGCAAAATCGATGCGCCCGGTCAGGCCATCCAGCGCACGGGCGATCACCGCAGAATAAAGATCGGCCTTGTCATGCACATAGTAATAGACCTGCCCCTTGCTCATCTCCGCCTGCTTCAGGATCGCGTTCATGGAAGCGCCTGAAAATCCGCGTTCGGCAAAGGCATTCGTCGCGGCGTCCAGCAGTTGTGCCCGGCGCGCCGGCGGCAGCGTTGTCAGCCGTTCAAGCGCCGTTTCGCCCTCTGCCATCGGCTTTGCATTGTTTTTTGCCGCCATCGACTCACTTTCATTGACGAAATTAGACCACTGGTCTAATACCGGTTTCCGATCAGGAAAACGACGGTCTTGCCACCGTCGTATTTAAAAAAGGAGATGACCGATGCGCTGGCGGGGTGTCAATCATGTTGAGTTCTCGGTGATCAACTATGAAAAATCGATCGCGTTTTACGACCAGATGTTCGGCTGGCTCGGCTACAAGAGCTTCTGGACCATGGATATCGGCTATCACTCGACCTATTACATGACCCGGTTCCCCTTCCCCCACAGCTATATCGGTTTTCAACCTGCCAGAACCGGCGGCAAGCTCGATCACGAGGCGCGGGCGACCGGTATTCACCATATCGCGCTATGGGCGAAAAACCGCAAAGAGGTCGACCGGTTTCACACGGAGTTTCTGGTCTGGAATTCGGTGCCCGTTACCGAGACGCCCGCCGAATACCCGGTCTATGCGCCGGGTTATTACGGCGTCTTCTTCGACGATCCCATCAACGGCATTCACTGGGAGCTGGCGCACATCCCGAAAATCACCACACCCGGCGCCTATCTGCGCACCATGCGGGCCTGGAAGGAGGCGGAAAAGGACCATCCCGAATGGAATACCGGCTCCCCCAAAAAGGCCTTCCGAACACTGCCGCGCGGCTGATATGCGCACCGCCGGAGCAATTCCCGGCGAAAATCGTCAGAGGCTGTCTTCACGCACCCACACGCAGACACTGCCGCCGTTTACCGGAAACACGGCGCGACCATCGTCATCCGTGGTAACCTTGTCGGTGCGATGACCGAGAAAATCGCAAAACCGCGCATTTGCATGGCCTGAGCCAAGATCGACCGCCTTTGCCGTCTCCTCGCCATTGGTCAGCACGGTGACGGAGCCTGCCGCCTCCTGCGTGCCGTGGCGGATGACCGCCAGACAGTGCGGGTCGTCAAAAAGGATCGTCTCCGCGCCATTGGCGAAGCGCTGCCGCGCCTGGATCAGGGCCGGCAGGCATTCGATCTTCGGCATGTCGATATCGTATTCCTCGTCGTCGCTTCCCTTGTCGCGATACTGCGCGCCGTAAAGGTCGGCATAGAAAACGCTGGGCACGCCCTGCTCGCGCATCAGGATCAACGCATAGGCCAGCGGCTTGAACCACGGTTCGACGACCGCCTCCAGCGATTGCAGCGGCTGGGTATCGTGATTGGCCACCAGCGTGACGGCATGGTCCGGCACCTCGGCAACCAGCGTGCCGTCGAAGATCGTGCGCATGTCGAATGCGCTGCCCGCCGCCGCGGCATCATGGAAGCGATAATGCAGACCGACATCGAACAGCATGAGCTGCCGGTCCACCAGTTCCAGATAGGCCTTCAGCGCGTCGATTTCGGGATGCCAGTACTCGGCAATGACGAACATGTCCGCCTTCACGGTTTCGCGCATATGGGCGATCCAGTCGCGAAAGAACCAGGCGGGGATGTGTTTGGCCGCATCCAGACGGAACCCGGCCACCGGGACCTGCTGCGAAAACCAGCGCCCCCAGTATTTCAGTTCCTCGCTGACCGCCCGGTTGCGGAGTTCGACATTGGCGCCGATGAGATAGTCGTAATTGCCGTTTTCGTCATCGACCTCATCGTTCCACTCGCCCGCGCCATATTCGTTGACGAGGCGAAAGACGCCCTTTTCGTCCGGTTCCTCGATATGATCGACGCCGGAGAAACATTTCTGTGTCCAGATGAATTCGGAATATTGTCCCTGCCGCCCCGGAAAGGTGAAACGGGTATAGGCCAGCGCGCCGAAGGCCTCGTCCTCGATCTTCGTGCGGTCTTTCGGATCGGCGCGGCGGACTTTCACCTGCTCCTTCTCGTCAGCGCCGATCTTGTGGTTGAACACCACATCATGGATGGCGCCGATGCCATGGCCGGCAAGGATGTGGCAGGCATTTTCCAGCGCACCGCGATCGCCGTATTTGGTGGGCACGGTTCCCTTCTGGTCGAACTCGCCGAGATCGAAAAGGTCATAGGTGTCGTAGCCGACGGAATAACCACCGGCAGCGCCCTTGTAGGCCGGCGGCAGCCACAGGTCGGTAATGCCCATATCGGCCAGTTCCGCGGCCTTGCCAGCGACCTCGTCCCAGAGCGTTCCGCCCGCCGGATAGTACCAGTGAAAAAACTGAAGCAGTACACGGCCGGCCATGGCGCCCTCGCAGATTGTCGTGATCCGACGGGAAACGGCCGCCTGATCCTAAAGTTCCTTCCCACGGCGCGATTGTGAACTCAAGCGCCTTTGCGCCGGCGGCGGATTTATGCAAACAAGACTTGACGGGTGTCACCCGCCGCAACGATACCCTCCCCGCGGCGATCACCGGCGATCAGAAGGAACAACCGATGCAAGAGACAATCATCCGCGCCAATCCGGAATTCGACACGGCGGCCCTTCGCCCGCGCATCTTGCATATCGGTTTCGGCGGTTTCGCCCGTGCCCATCCGATGGTTTATCTGCAGGAGGGCATGAACAAGGCCGGCGGCGATTTCGGCGTGGTTGCCGTGCGACTGAACTCCGGCATGGAAGAACTGACGGCGCTGGATGAGGCCGGGCACAGCTACCTGATTGCCGAAATGGACGCCGAAACCGTGACCGCGCGGCAGATCGGCGTGGTCGTCGGCACCTGTCACCCCAAACGCGACGGCATCGACACGCTGCTCGACCTGATCGCCTCCGAGCCAATGGCCGTCATCAGCCTCACCATCACCGAAAAAGGCTACTGCGTCAGAAACGGCCATCTTGACCTTGAAAACAAGGGGATCATCGCGGATCTGGCAAACCCGGAAGAACCGGGCACGGCCATCGGCGTGATTGTCGAGGGCCTGAGCCGCCGGCGGGCGGCCGGACGCGACGGGCTGACGGTGCTGTCGTGCGACAACCAGCCCGACAATGGCAAGCTTGCCCGCGCGGCGGTGCTCTCCTATGCCCATCAGCGCGACACGAAGCTTGCAGACTGGATCGACGCCAACGTCTCCTTCCCCTCGACCATGGTCGACCGTGTGGTTCCGGCGCTCGATGATTATGGCCGCGGCGTGCTGCGCTCCCTCAATGACGGTAAGGAAGACGATAACGGCATCGTCTGCGAACCCTTCCGCCAATGGGTGATCGAGGACGACTTCGCCACCGCCCGCCCGCCCTTCGCCGAAGGCGGCGCGATGATGACGGATGATGTCCGCCCCTTCGAGATGATGAAGCTACGCATGCTCAACGGCGCGCATACCTTCCTCGCCATGCTTGGCAGCCTCTCCGGCCTTGAAACCGTCTCGGCCTGCATGGAAGACGAGGTGTTCCGCAAGGCCGCGCGCCAGCTGATGCTCGACGAGCAGCGCCCCACCCTGCCGGCGATCGAAGGCGTCGACCTTGAAGAATACGCCGATGCGCTGATCCAGCGCTTTTCCAATCCGAAGCTGAAACACCGCACGTCGCAGATCGCCTGGGACACCAGCCAGAAACTGCCGCAGCGCCTTCTTCACGGCATTGCCGAAAATGTCGAAAGCAGCAATCCCTGGCCGCTTTTGGCGCTGGCGGTGGCCGGCTGGATCCGTTTCGTCAAGGTGACGGCGGATGAAGGCGGCAAGCTGACCGATCCGCTTTCGGAAGAACTGCTGGCGGAAGCGAAAGACTATGACGGCGACCAGCTTGTCGACCGCATCCTCTCCAATGAAGCGATCTTCGACGAGCAACTGCGCCGCGAACCGGACTTCCGCTCGGCAATCACCGGCGCCTATCGCTATATCGTGGAAAAAGGCCCGCGCGGTGCGGTGCGGGCTGTTTTGAAGGAATAGAGTGGACGCTTTGCCGCCGAAGCTTTCTGGTTCCGGGCGACACGGATCTGTTTCTCACCGCCGTGCCGGGCTTGCCCCGGCATCTAGGGCGACTTTCACAAGCGAATGTGGCGCACGCATATGGCACCGAAGGGCCCGTCGTATGGCCCTGGATCCCGGCTCAAGGCCGGGATGACGACGATATGTGCTTGAAGGGAATGTGGCAATACTGCCAAAACGCGGGCCCGCCGGCCCCTTACGCATTCACCGGGCGCATCGGCCTCAGCCAGGTCATCAGCGCGCCGTAGGGCAGCAGCATGATCAGGCTGAAGGCCAGTTTGACCGAGAGGTCGCCAAGCGCCCAGGACACCCAGCGCGGCACGTCCATGAACGGGAACACGCCGAAGAGCGGCGCCACACCAAGCGCGAATTCGTCATTGGCGCCGATGAAGGCGAAGACGGCGGCAAAGCTGATCGAGAAGAACAGCACCGTATCCAGGATCGAGCCGAACAGCGAACCGACCAGCGGCGCCTTCCACCAGCTCTGGCGGCGCAGCCGGTTGAACAGCGTGGTGTCGAGAAGCTGGCCCACCAGAAACGCCGTGCCCGATGCAATCGCGATCCGCGGCACCGAGGCGTAGAAGGAAAAGGCAACGCCGACGATAAAGCCTGCAATCACCACCTTGCGCGCGGCCGTCGGGCCGAACTGGCGGTTGGTCAGGTCGTTGACCAGAAAGGCGAACGGGTAGGTAAAGGCCCCCCAGGTCAGAAGGTCGGCAAGCGAAATGCCGTAGACCGTACCCTGAACCGGATACTGAACCAGAATGTTGGAGGCGAGAACGACGCCTGCCATCAGCAGGCTGTAAAGAATAACAGATTGCGACTGTCGCATTTTTTTATCCTGGGTGATGCCACCAGTTGGCGATAGCAATAAAGAAAGCCTTACTGCGAAACAGCAAGGCTTTCCAGTTTGATAAAGTGCCTGTTGATCAGGCGGCAGCCTGTTCGGCCGTCTTCTTGATGATTTCCTTGCGGATCAGACGGGCGCGCGGCGAAAGATCGCCTTCGCCGGACTTGATCAGGAATGCGTCAAGGCCGCCACGATGTTCGACCGAGCGAAGTGCGGCAGCGGAAACGCGCAGGCGATAGCTCTGGCCCGTGGCTTCGGACATCAGCGTCACGCGGCACAGGTTCGGCAGGAACTTGCGGCGGGTCTTGTTGTTGGCGTGGCTGACATTGTTGCCGGACAGCACGCCCTTACCAGTCAATTCACACGTGCGGGACATGATTTCACCTATACTCGTCTTCAGCCAACGGCTTACAACGGGACGGCCTAGTCCCGCGATCCAATTGGCGGCTAATTGGAAAGTTGCGGTTCTATAATCGCGTGGTACCCAAAGGTCAAGGCAAGTTCGGGTATTTTCACGGGGACGCGGAAATTTACCGCTGTTTTTTTGCGCCTGCCTGAGACATAAACGGATGAGCAGGAACGACCGGATCAAGGGTACGAGAGAGCGACATGAGAAAAACCGCCATTTATCAGACTGTAATTGCTTTGGTTTTTCTTGCCGGGACGGCCGCCGCCAAGGCCGAGGACATCACACAACAGACCGTCTATACCATCGCCTTTTCCGGGATCAAGATTGCCGACGCTGTCTTCGACACCACCGTGAATGACGGCGACTACCAGATCCGCGCCGATATCGAGGCGGCGGGAATCGGCAATCTTTTCACCTCCATTGCCGTGAAGGTCAATGCACAGGGCGACTGGAAGGACGGCCGACCGGAGACAAAAGCGTTTCAGCTGAGCTACCGCGACGGCGATTACGCCCGCGACTACGGCGCGGAATTTTCCCGCAAGCGCGTGGTCTCCTCGACAATCGAGCCCAATCCCGGCCCGCGCGGCAATGACTGGGTCGACGTGACGGCAAAGCATCTGCGCGGCGTCATCGACCCGATCTCGGCGCTGCTGCTGCCGCCGTCGAACAACCCCTGCCAGGGCAAGATCGCAATCTTCGACGGGGAGACGCGGCTTGATCTGGAACTGGCCCCGGCCGGCACCAAACCGTTTTCCACCAAGGGCTTTTCCGGGCGCGCCGTCGGCTGCGCCATGCGCTTCCGCCCGATTGCCGGTTACGAGCGCAAGGACGACGATATCCAGTATCTCGCCAATACCCGGGAACTGGTCGTCTGGTTCGCCTTCAACGAAGAGCTCAATGTCTATGCCCCGGTCACGGCGCAAATCCCGCTGAAGATCGGCCGGCTGACGATCTACGCCTCGAAATTCGGCGTCTGACATCCTGCACACGGGTTTTCCATCATGCGCGCAACACTGATCGGCTTTTCAGCCGTCATCATGTGGTCGTTTCTGGCCCTGTTCACCGCGGCCTCCGGCCAGGTGCCGCCGTTCCAACTGTCGGCGATTGCCTTTGCGATTGCGAGCCTCCCCGGCATTGCCGTGCTGATTGCCCGGCCGGAACGCCGCCATGCCCTGCGCCAGCCGGCAAAGGTGTGGATCGCGGGCATTACCGGGCTGTTCGGCTATCACTTCCTGTATTTTACCGCGCTGCGCAACGCGCCGGCCGTCGATGCCGGGCTGATCGCCTATCTCTGGCCGTTGCTGATCGTCGTCGGCTCGGCCCTGCTGCCGGGCGAAAAGCTGAAACTGCATCATGTTGCAGGCGCTGTGGCCGGTTTTGCCGGAACGGCGCTGCTGATCACGCGCGGCGGCGGGCTGACGGTCAGCGGAGACTATACGCTCGGCTACATCGCCGCCTTCCTCTGCGCCTTCACATGGTCGGGCTATTCGCTGATCTCGCGGTCCTTCTCCAAGGTTTCGACCGATGTGGTAACCGGTTTCTGCCTGGCGACATCGGTGTTGTCGCTCCTCTGCCATCTGCTGCTTGAAACCACGGTCTGGCCGCAATCGCCCGGCCAATGGCTTGCTGTCCTGGGGCTCGGCCTGTTTCCGGTCGGCATTGCCTTTTATGCGTGGGACTACGGCGTGAAGAAGGGCAATATCCAGGTGCTGGGCGCTGCAAGCTATGCCGCGCCGCTGCTTTCGACGATCATTCTGCTGGTGGCCCGGTTCGGCGAGCCCGGCTGGCGGGTGATCGTCGCCTGCCTGCTGATCACCGGCGGGGCGATGCTTGCCGCCCGCGACATGATCGCCCGCAAGAAGAACTGAAAACGCGTATTAACCGGCGGGCGTCCAGTCCGGGGCAGCAAGCTCGAAATCATCGAAAACGAAACCGGGTGCGACCGTGCAGCCCACAAGCGTGAAATCGCCGGTGGTTTCGGCCGCCTGCCAGTGGCCGGCGGGAATGACGCATTGCGGCCGCTCGCCGGCAACGACATCCGGCCCGAGCGTCATGGTCTTGCTTGCCCTGCCATCTGCCGAGATCATCAGTTTCAGCGGCGCGCCGGCATAATAGTGCCAGACCTCGACAGTGGTCAGCAGCCGGTGCCAGTGCGAGCGCTCGCCGGCCTTCAGCAGAAAATAGATCAGCGTCGAGGCGCCGCGCCCCGGTTCGCCCGCCATATCGCGAAAGGTTTCGACAAACCAGCCGCCTTCGGGATGCGGTTTCATCCCGAGCGTATCGATCACGGCCTCTGCGGTGATTGCGGCAGGCACCGCCATCAGAAACTGTCCTTCAACCGGCGGATTTCACCCAGAACCTCGGCATCGCTCGCATCTTCCATGCCGAGCTTTGCCCGGATCGCCGGATCGGCAACCCTGAGGAAGGGATTGGTCTTCTTCTCAAGCCCGATTGTGGTCGGGATGGTGAAATCACCGGCGTCCCGCAACACCGCCACCGCTTCCGCGCGCTCTTTCAGAACCTGATTGTCCGGGTCGACCGAAAGCGCGAATCTGGCGTTGGTCAGCGTATATTCATGACCGAAATAGACTTCCGTCTCATCCGGCAGTGCCAGAAGCTTTTTCAGCGACGGCCACATGTCGGAGGCGGGACGCTCGAACAGGCGCCCACAGCCCATGGCAAACAGCGTATCGGCGGAAAACAGCAGGTTGTCATCGATGAAGTGGTAGCAGACATGGCCCGCCGTATGGCCGGGCGTCTCGATCACATCGACGGTGCGGCCGGCAAAATCCAGCTTGTCGCCCTCGCCGACGGCAAGGTCCAGCCCCGGAATGACCACGGCCTCTTCCACCGGCCCGACGATCCGGCAATCATAACGCTCCTTCAGCAGAAGATTGCCCTCGACATGATCCTTGTGGTGATGTGTTGTGAAGACATCGGTAATCACCCAGCCGCGTTTTTCGGCTTCCGCAATCACCTTTTCGCCATCGGGGGCATCGATACTGACCGTCTTTTTCGTTTCCGGGTCGTGCACCAGCACCCCGTAATTGTCGGAACGGCACATGAAGACGGCGATTTCCAGTGAACCCATTTCAAGCCTCGCGATTGCTTACCCATTCGGCTTCAATGTAGTACTGTGCGGTCTCAAGTCCAACCGGGGCAGCCTGAACTTCGCTCATGAACGCCGATATCGTTGACCTTCGCGCCTTTTACCACACACGGCTTGGACGGCTTGCCGCCCATTCCATTGCCATGGCGCTGGCGCCGGTCTGGCCGAAACTGCCGGATGAGCGGCTTTTGGGCCTTGGCTATTGCCTGCCCTATCTCGACCGCTTCGGCGCCGATGCCGAGCGCGTCATGTCGTTCATGCCCGCCTCACAGGGCGCCATAAACTGGCCGACCTCGGGCGCTTCGGCAACCGCGCTTGTGCTGGACGACGAATTGCCGCTGCCCGATGCCTCGATCGACCGGGTGCTGATGGTGCATGCGCTGGAATTCACCGAAAGCCCGCGCGAGACCATGCGCGAACTCTGGCGCATCCTCGCCCCCGGCGGCCGCCTCGTCATCGTTGCGCCCAACCGGCGCGGGGTCTGGGCGCGGCTGGAACATACCCCGTTCGGCAATGGCCGGCCCTATTCCAAGAGCCAGATCACCGAGCTTCTGCGCGAAACCAACTTCACCCCCGGCGCCTTTGCCGAGGCGCTGTTCTTTCCGCCATCGAAAAGCCGGGCTGTGCTGAAATTCCGCTCCAGCTTCGAGCGCTCCGGCCGCACCTTCTGGCCGGCCTTTTCCGGCGTCAACATCGTCGAAGCGCAAAAGCGGCTTTATCAGGGCCTGCCGGTGGCTGCCCGCGCATCGCGCAAGGTGCTGGTGCCCGCCCTTGCGCCGCAGGGCGTGCCGACAACCCGCAGCCGCCACCAAACCGGGCGGCACGGGGCCTGAGCGCCCTCGACAAAGCCGGCAATCCTGATTATTCCTTCTCCCGTTCAAAACGGCCGTCTGGGCCACATGTTGTTTTCGAGGTTTTCTATGCCTGACCAGTCGATGAAGCCGACACCCCGCCCCGGTGTCATGGAGATTGCCGCCTATGTCCCCGGCAAGGACCATGTGGAGGGTGTTGCGAAGGTGCACAAGCTTTCGTCGAACGAGACCCCGCTCGGGCCCAGCCCGAAGGCGATAGAGGCGATGCGGAACCTTGCCGAAACCCTTGCGCTTTATCCCGACGGCCAGGCGACCGCGCTGCGCGAGGCGATTGCCGCCAAATATGGTCTCAACACCAAGAACATCATCTGCGGTAATGGTTCGGACGAACTGCTTGGTCTCCTCGCCCATATCTATCTGGGCGAAGGCGACGAGGCGATCATCACCGAACATGGCTTCCTCGTCTACAAGATCCAGATCATGGCGAACGGCGCGACGCCAGTCACGGTGAAGGAGAAGGATGCCACGGTCGATGTCGACGCCATTCTGGCCGCCGTCACCGATAAAACGCGGCTCGTCTTCATTGCCAATCCGGCAAATCCGACCGGCACCTATATCCCGTTTTCCGAGGTTCGCCGCCTGCATGCCGGCCTGCCGAAGAATGTCATTCTGGTGCTCGATGCCGCCTATGCCGAATATGTCCGCCGCAACGACTATGAGGCCGGTCTCGAACTGGTTGCCGAAAGCGCCAATGTGGTGATGACCCGGACCTTCTCGAAGGTTTACGGACTGGCAGCCCTGCGCGTCGGCTGGCTTTACGGCCCGCTGGAAATCGTCGGCGCGCTGGATCGTGTGCGCGGCCCGTTCAACCTCAATGCCCCGGCCATTGCAGCGGCAACCGCGGCCATTCAGGATGACGGCTTTACCCAGCACGCCATCGAATTCAATGCTGAATGGATCGAGACCCTGACCCGGGAATTTTCCGCAATCGGTCTCAAGGTCACCCCGTCGGTTACCAATTTCGTGCTGATCCACTTTCCCGACCGCGATGGCGCACGCGCTGCCGATGCTGACCGTTATCTTTCTGCGCGCGGCTATGTTCTGCGCGCCGTGGCAGGCTATGGCTTCCCGAACGCGCTGCGCATGAGTGTCGGCACGGAAGAGGCCAATCGCGGCGTGATCGCGGCCCTGAAGGAATTCATGGCCGAAAACAGCGAAACGGATGCGGCATGAGCGGTTTTATGTTTGAACGCATCGCCCTGATCGGCATCGGGCTGATCGGTTCCTCGCTCGCCCGCGATATCCGCGCCAAGGGGCTTGCGGGCGAAATCGTGGTCTCGACGCGCTCGCCGGAAACGCTGCGGCGCGCCGAAGAACTCGGCCTCGGCGACCGTTACACCGCTGCCGCCGAAGATGCCGTGCGCGGCGCCGATCTGGTGATCGTCTCCGTGCCCGTCGGCGCTTCCGGCGCGGTTGCCGAAAGGATTGCCCCCAATCTGAAGCCCGGCGCGATCCTCACCGATGTCGGCTCCACCAAGGCCTCGGTGATTGCGCAGATGGCGCCGCATGTGCCCGACGGCGTGCATTTCATCCCCGGCCACCCGATTGCCGGGACGGAACGCTCCGGACCGGATGCAGGCTTTGAAGGCCTGTTCGTCGACCGCTGGTGCATCCTGACCCCGCTTGAGGGTACGGACGAAACCGCAATCGACAGTCTCACCGCATTCTGGCAGGCGCTGGGGTCGACGGTCGACCGGATGGAACCGGCACACCATGACAAGGTGCTGGCCATCGTCTCGCACCTGCCGCATATCATCGCCTACAACATCGTCGGCACCGCCGATGATCTGGAGACGGTGACGCAATCCGAAGTCATCCAGTATTCGGCCTCGGGCTTTCGCGACTTCACCCGCCTGGCAGCCTCCGACCCCACCATGTGGCGGGATGTGTGCCTGCACAACCGGGATGCGATTCTGGAAATGCTGGCGCGGTTTTCCGAGGATCTTGCCTATCTGCAGCGCGCCATCCGCTGGGGCGAAGGCGACAAGCTGTTCGAACTGTTCACCCGCACCCGCGATATCCGCCGCTCGATCATCGAAGCCGGCCAGGATGTCGATGCCCCCGACTTCGGCCGCCACGGACTCGACAAGAAGGACTGAGCCCCCTTCTACGCCCCGTCAGACCGGCGGGATCTGGCCAAGCGGAATGAAACCGATCCGGGCCCGGCCATGGTCAACGCGGACATCGAGCGACATGGTGCGCTGACCGCCGGTAAACGACTTGATCAGCCCGGTCACCGTGGCAACGGGATTGGCGGCTTGCGGGAAGGCAAGCTGAATAACCTGCGAGATACCGTCGATACCGGTCAGCTCGACGCTGAACCGGCCATCCAGATAGCCGTCCTGATCGAAGGAAAACCGGCCGGAGACGGCGAAATGCGATTCCTGTTCGCCAATCGCAAGCGTTGCCTGGTTCACAATACCGCTCTTGCCGCGAAGGGCGCTGGGCCGGATTTTCGTGGCCAGCAGCGATCCGCCGTCGTCAACCGTGGCGAGCAGGTTGACCGAAACCGCCGGCAGGGCCTCGGCATCGTTTTGCGGCCGCAGGACGCCGTTGGTCACCGTGAGGGCAAGATCGAGATCACCGTCATCATTGCGAACCAGCCCCTCGGCATATTCGGCCGTCAGCGTTCCCTGCTGACCGGCCGGCCCGGCAAAACGGGCCGTCAGCCCCTCAAGATCGTAGGAAATCAGACGCGGCGCCGAACGTCCGTAAATCAGCTTGCCGCCGAGGTGTTCCCATTCCGTCCGCAGCAGCATGCCGGCATCGTTGTCGAGTGTTGCAGGACCGGTTACCGTTGCCATCACGGACCAGGGCGCATAAACCGGCGCTTCGGCCAGAAGCTGCGGCGTATCGAACACGGCGTCTGTTTTACGATCGCGGACATGAAGACCATCGCAAAAGAAACCGAACCTTGCGGGGAAGCCCTGATAACCGATATCCTCGCAGCTCACGACCGTATTGCGCCCGTCCTGGCCTTCCAGAAGCTCGAACATCCGGGCCTTGACGGTGCGGGCAATGAACAACCAGCCCAGTGCATAGACAGCCAGGAGGATGACCAGCACGATGAGTGACCACTTGAGAAATTTTCGCGTGCGGGTTGAACTTGCCATGAAAGCTTCCCATTCTGTCCTTCGTTCCAAACGACGTCAGGCATAGCATATGGACGAATTCTGGGTATTTGGCTACGGCTCGTTGATGTGGAACCCCGGTTTCCCGAACCACAAGCGCGTGAATGCACGCCTTTCAGGCTATCATCGCAGCCTGTGCGTCTATTCCCATGTTCATCGCGGCACCGCGGAAATGCCCGGCCTTGTGCTCGGTCTCGACCGCGGCGGTTTTTGCGAGGGGGTCGCGTTCGCCGCCAAAAGCGACGATGAAGAGGCGGTGATGGACTATCTGCGCGCCCGGGAACTTGTTACCCGGGTCTACCGCGAACTGGTTTTGCCGGTCCGGCTTGAAAACGGCTCCACGGTCCCGGCGGTTGCCTATGTCGTCGACCATTCCCACACCCAATATGCGGGCAAGGTGGCACCCGAACACGCTGCCGAACTGGTGCGCAACGGACATGGCCAGTCGGGCGCAAACCGCGATTACGTTCTCAACACGGTCGATCATCTGCGCCAGTTGCAGATCGGCGACGCGGCACTGGAATCAATCGCCAGACTGCTTCGCAACGAACAGCCGCGCCCGAAATTCGGCGACGGCCCCTGAAACGCCGAACCCGACCTAAGACCTGCCGGACGTCAGTGCCGCGACGCGCTCCTGCGTCACCGCGGGAAGGTCGAGATGCGGGTTTTCGGCAACGGTTTCGACAAGCAGGCGGTCGCTTTCCCGTTCCATGGTCTCGACAAGTTCGGCAAAAAACGCCTTGGGCGGTTTGCCCGGCGCAATGGCCGGCAGAACCCTCACCTTGAAATGGCCTTTCTGGCGGCGGAAATTGCCGCGCGGCCAGAACAGCCCCGGATGCATGACCACCGGCACCACGGGAACCGCAAGTCCACTGTAGATGAGCTGGATGCCGCGCTTGTAATCCGGTTCAGCCCCCGGCGGACGCCGGGTTCCTTCCGGAAAGATGATCAGCTGCCGCCCGGTCTCGACCTCAGCCTTGGTGCGCTTGATCGCATCGGCCATGGCCCGCCCGCTTGCCGCGCGGTCGACGGCAATCTGACGTTGTTTTTTCAGATACCAGCCGAAAAGCGGCATCTGGATCAGTTCGCGCTTCAGCATGAAGACCGAATCCGGCACCCACGGCAAAAGCATGATCGTGTCCCAGGCCGACTGATGCTTCGGCGCGATGATGCAGGGACCGTCGGGCAGGTTTTCCATCCCCTCGATCTCAAAGGTGGTCCCGACCCAGAAGCGCATCTGGCGATTGACGAAACGGCCCCAGCCCTGAACCACCACTCGATAGGCATTCTTGCGCGAGGCGGAAAAATAATAGGGCGACTGGACGATCATCCTGAGCGCCGTGCCGACGTAAAAGGCGGTATTGAACGCAAGAGAACGAAGAACGCCCATGTCTCTATTTTTCCTGCCCTGCGGGGCTCAGCACCCTGAGCCCGGTCACCGCGCGCACATGCGCCCCGATGAATTTGAGATATTCCGACGCCAATACCTTCACATAACGCAGATTGCCATACCAGGGGCCGTCGCCCTCGCCCATCTGCACAGGATAGCCGACGAATATCGTATCCGGATCGATATGCCGCAATTCGAACAGACTGCGCGGCAGGTGGTAGGCGCTGGTGACGACCAGCACGCGCCGATAGTCGTGCTCCTCGATCCATTTGCGGGTTTCCACCGCATTGCCATGGGTATCCAGCGCCTCGTAGCCGACATCGACACAGCATTCGAACAACTGGCTGTCGCCGCCGGTCAGAACACGGATGCTTTCCGGTGTGGTGGCGGGATTGACGCCCGAGATCAGCAAACGCTCGCCCGCACCTTCGGTCAGAAGCAAGAGCGCCTCGTCGATACGGCGCGATCCGCCGGTCAGCACGACAATGGCATCGGTCTCGTAAAGCGCAGGCGGCCTGGTCGTCATCACACTGACCGAAAACCACAGGAAACCGCCGCCAAAGGCGATGACGACAGCAACAACGACGGCCAGCAAGGCGCGCAGCAGAAAACACCCACGCGAAGTCTCACCGCTCCGCGCACCGTCCCCGTGCCCGCTTGTTCCAGGCGACTTGCACACCCGCTCCGCCATATCCCTTCCATTCCAGCCGTTTTCCAGCCGCAGTTGCCGGTTGTTTCCGGCAGGACAACATTTCAGCGACTATCCGAATCAACCGGCCGCCGGTTCTCTATACATGACAGACGATATAGCTGAAATTCAGGCGGCAGGGCGACACCGGATAGGTTGCAAATCGGACCGGTCTACAGGCTGTCTGTGCGCTCCGGGTCCGAACGGATATGATCGATTTCCCGGATCGTGCGGATCACCGTCAGCCGGGCGGTCAGCGTGGTCAGCGCGGCGATGATGACAATGGTCAGCAAAATGCCCGCATAGGCGCCCCAGCCGATCGAAATCGAGCCGAACAGCGCCGTTGCCTGATCGGCTCCGGGGGTTGCCAGGAAACGCGCCTGCCAGAACCGCGCAATCACGAAGAACAGGCAGGCCAGCGCACCGCCGAGAAACGCCCCCTTCAGCGCGACATTGAGGAAGTGGTTCTGGAACTGGCGCGCCACGAAACTGCCTTCGGCACCGACGAAATGCAGCACCTCGACAATATCGCGGCTGCCCGAAAGCGCGCCGCGGGTGGCAAACACCACGGTCAGCACCATGGCCGAGAACACCAGCGCCATGACCGAAGCGCCGATTGTGGTCGTCGCATCCGCCATCGCGGAGAGCCGGTCCACCCATGCACGGTGATCGTCGAGATAGGCGCCGGGCACGGCACTTTGCAGCGCATCGGCCATCGCCGCGAAATCCGGCGGATTGTTTTCATCGATGGTGACGATCACCAGACGCGGCACCGGCAGTTCATCGAAATCAAGCCCGGTGCCCAGCCATGGTTCAAGCAGCCTTTCGGTTGCCGCCTCATCCACCACCTGCCCGTCAATCGTGCCGACGAACTGCAGCGCCACATCCCGGGCGTTGAGAAGCGCCTGGTTCATGTCGCGGCCCTCGGCGGGCTTGATCTGGATGGTGACCTCGCGGGAAATACCGCCCTGCCAGCTTGCCGCCGTGGCCCGCACCATGGAAACGCCGCCAAGTGTCAGACATGCCAGAAACGCCATGATCGCGATGACCGCCATCAGCGCGCGCGACTGAACATTGGAGGGCGGTACGATCGGCGTCGGCTTGCGGCTTGCCGAGCCGGCGATCAGCGGTTTCCTGATGTTGCGTCTCGCGGCGGACACAGCATCGCCCGCTTTGGCTGTTGCCGGGCGCGCCTGCGGCGGGCGTTGCGTTGGCGCAGGCTTGTCGTTTAAGGGTGTTTCACGGGCTTCGGCGCGCGGCAGTGGCGGCCTGCCATCGGCAGGCGGGGTTGGCGGCGTTGGCGGCCGCTGCATCCTGGCCTGCCTTTCGGCGCGCTCTGCTTCGGCCTTTTCCCGTGCAGCCTTTGCCTCTGTGGCCCTTTGCTGTTCCTGCTCTTTCTGGCGGGCGGCGGCTTCCTGCTGCATCTGTCGTTTTCGCGCCGCTTCGGCCTCGTGCACGCGGATTTCCTCGCGGCGGCGCTCCTCGAGGATCCGCGCCTCAAGCAGGCGTTCCTCGCGCGCACGCGCTTCGGCACGGCGGCGTTCTTCCTCGCGCTGGCGCTGAAGACGCTCTTCCTCCAGACGGGGATCGCGGATCGAGCGGGGCGGCCTAGTCATAGATATCGAGCCTTCCCTCCGACAGGATCATCCGCCGTGCAGCGTAACGATCCATCAGTGCGATATCGTGGGTCGCGATCACCACCGCCGTGCCCAGCCGGTTGAGTTCGACAAGCAGGCTGAGAATCCGCCGTGCCATCGGCGGGTCGACATTGCCGGTCGGCTCGTCGGCCAAAAGCACTTCCGGCTGGTCGATCAGGGCGCGCGCGATTGCCGCGCGCTGCTTTTCCCCGCCGGACAGCACCGGCGGGCGCACATGCAGCCGCTCACCGAGCCCGACCCATTTCAACAGCTCGATCACGTCATTGCGATAGGTCACTTCCTCCTTGCCGCGCACCCGCAGCGGCAGGGCCACATTTTCATAGGTCGTCATGTGGTCGAGCAGGCGAAAATCCTGAAACACGATGCCGACGCGGCGACGCAGCATCGGCAGTTCCTTGTGGGGAATGACGGCAACATCGCGGCCGAACAGGCGGATAAGACCGCGCGTCGGCTGTAATGCCATCAGCATCAGCCTAAGCAGCGTCGTCTTGCCGGCGCCCGACGGACCGGTGAGGAACTGGAAGGAATGTTTCGGGACATCGAATGTCAGGTCCCTGAGGACTTCCGGCCCCATTCCGTACCGGAGACCAACATTTTCAAACTGGATCAATGCCATGGTGAGCAGGCAGCCTCGTCTTCTCGATCAGCGCCATTTTTACGCGATTATGAATAACAGGAGGTGAACAGACCCGCAAAGGTGCATATGGTTCGGGGATTATCCACGGAGAAATGCAGGCTGTGGCAGGCGCTTTCCGGTGTTGCGATTGCCGCCCGCGTGCAAACCCACTAAAACCGGATACTCCCGACAGGCAATGACAGCGGCGCCCCGGCAGACCTGACCGGCGGCGTGCAGACAAGAGGAGCACCCATGCACGTCGTTCGCGGAAAGAATATCGAGGTCCTGTTTTCCACCGAGGAAATCGCCAGGCGCAACGAGGAGTTGGCGCTTGAAATTGCCAAGGGACCGGCAGAGGACCTGCTCGTCATCGCCATTCTCAAGGGCTCCTTCGTCTTTGCCGCGGATCTGATCCGCGCGCTGCACAAGATCGGCCTTGCGCCCGAAGTCGAGTTCATGACGCTTTCAAGCTACGGTACCGGCACGGTCAGCCGCGGCGTTCGCCTCGTCAAGGATATCGACAGCGTGGTGGAGGGGCGCGACGTTCTGCTGATCGACGATATCCTCGAATCCGGCCGGACCCTCAGATTTGCCCGCAACCTGATGCTGGAACGCGGTGCGGCCAATGTCTCGATCGCCGTCCTGCTCGACAAGCAAAACAAACGCGAAGAGGTTCTGGAAGCCGATTACGCCGGTTTCCACTGCCCGGACCGCTTTGTCGTCGGCTATGGCATGGATGTCGCCTATGCCTTCCGCGAGCTTCCCTTTGTCGGCGTTATTACCGGTGATGCTTAACCAAGATTAAATCGCGGTAACATACCTTGTTAACTACATAAATCGCCATTTTTCGATGTTTACTTCTCGCTAGGAAAGTTCTGGTGATCTCTATGGCAACAAAGCCCGGAACAATGGGCATGCCAACAGGGTTATGACAAGACAGAAAGAACTGGACAGCGCCATGGCGAGGATTTTGATCACGGAAGACGAAGAATCTCTGAGGGCATTTGTCGCCCGCGCGCTCAGGCTCGACGGCCATGAAACGGTCGAGGCCGGCGATGGCGCGGAAGGGCTGGAGTTGTTGTCTGCAAGTGACTACGACCTGCTGCTCTCGGATGTACGCATGCCGATCATGGACGGCATTGCGCTGGCCCATCAGGCAGCCAGCACCCATCCGGGCATGAAGATCCTGCTGATGACCGGTTTTGCCGAACAGCGCGAACGCGCCGACGACTTGATGGAAAAGATCGTCGATGTCGTGCCCAAGCCTTTCGCCCTGCCGGATATCCGCAAGGCCGTGGCCCGGGCGCTGGCGGCCTGAGCAGCATCAGAGCCGGCAGCCTGTTTGTCGACGAACCTGTCTTCCGCCTCCGGGTCTTCCTCGGGCTTGACCCGAGGATCCAGGGCCACACGACCCGAGTTCACGAAAACTCTTCATACTCAAGGGCTTGAGCAAAATGGATGCTCGGGTCAAGCCCGAGCATGACTCCTGTGGGGGATTCGTGGCGGGTTTCAATCTGCCCGCCTCCGGCTTTGTCATCAGTCTGAGCCGCAGCCCTGAAAAAGGACTGCGACCTTCTCGTTCCATCCGCTCGTTTTACTGCGCGGCGTAACCGCCATCCACCAGATGGTAGCTGCCGGTGACGAAGGAGGCGTCTTCCGACAGCAGGAAGGCCGTGAGGCTGGCGACTTCATCTGCCGTGCCAAGTCTCCCGATCGGATGCAGCGCAACCAGACCTTCGATCTCGTCCGGCTCCAGATTATCGTCAAGCAGCGGGGTGCGGATAAAGCCGGGGCCGACCGCATTGATGCGGATGCCGCGTTTGGAATATTCGAGCGCCGCGGACTTCGTCATCCCGATCACCGCATGTTTCGACGCGACATAGGCGGGGGCCGTCGAAAAACCGTTGGTTCCGAGAATCGATGACATGTTGACGATCGAGCCGCCGCCGGATGCCTCGATGGCCGCAAGCTCATACTTCATGCAATAGAACACCGCATGCAGGTCAACATCGAGCACCTTGTGCCATGCGTCGATGTCGTAATCGCCGATCGGCTCGGAAGGGCCGCCGATGCCGGCATTGTTGACCGCGCCGTAAAGGCCGCCATAGCTATCCACCGCGAAACGCACCATCGCTTCCACGGCCCCGGCATCACCCACGTCAACGGCGAAGGCCGCGGCCTTGCCGCCGGATTTCTCGACGTCGGCGACGGTTTTCTTCGCATGGTCCTCATTAAGGTCCGCGACAACCACATTGGCGCCCTCGCCCGCCAGAAGGTGTACGCAGGCCTCGCCAATGCCGGATGCGCCGCCGGTTACGATGATGGTCTTGTTTTCAAATCTCCTGGACATAACGATACTCCTCAATACCGAAGCGCCGATATGGGCGCTTGGAATCAGGTAGCCTCGGAAGACTGCTTTTTAAAGGCGCAGGGGTGCAAAAGTCAGTTCTGCGACCGGGGTTCCAGCAACCGCTCCAGATAGGGCGGTTCGGAGGGCAGCGGGGCCTGTTCATTGAGGCGCTCGCGGATGGCATCGAGGATTTCACGGGCGCGTTCGACGGTAAACTCATCCGGCACCTGAACATCATTGCCGAAATCAAACCCGTCGGCACCGGGATTGCGGCCAAGCGGGTCGCGGCCGGTCTGGTTGCCCCAGCCGGTCTGGCCGTTCGGCCCCTGCTGACCCTGCCCCTGGCCTTGCGCCATCATCGCATTCATCATCTGCTGGGCGCCCTGGCGCAGCGCTTCCAGCGCATTGCCCTGGCCCTCGAGCGCGCCCGAGCCTTCGCCCTCGCCAAGCGATTCGGCGGCACCATCCATCGCCTCGCCGGCACGGTCGAAGCCATCGGCGGGCGGCATGCCGAGTTCGGACAGCTTCTGCTGCATTTCACCCAGTTGTTCCGAAAGCGCCTGCTGCTGCTCCTGAAGCTGACGCAGCGCCTCGCGCAATTCCTCCGCCGTCATATCCTGCGGCGAGCGCTCGCCACCGGCCTCACCCTGCTGTTCGCCGTTCTGGTCAGGCGGCGGATCGCCCCATTGCTCACGGTCGCGCAGTTGCTGGTCGAGTTCGAAGGTCTCGTTCATCAGCCGCTGCTGTTCCTGGATCAGCTCGCCAAGCCTGTCGACCTGTTCGCGCATTTCGGAATTCTGCTGCCCGCCCTGCTGCGCGGTGGACGACGGCGGCTGGATGTTGTTCATCATCCGCTGCAGTTCCGACAAAAGCTGCTGGGCGGCAGCCCGGTCACCGGACCGGGCAAGGTTTTCCAGCTGGTTGAGCAGGTTGTCGAGATCGCGCTGGCGCAATGCCTGCTGCTGGCCCTGCTGCATGTCGGATGGCTGCATCCGCTCGGCCATTTCCGAGAGGTATTCCTGCATCGCCTGGCGCAGTTCCTCCATCAGCTGAGCAATTTCCGCATCGGAAGCGCCGTCGCGCAGGGCTTCGCTCAGCGCATCCTGTGCCTCGCGCAGCCGCCGTTCGGCCTCCGACAATTCGCCGTCCTCGATACCGGTCGCGATTTCCCAGAGGTAATCCGCGGTATCGCGGTAGCTCTCCTCGTCACGGGCCAGAAGCATGCGCGTCTGGGCCGACTTGATCAGCAGATATTGCGTGATATCCGGAATGGTTTCTTTCGGACGCAGCGTGATTGCGGCGCTGTATTGCAGCGCCTCGGGCATGGCGCGGGTGTCGAGCGCGAAAATCTGCCGCTGTTCGGCAACCGAGCCGGCCAGAAGATTGTAGAACGGGCGCGCGGGCAGCACCGTTTCAAACGGCGCGCTGCGGGCAACATGGCCGGCCGCATCTTCCGCAATCAGCGTGATCGTGACCGGCTTGCCGGAAAGCGGGTGTTCGGTCAGATTGCGACTGGTAAAGGCGGAATGATCCTCGCTGGAACGCGATGGCATGTTCAGCGGAAATTCCGGCAGCGGGTAAAGCGGTTTGGCGTCCTCATCGACATCGCCCGCCGGGGCGATTTCGGCACGGGCGGCCGTCACCCCGTAATCGTCGGAAACTGTATATTCGAGCTCCAGCGCGCCGTTTGCCGCTGCTTTCGGCTCTCCCTTGAAGGCGATCACCGGCATCGCATCCGGCACGACGCCGATCGCCCATTGCCGGCCGGCAGCATCCAGCACGCCGCTTGCAGAAAGCGTGAAACTCGCGCTGCGCATCAGTTCGCCGTCTTCGGCCTCGTCCGGCGCCTGCGCCTGATCCGCCTCATCCGGCGTAAAGGATATCGGCGCATCGGCCCCCTCGCCCGAAAGACGAACCGTCAGCATGGAGCCTTCGGGGATCGCGTCGATCTGATCGGCCCCTTCGGCCTGAAGATAGACCGGGGCCTTGCGGGTATAGGGCGGCGGCGAAATCCAGGCATCGAACCGCAGCGCCAGCACGGCCGCGCCCTCCTCCGCCGGCGGCAGGAAGGCATCGGCAAGCCTGCCGGACCCCGTCGCGCCTGCATAGAAGAACGCCACGAACAGAAGAAGCACGGGAACGGCGCGCAAGCCATACGGATCAACGGCGGAAAGGTCGGGACGGGCAAGCCCGCTGTCGATCGCGCCGAGTTTTTCGGCCATGCGCCGCTGATGCGCCTGCCAGAGCGCCATCGCCTCGGGCGTTTCGCGCGCGGGCCTGTCGCCGGCAACCGAAATCACCTGATGCGCGAGCCCATTCTCGCCCTCAAGCCGCCGCTCGGCCTCGGCGCGCGTGGGGTTTCTGAAACGGCGCAACGGCCAGAAACCGGCAACGAAACCACCGGCCAGCAGCAGAAGAAGAACGATCCTGAGCGCAAACGGGATGGCATGAAACAGGCCGAGCCATGACAGCGCGAGATAAAGCGCCACAAAGCAGGCGGGCCAGAGCAAGCCCGGCAACAGCCGCTCGACAGCAAGATTGAAGCGGGCAACAGCGCGCTTGCGGGCGATACGCCGCATCAGTGCTTCGCCTTCCCGGCCCCGGTCAGGCGCTTGTGTTCCGGTGTCGTGCATACCAGCGGTCATAGGCCCTGTCTGTCGCGCCCGAAGGCGGCGGCGTGAGCGTGAACGTTTCAAAAAACATAGCACGCTTTATGACGATAGCGAGGAGGCCGCGCCAAATTCGTAAAAATCCGCCTTCAAAACTTGGCGAGCGGGATCACATCCAGTCCGGCAGCGAATCCAGGCCGATCAGGTCTTCATAACTGCCGCGCGGACGGATGACATGATAGCGGTCGCCATCGACCAGCACTTCCGGCACCAGAAGGCGGGTATTGTATGTGCCCGCCTGCACCGCGCCATAGGCGCCGGCTGTCGAAACCGCCAGAAGATCGCCCGGTTCCGGCCGGCCCATTTCACGCGAGAGCGCCAGATAATCGCCGGTCTCGCAGACCGGGCCGACGACATCGGCCGTCATCCGCTCAGCCTTCGGGTTCGGCACCACCGGACGGATTTCGTGATGGGCTTCATAAAGTGTCGGGCGAATGAGGTCGTTCATCGCACCGTCGACGATCACGAAGCTCTTGGCTTCCGCATCCTTCACGTAAAGCACTTCGGTGACGAAAATACCGGCATTGCCGGCAATCATCCGGCCTGGCTCGGCAACAATCCGGCAGTCGAGACCGGCCAGTTCTTCACGGATGATCGCGGCATAGGCCGTCGGCTCCGGTGGCGGATCATTGTCGAAATGATAGGGAATGCCGAGGCCGCCGCCGACATCGACATGATCGATCGCGTGCCCCTGTTCCCTGAGTTTCAGGACCAGCGCCTTCATCAGCCGAAAGGCATCGCGGAAGGGCACAAGCTCGGTGATCTGGCTGCCGATATGCATGTCGATCCCGGTCACGCGGATGCCGGGCAGTTCTGCCGCGCGGGCATAAACGGCCTCGGCACGGGTAAAGGCAATGCCGAACTTGTTTTCCTTCTTGCCGGTCGAAATCTTCGCATGCGTCTTGGCATCCACATCCGGATTGATGCGGAAGGACACCGGCGCGATCATGCCCTTCGCCACGGCGCGGGCGTTGAGAACCTCAAGCTCCGGCTCGGATTCGACATTGAAGCAGTAGATGCCCGTTTCCAGCGCAAAATCGATCTCTCGCACGGTCTTGCCGACACCGGAAAACACGATTTTTTGCGGGCTCACGCCGGCGGCCAGCGCGCGGCGCAACTCGCCTTCGGAAACGACATCCATGCCAGCCCCGAGACCGGCCAGCATTTTCAGGATCGCCTGGTTGGAATTGGCCTTGACCGCATAGCAGACCAGCGCATCCGAACCGGCAAAGGCTTCGGCAAAGACCTTGTAGTGGCGCGAAAAGGTCGCCGTGGAATAGCAATAGAACGGCGTCCCCACGGCTTCGGCAATCGCCGGAATGGAAACACCCTCGGCATAAAGCACGCCGTCGCGATACTCGAAATGGTTCACGAAAAAAGACCTGGCCTAGTTGATGAGGGAATCGAGAAAGAAGGTATCGGGCTCGCCAGTGGCAGTGGAAGCCGGTTCGCTGATGGCGGCATCCGGCCCGTTATTGATGACATTGTTGCCGGAGCCGTCGAAGACAACCGGTTTGTCGTTCGGCGCGATCTGGATGGCCGGCGTGTTTGCATCACGCGCCTCGCGCTCGGCCTGCTGGGGCGTTGCCGGGGGCACTTCCAGCGGGCCGCGACGCCCACAGGCCGTCAGCGCCAGCGCGCTTGCCAATAATGCCGCAACGGCAATCCTGTCTTTTCTCATGGCGTGTTCCACCGCAAGCCTTTTCAAAACCCGATCTTCTCCCTGATAGCCGATCAGGGAGAACTTGTGCACCCTCAAACGCGCAGGAAATCAAACGTGATCGCGCCACCAGGCGATCTGCCTGCGCACTTCGTCCGGCGCCGTGCCGCCAAAGCTCTTGCGGCTGGCGACAGAGGCCTCGACCGTCAGCACGTCGAAAATCCCTTCGGTGATCGCCGGATTGATCGCCTGAAGCTCTTCAAGCGTCAGGCCTGCAAGGTCGCATCCCTTCTTCTCGGCAAGGGCAACTGCATGGCCGGTGGCGTGATGGGCATCGCGGAAGGGAAGCCCCGCCTCGCGCACCAGCCAGTCGGCAAGATCCGTCGCGGTGGAAAAACCGGAACCGGCAGCCGCCTTCATCGAGGCAGCATTCACGGTCAGGTCGCCGACCATGCCGGTCATGGCGGCGATTGCAAGTTCGAGGCTCTTTGCCGCGTCGAAGACCTGTTCCTTGTCTTCCTGCATATCCTTGGAATAGGCGAGCGGCAGGCCCTTCATCACCGTTAAAAGCGCGATCAGCGCGCCATTGACGCGGCCGGTCTTGGCGCGCACCAGTTCGGCGGCATCCGGGTTCTTCTTCTGCGGCATGATCGAGGAGCCGGTCGAAAAGCTGTCGGAAAGCCGGACGAAATTGAACTGCGGCGTCGACCAGATGACGATTTCCTCCGCCAGACGCGAGAGATGCGTGGCGCAGATCGAGGCTGTCGACAAGAACTCCAGCGCAAAATCGCGGTCGGAAACCGTATCGATGGAATTGCGCGTCGGCCCGCCGGCAAAGCCGAGTGCAGCGGCCGTCATGTGGCGGTCAATGGCAAAGCCGGTGCCTGCCAGCGCCGCAGCCCCCAGCGGGCTTTCGTCCAGATGCTCGATGGCGTGGCGCACGCGCTTGCGGTCGCGGCCGAACATCTCGACATAGGCGAGGCAATGATGGCCGAAGGTGACCGGCTGGGCGGTCTGCAGATGGGTAAAGCCCGGCATCACCGTTTCGGCATGTTCTTCGGCGCGCTCCAGGAACACGCCGATCAGGCGCGTCAGGGCCGCTTCCGTTTTCGTCAGTTCCTTCTTCACCCACAGGCGGAAATCAAGCGCCACCTGGTCGTTGCGCGAGCGCGCCGTGTGCAGGCGGCCGGCCGCAGCGCCGATTAGCTCGCGCAGGCGCGATTCGATATTCATGTGAATATCTTCAAGCTGGCGCGAGAAGGTGAAGCCACCCTCTTCGATCTCACGACGAATTGTTGTCAGCCCTTCCAGAATTGAGGCCTTGTCCTCTTCCGAAATGATGCCTTTTTCGGCAAGCATGGTCGCATGTGCGATCGAACCGTCGATATCCTCGTTATAGAGAGCCTTGTCGAAATCGATGGAGGCATTTATCTCCTCCATGATCGCATCGGGACCGGAGGCGAAACGCCCGCCCCACATTGTGTTCGAGGTGCTGTTGTCGGAAGCCATGACGTGCCTATCTGGAGAGTGACATGACGAAGAAGAGCCGCAAGAGCCCCATCTCCGCCAGACTTGTTCTTATCGCGCTTGTTGCCGGGCTTATCGCCGGCGCTGTGGCGGTATACGTGAAAAATACCTTTTCTGGCAATGGCGCGGACGAACTGGCCACAGCCGGCGAATGCGAAATGGCGGTCGAAACCGCGGCCGCGCTGAAACCGCTGGCAATAGGCGAGGTCGCCGCCTTCATTCCCGCCGACAAGCCACGCCCGATGCCAAACCTTGCCTTTCGCAGCGATGACGGCGAAACATCGCTCGCCGCCTTCAAGGGCAGGACCGTGCTGATGAACCTGTGGGCGACATGGTGCGTGCCCTGCCGCGAGGAAATGCCGGCGCTCGATGAACTCGAGGCGACAATGGGGAACGAGAATTTCGAGGTCGTCGCCGTCAATATCGACACCGGCTCCGATGAAAAGCCGAAGAAATTCCTCGACGAAATCGGCATTTCGTCGCTGGCCTATTACCGTGACGAAACCATGGGCGTGTTCAACACCCTGAAAAAGGACGGCCTCGCTTTCGGCCTGCCCTCCACCGTCCTGATCGACGAAAACGGCTGCCTGCTCGGCTCCATGAACGGCCCCGCCGAATGGGCAAGCGACGACGCGAAAGCGCTTGTGGGCGCGGCATATGAACCTTAAACTGGGATATCAGGGATTTTCTTGAAAGGAATGGCTGGGGAACCTGGATTCGAACCAGGACTAACGGAGTCAGAGTCCGTGGGTCTACCGTTAACCTATTCCCCACCGTCCGGCGCGGACGCGCCTTCAATGTGGGGCGCTTATAAACAGAATTACCCCGGCTTGCCAAGGGGGAAATTCAAAATTTTCCTGTTCATTGACGATCATGCCCGGACAGGCGGCGGGACGCAAAAATCGACAAAAGAAAAGGCATTGGCCTTGCCTTCCGCGGCTGCTATGATGACGTCAACTGAAAATCGATTGAGCGCCATGTTGCGAGCGACCCTTTGGGACAGCGGCTTGCGCGGCGCGATGGAACTGGAAAAGTGGAAGACCCCCAAAACAGCGACAGGCTGTCGGATGGCGGGGCGCGCTTGGAAAAAGGCAGCGAGGGCAAGCGGACCCGTCGTCGCCGATCCCGGAAAGGCAACAGAAATGCTGCCGCCGGAGTGCCCGCATTGAATGACGGCGCAAACGCGTCGTCCGGTAGCGACCCGGCTGTGCCGCAGGCCGCAGCCGTTCCCGGTAAACGCAAGCGCCGTCGCGGCAAACGCCGCAAGGGCGGTGGCGGTCCCGTGCACGACGCAGGCAGCGGCCAGCCGCTTGCGAGCGTTGGCGATATCGCCCGTGAAAAGCCGGACGGCGACACCGCCGCACCCCGACAAAAGAAACGCAGACGGCGACGCAAGGCCCATACCAAGGGGCCGCTTGGCGCCGATGGCTGCAAACATGTGCGCGCTTCCGGTGCAAAACCAGACCGGGCGGATGCCGCGGGTAAGCCGGCCGCAGCAGATGCACCGCCTCCGCCGCAAAAACGGGGTCCGCACACGGGCGGGACGGCACAGAGCGCACCACAGAAACCGCAACGCGACCCGACACCGCATACAGCCGGCCCCGGAAACGGCGGTCCGCGACATGCGGGCAATACCCTCTACGCTGCGCTTGATCTCGGTACCAATAATTGCCGGCTTCTGATTGCTCAGCCGACACGCCATAATCAGTTTCGCGTGGTCGACGGTTTTTCGCGCATTGTCAGGCTCGGCGAAGGCCTTGCCGCAACAGGCAGCCTGTCACCCGAGGCGATGGACCGGGCCGTCGAGGCGCTTTCACTGTGCGCGGCCAAGCTGAAGGGGCGTTCGGTCCGGCGCATGCGGTTGATTGCGACAGAAGCCTGTCGCGCCGCCGATAATGGCGATGCCTTTCTCGCACGGGTGCGGAACGAAACCGGGCTTGAACTTGAAGTCATCAACCGCGAAACCGAAGCACGGCTTGCCGTTTCAAGCTGCGCCTCTCTGATCGGGCGGGAAACCCGCTCCGCCGTGCTCTTCGATATCGGCGGCGGCTCCTCGGAAATCGCCGTGATCCGGTTCGGCGAGAACCGGTCGCTGCGCATCGCCAATCATATCTCGCACTGGACATCGCTGCCTGTCGGGGTCGTCACGCTTTCGGAGCGGTATGGCGGTCATCACGTCACGCCGGCGATTTTCGAAGACATGGTTGCCGAAGTGACCGCTCTGCTTGGCGATTTCCACTGCCCGGAAATCGAGGGCAACGCCCATGACAACGGCTTTCACCTGATCGGCACGTCGGGGACAGTGACGACGCTGGCCGGCGTCCATCTCGATTTGCCGCGCTATGACCGGCGCAAGGTCGATGGCATATGGCTTTCCAATGACGAGGTCTCCGCCATGCAGGACAAGCTTTTGTCCTGGGATTTCGCCGGGCGGGCGGCCAATCCTTGCATCGGCCCCGACAGGGCCGATCTTGTGCTGGCGGGGTGCGCCATTCTGGAGGCGATCCGCCGCCGCTGGCCGGCGCCGCGCATGCGGGTTGCCGACCGGGGCCTGCGCGAGGGCATTCTGACGGACATGATGATGCGCGACGGCGTGTGGCGCTCCAAGCGCCGCCGGGGCGGGTTCAACCGCGCCCACCAGCCACGCCACGACACCAGGGACTGACAAAAATGGCCAAGCCACCCTCAAAACCGGCCCGCACCGGCCGCAAGATCGGCCAGAAGGTCAAGAAAAGCAAACTCAAGGCCTCGTCACGGCGCTGGATCGAGCGGCATATCAACGACCCTTACGTTCAGCGCGCAAGGACCGAGGGCTTCCGCGCACGCGCTGCCTACAAGCTGCTGGAAATCGATGAAAAACACGAGATACTCAAGGGCGCACGACGGATCATTGATCTGGGTGCGGCCCCCGGCAGCTGGTCGCAGATCGCCGCCAAGGTGACCGGGTCCACGGATACGGATGTGCGGGTGGCCGCGATCGACTTTCTCGAAATGGCGCCTGTTCCCGGTGTCAAATTCTTCCAGATGGACTTTCTGGACGATGACGCGCCGGAACTTCTGCGCGACGCGCTCGACGGTCCGCCCGATCTGGTGATCTCGGATATGGCCGCGCCGACCACGGGCCACAAGCGCACCGACCATCTGCGCACCATGTATCTGTGCGAGGTGGCCGCCTATTTTGCAATCGAGACCCTGGCCGAAGGCGGACATTTTCTGGCCAAGACCTTTCAGGGCGGGGCCGAAAACGATCTGCTGACCATGCTCAAGCAGAATTTCAAACAGGTGGTCCACGTCAAGCCGGCGGCATCGCGTTCCGAATCGGTGGAGATGTTCGTGCTCGCCAAATCCTTCAAGGGCCGTCAGACGGACGATTGAGAGCGCCGTCACCCGATCGCGGCTGAAACCGGCTCCCCGCTCCAGTCAGGCAACAGTGATGCCTATTGATGAGCTGCGTTCATCTTTGTCAGCAATGCGAGCATCTTTTTGAGCCAGCGGCGCATGGCCACATTGAGGGTCGATGTGGTCAGGCGGCACGCAATGCCTTCCCGGCCATGACAGACGTGATCGAAGTGAAAGGACAGCGCCATGAACTGGACACCGGAACAACTCGAGGATATCGCGGTTGCCGACGATTTCCGCATCGCCCCGTTTCGCGAGGACGGGAAAACCTACGGTACGCCAACCTTCATCTGGTCGGTTGTGGCGGATGGCGAACTCTATGTGCGCGCCTATAACGGCACGCGTTCGCGCTGGTATCAGTCAGCACTTGAACAAAAGGCAGGGCGCATCAGTGTTGCCGGGAAAACCCATGAGGTCAGCTTCGAGCCGGTGACCGACGATGCCGTGAATGACCGCATTGATGATGCATACCGTGCAAAATATGCCAGCAGCAGCTACCTGTCCCCGATGATCGCGCCGCGGACGCGCGCTGCAACGATGCGGGTGAACCCGCGCAAGGCCTGAAGGCCACGGGATGGACCGCGCTGATGCGGTCTGTCCCGGAGAAACGATTACCGGAAGCTGTTGGGATACCGGCGATAGGCTTCGCGGCGGACTTCCTGATAGTTTTCGATAAAGTCGTTGAAGCCGTGTGCAAGGCGAACAAAGGGATTGTGCGAGCGGGTATTTGAGGTCTGGCCGTCACGGTTGCGATGTCCGAAAGACATGTCTTGAACTCCTTATTTTCGCGTGTGTCCAATATATAATACCGTCGCGGCCGCACGAACATGGACAAGCTGTCATCGCAGCCATGCACTGAAGTCTTGCCTCACGGGCAGCCCTCCCCGAAATCGGGTTTGGACGGGTTGTCGGCACTGTTGAGAAACCAGGCGAGCAACTCCGCACTGTTGCGCAGCCCTAGCGCCCGGGTCATGCGCAACCGGTGGGTTTCGATGGTTCTGCGCGAAAGCCCCAGTTCTCCGGCGATTGCGGCATTGGTCTTGCCCTGGGCAACCAGTGTGAGGATCTGACGCTGACGACCGGTCAGAACCGTGTTGGCCGCAGACACCGGCCGCGTGATCGGTTCGAAACAGTAAACTGCCGCCGCAAACGGGTCGTCGGTATTGTGCGAGCGCCCCCGAACGCGGCACCAGAACCGGCGACCGTCGGTCGCCGCCATGATCCGCTCGTCGTAATAGACCGCCCCGCCCGGCAGATTATCCCTCCACATCTCTCCGGTGCGCACGAAGTCGTCAATGGCCGGATAAAGTCGCGCAAAGCTCTTGTTGATGAGCGCCTCGCGATCATAGCCGAACAAGGCCGCAAACTCTTCATTGCAGTCCCGGATCACGCGGTGGGTGGCAAACACCAGCGGCACCGGAAGTTCGGGCAGGGTAAAAGCGGGCGAGGGGTGAGCAGTGTTCATGTCGTATAAATACGACTCGGGCCGGGGCTGCCGCAAGCCTATTCTGTTTCTGACAAATGGCAATTTCTCTGGGAGGAGACAATGCGGAAAGTCTATCAGACCGCAGCCGAAGCGCTGGCCGGTCAGTTGCGTAACGGCATGGTGATCATGTCGGGTGGCTTCGGCCTTTGCGGCATTCCCGAGGCGCTGATCGAAGCGGTCGAGCAATCCGGCGCCCGCGACCTGACGGTGATTTCAAACAATGCCGGCGTTGACGGGATCGGCCTCGGCCGGCTTCTGGAAACCCGGCAGATCAAGAAAATGATCTCGTCTTATGTCGGCGAGAACAAACTTTTCGCCGAACAGTATCTGGCCGGCGAACTCGAGCTGGAGTTCAATCCGCAGGGCACGCTTGCCGAGCGCATCCGCGCCGGCGGGGCCGGCATTCCGGCCTTCTTCACCAAAACCGGCGCCGGCACGCTGATTGCCGAGGGCAAGGAAGTCCGGCGCTTTGACGGCGACGACTATATCATGGAGACCGGCCTTGTCGCCGATGTTGCCCTGGTTCACGCCTACAAGGGCGATCATGAAGGCAACCTCGTCTACCGAAAGACGGCCCGCAATTTCAATCCGGATATGGCAACGGCAGCCCGGCTGACGGTCGCGGAGGTCGAGCATCTGGTCGCCCCCGGCGAGATCGATCCCGACCATGTGCACACGCCCGGCATCTTCGTCTCCCGCATCGTGCATGTGCCCGACCCCGTAAAGCATATCGAAAAGCGCACCGTGCGCGAACGCAAGACGGAGGGCGCGTAATATGGCCTGGACACGTGACGAGATGGCGGCCCGCGCCGCCCGCGAACTTGAGGATGGATTCTACGTCAACCTCGGCATCGGCATTCCCACGCTTGTTGCCAATTATATTCCCGACAGCATGGATGTCCGCCTGCAAAGCGAAAACGGCATGATGGGCATGGGGCCGTTTCCCTATGAGGGCGAGGAAGATGCCGACCTGATCAATGCCGGCAAGCAGACGGTGACCGCACTGCCCGAAACCAGCTTCTTCTCGAGCGCCGACAGTTTCGCGATGATCCGCGGCGGCCATATCGACCTGTCGGTCCTCGGCGCCATGCAGGTTGCCGAAAACGGCGACCTCGCCAACTGGATGATCCCGGGCAAGATGGTCAAGGGCATGGGCGGCGCCATGGACCTGGTTGCCGGTGTCAAACGCGTGGTCGTGGTGATGGAGCACGAGGCCAAGGGCAGCCCGAAGCTTCTGCGCGAATGCAATCTGCCGCTCACCGGCACCCGCGTGGCCGATATGGTGATCACCGATCTCGGCGTCTTCACCATCGCGCGTCACGGCCCGGTGAAGATGGTTCTCACCGAACTTGCCGACGGCGTCAGCCTTGAGGAGATCACCGCCCGAACCGAAGCCCGGTTCGAGGTGGGGCTGGACCGGGAGGGCTCGAAATGAGTGATGTCGTCATTGTCGCGGCAACGCGCACCGCTGTCGGAAGCTTCATGAAATCCTTCGCCACCGTTCCCGCCCATGTGCTCGGCGCGGCCGTCATCGGCGAGGCGCTGAAGCGCGTCAACGTGGCGCCGGATGCGGTGGACGAAGTGATCCTGGGGCAGGTGCTGGCGGCAGGTGCCGGCCAGAACCCGGCCCGGCAGGCAGCCATCGCCGCCGGCATTCCCGATACTGCAACCGCCTTCGGCATCAATCAGGTCTGCGGCTCCGGGCTGCGCACCATAGCACTGGGCATGCAGCAGATTGCCTGCGGCGATGCCGGGGTCGTGGTCGCCGGCGGGCAGGAATCGATGTCGCTTGCGCCCCATTGCGCCAATCTGCGCAGCGGCCATAAGATGGGTTCGGTCAGCTTTGCCGACACCATGCTTTGCGACGGGCTGATCGATGCATTCGATGCCACCCATATGGGCATCACCGCCGAAAATGTCGCCCGGAAATTCGGTATCGACCGGGCGCGGCAGGATGCCTTTGCGATTGAAAGTCACCGCAAGGCTGCTGCTGCCCGGGCGGCGGGCCGGTTTGCCGAGGAAATCACGCCGGTCACGGTGCGTGTGCGCAAAACCGAAACGGTCGTCGACAGCGACGAACATATCCGCCTCGACGCAAGCCCGGAAACGCTTGCCGCCCTGCGTCCCGCCTTTGAAAAGGACGGCACGGTGACGGCGGGCAACGCCTCGGGGCTGAATGACGGCGCTGCGGCTCTGGTGCTGATGCATGCCGACGAGGCCGCCCGGCGCGGCCTTGCTCCCCTTGCCCGCATCGCCTCCTGGGCGACGGCCGGCGTCGATCCGACCATCATGGGCACGGGTCCGATTCCCGCCTCCCGCAAGGCGCTCGAAAAGGCCGGCTGGTCGGCAGAAGACCTCGACCTTGTCGAAGCCAACGAGGCGTTCGCGGCACAGGCCTGCGCGGTTAATGACGGGCTCGGCTGGGATCCGGAAAAGGTCAATGTCAATGGCGGCGCGATTGCCATCGGCCATCCGATCGGCGCCTCCGGCGCCCGTATTCTGGTGACGCTGCTTCACGAACTGAAACGCCGCGACGCCCGCAAGGGTCTCGCCACGCTCTGTATCGGCGGCGGCATGGGCGTCGCGCTCTGCGTGGAGCGGGGATAAGGCACAGCCGAGAGGACACCCGACAGGTTCAAGATATCGGGGCAGACGGTTCACCGCCGAACGCAGCCGTCCCCGGTACGGCCATCATGCCGTTTACCGCTCAAGCCTTTGCAGCAGGGCCATTGACGGCTCGCCGGTGACCTCAAGCCCCTGACCTCTCTGATAGGCGGATATCGCAGCACGGGTTTCATCGCCGAATACGCCGTCAATGCTGCCCGGATCATAACCCGCCGCCTTCAACCGCATTTGCACCGCCTTGCGCTGATCGGCGGAAAAACCGTATCGATCCGGCGGAAAACTGCCGCGAATCGGACCGGCGCCCGCAATCCGGTCGGCAAGATAGCCGACGCCAAGCGCATAATTCGTCGAATTGTTGTAGCGCTTGATAACGTCGAAATTCGGCCCCACCGCAAAGACCGGGCCGCCAGCCTGCGGCTGGATCCGTCTGGTGCCGGCGGCGGCACCGGGCGAGCCCTCCTCCCCGCCCCAGGGCTGGCCTTTCCGCCATCCCGAACGAGAAAGATAAGACGCCGTGCTGGCCAGTGCATCGGTCGGGTCGTCGCCCCAGATATCGCGCCGCCCGTCGCCGTTGAAATCGACCGCATAGGCCAGATAGGATGTCGGGATGAACTGGGTATGGCCCATGGCCCCGGCCCAGCTTCCCACCATGCCCTCCGGGCTGATGTCGCCGTTTTGCAGGATCCTGAGAGCCGCCGTCAGCTGTTGTTCGAAAAACGCGCCGCGCCGGCCGTCATACGCCAGCGTGGACAGGGACGACACGACCGGCACATTGCCGCGCCGTTCGCCATACATGGTTTCAAGCCCCCAGATCGCAACGATAACGTTGGCGTCAACGCCGTACGTCGCCTCGATCCGGTCCAGCACATCGCGATAGCGCGCATAATTGGCGCGCCCCTTGGCAACCCGCTCATCGGATGCGGCAATCGCCAGATATTCCTCCAGCGTGCGGGAGAATTCAGTCTGGTTGCGGTCGGCCTCGATCACGCCCGGCGTATAGCCTGCGCGGGCAAAGGCTGCGTCCAGCGTCGCCGTGGAAATGCCGCGCCCTTCAGCCCGGCCCCTGAACCCGGACACCCAGGCATCCCAGCCGCGATTGGGCATTTGCCGCATGCCGGGATCGGAGACTGGCGTAAACCCGCCTGTCAGATTGCTGGAGCAGGCAGACAGAAGAACGGCAAGGGCCCCGGAAGAAAATGCGCGTCGTGTCAAATACATGGCGTCGATCCGATTCGGAGCATTTCTGAAGAGAACGCTTCTATCGGATAACAGGAAAGCGGCAAAGAGTGGGCAGAAAGCGCAGACTACGCTGCCGCGGCATCCAAAACCATCCCGGAGTAGGGTCGCCTCAAACCGGCTTGCGATGAGGGACCAACGTCAACCGACTTAAGATATCAATGTCTTGGAAAAATGATTGGTGCCAGAAGAGGCATCGACTTAACCAATCAAGTTATTGATTTTTAAATATTAAAATTTCAAAAAAGCGACACCATACCAACATATATACCAACAAAATCTGCGGCTGCTCCGGTTCAACGGCGAACGTCAATGAACGGACGATAGGGATAATAATTCTCTTCTACGCGTCGATTTATCCACACCCTATGTTGCCATTTTGCGGCAGAAATGGAACTCAAGCAATCAAAAATGCCTCCGCAGATCACTGCCAAGGTCATCTGTGCAGCATGGACACAAAGACAACAGATAGCATCATAAACCTGCTGACCTCATTGAGGGCGGACGCCCTGAAAACCTTCAAAATGCAGGTGATGAAAATCTATGCTTCTGCTGATGATCCGAGACACATACCGGACAGCATCGTGAACGAAGCGGTCAGAGTGGCCGAGGAAAGTGCTGGCCGCCTGCTCGGGAAGGCTGTTTCCGGGGCTTTGACCATTTCAGCGGCTCCGGACGCATTCCCACTGGTTCATGATGCTGTAGCAGCCCACCTGCTGGACTTGGAGAGAACCGTAGAAAAAGGCAGCGGGCTTGCCCTGTCTCCCGCCACGCTCAAAGTGGTCAGCACACGGTTTGATGCAGCTCGACAGCGCTTATATCAGAGCCTTGAAAACCACCGCTCTTCCTTCTCTGGTTCCAAAAACAAAGGCGGTCGGCCATCCGAATGGAAATGGGAAGACGTTTTGATTCATCTCATCGCCAAAGCAAACTTGCCGGATGGCCTTCCGACGGAGCGAGGAGCGCAAGCGCAAATCGAGAAAATGATCAGCGAGTGGTTCATGCAGAAGACCGGCAATTCACCGGCTCCAAGCGAAATACGGAAACGCGCAAGCGCGGTCATGACAGCCATTTCCGGTGACGAAAAGGCCGGAAACTAGTTTCCAACCCTTACCAGCCGAAACCTTGGCCCAAAGTTCGTAGTGATTCATCCGCCCCCGCCATAAGCCAGCGTAGACCGCGCTGAACGGGAGCTGAGGATGAAAGGCGATGAACGATCAATATCTTTGCTCTGTCTCCGAAGCAGCAAAACTGCTCGGCGTCGGACGGACGAAAATCTATGACATGCTCGCCAAAGGCCAAATCCTGTCCATGCGGATCGGGTCAAGACGGTTGGTCAAGATGGACAGCATCAAGGCGCTGATCGAACGCGGTGATGCAGCATGAGCGATATGGACCTGAACGAAAAAGCCGGTGCTGCGCCAACAGCCACCGGCCTTGATGATGCCAAAGCTTCCGGCCCGGCATTTCCAACTAGCACAAATGACGGGCACCCGCCAGACGGAGGGTCGTCCGATGCTGCCAGCATCGACGGTGCAGACCTGCTGAACCGCATCCGGGATTTCGCAAGCCGCTTCATATGTTACCCCTCCGACACGGCGGTAGTAGCGCAGGTGCTATGGGCTGCTCACACCCACCTCATGGATGCATGGGAAACTACGCCACGCCTTGCATTCCTGTCCGCAGAACCGGGTAGCGGAAAGTCTATGGCCATGCGGATCACAGCACTTTTGTCTCCCTTGGCTCTAGAAGCGGCCAATGCCAGCACGGCCAGCCTCATTCGAGCCTTGGACGATCCCGCAGGTAGACCAACTCTCTTCATTGACGAGATAGACACGAAGTATGGGCCAAAAGCAAAAGGTGACGAGGAATTTCGGTGCATGATAAATGCAGGCCACGGTGTAGACGGCTTTTTTCTGCGCTGTGACCCGGATAACAAGAGTTGGTTTCCTGTAAGAAAATCGGCATATGCTGCCGTAGCCATGGCCGGGATTGGCAACATTCTGCCCGACACGATCTTGACCCGCTCTATAGTCGTGAAGATGCGCAAACGACTGCCGGGACAGCAGGTCGAACACTACCGGCGGCGTGACCACAAACCGCTTGGTGAGGCCTTGCGCGACGAACTGGCAGCATGGGCTAATCAGGTCCGTGACGATGCAGCAGCGCACAGGCCGGTATTGCCCGCTGGCATTGCTGATAGGGATGCGGATGTTTGGGAACCGCTGTTCACAGTGGCAGACTTTGCCGGTGGCGAATGGCCCGCTTTAGCTCGGAAAGCCGCAATAGAAGCTGTGCAGTCAGCGAAGGCCAATAACAAGCCGTCCCTTGGCGTCCGGTTGCTGGCCCATATTCGAGCCTGTTTCGGCGACAAGGACCGGCTGACAACAGCCGAACTTTTGGAAAAGCTGCTGGCCGACGAGGAAGCCCCTTGGGGTGACCTTGGACGCAAAAAGCTGGATGCCCGCATTCTGGCTGAAATGCTGGATGAATATGATGTTCACCCGACAAACATGCGCATATCAAAAGGTCCTACCCTGAGAGGCTATAAGCGGGAAGCATTTCAAGATGCGTGGCAGCGCCTTCTACCCCCTCTTGAAGCAGACGCAACAAGCGCAACAAACGCCACAAATCAGGAAAGCCTTGATAAAACAGTGGCTTCCGATGTGGCGGACGAAACCGCATCGCAGCCGTGTGGCGGCACCGACGAAGATGTTGCCGGACAGGAAGACTGAAAGCCCAATGATTTCAGCCACTGTTGCGGTGTGGCGCTTGTGGCGGCAATTTCGGAAGGGGCGGGAGAAGTTCAACTTTTCCCCTTCTGATAGCCTTGAACCAAGGAAGGAAGAGACCCGTTGAAAGATTTCACGGACAACCCCATGCAACCGGAGAACCTTGCCAACGCGCCGCGTTGTGGAGCACGAACCCGGTCAGGTAGAGAATGCCGGTCCCCTGCCGTCAGAGGCAAGAAGAGGTGCCGTATGCACGGCGGCAAGAATTCGGGCGCACCTAAAGGCAACCGAAATGCTTGGAAGCACGGCAACCGTTCGGCCGAGGCGGAAGAGCAGCTAAAAGTCATTGCCGAAAACAACCGGATTTTGCGGCTGGTCGATAAGGTTCGGCAGGGTGTAAAATTACGGACTGAAGAAATGGACGAGATAATTAGCTATCTCGAATAAATAAACCCAAACCGGATCTCTCCGATAAGGGTTTTCGGTATTATTCAGATACCGAAGGATTAAGCAGGGCTTTTAGCTCTGCATAATTTTCTGCAAAAAGGTTTGCAAAAATGGGATCGTCAGCAAGTTCTCGCTGGATCATAGCCTGACGCTTGGCGATAGTCATTGCTGCATCTTCGAGAAGTTCCTTCTCGTATTTTTCCTGATTGATTTTCGAGCGCTTGGCATGGTTTGCGTCCATGTCATTCATCATGCGTTCGAACATGTTGCCGCCTGTGGCGATACCGTTGACGATCTTGGTTGCTGCCATTGCCGTGTTGCCAATGGTGTCGAACACATTGACGGTGGCGTTGGATGCTGAGGAAAGTACAGAGGTCGAGGACATTGTGATTGCTCCTATGGGTTAATACCATAGGGCGCGTGAGCGCCGGTGTAGCCGGGGTGTAGCCAGATTGTGTGGCACGTAGGACCGGGGGGGGAGGTCTCCAAATTCGCAGCCCTTCGGCCCGAACACCACCCACGTCAAAAGGCATGAACATTTGCGCTATGCAAAAAAATATTGCGTAGAAAATCTTCTATGGGATTTACCCTAATATTTTAAGTAAAATAACCTCACACCCTGCCCTTGCTGGTTCCTGACCCGTTCGAAGCGAAGGCTACCCACCGGTCCGAGCGCAGCGAGGAGCCGGTGTGGTTAAGCCGGGAGTGGAGAACGGGGCGGGAACCAGAGAGAAGAATATAAATCCCATTTAAATATTATTCCCTGAATTTTCGGCTTTTTCCTCTGGCTCACGGCGGAAAATCTGAAACGCCATATCGACGCAAGCGGAAATAGGCACGGCGTTGAAACACGGCACAGTGATCAGCGCCCGATTTGGTGGCTGGTCGGGGTTGCAAGCCGGATCGGGCGCGGGTGAAGGGCATCCTTTCACTGACCAAGCCGTTTCTTAGCCGCTCTCTGTTGCTTGACACATTCTTCGACGCCTACCCAATAGTCACCGAACGTCTTTCGGCAGAACTGGAAGATTGGATCATTTGCCACCGCCTGCTGGGCAACCTCTTTGTTAGCTTGCCCGTAAACAAAGCGAGTGCCGCTTTTTTGCAAAACGGCGCATTCTAGCGCTGCCTGCTTTGTCGGCTCTTTTGAGCACTCTCGCATGACGTTAATCTTCCACTGCTGAACGAACTGGTTTGCTAAACCCGGCTTGTTCTCCGGCAACAATTCTGCTTTCCAGAAACCAACTTCGTGAATTTCAGAGAAGCAAGTCAGCGCCGCATCAACGTCGGACATCATGCCACATGCGTCCTTCAGCCGTTTTTCGTCATATTGGATACAGCAGGTCTCCGAAGTCTTGAAGACCTTCGCGCACTGCGTAGCAACTGCGCTGTCGCCAAGGATGGCTTCACATGTGCGAACTTGATCTTCCTTCTGCGCTGATTGCGCCGAAGCGGAAGCTGGGAAGAGCAACAACAATAAAATTAATAGAAATCTCATCTACGACCCTCACTAATCACGCCCCTGCTCGAACAGTAGTCAAGCAGTTAGACCCCAATGAATAAGGGGGGTATTAAACCTACTATTCGTGTTTTCTTCCCTTGGTTCAAGCGCCGCTCGGCCCATTTCCTCCTCCACCATCCCGGCCCCGCCCCGCCTGCGGCGGGCGGGTTGGGCGGCACGGATGAAATGCGCCTCGCTGGGTAAGCAGACAGACAGGGGAGGAGGAAGAGCATAGCCGCGATCTGCCTTTGGGTAACTAGCCACTCAGCCAGCACGCACGTATGCTGCCGCCTTGCGCGTCATCCAGACAATTGCCGAGAGGATGAGAAACAGCACGAGCGGCGCAAGGGTGAGGCCGATGCGATCGACCCAGAATTCGCGCTCGATTTTACCGACTTCGTCGCCAACAGCTTTACGCAAGAGCGTAAGGCTCCGCCGAGCTTCTGGGCTTGGCGCAAAAGAAACATAACCGCTCCAGTCGTCGCCAACGCAGACAGCATTATATGGACCCGGATTAGGGAACCATGACAGCGGCTCCTTGTCGTATTCCAAGGTGTTGCAGAACAAAAAAGCTTCACCTCCGAAATCGACCGACCGTTCATCTTTGCCGACCCCGAGATGCAGCATTGCTGTCCGCCCGATCAATCTCTGTACCGCCGTCTCTGCGGCCAGAGGGTCTCTCAAGCCGTTGTGCAAGACGATACTCTGCATCGTCACACGGCCAACCGTTCTCGCATCAGCCTCAACAAGGTAGCGCACATTCCTGTGCTCGAGAGCAGGGCTGGACACCTCGAAGCGGGGCGGCATTTCGGTCTCGTTGGCGAAGCTGCGAGGGTTTCTGAGGCTATTGACGCAAAGCTCAAGGTCTCCGAACTGCGAACAACGGATATCCACATAGCGTGCAAATGGCATGATGAAAGCCGAGAGGCCAAACCCGAGCAGCAGAAGTGGCAACGACGCCACCAAAAGCAATCTCTTATATTTCCCAAATGCCACAAAGCGCTCCTGAATTCGGGCATCTTGTTGCCACGGCTCAAAGCGGGTTCGCTTATCCCGTCTGCCGCTCATGATTGGTCGCCGATGAACCATCATAACGAACAAAACGTATAAGTGTGATTATCCATGAAATCCACCGTAAAAGCGTTATTCACACTTATACGATGTGGTGAAATCGACGGAGGAGCGCGACCACATGCAACATGGCTGCCGTCGATCAAGACCTTATACCGTTGGGAAAAGCCGTTCGTCGGCTAAGGAAGGCCCGTGGCCTGACGCAAGAGGAATTATCCGGCCTGACGGACCTGCATCAGAACCACATCGGCGGCATAGAGCGCGGTGAGCGCAACATTACAGTTAAAAGCCTGTTGGCATTGGCGCGAGCGTTAGAAGTACCACCCGCAGAGTTGATGGCAGAATACATGGCTTCACAATCCGATAGAACGTCGCCAAACATACCTATATGAACAATGGGCGTCCATTTCGGACCGATCAAAGCACCAGATGAACTGCTCGTATTGGCATCTTACGACATCCTCTCATTTGGCAAGGCTCAGAGCGGCGATCCTAGCACTAGGGTCCAAGTCTTCGGAAAGCTGCGCTCCGGCGACCGCCAAGGTATTTGACGGAGGGCTAAGGCAAGGAATTAGGTTTTCCGTCCAAGTTGTTCGGTCAATGTAGCGCCTTAAGGTAGGCGCTAGTTTTATTCGAGATAGAAGCCTATGTCGCGCCTCCTCATCACTGCGGTAGAGCGTCTCCCGCGTATAACCTATGGCTCCATTTAAGCCAGAATACGCGCCACCAGTTACGACTACGCTGTCGCGTAAGTAACCTGAAAGGGTGTGAAAATCGCAGACGAGGCACCCCTCTATTTCCAAAGATAACCCGTATCCCTGATTGACAAGTACAACCGGCTTAATCTCAACGGGACAGGCACCATGCAGGTTAAAAACGTCTAGGTAGTCTTTTATGTTGTCCGCTAGCCATGTCGCTTTCCTAGAGGCTTGCGTCGATGCACCTTCAAGCTTACTTCTATAGCGGTGCTGCTCAATAGCCTCATAAGGTGTCAGAAGGCATTTGACTTCCAAAACAATGATGAGATCTTTAATGCGTAATGCTGCATCTATATCTCCGATAGTTCGATCTGCCGGTTTGATGGGCCTAGAGATTGAGGCCACGTCTTTCAATATTGGATTATTGGCCAAGCAGCTCGCTATCTCGTCCCGCACCCAAGCTTCGTAACTGGCGCCTTTATTTGCTGTGGCCAGTTGATCACTAAGCCCGCCCCGCTCCAACCATTGCTCTACTCGTCTCACTGCATTTCCGATTTCTAGTGGTGAGCGACACATCAGCAGAAATTCTTGTCCCGGCAGCGGGATTAACGGTTTGGACCATACACCATGCCGAAAGTCCGCTTTGTCAGATGTAAGAAACTTTAGAGCTTTCTCAGTGTCGCTGGTTGAGAGACCGGAGGCAGCAGATATGGCTTTGCTGAGGGTTTGCCTGCGGCACGCCAAAGCCCAATCTCTAGCAGTAGTGCGATCAACCGGACTGCTATCTCGGCACTTCCGAGAAAGGACGTCGCATGCATCAGTAATAATGCACCACACTTTCTGGAGTTCGTTACATGACAAGCCTAGCCTCGGCAATTTGGCATCAAGAAACATCCCAACATAAGAGTCTTCTACACCCGTCCACATATGATGCTGCGCGTGCGACGCACATCGACTGGACGCTCGCCCTATGATAAATTCGCTTTGACGTCCCGCACGGTCTTCCTGTGCGATGACGGTTCGGCCTTTGCGTCGGTTAGTTTTTAGGTTTGCTTTTTTTGCAGCCGCTTCTGTAACTATATCAACAAAACTGTATTGAAAGGTAATGCTTTGCTGCCGATATAGCCAAGCATAACGAAGCGTTTCTGCCTCTCTGTTATTGGGGCGCAAAGTTAATCTATCACCGTCACCCGCTAATCTCCAGTCTTGCCAAAGGCACTGTTGCCATAGTTGCGACAGCGATTTTTCCAGTGAGAACGCGCGGAGAGCGCTTACCCCTAGCTGGGTGAAGTCACAATCGATACGGAGATCACCCTCAGGCCGCTCAAATGCTTGATAGAGCCACAATGGAAGCGTGTCGACTAGAGCATCATTTAGATCATCTGCAGGCAGCGCATTTCCTATATAGCTTGTGCGTATCAAACGCTGGCTAGAGCGATGCACATCTACAAAATCGCTTCTGCTTTCTTCATACCGTGCTCGAGCGATCCGCCGCTGGAGAGTTGCGTATTCTCGATTAAGTTGCGCAACAGCAAGAAGAACGGCGTCCCTTCGATTAAGTTGGCCCAGTATGTGATCTGTATGTTCCCTAACCGTGCTAATTTGGCCCCCAAACCAAACAGCAGAAAGAGTGAGCGTGGCATCCCTTTCGCTAGGGTTCTCAAGCGAGGATAGTGCTTCCACCCATTCCTGCATTGAAAAGGCACGTGCGGTTGGGTGCTTCAATGCCCCTTTCTTATTGCTAGTCGCCCTCGAAAAAATACTCAAAGAATCAACCATAAATACGCCCACCACCCATTCCGATAAATTTTATCAAGAACAATTATCGCGTAAATAATAATATGATATGCATTTTAGAATTTTAATAGGCTTACATCCGGAAGAAATTAGCAAAGAAGCACTTATTAATACAATTCAGACGACGATCTGCATTTTCGACACGGCAGCCATCCTCGCTACAGAACCGGCATATCATTGTGGACCAGAATGCGGTCTAACTCCAAAGAACCAAAAGCAGACACTCCCTTGTCTCTTTTTATGGGACACCCAGCAATAGGCTTCATGTTGTTGTTCGTCACGACTTTCGTCAGCATCGTGTCGTTGGGCGCGATGAGTGCCCCATACCAACATCGGCTTCCGACGCTTTTCCAGCAAGCCGCCACGCTGATAGGCACACTCGTCATCATTATAGTACGGGAACGGCCTTTTCGCCTTGCAGACGGTCCAGTTCTCCCGACCACCATTCGGCCATCCGCACACGCTCATCCCAATATGTAGCCCGGTGATAGGCTTTTCGAACCTGATCGGCACCGACATGGGCGAGTTCGGCTTCTATAGCGTCGGGGTTCCATTTGCCGCTTTCGTTCAACAGAGATGAAGCGCTGGAGCGGAAGCCGTGTGAGGTGTGCTCTTCCTTGGTATAGCCCATGCGCCGGAGAGCGGTGTTCAACGTGTTTTCGCTCATAGGCCTCTGGCGCGTATGGACGGCGGGAAAGGCGAGAGGGCCTCCACCCGTCAGCTTTTGCAGTTCCTTGAGTAGATCGACAGCAGCGCTCGACAAAGGCTTCTTGTGCTCCCGGCGCATCTTCATGCGGCTGGCCGGTATTGTCCATGTTGCCGCCTCAAGATCGAATTCGCTCCATTCGGCTTGCCGCAATTCACCCGGACGCGGGAAGAGGAGCGCCATAAGCTGCAACGCTATTCGCGTTTCTGGCATACCGTCATAGGCCCACACGGCCCGTATGAGCGCCGAACCTCTCCGGGGTAGTGATGGCTGCATGGTGGCTGACCGTGGGGGCTGTGAGCGCTCCTCGAAGCCCGCTCTGGTCGGATCGGTCTGGGCTCTCGCCGTGGCGATGGCATAGCGGAATACCTGCCCTATGGTTCCCCGCATCCGCCTTGCAGTTTCAAGGTTGCCCACGGCTTCAATCTTGCGAAGGCAGCCGAGGATTTCCTTCGCGGTGATTTCGGTCATGGGCCTGCTTCCAAGGTCGGCACAGGCCATATCGAGAAGCCAACGTTTCTTGTTGAGCGTGGTCTCGGCCTTGCCTTCCTTCTGGTTCTTGGCAAGAAGCTCATCGGCAATTGTGCGGAAGGTATTTTCGGTGACGGCGAGCTTTGCCGCCTTCTCCGCCTTCGCAGCGGTGCCGGGATCAGTGCCAGCCGCCAATAGCGCCTTTGCCTCTTCACGCTTCTTTCGCGCCGCAGCCAGCGAGACGGCGGGATAGGCCCCAAGGGCAAGCGTCTTCTGCTTGCCCTCGAAGCGGTAGGAAAGCCGCCAGAGCTTTGAGCCGTTCGGCGTCAGCAGGACATGCAGCCCGCCGCCATCACTGTGCTTTGTTGGTAAGCCGGAGGATTTCAGATTGCGGATGTTGGTATCTGTAAGCGCCATGTTGGTATCCCCCGGCCCTATTGGTGGGGCTTGCCAAAACCTCGGAAACCTTGAGCTTTTGGCGCTCCTCGCCGGAACCTGTTGGTATCGAAACCCCGATAAATCGGGCTATTGGTCAATGTACCAACAGATATACCAACAAAGTTTCCGGCTGCAAGCGGACGGCAGCGGACGCCAGAAAACAAAAAAGCCCGGAAAACCGGGCTTTTTGCGGCGCTTCTAAACATCCACGGACGTTCCGAAACATGAAATTGGTGCCCAGAAGAGGACTCGAACCTCCACACCCTTGCGAGTACCAGCACCTGAAGCTGGCGCGTCTACCAATTCCGCCATCTGGGCAACGAAGGCCCGTTTAAGAGACCCGGCGGGTTTCGTCAACGGGTATTTGACGTTTTCGCGACAAAAAATTCAAAGCCCTGCAAAATGCGGGGTGCGCGCGCCCGGTCAGTCCTCGGCCTGTTGCGCCTCTGTCCGGTCGACATGGCCGAGATCGCGTTCGGGATCGATGACATCGCGGGCACGCTGTTTCAGCTCCTTCGGGCCGGGAAAGCCGCCATCGCGCTTGCGCTCCCAGATCAGGGTGTCGTCGACGTGGATTTCGAAGATGCCGCCGGTGCCCGGCTTGAGCGTCACTGCGCCCAGTTCAAGCGAAAACGTCGAAAGCAGCTCCTGCGCCATCCAGGCCGAACGCATCAGCCAGTTGCACATGCTGCAATAGTGAATGGTCACTGCCGGTTTTTCGGTCATCCCGCACTCCTGAGCTGTTGGTCTTGCGATCCATAAGCGCAAGCTTTGGCGCAAGGCAACACCGGCGCGCCTCAATTCTGCTTGCTCCGGCTGTTTCATCGTGATTTGCTTTGGATGGACGCGGCGACGGGAGCGCGGCATGGCAGAGGAACAATTTGCAGGTGGCTGTTTTTGCGGCGCGGTGCGCTTTTCCATGCGCGGCCGTCCGATGTTCATCCATGCCTGCCACTGCCGCGATTGCAGGCGGCAATCCGGCGGCCCGTTCGTCATCAACGGACTGATCGAGACGGATCGCATCACGGTCCTGAAGGGCGCACCCGCCTGCCGCACACTTGCAACAGACAGCGGCCATCCGCATGATCTGTCTTTCTGCGCGGATTGCGGCACGGCGCTGTGGAGCGACTACGGACGGCGCGGGTGGATGCTGTTTGTGCGTATGGCCACGCTCGATGCACCGGAAAGCTTCGTGCCGGATGTGCACATCTATACGGCGACGAAACTGCCATGGCTGCCACTGCCGGAAAGCGCCCGCAGCTTCAGCCACTATTACGACATGAACGCCGAATGGCCGGCGGAAAGCACCGAAAGACGCCGCGCGGCAAGGTCTCGCGCAGCAGCCGGCAGACAGGACAACGGCTGAAAATACGAGATACCTGGAACCAAAAGCCCGCTTAACAGTTGCTTTTTCAGCAGAAATAGGCCTTTTTAGCGCAAAGACAGGACCGTCAATGAGTATCACAGTGAAACCGCTCCTCGCCACGACCTTCGCCGCCTGTGCCCTGCTTCTGGCCGGCTGCACCACGTATGAGCAGCCGCGCAGTCTGCCGACGCCCACGCAGCCGCAGGTGCCGCGGACCGCCGTCGACGGCCAGTGGCTGGATCGGGACGGCATCATTTCGAGCTTTTCTGCCGGACAGTTCGAAACCCGCACGACGGATTCCAATCAGGTTCTCGCCGTCGGCCAGTACACGGTCACCGGCAATATGGTCGAAATTGATCTGACTTCCGTGCTGCGGCAGACCCGCTCGCGGGTCAATTGCGCGATCGCGGCCCCCTACCTGATGAACTGCACGCCGAGCCAGGGCGACCAGTTCTCGCTCTACAAGCCGGCATCGGCACCGGTCGGCTTTACGCTTGACGATGCCGCCGCCGTGACGGCCGCCAATGCGCCCCAGCAGCCGATGGCCCCCGGCAGCGCCGTCACCGGGCAGCAGCCGCCAATGGGCTCGTCCATGCCGCAGACCGGTTACCCGAACACGCCGACGACCTATACCCCGGCGAGCACACCGGCACCCGGCACCAATGTCAACTTTTCCGGCATGCAGAGTGGCGCCGGTTACTGACAACCGGCGATAATCCTCCCGAAGATGACAGCAGGCGCGCATCATATGAGTCCTAATCATTGACTCTTGGTATTATCCGTCAAAAGCAGGCTTGACGGCGCACCCAAAATCATCGTCACATTCGAAGCCTATACTCGGCATCGGGCGACACGTGCCGCGCCTCATCTTCGAACCAGGAGCCTGCCATGCATTCCTTTTCCAAAGCCGCCCTGCTCGCGGCCTCCGTGCTGTCGCTTTCCGCCGGCAGCGCGCTTGCCGATTTCGAGCTGAACATTCTGCACAACAACGATTTCCATTCGCGCTTCGACCCGATCAACAAGTATGATTCCAGTTGCTCGGCGGAAGATGACGCGGCAGGCGAATGCTTCGGCGGCGCGGCGCGGCTTTTGACAGCCATCAACGAAACCCGGGACGCGCTGGAAGCCGACGGCAAGAATGTCATCCTGCTGAACGCCGGCGACAATTTTCAGGGGTCGCTGTTCTACACCTTCTACAAGGGTGCGATGGAAGGCGAGTTCATGAACATGCTCGGTTACGACGCCATGACCGTCGGCAACCATGAATTCGATGACAGCGAAGACGGGCTGAAGACCTTTCTCGACATCGTCACCTTCCCGGTGGTCACCGCCAATGTGAAGACCAATGCCAGCTCCACCGTCAAGGACATGATCGAGCCTTCGATCGTGCTCGATATTGACGGCGAGAAGGTCGGCATTATCGGCGCGGTCACCAACGACACGCCGGACATCGCCTCCCCCGGCGAAAACATCGACATCACCGTCGATGTCGACGCGATCACCACCGAGGTCGAAAAACTGCAGGGCGAAGGCGTCAACAAGATCATCGCGCTCACCCATGTCGGCTATCCGCGGGATCTGGCGGCCATCGCCGTGATCCCGGGCGTGGATGTCGTCGTCGGCGGCCATTCGCACACGCTGCTTTCCAACACCGATGAAGATGCCGCCGGCCCCTACCCGACCATGGTCGACAATCCCGACGGCTATCAGGTTCCCGTGGTTCAGGCCAACCAGTATGGCAAGTATCTCGGCGACCTCGACGTCGTCTTCAACGATGACGGTGTGGTGACATCCGCCAAGGGCGACCCGATCCTGCTTGATGCCTCCTTCACGCCTGACGCGGATGTGGCCAGCTGGATTGCCGAAAAGGCCGGGCCCATCGAAGAACTCAAGATGGAAGAGGTCGGGGAATCCACCGCTCTCATCGTCGGCGACCGCGAAGTCTGCCGCGCCGAGGAATGCCCGATGGGCAATCTCGTTGCCGATGCCATGCTTGACCGCGTTGCCGATCAGGGCATCACCATCGCCATCCAGAATGGCGGCGGCGTGCGCGCTTCGATCGATGACGGCGTTGTGACCATGGGCGAAGTGCTGACCGTGCTTCCCTTCCAGAACACCATCGCCACCTTCCAGCTCAAGGGCTCCGACATTGTTGCGGCGCTGGAAAACGGCCTGTCCCAGATCGAAGATGGCGGCGGTCGCTATCCGCAGGTCTCCGGCATGAAATACACCTATGATTCGAGCAAGGAACCGGGCAGCCGGGTGGTCTCAGTCGAGGTCGAAACCGGCGAAGACGAATTCGCCCCGCTCGAGCCCGAAACCGTCTATGGCCTCGTCACCAACAATTACGTGCGCGGCGGCGGCGATGGCTATGCGGTCTTCGCCGAAAACGCCATGAACGCCTATGATTTCGGCCCGAACCTCGAAGAAGCTGTGGCTGAATATCTCGGCATGAACAGCCCCTACACGCCCTATGTCGACGGCCGCATCACCAATGTCGCCGAATAAGGCTCTGTTCTGAAACCCTCTTCTTCGGCCCGGCCCCGCCGGGCCGTTTGCTTTTGAGCGGCAAATCGCGACAATTCGCCAGTCTGGCGGGGCCTGCGCTTCGTATCTATATATGGCGCCAGAAAACCGCGCCCCAAAAGCTCGAACCACACGAAACGGAACCGGGATAAATCAATGTCTGAAATGCATGCCGCCTGGCCGGATAACCATCCCAGTGTCGCCTTCGGAAAGACCGGTGTTCTTCTGGTTAATCTCGGAACGCCCGACGGCACGGACAAGAAATCCATGCGCCGTTATCTGGAAGAATTTCTGACCGACAAACGCGTGATCGAATGGCCGCGGGCGCTGTGGTATCCGATCCTTTACGGCATCGTCCTGAACCGCCGGCCCGCCAAGGTGGGCCAGGCCTACGAGCTGATCTGGAACAAGGAACGAAACGAGAGCTTCCTGCGCACCTACACCAGGAGCCAGGCGGAAAAACTGGCCGAACACTACGCCGATAAAGACAATCTCGTCATCGACTGGGCGATGCGTTATGGCCAGCCCTCCATTCCCGCCCGCATCGAAGCGCTGAAGGCGGCGGGCTGCGAACGCATTCTGCTGTTTCCGCTCTATCCGCAATATGCCGCGTCAACGACGGCGACCGTCAATGACAAGGCGTTCGAGACGCTGCTCGACATGCGCTGGCAGCCGGCGCTGCGCACCGTGCCGCCCTATCACGACGATCCGGTCTATATCGATGCGCTGGCGCAGTCGATCACCGACCATCTGGCAACCCTCGACTGGGAACCGGAACTGATCATCACATCGTTCCACGGCATCCCGCAGTCCTATTTCAAGAAGGGCGATCCCTATCACTGCCAGTGTCAGAAGACGGCGCGGCTTCTGCGCGAAAAGCTGGGACTTTCCGAGGAAAGAATGATGATCACCTTCCAGTCCCGCTTCGGGCCGGAGGAATGGCTGCAGCCCTATACCGACAAGACCGTGGAAGGCTTGCCGAAAAAGGGCGTGAAGCGGGTCGCGATCCTCAATCCCGGTTTTGTCTCCGACTGTCTCGAGACCCTTGAGGAAATCGGCGAACAGGCGCGCGAGAGCTTCATGGAGCATGGCGGCGAAAAGTTCACCCACATCCCCTGTCTCAACGACACGCCGGCCGGCATGCGGGTGATCGAACATGTGGTGGCGCGCGAGTTGCGCGGCTGGCTTGAATAAGGCCTCAACGCCTGAAAAACAAGGTCATGGCCTCACGCACGCCGTTGCGTCTATAATGATAAAACAGACATCAGCCCCGCAAGGCCGATGCAACAGGAGGAAACGACATGGCAGCACTGACCGGATTTTCCGTCACGATCATCATACTGGCGGTCCTGATCCTTCTGACGCTTCTGGCGGGGATCAAGACTGTGCCGCAGGGCTATGGCTACACGGTGGAACGCTTCGGCCGCTATACCCGCACGCTGACGCCGGGCCTCAACCTGATCATTCCGTTCATCGACCGTATCGGCAAGCGCATCAACATCATGGAGCAGGTGCTGGATGTGCCCGAACAGGAGGTGATCACCCGCGACAATGCCAGCGTGGAGGCCGACGCGGTCGCCTTCTATCAGATCCTCAATCCGGCAAGTGCCGCCTATCAGGTCGCCAATCTGGAAATGGCGATCCTGAACCTGACCATGACCAATATCCGCTCGGTGATGGGCTCCATGGATCTCGACGAACTGCTTTCCAACCGTGATTCCATCAATGAGCGGCTGCTGCGCGTGGTCGACCTTGCGGTCGAACCCTGGGGCGTGAAGGTCACCCGCATCGAGATCAAGGATATCCGTCCGCCGAACGATCTCGTGGAAGCCATGGGCCGGCAGATGAAGGCGGAACGTGAAAAGCGCGCACAGATCCTCGAGGCGGAGGGCAGCAAGACCGCACAGATCCTGCGTTCGGAAGGCTCCAAACAGTCTGCAATTCTTGAAGCCGAAGGCGAGCGCGAGGCAGCCTTCCGCGAGGCCGAGGCCCGCGAACGCCTTGCCGAAGCCGAAGCCAATGCAACGCGCTCCGTGTCACTGGCCATTGCCGACGGCGATGTCGCCGCGATCAACTACTTCGTCGCCCAGAAATACACCGAGGCCATGGCCTCGATCGGCACGGCAAAGAATTCCAAGGTGGTACTGATGCCGATGGAAGCGTCCTCGCTGATCGGCTCGCTAGGCGGGATCGGCGAGATTGCGAAGGAAGTGTTCGGCAAGGATGGCGGCGGACAGGAACAGGCAACGCCCCGCCGCTCGACACCGTCAGTCCGCCCTGGCAATCCGGAAAGCTGACCGGCGATGGAAGCGCTGTTCGACTTCTTCACCGCTGCCGGCCCCTGGGGCTGGTTTATCGCCGGGCTGCTGCTGCTTGTTGCGGAACTTCTCCTGCCCGGAGTGTTCCTGATGTGGGTCGGCATTGCCGCCATCATACTCGGCGCGCTGTCGCTGGTCTTCTGGCCCTTCGGCTTCTGGGGCTGGCAATTGCAGATCCTGCTGTTTGCCGTCCTTTCCGTCGTCGCCATTATTGTCGGGCGGCGGATCCTCAAAAACCGGGAAACCACATCCGACGAACCGCTGCTCAACCAGCGCGCCGCCAGTCTTGTGGGGCGCACCGCCATCGTGGTCGACGCGATCACCGACGGGCGCGGGCGCATCAGGCTCGACGATACGCTCTGGGTCGTGGAAGGGCCGGACCTGCCGGCGGGCGCGCATGTGCACATCGTCGCCGGCGATGGCCGCAAACTTACGGTCGCGCCGCTCGAAAAAGCCTGAAGCGGAAAGGATCAGGCCGCGCCGATCCGCAGGAAATCGTGGAAATGCACGATGCCGACCGGACGGTTGTCGTCATCGACCACCATCAGCGCGGAAATATTGTGCTTGTGGATCAGTGCCAGCGCACCGGACACCATCATCGACGGCTTCACCGTCTTCGGCCCGGCCGTCATCACATCGTCGACGGCAAGCGCACTCATGTCGCGCGACAGGTTGCGCGCCAGGTCGCCATCGGTGACGATGCCTGCCAGCCGGCCGTCACCCGACAGCACGCCGACGCAGCCGAAGCGCCGCTTCGACAATTCCATGATCGCCTGCGGCAGCGGCGTGCCCGAACGCACCAGCGGAATTTCCTCGCCCACATGCATGATATCGGCCACATGCGAAAGCAGCGCGCCGAGCTTGCCGCCCGGGTGATAGACCTTGAAATCGCCCGCGGAAAAGCCCCGCACTTCAAGCAGCGCAATCGCCAGCGCATCGCCAAGCGCAAGCTGCATGGTCGTCGACGTCGTCGGCGCAAGCCCGTGCGGACAGGCTTCTTCGGCCTTCGGCAGGGCGAGCACGATATCGGCCGCCAGCGCCAGTGACGATTTCACCCCGGCGGTAATCGCAATCAGCGGAATGGCAAAACGGCGCGTATAGGCGACCAGCGCCGTCAGTTCGCTGCTTTCTCCGCTCCACGAAAGCGCGACCACGGCGTCTTTCTGGGAAATCATTCCCATATCGCCGTGATTGGCCTCGGCGGGATGCACGAAAAAGGCCGGCGTGCCGGTGGACGCGAAGGTCGCCGCAATCTTGGTGCCGATATGACCGCTCTTGCCGACGCCGGAGATAATCACATGCCCCTGCGTTTCCCGAAGCAGCGCGACGGCTTTGTCAAAAGGTTCCGCCAGCCCGTTTTCAAGTGCTGCAGCAAGCGCATCCAGCCCCTTGCGCTCGAATGCGATCGTCCTGAGTGCCGAACGGGTTGCGTCGTTGCTGACGGTCTTGTCTGTCACATCTGCCATGCACCGCTGTTAGCGCCTTTGGGTTTTGCAATCAATAACCATTCGGTCGCAGGGGGGCACCGGCTGCGGCTCTCAACCTGCCTGCTGCGTTGTTGCCGTCTTTGCGGCTTTGCGCTTCATCCAGTCGACAGCAAGCCCCGGCCATGCCGCCTGGGTGCCATCGAGTGCGCGCAAGGCGAAACCATGCGGCGCATCGGCAAACACATGCAGGTCGACATCCAGCGCCCCGGCTGCTGCCGTTTCGACATAGCGCAACGCATGCTGCAGCGGTACCGACCGGTCATTAAGCGCATAGGCGAGAAACACCGGGACCGGCGGCAGCCCGTGGGGGTAATCGGCAAGGCCGATCGGCCAGTCGTCATAAAAATCCTGTTTTTCCACCGGCGGATAATCCGGCTTGCCTTCCGGGAACTTGTGTTTGCGGTGATTGGCATTGATCGGAGCATAGGCAATCACCGCGCCAGCGGGCTTCAGGTCGTGGCTTTGGCAGGCCATGACCCCGGCAAGATGGCCGCCGGACGACAGCCCGACATGAAACAGCGGCAGATCGCCTTGCTCCGCCGCCACAACATCAAGCGCCCGCAACCCGTCGGCAAGCGCTATGTCTTTCGGGTGAACCCCGCCCTTGCCATCGGGGGCGCCGGGAAGCCGGTGCACGACCAGATGAGCATCGATACCCTGCGCGTTCAGCCAGGACGCAACCTCTGCCCCCTCCTTGTCATAGACCAGTTTCGTATATCCGCCGCCGACAAAGAGCAGCGCCCGCGCCCAGGGATCACGTGCCCGCCAGGTGTGAACCTCCGGGCGGCTGACGGCATCGAACTGCCGGTCGGGCCAACACCCCTGCAACCGGTTCTCCGCCCCTTCAGCGAGCGGAACGATATTCGGTTCTAACGGCATGTCGGCGTTTAAGGGCATGATCAGTTCTTTCGGCAACAAAAAAGGCGACGCATGTGCGCCGCCCGGTTTTCATGACGAGGCCCGGTCTTGCCGGGCCTCATTGTATTTCCGGTCTGTTATTTCAGCGCGGCGATCAGGGCTTTGAGATCGTCTTCGACCTTCGGACGAATGTCGTCACGCTTCAGTGCCAATGCGATATTGGCGATGATGAAGCCTTCCTTCGAGCCGCAGTCGAAGGTCTGGCCATCGAACTTGTAGCCGAAGAACTCCTGCTCGCCGGCAAGCTTCAGCATGCCGTCGGTCAGCTGGATTTCGTTACCGGCGCCGCGTTCGAGCGTTTCCAGGATCGGGAAAATCTCCGGCTGCAGGATATAGCGGCCGTTGATGAAGTAATTGGACGGTGCTGTGCCCGGTTCAGGCTTTTCGACCATCTGGGTGATCTTGAAACCGTTGCCGACGGCATCGCCAACACCGACGATACCGTATTTATGCGCCAGTTCCGGGTCGCATTCCTCAACGGAAACGACATTGCCGCCGGAAACCTCGTAAACATCCATCATGCCCTTCAGGCACGGCGTTTCGGCATCCATGACCATGTCGGGCAGGATCAGCGCGAACGGCTCGGGGCCGACGATTTCGCGCGAGCACCACACGGCGTGGCCAAGCCCGTGCGGCTCCTGCTGGCGGGTAAAGGTGGAGGTGCCGGCTTCCGGCAACATCGAAGAGAGCAGGCTCAGTTCGGCATTCTTGTTGCGCGCCTTCAGCGTTGCTTCCAGCTCGTACTGGATATCGAAATAGTCTTCGATAACGTGTTTGTTGCGGCCCGTGACAAAAACAAAGTGTTCGATACCGGCTTCAATCGCCTCATCGACAACATACTGGATGATCGGTTTATCCACGACCGGAAGCATTTCCTTGGGAACAACCTTGGTTGCGGGAAGAAACCGCGTTCCAAGACCGGCAACCGGCAAAACCGCCTTACGAACCTTCTTGTTGTGAGCCAAAATACTCTCCTTCATTGCAATGACTGAAAAAGCCTAAAACCAATTTTTTTCCAATATTGGTCAGGCTTAGCAAGATGCAAGAGGGGGTGCAATTCGACGACACGGCGGTTGGCCGGTTTTTCGGTCCGATTGCCTCTTTTTTTCGGAAAAAGTCCATCAGCCCGGCGCCGGAACAGCACCGCGCGGATTGTCGGTAAAAGAGGACTTACGCAGAAGGCAGACCGCCCTTGCAACCGGAAACGGTATTCCGGCTACAAGGGCGGAAAAAAACATCAGCGCGGCAGCAGGGTCTCACCCATCAGCGTTTCATCGATCGCGCGCGCTGCCTGACGGCCTTCGCGGATCGCCCAGACGACCAGCGACTGGCCGCGACGGATATCACCGGCCGCCCAGAGCTTGTCGACCGAGGTTTTGTAATCCTGGTCATTGGCAACGACATTGACCGCACCGCGCTGGTTGGTGTTCAGCTCCAGCCTGCCATCCAGTTCGGCAACGAGGCCTTCCTTGTGGGGCCCCAGAAAGCCGAGCGCGATAAAGGCGAGATCGGCCTTGATGACGAATTCCGTACCGGCAATCGGCCGCCGCTTTTCGTCAACATGGCAGCACTTCACACCGGTGAGAACACCGTCCTCACCGACAAATTCAAGCGTCCCCACCTGGAATTCACGGATCGCGCCTTCCGCCTGCGAGGACGACGTCCGCATCTTGGTCGGCCAGAACGGCCAGACCGCGAGCTTGTCTTCCTTTTCCGGCGGCTGCGGGCGAATGTCGAGCTGGGTCACCTTGACCGCGCCCTGACGGAATGCGGTTCCGACACAGTCCGACGCCGTATCGCCGCCGCCCACGACAACCACATGCTTGCCGCCTGCCAGAATGGGTTCCGACGGCCAGCCGGTGCTCTCGATATTCTCGCGACCAACCCGCCGGTTCTGCTGAACCAGGAACGGCATGGCATCATAGACGCCGTGAATATCGCTGCCTTCGATCCCGGACGGACGCGGGGCTTCCGAGCCGCCGCTGTAGAGCACGGCATCATAATCGGAAAGCAGTTGTTCGACCTTCACATCGACGCCGATATTGACGCCGCAATGGAAGGTCACGCCTTCGCCGCGCATCTGCTCGACACGGCGGTCGATGAAGTTCTTCTCCATCTTGAAATCGGGAATGCCGTAGCGCAACAGCCCGCCGGGCCGGGATTCGCGCTCATAAACGTCAACCTCGTGGCCGGCGCGGCCAAGCTGCTGGGCAGCCGCCATGCCGGTCGGGCCGGAGCCGATGATGGCAACCCGCTTGCCGGTCTTCATCGTTGCCGGCTTGGGCACGATGTAGCCAAGCTCATACGCCTTGTCGGCAATCGCCTGTTCGATGGTCTTGATGGCAACCGGGATGTCTTCCAGGTTCAGCGTGCACGACTCCTCGCACGGCGCCGGGCAGACACGGCCGGTAAATTCCGGGAAGTTGTTGGTCGAATGCAGGTTTGCAATCGCCTCCTTCCAGTTGCCATTGTAGATGAGGTCGTTCCAGTCCGGAATCTGGTTGTGAATCGGACAGCCGGTCGGGCCGTGGCAATAGGGAATGCCACAGTCCATGCAACGGGCGGCCTGTTTCTGCACTTCCGGTTCCGACATCGGGATGGTGAATTCACGGAAGTGGCGAATGCGGTCGGAGGCCGGCTGATACTTCGCCACCTGCCGGTCGATTTCCAAAAACCCAGTAACCTTGCCCATTTCGTAATCCTGACTGCTTCAAGCTGATATTTCGCGCCCCTGGCGCGCGCAAGAAAGCGCCCCGCACACACGCGGACGGGACGCCGACAGTTATCCTTTGCCTGTTATTCCGCTGCGACACCCATGCGCATGCGCTCCATATCCTCAAGCGCACGCCGGTATTCGACCGGCATCACCTTGCGGAACATCGGGCGGTAATGCGCCCAGTCGTCCAGAATGGCCCTGGCGCGGGCCGAACCGGTGTAGAGCAGATGATTGTTGATGAGGCGCACCAGACGCTCCTCGTCATGACGGGTCATGTCGCCGGAAACGTCAACGCGGCCCTTGTGCATGAGGTCGCCGCCGTGATGATGCAGCTTCTCCAGCATGTCGTCTTCTTCCGGCACCGGCTCCAGCATAACCATGGCCATGTTGCAACGGTCGGCAAAGCCGCCATCCTCATCGAGAACGTAGGCCACGCCACCCGACATGCCGGCCGCGAAGTTGCGCCCCGTGGAGCCGAGCACGACGACAAGACCGCCGGTCATGTATTCGCAGCCATGGTCGCCCACGCCTTCGACCACGGCAATCGCGCCGGAGTTTCTGACCGCAAAACGCTCACCGGCAATGCCGTGGAAATAGCATTCACCGGCGGTCGCGCCGTAAAGCACGGTATTGCCGACGATGATCGATTCTTCCGGCACGACCGGCGAGTTTTCCGGCGGACGGATGATGATCTTGCCGCCCGAAAGCCCCTTGCCGACATAGTCGTTGCCGTCACCAATAAGATCAAAGGTGACGCCGCTGGCCAGAAACGCACCGAAGGACTGACCGGCCGTGCCGTGAAGGGTGACGGAGATCGTGTCTTCCTTCAGGCCCTTCTGGTTCCAGCGCTTGGCCACTTCACCGGACAGCATGGCGCCGGCCGAACGGTCGACATTCTTGATGTCGACGTCGAAGGCGACCTTTTCCTTGCGTTCAAGCGCGGGCATTGCCTTTTCGATCAGCTTACGGTCGAGAATATCGTCAATCGGGTGCTTCTGCCGCTCGGTCCAGTAGGTGGCTTCCTTGGGTGCTGCCACCTTGTGGAAAATCTTCGAGAAATCAAGACCCTGCGATTTCCAGTGGGCAATCGCCTCGTCCTTGTCGAGCAGTTCGACCGCACCGATCACCTCGTTGAGGCTGGTGAAGCCGAGTTCGGCCAGCATCTCGCGCAGTTCTTCGGCCACGAAGAAGAAGTAGTTGACGACATGCTCCGGCAGGCCCTTGAAGCGCTTGCGCAGGACCGGATCCTGGGTGGCAACGCCGACCGGGCAGGTGTTCAGATGGCACTTGCGCATCATGATGCAGCCTGCGGCAATCAGCGGCGCGGTGGAGAAGCCGAACTCGTCAGCACCCAGCATGGCGCCGATCAGCACGTCGCGACCGGTCTTCAACCCGCCATCGACCTGCAGCGCAATGCGGGAGCGAAGCCCGTTCAGCACCAGCGTCTGCTGGGTTTCGGCAAGACCGATTTCCCACGGGCTGCCGGCATGTTTCAGCGAGGTCAGCGGCGAAGCGCCAGTTCCGCCGTCGAAGCCGGAAACGGTGATGTGGTCGGCGCGCGCCTTGGCAACGCCGGCGGCAACCGTGCCGACGCCGACTTCCGACACCAGCTTGACCGAAACATCGGCCGCCGGGTTGACGTTCTTCAGGTCGTAGATCAGCTGCGCCAGATCCTCGATCGAGTAGATGTCATGATGCGGCGGCGGCGAAATCAGGCCGACCCCCGGCGTCGAATGACGGGTCTTGGCAATCGTCGCATCGACCTTGTGACCGGGCAGCTGACCGCCCTCGCCGGGCTTTGCGCCCTGCGCCACCTTGATCTGCAACAGATCGGCATTGACCAGATATTCGGTGGTCACACCAAAGCGGCCCGAAGCAATCTGCTTGATCGCCGAACGCTCCTTCGGCGTCGCCCCGCTGGGCAGCGGCAGATAACGGTCGGATTCCTCGCCGCCTTCGCCGGTGTTCGACTTGCCGCCGATCTCGTTCATGGCAATTGCCAGCGTGGTATGCGCCTCGCGCGAAATCGAACCGAACGACATCGCACCGGTCGAAAACCGCTTGACGATTTCAGAGGCCGGCTCGACCTCGTCGACGGAAACCGGCTTGCGGCCGATTTCCTCGGCATTCCTGATGCGGAACAGGCCGCGGATGGTGTTCATCCGCAAGGACGAAGCATTCTCGATCCTGGCAAACGCATCATAGCGGTCACGGGCATTGCCGCGCACGGCATGCTGCAGCTCGGCCACCGCATCCGGCGTCCAGGCATGGGCCTCACCGCGCATGCGGAATGCATATTCGCCGCCGATATCGAGCGTGGAGGCGAGAACCGGGTCCTTGCCGAAAGCGGAGCGATGCCGGGCCACGGTTTCTTCCGCGACTTCCTTCAGGCCAACACCCTCGATCATCGAGGCCGTGCCGAAGAAGAAGCGCTCGACGAATTCCGACGACAGGCCGATGGCGTCGAAGATCTGCGCACCGCAATAGGACTGGTAGGTCGAAATGCCCATCTTGGACATGACCTTCAGCATGCCTTTGCCGATCGCCTTGATATAGCGGTAGATCACCTCGCCGGCGTCCACTTCCTCGGGGAACAGCCCCTTGGCGTGCATATCTGCCAGCGTATCGAAGGCGAGATAGGGATTGATGGCTTCCGCGCCGTAACCGGCGAGACAGCAGAAGTGATGCACTTCTCGCGGCTCACCCGATTCGACCACGAGACCGACCGACGTGCGCAGCCCCTTGCGGATCAGGTGATGGTGCACGGCCGCCGTTGCCAGCAGTGCGGGCATGGCAATCCGGTCCGGGCCGATCTGACGGTCGGACAGTACGATGATGTTGTAGCCGCCGCGCACGGCCGCTTCGGCACGCTCGCACAGGCGATCGATCATCGCCGGCATGCCGGCTTCGCCCTCATCGACATCATAGGTGATATCGAGCGTCTTGGTATCGAACCGGTCCTCGGTGTGTCCGATGGAGCGGATCTTCTCCAGATCGCCATTGGTCAGGATCGGCTGGCGCACTTCCAGACGCTTCTCGCGCGCGGCACCTTCATGGTCGAGAAGGTTCGGACGCGGGCCGATGAAGGACACGAGGCTCATCACCAGTTCCTCACGGATCGGGTCGATCGGCGGGTTGGTGACCTGGGCGAAATTCTGCTTGAAATAGGTGTAAAGCAGCTTCGACTTGTCCGACATTGCCGAAATCGGCGTATCGGTGCCCATCGAGCCGATGGCCTCCTGCCCCGTCGTCGCCATCGGCGACATCAGGATCTTGGTGTCTTCCAGCGTGTAGCCGAAGGCCTGCTGACGGTCGAGCAGCGAAACGTCGCGGCGCAGCGCGCGCGGTTCCACCGGGTTCAGCTCCTCGAGGATCAGCTGCGTGCGGTCGAGCCACTGCTGATAGGGATGCATGCCGGCAAGCTCGGACTTGATCTCGTCATCGGAGACAATCCGGCCCTTTTCCATGTCGATGAGAAGCATGCGGCCGGGCTGCAGACGCCATTTGGCAACGATGTTTTCTTCCTCAACCGGCAGCACGCCGGCCTCGGATGCCATGATGATGCGGTCATCCTTGGTGATCAGGTAGCGCGCCGGGCGCAGGCCGTTACGGTCGAGCGTGGCGCCAATCTGGCGACCATCGGTAAAGGCAACGGCGGCCGGGCCGTCCCACGGCTCCATAAGCGCTGCGTGATACTCGTAAAATGCCCGCGTCTGCGGGTCCATCGACATGTTGCCGGCCCAGGCTTCCGGGATCAGCATCATCACGGCATGCGCCATGGAATAGCCACCCTGCACCAGGAATTCGAGCGCATTGTCGAAACAGGCGGTATCGGACTGGCCCTCATAGGAGATCGGCCACAGCTTGGAAATGTCGTCGCCGAAAAGCGGTGAGGACACCGAAGCCTGACGCGCAGCCATCCAGTTGACGTTGCCGCGCAGCGTGTTGATCTCGCCGTTATGGGCAACCATGCGGTATGGATGCGACAGCTTCCACGACGGGAAGGTGTTGGTCGAAAACCGCTGATGCACCAGCGCCACGGCGGATTCGAAACGCGGATCGGCCAAGTCCTTGTAATAGGCGCCAACCTGATAGGCGAGGAACATGCCCTTGTAGACGATCGTCGAGGACGACATCGAGACAATATAGAAGTCCTCGGTGGCACCGTCCGATTCGGCAAAGATCGTGTTCGAGATCACCTTGCGCAGGATGAACAGGCGGCGCTCGAAATCGGCCTGCGTATCGGCCCGTTCGCCGGCACCGATAAAGACCTGCAGATGATAGGGTTCAGTCGCGGCAATATCCTCCGCCTTCGACAGCGAGGAATTGTCGACCGGCACTTCGCGGAAGCCGAGGAAATTCTGGCCCTCGTCGGCGATCACCTTCTGGATGATGTCCCGGTAGTGAGCGATGCGCTCGGGATCGCGCGGCATGAAGAAGTAGCCGACGGCATATTCGCCGACCTTCGGCAGCACGACACCTTCGGCCGCCATTTCCTCACGGAAGAACTTGTCCGGGATCTGCATCAGCATGCCGGCGCCGTCGCCCATCAGCGGATCGGCGCCGACAGCGCCGCGATGGGTGAGGTTTTCGAGAATGAACAGCCCGTCTTTGACGATCTGGTGCGACTTCTCACCTTTCATATGGGCGATGAAGCCGACGCCGCAGGCATCGTGTTCGTTTCTCGGATCGTAGAGCCCCTGACGTTTGTTACGACGGCCGTCAGCAGCTGTTTTGGCGGCAGGCGTCACGTTCATCTGCGTGAGCGGGGCAGCACTAAGCGCTAAGGGCGTCATCTTCGTCATACAAGATCTCCTTAAAACCTGCAGAAATGCAGGTGAAGCCGGATCGTGGAGCAGGCGGATAGAAAAGGCGCAAATCCACCCTGCTTGCCGCAATCATCTTTCGTTTAGGACCGGATTGACCATATCAACGGCGCTCCGGTCGATAGTCCTGCCAAGGCGTGCCGGAACGAGGTCTCCGCTTACACGATCATTATAGACCATAAAGCGGCAGGACGTCAGCCCCTTGCTAGCGGCACACGGCACAGCCGGACACAAAAATAGGACAGCATAACTGTCCTATCTTCATCTCATGCCAGAAACATCGGAAAGTCGCAAGCAAATAATGAAAATGCGCACCCGGCTGGGAGAGATTATTACCAATCCGGCTCAGACCGCGCAACAAAGTTACTTTTCTTCATCCACTTTCGAAACACCTGAAAGAAAAAGGCATTTTATAGGCAGATTCCACGTCGCTGCGAGGCATACACGCAATCTCCTGCGAAAATCAGCCGGCACACCCCCGTTTACCGGAAAGCCCCTTTACACACAGCGGCCTTTTCCGTGATATCCCGAAAACCGCATTCCCGAACGTTTTTGAGGTCCTTATCCATGTTTTTTGCATCCGACAACTGGTCCGGCGCCCATCCAGCCATCGGCGAGGCGCTGATGCGCGAACAGTCGGGCTATGCAAATGCCTATGGCGCCAGCCCGCTCGACCGCAAGATCGAGGCCCGGTTCAACGACATCTTCGAACGTGAAGTTGCCGTCTTCTTCGTCGGCACCGGCACGGCGGCCAATTCGCTGGCGCTGTCATCTGTCGGGCGGCCGGGCGGCGTGGTCTTCTGCCACAAGGACGCCCACATCGCCAATGACGAAGGCGGCGCGCCGGAATATTTCACCGGCGGCGGCAGGCTGGCCACCGTTTCGGGGCCGCAGGGCAAGATGACGCCGGACGAACTTGAACGCATCGTCGCACGCTATCCGGCAGACTTTATCCACCACGGCCAGCCGATGGCCGTCTCCCTCACCCAGTCGACGGAAGTCGGCACCGTCTATGGGCTTGATGAAATCGCAGCGCTCACAGCCGTCGCAAAGAAAGGCAACCTGCCAGTCCATATGGACGGCGCCCGCTTTGCCAATGCGCTGGTCGCCCTCGACACGACGCCGGCCGAAATGACATGGAAGCGCGGCATCGACATCGTCTCCTTCGGCGGCACCAAGAACGGCTGCTGGTGCGCGGAGGCCATCGTGTTCATGAACCCCGAACAGGCGCGGGAAATGCCGTTCATCCGCAAGCGCGCGGCGCATCTCTTCTCCAAGACCCGCTTCATCTCCGCCCAGCTCGATGCCTACCTCACCGACGGGCTCTGGCTTGATCTCGCCCGCCACTCCAATGCCATGGCCGAACGCATGCGCGCGGCCTTCCGCCAGTCCGCCACAGCGCGTCTTGCCTGGGAAACGCAGTCCAACGAGGTCTTCATCGTGCTGCCGAAGGGCGCCGCCGAAGCCGCTCGCAAGGCCGGGGCACAGTTTTACGACTGGCTGACGCCGGCCGACCAGCCCGGACTTATCAATGACGGCGAGGTGCTGGCGCGTTGCGTGACCAGCTTCGCCACCACCGAAGCGGAAGTCGACCGTTTCGTCTCTTTCCTTGAAGCCGAAACACTCACGCAGCAATAACGCCCCCTCACAGACAGGTGACACGGCGTGACGGCAGAATGACGTGCCATTGATTTCCAGTTGAAGGCCGATTTTGGAATACTCCTGCTTGCAAGATCAATCTTGCGCAACAATCGAATACACACATCGATCAAACAGGAGAGATTCATGTCGAGCACCAACAAAATCAACGCCGCCACGCTGGCCGGCGCACTTGCAATCGCCGTAACCGGTCTTGCGGCTTCCGCCCCCGCGCAGGCCGCCGACGTCAAATGCTACGGCGTTGCTCTGGCTGGCCAGAACGACTGCGCCGCAGGCCCCGGCACCACCTGCGCGGGAACCTCCAAGGTCGACTATCAGGGCAATTCCTGGAAGTCCGTTGCCGAAGGCTCCTGCACGACCATGAAACTGCCGGGCGACCGCATGGGTTCGCTGACGCCGCTCGACCGCGACCTTCCCGAAATGTGATCACGGCTTGCATGCCGCCGGCGCGACCAGCATCGGCGGCATTTCCTTTCCGCCATCCATTATAACGGGAGCGACCGGCATGGCCGAAGCACAACCGGGCCGTTTCGGCTCGCAATCGATACCCCACCGCGCGGGCACGGGCTTCAAGACGGCCCATGCCGACGCGATCCTGAATGACAGCTATCGCACGGGCTTTCTGGAAGTCCACGCCGAAAACTACATGGGCGCGGGTGGCCATCCACACCGCATTCTGACCCGCATGCGCGAAGACTTTCCGTTGTCCGTCCATGGCGTCGGCATGTCGATCGGTTCGCCGCGCGGGATCGATCCCGATCATCTTGAACGCCTGAAAACCGTCGTCGATCGCTATCAGCCGGGCCTCGTCTCCGAACACCTGGCATGGTCGACCCACGACGACGCCTATTACAACGACCTTTTGCCGCTGCCCTATACGGACGAAACGCTGGCGCATATCGTCGATCACATCGACCAGGTGCAGAACCGGCTCAAGAGAAAGATCCTGCTGGAAAACCCGTCCACCTATGTGGCGTTTTCCGAGAGCACGATCCCCGAAACCCTGTTTCTGGACGAGATCGCCCGCAAAAGCGGTTGCGGCCTGCTGCTGGACGTCAACAATGTCCATGTCTCGGCCGTCAACAATGGTTTCGACGCCACATCCTACCTCAAATCCTTTCCGCTGGAGCGGGTAGGTGAGATCCATCTGGCCGGCCATGCCGAGGATGTCGACGATACCGGCGCGCCGTTGCTGATCGATGCCCATGACCGGCCGGTCGACGATGCCGTCTGGGCGCTTTATGCCTTCGTCATCCGCCAGACCGGCCCCCTGCCGACACTGATCGAATGGGACAATGACGTGCCGGAGTGGCCGGTTCTCAAACGCGAGGCGCAACTGGCCGAGGATGTCATGAAGAACGAAGGCGAGCGCTTCCTGCTCGGCGCCCGCCATGGCTGAACCGCAAACGGCACAGGTGACGCTGAAGGGTTTCGCAATCGCCCTGCTTTCTCCGCCGGTCGAGACCGCACCGGCCGGGGTCGTCAATCCGCATGGCGGCCCGGCCGTCAAACGGTTCGGCGTTTACCGCAACAATGTGGCCGTCGGCCTGAAAGCAGCGCTTGCAGACATCTTTCCGGTAACCCGGGACCTGGTGGGCGCGAACTTCTTTGCCGCAATGGCTGCCGAATATATCGCACGGGAACCGCCACGCTCACCCGTCCTTGCCGAATACGGACATGGGTTCGCCGGCTTCATCGCCGGCTTCATCGCCGGTTTTGCACCGGCACAGGAACTCTTCTTTCTTGCCGATGTCGCCCGGCTGGAACGGGCATGGCTCGATGCCTACCACGCCCTCGATATGACGCCGCTGTCGCCCGAAGCGCTGCAGCGATGTTCGCCGGAGGCGCTGATGGCTCTGACACTGAAGCCGCATCCGGCAGCACGTCTGCTGCGCTTCGATAGCGCGGCGGCCAGCATTTTCACCCGCGTGCGCGACGGCTCGGGCCTCGAGGGCTTCGACCCGACGCCGGCGGAAATCGCGCTGATAAGCAGGCCCTATTTCGACGTCACGGTGATGACGCTTGCCCCCGGCAAAGCCGCCTTCTTCGAAACCCTCATGAGCGGCGGCACCATCGGCGAAGCCGTCGGGGCGGGAACGGAGACCGACCCGCAATTCGATCCGGCCGACGCATTTTCAGCAATGATCGGCACGGGCGCTTTCGCCGCCGCAGCCAGCACAGAGGAGTAGATCAACATGAAATTCATCTGTGCCGCCGCACATCTTTACAATCGTGTGTTCTCGGACCTGCAGGCGTTTCTGGCGCCATGGTTTCCCGGCCTTTTCGCCCGCCTTGTTTTCGCGGCAACGCTCTGGCTTTATTTCCTGAACTCGGCGCTGACCAAGGTCGGATCAGGCATTACCGGCTTCTTCACGGTCAGCAATTCCGCCTATTACCAGATCGCACTGCCTGCTGTGGAGGCGGCCGGCGGCGATGTCTCGGCCGTTCCGTTCCTGCCGTGGGGCCTTGTTGTTCATCTCGGCACCTATAGCGAATTCCTGCTGCCGCTGATGATCATTGCAGGCATCCTCACCCGCCTCAGCGCCATTGGCATGCTGGGTTTTATCGCGGTGCAGACGCTTGTGGACATTACCGTGCATCAGGTTGGCCCCGAGACGATCGGCGCCCTGTTCGACCGGTTTCCCGACAGCGCCATTCTCGACCAGCGTCTTTTCTGGACCGTGCCGCTGGTGCTGCTGATCGTCTACGGGCCGGGGAAGATCTCTGTCGACCATCTCGCAGCCCGCATCATGAAAAAGCCGGCCTGATACAAAAGCGGCGCCCCTGAGGGCGCCGCCGTGTCATTTCGCGTTTGTTGAGGCTGCCGTCAGGCAGCATCCATCTCCACATCCTTTTGCGCGGCAATCGTCTTCGGCTCGCTGCCGCGGGTCTCGATCGCGATCCGGCGCGGCTTCATGGCCTCGGGAATATTGCGCAGCAATTCGACATGCAGCAGGCCGTTTCTCAACGTCGCGCCACGCACTTCCATGTGGTCGGCGAGCTGGAAGCGGCGTTCAAAAGCGCGTTTGGCAATGCCGCGATAGAGATATTCGCTGCTGCCATCTTCGTCTTCGTCGGCCTTCTCGCCTTTCACGGTCAGTACATTAGCATGTGCTTCAATGGAAAGCTCGCTCTCACTAAAGCCGGCGACGGCCATTGAAATACGGTAGTTGTTCTCTCCGGTTCGTTCGATATTATAAGGGGGGTAGGCAGGCGCCTGTTCAGGCTGCCCCATCGAGTCGAGGAGATTGAAAAGTCGGTCGAAGCCGACGGTAGAGCGATAGAGAGGCGAAAAATCAACGTTACGCATAGTGTCCTCCTTTGAGCGACGATTGTTTGCGATACGTTTTCCGTGAATCCCGAAACCGGCGATTGTGGAAAACGGTTGAGAACCCAGAGCCTGGCGTCCTCGCACGTTGATTTGGGAAATGATTCCCGACATTTCAAGAGGACAAAGGCAACGCCCAAAGGTCCGTTCTGTCGAAGAAATGCCCCTTTTTCAGCGCTCTTTTGCAAATATGCCGTGCGATTGTCGACACAAAACACACGGAATGAACGCAATATGAATGTCGCATTGAACTCATGTTCATGCAAAATGCGCCATTCAGTCCTTGCCGGGAACTACGGCGCACCCGTCCCGGCACCACCGCCACTCTTGACCCAGTGACGGTGGTTACTTGGCCGGATCCGCGTCGCTTTTACCCCTGTTCAAGCGCCCGGTTCCGGTCCTTTTTTTGCGCAAATCGCGTTCCGGCATTGCCAAGTCCGCAATCGCGCGTCATCACGAACACCTCTGAAACGACGGACGACGACCACGGATGCACGCGAGACCGGCGGAAACAGAACCCGTAACAGGCAGGATGCGCGCCTTTGACGGCGTCGGCCTGCGCTATGCCCTTTACGGGCGCGAGAAAGCCCGTGCCACGGTGATGATCGTGGCAGGACGTTCCGAATTCATCGAAAAATATGCAGAAACCGTCTTAGACCTGCGTCGTGCAGGCTATGCCGTCGCCGTTCTCGACCTGCGCGGCCAGGGCGGCTCGGACCGCCGCCCGGAAGACCGCAATATCGGCCATATCGAGCGGTTTTCAGACTATCCGCGCGATATTCTCGATTTTCTTGAACAGCATGTCCGCGGCACGATGCCGGCGCCCTGCTTCCTGCTCGGCCATTCCCTTGGAGGACTGATCGCGCTTTCCGCCGCCGAAAGCGGGCGTGAACGTTTCGCCGGCCTTGTGCTTGCGGCCCCATTTGTCGGCCTTCGCCATGACCGCTACCCGACATGGCTGATCCGGTCCGCCGCCTGGCTTGCCTGCCATACGGGCCGGGGCGGCCGGCCAACCGGTACTGCCCGCGCCGCGCCGCCGCGTTTCGAAGACCAGCGCCACACCTCGGACCGCATCCGTTACGAGCGCAATCTTCAGGCCGCCCGACATGACCCGCCCTATCTGCTCGGGCCGGTCTCCTACGGCTGGCTGTCGGCCTGCATTGGCGAAATCAAACGCATGACGAAACCGGAAAGGCTCGCATCCATCAGCTGTCCGGTCCTCGTGCTTTCGGGCGGTCGTGACAGCGTGATCCCGGCAGATGCACAGGCCAGGCTTGCAGAACGGCTTGGCGCGCACCACGTGGTCTTGCCGGAATCGGGGCATGAAATCTTTCAGGAAGCCGATGCCACAAGGGATATCGCCCTTGAAGCGACCATCGAATTCCTCGACGCGCACTCGGCAGCGACCGATAACGGTTAGAGCGTTTCAGTCTGAAACGCTCTAATTGCCACCCAATGTTTCAAGTGCCGCTGCATGCAGCGCCGGCGTGGCCGCCGCCACGATGTCGCCGCCGCTTTCAGGCCGTTCTCCGGTCCATGTCGTCACCACGCCGCCGGCTCTTTCGATGATGGGGATCAGCGCCCCGATGTCATAGGGTTTCAGATCGCTTTCAACCACGAGATCGGCAAAACCGGCGGCAAGCAGGCAATAGGCGTAGCAATCGATGCCGTAGCGGGCGAGGCGCACACGCTCCTCCAGCCGGTCGTAGCGCGCCATCGCTTCGGCCTCCATGATCCTCGGCGAGGTGGTAAAGAGAACCGCATCTTCAAGGCGCCGGCAGTCCCGGGTTTTCAGGCTGCGTGGCCCGCCCGGCCCGGCAAACCCTACGGTCTCGGCATCGGCAAAAAAACGCTCGCCGGTAAACGGCTGATCCATCAGCCCCATGACCGCCCGTCCATTGTGATAAAGCCCGATCAGCGTGCCCCAGACGGGAACACCCGAAATAAAGGCCCGCGTGCCGTCAATCGGATCGATGACCCAGACATATTCACGGTCCAGCCCGCTCGACCCGTGTTCCTCGCCGAGTATCCCGTGTTCGGGATAATGTTCGCCGATCAGCTGCCGGATGGCGCTTTCGGCCGCCCTGTCCCCCTCCGTCACCGGATCAAAACCGCCAGCCAGCTTGTTGTCGACATTCAGACCGGACCTGAACCGCGGCAGGGTTTGTGCGGCGGCAGCATCGGCGAGACTGTTGAAAAAGGTGCGATCGGGCAACATGGCATATCCTGTGACAAAACGAGAAGGCGGGTGACCTGAGCGGCTTTTCCAAAGCCCGACATGCGGCGGGCCGCTCACATAAAAGGCAAAAAAACATTTAAAGGAGGCAATACGCGCAAAAAATATACAATAAGCCACATTGCGTAAATTTCAGGCAATAAAGCTTGACAGTCATTTCACTGTCATCTACTGTCATACATACAGTCTTTCGACTGTGAATACCCTCCTTGGGTGTTTCCTCCCTAGACTTAACCGCGCCTAAAGCGCGGTTTTTTTTGCGTTCATTGCCGGAAACGCCGCTCGGCACGGGCAATCATTCCGCAGCAAGGCCGACGGAATCAGCCTCGCCGGCGAGAAATGCGGCGAACTCACGCATAAACAGTGTCAGCGCCTGTTTGAGCGCGATGAATTCCGGCTTCTTGGTATAATTCTGCTCATCCGCGTAAAGCCTGCGCGAGACTTCGATCTGCAAGGCATGGCAATCGGCGGCGGGGCGGCCGTAATGCTCGGTGATGAAACCACCCGCATAGGGCTTGTTGTAGGCCGTGGCAAAGCCCATACGCTCCAGGATCGACATCGCCGCATAGGCTATTTCGCTGGACGCACTCGTGGAAAACCGGTCACCGATGATGATGTCGGGTTTGCGCCGGTGGCCGCCGACCGAAACACTGCCCGGCATCGAGTGGCAGTCGATCAGCACGGCCCGGCCGAACAGGCGCTTGGTATCCTGCATCAGCTGCTTGAGGCTGCGGTGGTAGGGCCGGTAGATATGCTCGATGCGGGCCAGTCCTTCTTCGGCATCGATCGGCGCCGCATAGATCGGCATGTTTTCCGCAACGATCCGCGGGATGGTTCCAAGCCCGCCGGCCACCCGCATCGATGTTACATTGATATGCGCGGGCAAGGCACCGGAAAACATCCGCGGGTCAAGTTCGAAGGGTTCACGGTTGACGTCGAGAAAGGCGCGCGGAAAAAATGCGCGCTGCAGCGGCGCACCGAAGGCCGGCGCCATCGAGAACAGCTCGTCGACATAAAGATCTTCCGACCGCCTGATCTCATTGGCATCGAGCCTGCTTGCCGCCAGAAAGGCCGCGCTGTACCCCCTGCCGGAATGGGGCGAATTGAAGACGAGCGGCAGGGTCTGCTCTTCCGGGCGGATCACCTCGAAGAACAGCGCATCTTTGTCAAAATGCGGGTCATGTCTGCCGTTTTCTGTCACTGCAACTCCTTTGATACCGGAGATTTACGCGCTCGCGCCGGTCCTGCCAAGACCGCTGCCCGCCCGAGCGGAAACTTTGGGCCTGTCTTTATTGCTTGTTTACGACATAGGGTCTATCAGACCGGTTAAGAAACAAGCCTGTTGCGCCGATATGGTTGAGCCGATGGTACTGAAAATTCTTCTGGCGGAAGACGATGATGACATGCGCCGTTTCCTGGTGAAAGCCCTGGAAAAGGCCGGCTATCAGGTCGCCGCTTTCGACAATGGCGCAAGCGCCTATGACCGGCTGCGCGAGGAGCCGTTTTCGCTGCTTCTGACCGATATCGTGATGCCCGAGATGGACGGTATCGAGCTTGCCCGCCGGGCAACCGAGCTCGACCCCGATCTCAAGGTGATCTTCATCACCGGTTTCGCCGCCGTCGCGCTCAACGCCGATTCGGCTGCGCCGAAGGATGCCAAGGTGCTGTCCAAGCCGTTTCACCTGCGCGATCTTGTCGACGAAGTGGAAAAGGTTCTCACCCCTTGAGGCCCACGACGTGGCGGGAAAGCACGTAGCGACAAAAAAGCTTCAAAAACCAGTTGACGCCGCCGCCAAAGTTTGGAATACACCGCGCCACGGATGGGCGTGTAGCTCAGCGGGAGAGCACTACGTTGACATCGTAGGGGTCACAAGTTCGATCCTTGTCACGCCCACCATCCAATTTCATGACTTGTTAGGGCTTTCGCTAACCGCGGAGGCCCTTTTTGCTTGGTGGCCTGCGGGTTTGTCGGACGCGCGTGCCGACACTCATCTTCTGCCAAGCAAAAAGTGCGCATGGCGCAATATTCGCCCTACGTCCTTGGTGTTACGTCCCCCCCGTAAACTTGACCCACTGTCGGGCTGCTCCGTCCAACTGCAGATCTTGGCTCCGAAGTGTTCGGTTCGGCTGTGATCACGGCCACACGAAGGGATGTGGCAGTAAATTTTGCCAGATACCTAGGGAAATGCCTTGAATTTGAAGACCAAAACCGAGTAGCTTAACGACCATATTTCGTTGCTGACTATGCTCACCCAGCTTATTCATCTACTTATTGATTTAAACGCTATCTGCTTCAACACACAGGTTAAATTCGGCCGAATGGAAAACCCTGATGTAAAAGTATGAGAATACTGCATAGGTTTTTCGTATCTTTCTGACCTATAAATTTGAGAGCACAACATGAAAATCGCGGTTGCCGGTCTCGGCTATGTCGGACTTTCCAATGCCATCCTGCTTTCCCAGAAACACAACGTCATCGCTGTCGATGTGAACGAGGACCGTGTCCTTCAGGTCAATGACAAGAAGAGCCCCATTATCGATGCTGAGATTGAGGATTATCTGGTAAACCGTTCGCTCAACCTGACGGCGACCACGAACGCAGCCGCCGCCTTCAGTGACGCCGATTTCGTCATCATCGCAACACCGACCAACTACAACACGGAAACGAACTATTTCGACACATCTTCGGTCGAATCCGTCATCAGCGCCGTCAAGGCCATCAACACCAAGGCAACCATCGTCATCAAGTCGACGATCCCCGTAGGCTTTGTCGAACGCATACGGCGTGAACTCGAGACGGATCAGGTCCTCTTTTCACCGGAATTTCTGCGTGAAGGTCGTGCGCTCTATGACAATCTGCATCCTTCCCGCATCATTGTCGGAGAACAATCCGAGCGGGCGCAGACGTTTGCAGACCTACTGGTCGAAGGCGCGATAAAAAAGGACGCGCCGGTACTGTTCACCAACCCGTCCGAGGCGGAAGCAATCAAACTGTTCGCCAATACCTTTCTCGCCATGCGTGTCGCTTATTTCAACGAACTCGACAGCTATGCCATGACCCATGGAATGGACACCCGACAGATTGTTCAGGGGATCGGTCTCGATCCAAGGATTGGAAGCCACTACAATAACCCCTCATTCGGTTATGGTGGCTATTGCCTGCCGAAGGATACCAGGCAGCTTCTGGCAAACTATTCGGAAGTACCTCAAAATCTCATCCGCGCCATCGTCGATGCGAATACCACGCGCAAGGACTTCATCGCCGAGCGTATCATCGCGTTAAAACCGGAGACCGTCGGCATCTACCGCCTAGTGATGAAGGCCGGTTCGGACAATTTCCGCGACTCCTCCGTTCAGGGCATCATGAAACGGATCAAGGCCAAGGGCATCCGCGTCATTGTGTTTGAACCGGTCTTGAGCGAACCGGAATTCTTCCGTTCGCCTGTCGTCAACGATCTTCAGGAATTCAAGCAGGCGGCGGACGTAATCGTCGCCAATCGCATCACCGACGAGATACGGGACGTCACGGACAAGGTTTTCACGCGCGACCTTTTCGGGAATGATTGATATTCAATATCAATCATTCCCGCTTCCTCAGTGGCGCCTTCACATGGAGTGTAGATCAGACCGGAGACAAGGCAGCTACGATCAATTGCTGGTTTACATATTTCCAAAACACATCTGACCGACCACAAACTTTAGAGAACATAAAGTATACGAGCAGACATCCCATCGTGGGTTGTGAGCAACACACCGCACCCTCTCGACGACACGATACAACGTTGAAATCGCTCGCGCGCCGTGAAGTCGTTTCCTACTGCCAAAAATGCGACATCGGGCAACAGCCCGAGCCCGAACGAAGCCACTGCTCCGCTCTTCCCGCCAGAGCTATCTATCGTAGTATTCACTCGAACTGTAGGCGTAATAGGAACCGTAGCTATTCCCGTATCCATAGCGCCTCATTCCCGACGCGCTTATCTGGTTAAGCACCAGTCCATCGACTTCCGCGTGAACAGAATCGATCATGTTCAGCGCTTCGGAAAGCTGGGACCTGCTGGTTTGGTTCCACTTCACGACGACAACGACCCTGTCGACCTGTTTGGCGACAATTCGGCTGTCAGGCACGATCAGGACTGGCGGCGTATCGATAATGATGTGGTCATAGCGTGAGCGAAGCTCCGTCAGCAAAGCGCTGAAGTTCGGAGAAGAAACGATATCTGCGGCATTGGCCGTCGACTTGCCGCTGCCCAACACGTCGAATCCAAATTCGGCATTGTGTTGAACCACTTCATCAATTGTCGCGGTTCCGTTCAGGACCGACATCAACCCCTTTTCCTGGTCGATATCGAAATACTCTCCGAGTGCACGGCGCCTGATGTCGCCCTCCATCACAAGCACCCTCTTGCCAAGACCAGTCATGTTCAGGGCAAGAGCAAGAGAAATAGAGGTCTTGCCCTCTCCTGGAAGCGACGAGGTTACCATGATAATTTGCGGATCGGAATCGGCATCGGAAAGCAGTATCGACGTCCTGAGATTGCGGATTGATTCAGCTGCCGCCGATGTCCCGTGCTCATGAAAATAAGACAGGAGTTTCTGGCGACGATTGACAGAAACGAGTGGAATCTGCCCCAGGACTTGTTCTCCTGTCGCCTGCTCCAGTTCCGGCGCTGTATGAAAGACGCGGTTGCGGACCTCTCTCAGCAGGGTTATCCCAGTTCCCAGTGCCAGCCCCAAGGCCAATGACACAACAAGAATGAGAGGCTTCCGCGGCTCGATGGGGCCGCCCGGAACAACAGCCTCGGCAATAATACGGCTATCAGGTTTCTGAATGCCCTGCTGCGCCGATGTCTCTTTCAGCCGCCCCAGAAAATACTGATACAGCAAGCGGTTCGCTTCCGCTTCGCGTGTAAGCTGCTGAAGTTGAATAAGCTCTTGACCCTGACGCTCGATCTGTCCGCTCAGCCGCTCCTCCGAGTTCTGCAACGCCGTGAGATTGGAGCTCTGACGCGTTTGGTTTGCCTGCGCGTCGGAAATGATCGCACTGTAAGTCCGATCAAATTCAGCAGCATCGGCAGCGTTGGAAGGCGCCGTTGCCGCCAGCTGCTCCAGCCTGGTGTTGCCCGAGACGGCGGCTTTCTCGCTGAAGCTCTCGGCATTTTGCAGCATCGCCAGCCGAGCGGCAGCCTCACGCGCATTCGAGCGCGTGGATTCCAGCCTGTCACGAACAGAGCTCAACTGGCGTTGCAGGCCTGCAAGAACCTCTGGCGTGATCATCGGATTTGCCGACTGGAACTCACTGACCCTGACTTCTGATTGCTCAAGATCCTGCTGAAGTTGGCCCACCTGGTCGGTCAACCAGACAATCGCCTCCTTCATGCTCTCGCGCTTAACGTCAATCTGATCCTGCACATATTGCTGGGCGATGGTATCGGCAATAAGAGCAGCCTTCTGCGGGCTTTCCGATGTGACCGTGATGTTGAACACAGAGGTGGTCGGCAGGTTGCGCACATTGAGGTGCGCGCGAAGAGAACTGATCACGGAATCACGAATAGCCCGATCCATGGCTTCTCTATCAGAGGCAGAAGTGTCACTCTGCTCGTTTGAAAAAAACCATGATGAGATAGTGGACCTGATGCGCGCTTTCAAAGAAGGCGTTCTCAAACGTCCGTTGAATTCAGGATCTTCTATCAGGTCAAGCTCGTCAACGACATCACCCAGCAAGACACGGGACTGGATGACCTGGATTTCCGATCCAATGGCGTTGGAGTCATTACTCAGTTCGCCGACAACCGACGGGAGATCGACAATCTGTCCGGTCTGATTATTGCGCATCACCTGCGCGGTCGCACTGTATATCGGCGTTGCCACATTGTAGGCGTAATAGGCGCCTGCCAGCATGACGACCAAGCCGAAGGCTAGAATGATGAACTTGTCCCGCCACAGAGCACGCAGAAAGCGAAGATCGATAACAGCTTCTTCACTATCTCGGGAATGAGAAGCACTTCCGGCGTGCGAATAATGTTCCATAGACATAGGTTGAACGGGACCTTTTGTTATCGTTCGCCTGAAAAGATAGACATTCACAAAGGGCGAAATGTAAAATTCAGAATTTTATCTTGAACGCGAAATTTCTAGAAAAATCAATGACGCTTTATGTTAATGATCAACAAAATCAAGTGAGTTTGAGGCCTGTCATCTCTTCAAGCTTTTTTAGCTTTCCCTGCTTATCCGGGATCTCTCCAAGCGCCCTGTCAAATTCCAGTGCCTTGGCCCCAACGAGGAACCGATACCAGAAGCCCTGCAAAAAGTGATAGATTAAGCCCTCTTTTCCGTCAAGAAATCCAAGCTGAATGAAATAGCGATAAAGGAAATAGCCAAGAGGGCCACACCAGAACGGCATCCGGTTATAAATGTCTTCTTTGATAAAACGCTTGATCCCGGCCTGTCGGGAACCATCATCACGGCTCAGTTCCTCACGCGCAAAAAGTTCATAGCGTTGGTTCAGAATATCTACCGCCTCACGGGTGGCATACTTGTTGTGCTTATCGGTAAAGAAGGTCAGATCATTGAGGTTGTGGTCTGAAAAAGCATGTTTAAACGTCACCGTCTCTCCGCCCCAGACGATGATATGTTCATCCATCCAGCGGTTTTCGATACGACCGTGGCCACGGCGCCAGATCCGCGTAAGGATCAGCGGATATCGCCCACCGTGACGGATGAAGCGATCAAGAAAAATATGCCGGCGCTTCAGATTGACTGCCACAGTCTCAGGTCCCAGTTCAGGAAGCCTGGTGCTGATTTCGTCGACTAGCTCGGGATCGAAGACTTCGTCCGCATCCATCCGCATGACCCAGTCTGCCGTGATCGGCGCATTGTCCAGCCCCCACTGGAACTGGCGCGCATAGTTGACCCACCGATTGGACAGAACAACGGCGCCCTTTTCGCGCGCGATTTCCGCAGTACGGTCAGTCGAAAATGCATCGATGACGAAAACTTCTTTCGCAATTGGACGAATGCTGTCAAGTGCGCGCCCGATATGCCGCTCCTCGTTGAAGGTCAGAAAGACAACGGCGATTTGTTTCCGGTTTTCTTCAGGAAGCACTGTGGTCCTCACTGAGTGTTCGATCCTTGATCACCCGCGCGGGATTCCCGGCGACCACCTTCCATGAGTCTATGTCCCGCACCACAACCGAACGTGCGCCCACTACGGCCCCTTCGCCAATAGTCACTCCTGGGCCCACAAACGCCTCGGCCGCCACCCATGCATGATCACAGATCACAATTGGCCGGGAAAAAAGGCGGCGCGCCCTGGTTTTGATCTCGTGAGAGGCCGTGCAGATGAATGCACGCTGGCTAACCGTCGTATAGTCACCCATCTTCAGCGGGCCGATCGTATAGCAGTCAACGCCCTCGGCCAGGCATGCATAGTTTCCCATCTCGAGGTTCCACGGAGCCCAGACAAAGCAGTTGGGTGCAACGCGGCTCCCTTTTCCGATCCGGGCGCCAAAAGCTCTCAGCAAGAACAGCCTCCAGCGATCGAAGATGATGAATCGGGGCGTCGGTCTGAAAAAAAACAGATAGACAATACGCCAGATCAGCCGGCGCAGGCGCAAGCCAAAAGACATTTCGTCAACATATAGTCGCTTGACCTTCTCGGCCATCGTGACCCAAGCCTCCTTGTCCAGAACATTTCCGGCCAAACCAAAATCCGGCAGAATGCACTTTCGCTCAGTTTTTACGCAATTCCTGACGAAAAACCGGTCCCAGGTTTTCCCGTAATCGCTCTAGAATTCTTCAACAATCTCGTTTTCAAGAACAATACGCCCGTCGATCAACGCCTCCATTTGTCGAATGAAGCGGACCATCTCGTCGGTGCCTTGCCCACGGTTGACGAGGCAATTAAACGTTTTGTCGGAGAACGGTTGCAGTTCGTAATGAAGCGGAAATCGTTTCAAAATAACATCGTTCAGCCATTTACGATTGATTGGCGACTCCCGCCGAAAAATCTTCATCTTGTAATTAAATATATAATATACGGCCGAAACGAACTTGAAATAAGGATCGTCTTCCCCCAGCACACGATAGGGAGATCCCGAAAAAATACTTCCGAGGTTCGGATACATAAAGTCCTGATACTTATGCCTTTTGGCATGGTACACTTCCATTTTTCCGAAAATCTTTTGCGGGTCGCCATGCGGCAACTCGAAAGTCACATTGCAGACGAAAGCGCCTGATGCCTCTCTTCGTAAAACCGAGGAGCGATGTGTGAGCTGCAGTTCGGCCAGCGTGAAGAAACGCAGCGTACCGTCCGGCATCGCCAGTTGCGCGCCGACGAGATTGTCCTTGAGCTCGTCTCCGTAGGCACCGGCATTCATGAACAGGCCGCCTCCAAGCGTTCCGGGAATACCTTCGAATGCCTCAAACCCCGTAAGGCCATGAAACAGCGCCGCACGCGAAAGGTCAGGAACCATCACCCCGCCTTCCGCCACAATTTTTCCCGTTGTATTATCCACCGATAGGTCCGTCATATTGGTGGATGAAACCAACACGGGATAATCGACCTGATCCAGAAACAGCAGATTCGATGTATTGCCGACAATTTTGTAGGCGACATCATTGGTCGTCAAAAATCCAAGAAGGCTCGCTGCCTGATCTGCGGTCGAGGGTTTCGCGATCAGTTGGGCCCGGCCGCCGGTACGAAGATAGGTCATCCGGGAAAGGTCGACATCATGATCGAATACTATTTCCAAATCCCTGCAATGATTGATGATTTTGGCGGCAATGCCGTCTGAAAGAAAGGCCATAATCAGGCTCCGGCTAAACGATTAAGTAATTATTTTTCCAATTGCGCGTTCAGGAAGTCACGGCCTGTCTTCTGCATTTTCTGAAGATTTTCAGAAGTCTTTGCCCAATCGATCGGCTCGCCTATCCTGCGGCGCGCCGTCGCCACATCGCCGGCTTCGACAAACCTGTCCGTAAGCTCCAGTTTCTGCAGAAGGTCCTTGGCGCGCTCGTTCAGACCGCCCTTGACCCCCGGCAACCCAACCACGAGAAATGGCTTCTGCAGCAGTATGCTGAGGACTGTGCCATGAAACGAATTGGTGACTGAGAACTCTGAACTGTTGATCAAGGAGACCCATCCCGCCGGAGAAGGATAGACGGTCTCGCCGATCTCACGCCAACGACGGTGCACGTTGTAGGGCGAAACGATCGGCGCGCCGATGGTCCGCGAAACCTCTTCCGTTACCTCTCGAATGCCGTCTCCGGAACGCAGAGCATAGCAGAACACATGCCCTGTACGGACCGGTTCCGCTCGATCGACCAAGGTCGAAAAATCGCCGAGCAGGATCGCCGGATCGGGCACGCAAGCAGCCTCGCGTCTGGTAACAGAACGCAAAATATCAACGCCGCTTTGCTCGCGGACCGAAAGTCCGTCGACAGTGCCTATATACGCCCTGACATCATCATTGTAGGCCGTGTCGAGTGTCGCCCTGCCGAAACTGGGCGCATATGTTACCCGGCGAGCCTTCACAGTCGGCCCGAAGGCCAGAAAGTAAACAGGGTCAAGGCCTTTCTGGTCAGATGGGTTCCATATCTGGTCGCTGCCCGTGATCAGCATGTCGAACCGCCCTTCGCGACTGGACAGGAATGTCTCGACGTCTTCCTTCGTTTCCAGTCGCGTTCCCGTAACCCCGAGCACATCGCGGTGAAACGCCGCGAAAAGCTCTGCCTGCTGGCGGTTACCCAGAAATTTACGTTTCAGCCTCGAAAGCTTCAGATATAGAATCTTGAGATTTGACCGGAAGTGTGCGGGCTTAAAAATACCGGAAAAGTCTCCACCCTCTTCTACATAGCGAGGATGGTAATTGACGAATTCCGCCTGATGCCCTTGCTCAATGAGCCATTGACGCGTCCCGTAGGCCTGCATCAAAGCGCCGAAATTTTCTGAGAAATGATAGGTGAATATCCCTATACGTTTTGCTGACAAGTCAGTTACTCCGCAATTTTTTGCAATGGTCCACCCGGTCGGTCAACGCTGTTGGGAAGAAAAAGCCGCGCATGTAGCGGAAGGCCGAACGGAAAATATAAATAAGAAATCTTAACCTTTTGACGTAAAGACCGAGCTATCAAGCAATCTCGAAGTCCAGTCAATGTCCTGAACAATACCTCTCTGCAGCAGCTTTTTCATTCTTGACTCTGAGAAGCACAGATCTTTAAAAAAAATCCGAAATTCGGCGACCGAACATTCTGTAGCGACCAGATTAATAATATATCGGGAATATGAATTTTTCAGAAAAACCGAATTTGGTCTCTGCGAAAACTTACCTGTTACACTCTCCGGATTTGGCATATCGTAGTGAAGAACATGGCCAATATAAATATTCTTTGGCACGTTTTTGTTATGTGGATGCCATTTATGGATGGCGAAGCTGAATTTATCGACCCGCGAAACCCGGATCGCCGACTTGAAATTCTTGTACCCCATAAAATAGCCGTTTGGCGCAATCTGGCCGGTAACCGGATGCCGTGCCTTACGCAGGGTGTTGCCCTGAAATCGCACCGCATAATAGTAATATCTGATCCATTCAGCAGCTTTTGGCGATTTGAGAAAACGTGAAACCACGCCAAGCAAAATTCTAACAAATTCTTCACTGGCCGGAAACCGTCGCAGAAAATATCGGCACTCTCGGAATGGATCCTTGACGTCAGGATTCGTCACAGCCACTTCGAGGTTACGCAGGAGGACCTGATCGACATCATCTGTCACAGAATCGAAGAAATCCCGGGCGTCGGCGACGGTCTGCCCTTTGCCGACAGGATATAGAATTTCGTCTGGATCGATCGAAATCAACCACTCATAGCCCTGCGCTTCGGCCATTTTGGCTGCGCGCCAGGTGTTGATCTGTTTCCTGATGACCATGATGTCGTAAAAGTGAACTTTACGATCCCTGATCCAGTCAGGCACCTCTACGCCGAGTTCGTCAGGGTGTTGGGTTTCGAAGCATTCGACCCGATCGCCCATGCTTCGTACAATATCACGGGACCCGTCCGTCGTATTATCGAAAAAAACAAATACCTTGCTTGCGCCCATATTAAGGTGGGCGTTGATTGCGTCGCGTATAATTTCCTGTTCATTTTTAATTGTATACGTCACACAAAAAGAACGATTGTTCATGCCACCCCTCATCTTGAATTAAAATCGCGACACGCGCGCGAATTTGAAATAAAAAAACAAAAAATTATATCGATTCCTTCAATGCGGCAATCAAATCGTCCGCAGCCCGAACTACAGAAAAATGGCGTTCATAGCCAAGCCGCGCCCGATGAGGCATCTGTTCTGCCTCAGAAGGAGAAAGCGCCAAGAAACGCTTGAGCAGAATTTCGAAAGCATCGGCCGTATCAGAAACAGCGTAACCGGCGCGTTCCGCCTCAATCTCGCGCCAAATGTTGACCTGTGTCGAAATCAGCACTGGGGTTCCGGCCGACAGCGCCTCGGCAACCACCAAACCGAAATTCTCCTGATGGGACGGCAATACGAAAGCGCGCGCATCTGCAAACGCCGCCGCCTTAACATCTCCCTGGATCATTCCTGGCCAATGAACACGTTGAGCGATACCAAACTCATCCGCAAGCGCTTCCAGTTCCTTTTGCCATCCTATCTGATCCGGACCAGCAATCACCAACTGGAGCTCAGGCTCAAGTGATGTGACAGCTTTAAATGCTCGGATAAGGTCATCACACGCTTTTTTGGGGTGAATCCGGCTCAAGAACAGCAAATATTCTTTCCCCGCGAGATCGGGGAGAAGAGATAGCAAAGCTCTTCTGCCAGCCTCCAGCCGGCTCGTACTCCGTTCTTGGTCCGCAGCACAAAAGGCAACGACACGCTCTCGGTAGGAAGAATGGCCTATAAATGCGCCACGGGCGAGTCTTTTCTCCTCTTCACATGTGAAGAGGACAAGACTCGCCTGGCTCAAAACTCTACCCTGCCAGAGTGTCCAATATAATTGCTTGAGCCAGTGCTTGACCGGTTTAGCCCGCCGAAACCACGGATCGAGCATGCCATGGGGAAAGACGACCCACGGCAGGCCAGCGTCACACAGGGCCTGATGACCGCTAATGGCGGCTCTATTCCAAAGGCCATGAATCACAGCAATGTCGTGGTCGTCGGCCAACTGCGCTACAGCCCGCCTGAACTTTTCCACCGGGCCGGGAAAGCTTGGATTGGGGCCGCAACAGGCCACCGGAAATGGAAAGTCAGCTATAAAGGGCGAACCGGATTGATCGAACGTCACGAAGGTGCTCGTGTGCCCGGCCTTTGCATGCTCCTGCGCAACCAGGCGCGCATACTCAACCGGCCCGCCGCCCGCAGGATCTACCGATGCTATCAGGTGAAGAATTCTCATACCTGCTTTCACGCTCCCGCTTCGTTTCGCGTCGATTCCGATTTGACAGGACTGGCCGGCAGGACCGGGCGCGGGGGGAGCGCGCCAGGTACACCGGTGAGATTCTGGATGGCACGCGCGAACTCTGTCACATCACCGCCCAGCGCCGCGGCGCAGGATGCCTGTGCCATGCGGTTCCACAGCACCTGATCTTGGGCCAAAGCGCACATGAAAAAGGCAAGCCCCTCCGGATTGTCCGGCTCAACGACAAAGCCATTTACGGCGGATCGGACGAGAAGATCGCGTGCACCCGCATTATCCGAAAGAATAACAGGCAACCCCATAGACATGGCTTCCGGAACAACATTGCCAAATTGCTCTTCCAAGCTCGGCAACAGCAGTGCCAGCGCCCGAGAAAAATGTTGGCACACCTCCTCTGTCTGAACAAAGCCTGTAAAGGAAACTCGCTCCGACACCCCAAGATCATGTGCCAGCACACGCAATTCCTGCTCTAAAGGGCCGGACCCACACACAACCAGATCGCGCGCTGCCGCTGCCGTGGTGGCACAGTAACGCGCGTAGGCCCGAAGAAGCACAGACAGATTCTTTTTGGGCACCAACCTTGCAACACAGAGAAACACGCGACTTTCATAAGCAAGACCTCCAGGCGCCGGTTCCTTTTGAGCCAACATACGTATCCGTTCGATCGATACGGTGTTGTACTCCCCCGAAATATGCCTTGCCGGAATTCCCATGAAACGAAAATAGTCTACCGACCGATGCCCAGACGCAATAGCGCCATTATACGGTAAGAACATCAGACTTTTCAGGAATTCTGTTTTCGCGCTCCGGGGTTTATCATCATATTTTGAGCAGCCCATTGCATAGACTTTTGAACCCGTAACGCGCAGCCAGATTGCAAAGAACAGTATCGCTCTGACATTCCAGTGGCACAGAACATAATCACCTCGCCCCAATCGAAAAGCTGTTCCAATCAGCCTGAACAACAAAGGAATGGTGCGCAGCTCACTCAGATCATGATCGTCATAGAGCGTTATCTGACGATAACCACCATTGTCGTCTCCGATCCAATCATAGACATCGCTTTTTCCACATAGCTCGATTCCGGTGACATCCCGAACCGCGCCAAAAGCAGTGGCTACGCTACGCACTCTATCTTGATGAAGCGGACCGAAATTATCCCAAAGCAGAACAAGAGCACGCGCCATCGGCCTCTCCTCTCGCTATTCTGACAGTTCGACAATGGCAAAGCGCCTGCGGCCGGCTTCAGAGGCATCGACACCCACCTGGTTACCACGGCGATTCCACCGTGGATGCAGGTCGCACTTAAGGTCACTATCCTTTGAACCGACATCATGCTGGAAATTCAGAAGATCGATACGTTCACGCTTTCCGAGATCAACAAGCATCAAAGGCGTTTGCCCCGTGTCCATAAACGGATATTCGTCGACAATCATGCTTCTACGGTCTTCTGAAACCATGGGGTGACCATCGCGTAAGAGAATACCGGCCATGAATGGTTGACGCTCACCGGTCGCAGTCGACATGATGAAATAGCTCTCGTTCAGAACCATGCCCTTGAGGCGCCCCTTGAACCGGCGAGCTGCATTGACAAGCGGTCGCACGAAGGGTGACGCCAGAAGTCCGGACTTACGTGCTGCCGCAAGGCCTTTTGACCCTTTGCGCATCCATACGACGATACTGTCCTCGTCGACCCAATCGAAATGACTGATCTTCTCCTGCGCCAGCATCTTCAGCTCACTACCGTCTGGTCTTGCCGAATAGATGAGGGTGTAAAGCGCATAGTCCTTTGAAAAGAAACGCATCATGAAAACCATGCGTGTCCCTTCGCGATTGAAGGAAACGTGAGTGACAAATACTCTGGTCTGCGACGATACCGTGTTGCCCGAAGCGCTCACGAGCTCCTTCATCGAAAACAACAGTTGACGCTCGCCGGTATCCATATCGATGCGCCACAGACCATCCGAATCCGGTTGCGCGATATCGTCGTCAGCACTTTCAAATCCGACGTAGCCATAAGCTTTCCACAAAGTGCCGAGACGGCCGAAATTGGGCGCCATCGCATAACTGCCGTCGGGAGAGATCGCACCGATTGCATGTGGCATCGTGCGTCGGGTTCCTGCTTTCAAATCCACCACTTCGCAGCCAGGAGCATCGTTCACACGTTTATTATAGACGAAAGTCCTTTCCTTACCGGGGACCCACATCAGTCGCGAGCCTTGTTGAAAATTCCAGCATGTCGTCTCTCCAACCACATCCATCAAGCCGGTTTTGGGATTCCACAGCATAATCTTTGCAACATCATCGGCTTTCGGCATACGCCGAATCTCATGATCAACGCGATGCAACAGGACCTGGCTATCGTCCGGGCTCCAGGGCGTAACGTCATGGAAACCGAAAAAATAGGATGCATCCTCGGGAGCGCGTGCGACAATAGTGGCTTTCACTGGTGTGTTCTCCCCTGACGGTATCTGTGCTCCATTTACACCACCCCAATCGGGCAGATTGGGCAAACGCCCTGGTCTCAGCCTGTCGCTGATCTTCGTATAAGTTGTCACCGGCTTCAGAAACATATCCAGCTTCTGATACAACCGTCGCCGCTTGAGGTCGTTTTCGGTGCGGTCTCGACCGGTCACCTTCCTGAACATGCGCTGATGGTTCTGCTTGCTCAGTGCCGCGTGTCTCTGACTGCCAGTTATACTTTCCGAGTGAATAACAAAGGCGGACCAAAAACGCGGAACATGTACCAACTGCATTCCGGCAAGCGACATGTCGAGCAGTAACTCGGCATCCCAACTCGTTCGGTTTTCCACGTTGAAGCCGCCGACACTACGAAAACTCTCAGCTTTCCAAAAAGTCGACTGCTGCAGAACAAGACTTCGTCCACGAACGAAACTCCGCGCGCTGAAAGACGTGGACAAGACGCGCCGGGTCGGCTTGCCCGCCGCGTCGGTCATGTAACCATCGCCATATATGCAATCGGCCTGAGGATTACGTTCAATGGCTGATGCGGCTTCTTCAAGCGCCCCTTCGAGCAAAAAATCATCCGCATTGAGATAGGCAAACCAATCGCCCGTCGCCTGTGCAAAGCCCTTATTCAAACCGTCTGCAGGACCGTTGTCCTTTTCTCGAACAATGGTTATCCGCGGGTCGTCAAGGGCCTCGTATTCCTCAAGTATGGCCGGAGTTTCGTCGGTCGAACCGGGATCAATAATGATATATTCAATATCATTATATGATTGTCTTATAATACTTTCAATGCAGCGACGGAGGAACTGCCCCTGGTTAAATGCATTCGTTACTATAGAAAACTTCATGGATCAACTACAAATCTATTTGTTAATATTTCTATTTGGGCGGATATTATTTTCAATAAGTATACAGGCAATCACGATATAAATCGGCGTAAATACACGTTGGGTCAGACCAAATGGCGAGAACATTATATCCCATATCGTCATCATTAACGGCAAAAGTTCCAATGGACCACAAGGCCTGTAGCCAAACATGCCTGCAAAAACGCCGCGCAGAACCAGTGTCATGATATAAGCCCAAAACAGGCCGCCAAGAACACCATGGTTCACAAAAGCGCTGAAGAAATACGAATGCGTCGGAATAAGTTCGTTCACTGTGACAAAACGACCATTCCAGTCAATATCTTCACCTGATTGCTCAAGCGTTTGCAGGTATTTCAACCGTAGATCAGCATCCTTCGCATAGGACCCGAAGCCAAGTAGTGGCTTTTGAGATATGGCCTCTATTGCTATCAGCGATTCACTGCGCCCACCGAGAAGCGCGCCCATATCCTTTTGACTTTGATCAATGTACTTTTCTTTGACGTCCTGGCCGAAATAACCACTCATTACTGCATTTCCATAGACGGCCTCGGCAAGCGGCAAGGCCAACAAACCAACGGCAACGACAAGAAGACCGACTAGATTTCGTCGCATCGGGCTTAAGCCCTTGACGCCGACCATTGCAGCGAAACCAGCCAAAAAAGTCTTGAGGAATAGTGAGCGCGCATTCAAGGCCAAGTCGACTAAGCTGAACCCCACCGTGAACATGCCTTGAGCTTTGCGTGTTCGTAAACGCGACTGCAGCAAAACTAGGAGGAGAATGGTAACAGCAACTCCGTTTCCGAATTTCCACGCAACGCCAAAAAAACCTCCAGCTCCGAAAACAGAAATACCCAACAAATTCTTTAAAATATTGGCTAACGCAATACCTACAAGAGCAGCCACATATCTTTCACGGCGACCATCAATCAATACGAAAAAGACAAATATATACCCTGCCAAAGTCCAAAAAGCAGCTTGCCACCTCAAAAGATCTATAAAACTTGTCTGCGCACGGATGTCCGAAACAACCGATGCGAGAAACCAAAGACCGAGAAAAACAAATATTCTATTGAGAAACTTTTGGTTTATGTTGAAATAACCAGAATTTAACATAATAAATGGAATCAACGCAAACAATATCAAATCGGAAGCGAGGAGGGTTCCTACCAAGGGAAGGCGAACCAAAGTAAATATAGGTATTGCAAAGCACGTAATAGTTTCAAAGCGGATCCATGATCTGTCCACTCTTATGGTAAGCGGCTTATCTATGAAACGCTCTGATCTGCGGTTCATCAAAACAGCTTCCTTTGCACTAAAAAGAATAATGATTTAGCCTCAAAAAGTGGAGGCTTCGCGATATTTACAAGATAAGAGCCGACGGTCATTTTGAGCAGTGACGTGGTCGAACCTATCGTCAGAACGCACATCGCCAAGTTCGGGATTACGACAGCGGTCGCCATACCTGCAAGCCCCCAGAGCGGCCCCAACACAAAGGCGCAACCGACACCAACAGCACTGAAAGCCGCAAATCCCCAGACAAGAGGCCGGTGTCTGTTTGACCCCAACCGAATGGTTGCCGCGATCCGCCAAATCCCTTCCAAAACCGAGGCCAGAAGCAGCAAGAGGAAAACAGATGTCTCAAATTCTATCCGGCCGTGGGTCCAGTACCTGAAAATATGACCACCAAACAGCACCAAAACGACCGCAACAATCATGGACATCCAAAACGTAACGCGCGATAGCCGTACCAGCAACCCACGCAAAGCGGGAACATCTTCATTCCGCTGCATGAGCCCTGCCTCCGCTCTTAGCGGCTGAACGAACATCTGCAATGTCGTCGTGGCGGTTCTCGTCAACGTTCGATGCGTACCGAATACCGCAACTGCGGCAGCTCCGAGTATTGTTCCCGTTGCCACTGTCATCCCCTGCAAAGAGAAAGAGTACGCCAACGGCATCAACATGTACTCCATCCCAATGAGTAGAAGAGGCCACAGCTTTTCGCTACGCCCAAAAACCAATCCCAACGTTGGAGCAAGATCAACACGCTTCAACATAAACGCGCAAACGGCATACTCCAGAGTTCGGAAAATAAGGTTCTGGATAGCGATTTCCACTGGCCCACCTGCGAAGAAATAGACCTGAATGAAGGTGACCAATATTCGCAGATAGGCGCTGACAGCGCGTATGGTCAGGCCAACATGATATAATTTCCGAACACGCAGACCGGCCAGCAAAGCACTTGTATTCATAGAAACCATTGAGCCCGACAAAAGTGCCACGAAGGCAATTTTCATCTGGCCAGGCGTGAGAATTGAAAGACCAAGCCAATCATGCAACGGCACAAGAAAGACGGCGGCGACAAAAAAAACAAGAATAACAAGAGACCAAATGGAGGCTAAAGACGTATACTCCCGAAAAAACCTTTTCACTGACGCCTCATCCTCCTGAGAGGTGCGACGCGCCAACTCGTTTGATCCAGCTTGCAAGAAACCTAGATCGGACATCGCAAAATAGATCGGAACAGCGCTTATCAGGAGCCATTCGCCATACAAATCAACAGACCAGACAGCAAGGAGTATTGGGACGAGAAGAAGCTGTTCAAATGTCCTGGCAACAAGCGACATTGCCGACGCACCGCTGCCCTTCAGAATACGACCGGAAACAGCCTTCATTTTTTTCTCTGCCACCCGAGCTTTTTCAACGTAACAGGCTTAAATATCTTCTCAATTTGAGCCTGTTATCTTATAGAAGATAAACTAATCGTACGGCCACAGCGCACGGAAAGCGGATGGATATCCGACTTACAATCCGGCTGCTTCTGCAAATTTTCCTCTGATCCACTCGACAATATTATCGTGAAATGGGTCGAGAGCGTTCGGCGGCAACCGCATAAATCCGTTTTCATGAACGACAGGAACGCGCTCAAACAACTTGAAACGACCATCAATCATTTCAACGCGAACCGGTTTTCCGAAAGAGATTCCGGCTACTCCAGCGTGAACCCGATCGGTCAATACGCCTTCACAATGCTTGTATATCGCAAGGAAATTCGTCGGATTGTAACTAATGTAACTATTTTTCCGCGAGAATATTAATTGCGGAAACGGGGAAAACGCATGTACAGGCCTGATAACCTTCCACCGCCCCACCTTTTCCGGAGAAGGGCGACGATGCTCGAAGAAACGCATCACACGCCAATTTCGCTGGTTAAGCTGCTTTGGCCAATCAAGATCTATACCGGACGAAACAAAATCACCCGCGTCACCTGATACATTCACGAAATTCGGCTCATAACCACGATAATAGCTTGCGCAGATGTAAGGCTCTCCAAGAGACATCTCTGGCAAATGCGGGATTTTGTTGACGAAGAAAGCAAAGCAAATGCCGTCAAATTCGCATGGTGCTATGCCCTTAAGTTTTTCAAAACTGGGGTGGTCTCGCGTATGAATCGCAACGGGAGGATGTTCCTCGAGAAACTTCCGCACCTTTTTCATCATTGCTTCATCGGTCGTGGCATGAATGGACATCAGGCTGTAGGTCTTGCCACGGCGCAGTATGTCTTCAATCAGCGGCGCATAGCGCTTGGGAAACATTTTCCCGATGATGGGACCGGAAAACACATAGTGATCCGCATCAACCAAAAACCGGCTGTCGAATACATTCTTTTCATATTTACCCGGTCGAAAAGCACGATCGGCCGGACCATCGAAGCTAACCACATTACAATGCGGTAAATTCAAGTGGAGTTGATTAATGATGGAGTTTTGATAAAACGCATCACCAATATTATTCCACGTTGAACTCTCAACAGCTATCGTTTTATTAACATTCATACTGAACCACACAATTTATATAAATACGGTTAAACATAAAAACAGCTCCTAATAATTGATTTATTTTTTCAATTTAAAATCTTCCACATCCAAAATCTCCAGCAGTTCTGTGACGTCCCCTTCTTCGAACGGCCTATCTCCAAGACGTCGCGCAACCACCTCAAGCACAGTATCCTCCATGTCCCACCATTTTGAGGCAACAAGCGCCTTGATCGTTTGCTCAGGGAACCGGCTCTTAATCACCTTCGCTGGAACGCCACCCATTACGGCATAAGGCGGGACATCTTTGACAACAACAGCTCCGGCTGCAATGACGGCACCGTCATGAATCGTGACACCATCAAGGACCAGAACCCTTGCCCCAATCCACACATCATTGCCGATCGTAGTCCGCAGACCTTCATGGAAAGCCGAACTTTCTTTCAGATAGACAAGGCCGGTTTGACCACGCGTTGAATATAAGGCCGGATTAGTCGAAAGGTAATTTGTTGGATGCCGCCCAAGGCCGCCAATAATAACATCAGGACCGATACTGCAAAAGCGCCCTATTTTTGCATCCTTCACTCTGCTTCCCTGTCCGAGATATGATCCCCTGCCGAACTGAGAGGTGCGGACAAAAGTACTTTTAGTCAGCCGTACATGGTCCTCAAATGTTGTTTTACCATCAACATCGGACGAAAATGACGCACGAAAGCCCGTAACACGCTTTTGCATGAGATAACGGCGAGCCAGGACCCAGCCAAAGACACCGTTCCACTTTCGCGATATCATTGTTGCAATCATGAGAAACCTATTACCATACGTCGCTCAAGCTTCCATTGCGCATCACGCCTCATAGCCGACCCTTTTCATCACATCAGCCCATGCTTCGAAGATCGCCTTCTTGTCTACGTCGGTGAGCGTTTGCCGCGTGGTGGAACTGGAACTTCGTACAAATTGTATATCTTTTCGTGCGCTCTTGAAGCCTCTAAAGCCTTTTTCGAGACCGTCGTTCTCGAGCTTTGCCATGTTCTCGGCGCTGCACCAAGCGACAGTCTCATCAACCCGTTGATCCGAAATCTCAAGTTCAAAGAAGCTCGAGATGTTTCTAACGGCGGCTTCAGGTGCCTTTTTGAGATCTTCATACCGCAAAACCATCAGACGGCCGTCCTGAGCCCTATCAAGCCAGCTTTCGGTATGAGCGCCCCAGGTGGAAAAACTCGTTCCCCACTCACCTTTAATCCAGGACTCTACAAATTCAGAAATTTTATAGCTTTCATCAAATCGATTATTTTTCATATAATAGTAATAAAACGAAACCGCAACGGCGTACGGATGGCGAACAACAAGTAAAACCTTATTATAACTGGGGTGATAATAATCATGACTTTTCAACCATCTTGGTGAGGGAAGCCTCGACATCCTTATTGGACTTTCGGAATGAATATCCGCCACGATGGAATTTATCGTGGTAAAATTGACATCATGTACATCACGCGCGGTTATTGTTGCGACGATAAAATCAACCCAGGTATTTCCTGACTTCGGGTATCCAACAATAAATCTGTCGTCTGGCCGCGTCTTGAACTGCCTTCCCGTTCCACCAAACCCTAATGCCCTGTATGAAAATTTTCTCAATTGATGGAGTGCCATATCAGTTACCTTAGTCAAACCGTATATTTAAATTAATTACTCAAGTTATATAACTTCTCCAAGTTATCTCCATAATGTGACTGAGTATACGCATTGTGAATAACCGAACGGTTATAGAGCCCCATATCGGCTATCAAAGCCGCGTCATCCAATAAAACCTCAATTGCTCCTGCCAACGCCTCATAGTCACTCACGGGAACAAGGAGCCCTCCCTCACCGTGGCGCACAACCGAACCGGCATTTTCTGTGGTAATGACGGCACAGCCCGCCGCCATGGCTTCGAATACAACCCGGGCGGAGCCTTCAGCGCGGGAGGGAAACAAAAACACATCGGATTGGTGCATCAGCATTGCAAGGTCATCTTGCGACAGCACGCCATGATACGTCACGCGTGGATCAGCCAGAAGTTTAGTATAAATGTCTCGCGAAGACTGCGGCAAAGACCCCGCTAGATGTAACTCGATATTGGCAAAAGGAATGGCGGCCAATGCGGCCGCAATCTCGTCAAGCCCTTTTCGAGGGCCGATGCCGCCGGCGAAGAGAAACCGCACCGGTTGGGAAGACCCGACCTGATAATAGCTCCGCTCGTCAGGAAGCCGTGCTAGAAATTTGTCCTCGACCCCTTGGTAAACAACAGCCAGACGGGATCGATCGAAGCCCATGAAAGAAAAAGTCTTGGCAACGAAATCGGAATTGACGAGAACGAGATCCGCCTTCTCTATGTCGTCCAGAATAGTGCCCCAAAGACCTTCAGGCCGCGAAGGTCGTTCGTCGGGAAACTTCCCGCCATTCGCTACAAGCAAATCAAGCAGGCTAGGATGAACAATGGAATGGTCGCAGATCGTTCGCATACCGGCTTCAGCAGCCACTTTGACCGAAGACTGCCCGAAACCTGCCCGATAATGATAGATGTGGGCACCGTTTTCCGCTGCCTTGGGCAGGTACCTGGCGGCATGTCGGCCATACATCCGAAACGACATTGTCTGAAGGGCGGTATCGAGAGAGCGGGACTTTGAAAACCGCCGCACTGAAATACCGGCCGTGCTGACGATCTCGCTCGGCCTGTGTTGCCGGATCAAACCATCCGGAATCTCCTCCTGCCTGTTCAGCAAACGCGAAAGTTTACGGGCACCCGGCAAACGCGAGTTTCCCAAAAGTTTCTTTTCCAGCCGCGTGGGATAGCCGCCGCAAAAAAGCAGCGAGAGACGACCACGCTTCGCCATCTCAGCAGCGGTGAACAGCAAGTGAAAATTGCGGTTTCCTGCCGAAATCACCACGTCGCCCTGCTTGGCGTGTTTTTCGTCGTGCTTCATCTCGTATCCTGCATTAGGCGACGTTCCGCAAAAAAACCTCATAGGTATCAGCAATGCCCTCGCGAAGCGTGCGGGCATTGTTCCAGCCCATTTCATGCAGCCGGCTGCTGTCCATCAATTTACGCGGCGTGCCATCAGGCTTGGTGCTATCGAATGTCAGCGTCGCCTCGTATCCCACCACCTCGGCAATCGTCTCCGCCAGTTCCCGGATCGTTACCTCAACGCCGGAACCGACATTGATGTGCTCGTAACCGGAATATTCCTTCAGCAGAAAGACCAGCGCGTCTGCAAGGTCATCACAGTGCAGAAACTCGCGCAAAGGCGTCCCCGAGCCCCAGACCACGACCTCCTTTTGTCCTGAAAGCTTTGCTTCATGGAACTTGCGCAGAAGCGCCGGGAGCACGTGTGACGACTTGAGATCGTAATTGTCACCAGGTCCATAGAGGTTGGTCGGCATCGCCGAGATCCAGTCGCGGCCATATTGTTTGCGATAGGCCTGACACAGCTTGATCCCCGCGATCTTGGCGATCGCATACCATTCATTTGTCGGCTCGAGCGGCCCCGTCAGCAGTGAGTCTTCGGGGATCGGCTGAGGGGCCATCTTCGGGTAAATGCAGGAAGAGCCAAGGAACAGGACATGCTCCACATCCGCTTCATGCGCCGCATGGATTAGGTTCGCCTCGATCATCAGGTTATCATAGAGAAAATCGACCGGGCGTGTATCATTGGCTAAAATCCCGCCCACTTTCGCTGCGGCCACGATCAGGCCATCAGGCCTGACCTCCTGCATGAAGGCATGAACCGCTTTCTGGTCAACAAGGTCGACGATATCACGACCAGCGGTAATAACCTCGCAGTCCTCTGTCTGAAGACGACGCACCAGCGCGCCGCCGACCATGCCGCGATGACCGGCGACCCAGATACGCTTTCCGGCAAGATCATAGCTCATTGTCTTACCCTTCTACACTCACCGGCAATTCCAGGCCGTGCTCCTTCAGCAGAGCATGGCGACGGGCGGCCTTGTGGTCGGCTGCCACCATTTCGCGGCACATTTCCCGAGCCGTAATCTCCGGCACCCATCCGAGCTTTTCCTTTGCTTTCGAGGGATCCCCCAGAAGCGTGTCCACTTCGGCGGGACGGAAGTAACGCGGGTCGATCCTGACGATGACCTGTCCGGGTTCGACGGCCGGGGCGAGATCACCTTCGACCCTGGTCACCGTACCGGTTTCCTCGACACCGTCGCCGGAAAATTCAACGGTAATGCCGAGGTCTGACGCGGCCCAGGTGATGAACTCGCGGACCGAATACTGAACCCCGGTCGCGATGACGAAATCCTCAGGTGCATCCTGCTGCAGCATCATCCACTGCATACGGACATAATCCTTGGCGTGCCCCCAGTCACGAAGACTGTCGATATTGCCCATGTAAAGGCAGGGCTCCAGGCCCATAGCGATATTCGAAAGACCGCGTGTGATCTTGCGCGTCACGAAGGTCTCACCGCGGCGCGGGCTTTCATGATTGAACAGGATCCCGTTACAGGCAAACATATCGTAGGATTCGCGATAGTTCACCGCAATCCAATAAGCGTACATTTTGGCGACGGCATAGGGCGAACGCGGATAAAACGGTGTCGTCTCGCGCTGCGGAATTTCCTGTACGAGCCCGAACAATTCCGATGTGGAGGCCTGATAGAACCGGGTCTTCTTTTCAAGCCCGAGAAAACGGATGGCTTCGAGAATGCGCAGCGTTCCTACCGCATCGACGTCGGCCGTATATTCAGGGGCTTCAAACGAGACCGCCACATGCGACTGGGCGCCGAGATTGTAGACTTCATCCGGCTCGATGTCGCGGATGATCCGGGTCAGGTTCGACGTATCGGAGAGGTCGCCGTAATGCAGTTTCAGCCGCGTATCATTCATATGCGGGTCTTGATATAGATGATCGACGCGCTGGGTATTGAAAAGCGACGCACGGCGCTTGATACCGTGCACCTCGTAGCCCTTTTCCAGAAGAAGCTCGGTAAGGTAGGAACCGTCCTGTCCAGTAATCCCGGTAATCAACGCTTTTTTCATTGAAATTTCCTCACGTTTTCAGGTCCTGTACCTGCTCTTCTTGGCGTTCCGATTAGCATTTCAAATTGGCTTTTCAGGCGATCCAGGATCGCTGTCATGTCCCACCGCGCCAGCGCTCGCTCACGAGCCATCTGGCCAAGTGCTGCTCTCCTGTCCGGCTGCTCCAGCAGTTCCTCAAGCGCAGCTGACATGGCCTCACTGTCACCGGGCGAAACAACAATTCCGGCACCTTCAACCTCATGGGCAAGAGCGGTATCGGGCATAGCGGTCGCAATCACGGGACGCCCTGACGCCAGCATATTCGTCAGTTTCGACGGCAGCACCAGATCAGCGGCGCCGGCGATCTGCGGCAGCAAGTGTACATCGGCCATACCCAGAAGGTCACTCAGCTTTTCAACCGGCTGAAGAGGGAAAAAGCGTATCATCGGAAGATCTTCGCTTGCACGAACCAGTTCGGACCGCATGGGACCGTCTCCGCACACAACGATGGTCAGGTCGCTGCGGTGCTGGAGCCGCCGGGCAACCTCGACCAGAATTTCCAGCCCCTGCTTGTTTGCCAGATTTCCTGAATAAAGCGCCACATAGGGTGTCGTGACACCCAGTTCCGCCTTGAGCGGCGAGGTGCCATCAACGGGACGAATTTTTTCAAGGTTCGCCCAGTTTCGTAACTCGTAAATCCGTTCTTCGGACACATTCTTCCTTCGAAGCTTGTCGACCATCGGCTTGGAGATGGAACTGATGCGATCAAAACGCGTCAGGACAAAACGTTCGAAAGCTCTCGCCACGCGCCCGATACGGCTGTCTTCCTTGATCAGCCCGGTCGCAAATGCCGCTTCGACTTCATAATCCTGGATGTGAAGCCAGGCCTTCGCGCCGCACAGCCGGGCACCGAGCCAACCGACAGGCGCAGAGACCATTGAAGGCGCGACAACGAACACGACATCAGGCCGACCGGTCAGAGCCTTCCAGAAAACAACGGGCAGTGCCGTCACCGCGAAGCTCGCATGATGCAGAATACGTCTTATGCCTGTGGGATTCTTCGGGACATAAAGCGGACAATGAACGGCGCGGACACCACTTTCGCTCTGCTCACGACGCCACCGTATACCCCTCCATCCCTCAAAGACCTTCCAGCAAGGATAGTAGGGCAATGCGGTGACAACATCCGTCCTGATGCCTTCGCTCGCGAAATGCTCGGCCAAACCGGATGTGTAAACTGCGGTCGAAATAATTTCCGGAGAATAATTAATGCCTACAATAAGAAGACGCATATGAGCATCGTTATCCGTTGTGGTTCTCGTGAATATTAAAATTAAAAATCAATTATAACACAATCAGGCGGAAATCATGATGATTTCATTCCGCTATATTCAGTTCATATCGGTCTTCGAACCCCATCCGACAAAAAAGGGATTGGCGAAATCGCTGTCGCTATCCTGGTTGATCTTGCCATAAACAAATATTGCGTTGTCCGTGCGGTAGGTCATGCCACCGGCGGCGCGCAAAACCGCATCGCCTGCAGCCGTGTCCCATTCCATGGTCCGGCCGAAGCGCGGATAGACATCGGCAAGCCCTTCGGCGACAATACAGAACTTCAGGGAGGAACCGACCGAGGTGAAGTCGGTCACACCGATTTCCTGCATGAATGCTTCGGTTTCCGGACTGTTATGCGAACGGCTGGCCACCGCCACCAGTTCCTTGCCTTTTGTCCTGCAGGCGATCGGAGCCGATCCGGCAACCTTGCCATCGCTGACATCCAGCTTTTCCGCACCACCCTGCGTAGTTCGATAAGCGACCCCTTTGGCAGGTGCGTAAACGACACCGGCAACCGGAGCGCCATCTTCGATCAGCGCGATATTGACAGTAAAGTCCTCGCGCTTGTTGATGAACTCCTTGGTGCCATCGAGAGGGTCAACCAGAAAGAAGGATGTGCCGGAGATATCCGGTACGCGTCCGGCGGCGACAGATTCTTCCGCAACCACCGGAATATCGGGAAATGCCTTGTTGAGGTGGCCGAGGATAATCTCCTCGGCCTTTTCGTCGGCGACCGTAACGGGGGACGCGTCATCCTTGTAGGATACCTCGATGCCGTTCTCGTAAACGGTCATGATTGCATCGCCGGCTTCAAGCGCGGCATCCAGAAAGACCTGGTTCATATCTGCCATCACTCTCAATCCTTCTGCTCAAGCTTCGACAGGTATTCCTCGATCCGTCCGGCCAGTTCGAAGGGATCATGACCGACAGTGTGGAGATGAACCTCCGGATTTTCCGGTGTTTCATAGGGAGAGGAAATGCCCGTGAAGTTGTCGATCTCACCCGCCTGCGCCTTCTTGTAGAGGCCCTTGGGGTCTCGTTCGGCGCAGACTTCCAAAGGCGTATCGACGAAGATTTCGACAAATTCGCCATCATCCATCATTTCACGTGCAAGCCGGCGCTCGGAGCGGAATGGCGAGATGAACGAGACCAGCACGATCAGACCGGCATCGGCCATCAGGCGCGCGACTTCTGCGACGCGGCGGATATTTTCGACACGGTCCTCGGCGGTAAAGCCGAGGTCCCGGTTGAGACCGTGGCGGATGTTATCGCCATCGAGCATATAGGTATGCTTGCCCTTGGCATGCAGGATTTTTTCCAGCGCATTGGCAACTGTCGACTTGCCGGAACCGGACAGCCCCGTGAACCAGAGCACGGCCGGTTTCTGTGCCTTCAGGTCTGCATGCGCCTGCTTGTTGACCTCGACGGCCTGCCAGTGAACGTTCTGCGAGCGCCGCAGCGGGAAATCGATCATGCCCGCGCCAACGGTCTTGTTGGAAAGGCGGTCGATGATGACGAAATTGCCCGTCGTGCGATTGTCCTTATAGGCGTCGAAGACGATCGGCGCCTGGGTCGATATATTGCAGACACCGACCTCGTTCATGTTCAACGCCTTGGCCGCTTCATGGGCGAAGGTGTTGACGTTGACATGGTATTTCAGCGCCGTGACGGTCGCGGGTGTGGAGTCGGCTTCGGTGCGCAGGATGTAGGAGCGTCCAGGGATCATCGCGTCAGCGTCGAACCAGATGATCTTTGCCTGGAACTGGTCGGCCACGTTTGGCCGCGCTTCCGGCGCAACAAGGATATTGCCGCGGGAGACTTCAATCTCGTCTTCGAGCGCCAGGGTTACGGCCTGGCCGGCCTCTGCGCTCTCAAGATCGCCATCCATGGTGGAGATCTGTTTGATCTTGGAGGATTGTCCCGATTTGGCCACCGTCACCGTATCACCGACAGAAACCTTGCCCGAGGCGAGTTCACCGGAAAAGCCGCGGAAATTCAGGTTCGGCCGGGTGACAAGTTGTACCGGCATCCGGAATGGCTTTTCGATGAGATCGGATTCGACCGGAACCGTTTCAAGGTGATCAAGCAGGACCGGCCCCGTATACCACGACATGTTTTCCGAAGGCATCGTGACATTGTCGCCATAGCGGGCGGACATCGGGATCGGCACGATCGTCTCGAAGCCGAGATCCTTGGCAAATTCCAGATAGTCGGCGACGATCTTGTCGTAGACTTCCTGCGAATAGTCCATCAGGTCGATCTTGTTGATCGCGACCACGATATGGCGGATACCAAGCAGCGAGGCGATATAGGAATGCCGGCGTGTCTGGCGCAAAATGCCCTGACGGCTGTCGACCAGCACAACGGCGAGATCGGCCGTGGAAGCACCGGTCGCCATATTGCGCGTATACTCTTCGTGGCCGGGCGTATCGGCAACAATGAACTTGCGCTTTGCGGTGGCGAAGAAGCGGTAGGCAACGTCAATCGTGATGCCTTGTTCGCGCTCAGATTCAAGCCCGTCGACCAGCAGTGCAAAGTCGATGTCCGTCCCCGTCGTGCCATGCTTGGCGCTGTCGCTTTCGAGCGAGGCAAGCTGGTCTTCGAAAATCAGCTTGGTATCATAAAGAAGCCGTCCGATGAGCGTCGATTTACCGTCATCAACGGAGCCGCAGGTCAGAAAACGCAACAGCGACTTCTTTTCCTGCTCGGCGAGATATTCGATCATGTCGCCGGAAAAATCGGTCAACTCGTTCATCAGAAATACCCCTCGCGCTTCTTCTTCTCCATCGACCCGGCTTCATCCTTGTCGATCATCCGGCCCTGACGCTCGGAGGTGCGCGCCGTCAGCATTTCGCGAACGATGCCCTGGAGATCATCGGCTTCGGATTCCACCGCGCCTGTCAGCGGGTAGCAACCGAGCGTGCGGAAGCGCACCATCTTTTCCTCGACCTTTTCGTCGGGTCCGATGGGCATGCGGTCGTCATCCACCATGATCAGCGCACCATCCCTTTCAACGACGGGACGCTTGGCCGCATAGTAAAGCGGCACGATCGGAATATTCTCCTTCATGATGTACTGCCAGATGTCGAGCTCGGTCCAGTTCGACAGCGGAAACACGCGGATCGATTCCCCCTTGCCAACGCGGGTGTTGTAGGTCTTCCACATCTCCGGGCGCTGGCTTTTCGGATCCCAGGCATGCTGGGCATTACGGAAGGAAAAGATACGCTCCTTGGCGCGGGATTTCTCCTCATCGCGCCGCGCGCCACCAAAAGCCGCGTCGAAACCATACTTATCGAGCGCCTGCCTGAGGCCGACGGTCTTCCAGATATGCGTATGGGTGTTCGAGCCGTGATCGAACGGATTGACATTCCCTTCGACGCCTTCCGGATTGATATGCACCAGAAGATCAATGCCGAGATCCTTCGCCATCTTGGCGCGGAAATCGTACATCGCCTTGAACTTCCAGGTGGTATCGACATGAAGGAAAGGAAAAGGCGGTTTGGCCGGATAAAAGGCCTTCATCGCCAGATGCATCATCACCGATGAATCCTTGCCGATCGAATACAACATAACCGGCCGTGAGAACGTCGCAGCGACCTCACGGAAAATATGGATGGATTCTGCTTCCAACCGTTGCAGATGCGTAAGGGACATTACTATTCCTGAAATTGAATTTCAAAAGCGATTTAGGGATAGACCTTTAGAATTATGCGTTTTCTGCGAAAACTCTCAAATCAACTATACTGTCTGCAGTTTATAAAAAAAAATTCTATGGCAAAAAATATTCAGTTCAAAATTCGCCTTCAAAACAGATCGGCAACACGCAGAATCATTCAGATTCGGGACACACAAACAAATTTCAATACGGCTTTAAAAGAATTGGCGCTTCTATAAGGATATTTTCATATAAGTTGGCTGGATGCAAGCGCGCACGTAGGGGCGATTTGGCCGTGCGAGGCAGATAATTCTGATCTGTTTCAAAAAGACTGTTTGCTGAAACCACGCCGATCAGCGGCCATGGCGTTCAGATAAAGATTTTGATAATCCTGTATGAAATTATAAGAAATACATTTTTTAGTTTAAAATTTCGGGTTACCACACCGTGGATCAATTCTATCTGATTTCGACATTCCTGGTCGTGTTCGGGGCGATCATTATGTTCGCGCTCGACAGGTTTTCGATTGAATCCATCTCGTTGGGCGTGCTCGCGGCCCTGTTTCTGATCTACGGCATCGTTCCTTACGAGGGGCCTGCCGGCCAAACGCTGAGCCTGACGGAACTGCTATCCGGCTTTTCCTCGCCCGCACTTGTCACGGTTCTGGCGCTTCTGATTGTCGGGAAAGGTCTTTTTGCCACCGATGCGATGGAGGGCATCACCCGCCATGTCGGCAGGCTGTGCGGCAGTCGTCCGCGTATGGGGGTGGCAATCATCCTTGTGGTGGCGGGATCAATTTCCGCGTTCCTGAACAATACGCCTGTGGTCGTCATCTTCATTCCGGTACTCACGTCGCTTGCCGCGACCTTTCGGTTGCCCGCCTACCAGATATTCATGCCGCTCTCGTTCATCACCATCCTCGGCGGCATGACAACCGTTATCGGTTCGTCGACGAATATGATCGCCGTCGGCATGGCGGCCGACAGCGGCCTTGAAATCGGATTTTTCGATATCACCGGCATGGGCATCATCCTGGCGCTGATCGGATATGCTTATGTGCTTTTGTTCCTGCCGCGGCTTCTCGGCGCGCGACAGACCGAACTGCGCACAAACATGGACGGTGACGGCGGTCAGTTCATCGGAGAAATCGCCATCGCCGCAGAAAGCCGCTTTGCCGGGTTGCTGCCGATAACAGGTTTCTTTCCTCAACTGAGACCCTTCTCCCTGCACTCGATCGTTCGCAGTGCGGGTGGCGAAAACAAGGTGCTTTTCCCGCCTTTCAGCGAAGATCTGAAGCTTCAACCCGGTGACCTTCTGCAGATTTCGGGGAGCCGCAAGGCTTTTATGGATCTCATTGCCAGTGGAGAAGCCGTCACCTTTGGCGAACCGGAAGAAGAGACGCATATCAATGCCGGTCGCAGGCAAGGTCCGCATTACCACCTCGCCGAAGCCGTCATCGCACCGGGATCACGGTTTGAGGGCCGAACGGTTCGCTTCTGTGGCATTCAGCCCCGTTTTCACGTCACGATCGTCGGCATCCGCCGCAAGAACAGGATGGGGCGCGGTGCTTTCGGGTTCCTGCGGCTTGAGGCCGGCGACACGCTTCTTCTCGGCGGCACCGAAGAAGACATCATGTCGATGCGCGGCAATCACGATATTCTGCTGCTTGAGCATTCGGCTCAATCCGTTCCGCCCCGCAGCCGCGCGCTTGTTTCCTTCATCATCTTTGCTGCGGTCATCGGGCTCTCGGCCCTTGGAATTTCGCCGATTGCCGTCAACGCCGTGCTCGGCGCACTGGCGATGATTGCGACTGGATGCCTGACTTTGCAGCAGGCAGCACGCGCCTTCGACCGTCAGATATTTCTCCTGATCGGCGCCTCGATCGCGCTGGCGACGGCTCTGGAGGTTTCCGGTGGCGCATCACTGATTGCACAGGGAGCCATTGCCCTCGCCGGCGGCTCGTCCGCGGTCATGGCGATAACGATTCTCTTCGTTGCCGTCGCTATCATGACCAATATTCTTTCCAACAACGCGGCGGCAGCGCTCTTCATGCCGATCGCCCTCAACATGGCCCATCAGATCAACGCACCGCCGCTCGCCTTCGCGGCAGCCGTGATCTACGCCGCCAATTGCTCGTTCGCGACGCCGATCAGCTATCAGACCAACCTGATGGTCATGGGGCCCGGGCACTACAGCTTCGCAGATTTCCTGAGAGGCGGCCTTCCGCTCGTGATCATCATTGCAACCGCTTTCGCCATTCTGGCGCCGGTCTATTACAATCTCTGACCGGACGCGGACAAAACCGCCAACCGTCCCAAAACGCCTCAAACCAAGCAGGCCGCCGGGTGCCAAACATCCGCAGGATAAAGAGCTTCCAGCACCGACACGTAATCGGCGACCACAAAGTGGCTGAGTGAAAAGCAGTATAGCGGGTAAAACTGAGTGCGTTGAAATCACTGGAGCGGGTAACGGGAATCGAACCCATGCGTTCAGTTCGGGAAGCTATCGAATATACGCGTAAAAACAACGCTTCGTTTCAAGACCAACCTCGCCCGCTCCGATGCGTTTTCCTCGTATTCACAATGCCTGTACGGCAAAAATCGCGGCACGAACATCGGTTCGGTCTGATGGCCGATGGGCACCTCTACCATGGCGCCAACGGCGCTTCCGGTGATATCGGTCACATCCAGCTCAACCGGGAAAGGGCACCGCTTTGCCGTTGCGGCAAGGTTGGCTGTCTTGAGGCCCATGCCGCCGGATGGGTGATCGCACGCGAATTGCCTTCAAGGCAGAGGATACGCACTCGGCGAGTGTGGTTGCCGATGTCGTGAGCATTCTCAATCCCGGAACGATCAGGATCGGCGGCACGCTGGCCGCATCGCAGGAACACCTGGTCGCGGGCGTGCGCGAGCGGGCTTATCAACGCTGTCTGCCGTTGGCGACCTGATCATCGAAGCCGCATCCCCGAGTGAAATCGGGCGCCTGACGGGCCTGCCGTTCTGCTGAAGCAGAACGTGCTCACAAGAGATGGCTCCGCACTCCTGCTGCAGCGGTATCAGGAATGGCGCTTGGAAGATTTCGACAACAAATAGTCCCTGGAATCCAGCAAACCGAATGACGCCGGCAGGGCGGGGTCATTCGGCTCGCCTTGATGGACATCCCCATTCAAGCTTGGTTGTTGCTCAAACTCTGCTTATTGGGGGTCCTCCCCCTAAACCGAAGCAGGGAACGGATCAGCGGAACCGCCAGCGTCAGTATGGCCGCCGTCAGCAGTACAACGGTGATTGGACGCGTGTAGAGGAAGTCATAGCTGCCGCCTGAAAGCGAGAGCGCCCGGCGAAAGTTCGCTTCGGCCATAGGGCCCATGATCAACGCGAGAACAATCGGGGAGGCAGGAAACCCCCATTTCTGCATGAAATATCCGACCACGCCCGCAGCAAGCATGATGTAGACGTCAAACATCGAGTTATTCAGGGCATAGGTGCCCACGATGCAGAGCGCCAATATCGCCGGCGTCAGGATGGAGCGCGGAACCTGGAGCACGCGACCGAGAATGCGCATGGCGCCGAAGGACATGAACACCATGACAGCGTAGCAGAAAAGCATGCCGACAAAGAGGGTGAAAACCAGATTTGCATGTTCCTGGAACAGCAGAGGCCCGGGCTGCAGACCTTGCAGAGTAAGAGCGCCGAGCATGATTGCCGTTACCGCATCGCCGGGAATGCCCAGTGTCAGCATGGTCAGAAGCGCACCACCGGTACAGCCGTTTGCGCCGGCCTCACAGGCGGCCACGGCCGTGACCTCACCCTTTCCGTAATTTTCCGGTGTTTTTGAGAACCGGCGAGCCTCATTATAGGCCACATAGGCAGCGATGTCCGATCCGGCGCCGGGGATCATGCCGATCATGGTGCCCATGCCGGCCGAACGGAAAACAGTCAGCAAAAGCCCTTTATAGACCTTCCATGGCGGCAGCAGACGGCCCAGCGCCGCTTTTGTCTTCAGGCTTACAGCGGCTTTCTCCAACGTGGAGAATGCCTCGGCAGCCGCAAACAACCCGATCATGACCGGAATGAAAGGCACCTGGTAAAGTTCGGTAAAGCCACCGGTGAACCGGGGAAATCCTCCCATCGGATCCATCCCGACGGTGGCAAGGAGCAGACCGAGAAAGCCGGCGATCAACCCTTTGATTGGCGATCGTCCGGAAATTCCCGAAATGATCGACAGACCGAAAGCAGCAAGGGCGAAGGATTCTGCCGCGCTGAAATTAAGGGCGAAGCGCGCAATGATCGGCCCCAGAAAGATCAACACGATCACACTGCCGGTCCCGCCGAGAAAGGCGGAGATCGCGGCCGTTCCGAGCGCCAGACCCGCCTTGCCCTTTTTCGTGAGCTCATAACCGTCGAGTGCTGTGGCGGCCGCAGCCGGCGTACCGGGGATACGCAGCAGGATCGCAGTTGCCGTTCCCCCATGAACGGCGCCGAAAAAGACGCCGCAAATCATCAGGAGGCCGGAAATCGGGTCCATTCCGAAGGTGAAGGGGAGCATGATGGCAACGCCCATGGCCGCTGTCAGGCCGGGCATTGCGCCGATGACGATGCCGAGCGCCACGCCGCAGACAGCAAGCACAAGCGCGAACGGATTGGCGGCCAGATTGGCAACGCCCTGCATGAGCATATCGAGCTGATACATATCGTTTTTCCTTCTTCAGGCTCGACTTATTCGAAGAAGCTGCCCATCGGCAGCGGAACCATCAAACCGCGCGCGAAGGCGACATAGATGACGGCGGTCAGCCCGATCGCGATCAGGGCGTTGACGACGACATTGCGGCGGCCCATCAACCACATCAGCGAAAAAAGAAGGATCGCCGCCGGGATCGGATAGCCGACGAAGTTGATCGCCGCCACGCAGATGCAGGTTATCACCACGCCGAGCACAACATTGGCGTATCGCGGCGTTTCGTCTTCAGTCTCGGCCGCAACGAGTTCGGCGCGGAACGCCTGAACAACCATGATGATGCACAGAGCGATCAGAATTGTCGCGAAGATCACGGGAAAACGGCCGGGCCCCACATCGGCGCTGAGACGGATCTGGGGAAAATTTCGGGTTTCGAGAATGGCGAGAACGGAGATGATGCTCAGGACAATCGCGATAACGACGAGGGCAATCCTCTCGCCCCGCGTAATGGTCTGACGTGTTGGGTTGGTCTGGTTCGTTTCAGTCACTGCCGTTCCTCCCGGCTGCCGGAGAGACCCGGCGCATAGGCGCCGGGTCCGTAAAAGTGGTTATCAGTTCTGGGTGAGGCCAATACGCGGAACGAGGTCGGCGAAGAAGGCATCGTCATGCTGGATCGCTTCTTCGAATTCCGGCGCGTCAAGATAGGCGAAGGTCATCTTCATGGCTTTCATCTGCTCCTGGAAGGACTCTTCCTCGACGACGGTCTTGACGAGTTCGCGCAGAGTGTTGACGACATCTTCCGGCGTGCCCTTGGGCGCAAACAGGCCGCGCCAGGTGCCGACATTGACGTCATAGCCGAGTTCCGTCAGCGTCGGGACGTCCGGATAGAGTGCCGAACGATGATCGTCCATGACGGCAAGAATACGGAGCTGTCCGGCATCGACATAGTTCGAGACTTCCGCCGGCGAGACGCTGACAGCCTCGATATGGCCGCCAAGCAGCGCTGTAACGGCGGGGTTGGCGCCGTCAAAGGGCACGTTGTTGAACTCGGCGCCCGCTGCTTCACCGAAAGCGGCGGCGGCCAGGTGATAGATCGCGCCCGTGCCGGAATTGCCGACGCGGATCTTGCCGGGCTCTTCCTTGGTTGCAGCCAGGAATTCCTCAAGCGTCTGCCAGGGCGAATCCGCACGCACCGTGATGGCGGCCGGTTCGGCGTTCAGCCGCGCGATCGGCTGAAAGGAGTCGGCCTGGAACGCTGCAAGGCCCAGATGCGGCAGCGTTGTGATTTCAACGAAACCCATGGCAATGGTGTAGCCGTTGGGCCGCGCGGCCATCAGCTGGGTCAGTCCGACCGCGCCGCCGCCGCCAGCCTTGTTGACGACGCCGAGCGCCTGCGGAAAGACCTTGTTGGCATGATCGGCGAAGGCACGGGTCAGCAGATCGGTACCGCCGCCGGCAGCCGTCGGGACGATGACTTCTACAGGCCGTGAGGGATAGTCTGCCGCAGGGGCGGCTGTTACAAGAGAAGCCACGCCAAGGAGCGCGCCAGCGAATGCAGGAAGAAATTTCAATTGAACCTCCCAGGGTTACTTTTTGAGGTGCGCCCAGGCGGGCGCAGGGTTGCGAAGGTCGGGAAGGCTTTCGCGGTTGAAGCGATCCGCACCGGGCTGCCAGAAAAGGTGACAGCACCCCCGGCGCGGATCGCCGGGTTTCGCTTCAGCCCGACGCGCGGGCGAAAGAAGCGGATGAAAACAGTCCAAGTGCGGCGGCAAAGCGATGAAGCCCTGCAGGCGCGGTGTTTCCGAGCAGGATTGGCGCGCAACCGCAAACAATCCTGATCCCCTCGACATAACGGGCGCAGAGATCGCCATCGCCGATGACGGGAAGCGACACGCTTTCCGTCATCCGCGCGCCAAATCTGTTGCGCGCCGAGACAAGCTCGTGACCGATGACGATACCGGAGAGATAATCGCCAAGCGCGGCATGCTCCATGCGGCCGAAAAGGCCGAGCGTGCGGGCCGAGAACACCTGGTGGGCGAGATCGCCCGGCCCGCTTTCCAGCGCCAGACCTATTCCCCTGGCGAATGCTTCGGCGGCAACATCCGCAGCAGGTTTTTCACCATCAGGCATCAACCGCCCCAAAATCGTGGCGCGCCTGAGCGCACTGAACAGCTCGCCGGTCATATAGCTGTGAAAGGCCTCGATGCTGCCGTCCTTCACTTCCACCCATTTGGAATGGGTGCCGGGCAGCACGATCAGGCGCTCGGAATCGGTATTGGCATCATCGCCGAGTGCGCCGGCGATCTGAATTTCTTCACCGCGCATAACATCGGGACGGCCATTTGCCGGATCGTAGCTCAGACCCGGCGCGATCATGATTTTGACGCCGAGTGGCGCATTTACGCTGACAGCTTGCGAGGCGAGGCTGTGTGTGTCGGCAGGACATGGCACATAGGGCGCCTCGCGCCAGCCTTGCGCACTGCCAACCATGCCGCAGGCAACCGCCGCCTGGATGTGGTGGCGCTCCACCCATTCTCCACACATGGAAACGAACGCCTGTTCGAAGCCCTGCGGGCCGGAAGCCGGCAGGTTCTGAATTCCATGCCGGCTGGCACGGGTTTCCAGCACCTTGCCATCCTGATCCATGAGAAAGCCTCTCAGGCTGGACGTACCCCAATCGAGCGCTATCAGCGCAGCCATTCCTGTTACTCCTTTGGTTTCCAGCCGAGTTCGGCGGAAATCGCATCCGCCGTGGCTCTGACCGACGGCCCGAGTGAACGCATGCGTTCTTCCGGCATGTACGGCACCGCACTGGCGATACTGATACCGGCCACGGCCTCGCCACGGACATCAAAAACCGGCGCTCCGACACAACGGATGCCCAATTCGTTTTCCTCGAAATCGAGTGAGAAGCCCTCCGCGACATAGGCGTCCATGCCCTGTTCGAATTCGCTCCACGGCACCAGCTGCGGCCGCTCCTCGCTCTGGGCGCTGAAGGCGCAAGCCTGTTCGTAAAGGCCCTTCCAGGTCGATTTCGGCAGGCCGAGCATCAGCCCCTTGCCAACGCCGGTCGATGCGGCGGGCATGCGCTTGCCGATGCGCGAGCGCATTTCGAGGCCGCGGCGACCGGGGATCTTGGCGAGATAAAACAGCGTTGCCCCATCGAGTTCGGCAAGATGGACAGTATCACTGGTCTTGCGGGCCAGCGCCTCAAGATGCGGCTTTGCCAGTGCGACCAGCGGGCGCTGTTCCAGCCCCGCCATGCCAAGCCGGATGAGCTTGGGCCCGATCAGGTAGCCGCTATAGGGCACATGATGAAGATAGCCCTCGGCAACCAGATTGCCGAGTATGCGATGAACTGTGCTGCGGGGCTTCCCGATCGCCGCGGAAATCCCCTTCACGTCGGAGATCCCGTCCGCCACGCATTCGAGAATGGCTAGGCCGCGGCTCAGCGTCTGCGTGCCGGCGGGGGCGCTTTTCGGGCCATCTATAGGGTTTTTGTCTTCGGTTGGCGTCATTGGTTTGTACCTTTGCCTCTGTCCTACTGCTACGTGATAAGTGTGTCAAATAAATTATTTATTGTTCACTATATGAGACATTACAGCAAAAGGAAAGAGAAAACCACCCCCTTCGCGCCTGCCGGCGCGAAGGAATAATTCAGGCAATCTGGTCTGAAAAACCGGTTTTGGAGGCGGCAGATACCCGGTTATTGTGGCACTTTGGCCGGAATCGGCCGGCCGGCAAAATGAGCCGCCAGGTTTTCGGCGAAGAGATCGGACATCGCCTTGCGCGTTTCGTTGGTGGCGCTTGCCATATGCGGCGTCAGCACAATGTTATCGAGCGCCTTCAGCGCGTCCGGCACATGCGGCTCGTTCTCGAAGACATCAAGCGCCGCGCCCGCGATCGTTCCGTTCTGAAGGGCTGCGATCAGCGCGGCCTCGTCAACAACCGTTCCGCGCGCAACGTTGATCAGATAGCCCTCGGGACCAAGGGCCGAAAGGACCTTTGCGCTGATGAGACCACGGGTCGACGGGCCGCCATAGGTGGTGGCAACGAGAAAATCGACATTGGCCGCCAGTTCTTCCGGCGTCTGATGAAAACGATAGGACACGCCGTCGATCGGCGCGCGATCGGTATAGGCGATATCCATGGAAAACGCTTCTGCGCGTCTGGCAATAGTCGTACCGATCCGTCCGAGGCCGACAATGCCGAGGCGTGACCTGCTGACCTTTTTCGTAAACGGGAAGCCGCCATCGACCCATTTGCCTTCACGGACGAAACGGTCGGCAACCGGCGTACGGCGGGCGACTGAAAGCATCAGGCCGATGGCATGATCGGAAACGTCATCCGTCAGAACGCCGGGCGTGTGGGTGACGATAACGCCCTGCCTGTGGGCGGCGGCGGCATCGACGCCGTCATAGCCAACGCCGAAAACCGACAGGATTTCGAGATTGGGAAATTGAGCGATGAAGTCGGCGGTGACGGTCGATTCGCCATTGGCGGCAAGCGCACGGATACGGGGAACAAGCGCCTCGAAGTCACCGCGCGCCACGACGTCGTCGTAGCGGTGATAGGCGTAGGTTTCCTCCATCTGGCGGTCGAGCCCGGGCGGCAGCGGCGCGACGGAAAGCACATCGATAGGCATTCTGATTTCCTTATTGGCAAAGCTTCGCCGGCGGGGTCGGCTGATATCTCCCGGCCCGTCTCCAGCGATGATGATGATGGGGAGCGCTTCGCCAACCGTAGCATTGCAGAAGCGCTCGCTTTGATGCGCCGAACTTAGCCGGATGTACCGGTGATCCGGCGATATTCGGCCACCAGCGCTCTGGCGGACACGGCGATCTCCTCAACGGATTTTCCGGATTTATAGAGCGTCGAGCCGAAGCCGAAGCCGGCAGCGCCCTTCTCCATGAAGGCCGCCATATTGGTGACATCGACGCCGCCGACGGGCAGAAGTCGCGTTCCCTTCGGAAGAACAGCCTTGATGTCCGGCAGGTACCCAGGCCCCATGCGCCCGGCGGGGAAGATCTTCACCGCGCTCGCGCCGGCCTTCAGCGCCTGAAAGCATTCCGTCGGCGTCAGCGCGCCGGGCATGGTCGCCATGCCGTAGGAAACGGCTTTGCCGATAACGGCAGGATCGACATTCGGCGACACCATCAGCGTGCCGCCGGCATCGTGAAGCCGGTCAACATCGTCGGTCGTCAAGACGGTTCCCGCCCCGACAAGAACATTGTCGGGCAATCTGGCCGCAAGCCTGGCGATCGACGTGAAGGGATCGGGCGAATTCAGCGGCACTTCGATAAAGCGGAAGCCTGCGTCAATGACGGCATCAGCCACCGCATCGACCTCATCGACGGTAACGCCGCGCAGGATGGCGACAAGCGGCATGGCCGCAAATGCGTCGTCCAGAATATCAAGACCTTTTACCATTCTGCGATGCTCCCGTCTTCATGCCGCCAGATTGGATTGCGCCAGCGGTGTCCTTCCTGCGAACGTTCGATAATCTTCTCCTCGTCAATGCTGACGCCGAGGCCGGGCTGGTCGAGAACGGGCAGATAACCGTTCTCGATCTTCAGCGGCGTCGCGTCTGTCACATAATCGAGGACGTCATTGCCCTTGTTGTAATGAATGCCCATCGACTGTTCCTGGATGAAGGCATTGTGGGAAATGAAGTCGAGCTGCAGCGAGGCGGCAAGCGCGATCGGGCCGAGCGGGCAATGCGGCGCAAGCGCGACATCATAGGTTTCCGCCAGCGTCGCGATCTTCATACCCTCGGTGATGCCGCCGCAATGGCAGAGGTCGGGCTGGACGATATCGACCATGCGAGCTTCCATGACGGCGCGAAAATCATAGCGGGTGAACATGCGTTCGCCGGTGGCGATCGGATAGGAAAGTCCGGAGGCGATCTGCGGCAGGCAATGGAGCTGCTCGGTAAGCACCGGCTCTTCGACAAACAGCGGCTGGATCGGCTCCAGTTCGCGCAGCAGCGTCTTAGCCATCGGGCGATGGACGCGACCGTGGAAATCAATCGCGATGCCGACATCGGGACCGACGGCTTCGCGCGCCTCGGCGGCACGAGCGACCGCCTCGTCCACCTTGCGGTGGCTGTCAACGATCTGCATTTCCGGGGTGCCGTTCATCTTGAAGGCAGTGAACCCCTTGGCGACGACGTCCTTCGCCTGACGACCGATATCGCCGGGACGATCACCGCCGATCCAGCAATACATGCGCATCTTGTCACGCACCGCGCCGCCGAGCAGCTGGTGCACCGGCACGCCAAGCGCCTTGCCCTTGATGTCCCAGAGCGCCTGATCGATACCGGCAATCGCGCTCATCAGGATCGGGCCGCCGCGGTAGAAACCACCGCGGTAAAGCATCTGCCAGATATCCTGAATATTGCGCGGGTCCTTGCCGATCACATAATCGGCGAGCTCCTCTACGGCGGCCTCCACGGTGGCGGCGCGGCCTTCGATGACAGGCTCGCCCCAGCCGGCTATGCCTTCGTCCGTCTCGATCTTGAGAAACATCCAGCGCGGGGGCACCTGCCAGGTTTTGAGTGCGGTGATCTTCATGTCCACGTCCTTTTATTCGCACGATGCCGGCCTGACCGGCGTGCAGGATGCCAAGGACATATGTCTTTGCATCCGCGAACCATCAGGTCGCAGGTGGTGTTTTAGGCGCAGACAGAAATTATGTCAAATAATGATTTTATATCTCATATAATGAGATATTCGTCAATAGATTGCAGATGAATTTTGTGTCAGGGCCAATCGCCTGCACAAGATTGACGGTATCGTGTCCCCGGAATTCAGGGTCAGCATGCGGCAAGGCTCGTTGCGAAATCCGCGCGCATGGCGGCCAGAGATCCGCGATCTGTCGTCGTGGGTCTGAACTCGAAACCGATGCGTCCTGCATAATGATTGTCGCGCAGCCAGCGGAGCCGCCGGACCAGGTCGACCGAGCCGCTGCCCGGTTCATGCCTTCCGGGATGGTCTGCAACATGGACGTGGACAATCTTGTCGACATGGCCCGCAAGCGTTTCCTCGAATGGCTAATCCATGACGGCGGCGTGATAGAGATCATAGACGATGCCGACCTCTGCCCGCCCGACCCTTTCAATGACCTCAAACGCCTCGGACGTCGAATCGAGGAAATAGCCCGGGTGATCAACACGGGTATTGAGCGGCTCAAGACCAAGGCGCACGCCGGTCTCGGCGAGAATGTCGGCGGCCTGCCGCAGCGCACGGACAAGCGCCTCTGCTTGCGACCGCCGGTCGGTTCCCGGCATAACATCACCGGCCTGGGCAATGAGGACCGGCGCTCCCAGCCGTTCGGCAACCGCCATGGATTGCTCAAGACCCGCCAGCCATTTCGCGTGGTTTGCCGGATCCGTCAGCGCGATCAGCGGTTCGACCACGCAACCGGCCACCGCAATGCCGTGTTCCTCCGCCACACGAAAGATGGCGTCGATATCCTTGTTCGACCACAGCCAGAACTCGAAAGCATCGAAGCCCGCTTTTGCCGCGTGGGTGATACGGTCGACAAACACATCGGAGGGCTCGGCAAAAAGCCATTCAAGACAGGCGGAAAATTCAGGTTTCGACATGACGGTCCTCATCTGGTGTGGCGCGGGCTGCTATCTGTATGGCATTCAGCCGGATAGTGAAGCGGCTTTGAGAAGCCCTACCTTTCTGGCAACCAGATAGAGCCCGGAGGGGGATGCGTCGTCGATATATTCGGCAGGCGGACCACCAAGAACCCGCAAGGCTTTCTGATAACGGTCGCAAAGAGCCTGCTCACCAATCAATATCAACGGAGCGTCCGGATCTGTCCGCCGCCCCAGACCCGCCGCCATCTCGTTGCCGATCAGCAATCCGGAAAGGTATTCGCTGAGGACATTCCCGGCCAAATCGCCGGTCAGCCCGCGCGTTCGCACCCCGAACAGGAGATGCTGAAGACGATCCGGTTCTGCCGCCGAGGCCGCCACGCCCTCTACGAATGCCGCAGCCGTAGCGTTTCTTTCCGCAGGCGTTTCAGACATCAGACGCCCCAGTATCGAATGGCGCGCAAGCACCGAAAACAGCTCACCGGTCATATAGGTGGTGAAGTCGACGACCCTGCCCCGGGAGACGCGAACCCATTTTGAGTGTGTACCCGGCAGAAGAAACTCGGCGTTGACGCCAAGCCTGGGGTTTTGCGCAAGAGCGCCTGCAATCTGGATTTCCTCGCCCCGCATGACATCCGGCTGTCCGTGGTCGGGGCGGCAGATCATGCCGGGCGCGATCACGACATCCTCTCCGGCCCCGGTTGCGACGCGGACCGAAGCATCCGCCAGTTGGGTAAAATCGGCCGGGCAGAGAATATATGGCGCCTCCTTCCAGCCCTGGGCGCTGCCGACCATGCCGCCGGCGATCACCGGCAGTCCATCCGGCCAGCATGCGCGGATATCGGAAAAGGCTTTCTCGAACCCGGCCTCGCCCGGCTGCGGCAGGTTCTGAATGCCGCAATTGCTTGACCGCGCATCCAGAACAACGCCGTCACAATCCATGAGATAGGCACGAAGGGCCGATGTGCCCCAGTCGAGCGCGATCAGCGACGCCTGCCCCCCTTTCGCATCGCCGGTCATGATCGAATACGCTCCCCGTTCGCCGGTTCGAAAAAGTAAAGCCGATCCTCAGGCAAACGGATCCGGATTTCCTCGCCGATCGCGGCCTTGATGCGCTCGTGAAGCACGATCGCCAGGCTCTGCCCCGCGACCGAAACGACCAGGTGGGTATCTGCCCCCATAGGCTCCAGGGCTTCGACCTTCGCCGGCAAGCCGTCTGCTTCGATACGCACCTGCTCCGGCCTGATGCCAACCGTCACCGGTCCGGCATATGTTCCCGGCATGCCTGCCGGAAAGCTCAGCTCATCATTTATTGTAATCCGGCCCGTCGCTGGATCGACCGATCGCGCTTCTAGAAAATTCATCGATGGCGATCCAAGGAAGCCGGCGACGAAACGATTATCGGGATCGTCATAAAGATCGAGCGGCGAACCCATCTGTTCGATCACGCCGTCACGCATGACGACGATCTTGTCAGCCATGGTCATCGCTTCTACCTGATCGTGGGTGACGTAGATCGTTGTGGTCTTCAGCCGCTCATGCAGCGCCTTGATCTCGATGCGCATCTGCACGCGGAGTTTCGCATCAAGGTTCGACAGCGGTTCGTCGAACAGGAAGACTGAAGGGTCGCGGACGATCGCACGCCCCATGGCAACCCGCTGACGCTGGCCGCCCGATAGCTGTCCGGGATAACGTTCCAGAAGATCGTTCAGCCCCAGAATGTCGGCGGCGCGGTTGACCTTCTCGTCGAACTCGGCTTTCCCGGCTTTGCGCAGGCGCAGCGAGAACCCCATGTTCTGGGCCACCGTCATGTGGGGATAAAGCGCGTAATTCTGGAACACCATCGCGATGTCGCGTTCCTTGGGCGCTAGGTCGTTCAAGACCCTGCCGTCGGATGAGAGCTTGCCGCCGGTAATCGGTTCGAGCCCTGCGATCATGCGCAAAAGCGTCGATTTCCCGCAACCGGACGGGCCGACCAGCGTGACGAACTCGCCATCCCTTATATCAATGGACACGCCATGCAGAACCTCATGGGCACCGTATGACTTGCGAACCTTGTCGATCGTGATTGAAGCCATGATTTTTGACCTCCCGTAAGCGGAGCGGCGTCAAAACCGCCAGGCGCTCATTGTCCTTCAACGCACCGGTAAAATCGGTTCTACCGGAACTGCTCCTGAATTAATCTTCCGACGGGCAGCGGAGAGACGCTCCTCACGCTCCGCTGCCCCTTTTCCCGGACCTATTCCGGCCAGCGATCATCCGGCCGCCAGAAGGCGAGCTTCGGCGTGTTCCACTGATCTGTCGGCAAAAACGCGGTACCGGGCGTCCTGAGATTTTCCTCGATCGCCTCGTAGTTCAGGTCGACACCGAGGCCCGGCTTTTCAGGAACCTTCACGTAACCGCCATCCATGTAGTTGTCGTCGAGACCGGTCACGAGTGATTTCCAGAACGGCAGGTCCAGCCCGTGATGCTCGAGCGCGAGGAAACTTGAGATCGCCGTCGCGCAATGAACGTTCGCCATGAAGGCGATTGGCGAGCCGGCGAAATGAAGCGCTGTCGGAATACCCGCTTCCTCGGCATCGTCGGCAATACGCTTGGTCTCCAGCATGCCACCGGAGGTGAGGAGGTCGGGATGAATGATGTCGAAGGCGCGCATTTCGATCGCTTCCTTGAAGCCAGCACGCAAAAACAGTTCCTCGCCGGCGGCAATCGGGGTCAAAAGCGCGTCCGCGACGCGCTTGTGGGCGGCCATATCGAAGAAGGGAACCGGATCCTCGATCCAGACGAGGTCATAGGGTTCAAGCGCCTTGCCGAAGCGGATCGCCTCATCGGTCATCATATAGCCCTGGCCGAAATGGTCGACACAGAGCTGGATGTCGGGCCCAACGGCCTTGCGAACAGCAGCCACGACTTCGACGGCGTTCTGGATGCTCTTTTCCGTCAGTTTGACGCCACGGCCCGCGCCCGGCGCCTTGAAGATGCTGGCTGGCCAGAAGTCGTAGTCATAGGGCGCATCATGGCCGATGAGTATCTTCTCATCGCGTTCGAACAGGCTCGGACGCAGGTCGAACTTGATGAAGGTGAGGCCCATGTCGCGGCGGCCTTCGACGGCCTTGACGAAGTCCTCGACGCTCGGATTGTCCGGCGTCGGCGTGTCGCCGTAAAGGCGCACGCGATCCCGGTACTTGCCGCCGAGGAACTGATAGCACGGCACGCCATAGATCTTGCCGATCAGATCCCAGAGCGCAATCTCGATGCCGGAGACCCCACCGCCCTCACGGCCCCAGCTGCCAAACTTTTTCATCACGTTGAATAGCATGTCGACATTGCAGGGGTTCTGTCCGATCAGCATGCTCTTGAACTGCAACGCATTCTCGACATGGCCGGCATCGCGAACCTCGCCAATGCCATAAACGCCCTGATTGGTGTCGATGCGCAGGATCGGGTAATCGTAGTTCGATGCAACCACCGCCAGCCGCATGTCGGTGATCCTGATGTCGGTGGGCCGTGAATGGATGTTCACGGCGTCCTCGACGCGACCGATTTCTTCGTTTTCCCTCGTGTTTGCAGACATGTCTGACCTCTTGAATGTTCGGGGATTCGTATTGTCGTCGCTTCGCCGGGCTCAGGCCGGGCGATGCGGATATTTCGGATTCATGTATTCGGCGGCGCCGTCGAGCAGCGTCAGCATTTCGACGCGGGCATGATCATCGAGCGCCCGGTAGCCGGTCTGACGCCAGTGGGCGCCGGCAATAATGCCGCGCGCCTTCTCGACCTCCTTGCAGAGCGGAATACCGTAGGTCGCCTCGTAGTCGAGGAGTGGCAGCAAGCAGCGGAAGATCGTCCGGGCAAGCGCCATGTCACCGGCCTCGATCGCGGTCCACAGCGCCACATGCACATCGGCAAATTCGCAGGCCGGCATGGTGCCGCAGATGCCGTGCGGCAATTCCTCCATCAGCGTCTTGCCGGCACGTCCGCCCATGACGCCGATCAGCCGGTCGCCCGCGAGCGCCTTTACCTCGCCGGTCATTTGTGCCGGATAGGCCGTCTCCTCCTTGATGAAACGGGCGTTGGGCAGTTCATTGACGAGTTCGGCGAGAAGCTCGGCGCTCATCACCGTGGCGCCGAGGCCAATCGCATTCTGAAGTATCAAAGGAAGGTCACTCGCCGCGCTGATCGCCTGGTAGTGCGCCTTGATCTCCGCCCGGTTTGCCGGGTGGAAGGTCGGCGGCATGGCCATGATCGCGTCGGCGCCGATCGCGCCGGCATGGTCTGCAAAACCGGCAGACATGCGCCAGTGATTGGCGGAAACGCCGACGACGGTCTGGGCCCGGCCTTTCGCCTCTTCGACGACGATTTCCGCAACACGGCGGCGCTCGGCGTCGGAAAGATAGCCGACCTCGCTGGCATTGGCGGTGGACACAACGCCGTGGACGCCGCTGTCGAGGCAGAATCGGAGCGTACTGCGCAGGCCATCCTCGTCGATGGCGAGGTCTTCGGTAAAGGGCGTCGTGACAATGACGAAGATGCCCCGGAACGTATTGCGATCCATCTTGATGTCTCTTTGGTTTCGTTGTTTGCGGTCCGGCCCCTTACGAGGCCGACAGCGCCCCCTTGGTCATGCCGCTGACCAGGAAAGGCTCGAGCAGAATGAACAGAATGATCGCCGGCACGACGGAGAGCGTTCCCGCCGCCATCAGCAATTGCCAGTCCACCGACTGTTCGCCGACGAAGGATTGCATTCCGACGGTCAGCACCTGTTTTTCGGGCGAGGAGATCAGCGTGCGGGCGAAGATGAATTCCGACCAGCTGGTGAGGATCAGATAGACGCCCGAAGCCGCGAGCCCCGGCTTGGTCAGCGGCAGGATGACAATCCTCAGCGCCTGCAGCTGGCTGGCGCCATCGATCATTGCAGCCTGTTCCAGCTCTCGGGGAATGCGGTCGAAAAAGCCCTTCATCAGCCAGGTGGCGAGCGGAATGCCCACCGTCATGTTGGCGAGGATCAGGCCGATATAGGTGTCGAACAGTCCGATATTGTTGTAGATGATGAACAGCGGAATGAGGATCAGCGTCGCCGGAATGAGCTTGCTGATCAGAAGGCTGGCGCCGAGCGCCTGCTGCGGACGGCTGGCAAAACGTGACAGCGAATAGCCGGCAAGCGTTGCAAGCACCAGGCTGATGGTCGAACTTCCGATCGATATGATCAGGCTGTTGACCGTCCAGCTGAGAAACGGCCGGGCACGGAAGACTTCCGCGAAAGCGGAAAAACTGACCCGCGAGAAATCCGGCAACAGGGACGGGTTGCGCGACAGGATGGCATCGGTCGGCATGATCGCCGTCATCACCATCCAGTAGAACGGAAACAGCGTCACGAGCGCGACGAGGACGAGAACCGCCCAGCTGATGAAACGTCTCAATGTCATCACGGCATCTCCTATTTGAACTTCGAGCGCTGTGCGAAGATGGTGAAGATGGCGCCGATCATCAGCGCGACGATGATCATCACCGTGCCGACTGCTGTGGCGGTGCCCATGCGGAAATAGTTGAAAGCCTCACGGTAGACGTAGAGCGACATGGTCTCCGTCGCATGCGCCGGTCCACCGCCGGTGGTGCCGAAGACGATATCGACATCGCGGAAGATGCCGAGCGCGCTGATCATCAGCACCAGCATCGACGGACCGCGAATCCCCGCCCACGTGATGAAGCGAAACTTCTGGATATGCGTGGCGCCATCGACATTCGCGGCCTCGTAGAGTTCGCGCGGGATTGACTGCAGCGCCGCAAGAACGGTGAGCGTGATCATCGGATAGGATTTCCAGATGGTCGGCACCATCACCGATATCAGCGCGGTGCGCCTGTCGACGAACCACGGAAAATCGGCTGACAGAATGCCAAGGTCACGCAGCATGGCGTTGAAGACGCCGTAGGAGGAATCGAGAATCCAGAGGAACATGATGCCGAGCACGATACCGGGCACTGCCCAGGGGATGAGCACGATGGTGCGCAGGATCCGGTTACCCGGCAGGCGCTCGTTCAGAAGAAGCGCGATCCCAAGCCCGATGGCATAGGCGATCGCGATGCTCCCGCCGACATAGACCACAGACACGAAGACGCTGTTCCAGAACTGCGGATCGGTGAGCACCCTGACGTAATTTCCGAAACCCAGAGGCAGATCGTGAATGCGCGCGAAATTCATCACGCGGCCCTCGCGCAGCGAGATGTCGACCACCTGATAAAGCGGATAGAGAATGAGCGTCAGCACGCCGAGTGCTGCTGGCAGGATAAGGGAATAGGATAGAATTTGCTGCCGGCGATAGAAGTTCAAGCGCGTTCCGACCTGGCTACCGTGCTCGGCATCCGAAGACATGGACATGGGCTTTTCCCGAATTGAGGTTGGATTTCAACCCGCAGGCCACAGCGGGAGAGAGAGTGCGGCGGCCTGCGGGAGATCAGGTTCAGTCGAGCGGGATCGCCCGTTCGAGCTGGCCTTGAGCGTCCGCCATGATTTCCTCGGTCGGATCATTGGTGGACAGCAGGCGCAGCGCTGCTTCCATCAGGATCGAGGAATACTCGGTGAAATTCGCCTGGATCGGCTGTTCCTTGGGAAACAGCGGCACGGCGTCCAGAGCCGAGGCGCTGGCGATGGCAAGATTGGGATGGGCCTCCTCGTCTTCCGGCGTCAGAACATTTGCGGCGCGGCCGGGCGGCTGACCGGTGGTGAGCAGATACGCGCGCTGCCATTCCTCCGAATTGGCAAAGGTAATGAATTTCCAGGCCGCATCCTCGACCTCTTCATCAAGACCCTCGGAAATGTTCATGATCAGGCCGCCGGGGGCCAGTTGCGGATCAAAGGGTAGCCGTCCCATGACAAGCTTCGGACGCATTTCCGGCGTGGCCCGTTCGAGCCAGGACCAGACCCAGGGCCCGTCGATCAGCATTGAGGTCTTGCCATCGATGAACAGTTGACGCGCAACTGACGAATTGTTGCCAAGAGGGGCGTTCTGCCCGACCGTTTCGCGATAGGCATTCATCGCATCGATGACCTCGGGTGAGGTCAGGTTGTACTGGCCGTCCTCGATGAGGTTCGCACCGGCCCAGATGGCATAGCGATGCACGTCTTCCACAGCCGTCGGGTGCTCGGTGGTCACAGCCGACAGCCCGAAAATACCGGCGTCGCGATCCGTCATTTCCGCTGCGGTTTCCTTGAAGCTTTCCCAGCTGTCGGGAACCGGCAGGCCCGCCTCGGCCAGCATGTCCTTGTTATAGAAGAACTGGTAGGCGTTGTTGGACAGGAGAACGCCGCGGGTTGCACCGTCCCATGTCAACGCCTTTTGCGGCGCGGCCCAGTCGGTGGCGATATCCGTGCCTTCAATCCGGTCATCGAGCGGCGCCAGCCAGCCCTGAGCGGCAAACGAGCCGAACAGCTGCTCATTGAGCTGCATGACGGCAGGCGCACGACCGGATGCAAAGCGGATCGTCATCTGCGGCAGGTAATCGGCGAAGGGAATATAGATTTCCTCGATGGAGATATCCGGGTTTTCCTCCTCGAATGCGTCAATCACCGCATTCCACCAGTCCGCATTCCCTGGCTCCTGAAACTGCCAGGATGCGAAGGTAAGATTGACCTGCGCGCTCGCCAATCCCGGAGCGGCTGCAACACCGAGTCCGAAGACAGCTGAAAGCAAGAGCTTTTTCAGCATTCATTCCTCCCTGATTCTTTTCGGGCCGCGTCTGACGACGCCAACAACCCGCTCCTCAAAAACGCGAAACCGATAAGCAAGCGATCAGAACCACGCTTTTACTTCCGTCGATTTCGTGATGGATCGTGTACTATCGTATCAAACATGTCAATATCGTATCAAATAAATAAATATCGTATGCAATCACCCTTGAGCCGATGACCAAACTTGGCGTAAGGGATGCAATTCGGGCATTGTCCCATCAAATGCGATAAAAGCATCCGATTGGAGAGCCTGCACGCGCTGCGCCGATCGGCCGGTCGCAGAATTTTGCCAGGGTGGATGAAATGAGAAATTCGCGCTTAACCAACAGCCCAGAACTCGGCTTTTCGGACGATAGCGAAACGGTCGAAACAAGCTATATGCGTGTTACGAAGCAGCTGAGAGCGGCAATTATCGCAGGGGAGCTCCCGCAAGACAGCCGCCTCCCAATGGCGGCTCTCGCAGAGCAGTACGGCGTCAGCGTACAGCCCGTGCGGGAAGCCTTGCAGCAGTTGGAGGGAGAAGGCCTGGTCCGGATCGTTCCCAACCAGGGTGCCCGGGTTTCGGCGATTGATCGAAATCGCCTGATCTATGCACATGAGATCGGTCAGGCATTGGAAGGGTTCCTCGCAGCGCAATTCGCCGAAGAGGCCTCGCTCTCAGCAATTCGGACTCTTGAATCCATTCAGGTTGATCATGATCGGGCGGCGAATGGGCGGGACTGGCAAGCGATGGATGACGCCAATACTCGGTTTCACAACCTGATCAATTCCTACGGGGGCAATATCGAAGCCGCCCAACTCTTGCGCCGCTATTATTGGCTGAGTCTCGGCTTGATGAACCAAAGCGGACGCAGCGCCGACTTCGCCGAGCGTGTCACCTCCGAACACCACATGATGATTGACGCCTTCCACAAACGGGATGCCTCCACAGCGCGTCGGGTCGCGGAACAACATGTCAAGGCAACGCTTCATGACGTGCTTTCTGCTTTCGAAAAGCTTCAGAAAGACCGCCAAAGAAAGTGAGATTCCGCTGTTGTTCGGTCCCGGCATTTGGTGGACCGGATTAAGTTTGAACCGTTGGGGTTCAGAAGTCCAGATTTTGCAAATGCCGGGACCGAACACCTAGGGGCACGTCCCTCCCCTTGCGCGGGAGATGACCGCGCGCGTCTTGTCCATCGCTTCGATCGCTCTTTGCAATGCCGGAGTTTCGTCCGTCCGGTGTGGCTGAGCCACCTCGACACTGAGGACGATGTCTTTGGGGAGTGCGCGAAGGAGACAGTTGAAATCAAAATCTCCGTCACCGGGCATCAGGCGATTTCCCCGCGCCGTCGCGATGAGGGCTTCGGGCGAAGGATCATATTGCGCAGGGGCATCGCACAGCTGCGCATAATGGACCCACGCGGGATCAAGCGCCGCGATTTCCTCGAAAGTGGTAGCGGAGCGCTGCACATGCAGAGCATCGATCAAGACGCCTGCTGCGGGATGGTTCACGGCCCGCACCTGCGCCGCCGCCGCGGCAACATCGGGGATATCGGTCCACGGCATGAACTCCAGATCCGCCGTCATCCCATACTGATGGGCCAGTTCGCAGAACGCGCCGTAGCTGTCGGTCATGCGCGACATGTCCGGGTCGTAGCCCGCGGTCAGGATGTTGCGGGCGCCCAGTTCGGCTCCCCGCTCCAGAAAGGCCAGGGTCTCTTTCGGCCGGAAATCGGGCGTGATCCTGATGATCTCGACATCGGCCACCCGTATGCCGGTTTCGAGCACCGCCCGGCGGGTTTCCTCCAGAAGCGCTCTGTCCGTCATGATCGGATACGGCCCGTCGGCACCTGCGGGCAGAAGCCGCAGGCCGACGAAGTCAAAGCCGGCTTCCGCTGCCACGCGCACCGCCTCGGGCGGCGGGAGTTCGGCAACGGTCAGAAAGGCCAGTGAATAACGATATCCCATGCCCGCCTCATTTCAGCGGAGAGAAGGGCAACGGCATGGCCAGGGTCGACGTCATCTCGGGCGTCAGCCAGTCGGGCCCGCCCTTCGGCGGCCAGATGCCATCCGCAACCGTCTTGGCGCGGGTCTCGGCGCGGTGGTTGGCGCTCTCATAAGGCCAGATCTGGGTGAACCGGGTCGGGCCGTCGAGGGAATACATGGCGATGGAAAGCGGTGAGTACCCGGCCCGCACCGGCACGGCCTCGCGCCACTTGTCGATGGTCGGTCCCATGCCGTTCAGTTTGGGCTGATAGCTGCGGATCTCGTAGACCTTGCCGTATTCGCCCGGCGTGACCGGCAGTGTGAAATCCAGCGGGATGTAGCTGTCGGAGGTCCAGCCGCGCAGATGCTCCATGCAGCCGAACGGGTTCTCCGATAAGTGGGTGCGGGTGCGTTCGGCAATCAGGTCCTCGGCGCTTTCGAACTGACGCAGCAGGATGATGTCGTTGAGGCTGCCGATATCCGGAGCCCAGGCGCCCATCAGGGTGCCCTTGGCCTCCGAGGCGGCCAGCCACTCCTGGAGCGCGGGTGCCACCTTGGGTGTGACGAAAAGCGCGGTCTTCAGGGTGACGATGTCAAAAAGCGGCATGGATAGCTCCTTCAGTGTTTCCGGCCACTCGGGCCGGCGGATCTTGCATTTCGGAAACGGTGTCGCCCCCCTGGCCGGGGTCCCAGAGGCCCGCCGCCACATGGGCGGCGATGTAGCCAAAGGTCATGGCCGGCCCCAGCGTGATGCCCCCGCTGGGATACTGCCCGGCGAAGATCGAGCTGAGGTCGTTGCCGGCGGCGAACAGCCCCGGGATCGGCGCGCCACCAGCGTCAAGCACCCGCGCGCGATCGTCGGCATCGAGGCCCGCGAAAGTGCCGAGGCTGCCCGGCACGATGCGCACCGCATGAAAGGGGCCGCGCCGCAGCGCGCCCAGAGAGGGGTTGGGTCGGCTATCCGGGTCGCCCTGCACACGGTTGTAGATCGATGCACCGCGGGCGAAATCGGGATCCTCGCCGGCCATGGCCTGGATGTTGAAGCGCGCGACCGTCGTCTCCAGCACCTGCGGGTCGAGATTGCAGCGCCGTGCCAGATCTTTCAGCGTGCGGCCCGACCGCAGGTAGCCGCAGCGCCGGAAGGGAGCCAGCGGGAAAGGCGAGGGTCGCGCCCAGCCCAGTCCCCAGCGACGCTGCGCCGGATGATCGGCGATCAGCCAGCATTCGGGCGCCTCACCGGCCGGGGTGGCATCGAACAGCGCGCGCATGAAAGCGTGATAGCTGTCGGCTTCGTTGGCAAAGCGCTCACCCCGGCCGCGCACCGCTATGATGCCCGGCTTAGCGCGGTCGATCAGGTGGGGGAAATGGGCAAAGCCCCCTTTGCCGTCGGGAACCAGCGAGACCGGCGCCCAGGCACCCGCATTGGCCAGGTCCTCGCGCAGGTGGCCGCCGACCTTGATGCCAAGGCGAATCCCGTCGCCGGTGTTGTCCTCCGTCGCAGCCGAGTAATGGGCCGGACCGGTATCGGATCCGAACAGCCGTGCCTGTGTCTCCGGATCATGGGGAAAGCCGCCGGTGGCCAGGACAACACCGCGCCGCGCGTGCAGCCGGGTGCCATCTGCCAGGGTCACGCCGGTAACCCGTCCCTCGTCATGCAGCAGCGCCGTGACGCCGGCATCGGTGAAAAGCTCCGCCCCCCGATCCAGACAGGACCGCATAAGCCCCGCCACCAACGCATTGCCGTTGACCAGTTGCATGGCGCGCCCATGCTGCACCAGGTCGATCCCGTGTTTCGCCAGCCGCCGCGCCACGTAAAACGTCGAGGCCGGGCTACGCGTCGCCTTGAAGAAATGCGCCATATCCTTGCCCGAAGCGATGCCCATACCAGCCAGCGAGATCACATCGAGCGGCGGCCTCAGCTTGGCAATCCAGGGCCCGAGCCGCCGCCCGTCGAATGGCGCGGCACAGACCGAGCGGCCACCGGCAGCGGCGCCCGGCCTTTCGATAAAATCGGGAACCTTGTTGCCGTCGATCCAGTCCACGGCGGAGCGGTCGCGGAAAAACCGCACCATCTCGGGGCCGGTGTCGAGATAGGTCTTTATCCGCGGATCGCTCACGCGGTTGCCCATGATCCCGGCAAGATAATTCAGCGGCGCTTCGGGCGGTTCGTCGATCCCGGCTTCGACCGCCAGAGGATTGCGCGGCACCCATAGCCAGCCGCCCGACCAGGCTGAGGTCCCGCCCAGCACCGACGCCTTCTCCAGCACGGCGACGGACAGGCCCAGATCGGCGGCGGTCACCGCCGTAGCAAGCCCACCGGCACCCGATCCGACAACCAGCAGATCGTAGCTCGCTCCCGACTCGGGGCGCGCATCGATGCTCCTCCCCTCTTGCGTCACGACCGCTCGCGCCTTTCTCCCGTCCGGGACTGCGTCAGCCGGCGCCCCATGGTTTCGTCGTACCAGCGGGTAAAGCTGCGTCCCGCCAGGCTGGCCTCCGCCAGATCCTTCGAAGCCTGCCGCAGCTCCGGAAGGAATGAGTGCAACAGATCGGGTGTCGCCCGGGCCGATGGGCCGGCAATCGATACGGTGCCAATCGGCTCGTCGGTATCGGGATGGCGAATCAGCACGGCAATAGCCGCCATCCCGAGCATGAAGCTGGAGGTGTTCTGCGCGTAGCCCTGTGCCCGCGCGGTCTGCACGATCTGCAACAGCTCGGCCACACCCTTGGGCGCCGAAACACCGGAACCGCCGGGTCTTTCGAGCCCCTGCCGCATCACCGAGGCGACGGCCTCGTCATCGCTCAACCCCGACAGCCAGGCCTGCCCGCCGGAGGCGGAGGCAAGGTGCACGATTTGCCCGTGCTCCGCGTCGGGATCATAGCGCAGCCCCGAAGTCGCGCCCTGCGAGACACCGACCCAGACGAGTTCCTCGCCGTCGAACAAGGCCATCCGGATGAGCTCTTTCGTCGACTGCGCCAGCCGGTCGAGAATCGGCTGACTCAGGTCAGGAATGCCGGTGCGGGCGAGGAAGGCCAGCCCGTTGGTCGCCAGCTTCAGCGTCAGCATGTAATCGCCATGCTCGCGGCTCTGGCGCGTGTAGCCGAGCGTTTCCAGCTCTTTCAAAAGGCGATGCACGCCCGACGGGGGTAAATCCAGTGCCTTGGCGATCTCGCTCACTGAAGCCCCTTCGGGCCGTTCGGCCAGAAAGCTGATAACACCCAGTCCTTTTTCCAATGCGCTGCTCATAACAGGCCTCTCGTTGTTGTTTGCCCAACAATATGGAAAAAAAATCCGAATGTGAAGACTATTAAAAAATGGAATGGTATGTCATTTTATGACAATGGTGGGTTCAGACGCGATTCGAAGGCTCGCAGGAGGCGGGCCGGTCACCAGGCGTCAGGGAGGACGACATGGCCGATATTTCCATCAACAGCATCGCTGACCGTTACGATGTCGCCGTTATCGGCTCGGGCGCGGCCGGCCTCAGCGCGGCGATCTTTGCCGCGCTCGAAGGCGCGCGCGTCATTCTGGTCGAACGGACAGACTATATAGGCGGCACCTCGGCACTCTCCGGCGGCACGGTCTGGGTGCCGGGCACCGAAACCGGGCGCACGGTGAATCCCGACGATTCCCGCGAAAAGGTCTCCGCCTTCCTCGACAGCGTCGTGGGCAATTTCGGCAATCGCGACATGCGCGAGGCCTTCCTCGACGCCGCACCCGAGGCCATCGCCACGCTTCAGGCGCGCACGCAGGTGCAGTTCCGCCCCTATCCGCGTCACCCCGATTACGAATGGGATCACCCCAACCCCACGCTGAATGGCCGCGCGATCGAGCCGGTGCCCTTCGACACCCGCGCCATGGGTGCCGCGCGCAACATGATCCGTCCGCCGATTCCGGAATTCACCGTGCTCGGCGGCATGAATATCGACCGGGTGGATATCGGCCACCTGCTGAACCGCTACAAATCCCCGGCCAGCTTCCTGCATGTGACCAGGATCGTGACCCGCTACATGCGCGACCGCGCGCTACATGGCCGGCACACGCGGGTGGTCATGGGCGGCGCCCTGGTGGCCAGGCTTCTGGCCTCCGCGCTGGATCTGAACGTCGACATCCTGCGCAGCACCGAAGTGACAGCACTGACCGAAGCCGGCGGTCAGGTGACCGGATTGCGCCTGCGGGCGGGCACCAAGGAACGTGCTGTGTCCGTGGACGGCGGCGTCATCCTCGCCACCGGCGGTTTCGGACGCTCAAAAAGCCGCCGCGCCGCCTATCTGCCCGACACCCTGCCCGCCGAAAGCCCTTCGGCTCCCGGCCACACCGGAACCATGCACGACCTGGCCTTCGCCCTCGGCGCCGGCTACGGACAGGGCAACGACCAGAGCGCCTTCTGGGCACCCTGCTCTACCCGCCGCCGCGCCGACGGCAGCACCGCGGTCTTCCCGCATTTCGTACTCGACCGTTCGAAACCCGGCACCGTCTGTGTCGACCTCAAAGGCCGCCGCTTCGTGAACGAGACGCTCTCGTACCATGCCTTTGGCAAGGCGATGCTGGCGGGCGGCCCCGACACTGCCGGCGCCTGGATCGTCACCGATGCGCCGACGCTGGCGAAATTCGGGCTGGGCATGGTCCACCCGGGCGGCGAGAATCCGAAACCTCATGTCGCAGATGGCTATCTGATCGAAGCGCAGACGCTGGACGAGCTGGCCGCCAGGACCGGCACCGATCCGCAGGCGCTCGCTGCCAGCATCGCCGATATCAACGCGGCCGCGGAAAAGGGCGAGGATGCAAGCTTTGGCCGGGGCGGATCGCCCTACCAGCGCAATAACGGCGACCCGACGGTCACTCCGAATCCGACGCTGGGCCGGATAGCCACCGCGCCGTTCTACGCAGTGCGCCTGCAACCCGCCGATATCGGCACAGCACAAGGCTTGCGCGGCGACCCCCAGGCCCGACTGTTACGCGACGACGACAGCGTGATCGGCGGGCTCTATGCAGTGGGCAACGACTTGCATTCCATCATGGGCGGCACCTATCCCGGCCCAGGCATCACATTGGGTCCCGGTCTCGTCTTCGGCGCCATCGCCGGACGCCATGCCGCCGCCCGTTCGCATCAAGAGAAAGGACAGACCCGTGCAGCTTGACGGCGAAACCATCCTGTTCCCGGTGATCGGGGATCCCATTGCGCAGGTCCGCTCTCCGCGCTTCCTGAGTGAAATCCTGGCCGCGCGCGGCGTCAACGCGCTCGTACCGCCGCTGCACATCCATGCCGATCACGTGTCCGCCGCCATGGAAAGCTTTCGCCACGTGCAGAACGTTCGCGGCCTGGTGATCACGATCCCGCACAAGATGGCATCGCTCGCCTTTTGCGACGTGGTCAGCGACCGCGCCCGCTTTGTCGGGTCGGTGAATGTCATCCACAAGGATTCAGAGGGCCGCTTCATCGGCGACAATGTCGATGGCATCGGTTACCTCGACGGGATCAAGGCACTCGGCTTCGAGCCGGCGGGCAAGACGGCGCTGCTGATCGGCGCCGGCGGCGCGGGCAGCGCCGTGGCTTTCGAAATCCTGGATCGTGACGCCGCGCATCTGACCATCTCCGATCTCGACGAGACGCGGCTGTCGCGCATTGTCGCGGCGCTGGACAAGAAGTTCCCCGGACGCGTCGCGGCTGGCGGCAACAACCCAACGGGCATGGATCTGGTGGCCAACGTCACCCCCTGCGGTATGCGCGAGGGCGACCCCTTCCCCTCCGATCCCGCGCTGATGTCACCTGAGACCTTCGTCGCCGATGCCATCACTCGCCCTGAAGTGTCGCCCATGGTGGCCGCCGCACGCGCCAGGGGCTGCAACACGATGACCGGGGCGGGCATGTTCAACGCCGAAGCCGAAAGGCTGGTGGATTTCCTGCTGGGAGAGGGGCTGCCCTCGGATCCGGCAGAAAAAGCGGCGGCATAGGGCCGTCAATCAATGGGAGGAAAACAATGAAAACGTTACTTGCAGGCCTGACTCTGCTGGCCATGACCGGCGGCAGCGCGTTCGCCGCCGATTATCCCGCGAAGGAGATCCAGGGGATCATCCAGTGGGGAGCCGGCGGCTCCACAGACACGGTGATGCGCGCGGTGACGCCGCATGCAGCCGAGGCGCTCGGCGGCAATATCGTCATGCAGAACAAGACCGGCGGCGTGGGCGCCATCGCCCTGCGCTACGTCCAGCAGCAGAAGGCCGACGGCTATACGCTGCTGATGGGCGCCGAGAACCCGCAGATGTACAAGGTTCTCGGCCTCGGTACCGACGATTACACCGATATGGTGCCGATCAGCGTGCTGGCGCGCGGCTTGCCGATGTTCGTCGCCAACAATGACGCGCCCTACAACACGATGACGGAATTCGTCGAATACGCCAAGGCCAACCCCGGCGAGGTCCGTGTCGGTTCGACCGGTCCCGGCGGACTGACCTCGATCGTGCTCGCCATGCTGACCAACCAGGAGGATGTCGAGTTCACCCGCGTGCCCTATGACGGCGACGGCCCCGCGCTAACCGCTCTTCAGGGCGGCGCCATCGACGTGATGCCCGCGGTGCTGGGGGCTGCCATCGAAGGCGTGAAAGCCGGGCGCATGAAGGTCATCGGTCTGGTCGACACCCAGCCCAACGATCTGCTGCCTGGCGTCGTGCCGATCACCGAGGAGATCCCCGGTTTCGCCGATTACCTGCCCTGGGGCCCCTTCTTCGGCGTTTTCGTCAAGGAAGGCACGCCGGACGAGGTCGTGGCCAAACTGCAAGCCGCCTATGCCGAAGGTGCCAAAAATCCCGACTTCATCAAGCTGATGGAAGATCGCGGCTTCATCGTCATGTCGATCGCCGGTGACGAGGCGATGGATTTCCTCGAAAGCTACCGGTCCACCTCCTCCTGGCTGGTGCATGACGCGGGCTTCTCGAAAAAATCGCCCGAAGAATTCGACATTCCGCGCCCCTGAGCCGCGGCGCATCAACCGGGAAACGGTATGATATGAAGGCCGAACGGCGCCCCGGCGTGGGCACCGTTCGGTACCGGCCGGCGCTGCCGGGGACGGCCCGCAGAGCCGCCCGCCAGCGATGGCTCTGCCAGAGGAGATTCCCATGAAAATCGACTATCGCGGTGACGCCGATCATCATGACGGCACATCCGACGCCACGCCCGGCGGCTATGAGGCAGAGCGCCGACCCGGAGAGCTGGCCTTCGCCCTGTTCCTGCTCGCGGCAAGCCTCTATCTGCTTTGGGAGGCGTACGGCATCGCCGGCTTCGAGGCGTTGTCCTCGGCGGGAGCCGTCCCGATGGCGACAACGGCGGCAATGGCGGTTTCGGCGCTTGTCATCGTGTGGCGCACCGCGCGGCTGCCGAAAGTGTCGACGGAGAGCCTGGCGCGCGACATCCTGCCGTTCAAAGTGATCCTCTTCGGTGCGCTGCTGGTCTGTTTCGGCCTGCTGCTGGTGCCGCTGGGCTTCCTGCCGACCGCTGCGCTCTTTCTGGTCGTGGCGATCAAGTATCTCTCCGGCCGTGGCTGGGGCTTCACCCTATCGGTCTCGCTGGGCAGCCTGCTGCTGATCTGGGTGGTCTTCCGTATCGTCTTTACCGTACTGATGCCCGCCGGCATCGTGCCGGAGGCAGAACTGCTGCAATTCTTCCGCAACCTCAGCACCGGCGGAGGAGCGAAATGATGGATACCCTGCTGGCGCTTCTCACCGTCTTCACGCAACCGGAGCTTCTTCTTCTGGTGGGACTGGGCACCTTCCTCGGCGTCTATATCGGCGCGATTCCGGGCCTGTCCGTCACCATGGCGGTCTCTATCCTGATCTCTTTCACCTTTGCCTGGGATGTCTACCCGGCGATCTCGCTGATGGTGGGCATCTACATGGGCGGCGTCTATGGCGGCTCGCGCACGGCGATCCTGCTGAACATTCCCGGCGCGCCCTCGGCCATCGCCACGGCCATGGACGGCTATCCCATGGCACAGCGCGGCGAGGCCGGCGAGGCCATCGGCGTCACCACCGTCATGTCCTTCTTCGGCGGGCTCGTGGGGATCGCCGTTCTGGCTCTGGCGGCACCCTTCGTCGCCGAGTTCGCGCTGACCTTCCAGCCGCGCGACTACATGCTGCTCGCAGTGCTGGGCATCCTGTTGGTGGGCTCGCTTTCCGCAGGCAGCCTGCTCAAGGGTATTTTCGCCGGTGCCCTGGGCATCGCCATCGGCACGGTCGGCCGCGACCCGCTCACCTTTGCCGAACGCTTCACCTTTGATTTTCAGATCATGGAGGGCGGCATCTCCTTCATCGCTGTGATGATCGGCATGTTCGGCATCTCCGAAGCGCTGCTGCAACTCCACCATGTCAACGCCGAGGTGATGCGGCAGAAGATCGACCGCATCATACCGTCCTGGGGGACCGTGCGGAAATACCTGCCACTGTCGCTGCAAACCTCCTCGATCGGAGTCATCATCGGCGCCCTTCCCGGCACCGGCGGCGACATCGCGGCGCTCATGGCCTACGACCACGCCAAGCGCGTGACCAAAAACCCGACACGCCCCTTCGGCACCGGTGCGATGGAAGGGCTGGTGGCGCCCGAGACGGCAAACAATGCCGCGGTGGGCGGGGCCTTCGTGCCGATGATGACGCTCGGCATCCCCGGCGACGCGGTGACCGCGATCATGATCGGGGCACTTTTCATCCACGGGCTGAACCCCGGCCCGATGCTCATGGTCGATCAGCCGCAGATGTTCTGGTTCATCGTCGGCGCGCTGCTGACCGCCAATGTCTTTATCCTGATCTGCGGCCTGTCGGGGATCAAGCTCTTCACCAAGATCGTCGAGATGCCGCGCGCGGTGCTGATCCCGCTCATCATGCTGCTGTCGGTCGTCGGCGCCTATGCGGTCAACAACTCGGTCACCGATGTCTACTGGATGCTGGGTTTCGGAGTCTTCGGCTATTTCATGCGGCATTACGGCTATCCGCTGGGGCCAGTGATCCTGGGCGTGATCCTGTCGCGCCTCTTGGACGACAACTGGCGCCGTGCGATCATCTCTGAACGCGAAGACCTCGGCGCCTTCTTCACAGGCATCTTGACCAGCCCGCTGTCGCTGTCGCTGCTGCTGGTCTGCATCGTGATCATTCTGTCCCAGACCCCGCTTTTCAAGCTGCTGAAACCCCGGGCTGTGAAACGGACTACAGGTCAACTCTAGAAGGCGCCAAGATATTGTCGACGCATACGACTGTGAATATGACAGAACGATACGCTCACGGCGACAAGCTGGTAGTGTCCAGAAGAATCGCGGAAGCGAGAGTTAGCATCCGGCTGCCAAAATCGACCGAGTGTAACGAGTGAAACGCTTCTGGAATAACTATCTAAAATCACTGGAGCGGGTAACGGGAATCGAACCCGTGCGTTCAGCTTGGGAAGCTGACAGGCTACCATTACATCATACCCGCAGAACCGAAACGGCCCGCCGCCGTTCATTACCACCACCGCCGGCTTTCCGGCAAGCTGAAAAACCGGCGACGACGGGACGTTGTGCAAAGGACAGTCGCGGGAACCGGGCGATCATTCGTTTTGCGGCGCTCGTGCGCTGAAATCGTCGGCAGCTTTTGCCCGCGCCTTGACCGCAGGGGTTGACGCCTTGCGCCGGTTCGCTATCTCTGTATCTGTCGATCGCATTCTTGACCGGCCCGCAAAAAACGGCCGGCCGGAGACGCCTCCCACGGGGATTGAGACCTGTTCTTTTCAGGGGACGCTGACGGAATGCAGACGGCAAACCCGGTGCCGGGCCCCTCTGGCGAGAGTTTGACGGCGCTCTCGTGATGTCGGTACCGCCCGCAAATTAGCCGGCGGACATGTTTATCATGCTTCAAATCCCGTTACCCGTGACGCATGCGTTCAACGTATGCGCTTTTACCCGTTGCCACGCTCCTGAAACACCGGAGGCGCGGCCATGACCTCCACCCTTTCCTATTTCAAATGGGCCTTCATCATCACCGTCGCCGGCCTGCTGGCCAGCAGCATCTATGGTTATTTCAGCTTCGGGTTCAGCGGCGCCCTCACCTTCCTGTTCATCACGGCCGTGCTGGCTGTCCTTGAAATCTCGCTGTCCTTCGACAATGCCGTCGTCAACGCCAACAAGCTCAAGGCCATGAGCCATGCATGGCAGCGGCGCTTCCTGACCTGGGGCATTCTGATTGCCGTTTTCGGCATGCGGCTGCTGTTTCCACTGGTCATCGTCGCGCTCGCGGCAAAAATCGGCCCTTTCGCCGCGGTGCACCTCGCCTTTGCCGAGCCGCGCGCCTACGCCGCGATCATGCACAACGCCCATCTTTCGATTGCCGCCTTTGGCGGCACCTTCCTGCTGATGGTCGGGCTGACCTATTTCTTCGATTGCGACAAGGACGTGCACTGGCTGCCATGGCTAGAAGAGCCGATGGCCCGCTCCGCCTCGATCAAGGGTATTGAAATCGGGATTGCGCTTATCGTCATTCTGATCTTCTCCGGGCTTGTGGCGGAAGAACGGTCCGAGGATTTTCTCTACCCGGCTCTTTACGGCCTGATCACCTTTCTGGCCGTCGAAATCCTGAGCGGGTTTCTCGACGCCAGTCAGGCAAAGGCGGCAAAGACGGCCGCCCAGGGCGGGCTCGGCGCCTTCATCTATCTGGAGGTCCTCGATGCCAGCTTTTCCTTCGACGGCGTGGTCGGTGCTTTCGCGCTCACCAAGAACCTGCTGGTGATTGCCATCGGGCTCGGGATCGGCGCCATGTATGTGCGCTCGCTCACAATCCTGCTCGTTGATCGCCAGACGCTCTCGCATTTCCGTTTTCTCGAACATGGCGCCTTCTATGCGATCCTGGTGCTGGCGGTGATCATGTTCACCCAGACGCTCGTTCATATTCCCGAAGCGGTAACCGGCCTTGTCGGCGCAGGCCTGATCGGACTGTCGCTCTGGTCATCACTGCGCTGGCGCAAGCAGCTGAAGGAAGCGCTTTAGATCTCCGGGGTGGCGGTCCTATTCGGCCGCCGCCCTGTGAAAAATCGCGATCTGGTTGAGGAAGGCGCGCAGGAGCGCCGGTTTCAGCGGCTTGTGCTGCACGACGATATCCTCTTCCACCGCCAGATCGCGGACATCCTGCGTCCGGTCGGCGGTCAAGAGCAGCGCCGGGATATGACGTGCGAAATGCTCCCGCAGGCTGATGACCGCCTGCACCCCGCTGTCTCCGCCATCGAGATGATAATCGGCGATGATGACATCGGGGCGCGTTTCAAGAGCGCAGGCGGCATCGGCATTCGCGGCGGTGTAGACCTCAGCCCCCCAGCCTCCGAGCAGCACGCGCATGCCTTCCAGTATGGCCATCTCATTGTCGATGCAAAGCACCTTGAGCCCGGAGATTGCCTGATCCGGCAATCGACCTGCCGCCCTGCCCGCCTGTGCCGCTGTCTCCGTGCCGGCTTCGGCCAGCGGCACGGTAATCCTGAAGACCGTTCCCTCGCCCGGCCGCGAAGCCAGCGAAACCGGATGGGCAAGCATGCGGGAAAGCCGGTCGACAATTGAAAGACCGAGACCGAGACCCTGCGCAGCACGCGCGCCTTCGTCCAGACGGGTGAATTCGCCGAACACGGTTTCCGCCTTCGAGGCCGGAATACCGATCCCGGTATCATGCACCTCGATCACCGCATGATCGCCGCGACGGCGCACGCCAACCAGAACCTTGCCGGTCATCGTATACTTGATCGCGTTCGACACCAGGTTCTGCACCAGCCGCCTGAGGCCCTGGGTGTCCGAACGCACCTTGAGCGAAGATTTCACCACTGTGAATGTCAGTCCGCGCTCATCGGCCAGCGGGCGGAAATCGGTCTCAACCCGTTTCAGCATGTCGCCGAGGTTCACTGCCGTGAAATGCGGTTTCATCGCGCCCGCGTCGAGCCGGGAAATATCGAGAACGGCGCCGAGAATATCCTCGACCGACTGCAATGCGGAATCGATCTTGTCAGTGAATGCGCGTTCTTCCCCCTCAGCCGGCATGCGCTCGCCAAGCGCGGTGGCATAAAGCCGCGCGGCATTGAGCGGCTGCAGGATATCGTGACCGGCAGCGGCAAAAAACCGGGTCTTGCCGATATTGGCTTCGTCTGCTGCGGCCCGCGCAACCCTCAGCGCCTTGTTGACCTCGGTGAGTTCGGCCGTGCGGGCCACAACACGCTGCTCCAGCGTTTCATTGGCCTGTTTGAGCGCCAGATCGGCTTCCACCCGTTGCGTGACGTCGGTGAAGGTGACGACCATGCCGGCTTCCGGCATGGCACGCGACTGTACCTCGATGATCCGCCGCCCACTGTCGAGCACCATCGGAAAGGCGCTTTCATGGGCGCGCAGACGCCTGAGCGCCTCGCGCGCCTCGTCGCCGGTCAGATCCCCGCGCGAGGACAGCCGGCCCATGATGTTGATCAGCGGATAGCCCACCTGGCCGACTTCCTCCGGCAGATTAAGCAGCGCGCGAAAACGCTTGTTCCAGACGGTAAGCCGGTTCGATGCATCGAAAACGGCGATCCCCTGATCGATCTGGGCCAAAGCGGTCTGCAACAGGCCCTGATTATATTGCAGCGCCTCGCTTGCCTGATCGAGCAGGAAGGCGGCATCGCCCGAGGCAGCCTCCGCACGTTGCAGCACCAGCGACAACACAAGCCGCGCCGAGGACGAGCCGATGGCGCTGCCGAGCAATTGTTCGGAGAAGTGAATGAGCGCCATATCGGCCTGTTCATCATCGCTCATCCGGCGGCCGGCATTGCGTTCGAAGGTCGCAAAGGAACGGGCGGTGCGCTCCGTGCCGAGATAGCCGTTCAGCGTTTCGCGCAGCATGCCGACGGAAACGCCCGTGCCGATTCCGCGCGCCGACGACTGCCAGCGTGGCTGGCGCTTGACGAAAATGCCCGATTGGATGCGCTCCAGCGGCCGGGCCTGACGGCTGAGCGACCCGAGCACGAGACCGGCGACATTGATGAGCAGCGACAGGCAGGTGACGTTTAGCAGGATATCGGCATCCGGTCCGGTGAACAGGCCCGTTCCCGGCAGGATAAAATTCATCACCTCGCCTGCAATCGCCGAGTGATCCGGACCGCCGAGACTTGGCACAAACAGGAGATAGACCCAGGTGAGAAAACCGAGCGAAAGCCCGAGTATGGCGCCGCGTGCATTGGCGGTGCGCCAGACAAGGCCGATGAACAGCGCCGGCGCCACTTGCGCAATCGCCGCGAATGCCAGAAGCCCGATTGAAAACAGGCCCCGGTCGCCATCGATATGACGATAATAGGCATAGCCGAGCAGCATGACGCCGAGGATGGACGCCCGGCGAATATTGAGCAGCAGCGAATGGAAATCCTGGCGGTGCGCCTCACCGGCAATCATCCGCCGTCTGAGCAGGATCGGGGTGATGATATCGTTGGACAGCATGATGGCAAGCGCCACGGAGGCGACGATGACCATTGCCGTTGCCGCCGAAAACCCGCCGAGAAAGGTGATCAGCGAGATCAGCGGCTGGCCCTGGGTGAGCGGCAATTGCAGCACGTAAAGATCGGGATCGACCTCCGGACCTAGTATCACCGCACCGCCGATGGCAACCGGCATGACCAGAAGGTTGATCGCAATCAGATAGGCGGGAAACAGAAAACGGGCGAGGTTCAGTTCTCCCTCGCTGCGGTTTTCAACGACCGTGACATGGAACTGGCGCGGCAACAGCAGGATGGCGAAGCCGGAGAGGACCGTGAGCAGCACCCAGCGGCTGATCGGCGTTTCATAGGTGAGCGCGGCCGACGCCGCCACGTTGTCCCGGGCGGCGGCCAGAAGATCCGCCGGCCCGTCGAACAGCACGAACAGCACGAACAGGCCCACCGAACCGAAGGCCACCAGCTTGACGACCGATTCCATCGCGATCGCCAGGATCAGCCCGTCCTGATGCTCGGTCGCGTCCGTATGGCGGGTGCCGAAGACGATGGCAAAACTTGCCAGCGCCAGCGTGACGACCAGCGGCAGGCCGACACCGAAGGCCGCACCGAGAGAAGAGAGGTCAACCGTGCCGCCGACCATGACCGAAACCGAATCCGAGACCGCTTTCAGTTGCAGCGCGATATAGGGAATGGCGGCCGCCAGCGAGATCAGCGCCACAAGTCCCGCCACGATCGGGTTCTTGCCATAACGAGCGGCGAGGAAATCGGCCGCGGAGGTCAGCTTTTCGGATTTTGCAAGTGAGACGATACGCCGGACCACCGGCATGCCGACGGTGAACACCAGAATGGGGCCGATATAGATACCTAGAAATTCCAGCCCGCGCGTTGAGGCAAGACCGACCCCGCCGAAATAGGTCCATGAGGTGCAATAGACGGCCAGCGACAGCGCATAGACGAAGTTGCGGCCCGACCGTGGCGCAAGCTCGCGCTTTGCCCGCCGGTCGCCATAGCTCGCCACGGCAAACAGCAGCATGATGTAAAGCAGCGCCGCCAACAATATCAGCCAGCCCGGCAGCATGAAACGCCTCCCTTCGGGACCGGTTTCACCATAGGCTATTGACGCCCGGTTTGAAATGCGACTGTTGCAGCAGGAACCATCACAAAAAACAATGATTCCAGGCTCGAATTTGATGGAACGCAGACGGTTCTGCGCATTACAACAGGATGACCACGGAGAACCCTGCATGACATTGACAGACAGCCTCAGCCGAAGGGCCACGCAAGCGCCGGAAAGCGGCATCGTCGAAATCATCAATTATGGCCGCGAGCGCGACAATCTTCTGCCGCTGTGGGCCGGCGAAGGCGATCTGCCGACGCCGCAGTTCATCTCCGACGCGGCCAGGGTTGCGCTCGACAATGGCGAAACCTTCTATACCCATCAGCGCGGCATTCCGCCGCTGCGCGCGGCAATCGCCGATTATTATGCCCGCCATTTCGGCGCAAAACTGTCGCCTGAGCATATCTATGTCACCGGTTCGGGCATGCACGCGATCAAGATCATGGTCGAGGCGATGACGGATGTCGGCGAGGAGGCGATCTATTTCACCCCCGCCTGGCCGAACATCGCAGCCGCTCTCGGCGTGTCGGGCGCAAGACAGGTCGGCGTGCCGCTCGAATTTACCGACGGACGCTGGAACCTCGATCCGGCCCGGGTGGAAGCGGCGATCACCGACAAAACCCGGATGATCTTCGTCAACACGCCGGCCAATCCGACCGGGTGGACGGCAAGCCTTCCAGATCTTTCCGCCCTTCTCGAGATTGCCCGGCGGCATGGCATCTGGATCCTGGCGGACGAGATTTACGCCCTTTATCATTTCGTCAGCGGCCGTGCGCCCTCCTTCCTCGACATCATGGAAGAGGGCGACCGGATCGTGTTCGTCAATTCGTTTTCCAAGAACTGGTCGATGACCGGCTGGCGTGTGGGCTGGCTGGTGGCACCGCCGGAAATCGGCGACACCATCGAAAACCTCGTGCAATACACCACCTCCGGCGTTGCCCAGTTCATGCAGCAGGGCGCGCTTGCCGCCATACGCGACGGCGACCATGTCATTGCCGAGAATTTCGAGCGCGCCCGCGCCGGCCGCGACATTCTCTGCGACCGGCTTCTGGCCACCAACAGGGTCGAGACGCTGAAGCCCGACGGCGCGCTTTATGCCTTCCTGAAGATCGACGGCATCACCGACAGCCGCCGGGCAGCACTGGATATCGTCGACAAGACCGGTGTCGGCCTCGCACCCGGCTCCGCCTTCGGGCCGGGCGGCGAACCGTTCCTCAGGGCCTGCTTCCTGCGCAATGCCGGCCAACTGGAAGACGCCGCCGAACGGCTGGCCGACTATATCGGCAGGCTCTAATTCCGTCTGCCTTCATCTTCTCAGGCTCTATTCACGGCCGTCGCGATAACCAACAAGCGGCAGAAATATTTCGTCCGTGATCTCCGCAATCGACTGATCGCTCGCCGGCTCCAGCGTCATCATCATCTCGTTGCGCAGAAGATCGACCGGCAGCGAGATGACGCGCGGTCGAATAACCCGGTCCTCGATCTCGCCGCGCGCGATTGCCCGGCTCAGCAATATCTCCATGACATGCTGTTCGCGCGAGACGATCTGGGTTTTCAGCTTGGCCGGACTGGAATTGGTCTCGCGGAAGAAACCGCTGAGCTCGACCGAAATCAACGAGCCCATGCGCGTACGCCGTTCGACGATGTGGCGCATGAGGCCGATCACATCGTCTCTCAGATTGCCCGTATCGGGAATCTCGAGCGGATTGGCCGCCAGATGGTGGCGCATGGCCGCAACCGTCAGCTCTGCGACGTTCGGCCAGCGGCGGTAAAGCACCGGACGACTGGTGCCTGCTCGCCTTGCGACCACCTCCATGGTCAACGCGGCATAGCCCGCTTCCATCAGCGCGTCCCACGCGGCCTCAAGGATCGCGGCTTCCAGTGCTTCGCCACGTCTGCGCTCGGGCTTCGGATTCGTCATCTACACCTCGATAAGAAACACCAATGAATCCTATTGACAGGATACACCGGTAATATTAGATACATTAATGTATCCTATTTGCCAATGTCCCAATTGACAATTCCGCAGGACCGACAATTCCGCCGCGACAACGGCCATTCTACCAGGAAAAGGTCATGAGCAGTTCCTCCGACCAGAATGTTTCGGTCGAGCAGACAATGGCTGCCGACGAAAATAATGCAAACACGGTTTCCGCAAAACGCCGCAGGCCGGGCCGTCTTATCCTGATGGCCTCGGTGCCGGTGCTGTTGGCCGTCATCGGCGGTTATGTCTATGTCACCGGCGGACGCATCGTCTCGACCGAAAATGCCTATGTCAGCCAGGATCAGGTGCGGATCGTGCCGCAGGTCAGCGGCGAGATTGTCGCGATCGGCCCCGGCGAAAACGACCGGATCGACAAAGGCAGCCTGCTGTTCCGGATCGACGATGCAAGCTATGTAAACGCCGTCGACCAGGCGAAAGCCGCGGTCGCTTCGGCGAGACTCGATGTCGAGAAACTGAAAACCGACTATCTGAAAGCCGTTGCCCAGCTCGACACCGCCGAAAAGGCGCTGGATATCGCCCGCACGCGCCAGAGCCGCCAGAAGACGCTTCTTGGCCAAGGCGCAGTCAGCCGGACCGCGCTTGACGAGGCCGACCTGACGCTGAAGACAGCCGAAGGCTCGGTCATCGGCGCCAGACAGGACGTCGCCAGCGCCAGGGCCGCCCTTGGCGGCGATCCGGAAATCGAAACCGACAAACATCCCGATGTCATGGCCGCCCTTGCAAGGCTTTCGGCGGCCGAACTCAACCTGGAACGCACAAGGGTCACGGCGCCTGCCGATGGCATCGTCACCCAGACCACGTCGCTCAGGCCCGGCCAGTATGTCTCCACCGCTTCCAGCGTGCTCACCCTTGTCGAAACCGCTTCGACCGTGATCGAGGCGAATTTCAAGGAAACGGAACTGACCCACATGCGGGCCGGCCAGCCGGTCGAAGTCACGATCGATGCCTATCCGGACACGACCATCAGCGGTTCGGTTGAAAGCATCGGCGCCGGCACCGGCTCGGCCTTTTCACTGATCCCCGCCCAGAACGCCAGCGGCAACTGGGTCAAGGTGGTCCAGCGCGTTCCGGTCCGCATCGCGCTCAACCTCGATGACGGCGCGCCGCCGCTGCGCATCGGCATGAGCGCCACGGTCGACGTCGATACCGGACATGCGCGCGGCCTGCCGCACTTCGTTGAAAACGGGCTGGCTGCGCTTGGTCTCGGCGAGACGGCAATTGCCGCAACCGGTGCGCGGAATGAGTGACGCCACGGCCGAGCCGATGGATATGCTCAACGTTCCCTTCAAGGGCCTGTTGTCCATATCCATCATGCTGGCAACCATCATGCAGGTGCTGGACACCACCATTGCCAATGTGGCGTTGCCATCCATGCGCGGCTCGCTTGGCGCCAGCCAGGATCAGATCACCTGGGTTCTGACCTCCTATATCGTTGCCTCGGCAATCATCACGCCGGTCACCGGCTGGCTGTCTGACCGCTTCGGCCTTCGGCAGGTTTTTATTGTCTCGGCAGCCGGATTCGTTGTCGCCTCGATGGCCTGCGGCATGGCATCAAGCCTCAACGAAATGGTCGTGTTCCGCGTACTCCAGGGCCTGTTCGGCGCCTGCCTCGTGCCGCTGTCGCAAACCGTTCTGCTCGACATCAACCCCCGCGAACGCCATGGTCAGGCCATGGCCATATGGGGCATGGGCGTCATGCTCGGCCCGATCATCGGCCCGACACTGGGCGGCTGGCTGACGGAGAACTGGGGCTGGCGCTATGTCTTCTACGTCAATCTGCCGGTCGGTATTCTGGCCATTGTCGGCATGATGCTGTTCCTGCCAAAGACGCCGCCAAAGGTGCGTCGCTTTGACTTTTTCGGTTTCGCCATACTGGCCATTGCCATCGGCGCGCTGCAGCTGGTGCTCGACCGCGGGCAGGCCGAAGACTGGTTCCAGTCGACGGAGATCTGGATCGAGACCGGCCTGTTCGTCTCCGGCCTCTGGGTTTTCGGCATTCATATCCGCAACGCCCGCGACCCGTTCATTTCACTGCATGTGCTCAAGGACAAGAACCTGCTGACAGCCCTTGCCCTGAGCGCGCTGGTCGGCGCCATGGTCCTCGGCGGCTCGGCGCTGCTGCCGGCCATGTTACAGGACGTGCTCGGCTATACCGCCAGCCGTTCGGGCCTGATCATGGCCCCGCGCGGATTGGGCACGATGATCGCGATGATGATCTATGGCCGGCTTTCCAACCGGATCGATAGCCGCATCGCCATCCTGCTCGGCCTGTCGCTCACAGCCTGGTCCATGCATATGATGACCGGTTTTTCCGTCAGCATGGGCGAACAGCCGATCATCGTGACCGGCATCATTCAGGGTTTTGGTCTCGGCCTCGTGTTCGTGCCGCTCTCCGCGCTTGCCTATGCAACGCTCGAGGCGCGCTACCGGGCAGAGGCGGCCGGCGTGTTCAACCTGGTGCGCAATATCGGTTCCAGCGTCGGCATCTCGCTGCTGTCCACTGTGCTTGCCTGGAACATCGCCACCAACCGCACGGAAATGACCGCAAAGATCGTCGAAAGCGGCCCGCGCCTTGCCGATGTGGCGGAAAAAACCGGCTTCGGCCACCAGATTCTGGTGTTCCTGGTCAATTCGGAAATCAACCTGCAGGCGGCAATGATCGCCTATCTCGATGATTTCAAGCTGATGATGCTCGTGACCATCGCACTGATGCCGCTGGTGCTGATCATGCGCAAACCCGGCGCGATCAAGGTTTCGCCCGCCGACGCCGGACACTGACTGCCCGGCCTCGACGGGTTCTCTGTTACAGCTTGACGCGGCCCTTCACCAGCTGGTCTTCCCAAGCCAGCGCGTGGCGGACGATGGTTTCGAGATCGTCATATTGCGGCTCCCAGCCGAGGATTTCGCGCACCCGGGCGGAATCGGCCACCAGCGCCGGCGGATCGCCGGGGCGGCGCTCGGCCATGTCGACGCGGAAATCGACGCCGGAGACGCGCTTGATGGCGCCGACCACCTCAAGCACCGAAAAGCCGTGGCCATAGCCGCAATTGGCGACAAAATTGTCGCCGCCGTTCAGGAGGTGCATCAGCGCCTTCACATGGGCGTCGATCAGGTCGGTAACGTGGATATAGTCGCGCAAGCAGGTGCCGTCCGGCGTGGGATAATCCGTGCCGAAGATCTGCATGCGGTTGCGCCGCCCGGTGGCGGCCTGCGCGGCGATCTCGATCAGGTGGGTGGCGTGCTCGCGGGTCTCGCCGGTACGGCCCTGAGGATCGGCGCCGGCGACGTTGAAATAACGCAAGGCCGCATATTTCAGGCCATAGGCTGCCGCACTGTCACGCAGCATCACCTCGGTCATCAGCTTGGACCAGCCATAGGGCGAAACCGGCTGCAGGTTCTGCTCCTCGTCCAGCAGATCGACGCCCGGCTCGCCGTAGACGGCAGCGGTGGAGGAAAACAGGAAGGCCTCGACCTTCGCGGCAACCGCCGTTTCGATCAGCGCGCGCGATTTGACCGTGTTGTTTTCGTAATAGGTCAGCGGATCGGAGACGGAATCAGAGACCACGATGGAGCCGGCGAAATGGGCAATGGCGTTGATGTTTTCATCGGCGATCAGCTTGGAAACCAGCTTCTTGTCGGCAATGTCGCCTTCAACCAGCTTCGCCTTCTCCGGGATCAGTTCGCGGTGCCCGGTCGACAGATCGTCGATCACCACGACATCTTCGCCGCGGTCGACCAGTGCATGGGCCATGTGACTGCCGACATAGCCGGCGCCGCCTGTTACGAGTATTGCCATTTCATCAATCTCCTTGTCAGCACGAAACGTGCCCTGAAATCACGAATTGCCTTTTAAACCGATCGGCACGACAGAGAATGCGAGAGAAAGCGGTTCATTGGAAGGTATGTTGTAGGGGTCGTGCACCGGCGCGCCCCAGCTGTCATCGCCGCCGACACCCATCTGCCGCGCGGCGATCGTCACCACCGTTTTGGTAACCGGCGGCAGTTCCTCCGGCCGTTCCGCCGTCTCAAGCTCCATCGTGCCATAGGGCAGCGCGTTGAATTCAAACGGCTTTCCTTCGGCGACAAAGCGCAGGCCCCGGCCGTTTTCATCCATCACCTCGGCAAAACGCGTACCCGTGCGGTTTCCGCATTCCTGCGGCACCGAATAGGGCGTGAGATTGCCGGCAACGGACCGCTCGTAGATACCCAGACGCGCGCCGCGGCACCGGTCGGCATAGTTTTCCTCCGGCCCGAGCCCGTAATAACGGAAGCGGTCGAATGCCGGCGCCATGGTGAACTGCAGGCCGAAGACCGGCAGATTTGGCAGCCCCTCGCCCCCCGGAAAATCAGCCGTGACATGGATACGCCCGTCGCGCCCGACCCGATAGGTGACCTCCGGCTCAACAGCAAGACCGGGCAGCGTGAAACGGTAACGCACGGATGGCTCGTCGCCCTCAGCGTCAACCACCACCGGCCCGCGCTTGTAATAAAGGTTTGCCGCCTGCCAGACAGCACAATCGAAGCCGTGATTGCGGCCGCGGTCATTGTCGGTCATCGCCCGCCAGAAGGTGAGGCGCGGCGGGCGGCGCATGAACTCGATGCCGTCCGCCCTCAGCGAGGTCATGCCGCCGAAGATTTCCGAAAACAGTGCAGAATAGTCCGGCGTTTCAACACCGAGGTGAAGATCACCGCGGATGGGCTTCAACGCCACCGGCGCGGAAGCTGCAACATCGCCCTCCACCTGGAAGACATGTTCGCCGAAGGCGACCTCATGGCCGGCTTCCGCCCACAGCGTTTTCGCCTTCAGGCACAGCGATGCCTGTACGGCATATTCACCGGGTGCAAGATCGTCGGGTAGATCGAACGGCACGGTCGCGATTTCACCCGCCGCAATCTCCGGTTCCATCGTGGTTGAAAACACCGCGACGCCATCCTTCAAAAGCCGGATGCCAAGCGACAATGCGGCGGAAGAGACGAACAGGTTGCGGTTGCGGATCGTCACCGCCCCACGCGAAGGACTGATGGCGAAAGGCTGATAGAGCGCCCTGACTTCCTGAACTTTTGGCGTTTCCTCCCGCCACGCGGTCACGATGCCATCGGTGCAGAAGGTATAATCGGACGGCCGGTCATCGAAATCGCCACCCAGACCAAGCCGGCGGTCCGATACGCCATCGCCCAACGCCAGCGCCTGATCGATATAGTCCCAGATGAAGCCGCCCTGATAGTGCGGATATTTGTCGGCAAGATCGGTATAAAGATGCATACCGCCGCAGGAATTGCCCATGGCATGGGTATATTCGCACAGGATGAACGGCTTTTGAGGGTCGTCTTTCAGCCACGCCTCGACATCCCCGGGCCGCGCATACATCCGGCTTTCCATGTCGGATGTGTCGTCATACCGCCGGTCGTGAAAGATGCCCTCGTAATGGACCAGCCGCGAGGGATCGCGCGCCCGCAGCCAGTTCGACATATCGTAAATGACGCGGCCGCCGAAGCTTTCATTGCCGCAGGACCAGATCAGGATGGAGGCGTGGTTCTTGTCGCGCTCCAGCATCGAACGGGCCCGGTCCAGCACGCAGTCGCGCCAGTCCGGCCGGTCGCCGGGCACCACCCAGCTCGGCTCGATCTTGTTATCCTTCTGCCACGACCCGTGGCTTTCCAGATTGGCCTCGTCAATCACATAAAGCCCGTATTCATCGCACAGCCGGTAGAAGACCGACTGGTTGGGATAATGGCTGGTGCGCACCGCGTTGATGTTGTTGCGTTTGAAAAAGCGCACATCGAACAGCATGTCCTCATATGTCACCGCCCGGCCCCGGACCGGATTGAACTCGTGCCGGTTGACGCCGTTGAAAACAATGCGCCTGCCGTTCAGATGCATGACCCTGTCGATGATCTCGAACCGGCGGAAGCCGACACGTTCGGCGATGAATTCGGCGGTCGTCCCGTCGGCATTTCTCAGGGTAATGGCCAGATCGTAGAGATTGGGCGCTTCGGCGCTCCACAGGTCCGGTGACGCGACATCGAAGACGGGTTCCATGTCCTCTGCCGCTGCAAAGTGCTGCGGTTCGACCACCCAATTGCCGTCCCGGTCTGAAAGCGCCACCTCAACACGCCCACCGGGGTCCGCGAACGCGATTTTCATCGCAAGTTTCAGCTTTGCCGCGGTAAAATCGTCGGAAAGATCGGTGGTGACGAACAGGTCTTCAAGATGAAGCCCCGGTTGTTTCTCCAGCCAGACATCGCGGAAAATCCCGGTCAGCCGCCAGAAATCCTGATCCTCGATCCAGCTTGCAGACGAGCGCTGGAACACCTGAACCGCCAGCCGGTTTTCGCCATCGGCGATCAGGTCGGTGACATCGAAGCGCGAGGGCGTGAAACTGTCCTCGCCATAGCCCACGAACACGCCGTTGAGCCAGACGAAGAACGCCGTCTCGACGCCATCGAATGTCAGCACCACCCGGCCGGTTCCGGGTATGCTGCTGAAGGTGAAATCGCGTATGTACGAACCAACGAGATTGTCCCTTGCCACCTCCGGCGGTCGCAGGGCCTCGCGACCCTCCCAGGGATATTGCGTATTGACGTACTGGTTTTTCCCGAACCCCTGAAGCTGCATATAGCCGGGCACTTCGATTTCATCCCAGCCGGAGACATCAAAATCGCGCGCATGAAAACCTTCGGGACGCGCATCGACATTTTCCGCCAGGCTGAAGGCCCAGCGGCCGGAAAGGCTCTGCCGCAACGGATTGTCGGTCCCGCGTGATGCGGCTTCGGCAGACGGCCAGGCAATATGATCGGAGACGGGATCGAGACGGTTGACCGCAAACACCTGCGGGTCGGCAAGCCATGCGATGTTCGGCTGTGAAGACATTGCTCCTCTTTCTGCGTCTTCGCGCGTCGTCACCGGCAGCAGTCTGTCGCCGGCCTTCATATCCTGGTTCTGCTTGGTTGATCAGCCAGCGAGATAATGGGTTTCGGGGAGGTCACGCAGCCGGTCGGCGGCCTGTTCGGCGGTCAGGTCACGCTGCGGCGAGCCGAGCAGTTCGAAACCGACCATGAATTTCTTCACCGTTGCCGAGCGCAACAGCGGCGGCAGGAAATGGGCATGCATCACCCATTCATCATGATCATGACCATCGGTCGGGCGCTGGTGAAAGCCCATGGAATAGGGGAAAGAGGTCTTGAACAGGTTGTCGTAGCGTATGGTGATCTTCGACAACGCCTCGGCAAGATCCTCGCGTTCCTTTTCCGTCATCTCTTCCATCGAGCGGATATGACGTTTCGGCAGCACCATGGTCTCGAACGGCCAGACCGCCCAATAGGGCACCAGAACAACAAAGCCGTCATTTTCAAACAGGATGCGTTCGCCAAGCGCCAGTTCCTGTTGCAGGTAGGCCATCAGCAGCGGCGTGCCGTGCTTCTCATAATAGGCACGCTGGTTTTCCGTCTCCTTCGCCGCTTCATTGGGCAGGCTGCGGCTTGCCCAGATCTGGCCGTGCGGATGAGGATTGGAGCAGCCCATCATCGCGCCGCGGTTTTCGAAAATCTGGACATGGCTGATATGGGGGTGGATGCCGAGTTCCTCATATTGGGCAACCCAGGTATCGACCACCTTGGCGATATCGGCAACGGGCATACGGGCGAGTGTGAGATCATGGCGCGGCGAAAAGCAGATGACGCGGCAGATGCCGCTTTCGCCTTCGGCCAGCAGCAGCCCGTCCTCGAAGCGTTCTTTCGGCGCATCCTCGGTCAGCGCGGCAAAATCATTGTCGAAGACGAAAGTATGGGCGTAATCCGGGTTTTTCTCGCCGTTGATGCGGGTATTGCCGGCGCAGAGATAGCATTCCGGATCATGGGCGAGCATATCCGGCACCACCGCATCCTCGACCTGCCCCTGCCAGGGCCGTTTGGCGCGATGGGGGGAAACCAGAACCCATTCGCCTGAAAGCGGATTGTAACGGCGGTGCGGGTGATCGGAAAACATGTTCATCGGCTCAAGTCCTTATGGTCTCGTTCATCCGGCCATCCTTTTTATTCTTCAAGGGGACCGGCGCCATCCTGCGGCGCGCAGGCAAAGATATCGGAAGTGTGGCCCGTGGCCTCACGATAGGCCACCCGCACATTTTCGATAAAGCCATCGACGGCCTCAGCCGCAACGAGGCTGACGACGCAGCCGCCGAAACCGCCGCCGGTCATGCGCGCACCGAACACGCCCGGCTGGTTCTGGGCGATTTCCACCAGCGTGTCGACCTCCGCGCAGGAAATCTCGTAATCATCGCGCATCGAGGCGTGCGACGCGTTCATCAGCTGCCCGAAGGCTTCGAGGTCCCCGCGTTCCAGCACCTCGGCAGCCGCCAGCACGCGCTCGTTTTCGGTGACGATATGGCGGCAGCGGCGATAGGTGAGCTCGGGCAGGAAATCACGGTTTTCCTCAAGCGCGGCGAAGCTGACATCGCGCAGCGCCGCAATATCGCCGAGCGCAGGCGTCAGCAGGCGTACGCCCTCCTCGCAGGAGTTCCGGCGCTTGTTGTATTCGCCATCGGCAAGGGCATGATGCACCATGGAATTGGCCACCACGATGCGTGCTTTCGGATCGATCGGCACCGGCTTTCGCTCAAGCGAGCGGCAATCGATCATCAGCGCATGGTCATGCACGCCGTTGCAGGAGATGAACTGATCCATGATGCCGCAGCGCATGCCGACATAATCGTTTTCCGCCTTCTGGCAGATCTGGGCCAGTTCGACGGTATCGACCGCATGACCGGAGAGCGAAAGCAGGGTGTAGCCGACTACCACTTCAAGTGCGGCCGAAGACGAAAGACCTGAACCGACGGGAACACTCGAGGACACAAGGATATCCGCACCGGAAATCTGTTTTCCGGCGGCCTCGAGCATGACGGCAACGCCGAAGGCATAGTCCGTCCAGTCACCGCGCGGCGTGTTTCCTTCCGCAGAAAGGTCGATTTCCGCGCTTTGGCCATTGTTGAGCGAGTGAATGCGGATGATGCGGTCATCGCGCACGGATGCCGCGGCCTGCGCCTCGAATTCGAGCGCTGCCGGCATGACGAAGCCATCATTGTAGTCGGTATGTTCGCCGATCAGGTTCACCCGCCCGGGCGCGCGGAAAAGCTGTGGGGTGCCGCCGAAACGCTCCGCAAAAGCCTCACGCAGTGAAACGGTGTCAACCATGATCCCCTCCCTGAATTACGACGCGCATGTGATGCTGAAACAACGGTATCGTCAACCTGACATATCAAGAAGACGGACTTTTTTTGGCAGGGCTGCCGAAAGAATGAAGTGCAGAAGACACGGCACGCCCCGGCCACAAGACCGGAGCGTGCAATTTTACAAAGCGGGTTTACTTGTTCAGGACCTGCTGAACGCCCTCATCCATGTCCGCCAGGCCATCTTCAATCGAGATGTTGTCGGTCATGATGTTGTCATGCGCCCGGTTGAGCACAACCTCGATATCGGCCGCCTTCAGGTTGACCGGCATTTCGAGATAGCTGCGAACCGTCTTCAGAGCGCCCTTGCTGGTCTCGTCTTCCGGGAAGCCCTCCTTGGCGGTGATCGAGGCAAGAACCTCATCCGTCGTCAGCGCCGGGAGGGTGCCGGTTTCGGCAATCACCTTGGCGCCTTCGGGGCCGGCGATGAAGTTGGCAAATTTCATGGCCGCGTCCTTTTGCTCGGAATTGGCCGCAACGCCGATCGAAGTGACCGTGGCAGCGGTGGTGCCGGCCTCAACGCCCTCGATATGCGGATAACGGGCAATACCCCAGTTGGTCGCCAGCGATTCGCCCGATTCGACCTTCTGGATCTGGGTGCCAATGAACCAGCTACCCATCGGCAACATAGCGATCGCGCCGTTGTAGAACGGGCCGGAATAATGCGTGCCGGAGGTCTTCAGCTGGGCATAGGACTGTACCGCGCCATCTTCCTGAAGGCTGAGCACGCGTTCATAGCAGGGCTCGAGAAACTCGTAGGAGCCGCCATCGAGCGTGTGTTCGCCATCCATGATGCAGGGCAGCTGCACGGTCGAACGCCATGTGTGGAACAGGCCGCCATAGGTCTTGTTGGCGCCGAAACCGGATGTCAGCGCACGTGCCTTTTCGGCAAATTCATCCCAGGTCATGTCGTTGGTCGGATATTCGACGCCGGCTTTGTCGAACAGATCCTTGTTATAATACAGGATCCAGACATCCGAACGGAACGGCAAGGCATAGACATTGTCGTCAACCGTCAGCGCTTCGATCAGGCCGCCATAGGCTTCGGTATCGATGCCATTTTCGGCGATATCGTCATTGAGCGGAGCCAGAAGGTTGGCCCTGACCAGATTGGCGTAACCCGGAATGTCCTTGATTTGAACGATGTCGAGGTCGGAACCGCCACCGGAAAGCTGGGTCATCAGCATGGTGGAATAGTCGGAAGAACCAAGATCGGTGTGTTCAACCTCGATATCGGGATATTTGGCCTCGAAGGCATCGATGATCGGCTGGTAATAGGCCGTTGCATCCCAGTCCCAGAGCGCCCAGTTGATGGTCGTCTTGTCCTGTGCCTGTGCGGCAAGCGGCATCAGGCCGACTGTTGCCAGAAGGGTCAGTTTGAGCAGATTTTTCATGATTACTCCTCCGTTTAGGCGCGCTTTTGCGCCGTTGCCATGGTTTGCGCGTCCGGACTATCCACCCCCCTGATACGGGAGAACGCGAAACCGGTTGCCTTGTGCGCCGAAAATGCCAGTGCGAGCGCGCCAAGGGAAAAGTTGAAGACCACCGGGGTGAACACGGTGACCGGATAAAAGGCGATGTGAATGAGCCAGAGCGCCGCCACGAAAACGAGACCCGCCAGCACCGGCAACGGCCGGGCAAGGGCTGCCAGAAGCGCCACCTGCAGCAATCTCTTGCCGGAAAGCGGAAACCGCGTCAGCGCAGAAAACAGGCAGACCGTGACCGCGGCCACAAAAGCGATGACACAGACACCAATGGCGACCGGGACGACATAAACCAGCGCATGGCGAGCAAGCTGGCCATAGATATAGACCGCGTAGCCTGACAGGCCGAGGATCAGCGCGGCCAGAAGCCCCCAGCCCGTCGCCTTTAGAAAATAACGGCCAAACGCGCGGCGGAAATCCCGCCAGAGCCAGACGTTTTCGTCCTCGATCATCACAGTGGTGATGCTCATGCCGGCGGCCAGCGCAGCAGGCGCGGTGACCACGGGAATGGAACACACCAGCATCAGCAGGTTGAGCCTGAACAGGTCCCAGGCCTCGCGGACGATAATGAAGGCGAACAGGGCAAGACCCTTCTTCTTCGGCGCATTCTTGGGAATGCCCGGTCCTTCACGCATCATCCAGTTGGTCAGCCAGTTCATATGAAGACGCCTCCCGCGCCCCTCAAACCCGTTGTGCTAGTAAAGAATGGATTGCTCCGTTTCCTTGTCGAAAAGATGCGGATTGACGAGATCGGCGATCAGCTCGATGGTTTCGCCATCCTTCGCCGTGCAGCGCGGAGACACGCGCGCGATCATGTCATGGCCGTGCGCGGTCATGTTAAGGTGGATTTCAGCCCCCATCGGCTCGGCCAGATCGACCAGCGCCGAAAACGGGCAGGTAAGCTCCGGTTCGATATCGTAGGGCTGGGATTCATGGAAATTCTCCGGCCTGAGACCGAGCATGATTTCCTTGCCCTCATAGGGCGCCAGCCTGTCTGCCTTGTCGCCGACGCGCAGCGGAAACGCCGTCTCATGGAACCGGCCGATCCAGTTGTCGCCGTCGCGCTCGACGGTGACCGGCAGCATGTTCATCTGCGGCGCGCCGATGAAGCCGGCCACGAACATGTTGACCGGGTGGTCGTAGAGCATCTGCGGCGTGTCGACCTGCTGGATATAGCCGTCCTTCATCACCACGATCCGGTCGGCCATGGTCATGGCTTCCACCTGGTCGTGGGTCACATAGATGAAGGTGCTGTCGAGCTGGCGGTGCAGCTTGGTGATTGCCGTGCGCATCGAACCACGCAGCTTGGCGTCGAGGTTCGACAGCGGTTCGTCGAGCAGGAATACCTCCGGATTGCGCACCATGGCGCGGCCCAGCGCCACGCGCTGGCGCTGACCGCCGGAAAGCGCCTTCGGCTTGCGGTTGAGGAGATGTTCGATATCGAGAATTTTCGCCGTTTCGCGGACCTTCTGATCGATCTCGGCTTCCGGCGCCTTTCTCAGCTGAAGTCCAAATGCCATGTTCTTGTAGACCGTCATATGCGGATAGAGCGCATAATTCTGGAAGACCATGGCGATATCGCGTTCCTTTGACGGCACATCGTTGACAAGTTCGTCACCGATATAGAGTTCGCCCGAGGAAACCTCTTCCAGCCCTGCAATCATCCTGAGCGTGGTCGATTTGCCGCAGCCGGACGGCCCCACCAGAATGATGAATTCCTTGTCGGCGATTTCCAGATCGATGTCGTGAACGACTGTCAGCGCGCCGTATGTTTTTCTCAGTTTTCTCAGCGAGATACCGGACATAATCGTATCCTTTTCAAACCGCCTCGGGCGTTACCAGTATGAGGACCAGTTGCGCGAAAGCCGCGTCAACGCCTCGAGATAATAGTAGTCGCCCCAGGAGACGCACTCGTCGACGCCTTCCGGCGTGCAGGTGTTGTAGGGGGTCTTTTTCGAATAGGTGCCGTGGAGCACGAGACCGTTGGAGACCGCCGGGTCTTTCACGGCATAACCATCGGCCAGGCTCTTCACGAAACGCCTGGCGATATCGCGATACTGTGCGGCCTCCTCGCCGCCGACAATGTCGGCCATTTCGAGAAGGCCGCAGGCGACGATCGCGGCGGAGGAGGAATCGCGCGGTTCGTTATCGCCGTCTGAAAAGATCATGTCCCAATAAGGCACCATGTCGACCGGCAGGCGCGTCATGAAGAAATCGAGCGCCTTCTTGAACATGGCCGCATATTCCGGCTTCGGGTCATAGCGGTAGGAGAGCGCCAGCCCGTAGACCGACCATGCCTGCCCGCGCGCCCAGTCGCTGTCGTCACGATAGCCCTGAACGGTGACGCCCTTCACCGGACCGCCGGTTTCCGGGTCCATGAAAAAGGTGTGATAGGTCGACCCGTCCTCGCGGAAGGAATGGGCAAGCGTGGTTGCCGCATGAATGCGGGCGATGTCGCGGTATTTTTCGTCACCCGTCTCGCGGCTTGCCCAGTAGAGCAGCGGCAGGTTCAGCAGGCAGTCGATGATATAGCGGTAGTTTTCCGCAGCGCCCATCTCGCCCCAGGCCTGGATGAAGCCGCCGACTTCATGAAAACGCGCAATCAGCTGATCGGCTGCCAGGATCGCGGCCTTTCGCCCGTCCTCGTCGCCCACCAGTTTCCAGGCGGCAACGCAGGTTGGCGAATAGAGGAAGCCCATATCGTGGTGATCGACTTCAATTTTGTTTTCGATCCGGTGCAGGAAGCTCTGCACCTGGATCTGGGCGGCGTGCTGAAACACCTTGTCGCCGGTCAGCTCAAAGGACAGCCAGATCTCGCCCGGCCAGAAACCGCAGGTCCACTGGTCATTGTCGATCGCCGGATAGAAATTATTCACGCTCGAATGGTTCTGCTGGCGATAGGTGAAGTCCGGCAGGTTGCGGCGCACCTGTGCGACGGCGACCTTGATGGCATCGGCGACTTCGGCATCGGTGATCGGGGCGACGGCGGTGATTTTCTCATAAGCGGTCATCAGGATCAGCCTTTCAGTCCGGCATTGGCGACGCCTTCGACGAAGAAGCGCTGGAGCGCCAGGAAGACGGCGAGAACGGGGATGATTGCAACGACGGAGGCGGCCATGATCAGCCCGTATTCGGCCGAATACTGCGAGATGAACATGCGAAGGCCGATCTGGATGGTCTTCAGGTCCGTCTGCGTCAGGTAGATCATCGGGCCGAGGAAGTCGTTCCAGGCGAAGACGAAGGTGAAGATCGTCAGCGTCGACAGGGCAGGCTTCGACAGCGGCAGCATGATCTTCCACCAGATCTGGTATTCGTTCATGCCGTCAACGCGGGCCGCCTCGCACAGTTCATCCGGGATCGACATGTAGAACTGCTTCATCAGGAACACCCCGAAGGCGGTAAACGCCTGCAGCGCAATCAGCGCCCAGTGGGTGTTATAAAGCCCGAACTCCCGCATCAGGATGAACTGCGGCACCATGTAGACCTGCCACGGCATGGCGATGGTGGCGATATAGCCGAGAAACAGCACATCGCGGTACGGGAATTTCAGCTTGGCAAAGGCATAGGCCGCGAACGATGAGGTGAACAGCTGCAACAGCGTCACCATGATCGTGATCTTGGCGGTGTTGAACACGAACAGGCCGAGCGGGATCTTGGTCCAGATCTGCACATAGTTGGACCAGCGCGGGTTTTCCGGGATCCAGTGGATCGGGAATTCGAACACCTCACGATTGAACTTCAGCGACGCCGACAGCATCCACGCAAACGGCAGCAGCATGATGATCGTGATGACGATGATCAGCGCATAAAGAGCGACGGTGGACAGTTTGATCTTGCGACCGAAAATTTTCATCTCACCCTCTCCCTAATCAAGGCTGCGCGAAAAGCGGAACTGGATCAACGTCACAGCCAGAACCAGCACGAACAGAACAAGCGCGACCATGCTCGAATAGCCGAGATCCCAGGAGATGAAGGCCTCGTTGTAGATGTGGTAGACCAGCACCAGCGTCGAGGTTCCAGGCCCCCCTTGCGTGATCATGTAGACCTGGTCGAACACCTTGAAGGAGTTGATGGTCAGCATCACCGAGACGAAGAAGGTGGTCGGCGCCAGCTGCGGCAGCGTCACGTTCCAGAACTTCTGCCAGGAATTGGCACCGTCGAGATCAGCCGCCTCATAGAGTTCGCGGTTCACGCCCTGAAGGCCGGCCAGATAGATCACCATGAAATAACCGGCCTGTTTCCAGATGCCGAACAGGATGATGGTGACCATCGCCCAGTCCTTGTCGGCAGCCCAGCCCGGCAGGTTCTGCGGATCGATGCCGAACGTGTAGAGGATCATGTTGACCGGGCCCATTTCCGGATTGAACAGCATGTTCCAGACGACGGCGGCAGCCACCAGCGAGGCGACATAGGGGAAGAACATCGCCGCGCGGAAGAAGTCGCGCCCGAAAATCTTCTTGTTCAGCAGCATGGCGAGACCAAGCGAGCAGGCCATGGTCAGCGGGACGGAAAACACCGTGTAGATGATCGTGTTCCAGAAGGCGGCCTGGAAGGCCCGGTCGTGAAACAGCTCGAAGAAATTGGCAAGACCGGCGAATTCGATCGGGTTCGAGCCATCCCAGTGCATGAAGGCCAGGGCGAAGGCGAAGATGATCGGCCCGAGCGTGAAGACGGCAAAACCGATAAAGTTCGGAGCAATGAAGGAATAGGCGACGAGGCTGGCGCGCCGCTTCTGCTGACGCTTGGTCAGCACGCGACGCTTTTTCCTCGTTTGCCCGCTCGCGGTATCCAAGCCGGTGGCAGCCACATGACCCTCCCATCCTTGGGATTGCCACATCGGAACAACCCCGGAATGCTTTTAGCGACCGCCCTGACGGACGTTCGCGATTTTGACTTATCCTATCTTCGTAAAAGATATAATACAAGTATCCCAAAATGTATTTTTTTGACTAAAATTTATCACATATATGTGCTAGGGGATAGCCAAGTCCGGATTCCGGCAGCCGCCTTTGACAGCGTCAGGCACGTGACCGAAGACGGAAAAAGAACAAGTTGGAACCATGCAGAAACCCCTTCCCGCAAGAGGGTGCGGCCGGTTCCGGGAGGACGGAATGTTTCGTGAGCGCCTTGAGGCCTTGCCCGATATTTTTGCGCAGTTCGCGCCGGCCTGGCCCTATGCCGACCGCGACAAATGGTCATCCCTGCCTCAAGACTACGCGGCCCGACTGACGAAATCCGCCGAAACCTGTGCTGCGGAATGGCCGGTTCTCACGGCAAGCGGATACCGCGCATTTTCCCTGAGCGGCGACCGCATCGGCTACGAGACCCCCTATATGCAGCGCCGCCGCATGCTGAATGCGCTGGCGCTTGGCGAATGCGTTGCCGGCGACGGGCGCTATCTCGACCGGATCATCGACGGCGCAATGCTGATTGCCGAGGAAAGCGGCTGGCAGCTGCCCGCACACAATGTCTATATCCGCGACGCGAAGGCGCTGCCGCTGCCGGACCCGCGCCGCCCTGTGGTCGACCTGTTCGCCGCCGAAACCGGAGCCCAACTGGCCGTGCTTGCCGCCCTCTTCGAAACGGAGCTGGATGCGGTCACGCCGATGATCGTCGCCCGGCTTGATCACGAGATCAGCCACCGCATCATCAGGCCCTATCTGGAAGAACATTTCTGGTGGATGGGTCGCGGTGACGAGCCGATGAACAACTGGACGGCCTGGTGCACCCAGAATGTTCTGCTTGCCGCGTTCTCCCGCCCTTTCGACCAAAAGACGCGCCGAAGCGTCGTCGAAAAGGCCGCGGCCAGCCTCGATTTTTTCCTGAAGGGTTACGGCGAGGACGGCGCCTGTGAGGAGGGCGTGCTCTACTACCGGCATGCCGGGCTCTGCCTGTTCAACGCCCTGAATATCCTCGCGACGGTCGCGCCCGATGCCTTTGCGCCGCTGTGGCAGGCGCAAAAGATCCGCAACATCGCTGAGTTCATTCCGCATATGCATGTTGCCGGCGATCGCTATTTCAACTTCGCCGACTCATCCGCCCGGGCCGGCTTTTCCGGCGCGCGCGAATATCTCTTCGGCAAGGCCGTCAGCTCGACGCTTCTGACCGATTTTGCCGCCGCCGACTGGAAAGAATCGCCCGCCCCCGACGAGCCGGAAGAAATCAACCTGTTCTACCGCCTGCAAGGCGCAATGGCGGCCAGTGACGTTGCCGCCCACACGGCCCCGCGCCCGACCGCCAGCGACCGCTTTTTCCCGAGCATCGGCCTGATGACGGCGCGCGACGATCGCTTTGCGCTCGCCGTCAAGGCCGGCGACAATGGCGACAGCCATAACCACAACGACACCGGCAGTTTCACGCTCTACAGGGACGGCAAGCCGTTCCTCATCGATGTCGGCGTGGAAAACTATACCGCCAAAACCTTCTCCCCCCGCCGCTACGAAATCTGGACCATGCAGTCCGCGTTTCACAATCTGCCGAGCTTCGACGGCATCATGCAGCAGGATGGCGAAGCTTTCGCGGCAAGCGATGTGACCGTTTCGCTTGAAGACGACCACGCCTGCATTTCGATGGACATCGCCGGCGCCTATCCGGGCGAAGCGGGCGTCAGGCACTACCACCGGGCAGTGTCCTTCACCAAGGGAAAAGGCATCGAAATAACAGATACATATCGTGGCGACCGGAAAGCCACGCTGTCGCTGATGGTCGCTGAACGCCCGGAGGCGACGGCGGAAAAGATCGCCCTTCCCGGCCTTGACGAGATCGCCGTCGAAGGCGGCGGCAGACCGCAGGTCGAGGCAATCGCGATCACCGATCAGCGCCTCAGGGCCGCATGGCCCGACACACTCTATCGCATCCTTATTCCCCTGAACGGCGAAACGCTCAGGCTGACAATCAATTGACGGAGACCCCCATGGAGATCACACTTTCCGTTCTCGACAAGACCGGACAGGTGCGCGCCCGCAAGACCGGCACGACGGCCGTTTCGCTGTTTTATCGACAGGCCTATGAAGCCGGCGACCGGATTACCGTCGAGACCGACAGTCCGGACGTGTTCGTGACGCTGAATATCGACAATGCGCTGGCGCCGGCCATTGTTCTGCTGAAACAGCGCAGTTTCAGCTTTCCCGTGCCCTTCGGCGATGCAAAGACCGTTTATGCGCCGACAGCCTTTTCAGGCGACAGCCACCGGATTTCAGCCCATGTCACCGGCGAAGACGCGCTTTCCGGCACCCGCAATATCGCGCTCAACCCGACAGATCATCACGGCAACGACACCGCCTATCCGCACGCCTTTGCCAGCGTCGAGACCCGCGGCGAGGCGGCCTTTGCCGCCCGCAATGCCATCGACGGCGAGATCGCCAGCGACGACCACGGCTTCTGGCCCTATACAAGCTGGGGCATCAACCGCGACCCGGACGCGACCATGACTGTCGACTTCGGCCGCAGGGTCATCGCCCATTCCGTCGTGCTTTATACCCGCGCCGACTTCCCGCATGACGCCTGGTGGACCGCGGCCCGCCTGACCTTCAGCGATGGTCACAGCATCGACATCCCGCTTGAAAAAACCGGGGTCGGCCAGCGCTTCACCTTTCCCGAACGCGAGACCGAATGGGTGCGGCTGGAAAAACTCATCAAGGCAGACGACCCCTCGCCGTTTCCGGCATTGACCCAGATCGAAGTCTGGGGCCGCGAAACCTGACTTCAGCGCTCCACTCATCTCCTTTATAAACAATGTTATATTGCATTTCGGTTCAACTTATCATACAATTTTTGGCACTGAATCGAACATGACTGTCCGTCGACCCTGCTTTCGCAGTGAAAAGCCCGCTGTGCTGAGGACGGATCTCGAAGGGGATGAATTTTGACCACGCAAACCGCCGCCCGCAACGGAACCCTGGTCTACAAGGTCAGCGAGGCACTGCGGAAAGCCATTCTGGACGGTGAGTTTCTGCCCGGGGAGAAACTGCCGAGCGAGGCGCGCCTGACCCAGGAGCACGGCGTTTCCCGCACGGTGGTGCGCGAGGCGGTGGCGGCCTTGAGGTCCGACGGTCTGGTCGAGCCGCGTCAGGGCGCCGGCGTCTTCGTGCTCGATCCGATCGCCTTTGCATTCAGGAAAACCAAGCCGACAGTCGATTCCGACCGGATCTATACCTCTCTCGAGATTCTCGAAGCCCGCACACCGCTTGAAATCGAGGCGGCCGGTCTTGCGGCCCTCAGGCGCTCTCCCGCGCAGGAGGAAGAGATTTTCGAGCGCCATGCCGCCGGCATTGCCGGGCGCAATGACGGTAGGGCCTGGAGCGATGCCGATATCGGCCTGCATCTGGCCATCGCCAAGGCCACCAACAACCCGCTGTTCGCGACATTTCTTGAAATGCAAGGCACATCGATCATCCCCCAGACCGGCCAGATCGATACCGATGAGGGCGGCGAAATCGCCTATCGCAGCCTGCTGATCAAGGAACATGAACGCATCGTCTTCGCCATTTCCAACGGCGACGAACAGGGCGCGCGCGATGCCATGCGCGAACACCTGAAAGGCAGTCTCGAGCGCTATCGCAGTCTTTTGCGCGAGGAACGGGTGCGCCACATGGCCCGCCTGCAGCAGGACAGCGAAAACTGAACAGCCCGCCCGACAACATCCCCAAGGCAAGCGCGGGAACCGGAACACCGGCTCCAGCAAAAATGCGCTCAGTCCTGCAGTTTCACGCCATTTTCGGCGCAAAACGCCTTGACCGTGTCCGGCAGTGAAACCGGCGGCAGCGTGTCCACACGCTTCGTCACGCCGTAAACCGCCGTGGCGATGAAATGTTCGCCTGCCGGCAGTTCGCCGAAGAGGCGCGGAAACAGCGTTCTCGGAAACCGAATATTGGTGTTGGGGGCCGCACGGATAATCTCGCCGGCCCGCTCGCCGGAAAGGTCGACAATCGCCGTCGTGTGGGTCGGCGTGGCGACACAGGCGCGCCCGGTGACAGCGGAAAGCCCGTTGGCAAAGCCCGGCTTGCTTTCGCCGGTGCGGTCGACGGAAAACCCGCTTTCACTGACAAACAGCCGGTCCTTCGTGTCGATACGATGGAGGCGCACATGCCAGCCCTCACCGGCAAAATCCAGCCAGGTTTCAATCCTGAGCCGATCATCCGGCTGCCAGACGCCCCAGACCATGCCCCGGTCAGCCCCCTCTTCGGTAATCACCGCACGGGAGAGATAGGTCCGGCCGTCACGCGAGATGGCAATGCCGCTGTCGACCGCGCTGCAGTCGGGACGGTCCGGCGAGGTCACATCGCACTGCACCGAAAAGCCGAAAGCCGATGAATAAGCGAAACGAGCATATTTGGCATCGTGGAGGCGATGTTCACGTCCATCCTGGCCGCCGGTCAGCATCACCGCGTCGCCGGGCGCACGGCGCAGCGCAAACCCGGCCGCCGGCGCGAACACGCGGCCGCTCGGCAGCGCTTCCGGCGCCTCTTCCTCCGCCGCCCAGAACGGATGGCTGTCATCAAGCGCGAGCACGAGGAAAATCTTCAAGCCCCAGTAAGGTGAGCCGGGGGCATTATAGGATTCCGACATCAGCAGGTTCGGATAGGCATAGCCGATGGTCAGCACGCCATCCCGGTCGGCAATCGGCATTTGCGACCACCACCGCAGATGCCGCAAAAGCAACCCCTTCACCCGCCCCCAGGGCAGCACCTCTTCATCCGCAAAGGCGCAGGCCGCCCAGAAAGCGCCCTCGGCAAAGCGATAGGTCAGCGAGCGTCCATAGGGCACGGCCGCACCGTCATCGGCAAACCAATGCTGGAAATCCTGCGCGAAAAGCCGGGCGCGCTCCCGGTAACGTTCGGCATAGTCGGGAAACACATCGCCGGCGCATTTGGCGATCACCAGACCGTAGAAATGCAGCGCCATCGGCAGGTAGTAGTCGCGATGGCCCCATTTGCCGTCCCGGTAATAGCCGTCGCCGAGATAATAGGTCTCGATGCGCTCAAGCGCGGCGCGCACGGCCTCCTCGGACCATTGCCGCCCGACATTCCTGAGGCCGAGATTGACCAGAACGCGGAAGAACAGCCAGTTATTGTCCGGCACGTCGCGTTCGTTGATCTTCAGCAGCCAGCGCTCGGCCTTGTCCTTTGCAGGTTCCGACATCGGCCGCCAGAAGCTTTCCGGCGCAAGCAGCAATGCAAGCGCAATACCTGCGGTTTCGACCAGCCGCTGGTCGAAATCGCCGGGCTCGCCCCAGAATTCCTCGTGATTGGCATCCATGCCATGCGAAAAACCTTCGACGAAACGCCGGCAATCTTCAAAACTGTAGCCGCCGGCCACCAGCGGGACGATGCCCCAGAGCGGCCGGACGAAGGCTTCCATCTCGGCGGCGTCATCATCGTAATGGGCCGATCCCGCCGAGAGCCGCAGGCGTGCATTGCCGGGCGAATACCAGGGGGCGAGCGGCGCATAAAACCCCGCCATCACGGCCTGCATATCGGCCTTGGTCTTCAGCGGATTGTTGGCCATGGGATTACAGTCGGCCATTCGCCGCACCAGCGCCTGATAATCCCACGAAGAAAATGACCGTCCGGAAATCATGCCGCAGGAACTCCTCATCTCTATACTGGCTGATCCAGGCCGCACAACTATCGCGATGCGGCACAGATTGAAAGATCAGCACATAATGTAAACCAGACCGAACTATTCAAGAAGAGCAAAACACACCGAAAATATTGTGGTTTGGCACTTTCCTGAACCATAATCGGAATTATGCATCCTCCACGATAACCAACTTGCCTATCGTAAGAAACCGCTAACTTAATGAGTTTTTGCAACTGATTTGCAATAGCGTTGACATTCATCTCTGGCGCCGCCATACTTGCAACTCATTCGCAACTGCAGCGCTCCGATCCGTCAACAGATGAGGCCCCATGCATCTCAATGTCATCCTAGCAGGCGCCATGCTCGCCGCCTTGCCGCTTGTCGCTTCTGCGGCAGACAAACCCAAAATCGTGACGACATTTACGGTGATCGCCGACATGGCGCAGAATATTGCCGGTGACCATGCAGATGTCGTATCCATCACCAAGCCGGGCGCGGAAATCCACGGTTACGCCCCCACGCCGCGCGACATTCTGCGGGCACGCGATGGCGACATCATCCTGTCCAACGGACTGAACCTTGAACGCTGGTTTGAAAAGTTCCTCCGCAATATCGGTGATGTTCCCAATGTCGTGGTTTCCGACGGCATTGATCCCATTGATATTTCGAGCGGCGAATATGAGGGCAGGCCCAACCCGCACGCATGGATGTCGCCCGACAGCGCCACAATCTATGTTGAAAATATTCGCGACGCGCTGATCTCGATCGACCCGGACAATGCCGGCGACTACACCGCCAATGCCGCCGCCTATGGCGAACAGATCGCCGCCGAACTGGCGCCGATGCGCGAAATGCTCGCCGATATTCCCGAAGAACGCCGCTGGCTGGTGACAAGCGAGGGGGCCTTTTCCTACCTTGCCCGCGATCTCGATCTGAAGGAACTCTATCTCTGGCCGGTCAATGCGGACCAGCAGGGCACGCCGCAGCAAATACGCCACGTGATCGACACCATGCGCGCGAACGATATCGATGTTATCTTTTCCGAAAGCACGGTCTCCGACAAACCGGCCCGGCAGATCGCACGGGAGACCGGCGCGACCTATGGCGGCGTTCTTTATGTCGACAGTCTGAGCGAACCGGACGGGCCGGTTCCGACCTATCTCGATCTTCTTGCTGTCACCACCGGCACCGTTGCCGAAGGACTGAGCAATGCCACACCGCAATGAGGCCGGTTCCGGCCTTGTCGTTCGCGACGTAACCGTAACCTATCGCAACGGCCATACGGCACTTGTCGATGCGGGTTTCGAAATTCCGCGCGGCACCATAACCGCCCTTGTCGGCGTCAACGGCGCCGGTAAGTCGACGCTGTTCAAGGCGATCATGGGCTTTGCACCGCTGGCAAAGGGCACGGTCGAGATACTGGGCCTGCCCGCCCGCACCGCGCTGAAGAAAAACCTTGTGGCCTATGTTCCCCAGGCGGAAGAGGTTGACTGGAACTTTCCGGTTCTGGTCCGCGATGTGGTGATGATGGGCCGCTACGGCCATATGAACTGGCTGCGCCACCCCACGCGCCGCGACCACGCCATGGTCGATGCCGCGCTGGAGCGCGTCAACATGACAGCCTTTGCCGGGCGCCAGATCGGCGAGCTTTCCGGCGGCCAGCGCAAGCGCGTGTTTCTGGCGCGGGCACTGGCGCAGGAGGGACAGATCATCCTGCTGGATGAACCCTTCACCGGCGTCGACGTCAAAACCGAAGAGCAGATCATCGCCCTTCTCGGCGATCTGCGCGACGAGGGCCGGGTGATGCTGGTCTCGACCCACAATCTCGGCTCGGTTCCCGCATTCTGCGACCGCACGGTTCTGGTCAAGGGCACGGTCGTCGCCTACGGACCGACGGAAACGACCTTTACCGAAAAAAATCTGGAGAAGGTCTTTGGCGGCGTGCTGCGCCATTTCATTCTGGAGGGCACGGAACTGCATGCCGATGCCGACACGAGGCGGCTGAAGGTGATCACCGACGACGAACGCCCCTTCGTGATGTATGGCGAACACGGCACCTCGACGGCCCCGCCGGCCAACAAGCCGGAGGGTGGCGATGCTTGAACGCCTGATCGAGCCGCTGACCTATGGTTACATGCTGAACGCCATCTGGGTCAGCGCACTGGTCGGCGGCGTCTGCGGTTTTCTCTCCGCCTATCTGATGCTGAAGGGCTGGTCGCTGATCGGCGATGCACTGTCCCATTCCATCGTCCCCGGCGTTGCCGGCGCCTATATGCTCAGCCTGCCGTTTTCGCTCGGCGCGTTCGTGGCCGGCGGGCTTGCGGCCGGCGCCATGCTGTTCTTCAACCGCAAGACCAAGCTGAAGGAAGATGCCATCATCGGCCTGATCTTCACCGGCTTCTTCGGCCTTGGCCTGTTCATGGCCTCGGTCTCGCCGATCCCGATCGACATCCAGACAATCATCATGGGCAATGTTCTGGCGATCACCCGCTCCGATACGATCCAGCTCGTCATCATCGGCGGGCTGAGCCTGCTGATCCTCTCCGTCAAATGGAAAGATCTGATGGTGGTGTTCTTCGATGAAAACCATGCCCGCTCCATCGGCATCAATGCCGACCGGATGAAACTGCTGTTCTTCACCCTGCTGGCCGCCTCCACCGTGGCTGCCCTGCAGACGGTCGGCGCCTTTCTGGTGATCGCGCTCGTGGTCACGCCGGGAGCAACCGCCTATTTGCTGACCGACCGGTTTCCGCGCCTCGTTGCGCTTGCCGCCGCAATCGGGGCGGTGACCTCGCTTGTCGGCGCCTATGTCTCCTACTTCATGGATGGCGCAACCGGCGGCATCATCATCGTGCTGCAGACACTGCTGTTTCTTGCCGCCTTCCTGTTTGCTCCCAAGCATGGCATGCTTGCCGCCCGACGACGCGCCCGCCAGGCACTGCGGGAGGCGGCACAATGAGCGGTTTTGTGGAACTCGCACTGTTTCCCTTTCAGCTCGATTTCATGCTGCGGGCCTTTGCAATCACGCTTCTGGTCGCAATCCCGATGGCGCTCCTGTCCTGCCTTCTGGTGCTCAAGGGCTGGTCTCTGATGGGCGACGCGGTTTCCCATGCCGTCCTTCCAGGTGTGGTGCTGGCCTACATGATCGGCCTGCCGCTCGGGATCGGCGCCTTCGTGGCGGGCATGGTCTGCGCGCTTTCGACCGGTTTTCTCACCGAAAACAGCCGGGTGAAGGAAGATACGATCCTCGGCATCGTGTTTTCCGGCATGTTCGGTCTCGGGATGGTGCTTTATGTGAAGGTCCACTCAGCCGTCCATCTCGACCATATCCTTTTCGGCGACATGCTCGGCATCACACCGGCAGATCTGCTGGAAGCGGGCCTGATCGCGGTTGCGGCAACGGGTTTCCTCGTCATCTGGCGCAAGGACCTGCTGTTGCAGGCCTTCGATCCCCAGCACGCCCGCGCCATCGGCCTGTCGACCCGGTTCCTGCACTACGGGCTTTTGACCGTGCTGTCGCTGACGGTTGTGGCCGCGCTCAAGGCCGTCGGCATCATTCTGTCGGTCGGGCTGCTGGTCGCGCCGGGTGCGATCGCCTTCCTGTGGTCGCGCCGGTTTTCCGTCATGCTGCTGGTCGCCCTTGCCGTCGCGCTCGGCTCTTCGTTTCTGGGGATCTATGCGAGCTTCTACATCGACAGCGCCCCGGCCCCGACCATCGTTCTGGTGATGACCCTGGTGTTTGTCGCAAGCTTTGTCCGAACGGTCTGGGTGACGCGACGCGCCGTTCAGCCCTCGACATCCCAGTAAAGCGGGAATTTGGGATCGAAAATGGTAACCGGGCCCGCGCCGGTCTCGCGCTTTTTCGGATAGGTAACCGGTTCGTCGCGCCTGACCAGCGTGATTGTTTCCGCGTTCGGCGAAAGCCCGTACCAGGCCGGACCGTTCAGCGAAGTAAACGCTTCGAGGTTTTCAAGCGCATCTTCGTTTTCAAACACATGGGCAAGGCAGCTCATCGTGTTGGGCGCGGTGTAGATGCCGGCACAGCCGCAGCCGCATTCCTTGGCCGGGTCGACATGCGGCGCGGAGTCCGTTCCGAGGAAGAAGCGGGGATTACCGGAGGTCGCGGCCGCGACCAGCGTCTTGCGGTGTTCCTCCCGTTTGGCGACCGGCAGGCAGAAATAATGCGGGCGGATACCGCCCACCAGAATATCGTTGCGATTGATGATCAGGTGATGGGTGGTTATCGAGCCTGCCAGATTGCGCTCAGCCCCGGCAATATAATCGATCCCATCCTTCGTCGTCACATGTTCCATGGTGACCTTCAGCTCCGGCAGGCGTTTGCGCAGCGGATCGAGAACGGTTTCGATGAACACGGCCTCGCGGTCGAAAATATCGACATCTGCGGCCGTAACCTCGCCATGGACGCAAAGATTGAGCCCGATCTCGGCCATCTTCTCCAGCACTGGCATGGCATTGTCGAAATTGCGCACGCCGCTTGCCGAATTGGTGGTGGCGCCTGCCGGATAGAGTTTTACCGCCGTGATCAACCCGCTTTCATAGGCACGCGCCACATCGTCCGGGTCCGTGGTTTCGGTGAGATAGAGCGTCATCAGCGGCGTGAAGGACGCCCCGGCGGGCAATGCCGCCATGATCCTGTCCCGGTAGGCGGTCGCATCGGCGGAGGTCACAACCGGCGGCACCAGATTGGGCATGATGATCGCCCGTGCGAAATGCCGCGCCGTATCGCCGATCACGCCTTCCATCATGGCGCCATCGCGCAAATGCAGATGCCAGTCGTCGGGGCGGCGGATGGTCAGGCTTTTCATCATTTCACTCCATGAAATCGGCTCTTTCCGGCAATAGAGCGTTTGCACGCAGAAGAAAAGGTTTGGCAGGCGTAGAGCGCGCCGCGGCACCAAAATGACGGCTCAAGACATGCATTAACGCATGGCACGCATGACGAAAACGCAAGACTTACTGCAAAAAACCCATTGTTCGAACTTTCTTCCACCCCCTACATTGGGACAACCAACCGCAAAGAACACAGGGAGGCGACACAGTGACGCGACAGAGGATCGACATCAACTGCGATATGGGCGAAAGCTTCGGCGCCTGGGAAAAGGGCGAGGACGCGGCAATGCTGAAGATCGTCTCGTCGGCCAACGTGGCCTGCGGCTTTCACGCGGGCGATCCGGATATCATGGCCAAGACCTTCGCGCTTGCCCGCGATCGCAATGTCGCCGTCGGCGCCCACCCCGGCTTTCCCGACCTGATGGGGTTCGGCCGCCGCCATATTCCCTTTTCGGTGGGCGAGATCGAACGGCTTGTCGCCTACCAGATCGGCGCCGCCCAGGCGGTGTCGCAATATGTCGGCCACCCGATCACCCATGTGAAGGCGCACGGCGCGCTTGGCAATCTTGCCCAGCAGGACGAGGCCGTGGCCCGGGCCATCTGCAACGCTATCAAGGCCGTCGATTCATCCCTGATCTGTCTGGCAATCGCGCTCGGCCAGCAGCATCGCATTGCCGAGGAAATGGACCTCACCGTGGTTTCGGAAATCTTCGCCGACCGCGCCTATACCGATGAAGGCATTCTGGTGCCGCGCGGCATGAAGGGCGCGGTGGTCCGCGATCCCGATGTTGCCGCATGGCGGGTGGTCGAGATGGTCAGCGAAGGTGCGATCATCACGGTTTCCGGCAAACGGCTTGAAACCCCCATGGGCTCGATCTGCGTGCATGGCGACACACCGGAAGCGCTGCAAATCGCCCAGGCTGTGCGCAATGGGCTGGAAAAACAGGGCTTTGCCATTGCAAACTTCATTCACTAGGCTTTATCAACAGCCGGAGCATTTCTTCCGGCTGAACGTTTCCGCCTTGACCTTTCGAGAAAAAATCGTATATACGAAACCATGAAGATTATTTCCGAAAACATGGTCGAATCCGCTGACGAGGCCTGCGAGCTTTTGAAGGCGCTGGGCAATCGTCACCGGCTGCTCATCCTGTGCCAGCTGATCGACGGCGAGCGCTCGGTCGGCGAGCTTGCCGAATTTCTCGGCATCCGGGATTCCACCGTTTCCCAGCATCTGGCCCTGCTGCGCCGTGAAAAGCTGATCGCCGGGCGCCGCGACGGGCAGACGATCTGGTATCGGATCGAAAGCGAACCGGCGCGGCAGATTCTGACCACGCTTTACGATTCCTACTGTGTGGACAAGTCCGAACAGCCCGCCTGAAGCCCGCCTTCCCGATCCTGACGGGCACGCGCCCGAAAACCCGTGACCCGCCAATGACCGCCGACAGCCCGGACACCGCCCGCCGCAATATCCGTATCCTGACCCTGTCGCAGGCCGTTGGCGGCGCCGCGCCGCCCATCATCATTTCGCTTGGCGGCATTGTCGGCAAGCTGCTTTCCCCCGATCCCGCATTCGCGACCATGCCCGTCAGTCTCTACAATCTGGGCCTGGCTGTGGGCACGCTGCCTGCCGCCTGGGTCATGCGCCGTGTCGGGCGCCGGCAGGGATATATTTTCGGCGCGCTGATCGGCATTGGCGGCGGGCTGGTTGCGGCAACCGGCATTGCGGCCGCCACCTTCCTGATCTTCTGCCTGGGCACGGTGCTGGTCGGGTTTTACGGCTCCTATCTGCAGAGCTTCCGTTTCGCCGCCACCGACTCGGTTTCCGGCGACATGCGAGCGGTGGCGATTTCACGGGTGATGATCGGCGGACTGGTTGCAGCCATTATCGGCCCGCAGGTGGTTATCTGGACAAGTAATGCCATTCCCGGCCTGCCCTATGTCGCCAGTTTCATCAGCCTGTCCTGCCTTGCCCTGCTGACGCTTCTTCTGGTTTCGCGCCTTGAAATTCCGCGCCCGGACAGGGCCGCTTCGGTCGACCTTTCCGGCGGACGGCCGCTTGGCGAAATCGCGCGCTCCCCGCGTTTCATCCTTGCCGCCGGCACCGGCGTGGTTTCCTACGCGCTGATGGCCTTCATCATGACCGCAACCCCATTGGCCATGGTCGCCTGCGGCCACACGGTCGGCGAGGCCACACTCGGCATCCAGTGGCATGTGCTGGCCATGTTCGGGCCGAGCTTTTTCACCGGAAAGCTGATTGCCCGCTTTGGCAAGGAGACGGTCGCCGCCACCGGTCTGATCCTGATTGCCGGCTGCGCGGTGATCGCCCTTTCCGGGCTCGGCCTCACCCATTTCTGGCTTGCCCTCATCCTGCTCGGCGTCGGCTGGAATTTCGGCTTCATCGGCGCGACGGCGATGATTACCGATTGCCATACGCCGGAAGAACGCGGCAAGGTTCAAGGGTTGAACGACTTTCTGGTGTTCGGATCGGTGGCCTCCGCATCCTTTCTTGCCGGCGCTCTGGTCAACACGGAAAACGGCTGGAGCCTGATGAACTGGTTGGTATTTCCTGCCATTCTGGTCGTCCTTGTGCCGCTCGTTTTCGGCCGCGTCTTCGGCTCCTCCCACGCCTGACCGGCCCACAGGACGTTTTGTTCACTGGACTCAATTCCGGTTAATTCCACAGCACGTGAATTTTCAGAGTACAACCGACAGGCGTATTCTGCTTTTTTCGGCCTGCATGACATAAATCAAATTGCCTGACGCCCCTCTCGGCTAAACCCGTTGAAACAGAAGGGGGTTCAGTTGCGCATTTCGATGGCCGGCAAGGACAGGCTTGCACGATATCAGATATCGCGATACACAGTTTTCAGAAAAAACTGAAAATACAGCCGAAACAGGAATGCCGATGACAATGTCGCCCATCGTTCAGGATTTTGTCCTTCATTTCGGAGAGATGGGAAGCCGTTGGGGCATTAACCGTTCGGTGGGTCAGATCTACGCGCTGCTCTACGCATCACGTGATCCGCTCTGTGCAGATGACATGGTGGAGGACCTGAAGATTTCGCGGTCCAATGTCGCCGCTGGCCTGAAGGAACTGCAGTCCTGGGGACTGGTGCTGCTGAAGCACAAGCCGGGCGACCGGCGCGATTATTACACGACGCCGGAGGATGTCTGGTCGATCCTGCGCACACTGGCGGAAGAGCGCAAGAAACGGGAAGTCGACCCGACGCTGGCGCTGCTTGCAGAGGTTTCCACACGCACACCGCGTGACGAGGATGAACAATATGCCCAGAGGCGGATGGGCGAAATGCACGACCTGATCGAAAGGCTCTCGTCCTGGTACGACGATGTGAAGGGCCTGGAGACAGACAGGCTTTTGATGCTGCTCGGCATGGGAGCGCGAGTGACGCGGTTTCTCGAGACAGCAGACAAGGTGACATCGCTCGGCCGCAAGACCGGCCGCGATCAGGGAGAAAAGGTTGGTGGGTAAGGCATGAGCGAGCTTGTTTTTGAAAAAGCCGCCGGCGGCAGGGCGGACGCGCGGGGCAGAGATGCCCGCGTGGCCGGCACGGCCACACAGCCCGCCGCCGGAGGTACGAAAAACAGCCGGCCGGTTTCGCGCGCACCGAAGCCGCGCGGGCTGAAGATTGCCGCCTGGCTGCAGACCCTTGCCGAACTGATGTGGTTGCCGCAGGCAGCCTGTCTCGCCCATGGCATCGGCCTGATTGCCCGCGGAGAGGGCGTTGCCGCCGTGCTGCCGCTGGCCGCCGCCGTTCTCGCGCTCGGCGTCGTCAAGGCGGTGTGCGAACGCAGCGGCAACCGGCTGGCCTACCGGACGGCGCGCGCGATCCTCAGCGACAAGCGCGAAGCCGCCCTTGCCGCCCTCAGCCGCCGCTCGCCGCTTGATACAAGCCGGGTCGCCTCCGGCGAAGCCGCAAGCGTGATTGCCGAGCAGGCCGAACACATCGTGCCGTACCTCGCCCGCTTCCAGACGGCGCGTTTCAAGGCTTCCGTCGTGCCGCTGGCAATTCTCGCCGTCATCTTCCCGTTTTCGTGGATCGCAGGCCTGGTTCTGCTGATCGCCGCGCCGCTGATCCCCATTTTCATGGCGCTGATCGGCTGGAGCGCGCAATCGGCCAGCGAAAAGCACCTTGCCGATATGGGCACACTGAACGCATTTCTGCTTGACCGGCTGCGCGGGCTTTCGACCATCCGTTCCTTCGATGCCGTCGATCAGGTTTCCCGGCGTCTCAGCCTGCGTGCTGAAAACCTGCGCCGGCGCACCATGTCGGTGCTGCGCATCGCCTTCATGACATCGGCTGTGCTGGAGCTTTTCTCCGCACTCGGCGTTGCCATGGCCGCCGCCTATATCGGCTTTCACCTGCTCGGCCAGATCGGTTTCGGCGCATGGGGCGGCACGCTGACGCTTTCCGAAGGGCTGTTCATCCTTCTGCTGGCACCCGCCTTCTTCGATCCGCTGCGCATGCTGTCTTCCGTCTGGCACGACCGGGCTGCAGGCGAGGCCGCGATTTCGGCTCTCGACAGGCTGGCCGAAGACGGGCTTTCGATGGTGGGCGCGGAACAGGATGGCCATCTGGCAGAAGCAACGGCCGCAAGGCCACGCCCGCTCAGCGTCGAGTTCCGCGATCTCGGCTTTGTGCATCATGGTTCGCGCGATCCGGTTTTCGCAGACTTCAACCTTTCGGTCGCCCCCGGCGAGCACGTCGCGCTGCTTGGCCCGTCGGGCAGCGGCAAGACGACGCTTCTGGCGCTTCTGGCCGGCCTTGCCGAACCCCGCCACGGCCGCATCCTGATCGACGATACCACGCTGGACGACGCCAATGCGGCGGAACTACGCACCCGCATGGCCTGGATCGGCCAGAACCCACATCTCTTTGCAGGCTCGATTGCCGGCAATATCCGCCTTTACCGCAACGACATTGCGCGCGATGCGGTGGCCGATGCGCTTGCGCTTGCATCGCTCGATCATGTGGCAGAAGCCCATGGCAATGCCATGATCGGCGAAAACGGCGCCGGGCTTTCCGGCGGCGAGGCGCTGCGGCTGACGCTGGCCCGCGCGGCCGCCAACCGCGCCGCCGGCCTGATCATCGCCGACGAGCCGACCGCCCACCTCGATCACCGCACCGCAGGCGACATTACCGAGGCCCTGCTGACGCTTGCCAGCGGCCGCACGCTGATCGTCGCCACCCATGACCCGCTGCTTGCCGAGCGTATGGACCGCGTCATCCGCCTCAACGAGGATTTCCGGGAGGTTGCACGATGAAAGCCGGCAAATTCTCAAGCCTCGGTCCGATCATCCGGCTGTTCTGGCGTCAGCGGCGCGGCGGACTTATGGCAGGCGCTGCCCTTTCGGCCGCCACCGTTCTGGCCGGCATTGCCCTTCTCGGCGTCTCCGGCTGGTTCGTCACGGCGGCTGCCATTGCCGGGCTGACAACGGCCACCGCGCTGGCCTTCGATGTGTTTGCACCATCCGCCGCCATCCGCTTCCTGGCGTTATCACGCACGGCCGCGCGCTATTTCGAGCGGCTGCAGACCCATGACGCCACGCTGCGCGTTCTGGCGGATCTGCGCGTCAGCCTGTTCAGGGGCTTTGCCGCACCGGGAGCGGCGCGCGCACTGGGGCTTCGCCCCGCCCGGCTGCTGTTCCGGCTGACGGCGGATGTCGACGCCCTCGATTCGCTTTACCTGCGCGTACTGGTGCCCGGTTTCGTTGCCATTATCGCCGGTCTTGTTACCATTGCCGCGCTCGGCGCGCTGTCGTGGACGCTCGCCTTTGCCGTCGGTGCGGCCATCGTTATTCCCGGCCTCGCCATTCCCGCGCTTTCGGCACGCTTTGCCGAAAAGCCCGCGCGCCGCCGCGCCCATGCGCAGGAAGCGCTGCGGGCGCGTGCCGTCGATCTGGTTGCCGGGCAGAGCGAACTGGCCTTTGCCGGCGGCCTTCAAAGCCAGCGCGCCCGTGTTACAGCGGCAGACACCCGCGAACATGCCTCTGATCTGGCGCTCAACCGGATCGAGACCAATGCCGGTTTCGGCTTCGATATCGTCACGGCCCTCATTTTGTCGGGCGTGCTTCTGGCCGGCGCGGCATTTGCCTCGGCAGGCACGGTGACGGCGCCGCTTGCCGCCCTTGCCCTGCTGATCGCCTTTGCCGCATTGGAGCCCTTTGCCGGCCTGCGCCGCGGCGCAATGGAGCTTGGCCGCACGCTGCTGGCGGCCAGACGGCTTTCACCGCGCCTTGATGCTGCGGCCGCAACCCGTTTTCAGCCCGCAACGCCGAAGACCGGCAACGCGCTTGAACTGAACAATGTCACCATGCGCTACGAGGGCCGCGCCCGGGCTGCGGTCGACTGTCTTTCGCTTGCCGTCAAAACCGGTGAGAAGGTGGCGCTGATCGGGGCCAGCGGTGCGGGAAAATCCTCGATCATGTCGCTGTTTGCAGGCGAGACCGACCCGCAGTCCGGCACCGTTGCCGCCTGTGAGGCGACGCTTCTGACCCAGCGCACCGAGCTTTTCAAGGATTCGCTGCGTGCCAACCTGAAGATTGCCGCGCCGAAAGCCGATGACGACGCGATGATGGCAGCCCTCGATGCCGCCGGTCTCGGCGAGACCGTCCGGGCATTGCCGCAAGGCCTCGATACCGATCTCGGCGAACAGGGCATCGGCCTTTCCGGCGGCCAGTCGCGCCGGCTGGCGCTTGCCCGGCTGCTTCTGCGCGACACGCCGGTTTTCCTGCTCGACGAGCCGACCGAGGGCCTCGACGGCAAGACCGCGCGCGATGTCATGTCACGGATCAATGCGCGCACCGGCGAGGACCGTACGCTTCTCGTCGCGACCCATATCCGCAGGGAGGCGGAAATCGCCGACCGGCTGCTTGTTATCCATTCGGGGCGGATCATTGCCGCCCCCAAACGAGGCGAACCCGGCTTTGATGCCGCGCTTGCCACCTTGAGGCCGGATTAAAACCCCGGCCTCCAATAAAGAAATGCGGTCTTGCCGTTGGTCCGGCAAAACCGATGAAACTTGAGACCCGGTTTGAACGCGGGAGAGACGCAATGGAACTGGACATCGTGGCGCTATCGCGCCTTCAATTTGCTATGACGGCACTATACCACTTTTTGTTTGTGCCGTTGACGCTGGGCCTTTCCATGATCGTGGCGATCATGGAAACGACCTACGTCATGACGGGCCGCCGCATATGGCGGCAAATGACAAAATTCTGGGGGACGCTGTTCGGCATCAACTTCGTACTCGGCGTTTCCACCGGTATCGTTATGGAATTCCAGTTCGGCATGAACTGGAGCTATTACAGCCACTATGTCGGCGACATCTTCGGTGCACCGCTGGCGATTGAAGGGCTGATGGCCTTCTTCCTGGAAGCCACCTTTGTCGGCCTGTTCTTCTTCGGCTGGGACCGCATGTCGCGGGTTGCCCATCTGATCACCACCTGGTGCGTGGCCATCGGCTCGAACCTCTCGGCTCTGTGGATCCTGATCGCCAATGGCTGGATGCAGAACCCGGTCGGCTCGACCTTCAACCCGGTTACGATGCGCATGGAAGTCTCGAACTTCTTCCAGGTGCTGACCAATCCGGTTGCCCAGGCCAAGTTCGTGCATACGGTATCTGCAGGCTATGTCACCGCTTCGGTGTTCGTGCTCGGCGTCGGCGCCTGGTATGTGCTGAAGGGACGGCATGTCGAACTCGCCAAGCGTTCGATGACGATTGCCTGTTCGTTCGGCCTGGCAGCGGCTCTTTCGGTGGTCGTGCTGGGTGACGAAAGCGGATATTTGACCACCGAACACCAGAAGATGAAGCTGGCTTCGCTCGAGGCCATGTGGGACACCGAGCCCGCACCTGCATCTTTCACCCTGTTCGGCATTCCCGACACCCAGGACCGCGAGACGCATTACGCCGTCAGAATACCGTGGGTCATGGGCCTGATCGGCACGCGTTCGCTGGATACCCCGATCGAGGGCATCAATGAACTGGTCGAAAGCGGCAAGACCCGGATCGAAAACGGTATCCTCGCCTATAACGCGCTGACCAACATGCGTCAGGCCATGGGAACCGGCACGCCGGATACGGCGGATCAGGCCACACTTGAACAGTATGGCAACGACCTCGGCTATGCCTATCTGCTGAAGCGCTATGTCGACGACCCGAGCCAGGCCACACCGGCACAGATCGAAGAGGCGGCCAACAGCCTCGTGCCGCCGGTCGGCACACTGTTCTGGTCGTTCCGCATCATGGTCGCATGCGGCTTCCTGTTCATCGCGGTAATGGCTGTGTTCTTCTATCTGTCGGCACGCCGCCGCCTCGACAGCCATCGCTGGCTGCTGCACCTCGCAGTCTGGATCATTCCGCTGCCGTGGATTGCCGCAGAAGCGGGATGGATCGTTGCCGAGCTCGGCCGTCAGCCGTGGATCATCGAGGGCATTCTGCCGACGGCGCTTGCCGTCTCCAGCCTCGGTGCGGGCACGCTGCTCCTCACGATTGCCGGCTTTGTTGGCATCTACACGGTGCTGTTCATCGTCGAAATGGGCCTGATGCTCGCCGCGATCCGCAAGGGACCGCAGCCTGACAACGGACCGGAAATGCCCGTTCTCGGCTTCCGCCGGGTCAAGGGCGTCGAAGTGGCACCAGCGGAGTAAAACATCATGGTACTACACGATCTCATATCCTACGAAGTCCTCCGCGTTATCTGGTGGCTGTTGCTTGGCGTTCTGCTGATCGGCTTTGCCATCATGGACGGCTTCGACCTCGGCACGGCAACGTTGCTGCCTTTCGTCGCCAAGGGCGATACCGAACGACGCGTTGTCGTCAACACGATCGGCCCGGTCTGGGAAGGCAACCAGGTCTGGCTCATCCTCGGCGGCGGCGCGATCTTCGCGGCGTGGCCGGCAATCTACGCCGTATCCTTCTCGGGCTTCTATCTGGCGATGTTCGCGATCCTTTTCGCGCTCATCCTGCGTCCGGTCGGCTTCAAGTACCGCTCCAAGCGTGAAAGCGCCACCTGGCGCAACACCTGGGACTGGCTGCTGTTCATCGGCGGTTTCGTGCCGACGCTGATCTTCGGCGTGGCGCTGGGCAATGTGCTGCAGGGCGTTCCCTTCCGGTTCGATGACGACCTTCGTATCTTCTACGACGGTTCGTTCTTCGGCCTTTTGAACCCCTTCGCACTGCTGGCCGGTCTGGTCTGCGTCGCCATGCTGGTCATGCATGGTGCTGCCTACCTGTCGACCAAGACGGAAGGTCCGGTCAACGACCGCTCGCGTGCTTTCGGTTCGATTGCGGCTCTCCTCCTGATCGTGCTGTTCGCGCTGGCCGGCGTCTGGCTTTACTACGGTATTGACGGTTATGCCTTTACCGGCACTGTCAACGCTGGTGGCCCGTCCAACCCGCTGATGAGCGACGTGGCGCGTGAACAGGGTGCATGGTTTGCCAATTACGGGCGCTATCCCTGGATGATGCTCGCACCGGCGCTGGGCTTCCTCGGCGCACTCGGCGCGTTCATCGGGCTGAAGGGCAGCAGGCCGACACTGGCCATGCTGTCGTCCAGCATCTCGGTCTTCGGTGTGGTTGCAACGCCCGGCGTGGCGATGTTCCCCTTCATCCTGCCGTCTTCGCAGCAACCCGCTGCAAGCCTGACAGCCTGGGATTCATCGTCCAGCCAGCTGACGCTGTTCATCATGCTGGTCTGCGCGCTGATCTTCGTGCCGATCATCCTGCTCTACACCTCCTATGTCTATCACATCATGTGGGGCAAGGTGACGAACGAGGATGTGACCAACCCGGACAGCCACGCATACTGAGTGACAGGGCCGGGCCTTCGGGTCCGGCTCACCGAAACCCGTAAAAGGAGATATCAATGTGGTATTTCGCCTGGATCCTCGGTCTGCCGCTGGCAGCACTCTTCGCGGTGCTGAACGCCATGTGGTACGAGCTGATGGATGACCGCGCCAAGGAGCGCCAGAGCCAGAAACAGGGCTGACGCGCACCTGCTGGAATAAAAAGCCCGGGTCTGCCAATTGCAGGCCCGGGCTTTTTCATGCTCCCTACTCCGACGGAAGCGCTTTATACCAAGAGTCAATGATTAGGACCCATATGACCGGAGCGCTTTTGAAAGCCGGCTAGGCGAAAACCGCAGTCGTAGCCATCGCTACGGCGAGGATTTTCAACGACGCGGGCTTTCAAAAGCGCCCGGCCCTGAAAGGGTGCGGCTGGAATGGCCACCGAGGGCGTCAAAATCCTCGCGCGATGCTTGAGCATCGCTCTGCGGTATTTTCCTACTCGGACGACCATTCCAGCGCGCATCATATGAGTCCTAATCATTGACTCTTGGTATTACAGCCGCTCACCCGCCAAGTCGTTTTCGGTCGTATCGACATAAGAGCCGACATCGCGATCGGCGGGATAAAAATCGAGATAACGCCGCCAGACCTCAAGTGCGGCTTCGGGCCGGCCGGTGCGGTCGAGGATGGTCGCCATCAGCCCGAGCCCGCCGAAATCGCGCGGCTCCAGCGCAAGCGCCGTGCCGATATCATCCAT
>PVUG01000009.1 GCA_003001975.1 Martelella mediterranea
ATCCAAAATGGAAAACCACCCATCGTCGCAATCGCTGCGACAATGCGAAAAATTATCATAACCATCAACGCAAGGATAAGGGACTATCAACAACAACAGAGTTGATGACCCAGAAGGAGGGGCAGCTTTGTCAACACACCAAAGGCCGCCCCGGGAGGCGGCCTTTTTCGTTTCTGTCCGGCATTTGCCGTATCGATCAGGCGACGTCTTTCAACGCACCGCTGAGCGAAAACAGCAACCGGTCGGAGCCGGCGTCGACCTTGACATGGGCGCCATCGGAAATCTCGCCGCCGAGGATCTTCTCGGCCAGCGGGTCCTGAACCGCCGTCTGGATCACGCGCTTCAGGGGACGCGCGCCATAGGCAGGGTCATAGCCCTTTTCCGCCAGCCAGTTACGGGCATCCGGCGTCAGATCGAGTTCGATCTTGCGGTCCGACAACAGCTTTTCGAGCCTTGCCAGCTGGATGTCGACAATCGCGCCCATATCGTCACGATGCAGCCGGTGGAACAGGATGATGTCATCCACACGGTTGAGGAATTCCGGCCGGAACGATGCCCGGACGACCTCCATCACCTGATCGCGCGCAGCCGAACTATCCTCATTCTCGCCAAGCTGGGTGAGGAATTCCGAACCCAGGTTGGAGGTCATGATGATGATCGTGTTGCGGAAATCGACCGTGCGGCCCTGCCCGTCCGTCAGCCGTCCGTCATCAAGCACCTGCAACAGCACATTGAAGACATCCGGATGGGCCTTTTCGATCTCGTCGAACAGCACCACCTGATACGGCCTGCGGCGCACCGCTTCCGTCAGAAGGCCGCCCTCGTCATAGCCGACATAGCCGGGAGGCGCACCGATCAGCCGGGCCACGGAGTGTTTCTCCATATATTCCGACATATCCATGCGGACCATCGCGGTCTCGTCATCGAACAGGAAACGGGCCAGCGACTTGGTCAGCTCGGTCTTGCCGACACCGGTGGGACCGAGGAAGATGAACGAGCCGATCGGCCGGTTCGGGTCCTGCAGTCCCGCACGCGCACGGCGGACAGAGCGGGAGACCGACTGCACGGCATCGCCCTGGCCGACAACCCAGCGGGCCAGTTCGTCTTCCATCCTGAGCAGCTTTTCACGCTCGCCTTCCAGCATCTTGTCGACCGGAATACCGGTCCAGCGGGAAACGACCTGCGCGATGTTGTCGGGGGTGACAACCTCCTGAAGGATGGAATCCGTCACCGTGTTGTCCTCGGCTTCGGCTTCTTGCAGTTCCTTTTCCAGCTTCGGGATCGAGCCATAGGCCAGTTCGCCGGCCTTCTGGTATTCACCGCTGCGCTGGGCAATGGCCAGTTCGTTGCGGGCCGCGTCGAGCTGCTTCTTCAGATCGGCGGCCTTGTTGAGCTTGTTCTTCTCCGACTGCCAGCGCGCCGTCAGCGTATCGGCCTGCTCCTGCAAGGAGGCAAGTTCGCCCTCGAGCTTTTCAAGGCGGTCCTTCGAAGCCCGGTCGGTCTCCTTTTTCAGCGCTTCCCGCTCGATCTTGAGCTGGATGATACGACGATCGAGTTCGTCCAGTTCTTCCGGCTTGGAATCCACCTGCATGCGCACGCGGCTGGAAGCTTCGTCCATCAGGTCGATGGCCTTGTCCGGCAGAAAACGGTCGGTGATGTAGCGGTTGGAAAGCGTTGCGGCGGCCACCAGCGCACTGTCGGAAATACGCACCTGATGATGCTGCTCGTATTTCTCCTTCAGACCACGCAGAATGGAGATCGTGTCTTCCACCGTCGGCTCGTCAACCATGACCGGCTGGAACCTTCGGGCAAGAGCGGCATCCTTTTCCACATGCTGGCGATATTCATCGAGCGTGGTTGCACCAACGCAGTGCAGTTCACCGCGCGCCAGCGCCGGTTTCAGAAGGTTCGACGCATCCATTGCGCCATCCGTCTTGCCGGCGCCGACCAGCGTGTGCATCTCGTCGATGAACAGGATGATATTGCCGTTTTCGGACTGAACCTCGTTCAGGACAGCCTTCAGACGCTCCTCGAACTCACCGCGATATTTTGCACCGGCAATCAGCGCGCCCATATCGAGCGCCATCAGCTTCTTGTCTTTGAGGCTCTCCGGCACGTCGCCATCGACAATGCGCAGCGCCAAGCCTTCGGTGATCGCCGTCTTGCCGACGCCAGGTTCACCGATCAGGACCGGGTTGTTCTTGGTCCGGCGCGACAGCACCTGGATGGTGCGGCGGATTTCGTCGTCGCGGCCAATCACCGGGTCGAGCTTGCCGTCGCGGGCATCGGCCGTCAGGTCGCGCGCATATTTCTTCAGCGCGTCATAGCTTTCCTCGGCACTGGCGCTGTCGGCGGTGCGGCCCTTGCGGATTTCGTTGATGGCGTCATTCAGCCCGTTCGGCGTCACGCCTGCTCCGGAAAGCGACTTCGACGTCGACGCGCTCTTTTCAATCACCAGCGCCAGCAGAAGACGCTCGACGGTGACGAAACTGTCACCGGCCTTCTTGGCGGCCTCTTCGGCTGTGTTGAAAACCTTGGCGAGCGGCTGGGAAAGGTAGATCTGGCCGTTGCCGCCGGAAACCTTCGGAATTTTTGCCAGCGCTGCATCATTGGCAAGGCGCACCTTCCTGGCGTCACCGCCGGCACGCTCGATCAGCGATGCGGCCATGCCCTGCTCGTCATCGAGCAGAACCTTCAACAGGTGCTCGGCACCGAACTGCTGATGACCTTCGCCGAGCGCATAGGTCTGCGCCGACTGCAAAAAGCCACGCACCCGTTCGGAATATTTTTCGATGTTCATGTCTTCGCCTCCATTCCTCGTTCTGACCTTTTGAAGCGACAGAACGATGACCTGAATAAACCCCCTCTTTGAGGCGGGTCCTGATTGCGCGGCGTTGCCGCCGCTCAAGGTCAGATATGGGTGCAGGCATGAAGGCTTTAAAGAGGGCTGCCGGAGAATTTGTTGCGGATATGCAACACCGCCTATCCCCTTCAGCTATGGGCGAAAATGTCGGTTTCCTCCCAGCCGAGAAGGTCGAGCTTGGCCCGTGTCGGCAGGAAGTCGAAGCAGGCGCCGGCAAGCGCCATGCGGTCCTCACGCATCAGCCGTTCCATCAGCTTGTCGCGCAGGCGATGGAGATAGAGAACGTCGGAAGCCGCATAGGCAAGCTGAGCGTCGGAAAGGGTTTCCGCCGCCCAGTCGGAAGACTGCTGCGCCTTTGAAACATCGACTTCCAGCATTTCGCGCAGATTGTCCTTCAGCCCGTGACGATCGGTGTAGGTGCGGGTCAGGCGCGAGGCGATCTTGGTGCAGAACACGTTTTCGGTTGTCACGCCGAAGGTATAATAAAGAACCGCGATATCGAAGCGACCGAAATGGAAAATCTTCTGGCGCGCCGGGTCTGCCAGCATGGAGACAAGGTTCGGCGCGTCCTTCTGGCCGGCGGCGATCTGGATGACGTCGGCGGTTCCGTCGCCCGGCGATATCTGCACCACGCACAACCGGTCGCGGCGCGGTATCAGGCCAAGCGTTTCGGTGTCGATGGCAATCGCACCCGTATAGCGCGCGGCATCCTCGGCCGAGATGTCGTTTTTGTGGACGCGGATCGTATCGTTCATCCGTTCTTCTCCATGGGCTTTGTTCCTGCAATCCTGTCGGGTCATAGCGGATCAGAGCAAAAGACGATAGCCGAAAAGACTGACCGAGAGCGATCAACCCGCCGGCCAAGGTGTTGTGCCTGCAGTCAACAGCAGTTATCGGGGAACGGGAAAATCGCACGCGCGAAAGGCTACAGCGATGAAAAGCAGGATAACATTTCCTCTCCGTGCGCTGTGGGGGCGACACAGGGGTCTTTGCATCGCCTTTCTGGCGACGGCCTTCATCACGCTTGTCTTTGCCCTGCAGTTCATCTTCTCGGTGTTCTACTGGCACAATCCCGAAAACCGGAATCTCGAACTGAAGGGATGGATGACGCTTGGCCATGTCGCCGTTGTTCACGACATTCCCGCATCGGAACTTGCCGAAGAACTGGACCTTGCCCCCGACAGCCGAAGCCGGCGCATGATGCTGCGCCAGATTGCCCGCATGAAGGGGATATCGCTCGACGAGCTGGAAGACGAAATCGCCGAAGCCCTCGATGAATACGAGGAAGAAAAGGCCGACGCCGATGAGTGAGCAGCTTCTGGCGCTCCTGCCGGTCTATGGTATTCCGGCAATCGCATTCTCCGTATTTCTGGCCTGCTGCGGCATTCCCTTGCCAACCGCCGTGATCATGCTGTTCGGCGGATCGCTCGTTGCCACGGGCGATTTGTCTTTCTGGGCGATCTACCTGTCCTGCCTGCTGGCCGCCTGCTGCGGCGACCAGGTCGGCTACTGGGCCGGAAGGATCGGCGGAACGGGCTATGTCGAGCGCTTTGCCGCGGGCGGTCCGAAGCGGCAGCGCCTTGTCGACAGGGCCAGCGACTATCTTGAACGCCGGGGCATCATGGCGATCTTCTTCACCCGCTGGCTTCTGGCGATGATCGGTCCCTACATGAACCCGGTTGCCGGGGCCGCCGGCATGCGCTGGAAGATGTTCATCACCGCCGCCATTCCCGGCCAGATGCTCTATGTGATGATCTATACGCTGCTCGGCTTCATCTTTTCCCACAATATCTTCGCCGTGGCACAGATCGTCGGCAATGCCAGCGGCTTTCTGGCAGCGGGCGTGGTCACGCTGGCAATCGGCTGGTACATCACCCGCGTCCTTCATTTCTCGCTGAAACGCAGGCGCAGACGCTATCTGAAACCGCGTGGCAGGCGCCAGCGCCGTTAGAGCGAACGCGGTGAGCGGCAAGCGCGTGCACCGTCATCAAAACGCAGCGAAAACGTCATCTCAGTGTAATGCGGCAGGACTATCGCAAGAGCGCAGCTATTTCCGCAAACCCTGACATGAGAGGTTTTCATGCGCGCACGTCTTGCATTACTCGCAGCCGCAACCTTCCTCGCCGGCGCAGCCAATGCCGCCACCATTTACCCGCTCGACCGCGCCACCGTTCTGGTCGGCTCGCCGTTCGACTTCAAGGTCGAGCTGGATCAGGTCTATGAACCCGGGCAGGTCGACGTCACGGTCAATGGCAAGGCCTATGCCGACGTCTTCGGCGCCGATGCCGAATTCGTCGCCGATGAAAAGGGCGAAGACGACGCCAGCCTCGGCTCGGCGCTGATCCTGCGCGATCTTTCGCTCGCCAACCCCGGCGATTACACCGTGGCCGTCAAGGCCGGCGACGAAGAGAAGTCGGTTACCTGGACCGTCTACGACACGCCCTCCGTGGCGAAAGCCAAGAACATCGTCTTTTTCCTTGGCGACGGCCTTTCCGTTGCCCACCGCACGGCCGCCCGCATCATGTCCAAGGGCATGACCGAGGGCAAGGCCGACGGCCGCCTGAGCATGGACGACCTCGACCGCATGGCCTTCATCGGCACGTCGTCGACCCACGCTATTGCCACCGATTCCGCCAACACCATGTCGGCCTACATGACCGGCCACAAGACCCGCGTGAATGCGCTTGGGGTTTATGCCGACCGCACGCCGGACAGCCAGGACGACCCCAGGGTCGAGACCATTGCCGAAGCGCTGCGCCGCCAGACCGGCAAGGCGATCGGCGTCGTTTCCACCGCTGAAATCGAAGATGCGACGCCGGCGGCCACCGTTGCCCACACCCGCAGGCGCGCCGACAAGGCCGATATCGTCGGCATGTTCTACGGCATCCAGCCGGAAATCATCCTCGGCGGCGGCTCTGCCTATTTCCTGAAGTCCGACATTCCCGGCTCCAAGCGCAAGGACGATAACGACTATATCGCCATGTTCGAGGATGCCGGTTACACGGTTGCCACAGACGCCACCTCGCTGGAAGACGTCGCCGGCCAGAACCCGGACAAGATCCTCGGCCTGTTCCACACCGGCAACATGGACACCAAGCTTGATCGCTCCTTCCTGAAAAAGGGCAGCGTCGACAAGTTCTCCGACCAGCCCGGCCTGCCGGAAATGACCAAGGTGGCGCTGGATCGTCTGTCGAAGAACAAGGACGGTTTCTTCCTGATGGTCGAGGGCGCTTCGATCGACAAGATGAGCCATCCGCTCGACTGGGACCGCGCCGTTGTCGACACCATCGAGTTCGACCAGGCCATCGGTCAGGCCATGGATTTTGCCAAAACGCACCCCGATACCATGATCGTCGTGACCGGCGACCATACGCACGGCGTTTCGCTGATCGGCACGATCGATGACGAGGTTGAGGCCGACGATATGCGCGACAAGGTGATGACCTATGACGACGCCGGCTTCCCGAACTACACCGACGAAAACGGCGACGGCTATCCCGACAAGATCGACGTATCCCGCCGCCTGGCCATCTTCTCCAACAACTTCCCGGACTATTACGAGACCTTCCGTCCGAAAATGGATGGTCCGTTCGAGCCGGCCGTGAAGGACGAAAACGGCAACTACGTCGCCAACGAACAGTACAAGGACGTGCCCGGCGCGGTTCTGCGCACCGGCAACCTGCCGCACAATGCCTCCACCGGCGTTCACGCCGTCGATGATGTCGTGCTGCAGGCCACCGGCCCCGGTTCGGAAGAGTTCAAGGGCTATATGGAACAGTCGGACGTCTACGAAGTTCTCGCCGACGCCTTTGCCCTCGGCACCAGCCAGAAACAGTAAACGCGTTTTTTAAGAAACGGGACCGGGCGGCTTTCGCCCGGTCCTCTCCTGCAACTGCATGGAGGACCACACCGTGACCGACACTTCTCGCTCTACCCTTTCCCGCCGCAGCCTGCTGGCCACCGCGCTGACGCTTGGCGCCGGCCTTGCCTTTCGCTCCGCCCATGCCGCCACCGCCGAACTGGCCTTTGACGATCTTTACGGCACATTCAGCCCGCTGGGTCTGGAGTTTTCCGACAAGGTCAAGAACCTCACCGGCGAAAAGATTTCCATCCGCGGTTTCATGGCGCCGCCGCTGAAGGCCGAGGCGCAGTTTTTCGTGCTCTCCGAAATTCCGATGGCGCTGTGCCCGTTCTGCTCGTCGGATGCCGACTGGCCGGACAACATCATTGTCGTCTACCTCGACAGAAAACAGACCTTCGTCCAGCCCAACCAGATGATCGAGGTGACCGGCACGCTCGACAGTGGCTCCTGGGTGGACCCCGAAACCGGATTTGTCAGCCAGCTGCGCCTCAAGGACGCGCGCTACAAGACCGTCTGAAACGCCTCCCGCCGAACCCCGAAAGCCGCGCGCCCATGCTGCCCCTTCGTCTTGAAGATATTGCCGTCACCTTCCCCGGCCTTCCCGCACCGGTGCTGTCCATCCCCTCGCTTGAAATCGCGCCCGGCGAGACGGTGGCCGTGACCGGACCTTCCGGCTCCGGCAAAAGCACATTCGTCAATATCGTCACGGGGCTCGAGCGTCTGCAATCCGGCCACGCCCGCTGGGGTGACACAGACCTTGCCGGCCTTGCGGAAGGCAGACGCGACCGCTGGCGCGGCGAGAATATCGGGCTGGTGATGCAGGATTTCCACCTGTTTCCCGGCCTTTCGGCCTACGACAACGTGCTGTTGCCCGCCCGTCTGGCCTACGCTGCCGGTCACGGCAGGCTTGCGCGGGCAAAGGCCCTGCTTGATCAGGTCGGCATCGACCGGCATGACCAGAAGATAGAAACCATGTCGCGCGGCGAGATGCAGCGCGTCGCCGTTGCCCGTGCGCTGTTGCGCGAACCGGCGATCATCGTTGCCGATGAGCCGACGGCAAGCCTGGACAGCGCATCCGGCGCGGTGGTCGGCCGGCTGCTGCGCGAACTGGCCGAAACCCTCGGCAGCACGCTGATCGTCGTCTCCCATGATGAACGGCTGGTCGCCCCCATGGCACGCAGGATTTCGCTTCTGTCGGGCGCCGTTATCGCCGACGAAAGAAAGGGCTGAGCCGTGTTCCGCTTCATTTTCTCCGACCTCAGAAGGCTCTGGGCGGGATCGGCCGTCATCGTCCTGCTGATCGCCCTTGCAACCGCACTCGGCGTCACCATCACCCTTCAGGAACGCGCGCTGCGCCTCGGTTCGGCGCGGGCCTCGGAAAAGTTCGACCTCGTGGTCGGCGCGCCCGGCAGCGAGACGCAACTGGTGCTGTCCTCCGTCTTCCTCCAGCCTTCGGACCTTCCGCTGATGGATGGCGATGTGTTGCCGGCGCTCAACGAAGACCCGCGCGTCGACTGGGCCGCCCCCATCGGCTTCGGCGACAGCTATGCCGGTTATCCGATCGTGGGAACGACCACCGCGCTCATTAACGCCACCGTGCCGGGTTTTTCCGAAGGCGATATCTTCGCCCGCGAAGGCGAGGCAGTGATCGGCTCCGCCGTTGATCTTGACGTCGGCGCCGAGATCAAGCCGATGCACGGCGCGGCAGAAACGGGCGGCCATACCCATACCGAACTCGTCTACCACGTCTCCGGCAAGGCGGAGCCTACCGGAACGCCCTGGGACCGCGCCATTCTCGTGCCGATTCAGGCTGTCTGGCATATCCACGGCCTCGGACATGACGACGAGGACGAGCACCACCATGATGACGATGAAGCCGGCGAGGCCCATGACGAAGACCATGCAGCGGACGACGCCGGGCATGAGCACGATGAAGACGAGCACCACCACGTCGATGCCAATGCTCCGCTTGACGAAGACTGGCATCGGGGCGAAACGCCCGGACTGCCCGCAATCCTGGTGAAACCGAAGTCGATTTCCGATGCCTACCGGCTGCGGCAGACATACCGCGAGGCCGATGGCACGGTTGCGGTTTTCCCGGCGGAAGTCCTGACACGGCTTTACGCAACGCTGGGGGATGCGCGTCAGGTCCTCACGGCAATCGCAATCGGCGCGCAGATACTGGTGGCAGGCGCCCTGTTGCTGGTGACCGTCATTCATGTCTCACAGCGCAAACGGGAGATCGGCGCACTCAGGGCCTTCGGCGCGCCGCGCGGCGCGGTCTTCACGATCGTCTGGCTTGAACTGTTCTCACTCGTGGGGCTGGGCATCCTGATCGGTTATATCGCCGGCTTCCTTTCCGCCCGCATGATCTCACAGTCGATCATGGCCGATCGCGGTATCGATATGCCGGTCGGCTTTGCCGCAAGCGATGCCGGCAACGCGCTGATCCTGGTTATCGCGGCAGCCATTCTTTCCGCACTGCCGGCATTTCTCGCCTATCGCCAGCCGCCCGCTTCCGCGCTCAAGGGCTGACCGGCAGGGGCGGGCAGAAAGCCGACAGGCTTGACACCCCGGAGAATGGCGAACATTTTCGCTGGACGGTCACCTCTCCACCAGCGTCATTCCGCCGCCCGCCTTGCGCGAAAGCCCGCCATGTATGAAATTTTCAATAATGTCGTCCCGATCTTCTCCCTGATCCTGATCGGCTGGCTGGCGGTTCGCACGCGCTATATGAGCGCCGATCAGGCCGGGGTCCTGACCAGTTTCGTCTTCAAGATCGGATTGCCGCTGCTGCTTTTGCGCACCATTGCCAGCGCCGATTTTCACAATGCCGGGCCGTTCAAGATCTGGCTGTCCTATTTCGGCGGCGTTGCCATTGCCTGGACCGCAGCCGCTCTCGTCTCGCGGCTGGTTTTCCATCGCGACCGCGCCGCAGCCGTGATCATCGGCCTGTCCGGCACCTTCTCCAACATCGCGCTTCTCGGCATTCCGCTGGTCAGCCATGTCGCCGGCGATGCAGCTCTCGTGGCGCTCTCGCTTGTGCTGGCCATTCACATGCCGGTGATGATGGTGACTGCGACAGTGCTTGTCGAACGCGCCAAGACACATGAGGGCGGCGCGATCAGCAACCCCCTGAAGGTGTTCATAACGGTCGCGTACAACCTGGCCACCAGCCCGATCGTCATCGGCCTTGCGGCCGGCGCGCTGATACACCTCTTCAACGTGCCGATCACCGGGCCGGTCGGAACCGTGATCAACATGCTCGCCGGCATGGCAGCCCCCGTCGCCCTCGTCGCCATCGGCATGACGCTGACGCAATACAAGGTGGCCGGCAATGTCGGTCTGTTCTCGACCATCACCTTCATCAAGCTGCTGCTCATGCCGGGCTCGGTCTTTGTTATCGCCTCTGCACTCGGGCTGTCACAGCCGACAATCGCCGGCATCGTTCTGGCAGCCGCAGCGCCCACCGGCGTCAATGCCTTCGTACTGGCCAACCAGTTCGGCACAGGAAAAAACGTCGCCGCATCGACGATCACGTTGACAACCGCGCTCGGCGTTCTGACGGTCAGCGTCTGGGTATTGTTGCTCGGCTATTGAGCAAAAGGCGGGTGACCCCGCTCAGACTGATGACACAGCTCTCCGTTTAAGAGGCGTCATCCTCGGGCTTGTGTGGACGAGATGTGGTTTACTTGATCTCACTGGCCGGGATGCGCATCCCGGCCAGTGCAGGCAGGTGGCCGTTTTCTCGGACTGGTTAGAATAGCCGCGATCAAGCAAGGCCCTGCCTGCTCCCTTTGACCCCGTACGGTTGCTCGGGCTTTCGCCCGTACCACAAGCCTGGGAGCAAGGTCATGTTACAGCAGATCTCCTTTGTTGGCATTGATGTCGCCAAGGACCGGTTCGATCTTTTCATTCTTCCCAGCGGCGAGCGCATGAGCGTGAGTTCCGGCGAGGCCGGCATAGCGCGCCTTGTGTCTCGCCTTTTGAAGCTGGGACCGATCAAGATTGCGGTCGAAGCATCGGGCGGCTATGAACGCAGGCTAGCCCTTAACCTGCATGAAGCCGGTCTGGTCGTCTATATCGTGCCGCCGGCAAGAGTGCGCAGCTTCGCCCGCTCCCTTGCCCAGCATGCCAAGACCGACGCCATCGATGCTCAAATGATCGCACGCCATCTTGAAACGGCTCATGAGCGCCTTGAACCTTTCCGTCCCGACACGCTTTTGATGCGGCTCAGCGCTCTTTCAGCGCATCGAGGGCGGTTGATCGCCGAAAAGAGTGGACTTCTAAGTCAACGTGATACGATCGATGAGCCGATGGTGTGTGCCATGATCGAAGACCGGCTGAGCGTCATCGCCAAGAGCGTTGCAGCCCTCGATAAGGCCATGCGTGAACTGGTGAATGCGACACCACGGCTCAAAAGCAAGTGGCACCGCCTCTGCTTGGTCGCCGGCGTCGGGCCGGTTCTGGCGACCAAGTTGATCGCCGATATGCCAGAGCTCGGTCGGGTTTCCTCCAGAAGTGCTGCTGCCCTTGTCGGGGTCGCGCCCTATGACCGCCAGTCCGGGCGCTCAAACAGGGCCGGGCGATGTCTGGGAGGCAGGAAGCAAATCCGCGATGTCGCCTATATGGGCGTGCTCAGTGCCATCAAGGCCGGCAACAACCCCATCGCATCCTTTTATCGCCGGCTGAGAGCCAAGGGCAAACCCTTCAAACTTGCAATGGTCGCTGCCATCAGAAAGCTCATAACAATCCTCAACGCCATCGCAAAAACAGACCCTGCTTTCAAAACATAAAACCACGGTTGCTTGACCCGAGGATCTAACCACCGTTCCGCACGAGCGACGTTGGCGTTTCGTAGCAGGTTGTATTTAAACACATTTTCATCCGACACGCTTGTCGCATTGATGTGTGTTTAGATGCTCGGGACAAGCCCGAGCATGACGAATGTGAGGGACGCAACCTTTGTCAATAAACTGAGTCGGGTGCCCCCACCTTCCCTGCTCTGCCTATTGGCTGTTTTCCGGCTGTTCGCTGCCGGCGGAGCCGGGCGGTGTTGCCTCTGCGTCATCGGCGGGCTCCGCCGTCGTGCTCTCGGCATCCGCTGGTCCTGCATCGGCATCACCGGAGGCGCTGTCGTCTGCCGCTGGCGTTGCCTCGCTGTCATCTGCCGCCGGAGCCGCCTCGCCGCTGTCTGCCGGTGCTGCAGCATCCCCGGTTTCACCGCCGTCCGCCGCGCCGGCATCCGCGGTTTCATCCGGCGCCGGCGGTTCCGGGAACGGCACCGGATCATTCGACATGGTGGAAAGATAGGCAATCAGATCGGCGCGGTCCTCATCCCGGGAAAGCCCGGCGAAGCCCATGGCCGTTCCCGGCACATCCTTCTTTGGCGCCTTGATGAAGACATCGAGGTTTTCGTAGGTCCACTGTTTCTCGCCGCCATTGGAAAATTCCTGCATCGCGGCGGAATAGGAGAATCCCTCATGGGTCGCAATCGGACGATTGACGATATTCCAGAGGTTTGGCCCCACCTTGTTGGGGCCGCCCTCGGTGTCGGTGTGACAGGCCTGACAGCGCTTGAAAACGCGTGCACCGGCGTCCGCATCCGCATTGGCAAGCAGCACGGCAATCGGCGTTTCTTCCGGTTTTGCCGGCGCGCCGCCCGCGTCACTTTCAGGCACCGCAATGACATACCCCTCCTGTTCCGGTGGCCTCGGATCGAAAATCGCCTCGGATACAAAAGAAACCGTCATCAGGACGAAGATCGTCCCCAACAGGGCCGCCAGGACCATATTGAGATTGAATTTCATTGCGTTGCGCTCCCCTTACCCCGGCCTCTCTACCGGACCACCTTGCAATCTTGAAGAACCTATGTCTTTTGGTGCCACGATGCAACGCTGCATCCGGCGTGTATCCGTTCTCCACGATTGTGGATGACGAACTGACGAGGAGCTTGCAAGTGGCGATAAACAAAATCGACGAAACCATTATCCTTATCCCGGCGCGCATGACCTCGACCCGTCTGCCGGGTAAGCCGCTCGCCGATATCGACGGCAAGCCGATGATCATTCATGTTGCCGATCGTGCCCGCGAATCCGGCATGGGCCGGGTCGTCGTCGCCGTCGATGACGTTGATGTCTATGAAGCAGTGGAAAACGCCGGCTACGAGGTCGTGATGACCGGACACCAGCACCAGTCCGGCTCCGACCGGATTTTCGAAGCGCTGAAAAAAATCGACCCGGACAAGACCGTGAAGACTGTCATCAATGTGCAGGGCGACCTGCCGACGCTCGATCCGGCAACGATCCAGGCGTCCCTCAGGCCTCTGGAAAACCCGGAGGTCGATATCGCGACACTGGCCGTCGAGATCACCGACGAATACGAAAAGACCGCCTCGCAGGTGGTCAAGGTCGTCGGTGCGCCGATTGGCGCCTACAGGCTGCGCGCGCTTTACTTTACCCGCGCCACCGCCCCGTGGGGCGAGGGTCCGCTCTATCACCATATCGGGCTTTACACCTATCGCCGCGCAGCACTCGAACGTTTCGTCTCGCTGCCGCGCTCGTTTCTCGAGGAGCGTGAAAAACTCGAACAGCTTCGCGCGCTGGAACACGGCATGCGCATCGATGTCGAGATCGTCAAAAGCGAACCGCTTGGCGTCGATACCCCGGAAGATCTCGAAAAAGCGCGCAGGATACTGGAAGGCAAAGAGGTCCAGTCATGATCATGAAGACCAACCGCATCTCGTTTCAGGGCGAGTTCGGCGCCAATTCCGACATGGCCTGCCGCGATTTCTATCCTGACATGGAACCGCTGCCCTGCAAGACATTCGAGGATGCGTTTCTGGCGGTTGAAAACGGCGATGCCGATCTGGCGATGATCCCGATCGAGAACACGCTGGCCGGCCGCGTTGCCGATATTCATTATCAGCTGCCCGATTCCCGGCTTTCGATCGTCGGCGAATATTTCATGCCGATCCGGTTTCAGCTGATGGCGCTGCCGGGTGTTTCGCTTGACGAGATCAAGACCGTCCACAGCCATATCCACGCACTCGGCCAGTGCCGCAAGATCATCCGCCGCAACGGATGGAACCCGGTGATTGCGGGTGACACCGCCGGCGCTGCCATGCTGGTGAAGGAAAAGAACGACCGCACCATGGCGGCCCTTGCGCCCCGTCTGGCAGCCTCGCTTTACGGGCTGGATATCCTGGCGGAAAACGTCGAGGATTCCGACAGCAACATCACCCGTTTCGTCATCCTCTCCGACAAGGAGACGCGCGCGAAACAGAACGGTCCGGACACGGCGATCGTCACCACTTTCGTCTTCAATGTGCGTAATATTCCCGCAGCGCTCTATAAGGCCATGGGCGGTTTCGCCACCAACGGCGTCAACATGACCAAGCTCGAAAGCTACCAGATCGGCGGCAAATTCGTCGCCACCCAGTTTTACGCCGATATCGAGGGCCATCCCGACGATCCGGCCGTGGCGCGCGCGCTGGAGGAACTGGCGTTCTTTTCCGAAAAAGTGCGCATTCTGGGCGTTTACGAAGGTCATCCCATGCGCCGGCAGTTGCAGCTGATGCTGGAAGAGTGAGCGTACCGCTCTAAGAGAACGGCCGCCGGTATTTTTCCGGAAATTGAAGCCTCATCTTTCAAAACGCATTGATGATGCCCCTGTCGGGGCATAAACGCGTCAGAGGGCGAAAACGCATGCAACCCCTCCCAACCGCGTGCCATGCCTGAAGGAATGAGAAAACATCATGCACAACAAGAATAAACTTGTGGTCGTCGGCGTCGGACATGTCGGCTCCTACGTTCTGGCCGATGCCATGAAGACCGGCCTGTTTGCCGAAATCGGCCTGATCGACATTCTCGAGAACGTGGCCTATGGCGAAGCGCTCGATCAGGCACAGGCAACCGCGCTGACCTATATGAACAATGTCGACGTCCGCTCCGGCGGCTACGAGCAGTGCGCCGATGCCGATGTGATCGTCATCGCCGCCGGCCCGAGCGTCATTCCTGACCCCGACAACCCGAAGGCCGAGCCCGACCGCACCCTGCTGACCAGGACCAATTGCGAAGTCATCCGCGACGTCATGGCCGGGATCACGAAATACACCACAGATGCCATCGTCATCCTGATCACCAATCCGCTGGACACCATGGTCTATATCGCCGAAAACGAATTTGGCTATCCGAAGGGCCGCATTTTCGGCACCGGGACCATGCTCGATTCCGCCCGTCTCAGAAAACTGATCGCCGACACCTATGATGTCGATCCCAAATCGGTTTCCGGCTACATGATGGGCGAACACGGCAGCACCGCCTTTCCGGTTTTAAGCCACGTCACCGTCGGCGGCATTCCTTTTGCCGAACTCGACAATTATCTCGCTGCGAAGGACGATATCCGCGACCCGGATACGGTAAAGGCGCGCATTGTCAGCGCGGCCTATGAGGTGCTGAACGGCAAGGGCTGGACCAATGCCGGCGTCGCCCAAGCGGCGGTCACCATGGCAAGGGCCGTTCTGCTGGACGAACGCAGCATCTATCCGGCCTCGACCACACTGCGCGGCGAATACGGCTTTGATGGTGATGTCGCACTCAGCATGCCCTGCGTTATCGGCCGCGCCGGCATCATCAGGACATTGCCGGTCAGTCTTGATGGATGGGAAGAGCAAAAGCTTGCCGCATCGGCCGCTTTCATCAAGGCGACCATGCGCGATGCAAAGACCGGCCCCGAAGCCCCTTCAAATGCGGCATGAAAACGCTGCCGGCTGAAAGCGCAACCGGCAGCGCTTCATGTGTGATCCCGATACTCTGACGGAAACCGGATTTACTTGTCCGGCTCGCAGATGCGGATGCGGTGTCCGTCGGGATCGGCGATCACGAAGGTCGGCCCGAAAGCCGCGGTGACCAGCGGCTGAAGGATGGTGTAACCATCCGCTCTAGCGCGCTCGAAAAAGGCGGCGACCCCGCCGTCTTCGGAAATCATGATGCCGACTTCCATGGCGCCGGGCCCGCCCTCTGCCTCCGGTTTCGCCGTCGCCTTGCTCCACAGTCCCAGCATCAGACCGCCGGGCATATGAAAGGCCGTGAAGCCGGGGGAAAGCGCATTCGCCTTCACTCCCAGAAGGCGTTCGTAGAATGCGCCGCTGTTTTCGGTATCCTCGACATAGAGCACGATAAGATTGATGGCCGACATGTTCTTTCTCCTTGTCCGTGTTTCGGTGCAAAGGAGAAATAGCCCGCCCGACTGACAGCTTCTGTCAGCATCATGTGTTTGGCAATTGCCGGCGCCATTCGCCGAGAAGCACCGCCCGCCGCCGTGGATAACGCCGTCCGGCCTCGCTCAGGCCCGCGATCCGGTCGGTGCGGAAATGACGGAAATCGCCGCGCATCTCGCACCAGGCAACAACGATGCGCACTCTTTCGAAATAGGCGAGACCGATGGGCCAGATCGTGCGCGCCGTGACCCGGTCGCGTTCATCGCGGTAATCGATCTGAAGAATTTTCTCGTCGCGGATAGCGCTTCTGAGGGCTGCGATATCTGCACTTTCCTCAGCCACCACGCGCGGGCCGACGATCAGCGCCGTTTGATCCACGGCATCGGAAAGCGACTGCGGCAGCACCGCCGCGATCTTCGCCAAAGCCTGGCTTGCGGCCGAGGAAAGTTCCGGGTCACTGACCTTTTCCACCCAGCGGCTGCCGAGCACCAGTGCCTCGATCTCTTCGTGCGAAAACATCATCGGCGGCAGCAGGAAACCGGGCTTCAGCACATAACCGACGCCGGCTTCCCCCTCGATCGCAGCGCCTTGCGCCCTCAGGCTTGCAATATCGCGGTAAAGCGTTCTGAGGCTCACACCGAGTTCGCGGGCAAGCGCATCGCCCGAAACCGGATAGCGCCGGGACCGCAAGGCCTGCAAAAGCGCCAGCAATCGCTCGGAGCGAGACCCTGCCACGGGCCTAGCGCCAGTCGAGGAAATCGCGCATCAGCCGAAAGGCAATGGCCCCTTCGGGCGGCGCATTGATGCCGCCCTCGTGTCGCCCTTCGACAATGGCTTGCAGTTCGTCGCGGGAAAACCAGCGGCAATCCTCAAGCTCTGCGTCATCACGGCTGATCTCGAAGGTCTCGGCCTTTGCATAACAGGCAAGCATCAGCGAATAGGGCATCGGCCATGGCTGGGAGGCGTGATAGCGCACGGCCCCCACCCTGATTGCCGATTCTTCCAGCGTTTCGCGGCGCACGGCATCTTCCACGGTTTCGCCCGGCTCCAGAAAGCCTGCCAGACAGGAATAGCGCCCTTCCGGAAAGTTGGGATTGCGGCCCAGCAAAACACGGTCGTGCGCCTCGTCAACGATGAGCATGATCACCACCGGATCGGTGCGCGGAAACATCATGTGGCCGCACGCCGTGCATTGCCGGCGAAAACCGCCCGCCGCCCCTTCGGCCTTTTCGCCGCAGCGCCCGCAGAAACGATGGTTGCGCGCCCAGACATTGATGCTGGTGGCAAGCGCGAAAGCGCCTTGCGTCTCTTCGTCAAAAAGCCCCTCGGAATAAATGGCCCTGGCACTGGTTGCCTTCAGATATGATGGCAGGGTGTCCGGATCGAGCCCGAGTTCGATCGAAATCAGCGGAAGGCCGTTGGCATCATGGCCGAGAAGAACGGCACTTTCGCGATCCGGCGAAAGTTCGAGAATTTCATAGCGGGCGAAATAGGGATCGAGCACCTGACGCTCATGCTTGACCAGCGGTTTTCCGCCGGCAAACGCCAGAAAACGGGCACCCGGCGTGCGCGCCGCCGTTGTCAGGGCGTCATCGGCACGGTGTTCGGAATCGCGAACGATGCGACAGTTCGCAAAGGCGGTCAGCGCACTCGGGTCGTCGTGAGGACCGGCCTTTTCAAAAAGAGATGTCATGAGCGGGCCATTCCCTCTGTGATTTTGCAGGCCAGTGCGGCCACGTCTTCATCGCTGCGCGGTTCCGCCTTGCCGTAGCCCCAGATCGGCCCCGGCCAGTTGGCATCGCCTTCAAAGCGCGCCACCACATGAACGTGAAGCTGCCGCACCTGATTGCCGATGGCGGCGATATTGATCTTGTCGGCGCCGGTGACCTGTTTCAGCGCCTTGGCGACCTCGTTGGTTTCGAAGGTCAGCATGGTCTGGTCCAGCGGCGCAAGCTCGAACACCTCGCTTACGCCGGCGCGCTGCGGCACGAGCAGCAGCCAGGGCCAGCGACCATCCCGCATCAGCCGGAGCTGCGACAGCCCCAGCGTGGCAATGGCCGCGCTTTCCGTCTCCAAACGTTCATCGAGCATGAAGTCCTGCATGTCGTCCCTTATTCCGGTCGTCGGCCCCGGACCATTTCCGGTTCACTTTTCCTTAGCAGTTCAGACATGTGTATCAAATGGACGCGGGGCAACAACCGCAAAAGCACATCCCGGCCCGCCATTCGCTTGCCGGCGGATATTTTTTCCGCGTTCTGCTTGCATTCAAAACGCAAATTGACGATATGTGTGGCCGGGAGGCTGGTGATGGACGTGCCCCTCGCCAACCGGGTCAGGTCCGGAAGGAAGCAGCCCCAACGAGTTGTGCACGGGTCATCGTGCCGGTCTCCCACCTTTGTTTTTCCCGGTCCTGTCGGAGACGCGCCCCATGAGTATCGACAGCGTTCGCGCTCATCTGAGCGAGGCTGCCCCCGAAATCACCATCATCGAGACGGAGGCCAGCAGCGCCACTGTGGAAGAAGCCGCAGCCGCTCACGGCGTCAAGCCCGCGCAGATTGCCAAGACGCTTTCGTTTTCCGTCAAGGACGACCGCTTTCTTCTGGTTGCCCGCGGCGATGCCCGCATCGACAACAAGAAGGCCAAGGCGGCTTTCGGCGGCAAGGTCCGCATGCTGTCGCTGGACGATGTGGAAACCATCACCGGCCATCCCGTCGGCGGCGTCTGCCCCTTTGGCCTTGCGCAGCCGATCACGGTTTACTGCGATGTAAGCCTGCAGGCCTTCGATGAAGTCTATCCGGCTGCCGGCGCGCGCAATGCCGCAATCCGGATCCCCCCCGAGCGGATTGCCGAAATCACCGGCGCCGACTGGGTCGATGTCTGTCAGGACCCTGCAGCGTAATGTGAAGTGGCGGCGGAGCGCAAAATTCCTGTGCATTTTGCCGGAAGCTCTGTCAAACTGCCGCCGCGTCCGTGACACTGACGCCAGGAGGCAGCTATTCTCGCCACCTTCCGGTCATTGAAGAAGACCGGGCAACAACCGATATGAGTGGCAATGGCCGACGACGACGCATCCGATATTGAACCGAAGAAGGACGCTGCCGGCGACAGCGGCTACCGCGTTCTGGCGCGCAAATACCGTCCGAACGACTTCACCGACCTGATGGTCGGTCAGGAGCCGATGGTGCGGACGCTGACCAACGCGTTCGAGACCGGCCGGATCGCACAGGCCTATATGCTGACAGGCGTACGCGGGGTCGGAAAGACCACGACGGCGCGCATTCTGGCGCGCGGCCTCAATTACAAGACGGCCACGGTAGACAAGCCGACGATCGACCTGAAGGAGATCGGCGAGCACTGTCAGGCGATCATGGATGGTCGCCATGTCGACGTCATCGAGATGGACGCCGCCTCCCATACCGGCATCGACGATATTCGCGAGATCATCGACCAGGTGCGCTACCGGCCATCGACGGCGCGCTACAAGGTCTACATCATCGACGAAGTGCACATGCTCTCCACCCAGGCCTTCAACGGCCTGCTGAAGACGCTGGAAGAGCCGCCGGAGCATGTGAAATTCATCTTCGCCACCACCGAAATTCGGAAAGTTCCGATCACCGTCCTGTCGCGTTGCCAGCGCTTTGACCTGCGCCGCATTCCCGCGGCCGATCTGGTCCGGCTTTATTCCACGATCGCCGCCAGGGAAGGCGTCGAGATCGAGGACGAGGCCCTGTCGATGATCGCGCGCGCGGCGGAAGGCTCCGCCCGTGACGGGCTTTCCCTGCTCGATCAGGCGATCTCGCACGGCAATGGCCGTGTCGAGGCGGCCATCGTGCGCACCATGCTCGGCCTTGCCGACCGCGCCCGGATCGTCGATCTGTTCGGCCATGTCGTCAGCGGCGATGTGAAGGCGGCGTTGCAGGAATTCTATGCGCAATACGAATCCGGCGCCAATCCGGTGGTCGTGCTCAATGACCTTGCCGATTTCACCCATCTGGTGACGCGCCTGAAATATGTTCCCGAGGGAGCCGAAGATGTCTCGCTGAGCGAGGTCGAGCGGGCACGCGGTCAGGAATTTGCCGACGCGGTGGCCGTCTCCGCCTTGTCGCGGATCTGGCAGATGCTGCTCAAGGGCATTCCCGAAACGGAAAACGCCGCCCGCCCCTATGGCGCGGCCGAAATGGTGCTGATCCGGCTGGCGCATGCCGCCCGTCTGCCATCGCCGGAAGATGCCGCCAGACGTCTGCTCGCGCTGGAAAGCGGCGAGGAACAGAGCCCGCCATCGCCCCCCTCCCCGTCGTCGGCCCCGCAAGGCAGCGGCGGCACGTCGGCACGGGCCGTATCGGCAACAACGACAGGCGCACAGCCATCCAGTCGCCCTTCGGCGACCGTGACCATGCTGCGTCCGCAGGCCTCGGAAACACCGCAGCCGGAACCCGAGCAGGCCGTCGTCCCGGCCGAAGAGGAGCCGCAGCGTGCGCCGGAACCGGCCGCAGAGCCTGAACCGGAGCCGGCCGCCGCCGTGGCGCCCGAAGCGGCGAGAACATCGGCTATCAAGTCGCTGCAGGACATTACCGACCTTTGTTCCAAACACCGCATGCCGCTGCTCCGCGCCCAGATCCGCAATTTCGTCCGGCTCGTGCGGCTAGAGCCGGGACGGATCGAGGTCAATCTGGAAGACGGCGCCTCGCAGACCTTCCTGAACGAACTCGGCACCAAACTGCGTGAATGGACCGGTGAGAGCTGGTTCGTCAGCCTCAGCCGCGACCCGGGCGCGCCGACACTGGTCGAAGCGGAAACGGCGGCCCGCGAAAAACTGTTCCGGGATGCCCGCGAAGACCCCGAAGTGGCTTCGATCCTGAAGTCCTTCCCCGGCGCCAAGATCACCGATGTGCGCGTGCGGGCGGAAGAGGCGGAGACGACGGAAGACAACGCCGACGGCATGCCCGATGCAGCCGTCAACGAAGACGGCGACGTGCTTCCCGAAGACGATCTCGACGAATGACACCAAACCTTTTGATTTCGAACAGGACATGAGGAGAATTGCATGCGCGACCTGATGGGCATGATGGGCAAGATGAAGGAAATGCAGGCCAAGATGGAGCAGTTGCAGCAGGACATTGCTGCAGTGGAAGTCGATGGCGTTTCCGGCGGCGGCATGGTCAACGTGAAGATGACCGGCAAGGGCGAGATGATCTCCATCAAGATCGATCCGACGCTGCTGTCCGAAGACGACGCCGAAATGCTCGAAGACCTGATCGTCGCCGCCCACCGCGACGCCAAGGACCGCGCCGAGCAGAAGGCCGAGGAAATGACCAAGGAAATCACCGCCGGCCTGCCGATCCCGCCCGGCATGAAACTGCCGTTCTAGGCTTGCGGCCATGACCCTCGGCGCGCTCGCCCTTTTCGCCGTCACGCTGTTTGTGGCCGCCGGTTCGCCGGGGCCGAGCGTGGCCGCCCTCGTCGCCCGCGTTCTTGCGCGCGGACATCGCGATGTGCTGCCGTTTCTGGCGGCGATGTGGCTGGGCGAGGCGCTGTGGCTGACGCTTGCCGTCTTCGGGTTGGTGGCTGTGGCATCGGCCTTCCACGACGTCTTCATCGCCATCAAATGGGCGGGCGTGGCCTATCTCGTCTGGCTGGCCTGGAAAATGTGGTTTTCCGAGCCGGCCGCCGATGGCGAGGCACTGCCGGACGCCGGCTCCGGCTGGAAGATGTTCCTGACCGGCATGAGCGTCACGCTTGGCAATCCGAAGATCATGATGTTCTACGTCGCGCTGCTGCCAACGATCATCGATCTCGGCAGTGTCACGCTTCTGGGCTGGATCGAACTGACGGCCACGCTTCTGACCGTGCTGGCGATCGTCGATCTTTCCTGGGTATTCATGGCGGCAAAGACACGACGCCTTCTGAAAAGCCCGCGCGCAATGAAAATCGCCAACCGCATCAGCGCCGGCATGATCGGCAGCGCTGCGGCCGCGATTGCGACGCGCTGACGGGCAGCATCAATCGGCCTGCCTCTCGAGTTCCTTTCGCAGCTTCCAGTGAACCGGCGCTGCCAGATAGCGCGCCTTGTCCTGTGGCGAGAGTTTCCGTCCGTAATTTTCCATCATTTCCGGGAGCGGAACACGCGTTCCTTCAAACCTGTGGTAATCGATCGCCTGCCCCGCGGCGATCGTGCCCGACGCAATCACCCGGCAATAGACACCCGGACGCGCCGCCTGCCGGTAGCACCTGACGAATTTCGGATCCTCCATGCGGCGCGCAAAGGTGTTGCAGGGAATGCGGCATGAGGTCACCTCCAGTACCACATCGCCGATAACGAAACGATCGCCCACAAGAACCATACGATTGTCGAGCCCCTCAACCACGAGATTTTCCCCGAACATTCCCGATTGGTAGGGAACACCGAGTTCATCTTCCCACCAATCGAGCGAGATCGAACCTTCGATATAGACGGCCTGATCGATCCCGCCATGGTTCCGGCGGTCACCGATATGATCACCATCAAACCCTTCTGACCCGACCTGCACCGGTCCAGCGACGGGGCGCTTGAAAATGCCGGTGCGATGGCGCACGCCGTCAAGCCTTGCCGCCTCACCGATGCAAACAGCTCGTATTTTCATCCCGGCCCTCCTCCCGCATCGTTCTCGCTCCGAAAGTCATCGCTGTCAAAATCAGCAACCGCAAAAACGGATTCCGTTTTCCCCGCCGATGCGTTAGGGAGAGCCATGGCAAAACGAGTCACCGGTCCCGAAATCGAAAAACTGATCCAGCTTCTGGCCAAGGTGCCGGGGCTTGGGCCGCGTTCGGCGCGGCGTGCGGCGCTGCATCTGATCAAGAAGCGCGACCAGTTGATGGGGCCGCTTTCGGGCGCGCTGCAGGAAGTCTATGACAAGGTGAAGGTCTGTTCGGTCTGCGGCAATGTCGATACCGCCGATCCCTGCACCATCTGCACCGACCCGACGCGCGACCAGAGCCTGGTCATCGTCGTGGAAGATGTCGGTGACCTGTGGGCGCTGGAACGCGCGGCAGCGCTGAACGCCGCCTATCACGTGCTCGGCGGCACGCTCTCACCGCTTGACGGCATCGGGCCTGATGACCTGACGATTGCCGCCCTTGTCGACCGGGTGAAGGCAGGCGAGGTCAAGGAACTGATCATCGCCGTCAACGCCACGGTCGAAGGCCAGGCGACCGCCCATTATATTACCGACCAGCTCGAGGGCATGGATATCAAGGTGACGCGGCTGGCCCATGGGGTACCGGTCGGCGGCGAACTCGACTATCTTGACGAGGGCACGCTGGTGGCAGCGCTCAGGTCGCGCACCAATATCTGAAGACGCCTGCCACTGCAGACGCGCCCGGGAGGAGAGAACAATGGACATGTTCACCGGCGGCTGCCTGTGCGGCAAGGTTCGCTTCAGGACGCAGGGAAAACCGGAACGGGTCGGCCTTTGCCATTGCATGGACTGTCGCAAATTCCATGGTGCGCTTTTCCACGCATCCGCGGTCTTCATCAGCGATGCCGTGCATGTCGATGGCGAAACCCACGCCTATCAGGACCGGCATTTCTGCCCGCATTGCGGCTCGTCGGTTTTCTCCTGTTCCGATGGAGAAACCGAGGTCAATCTCGGCTCGCTCGATGCGCCGGACCAGCTCACACCCACTTACGAATTATGGACGGTGCGGCGAGAAAGCTGGCTGCCGCCCCTCCCGCTTGAGCAGCATTATCGGCACAATCGATATGACAGCGATGCGGAAGACTGATCTGCGTCGTACCGGCATTCAGCCGAGTTGATCGAAAATCCGCAACAGGCTTTGATCCCGTGTCCAGTGGAAGGCGTGCCAACCGGCCTCACGCGCGGCGGTGACATTGGTTTTGGAATCATCCACCAGCACATGCCGATCCAACGCGGCGCCGGTCCGGCGGGCGGCCGCATTGAAGAAGGGCCGCTCCGGCTTTTTGGTGCCGAGCGCTGCAGAATAGATGATCCCCTCGACATGGTCGCCGAGCCCCATTGTCTCCATCAGATAGCGGGCCCGCATGTGTTCCTGATTGGTGGTCAGCCATACGGCAACGCCGTTGCTTCTGAGCGTGCCGACATCGGCAAGCACGGCGTCATCAATGGTGCTGTCGCGGGAAAACCAGTAGTCGATAAAGGTCTCGGGCCTCACATCGGGTGACAATGTCGGCAGGCATTCCTCCAGCACCGGCATCAGGGCCTTCTTGCCGATAATGACGTCCGGCCATTGCCGGGCGAAAAAGTCTTCGGCAAGCCGCTGCGGGTCGATGCCGAGATCCTGCTCGATGTCATTGGCCCACGATCCGGCGTGAGCGGAATGCACCAGCACCCCATCCACATCAAGCATCAGCGTCGGCTTCATCGCATCCTCCTCGGCATATTTTCCGCATGGCAGCTGTGTCACGGCAATGGTCAAAAGCGCAAGGCCCGGCCGGACGCCAGATGTTCGCTTCATCGAAATCGCCGCTTCCGCATGGAAAAAAAGATTGACCGGATCATTATATCCATTATTCTGGATATATGGATAATACTGAAACAATCGCCGTGCTCGCCGCCCTCGCCCAACCCACCCGGCTTCAGGCCTTCCGCACGCTCGTTGCAGCGGAGCCGGAAGGGATAGCCGCCGGTGAACTCGCGCGCCGGCTCGAGATACCGCAGAACACCATGTCGGCCCATCTCAACACGTTGACCCATGCGGGCATTGTCATCGGGGAGAGACAGGGGCGCTCCATCATCTACCGCGCGGATCTCGGAAGACTGCGCGCGGCCATGGTTTTTCTGCTGCGCGACTGCTGCGGGGGCAATCCCGACCTGTGCGCCCCGCTGATCGAAGACCTTGCACCTTGTTGCGGTGCGCAAATTGCCGAAAAGGCAGACTGACATGTCCACATTCGAACGTTATCTGACCCTATGGGTCGCGCTGTGCATTGTTGTCGGCATCGCGCTTGGCCATTTTTTCCCGGCCGTTTTCGTGGCGATCGGCGCGCTCGAGATCGCGCGCGTCAATCTGCCCGTCGCGGTGCTGATCTGGCTGATGATCATCCCGATGCTGCTGAAGATCGATTTCTCCGCGCTTGCCCAGGTCGGGCGCCACTGGCGCGGCATCTCCGTCACGCTGTTCGTCAACTGGGCGGTAAAACCGTTTTCCATGGCGCTGCTCGGCTGGCTGTTCATCGGCTGGCTGTTCCGCCCGCTACTGCCGGCAGAGCAGATCGACAGCTATATCGCAGGCCTGATCATTCTGGCAGCAGCCCCCTGCACCGCCATGGTGTTCGTCTGGTCGAACCTGACGAAGGGCGAGCCGCATTTTACGCTTTCCCAGGTGGCGCTGAATGACGCAATCATGATCGTCGCCTTCGCCCCGATCGTGGCCCTGCTGCTCGGGCTTTCGGCCATCACCGTGCCGTGGTCGACGCTGGTGCTGTCGGTGGCGCTTTACATCGTCATTCCGGTGATCATCTCGCAGGTGATCCGCAAGAGCCTGATCAGGGACGGTTCGACGGCAAGGCTCGATGCGCTGCTGGCAAGGATCCAGCCCGCCTCGCTTGTCGCACTGCTGGCCACGCTGGTGTTGCTGTTTTCCTTTCAGGGTGAACAGATCCTGGCCCAGCCGATGATCATCGCGCTGCTGGCCGTGCCGATCCTGATCCAGGTCTATTTCAACTCCGGCCTGGCCTATATGCTCAACCGGGCATCGGGCGAGGAGCACTGCGTTGCCGGCCCCTCCGCCCTGATCGGCGCATCGAATTTCTTCGAGCTGGCCGTTGCCGCCGCCATTTCGCTCTTCGGCTTCAATTCCGGCGCGGCACTGGCAACGGTGGTCGGCGTGCTGATCGAAGTGCCGGTCATGCTCTCGGTGGTTGCCATCGTCAACCGCAGCAAGGGTTGGTACGAGGCCGGCCCCGCCGTTTCCCGCAATGCCGCTCAGCGTCCCAGAAGCGAATCCAGCGCCTCGTAGCTCGTCGGATTGTCCGGGCACAGCCCGACACCGCATTCGGCAAGGGTGGAAACCCCGTTTCCAAGCGCCATCACCGCGAAGAGGGCAACGGCGAGAATGCCGAGCCCGCCGCGGTGGACGCGCTCGGAAACCCGTGCCGGACCGAGCATCAGCATCACGCCAGTGCCGAGCACAACAACGGCAAACAGCACGAAGGCCCACGTGTAGAAGTGCATGCCGAGGAAGGGCGCGCCATAGCCGCCGGTTCCCGGCACGACATGCAATGCGACCTGGCGAAGCGCCGCCGCGCCGCCGGCGACGGCACCCAGAAGCATCAGCCCATAGTGGCGGGCATCAACGCCGAGCAGCACATTAAGCGCCAGCCCGGTGCCGACGATGACGAAACCGGCACGCTGCAACAGGCAGAGCGGGCACGGCAGTTCGCCATTGGCAAACTGGTCGTAAAAGGCAAACAGAAGCACGAAGGAAATGGCCAGAAGCGCCAAAACATTCAGAAGATAGGCAATACGGACGGGCATAGATCACCTCAAAGATCGATGTCGAGCACGTCTGTCGCGTGCAGTCTGAACAAAACGAAAAGCACCAGAACGGCGATGACGGTCAAAAGCACCGCAACGCTGCGCTGCCCGCGCCAGGCACTATAAAGCGCGCCCGCGCAAATGAAAAAAGGCAGTGTCATCATGAGAGTTTTCCTCAGCATCAATTCAAAATAAACGCGGCGGATATCGCCGCCGCGTCGTGCAGTTTCGGTGTAGCCGCCTGTTATTTGGCGTCGGGCCAGGCCGTCTCGTCGGTATCGAGATCCGGAAACTTCTTCGGATCGAAGATCGGACGCTTGATGCCTGACGCCAGCTGTTTGCGGAAATCGTTGATCAGCCGGAGTGCGACCGGGAACAGCATCATCATGGCCAGCAGGTTGACCACCGCCAGAATGCCCATCATCGGATCGGAGAAGTTGAACACCGACGTCGCCCCGGGCGCCACGGCACCGATGAACACAATCGCCACGATGACGATGCGCAGGATATGAACGGCACTCGGCGTTTCCGTCATGAAGGCCAGCGCGTTTTCGCCGAGGTAATAATTGTAGATGATCGACGAGAACGAGAACAGGAAGATCGCGGCCGTCAGATAATATTGCGCCCATGATCCGACATGAGAAACCATGCTCTGCTGGGTGAGGATGACGCCATCCACATCCGTCTGCCCCGGCTGATAGACATCGCCAAGCAGGATCACGAAAGCCGTGCAGGAGCAGATGATCATGGTATCGATGAACACCGAAAAGCTCTGCGTAATCCCCTGGCTGACGGGATGCCGCACATAGGCGGTGGCGGCGACATTGGGCGCCGACCCCAGCCCGGCCTCGTTCGAAAACAGGCCACGCCTCAGACCATTGGCAACCGCAGCACCGACGCCGCCGGCAACCGCTTCACGCAAACCAACGGCATTGGCCACGATCTCCCAGATCACCCCCGGCAAGGCGGTGATATTCATCAGGATGATCACCAGCGCCATGGCGATATAGCCGAATGCCATGATCGGGATGATGATGTCGGAGGCCTTGGCGATGCGATGGATACCGCCGTAGACAATGAAACCGGTGGCGGCCGCAAGCAGAATGCCTGTCACATAGCGCGGAATGCCGAGACTGTCAGCCGCCGCCCCGGCAACGGTGTTGCCCTGAAAGGCGTTGAAGCCGATGGCAAAGGACGCGATCAGGCAGACAGCATAGATGATCGCCAGCCAGCGATAGTTCTCACCGAGGCCGTGAATGATGGCGCGCGCCGGACCGCCGCGATAGTCGCCTTCGGGCGTGGTTCGTTTGAACACCTGCGCCAGGGTCGCCTCGATCAGGCCGGAGCACATGCCGATAAGCGCTATCGCCCACATCCAGAACACCGCGCCCGGGCCACCGGCCGTGATCGCCACCGCGACACCGGCGATATTCCCGCCGCCGACACGACCGCCAACAGAAACAAAAAGCGCCTCGCGGGCGCTGATCTTGCTCGGATCCCCATCTTCATCGCCCCAGAGCACACCGAACATGCGCTTGAAGAAGCGGAACTGGATGAAGCCGCTGGCGACGGTGAAAAACACACCGAACACCACGAGAAAGGGCACAAGCGCCCATCCCCACGTCAAATCGTTGACGTAACTGAAAAGTGAATCGAAGAATTGCAAACCATGTCCCCCTTGTATTCCGCTACGCATGCAGTGACGCCCGTGCAAAAAATCTGCACGATCCCACCTTCCTCGAGCCCCCACCCGGAAACAGGCAAAACATTGGTCTCGTTTTGCCTTTATTTACAATAGCGTAGATTCGAACCGGCGTTTCAGCAAGCGCTGATAGGCCCGCAAACCCGTTTTTGTGCCTTTACACCAAAAATGGCGCGCCACGTTTCCAAACGTAGCGCGCCATGGAATCCGGCAGGTTTTAGCTGGCGCCGGTCAGCGCCAGCCAAGGCCCGGCGCGACATATTTCAGGATCGCCTCGATGACGTGGGCATTATAGGCAACGCCCAGCTGGTTCGGCACTGTCAGCAGCAGCGTGTCGGCCTCGGCAATCGCCTCATCGGCTTTCAGCTGTTCGATCAGCCGGTCGGGTTCCGCCGCATAAGACCGACCGAAGACGGCACGGGTCTTTTCGTCGATATAGCCGATCGTGTCCTGCTCATTGCCGCCGCGGCCGAAATAGGCGCGGTCCATATCGCTGACGATTGCAAAGATCGAGCGGGAGATGGAAACGCGCGGTTCGAAGTCGTGGCCGGCTTCCTTCCAGGCGGCGCGAAACGCGCGGATCTGGTCAGCCTGCTGCTTGTGCAGCGGCTCGCCTGTTTCGTCGAATTTCAGCGTCGAGCTCTGCAGGTTCATGCCCAGCCGCGCGGCCCATTCGGCCGTGGCGTTGGTGGCCGATCCCCACCAGATGCGCTTGCGCAAACCTTCGGAATGCGGCTCGATGCGCAAAAGGCCGGGCGGGTTCGGAAACATCGGGCGCGGATTGGGCTGGGCAAAGCCCTTGCCTTCCAGCCTGTCGAGGAAGACTTCCGTATGGCGGCGGGCCATGACCGCGTCATCTTCGCCTTCTGACGGCACGTGATCGAAATGCCGCCAGCCGTCGATCACCTGTTCGGGCGAGCCACGGGAAATGCCGAGCTGCAGGCGCCCGCCGGCGATCAGATCGGCAGCACCGGCATCCTCGACCATATAGGCGGGGTTTTCGTAGCGCATGTCGATCACGCCGGTGCCGATCTCGATCTTGCTGGTCTTTGCACCGATGGCGGCGAGCAGCGGAAACGGCGAGGCCAGCTGGCGGGCGAAATGATGAACGCGGAAATAGGCGCCGTCCGCGCCAAGCTCTTCGGCTGCGACAGCAAGGTCGATCGACTGGAGAAGGGCATCGGCAGCCGAGCGGGTGCCCGATTGCGGCGACGGGGTCCAGTGGCCAAAGGACAGGAATCCGATGTTTTTCATGGTGGGCATACCTTTCCGAAAGGGTGAACGAAGCACCCGACCTGATCAGGGGCGCACCCCGATCTTACGCGGTGTCAGTTGTATCGGAATGTGTATCCGTCAGCACCACACTTCAATTCCCGCAGCGATGAACACTGTGTTTCCCCGCTCGACCGGAAAACAACAGGCCTGAATGCAAAACGGCCCGCAAAAATGCGGGCCGATGAAAAACAGCAAAACGGTACCCGCCTCAGGCGGTATGCTTTCTTGTTCTTTTCTTTTTCGGCTCGGGCGCAGCCTCGGTGGCTTCGCGCTCCAGCCGCAGCCGGCGCAGCCGTTCGGTCTTGCTTTGCAGTTGCGTCGCCTCTTCCGCAATGATCGCTCTTGCAGCACGGTCGGTTATCGAAGCCTTGTCGCTTGCCGACATCCGGCCCGGCTTGAAGAATTCATCTTTGGTTGCGGTCATGCACGGTCTCCTTGATCTGGAGGTATGGCGATCCGGCAGGCAGCCCCGTCGCGGGTGCCTTACCGCTTCTTGCGTGCGGGGATCAGCCCTTCACGCTGAAGCTGCTTGCGCTTCAGCTTGCGCAGGCGGCGTACGGCTTCACCTGCTTCACGGTTACGCTTTTCCGAAGGCTTCTCGTAAGAACGACGCGCACGCATCTCACGAAAGATGCCTTCGCGCTGCATTTTCTTCTTCAGGACGCGAAGCGCCTGATCGACATTGTTATCTCTTACCAGTACCTGCAAGAAAACCTCCTTGTTTCAGTTTCGGTTCTTCCGCATTCACTCGCCGCGCATGCCCTAAAACCGGGCGCGCAGCAGCAAAGCGAAAACAAAAAGGCCGGGACTAACCCGACCTCCTCTGTGTCACTGCCAGTACATCCGTGGTCAGCGACATCGATGACAAATTACGTCGAGCTTGAAATCAGGGAGTTTCCCATCTTGCACAATCCAGCTGCCAGTACATCCGTGGTCAACCGGGAAAGCAAATAATCAAGCCGCCTGAAGGTTGTCGGCCGCGCTCTTTCCAGAGCGATTATCGCGAACGATATCGTAGCTTATCTTCTGTCCGTCATTCAGCGACTGCATTCCAGCGCGCTCCACGGCAGAAATATGCACGAACACATCCGTGCCGCCATCATCGGGCTGGATAAAACCGAAGCCCTTGGTGGCATTGAACCATTTAACGGTGCCGTTATTCATCACGATTTCCTTTCATCGTCATGTTTTCCGCAATACCTCGCGGAATTCGATCGATTTTGAGAGGAAATCAGACGGGGCCAAAGGCCCTCGGACAACGTCGCAAGCAATGGTCGATGACGGTGATATAGGCCCTTGCCCTGCAGATTGCAATGGCAAGAGGCGGAATAATCCGGAAAGCCCTCGCCGCCATCCTCTTAACCCATTGAAATTATGGAAACTCAACAGAGGAAACCGCAATAACGCACTTCATCAACCGCCGCCTGCCTTAAAACGCCGAGACGGGACTGCTACGCAAGATCTGCCCCTTGGTTCCGGATATTTCCCGGTACATGTTATTAATTGTGAAAAATTTCGCCGGTCGATTCTGACGGGCGCGGAGCACATCGCACAAAAAACGTCCGTGATTGTATCGCTGCTTATTTTCGGCTATCGCGGCACCATGACGCCCTCAACACAAGAACCGTCCCGATGAGCAAAACAAAAAACGGCACCGGAACCACCCGTTCCACAAGGCGCATGAGCCGCCCGCGGCGTATTCTTCTGGCTTCCGTGCTGCTGCTTGGCGTGATGGTCTACTATCTTACGCCTTATGTCATTACACCGCAGGCAATGTCCGATGGCCTGGAACAGGCGCTGTCGGAAAAGCTCGGGGCGCCGGCCAGGATCGAGGGCGATACCGTCATCAGCTATTGGCCCCGGCCCAGGGTTACGGCCACGGCGGTATCGGTTTCCCGCCCGGATGGAACCGGACCGCTGGTTTACGGCAACGCCTCGCGGCTGACCGCCAATTTCGGGCTGCCGGGCGCGCTTTTGGGACACCTTTCCTTTTCCGATATCGCACTTGACGGCGCCGTGATCATCCTCGAGCAATCGGATGCATCGCAAGGGCAGCCGGCAAACGCGCTGGGCAGGACGCTGGCCGATATCCAAAGCGGAAACGACGTGTCGGCGCAGGCCAACGGTCCCGACGAACTCTATATCACCAACAGCACACTCGGCTTCACGCAGCACGGTGAGACAACCATCGTGAAGAACGTCAATGCCGAGCTGGACTGGCCCGTTTTGTCCGGCCGGGCACATCTTTCCGGTTCGGCATTGCTTGCTGACCGGAACACACAGGTGAACCTTGACGCCGGACAGGCTGCCGCCATTCTCGCGGGCCGCTCTTCACCGATCCAGCTGGGCATTTCCAGCGATACGGCAAATATCAACTTTGACGGCACCGCCTCCAGAAACCGCCCCTATTTGCTCGACGGCACGTTCTCACTTTCCACGAACGCGCTTCAGGATCTGATGGCGAAACTGGGCGTCGAATCGCGCCTTTTGAGCCACGTCGACAATGCATCCCTCAATGGCAAGGTATCGCGCAGTGGCGATTCTCTGCGTTTTTCGCCGGTGGAACTGACGGTCGGCGCTGCCGAAGGCAATGGCGTTCTGGATATCGTTCCCGCCTCACCGGACGGTCCCGTGGGCATTTCCGCGACAATGGCCTTTCAGGACGTCCCGCTTTTCGATGCGCAATCCTCTTTTCCGGCATGGATCGATGCCGTCGCCACCGGTCTGGAAGACAGCGTCGACGCCGATCTGCCCTTGCCGGACCTCGACCTGCGCGTTTCGGCCGGTTCCGTGCGGCTTTCCGATGTGACACTGCGCGACGTCGCCGCCAGCATCATGCGCACCAGAGAGCAGACGAGTTTTGACATTGCCGACAGCCGCCTCGATGACGGATCCCTGTTTGCCCACGTGGTCGTGCGCAATGACGGCACAGCCAGTGTCCGCATGAACGCGGAGAATGTGCGCTCGGGGCCGCTGTTCAAGCAGCTGGGCCTGTCCGTGCCGCTTGAAAGCGAAAGCTTTAATCTGGAAATGTCGTACAGCGCCGAATTGCCTCTGAGCGAGGGCGGGCAGGATGACCCAACGGGCCATTTCCAGTTCACTGCGCGCGCGGGCAACCTATCATGGCTTGACCTCGGTGCGATCCTTCAGTCTATCCGGACCAGCGACAATTTTGCGTTCTCGCCGTTGAAACGGGTGCCATTCGCGTTCACGTCGATTGCGGGTCGCGGCAGCGTTTCGGGAACCATGGTCCATCTCGAATCGCTGATGATGGAAACGGCCGAAGGCAGGATCCGCCTTGCCGGTGAGGTCGATATTGGCACCGGCGAGATCCAGGCAATGATGACGACCTGGGGGAAAAACCCGCAAGACAATCCGATTTCCGTCAGGATCAACGGCAACGCCCTTGCCGCGCTGGCACGTCGGATCGACACGCCACCGGAACTGCTTACGGAATAGCCACCACGTATCAAATCAGGCCTGGCTCGGAGTTGCCTCACGCAGCATCGCCGGCGGCAACGCCCGATGCCCATGCCCACTGGAAATTGTAGCCGCCGAGCCAGCCGGTGACGTCGACGCATTCGCCGATGAAATAGAGGCCCGGCAGGGATCGCGCTTCCATGGTCCGCGACGACAGTGCGTCGGTGTCGATACCGCCGAGCGTGACTTCGGCAGTACGGTAACCCTCGGTGCCTGCAGGTTTGAACCGCCAGTCCTGAACCGATGCCGCAAGCCGCCCGAGCGCCTTGTCCGAGACATCGGCAAGTTGGCCGTTCAATCCGGCCTGTTCGACAAAATATTGTGCCAGCCGTTTCGGCAGATGATTTGCGAGCACGCCTGCTGCACCCTGGCGGCCATTTTCCCGTTTCGCCGCCGTGAGCACCTCTACCAGAGCGATATCGGGCCTGATCCGGACGGCCACTTCGTCACCCGGCGACCAATATGAGGAAGTCTGCAGCACGGCGGGGCCGGACAGGCCGCGATGCGTAAACAACATTGCCTCGCGAAACCGTCCCGCACCGCAGGTCATTTCCACCGGCACGCCAATGCCCGAAAGCGGCTTGAGTTCGGCCTGAAGCCTGGGATCGAGCGTAAACGGCACCAGCCCCGGGCGCGGTTCTATGACGCGGATGCCAAACCTGGCGGCAACGTCATAGGCAAATCCCGTGGCCCCCATCTTGGGAATGGACTTGCCACCGGTGGCAAGCACCAGCGAATGCGCAATCACAGCCCTGCCGCCAACGGAAAGCCGGAACCGCTCACCGACATGCTCAATCTCGGAGACGGCCGTTTCGAGCCGGACCTCGACACCACCAGCAGTGCATTCATCCAGCAGCATGTCGATGATCTGCCGTGCCGAACCATCGCAAAAAAGCTGCCCCAGCGTTTTCTCGTGCCATGCAATGCCATAGCGCTCGACAAGGGCAATGAAATCGGCGGGGGTGTAGCGCGCCAGCGCCGATTTGGCGAAGTGCGGGTTTTCACTCAGAAAATTTCCCGGACCGGTACCGATGTTGGTGAAGTTGCAGCGTCCGCCGCCCGATATGCGGATCTTTTCGGCAGGCTTTCTGGCATGATCGATAACGAGCACCTTGCGGCCGCGCTGGCCCGCACGCGCCGCACACATCAGGCCTGCAGCCCCGGCGCCGATGACGATCACATCAAATTCGTTCATGGTGTCCCTGCCCGTTCATGCAGTGTCCTGCCCCGGCGCGGAGCAGAAAGTCAACAAGCCCCCCTCGCCAAGACGCACACTGTGGTTATGATACGCCCACGCGCAATGACAAACCGGCCAGGGAAATGCCAGCAAAAAAAGCCACAATCAAAGCCGCAAGCAGAACACCCACCAGCAAGGCCAAGCGGGCCAAGAAACCGGCAACGCCCCAACCACCCACACCGCCCCGTGGCGTCGAAGACTGGAAGGCTGCCGCCCGCTGGCTGAAACAGCGCGGGATCGAGGATATCGAATGCATCACCCCGGATCTTGCCGGCGTGCCGCGCGGCAAAATGATGCCGTCTTCAAAATTCACTTCGAACACCTCGCTCGCCCTGCCCTCGGCGCTCTATCGCCACACCATTTCGGGTGATTATCCTGAGGAAACCGGCAGCTTCCGTTACGAACCGCGGGACAACGACCTCAAACTGGTGCCGGATCTGTCGACGCTGACCACCGTGCCCTGGGAGACCGACCCCACCGCGCAGGTGATCTGCGATATCGTCGGCGCCGATGGCGAGGAAGTGCCCTATACGCCGCGTAACGTGCTGAAACGGGTGGTTGACCTTTATGCACAACGCGGCTGGCGACCCGTTGTGGCGCCGGAAATCGAATTCTATCTCGTGGCCCAGAACGACGATCCGGACCTGCCGCTGACCCCGCCGGTCGGCCGGTCAGGCCGCCCGATCGTTGCCGGTCAGGCCTATTCGATTGCCGGCATCAACGAATTCGACGAGCTGATCGACGATATCTACCAGTTCTGCGAGGATCAGGGTCTGGAAATCGATACGCTGATCCATGAGGAAGGGCCTGCGCAGCTTGAAATCAACCTGCGCCACGGCGATCCGCTGGAGCTTGCCGATCAGGTGTTTTACTTCAAACGCACCATCCGCGAGGCGGCCATCAAGCACGGCACATTCGCAACCTTCATGGCCAAGCCGATGCAGGGGCAGCCGGGTTCGGCCATGCACATCCATCAGTCGGTTGTCGACATCGAGACCGGCCGGAGCGTGTTCTCGCTGGAAAACGGCGAACCTTCGCCGGAATTTTTCCACTTTATCGGCGGCATGCAGAAATATGTGCCGGCAACGCTGGTGATGATGGCGCCCTATGTCAATTCCTACCGGCGTCTGACGCCGGACATGGCCTGTCCGGTCAACACTGCCTGGGGCTATGACAACCGCACCACGGCGTTCCGCATCCCGGTCTCCGATCCGCAGGCGCGGCGCGTGGAAAACCGGCTGCCGAGTTCGGATGCCAATCCCTATCTGGCGCTCGCCGCCTCGCTTGCCTGCGGCTATCTCGGCATAGAAAACCTGGTCGATCCTTCGGCTCCGACGGCAGATACGGCCAATGAAGGCGCGATCGATCTGCCGCGCGGCCTTCTGGAAGCGGTGGCGCTGATGGAGGGAGAACTGGCGCTTGCGCCGGTGCTTTCACGCGAGTTTGTCGATATTTATGCCGGGATCAAGCGTGGAGAATTCGAAACCTTCATGCAGGTGATCAGTCCCTGGGAGAGGGAATTTCTGCTTCTTCATGTATGATGAAGCGGTCATCATCCTCTCATAGACAATGGAGCGACCAACAGAATGGTATGGCAAAGCCCGATCGCACCAGGCATTTCATGGTATCAGGCGACGCTTCCCGAACGCCCGACCTATCCCGCCCTTGACGGCTCGACGACGGCGGATGTGGCGATCATCGGCGGCGGCTTCACCGGGCTGCAGGCCGCCTGTCAACTTGCCGAGGACGGGGTGGATGTGGTGCTGATCGATGCCGCCCGTTTCGGCGACGGGGCTTCCGGGCGCAATGGCGGCCAGCTCGGCACCGGCCAGCACTGGTGGCCTGAGGAGCTTGAAAACCACCTCGGCAAGGAGCGCTCCCAGGCGTTTTTCCGGGTTGCCGAAGACGCCAAGTCGCATCTGCTGGATTTCGCGCGCAACCACGAGATCAATATCGACTTCACACCCGGACAGCTCAGTGTCGCCCACAAGAAGGGCATGGAATACACCTATCGCCACCATGTCGATGCGCTGGCCGAGCGCTACGACTATCCGCACCTTTCCTTCATGAGCAAAAACGAGACGGCCGAAAGGCTCGGATCGGACCGTTTTTTCTGTGGCATTCGCGATATCGGCACCGGCCATATCCACCCGCTGAAACTTCTGATCGGCACCGCAAGAGCCGCAGCCGCCGCCGGCGCACGCCTTCACGAAATGACCAAGGCGGACAATATCGACCGTGTTGACGGCAGGAACGTGATCGAGACGGCCCGCGGCACAATCACTGTCGAGCGCGTTCTGGTTGCCTGCAACGGCTATATCGAGGACCATCTGGAGCCGAAAACGGCATCGAAAATCATGCCGATCCGCTCGTTCATCGCCGCGACGACGCCCGTTGCCAAAGAAAGCAAGATCCTGCCCGGCGGCGAATCCGTTGACGACAGCCGATTCGTGGTGCGCTATTTCCGCAAGGCGCCGACCGGCGAAATGCTGTTTGGCGGACGCGAGGTCTATTCGGCAGACAATCCGAAGAACATCTCCAAACACCTGCGAAAACAGATTGCCGAGGTCTATCCGCAATTAAAGGACGTCGAGATTACCCATGCCTGGGGTGGTTCGGTCGGAATCACCATGCCCCGGCGCCCTCTGGTCGAGGAAATCATGCCCGGCGTCACCTCGATCGGCGGTTTTTCCGGCCATGGCGTGATGCTGTCAAACTATTGCGGCAAACTGTATGCCGACGAGGTTGCCGGACGTTCGCGTGATCTGGAACTTTACCGGGATTTGGATATACCATCGTTTCCGGGTGGCGGTCCGCTGCGCAAGCCCTTGCTGTTTCTGGCGCTCACATGGTTCGCCCTGCGCGACCGTTTCTAGCCGGAGATGCTGCGTTCGAAGCGCCGAAAACACAAAAAATCCGATTTTTCGGATTGGGACTGGCATTTTTAAATCGATTTGATAAAACAACTCCAACCCTGTTGACGATTGAGAGGACTGACCATGAGCAGTCAAATGATCCCCGTTGAACCCTTTGACTATGTCGTCTTCGGCGCCACCGGCGACCTGACGGAGCGGAAGCTTCTGCCCGCGCTCTATCACAGGCAGATTGCCGGCCAGTTTACCGAGCCGACGCGCATCATCGGCGCCTCCCGTTCGGAACTGACCTCCGACGATTTCCGCAAGCGCGCCCAACAGGCGCTGAAGGAACATCTCAAGGACGGCGAATACGACAACGACCAGGTCGCCAAGTTCCTGGCGCGCATCGAATATGTGCCGGTTGACGCAACGACGAACAAGGGCTGGGACGCGCTCAAGAAGATGCTTGAGGAAGGCAAGGACCGGGTCCGCGCTTTCTATATGGCGGTTGCGCCGAGCATTTTCGGGCCGATCTGCGACGGCATTCGCGACCACAAGCTGATCACCAAACAGACCCGCATCGTCGTTGAAAAACCGCTCGGTCGCGACCTCGAATCGGCGCTGGAACTCAACAACACGATCGGCAAGGTGTTCCGGGAAGAACAGGTCTTCCGTATCGACCACTATCTCGGCAAGGAAACCGTGCAGAACCTGATGGCGCTGCGCTTTGCCAACGCTCTTTACGAGCCGCTGTGGAACGCCAACCATATCGACCACGTGCAGATCACCGTGGCCGAGGAAGTCGGGCTGGAAGGCCGCGCCGGCTATTATGACAAGTCCGGTGCGCTGCGCGACATGGTGCAGAACCACATCCTCAACGTGCTCTGCATGGTGGCGATGGAAACGCCGCATTCGATGGAATCCGAAGCCGTCCGCGACGAAAAGCTCAAGGTTCTGCGTTCGCTGAAGCCGATCACCGCCGAAAATGCCGGTTATCTCACCGTACGCGGCCAGTACCGCGCCGGCGCCTCCAAGGGCGGTCCGGTCAAGGGCTATCTGGAAGAGCTGGAAGGCGAATCCAACACCGAGACCTTCGTGGCCATCAAGGCCGAGATCGAAAACTGGCGCTGGGCGGGCGTTCCCTTCTATCTGCGCACCGGCAAGCGGCTTGCAAACCGGCTTTCGGAAATCGTCATCACCTTCAAGCAGATTCCGCATTCGATCTTCGGTCCCAATGCCGGACGGATTGCCTCCAACCAGCTGGTGCTGCGTCTGCAGCCCGACGAGGGCGTGAAACAGTGGCTGATGATTAAGGACCCGGGCCCCGGCGGCATGCGCCTGCGCGAAGTCGCGCTCGACATGAGCTTTGCGCAAGCCTTCGACGTGCGCAATCCGGATGCCTATGAACGCCTGCTGCTCGACGTGATCCGCGCCAACCAGACCCTGTTCATGCGCCGCGACGAGGTTGAAATCGCCTGGAACTGGGTCGATCCGATTCTCAAGGCCTGGGAGGAAACCAGCCAGCCGGTTCAAGGATATACCGCCGGCACCTGGGGTCCGAGCAAGTCGATCGCCCTGATCGAGCGTGACGGCCGGACCTGGCACGAATAGCGCCGCACCAAACCCGTTGAGAGCATGCAGAGAAGATCATGACCGAGAAAATGCATAAGTTTGAAAACGGCAGTGCGCTGGCGGCAGCGCTTGCCGCCGAAGTTGCCGACAAGCTCGCGCTCGCCATCGCAGACAAGGGAACGGCCTCGATTGCCGTTTCCGGCGGCTCGACGCCGAAGGCATTCTTCAAGGCGCTCTCGTCCGCGCCGATCGACTGGGAAAAGGTGACCGTCACCCTCGTCGACGAACGCTTCGTACCGGAAGACAGCCCGCGTTCGAACCACAAGCTGGTCAAGGAAAACCTGCTTTTGGGCCCGGCCGCCCAGGCCCGTTTCATTCCGCTTTACCAGAATGTCGAAAACGTCGGGGAAGCGGCCGAAATCGTCACCAACAAGGTGTCGGCGACAAGCCTGCCCTTCGATGTCGTGGTGCTCGGCATGGGAACCGACGGTCACACGGCCTCGTTCTTTCCCGGCGGCGACACGCTGGCCAAGGCACTCGACATCAACACGCCTGCCGGCGTGATGGCCATGCATGCCGAAGGCGCCGGCGAGGCCCGCCTCACCTTCACCTTCTCCAGCCTGGAAAATGCCGGCCTTCTGATCCTTCACATCGAAGGCCAGGAAAAAATGGATGTTCTGAACAAGGCCCTTGAGGGTAACGACGAAACGGAAATGCCCATCCGCGCCGTTCTTTCCCGGGCATCCTCCCCCGTTAATATCTACTGGGCGCCCTGACAGTTCTGCCGGGCGCCTTCCGCGTTTCTTTTGAAAACAGGAAAAGCCCATGACCGCCGATCCCCGCATTGCAGAGATCACCGCCCGCATTGTCGAGCGGTCCAAACCCACGCGCGAAGCCTATCTCGATCGCGTCAGCCAAGCCATTTCCAAGGGCGTGCACCGTTCGGTTCTGTCCTGCGGTAACCTTGCCCATGGCTTTGCCGTCTGTTCCCCCGCCGAAAAGGATGCGCTGTCGGGTGACAGCGTGCCCAATCTCGGCATCATCACCGCCTATAACGACATGCTTTCGGCGCATCAGCCGTTCGAGACCTTCCCGGAAACCATCCGCACCGCCGCGCGCGAGGCCGGCGGTGTGGCACAGGTGGCCGGTGGCGTTCCGGCCATGTGCGACGGCGTCACCCAGGGCCAGCCAGGCATGGAACTGTCGCTTTTCTCCCGCGACCTGATTGCCATGTCGGCCGCCGTCGGCCTGTCGCACAACATGTTCGATGCCGCAGTCTATCTCGGCGTGTGTGACAAGATCGTGCCCGGCCTTGCCATGGCGGCGCTCACCTTCGGCCACCTGCCGACGATCTTCATTCCCGCAGGCCCGATGACCACCGGTCAGGGCAATGACGAGAAATCGCAGATCCGCCAGCTTTATGCAGAGGGCAAGGTCGGCCGCAAGGAACTGCTGGAATCGGAATCGAAATCCTATCACGGTCCCGGCACCTGCACTTTCTACGGCACGGCCAACTCCAACCAGATGCTGATGGAGATGATGGGCCTGCACATGCCGGGTTCCTCCTTCATCAACCCGAATACGCCGCTGCGCGATGCGCTGACCAAGGAAGCGGTGAAACGCGCCTTCGCCATCACCGTCAACGGCAACGAGTTCACCCCCGTCGGCCAGATGATCGACGAACGCTCGATCGTCAACGGCGTGGTCGGGCTGCATGCCACCGGTGGGTCGACCAACCACACCATGCACCTGATCGCCATGGCACGGGCCGGCGGCATCCAGCTCACCTGGCAGGATATTTCCGACCTCTCCGACATCGTGCCGCTTCTGGCGCGGGTCTACCCGAACGGGCTGGCCGATGTGAACCATTTCCACGCCGCCGGCGGCATGGGGTATCTGATCCGCCAGCTTCTCAATGCCGGCTACCTGCATGACGATGTCCGAACCGTGTTCGGCGAAGGCATGGAAGCCTATGCCATCGACGTCAAGCTCGGGGAGAACGGCACGGTCAAGCGTGAGACAATCGGCAACGGCCCGAGTGCCGATCCGAAGGTGCTGACGACCCATGACAAACCATTCCAGCCCAATGGCGGGCTGAAGATGCTGACCGGCAATATCGGCAAGGCGGTCATCAAGATTTCCGCCGTCAAGCCGGAGCGCCGGATCATCGAGGCACCGGCCGTGGTGTTCCACGACCAGCAGGAACTTCAGGATGCCTTCAAGGCCGGTGAGCTCAATCGCGATTTCATCGCCGTCGTGCGCTTCCAGGGCCCCAAGTCGAACGGCATGCCCGAACTACACCGCCTGACGCCGCCGCTCGGCGTGCTGCAGGACCGCGGCTACAAGGTGGCGCTCGTCACCGACGGCCGCATGTCGGGCGCTTCGGGCAAGGTTCCGGCCGCCATTCATGTCACCCCCGAAGCCAAGGATGGCGGGCCGATCGCCAAAATCCGCGATGGCGACATGCTGCGGCTCGACGCCGAAACAGGCACGCTGGAGGCTCTCGTCCCGGCTGCGGAATTCGATGCCCGCGACGTGGCCACCGCCGATCTCTCCGGCAATGAATTCGGCATGGGCCGCGAACTCTTCGCCCCCTTCCGCCACCACGTCGGCACCGCCGATCAGGGCGCAAGCGTCGTCTTCGGATAAATATGAAGGGCCATCGGTTAATCAGCCGGTGGCCTGATCTTATCGTCAATCCGGTTTTCAGCCTGCCGCATCACGTGCGGCAAAGTCCTCGGCTGACAGAACAAGCGCGGGCTCTTCGGCGCGAACAAAGGCTGGAGAACGACAGCGATACGCTGCACACTATCCCTCTGATCTGCCAACGATTTGAAGATTTTCCCGGGATCGTTAACAGACTGACTCAATCCGTGATCGCCCGCCGCAATCCGCGCGCCTTACTGCCACTAAATAGACATAACCGCTCTCTATTCGGAGGCCACGGGAAACAATTTCCCGGTCCTTTTCGTTTGGGAGACATGAATGCAATCGGGCAGCCTTTGGGGGTGTTACATTTCGGCAACACGGCCGATCGATTTCACGCTTAAGGCAAGATTTTAATTGAACGATTGATCATTCGAACCATTTATCCCTCATCGAAAGTCAAGATGGAGACAGTTATGAAAAAGATTCTTCTCGCTTCCGCCGCGATCGTCGCAATGGCCGCCACCGCAGAAGCTGCGGATGTCGTGACCCAGGCACCGGCAGAACCCTATGTTGCACCACAGGTTGTCCCGCAGAGCTTTGACTGGTCGGGCTTCTACCTTGGTGGCACCGCCGGTTATGACTGGGCTAGCGCCAACCTGCACAACAACGGCGTCAAAGTCGGCAGCGAAGACTTCGACGGCGCCAAGCTCGGCGGCTTTGCCGGCTACAACTACCAGTTCGACAATAACATCGTTGTCGGTGTTGAAGGTGAACTCGACTACGGCTGGAATGAAGAAACCATCGCTCCCGGCGTCAAGGCCGGTTCTGATTGGGAAGGTTCTGTCCGTGGTCGTCTCGGTTATGCCTTCGACAACGCCCTGCTTTATGCAACGGGTGGCTGGGCGCTTGCCAACGGTTACGTCGAAAGTGATGGCCTGGATCAGGACCAGACCTTCAGCGGCTGGACGGTCGGCGCCGGTCTCGACTACGCCTTCACCGAAAACCTCTTCGGTGGTCTTGAATACCGCTACACCGACTTCGGCAAGAAGAGCTTCGACGGCGCTCTTTCCGGTTTCGAAGCTAAGGACTACGAATCCAACCGCGTCATGGCTCGCGTTGGTTACAAGTTCTGATAAAGCTGACAGGGCACCCTCCCGCCCTGTCACATTTTCCCGGCGCTACCTCCTCCCTTTATGGCGCCAGGAAAGAAAAAGCCCCGACGGTATTGCCGCCGGGGTTTTTTATATGCGCCGATTATGTGTGTTCGGGTCAGCGATAAAGGTAGCTGCGGCCGTTTTCGTCGAAGATATGGCGCTTTTCCGGATCGGCGACGAAGCGCATCGTGTCACCCGACTTGCCTTCGTGGATGCCGGGCAATTTGACGATGATCGGATCATCATCGACGAGGTCGCCCTCGATATAGATAAGCGTGACTTCACCGAGCGCTTCGATGATCGAAATCTTGCCTTCAAACAGGAAGTCATCGCCCTCTGCGGCCTCGCGCACATCTTCCGGACGCACACCGAAGCTCACATCCTTGCCCATCTCCTGTTCACCGGTCTCAACCGGCACCTCAAGGCGCTTGCCGTCACGAAGTTCGAGTTCCGTGAGTTCGCCGGTTCGCGTGATCCTGGCAGGCATGATGTTCATCGCCGGTGAGCCGATGAACTGGGCGACAAACAGGTTTGCCGGGCGCTCGTAAAGTTCAAGCGGTGCGCCGACCTGTTCGATATAGCCGCCCGAAAGCACCACGATCCGGTCGGCAAGCGTCATCGCCTCCACCTGGTCGTGGGTCACGTAGACCATTGTCGTGTCGGGCATCTGGTCGTTGAGTTTGGCGATCTCGATGCGGGTTGCGACGCGCAGCGCGGCATCGAGGTTCGACAACGGCTCATCGAACAGGAACACCTTGGGATCGCGGCAGATGGCACGGCCAATCGCCACGCGCTGGCGCTGACCGCCGGAAAGCGCCTTGGGCAGACGATCGAGGTAGGGCGTGATCTGCAGCATATCGGCGGCAGCCCGCACGCGCCGGTCGATCTCGGCCTTGCTTTCCTTGGCGATCCGCATGCCGAAGGCCATATTGTCATAGACCGACATATGCGGATAAAGCGCATAGGTCTGGAACACCATGGCGATGCCGCGCTTCGACGGCGGGATCTGGTTGACCACCTGATCGTCAATCGAGATCTCGCCACCGGAGATTTCCTCCAGACCGGCGATCATGCGCAGCAGGGTGGACTTGCCACAGCCCGAAGGACCGACAAACACCACGAATTCGCCGGGGTTGATTTCAAGGTCTATGCCGTGAAGAACCTCGACATTGCCGTAGGATTTCTTGACCTTATTGAGGGTTACACCAGTCATCTTTCGCCCCTTTCCCCTATTGTCCTTGGCGGGCGAAATAGCCGCCCCAGGCAGGAAGTTTTACCATGGTCCCATCCTCCTCGTAGGAAAAACCATGATCGCCGGTTGAAAAAGCAGTCCATGCACCGTCGGGCAGGCGGACCGTTGCCGGCTCGGCCGACATGTTGAACACGCACAGGATGGTTTCATCCGAGAGATCGCGGGCAAAGACCAACACCGTCTCGTCATCGCACGGCAGGAAGCGGATCGCGCCCTTGGCAAGCGCCGGATGCGCCCTGCGGAAGGCAAGGAAGCGCCGATAATGCTCCAACACGGACGCCGGATTGCCGGCCTGCACATCGACCGCTTTCATCACATGGTCGGCAGAGACCGGAAGCCAGGTCTGCTCCGCCGTCGAAAAGCCGGCATTCTTGGCGCCCGCCTGCCACACCATCGGTGTGCGGCAACCGTCGCGGCCCTTGAATTCGGGCCAGAACTCGATGCCGTAGGGGTCCTGCAGGTCCTCGAACGCAATGTCGGCCTCGGTCAGGCCAAGTTCTTCGCCCTCATAAAGGCAGATCGACCCTTTCAGCGTCATCAAAAGGCTGCCCAGCATTTTCGCATAGGCCGTCTGGTCGGCGATATCCGCGCCCCAGCGGGTCAGGTGACGCACGACATCATGGTTGGAAAACGCCCAGCAGGCCCAGCCTTCAGGCGCCGCGGCATCAAAGGCATTGATCGAATCGACCACCCGTTTCGGCGTCACGCGCTGCGGCGCCAGGAATTCGAAGGCGTAGCACATCTGCATCTTGTCGTCGCCGGAGGTATATTCGCCGACGATTTCAAGCCCGCGTTGGCTGTCGCCAACCTCGCCGACGGCGGCGATTGCCGGATATTCCTCCATCAGGGCACGCAGGCGCTTCAGAAATTCCAGATTTTCAGGCCGGCTCTTGTCGTAGAGATGTTCCTGATAATTGTAGGGATTGACGGCAGGCGCGGTGCTGTCGTTTCTCAGTTCCGGGGCCAGCGCCGGATTGTCGCGCAGCTCCTTGTCGCAGAAATAGAAGTTGATCGTATCGAGACGGAAACCGTCAACGCCGCGCTCCAGCCAGAACTTCGCCGCATCCAGCAATGCGTCCTGAACATCCGGATTGTGGAAGTTGAGGTCGGGCTGTGAAACCAGGAAATTGTGCATGTAATATTGCAGCCGGCGCGAATCCCACTGCCATGCAGAACCGCCGAAAATCGACAGCCAGTTATTGGGCGGCGAGCCGTCGGGCCTGGCCTCGGCCCAGACATACCAGTCGGATCTGGGATTGTCGCGGCTCGCGCGGCTCTCCACGAACCAGGGATGCTGGTCGGAAGTGTGCGAGAGCACCAGATCGATCATGATCTTGAGGCCGAGAGAATGAGCCTTTTCGATCATCGCGTCGAAATCCGCCAGCGTGCCGAACATCGGGTCGATGTCCTTGTAGTTCGACACGTCATAGCCGAAATCCTTCATCGGCGAGGTAAAGAACGGCGAGATCCACACGGCATCGGCCCCGAGCCCGGCAATATAGTCGAGCCGGTCGGCAATGCCGCGGATATCACCGACGCCATCACCGGATGAATCCTGAAACGAACGCGGATAGACCTGATAGATGACGGCGCCGCGCCACCAGTCCTTATCCGCCTGATTGAGATTGCTGTCGGTCATTGTTTTTCTTTTCTGTTTCTGATGTCGCGATTGTCCATCGGGGCGGCATCAACCGCCCTTGACCGAACCGGCCAGAAGGCCGCGCACGAGATAGCGCTGCAGGGCGAAGAACACGACCAGCGGCACGATGATCGACACGAAGGCGGAGGCCGTCAGGATTTCCCAATTGCCGCCGCGTGAGCCAAGCAGCTCCCGCAACCGCGCCGTCAGCACGATCGTCTGCTCGGAATTGCCCAGGAACACGGTTGCCACCAGCAGGTCGTTCCAGGTCCACAGGAACTGGAAGATCGCAAAGGAGGCGAGGGCCGGATAGGACAGCGGCAGGATGATCTTGTTGAAGATCATGAAGTCATTGGCCCCGTCGACACGCGCCGATTCCATCAGTTCACGCGGCAGGCCGGCGATATAATTGCGCAACAGATAGATCGCCAGCGGCAGACCGAAGCCCATATGCGCCAGCCATATGCCGACATAGGTCTTCGCCGGCACATCGAAGGTCTGACCGATGGCGTTGTACATCTTCAAAAGCGGGATCAGCGACATCTGCAACGGCACGACCAGAAGGCCGACAATGATTGCCAGAAGCAGGTTGCGGAAGGGGAATTTCATCCAGGACAGCGCATAGGCCGCATAGGCCGCCACCAGAACCGGAATGATGGTCGAGGGAATGGCAACCGTCAGCGAATTGAGGAAGGACTGCCCGATCCCCTCCGCCGTCAGCACGTTGCGATAGTTTTCAAACGTGAAGCGCGGCGGAATTTCTGCGGTGACGAAGATGCGCTCGCCCCGTCGGCCAAAGGATTCCGGTGAGGTCAGGCGATAATCGCCATTTTCCTCGACGGTCAGCTGCATCCCGTCATCGAGATCGACGGTCTGCCCGACCTCGAATTCCTGCGGACGCAGCGAGGATGTACCGAAACGGGAAACCTTGCCTGCACCATCTTCCAGCGCATTGCCGGTGTTGATGTAGAGGCCGTCCTCCTCGGTCTGCCCGGCCTCGCCCGGCGTGCGGTAAATCAGGTTCTGCGTCGAAGTGGACAGAGACGTCCACCAGCCGGAGGCGACGATCTGGTCCTTGTCACGCAGCGACGTCACCAGAAGGCCGAAGGTCGGGATGGTCCACAGCACGACAAGCACGAGAACGGTGATGTGCGAGAACCAGACAAGCGGCGATTTCTTGTGCGAATACATTTACCGGCCCTCCATCTCTTTGCGCGCATTGCGGATGTTCCAGACCATGATCGGAATAACCAGGACCATGATGACGATGGCGATCGTGGCGCCACGGCCGAAATCGCCGCCGCCGCGGAACATCCAGTCGAACATGAGATTGGCGAGCACTTGTGTATCCCATTGCCCGTTGGTCATCGCGAGAACGATATCGAAGATCTTCAGGACAATGATGGTGATCGTGGTCCAGACGACCGCGATGGTGTTGTAAATCTGCGGGATCATGATCTTGAAGAAGATCTGCACCCCGTTGGCGCCGTCGATGACGGCGGCCTCAATGGTTTCTTCGGGAATACCGCGCAGTGCGGCCGACAGCAGCACCATGGCAAAGCCGGTCTGGATCCACAAAAGGATGATCATCAGGAAGAAATTGTTCCAGAACGGCATGGCGATCCACACATGCGGCTCGCCGCCCATGGCCACGACAATGGCGTTCAGAATGCCGATCTGCTCACTGCCCTCGCCGCGATAGTCATAGACGAATTTCCAGATGACCGAGGCGCCGACGAAGGAGATCGCCATCGGCATGAAGATCATCATCTTGGCAAAGGAGCCCCACCATATCCGGTCCGTCAGCCAGGCGATGATCAGTCCGAAAAAGGTCGACAGCGCCGGCACGAAGATCAGCCAGAGCATGTTGTTGAACATCGACTGGCGGAATTCGGAATCGCCGAACATCCAGCGGTAGTTGGCAAGCCCGACAAAATTGTCGCCGGTCGGCCCCCTGAACGATATCCAGGCAGAGGCAACGACCGGATAGACGAGGTAGATGCCAAGCGACAGCAGTGCGGGACCGAGAAACAGCCAGGGGCGTATCATGCCGGAGATGCGCAGATTGTTTGCGCCCTCGGCGGGATCCTTGGTCTGCGACGGAAAAATCAGGTCGAGTAACTTGTTGGAGCCGTAGAAATAGGCCACGGCAGCCAAAACGCCGATGACCACAGCCAACAAGGCTTTTAAAATCTGTTCCACGCCGTTTGTCTCCCTAGAACCTTCCCGTGTTTCCCGGATTGGCGAAAAGGCTCTATCTCTTTGTTTTTCCGCAATTCCGGACGGTGAACCGGTGTCCACTGCTCCCGGAATTGCTCCAGAACGGATATGAAACTGAGTTCGCCGGACCGTTCTGTTCTTGTCTTCTCAGCTTTTCGACACGCGCGCGGCAAGACCAACCCAGCCGCAAGACGCACATCTTCCTGTCCATGCGCGTCTTCGGAACAGTGCGCTGCCGCGCCATCTCATTTTCGAGGAGTAGCGCACCGGCCCCTCCCGGGCCCGGTGCAGTATGACAAAACGCAAGCCGTTTGACGACCGTTACTTGAGCGTGTCCCAGGAGTTCTGGATTTCGGTCGCCGCATCTTCGGCAGACTGGCCGCCGACATAGTCGATCATACCGGTCCAGAATGCGCCTGCGCCGATCTTGCCGGGCATCAGGTCGGAACCGTCGAAGCGGAAGGTCGTGGCTTCCGTCAGGATTTCGCCTTCGCCACGCAGCGTGTCGTTGGCATAGGCTTCCGGATTGACATCCTTGAACGGTGTCAGGAAACCGGACTGGGCCATCCAGACTTCATGCGCGATCGGCGTTTCGAGGAACTCGATGAAAGCCTGGGCTGCGGGGCTGTCCTCGGTGATGCCGAACAGCGTGCCGGCGCCGAGAACGGGCCTGCCGAGATCCTCGCCCTCATAGGCCGGGAAGTAGAAGAAGTCGGCATCAAGACCGAGTTCGGTGCCTTCCGGGAAGAACGAGGGAATGAACGACGCCATTTTGTGCATGTAGCACTTCGGCGGGCTGTCGAAGAGGCCCTTCGGGCTGTCGCGGAAGTCGGTCGAGGCAACGGCATCGGCGCCGCCGTCAACGAACTGATCGTTCTTGGCAAACCAGCCGAACTCGTCGATTGCGTTGACAACGCGCGGATCGTTGAACGGAATTTCGTTCGTGACCCACTGGTCATAGACTTCCGGCGGCTGCGTGCGCAGCATCATGTCCTCGACCCAGTCGGTCGCCGGCCAGCCGGTCGCGCCGCCGGAACCGAGACCGATGCACCAGGGCGTGCCGCCGTCGGCAACGATCTGTTCGGTCAGCGCCTTCAGCTCTTCCATGGTTTCGGGAACGTCGTAGCCGGCGTCATCGAAATTGTCCGGCACATACCAGACCAGCGATTTCAGGTCGGCCTTGTAAGGAAAGACGTAGAGACCGGGCTCGCCGTCGGATCCCTCATAGGTCGACAGATCGACCCAGGACTGACCAGCAGCGTATTTTTCCGACAGGAATTCGCCGGCGGAATCCGGAAGTTCCGTCAGGAACCCCTTGGCTGCAAGGTCGGCGGCAAGGCCGGGCTGCGGGAACACGGCAATATTGGCCGGGCTGCCGGCCTGCGTGTCGATGACGATCTGCTGTTCGAAGGAGTCGGAGCCGGAATATTCGACATTCGCGCCGGTGGCTTCCTCGAAATAAGCCAGTACGCTTTCGATCAGATCCTTGTCGGGCCCGAGCCAGGGGCCGAAGATCGTCAGCGTCTGGCCGCTCAGATCGTGGGAATCGGAAAACTGGGTAAAGCTGTCCCAGTTGAAGCGGGAATCCTCGCCGGGGGCGAACTTCAGGTCGGCAGCCTGGGCCGCACCGGTAACGAGGGCGAGCGTCGCGACGCCCGTCAACAGAACTTTATGCATGTGATTTACCTCCCATCACATTCGACCCTCTCGAAGGTCTCGGTTGTCATTCGGCGCTCAATTCAAAGCGCTTTGACATCTCCAGAGAATTCGCGCGTGACAGGCTTGAGTCAACCCCTTTCCCTAAAACAAGACCAAATTTTGCCGTTTTTTCGGAGTTGGGACGCTTTTTAATCGATTTTTCCCAAAAAGGGCTTTCCACACCGCCACAAGGGTTGATAAAAAACTCAAACCGCTTTGGAAAGACACTGAGGGAACCGCTGCACGTTAAGCGCGACGCGCCGGAACCGTGCAGAACATATTTTCCCAGAACCAACCTTGCCGGTAAACGTTTTGGAGCGCAGGAAGTTTCACAGAATTTTCAATGTGTAGCGCGCCTCCAGGGAGGACACGGGAGTGAATCTGAAACAATTGTCGGCGCAGCTCGGTCTTTCGCCGACGACTGTGAGCCGGGCCCTGAACGGATATCCCGAGGTTAACGCCGCGACCCGCGAACGCGTGCTGAAGGCCGCACGCGAAACGGGCTACAGACCCAACCGCACGGCACAGCGGCTTGCAACCGGCAAGGCCGGCTCGATCGGCCTTTTGATGCCGATCGGCGACCAGGTGATTTCCGACCTGCATTTCGGGGAGTTTCTGAACGGGTTGGGCGAAAAGGCCCAGGCGGAAGATTTCCACCTTGTTGTCATGCCGGCCAATCCCGCCGACGAGGTCTCCGCGCTTCAAAGCCTGGCGACCAGCGGTTACGTCGACGGGCTGTGCCTCGCCTATATCCGCGAGAGCGACAGCCGGATCGACCTGATGGAATCCTTCGGGCTGCCGTTCATCGTTCACGGCCGTTTTTTCGACCCGCCGCACCCCTACCCCTCGCTCGATGTCGATAACGAAGCGGCATTTTATGACGCCACGCGGCTTCTGCTGCAGCTCGGCCACCGTCGCATCGGTCTTATCAATGGTGACGAGAAATTCGGGTTTGCGATCAGACGGCGCGATGGCGTGATCAAGGCGCTGGCGGAGGCCGGCCTCAGCCTCAGCGAGGATTTCCACGTCTCCGCGCAGATGACCGAGGCTGACGGTCAGCGCGCTGCCGAACGCTTTCTCGACGGCCCCGAAACACCGACCGCCATGCTGTGCTCCAGCATGGTGCAGGCGCTCGGCATTGTGCGGGCCGTCGCTCATTCCGGCAAGCAGCTCGGCAAGGACGTTTCGCTGATTTCCTATGACGATGTTCTGCCCCTGCTGCGCCCGGAACTGTTTTCCGTGCCGCTGACGACCACGCGTTCATCGCTGCGCACGGCGGGCAAGCGCATTGCCGAAAGGCTGATTCACCGTATCAACGGGCTGGAAAAAGACGAGACCCAGGAATTGTGGCGCCCTGAACTTGTGGTGCGCGCCTCGACAGGCCGGGCACCGGAATAACCTGCATCCCGCTAAAGAAACGCGCTATTTTACAAAGTAAAAGTTCTGGCAGGCAGCAAAGACAAAACAGCCTCCCGTTGAACAAGCCCCGACGACATAACCCTGACGGGCACAGCGCCGCAACCAGTCACGAAAACCCGCATTGCCACCTGAGCCATAGAGGAAAAACCAACCGTCCGGTCTCAAAGGCGCACATGCCTGTCTTCAAAATGACGTCAGAACTGCCGGATCCAGCTGCTGAGTGCCGAAAATCCTTCAGGATTAATGGCATAGAAACGCTTCGTGCCAACCGGTGTAACCCGGACAAGCTTGCTGTCCAGCAGGGCCTTGAGGTGCTGGGACACCGCCGGCCGGCTGATCGGCAACCCCTCCGATAGCTCGGTCACCGTTTTCGGCTCGCGCCGCATAGCCATCAGAAGATGGCGGCGATTGGGGTCGGCGATTGCGACAAAAGGATCAAACGTGGTCATGCCCGCACATTACGTCAAAGTTACCGGCGCGACAAGTACTTCTTTTATGCAAAAGTAGACGTTAAAACCTATCCTGATCGAAATACTCAACAATGGAATGTTGATTTGTATTTCCGTCTGCTTTTCTTTCTAAACTTGCAGACTGATATCCATTACTTGTTTCATTACTTATATCTGACGTATCAGCACCCTCACCGGCACTGTCCGAAAGAACCGACCCCGGACGGTCACCCTTGACCGGCGCTTCGGGCGTCGTCGCGCTGATGCGCGCAACACTCGGGCGGAACAGGGTTCTGAAGTCATTGTCCTCGTTATAGGCCACTTCGGTGGTTTCGCCCATGACCGACAGCTTGCGCGCCAACTCGCTATGCGCCGACTTGCGCGGGTCACGCGTCGGCTCGGGCACACCGGCAGACGTGCGGCTTGCCGCCTGAATCTGCTCCGGCGTGATCTGCGCGCCTTCATCCAGCCCGGCATAGGCAAGACGCGGGCTTGGAACCGGCACTTCGCCATCGATGAAGCCGAAGCGATCATTCTCGAAACCGGCGTCATTGCCGAGCGAAGCAACCTCAACCGGCGCCGGTTCGACAGGTGCCGCAGCGTCGGCCACAAGCACATCCCCCACCGTCATGCCCTGCTCCGGACCAAGTGAGGCCGGTCGCGAGCGGGGAAGCGGGATATTGGCCGCAATCGCCAATCCAGGTTGCGTTTCCGGCGGGTTGGGATCGACGAGGGCCGTTGCAAGCGGCGTACCGAGTTCCGCATTATCCGCACCCGGACGGGTCAGCGGCAGAGGGATATCAAGATTGTCGAAGCTGACGGCCGCCGTCAGGATATCGACCGGCCGCTGCGCCGGCGCCGTCTGGCGCGTGGGCGTGGCCGCACGCTGCTGGGAACCGCCGGAGCTGCTGCTGTCATTGCCGGACCGATCGCGGTTGAACAGCATCGAAAGCAGGGTCCGTCCCTCGTCCTCGTCACCGTCATCCGCGGTATTATTATTGCTGGCGACCCGTACGGGCTGCGATCCGGACACACTGCCCTTGGCCTTGTATTCGGCCAGCGCCTGCTGATATCCGGGCAACGGCTTGCCATCGGCTGGAAGGTGAAGCGTATGTCCTTCCGGGAACAGAGAGACAAGCTGGCTTCGGCTCATGCGCGGCCATGCACGCACGCTCGCCACATCCAGATGCACGAAAGGTGACCCGGAACGCGGATAATAGCCCACGCCGCCGCGCTGCATCTTCATCGCGGTCGCGCGCAGCTTCGCCAGCGGCACGCCGGGAATGAAGAAGTCCATCGCATTGCCGAGCATATGCTGGGACTTCTTGGCGACACCGGACGATGTCTTGCGCAGCATCGCGTTGGTCTGCGGCGAACGATAGGCGGAGACGACATTGATATAATCCGTCGCGCCGACCTGCTGGTATACTTCCCAGACCAGATCGAACAGCTTGGGGTTCATCGTGGTCGGCTCCTTGCGGCGCCAGTCGCGCAGGAACCAGTTGAGCTGTTCGAGCCCCTTCTTGTCATAGCGGCCATTGCGCTTGAAGGTGATCTCGGCCTTTTCGCCTGTGTGAAGGAAATAGAGTTTCAGCGACCGGGTTTCCGCCCGTGCCTGATCAAATCCGAAAACGCAGAACATGGCCGCAAGCATCGCCAGAACGGCAAAGGTCCGTTTCAGGAATATGCTTGATGGACGGTCAGTCAAACCGAACTCTCCCTGGATACTCTGAATGTCTTGATCGGGGCCCCGCTTTGTCCGCGCTCTTCAAAGGTCCCGGACAGCGACCCTTTTTTGAAGGTCTAATGCGGCGCAAACGAGGCAGATTTCCCGCCTGACTTTCAGCTTGCCATTTTATAGGCAATATTTGGTTAAATTCCTAGAGCCATCGATAACCGATTAACCTTTCGCAAGTGTTAAGTCCTTGTCGCAAATCAACCCGACACTTCCTCCGCCGGGGCCGATTTTCATCAATAAAAGTCTGGCGCGATATTTTCCGCGCTTGCGATTGCGGGGCGACATCGTGACACATATGTTGAAGCCAAGTCCAACGGCGACGACCGCATAAAAAACAGGAAAGACAGATCCATGTTCAACGCTTCATTTCCGCGCATTCCGGCTGACAGCTCCGCTCAGGCGGCCGAGACCGGCGACGAGGCCCTGGGCCAGCTGCCCGAATGGGATCTCACCCATCTTTATCCCGGCGCGTCCTCGCCCGAGTTCAACAATGCTTTCGATGAAGCCGCAAAACAGGCCCGCTCCTTTTCAACCCGCTGGAAGGGCAAGCTTGCAGAGGCCGCCACCAAGACCGGGGATAGCGGCCTTGGCGCCGCCATCGAAGCCTATGAAGCGCTTGGCGACACGCTCGGACGTCTCGGTTCGTTTGCAGGCCTTTCCTATTACGCCAACGCCGCAGACCCGGCGCTGCGCAAGCTTTACGGCGACACCTCTGCACGGATTACCGAAATCTATGCCGACCTTCTGTTCTTCGAACTGGAACTGAACCGGCTGGACGAGGACACGATCAACAAGGCGCTTGAAGCCGATCCGCGCTTTGCCCGCTACCGCCCCTGGGTGCTGGACCTCAGGCTGGAAAAGCCGCATCAGCTCGATGACCGGATCGAACAGCTGTTCATGGAAAAATCCACGACCGGCAATCAGGCCTTCAACCGCCTGTTCGACCAGACCATGGACCGCATGCGCTTTACCGTGGACGGCGAGGAAATGCCGATCGAAAAGGCGCTCAACCTTTTGAGCGACACCAAGGAACCGGTGCGTCGCAAGGCGGCGGAAGCGCTGGCAGCCACCTTCAAGGACAATCTGCCGACATTTTCGCTGATCATGAACACGGTGGCGAAAGACACCGAGATCAACAGCCGCTGGCATGCCTTCGAGGATATCGCCGACAGCCGTCACCTGTCCAACCGGGTCGAGCGCGAGGTTGTCGATGCGCTGAGCGAAGCCGTGCGCGAAGCCTATCCGCGCTTGTCCCATCGCTACTACGCGATGAAGGCGAAATGGCTCGGCATGGACCAGATGAACTACTGGGACCGTAACGCCCCGTTGCCCGATACCGCCGAACGCGTCATCCCGTGGGATGAGGCGCGCGACACGGTGCTTTCCGCCTATGGCGCGTTTTCGCCGGAAATGGCCGGCATTGCCCAACGCTTCTTCGATGAGCAGTGGATCGATGCCCCGATCCGCCAGGGAAAACGCACCGGCGCCTTCGCCCATCCGACCGTGCCCTCCGCTCACCCTTATGTTCTGGTCAATTATCTCGGCAAGCCGCGCGACGTGATGACACTCGCCCACGAGCTCGGCCATGGCGTGCATCAGGTGCTGGCGGCCAAACAGGGCGCGCTGATGTGCTCGACCCCGTTGACGCTGGCCGAAACGGCATCCGTCTTCGGAGAAATGCTGACCTTCCGTGCACTGCTTGCGCAGACCACCGACAAGGCCAAGCGCAAGGCGATGCTCGCCCAGAAGGTCGAGGACATGATCAACACGGTCGTGCGCCAGATCGCCTTTTACCAGTTCGAGCGCAAGGTCCACACCGCCCGCCGCGAGGGCGAACTGACGGAAGACCAGATCAACGACATGTGGATGTCGGTGCAGGCCGAAAGCCTCGGCCCGGCGATCAAGCTTGCCGATGGCTACGAGACCTATTGGAGCTATGTGCCCCACTTCATCCATTCGCCGTTCTATGTCTATGCCTATGCCTTTGGCGATTGCCTGGTGAATTCGCTCTATGCCGTCTACCAGAACGCCGAAAGCGGCTTTCAGGACAAGTATTTCGAGATGCTGAAGGCCGGCGGCACCAAGCACCATTCCGAACTGCTGAAGCCGTTCGGCCTCGATGCATCCGACCCGGCCTTCTGGAGCAAGGGGCTTTCGATGATCGAGGGCCTGATCGACGAACTCGAAGCACTCGACAAGGAATAGGATGAAGCGCGCCGTCTTCCGGGACGACCTTGCCGGTCGCATGCTGAGCTTTTGCGACCCGCATGCGCTGATTGTGGCCGAAACCCCGGCAGATGTGCCGGGCGCCTTCGCCCGCATGGAAGAAGCCCGCGCCGCAGGCCACTGGCTGGCGGGCTATATCTCTTACGAGGCGGGTTTTCTGCTGGACCCCGCCTTATCCGCGCATCCGCCTGAAAAAGGGGAAACGCCCTATATCTGTTTCGGGGTTTTCGATGCGCCCGCGCAGACCGGTCTCGCAACGGCCGGCGCGAAAAACCCGTTCCTCTCCGACGTTCGCCCCGCCTGGGATTTTGCGGCCTATCGCCAGCGTTTCGAAACCCTGCATGCCCATCTGATGGCCGGCGACTGCTATCAGGGCAACCTGACATTTGCGGTTCATGCCCGCTGGAGCGGCGATCCCGTTGAAGCCTTCCATGGCTTTGCCGAACGTCAGCCGGTGCGCTACGGCGCCTATGTCGACCTTGCCGGACCACGCATTCTTTCGCGTTCGCCGGAACTGTTCTTTTCGGTCGACAGCGACGGTTTCATCGAGACCCATCCGATGAAGGGTACGGCCGCACGCGGGACCACTCCGATCGAAGACGCGGCGATCATCGCGGCAATGCTGGATGACGACAAGACCCTTGCCGAAAACTGCATGATCGTCGACCTGCTGCGCAACGACATCTCGCGGATTGCCGAACCGGGCAGCGTGCATGTGCCGAAATTGTTTGCAATCGAGACATATCCGACCCTTCACCAGATGGTCAGCCATGTGCGTGCGAAGCTGAATGCCGATGCCGACCTGCAATCGATTTTCGCCGCATTGTTTCCCTGCGGCTCGATCACCGGCGCGCCGAAGATATCGGCGATGAAAATCCTGCAGGCGCTGGAAGACGGGCCGCGCGGCGCCTATTGCGGCGCGATCGGCCATATCGCCCCGGACGGCACCATGCGCTTCAATGTCGCCATCCGCACGATCACACTGTTCGATGACGGGCGGGCGGTGTTCAATGTCGGCGGCGGCGTTGTTGTTGATTCGACCGCACGCGCCGAATATGAAGAAGCCTTGCTGAAAGCCCGTTTTGCCGCCGGCGACCTGCCCGCCGCGCCGGCCGATTAAGGAGACTGCGATGATCCTGATTTCGCTGACCTATGTGGCGCCCATGGAAGCTGTCCAGAAGCATTTCGACGGCCATATCGAATGGTTGAACCTCCATTATACCAGTGGTGATTTCATCGCCTCGGGACGCAAAGTTCCCCGCACCGGCGGCGTCATCATCGCGCGCGGCAGCCCGGAGACGGTGCGCACGATCTGCGAAACCGACCCCTTCGTCAGCGAGGGCGTGGCAACCTACGAACTGACCGAAGTGGATTTTTCCAGAACCATCGCCAGCGCCGAAGGGCTGAAGTCGTCGTGACGGCATGACCAGCGAACGCCCCTTCCGGATGTTGCCCTGTGCCCGATCCTACAAGGGCATGAAGGACGCTGATATCGATGCCCTTCGCGGTCATCTTGGAGAAGTTTTGAACTGACTTCTGGAATGGCGGCAACAAATCCGCTTTACTGTTGCGCGACGCTGTGGTCACGCTTCATGTGCGACAGCAGGCGTCGGGGAACAAAACAGCCGCGCCACGATTTCCCTTGCGTTCGCGGCAATCGCTTCGTGCGCTGGCACCAACCGAGAAGGAAACGGAAATGCTTCAGGAATACCCGATCCACGCCGAAATCACCGGACCCATTGTCATGATCGGTTTCGGGTCCATCGGGAGAGGCGCCCTGCCCCTGATCGAGCGGCATTTCAATTTCGACAAGTCGCGCATGGTGATTATCGACCCCAACGATGCCCACGCCAATATCGCGGCAAACCACGGCGTCCGCTTCATCCATGCCGCCGTGACCAAGGACAATTACGAGGAACTGCTGGAACCGCTTCTGACCGAAGGCGATGGCCAGGGCTTCTGCGTGAACCTGTCCGTCGACACCTCGTCGCTCGACCTGATGAAGCTCTGCCGCTCGCTCGGCGTGCTTTACATCGACACCGTGATCGAACCCTGGCTCGGGTTTTATTTCGACGAAAACGCCGACAATGCCGCACGCACCAACTACGCGCTGCGCGAAACGGTGCGCAAGGAAAAGCGCAAGAACCCGGGCGGCACCACCGCTGTTTCCTGCTGCGGCGCCAACCCCGGCATGGTCTCGTGGTTCGTCAAGCAGGCGCTCGTCAATCTGGCCCGCGACACGGCCATGAATTTCGTCGAGCCGATGGCTGACGACCGCGAGGGCTGGGCGCAGCTGATGAAGGATGCCGGCGTCAAGGGCGTTCATATCGCCGAGCGCGACACCCAGCGCTCCAAGTTCTTGCGCCCGCAGAACACATTCTGGAACACATGGTCGGTCGAAGGCTTCGTGGCCGAGGGCATGCAGCCCGCCGAACTTGGCTGGGGCACGCACGAGAAATGGATGCCCAAGAATGCCAGGAACCACAAGAAGGGCTGCAAGGCCTCGATCTATCTCGAGCAGCCCGGCGCCAATACGCGGGTGAGAAGCTGGTGCCCGACGCCCGGCCCCCAATACGGCTTCCTCGTTACTCACAATGAATCGGTTTCGATTGCCGACTATTTCACGGTGAAAAACGACAAGGACAAGGTGACCTACCGGCCGACCTGCCACTATGCCTACCATCCGGCCGATGTCGCCGTGCTCTCGCTTGATGAAATGTTCGGCAATGGCGGCAATGCGCAGGCGGAAAGCCTGGTGCTGGAAGAAGCCGATATCCTGACCGGGATCGACGAACTCGGTGTGCTGCTCTACGGCCACGACAAGAACGCCTACTGGTACGGCTCAAGGCTTTCGATCGAGGAAACCCGCGATCTGGTGCCCTATCAGAACGCCACGGCGCTTCAGGTCACCTCCGCCGTTCTCGCCGGCATGGTCTGGGCGCTGGAAAACCCGGAAGCCGGTATCGTCGAAACAGACGAAATGGACTATCGCCGCTGCCTTGAAATCCAGTCTCCCTACCTCGGCCCCGTGGAAGGCCACTACACCGACTGGACCCCGCTCACCGACCGCCAGACCTTCTTCGAGGAGCGCAAGGACGAGAAGGATCCCTGGCAGTTCAAGAACATTCTGGTGCAGTTCTGAGAACTGGTTCGCCAATCGCGATGCGTCATCCTCGGGCTCGACCCGAGGATCCAGGCTGTCTCCCAGACGGTCGGCGCTGGCGGTCGGTTCGCCGCAGCAAGACCTACCAACTCTTCTCGCGACAAGCGTGGTTAGATCCTCGGGACAAGCCCGAGGATGACGCAGGTGGAGGGAATACGCGCTTGGGAAACACCGGAACTGTGCCCCAACGCCGGCAACTCGACCGCCCGGTTCCTTGCCCGAAACCGCGTCTCACCCCACCCGAAAATGCTTCGACAGCTTCAGTCCCTGCGCCTGATAGTTGGAGCCCAGCCCCGAGCCGTAAAGCGCTGTCGGCGGGTCCATCATGTGCTCGTAGACCAGGCGGCCGACGATCTGGCCGTGTTCGAGGATGAAGGGCACCTCGTGGCTTCTGACCTCCAGCACCGCGCGCGCGCCTTTGCCGCCGGCGCCCGCATGGCCAAAACCCGGATCGAAAAAGCCTGCATAATGAACGCGGAATTCGCCGACCAGCGGGTCGAACGGCGTCATCTCGGCGGCATAGAGCGGCGGCACGTGGACGGCTTCGCGCGAGACGAGAATATAGAACTCGTCCGGGTCGAGGATCAGTTCCCCCTTGCCGCGCCCCTCAATCGGTTCCCAGAAATCGAGAATATCATAACCGGCCTTGCGGTCGACATCGATGACGCCGGTGTGGTGCTTGCCGCGATAGCCCACAAGTCCGTCACCCTCCAGATCGATCGAAAGCGCGATGCCGCCATCGGAAATGTCGGGCATGTCGCTGGCAACCAGCGTTTCTGCGCGGTGCAGCACCATCAGCGCGTCTTCGGCAAGCACCGCATGGCCGGAGCGGAAGCGGATCTGCGAAAGCCGCGAGCCCTGCCGCACGATGACAGGAAAGGTCCGCGGTGAGATTTCGAGATAAAGCCGCCCCTCGTAGCCTGCCGGGATGATATCGAACTCCTGTGCGAAATCGGTGATCACCCGGGTAAAGATATCGAGCCGTCCGGTCGAACTTTTCGGATTGGTCGAGGCCGACAGGTTTTCCGGCAGGCTCAGCCCCTCCATCAGTTCGACAATATAGACGCAGCCGGTTTCCAGCACCGCGCCTTGCGTCAGGTCGATCTCGTGCATGCTGAGCCGTTCAAGCTTGTCGCTCACCCGGTGTTGCGGGCCGGGCAGAAAACTGGCGCGCACCCGATAGGCTTTGGCGCCGAGCCTGAGGTCGAGACTTGCGGGCTGAATCTGGTCATGATCGAGCGGACTGACAGTCGTCAGGTCGTTGTGCTCGAGTAATGCGGCAATGGCGTGATCGGCCAGTATTCCGGGCTTCTTTGACATGTTTTGCTCCTGTTGGCCGACAAAACCAATCTTTCAGAATTGACGCAAGCGCTTAGAGGGATTATGCCGCATTATCCCTGTGGTGATTTGGCCGGTCGGCTTGCAGCCACGTAAAACAACTCGCTAAAAGACCGGGTAACCGGTCCCTTCGCGACCGGTTTTTTTGTTTGGAGAAAGAAGATGAAGAAGTCCTTGCGTCCGCAAACCAAACTCGTTCATGCAGGCAGCCTGCGCTCGCAGTATGGCGAGATGTCGGAAGGCATTTTCATGACGCAGGGCTTTCTTTATGAAAACTCCGCCGCCGCCGAGGCGCGTTTCAAGGGCGAGGACGATGGCTTCATCTACGCCCGTTACGGCAGCCCGACCAATGCCATGTTCGAGCAGCGCATGTGCGCGCTGGAAGGGGCGGAAGATGCCCGCGCCACCGCCTCGGGCATGGCCGCCGTCTCCGCCGCAATCCTGTGCCAGCTGAATGCCGGCGATCATATCGTTGCCGCCCGCGCGCTGTTCGGGTCCTGCCGCTGGGTCGTGGAAACGCTCGCGCCAAAATACGGCATTGAATGCACGCTGGTCGATGGCCGCGATATCGCCGCCTGGGAAGCTGCTATAAAACCCAATACCAAACTGTTCTTCCTCGAAAGCCCGACCAACCCGACGCTTGAGGTTGTTGATATCAAGGCCGTCGCCGACCTTGCCCATCAGGCCGGTGCACGCCTCGTGGTCGACAATGTGTTTGCGACGGCGCTCTACCAGAAACCGCTCGAACTCGGCGCCGATGTCGTCATCTATTCGGCCACCAAGCATATCGACGGTCAGGGCCGCTGCCTTGGCGGCGTCATCCTGTCGTCGAAGGAATGGATCGAGGAGGAATTGCAGGACTATTTCCGCCATACCGGCCCTGCACTTTCGCCCTTCAATGCCTGGCTGTTGATGAAGGGGCTGGAAACCTTCCCCCTACGCGTGCGCCAGCAGACGACCAGCGCTGCAAAGATCGCCGACTTCCTCGCCGATCAGAAACAGGTGGCCCGCGTAATCTATCCCGGCCGTGCAGACCACCCCCAGGCCGACATCATCAGCAAGCAGATGACGGCCGGTTCGACGCTGATCGCCTTTGAACTGAAGGGCGGCAAGGAAGCGGCCTTTGCGCTGCAGGATACGCTGGACATCGTCTCGATCTCCAACAATCTCGGCGATGCCAAGAGCCTGATCACCCATCCGGCGACCACGACGCACAAGAACCTTTCCGACGAGGCGCGCGCAGAACTCGGCATTACCGGCGGCACCATCCGGTTTTCCGCCGGTATCGAGGATACCGATGATCTGATTGACGATTTCGCCCAGGCACTTGCAAAACTGCCGGGATAAGCGTCAAGATTGCAGCTCGGGACCGATCGGAGGCGGCCATTGGAGAGCATAACGACGGATGAAGTCGAAGTCAGGGTGGAAACCCGTTTTCTCGACGAGCATTCCTCCCCTTCAGAGGACCAGTTCGTCTGGGCCTATGACATCGAGATCGTCAATCACGGTGCAATCGAGGTCCAGATCATCTCCCGCTACTGGACCATCACCAATGCCGACGGGGCTGTTGAAGTCGTCAACGGCCCCGGCGTCGCCGGCAAACAGCCTGTTCTCGCCAGCGGCGAACGCTTTTCCTATCAGTCGGCAGCCCCACTCGACACGGCCTCGGGCATCATGGTCGGCCATTACGTGATGCGCACCGGCGACAACCGGCTCCTGAAGGTGGCAATCCCGCCGTTTTCTCTCGATTCGCCTTACGAAGACCGCCCGCATCACTGAGCGCGGAAATGAAAAACCACCCCTCTTGCTGGAAAGAGCGGTTTTCCCGATTTCGCCAGTCGCGTAGCGCCTAGCCGCGTGACATGACATCCTCGACATCGTCGCCGTCATATTCCTGAAGCTCGATATCGCGCTGTTCCCTGCGGAACCGGTCGAAGACCTCCTGCGAGACCCGGCCGCGCACCGCCATCAGGAACACCAGGATCGACAACAGGGCCGCCAGGATCGAATCGATCGGATGAGGGATGACCCCCAGACCGCCGCCATAGCCGCCGAGATAGGAGAGAACGGCGATCCCGGCCATATAGACGCCGAACCAGACCGCGCTCATCGGCTCGAGGTCCTCACGCCCGATCACCGCAAGTCTGAGGAAGAACAGCGCCGCGCCAACGGCCAGAAGCGCAATCAGCACCCAGATCGTGCTCCAGCCCGACCAGTAGATCATCAAGCTTGCAATCATGAAGGCAACAGCACCGATGAACCCGGCTGCCGGCACCACAAAAGGACGGTGTGCATTGGGCGCGAGATAGCGGAAGGCGACCATTGAAACCGGACCGGCAATGAAGGACAGAACCACAGCGGCACTGTTGAGCGCGAGAATTTCCTGGAACGGCAGGACGATCAGCATGAACAGCGCCACGACATAGTTGAGGATCAGCGCCCACAGCGGCACGCCATGGACGTTCAGCCTCGCAAAAAGACGCGGAAACACGCCATTGTTCGACATCGCGAGCGCCAGACGGGCGTTGGAGCCGACCGAGACGAGGCCGCTGCCGGCCGGCGAGATCACGGCCGCGACATTCAACATGCTCAGCAACCACAGAACGCCGACCGAGGTGGCAAGCGCGCCGAGCGGGCCCAGTTCATGGCTGGCCTCGATCGTCTGCCAGCCATTGGCCAGAGACGCCGGGTCGATGGCGCCGACAAAGGCGACCTGCAGACCGATATAGATCGCAAGGCAGATGAGCACCGAGAAAATCAGCGCCAGCGGGATCACCCGCTGCGCGTTTTTCACCTCACCAGCCAGATCGATGGCATGCCGGAACCCGATAAAGGCAAAGACGACGCCGCCGGTCGAGACTGCGGCGAAGATGCCGGGCACCCCGAACGGCGCAAAACCGCCCGCCGATGTGAAATTCGATGGCTCGAACCGCGCGGCAATGATGGCGACGATGAAAATCACCGGAACGACCAGCTTGAACCAGGTCATCGTCGTGTTGATGCGCGCAAACCAGGCAACACCGAAAACATTGACCACCGTCAGCACGGCGAGGAAAACGGCGGCGGCAAGATAGCCCGCCAGGGTCAGCCCGCCGGCGGCATTGGTCAGCCACGGCAGGTAGGACGAGGCATAGCCAAGCGAGGCCTTCACCTCGATCGGCGCGGTGGTGCAATAGCCCACCCATGCGCTCCACCCCATGGCCAACGCCAGAAGCCGCCCGTGGGAAAACTGCGGAATACGGGCGATGCCGCCCGCAATCGGAAAAAGTGTCGAGTTTTCCGCATAGGTCAGGGCGATCAGCAGCATCGCCACCGCCCCGATCAACCATGAAATAATCGAGGCCGGACCGGCCAGCTGGGCCGTGTCGAGTGGTGCAAACAACCATCCCGATCCCAGAACGCCGCCCACGGCGACAAAAGTCAGTCCAACCAGGCCAATATCGCGTCGCATTGCCATTTTGGTGCTCCCCCAGCGTAACGCGTTTTATCGAACGAAGCTGACCACCCCTGCTGGCTCACTACAGTGAATTTGCATTTCTGCAATTATGAGTATTCATGCGCACGTAATTTCGGTCAATTGTTTTACGCCTCGTTCCGTCAGATTCTGCTGTCGACGTGAACAGAGGCATTGATCCGAAAGTCGGGAAATTCTCCGCTGTTATTGCGGAGAAAGAAGGGCGCTCGGGCTAAGCATTGCCCGTACTAGGCATTGCTCGCCCGAAGCTTGACCAGGTCTTCGACCGGGCGGAAGCTGTCGGAACTTGCCGCACGCCACCAGTCGGCATAGATCGTGGAATCCGGATCGGACAACAGCACGCCTTCAGCCAGGAAGGGATGCAGCTTGTCCAGCGGCACCGATTCATGCGAGCCGACCCGGTGCATGATGTGGTGCGGCTGAAGGTCCTGCGGATGGGCGTAGCCACAGGCCGCGACGATATCGGCCAGCGCCTCAAGCGTCTTCTTGTGAAAGCGGGCGGCGTGACGCCCCTGTTCCTCGGGCACAAGGGCGCGCTGGCGCCACTTGTCCTGGGTTGTCACCCCGGTGGGACAGGTGCCGGTGTGACAGCGCTGGGCCTGAATACAGCCGACCGACATCATGAAGGCGCGCGCGGCATTGCACCAGTCGGCGCCCAGCGCCAGATTGTGGGCAAGCCCCATGCCGGAAAACACCTTGCCGCTGCCCGCCAGCCTGACATGCTGTTTCAGCCCCGCGCCGACCAGCGCGTTTCGCATCAGAAGAAGCCCGTCCCAAAGCGGCATGCCCACCCAGTCGGCAAGTTCAAGCGGCGCTGCCCCCGTACCGCCTTCCGCACCGTCGACGACGATGAAATCCGGATAGATGCCGGTGGTCATCATCGCCTTGACCAGCGCGAAGGGTTCATGCGGCTGACCGACGCAGAATTTGATGCCGACGGGCTTGCCGCCGGAAAGCTCGCGCATCGATGCGGCAAATTCCAGCATCTGCGCGGGCGTGGAAAACGCCGAATGCCCGCGCGGCGACAGACAGTTCTCATAGACCGGAACACCGCGCACCTCGGCGATCTCGGGCGTGACCTTGGAGCCTAAAAGCATGCCGCCATGGCCGGGCTTGGCCCCCTGGCTGACCTTGATTTCGGTCATCTTGACCGCATCATTGGCCGCCTTGTCACGGAACTTTTCCGGATCGAAGTGGCCATCCTTGTCACGCGCGCCGAAATAGCCCGAGCCGATTTCCCATACGAGGTCACCGCCATATTCGAGGTGGTGGCGGCTGAGACCGCCCTCGCCCGTATCCTGATAGAAACCACCGTCGCGGGCACCGATATTCATCGCCTTGACGGCATTGGCGGAAAGCGCGCCGAAACTCATCGCCGAAATATTGAGGATCGAGGCCGAATAAGGTTTCGAGCTCTGCTCGTTGCCGACCATCACCCGTGGGGAAAGATCGGGGTTCCGCTCGGGCACCATGGAGTGTGAAATCCAGTGATGCGGCTCCTCGTAGAAATCAAGTTCCGTCCCGAAGGGAATAGTATCGGCAAGCCCGTGCGAGCGGGTCTTGATCAATTCGCGCGCAGCATAGGAATAGGGCGTTCCGTGCGTATCGTCTTCCACCGCATAGGCGCGAATGAAGGGCCGGAGCGACAGCGCCAGCCAGCGCAGACGCCCCGCAGCAGGATAGTTCCGGGTGATCGTCCAGGATGACTGGAACCAGTCATAGGCCGCAACGGCAAGTGCCGGGATCGTGAACAGCAATATCCAGAACCATCCGGCCGCAATCGCCACCACCGTAAAGAAAGCAGCCGCAATCGGCACGATGCACCGCAGAAGCATATCAACCATCGGGAACCTCTCCTTGTTGTCTTCCTGCGCTAGCAGAACCCGCGCAATCTGGCTAGCACATACCCGCAACTTACAGGTATTGTACACAAACGTGCCACCATAGAGAGAGCCTTAGTGTTCCCAGGGCTTTTTCCTGTGCGGCGCCAGCGGCTTGACCGGATATTTGCCAAACTGGGTCGGCTTGCCCAGAGCCTGCGCCACAATCCGGTAGGCACGACGATAGTTGAGAAGACCACCGACAAAGAACAGAACACTGCCGACGAGATACTGCCAGGCAAGAAAGGCATCCAGCCTGGCCTCGTCGGCCGCGTTTGCGAGGCTCCACAGATAGGGGATCGATGCGACGGCAAACAGGGTTGAGCCGACCACGAAGGTCACCGCGGTCAGGTTCATCATCTGAAGGGTGACAAGGTCGTCCGCCTGCACGATCTGGATGACGTTGATCACGGCACCGATCACGAAAAGCACGCTGCCGATGATGAAACACCAGGCACCGGCGATGTACCAGCCGACATCGGAGAGAAAGAAGATACTGCCGGCCACGAACAGAAGCGTGCCGGAAACATAGGTCCACGCCGCCCAGAATTCCAGCCGGTCCCAGATGGTGGCCGGGTTCTTGCGCTCCCTGGCATAGGCGAACACTTCGATCAGGTCATGTCCGGTGACGAGCAGATAGAGAAGCGATCCGAAGAAAAAGATCCACGCCCCGAGATCGGCATAGGCCGAAAGCGAGGGGAAGAAACAGATACTGCCGAAAATGAAGACCGCACCGCCCAGCTGATAGGCCGCCGCATTGATGGTTTCCCACCGGAAGTTCTTTCTGACTGCCGGATCGTCAGCAACGAAGTCATGCATACGCGGGCGGTTCACGAACATATGCGGCATTGGGGGTGCTACTCCTTCTGTCGCGGCGATCATGGCGTGCATAAAAGCGGTTGAAAAGCCCCGGCAATGCACAAAATCCGGGCGAGCGCCCTGCCGTCCCTGCCTAGATCGCCAGAGCCTCTTTCAGCGTCAGGCCGTCGCGCGGGCGCAGATCGAGATCGCTTTCCATCAAATCGAGATGATGCAGCATGGTCTGGGTCGCGCGTTCGCCATCGCCGGCCTCCAGCGCGTTCAGAATGTCCTCGTGTTCGGAATGACCGCAGCTCGACACACCGGAACGGCCGTAAAGCGCGATCACCAGCGAGGAGCGCACCACCAGTTCGTTCATGAACTTTTCCAGCACGGCATTGCCGGAAAGGGCGGCAATCATCAGGTGAAAATCGCCGGAAGCCTTGATCTCAAGCCGTTTCGCCGCCACGCCGCGCTGCGCCTTGTGGTGGTTTTCATGCGCCAGATGCGTGCGGAACCGCGCGATATCGGCGGGCGTCATGTGCCCGATCGCCATCGTGATCAGGCTCGGCTCGATCAGTCGCCTCGCGGCAAACACCTGTCGCGCCTCTTCCGGCGTCGGATTGGATACACATGCCCCCCGGTTGCGCTCGGTCTGGACAACACCTTCGAAGGTCAGCATCTGCAATGCCGAGCGGGCAACCGTGCGGCTGACATTGAAAAGCGTGCCGACTTCGGCCTCCGGCAGGCGCGTTCCGGGCGCAAGCCTTCTGTCGACAATCGCATCCCGCAATGCGTCGCGAATACTGGCCGCCCGGTCTTCCTGCGACGCATCCGGCGGAAGTTGCGGTGTCTCCGAGAGTTCGATCTGATGTTTCATAATCTGCCTTTTAGCGCCGCATTTTTTGTTTGCAAACAGTCGAACTGAACCTTTCTCCAGATTGCACACAATTTGACCTTCTCATTGCGTGCAAAGATTACTTTTTACGCATGCACCATCGCACGTCTGTTTACGCTGACGTCAAGGAATAAATTAATTCAGCAAAATCAATTCTCTAAATTTTATGCGTCAAACTGGCACGTTTGATGCTTCACAGTTTACCAGTGAAACGGGGACCTGTGATGACCAAAGCAGCCGCGATAGAGATTGCCTCTGTATCCAAAATCTACGGGCACACGACTGCAGTTGATGCCATTGACCTGAAAATTCCCGCCGGCACCTATTGCTGTCTGCTCGGCCCGTCCGGCTGCGGCAAGACGTCGACGCTGCGGATGATCGCCGGCCACGAGTCGATATCGAAAGGCGATGTCCTTCTCGGCGCCAAGAACGTCACCGGCCTGCCGCCGGCGCGCCGCGGCACGGCGATGATGTTTCAGTCATATGCGCTGTTCCCGCATCTCGATCTGATCGAAAACGTCGCCTTCAGCATGAAGATGAAGGGCGTCGCCAAGGCCGAGCGCAATGAAAAGGCGCTCGACATGCTGAAGCTGATGCAGCTTGAGGCCTATGCCGAGCGCCGGCCGGCGCAGCTTTCGGGCGGCCAGCAGCAGCGCGTGGCGCTTGCCCGCGCCCTGATCACCGATCCGGAAGCCCTGCTACTCGACGAGCCGCTTTCCGCGCTCGACCCGTTTTTGAAGGTGCAGATGCGCGCGGAGCTGAAAAAGCTGCAGACATCGCTCGGCATCACTTTTGTCCATGTGACCCACAGCCAGGAAGAGGCCATGGCGCTTGCCGACCTGATCGTGGTGATGAATGACGGCCGTATCGAACAGGCGGCAACCCCGCGTGAAGTATTCGAAAAGCCGGCCACGGCCTTCGTTGCCCGTTTCATGGGCGATCACAATGTCATTTCCGGCAAGGTTGCGGAAAAGACCGGCGCCGGCATCATGCTCAAGGTTGCCGAAGGCGGGCAGTTCGCCGCTGTCGGTCGTGCATCCGAGGTCGGTGAAAAAGCCGATATCGCGGTGCGCAACGACCATATCCGCATCGGCAAGACCGAAACGCCGGGGCTTGGCTTTACCGGCATCGTCACCACCGTCGAATATCTCGGCGCGACGGTGAAGCTGATCCTCAACGGCGCCGGCGTCGAGGATTTCACCGTCATCCTTTCTGATTCCCGTTTCTTCGAAACCCCTGTTCGCGTGGGTGAGGCCGTTTCCGTGCACTGGAACGCCTATGACGCGATCATTCTCGGACAAAAACAACAATAACCGTCTTCAAAGATCTTCACAGGAGAACTGTAACGTGACTGACACTTCGAAAAAGAAATCCTCGGGCCTGACCCGACGCAAACTGCTCAAGACCGCCGCGGCCGCCACCGGCACCGCCATCGGCTCCGGCGCCATCACCGGCTTCCCGACAATCTGGGCGCAGAACCCGATCACGCTGCGCCAGTTCGGCACCGGCGTTTCCAACATCAATGCCGTTGCCCAGAAGTGCAAGGAAGACCTCGGCATCACGCTGGAAATGACGGCAATGGATTCCGACGCCGCCGCCCAGCGCGCCGCAACCCAGCCGAATTCCTACGACATTGCCGATGTCGAATACTGGATCCTGAAAAAGATCTGGCCGACCGGCGTTATCCAGCCGATGGAAGTCGAGCGCCTCACCTATTACGACGATATCGTGCCGCTGTTCAAAACCGGCAAGCTGACGCCGGACAGCGAAATCGCACAGGGCACCGCCCCGCATACGGTCGGCTTCGTCAATGCACCCGGCGACAAGACCTTTGCCTCGTCCGAGACCGGTTACATGACGATGGTTCCGACCATCTACAACGCCGATACGCTCGGCATCCGGCCCGACCTCGTCGGTCGCGAAATCAATTCCTGGGCCGACATTCTCGACCCGGCCTTCAAGGGCAAGACATCGATCCTCAACATCCCGTCGATCGGCATCATGGATGCCGCGATGATCATGGAAGCCGATGGCCAGATCACTTATGGCGACAAGGGCAACATGACCAAGGACGAGATCGACCAGACGATCGAATTCCTGATCAAGACCAAGCGGGACGGCCAGTTCCGCGCCTTCTGGAAGACCTTCGATGAAAGCGTCAACCTGATGTCGTCGGGCGAAGTGGTCATCCAGTCGATGTGGTCGCCGGCCGTTGCCGCCGTTCGCGCCAAGGGCATCCCGTGCAAGTACCAGCCGCTGAAGGAAGGCTACCGCGCCTGGGGCGGCGGTCTTGGCCTTGCGTCCCATCTTCAGGGCGCGCAGCTCGATGCCGCCTACGAATACATCAACTGGTATCTCTCCGGCTGGGTCGGCGCCTACCTCAACCGCCAGGGCTATTATTCCGCCTGCATGGACACCGCGAAACAGTACATGACCGACAATGAATGGGGCTACTGGATCGAAGGCAAGCCGGCGAGCGAGGATATCCTTTCGCCCGAGGGCAAGGTCATGGAAGAGGCCGGCGCCGTGCGTGACGGCGGCTCGTTCGAAGAGCGCATGGGCCACGTTGCCTGCTGGAACTCCGTCATGGACGAGGACCGCTACATGGTTCGTCGCTGGAACGAGTTCATCGCTTCGTGATGAAAACCGGAGGGAGCGGCGCCTGCCGCTCCTTCCCGCCCTTTGCATCCGGTCATGCCGGACATGCAAGGCTCTAAAAAGACGACATGCCCTTCCCCAAGGCCCGACCGGAGGCTTTTGGAAATGACATGGCGAACGACAAAACGGATGAGCCCATGACCACGACCGCAAATGCCAAGCCGCAAAAGCGCGCCCGAAAGGGCCCAAAGCTGTCGGCCGGACTGATTTCATGGCTGCAGGCCGCCCCGCTTGCCGTCATTCTCGGCGTCTTCCTGGTTCTGCCGCTGATCCTGATCGCCGTCGTCAGTTTCTGGGATTACGACTTCGCGATGATGTATCCCGGTTTCTACACCTTCAACTATGCCGAAACCTTCGGCTCCTGGGTCACGTGGAAGACCTATCTCAACACGGTCAAATATGCCGCCATGGTCTGGGGCATCACGTTGGTGATCGGTTTCTGGGTCGCCTATTTCCTCGCCTTCCACATCCGCACGGCGGCAATGCAGACCATCCTGTTTCTGATCTGCACCGTGCCGTTTCTGACGTCCAACATCATCCGCATGATTTCGTGGATACCGGTTCTCGGGCGTCACGGCATCGTCAATTCGGCACTGGTCAACGCGGGCATTGTCAGCGAACCGGTGGAATGGCTGCTCTATTCGGATTTCGCGGTCGTGCTGGCCATGGTGCATCTCTATACGCTGTTCATGGTCGTGCCGATCTTCAACTCGCTGGTCCGCATTGACCGGGCCCTGATCGAGGCGGCGCGCGATGCCGGGGCCTCCGGCGTCCAGATCCTCACCAATATCATCATTCCGCTGGCCAAGCCCGGCATGGCCATCGGCACGATTTTCGTCGTGACGCTGGTGATGGCCGATTTCATCACCGTGCTGGTTATGTCCGGCGGCCAGAGCGCATCCGTCGCGCTGATGATGCGCAACCAGATGTCGCTGTTGCAATATCCGGGAGCGGCGGCCAACGCCGTCGTGCTTCTGATCGTCGTGTTGATGATGGTCGCCGGTATCCTGCGCGTCGTCGATATTCGCAAGGAGCTCTGATCCATGAACAGCGAAAACCGCACCCGCGAATTCTATATTCTGGCCGCCTTCTTCATCCTGTTCGTGCTGTTTCTCTACGGCCCGCTGTCGGCAATCCTGATCCTGTCGTTCCAGGGGCCGAACGGCGGCCTGACCTTCCCGCTGAACGGAGTTTCGCTGCACTGGTTCTTCAATCTGTTCGAAACCCAGGCGGTCGGCGATTTCGGCGGCAGTTTCAAGCGGTCCCTCACACTCGGGATGATGGTGATGATCGTCACCGTCGTCGTCTCGCTTCTGGCGGGTCTTGCCTTCCGCCGCAGGTTTGTCGGCGCGACCGTTCTGTTCTATCTGGCGATTGCCAGCCTCGTCGTGCCGTCCATCATCGTGTCGCTCGGCATTGGCGTCATGTTCCAGCAGTCGGGCATAGCGCCGGCCTGGTTCACGTCCGCCTTCGGCGCGCAGCTGACATGGTCGCTGCCGTTCGGGGTTCTGATCATGTTTGCGGTCTTCAATCGATTTTCGCCATCCTATGAGGAAGCCGCCCGGGATCTCGGCGCATCATCGTGGCAGGCATTTCGTTATGTCGTCCTGCCGATGATCGCGCCCAGCCTGATCGGCGTAGCGCTGTTCGGCTTCACGCTGTCCTATGACGAGTTCGCCCGCACGCTTCTGACCGCCGGCACCTACAATACGCTGCCGCTCGAAATCATGGCGATGACGACCAATGTGACGACGCCCGTGCTCTATGCGCTCGGCACCGTCACGACGGTCTTCTCCTTCGCCGTCATCGGCATTGCGCTGGGGCTTATCCGTTACCTCAGCCGCAGCCGCGCCAAAGGCTGACACGCATGCGCATTCTTGTCGTCAATCCCAACACCACCGCGTCCATGACGCAGACCATCGCCCATGCGGCGCTGCAGGTGGCCGGCCGGGATACCGAGATTTCGGCCCTCACCTCCCCCATGGGACCGGTCTCCATCGAAGGCTATTACGATGAGGCCTTTGCGGTTCCGGGCCTGCTGATGGAAATCGCCAAGGGGCAGAAGGCGGGCGCCGATGCCGTCGTGATCGCCTGTTTCGACGATACCGGCCTCGATGCCGCGCGCGCCTTTGCGGATATTCCCGTTGTCGGCATCTGTGAATCGGCGGTGAAGATGGCAAGCTTCATTGCCCGCCGTTTCACGATCGTCACCACCATGGAGCGCTCCCGCATCCCGATCGAGGAACTGGTGAAACGCTACGGCGTGGCAGACAGCGCAAGGGTGCGCGCCGCCGATATCTCCGTTCTGTCTCTGGAAGACCCGCAATCGAACGCGCGCGACCGCCTGCGCTCCGAAATCGACGCGGCAACGCGCGAAGACCGGGCCGAAGCCATCATACTCGGCTGCGCCGGCATGGCCGATCTGGCGCATGATCTTACCCGCGAATTCGGCCTTCCGGTCATCGACGGCGTTTCGGCAGCGGTCAAGCAGGCCGAAGCGCTGGTCGGGCTCGGCCTTTCCACCGCAAAGCGCGGCCCCTACGCCACTCCGGTGGCCAAAAAATATACCGGACAGCTGGAGGCCTTTGCGCCGCAGACCCTGAACAGCAAGGTTTCAAGCCGTTGAAAAACCGGGAGGCGATGCCTGCGGAGAAGCCGGAACGCCGTCCTCCCGGACAATCCATCGCGACCGCGCGAACACAATGAGCGGATTGCGAAGTCTTTCGCGCGGGCAGCACTACTTGACCCCTCCCCGCTTTAATGGCACTCACCGGTCATTCTTCCAGTGAGACCGTAGGCCATGTCCGAAATACCGCCCCATATGCACCCCAAGCGCTCCTTTCAGGGGCTTATCCTGACGCTCCAGTCCTACTGGGCCGACAAGGGCTGCGCCATTCTGCAGCCCTATGACATGGAAGTGGGCGCCGGTACGCTGCATCCCTCGACCACGCTTCGCGCGCTCGGTCCCAAACGCTGGAATGTCGGTTATGTGCAGCCTTCGCGCCGTCCCGCCGATGGCCGTTATGGCGAAAACCCGAACCGGCTGCAGCATTATTACCAGTATCAGGTTCTGCTGAAGCCCTCGCCGCCGGATTTGCAGGAGCTTTATCTCGGCTCGCTGAAGGCGATCGGCCTCGACCCGCTGCTGCATGATGTGCGCTTTGTCGAAGACGACTGGGAAAACCCGACAACCGGGTCCTGGGGTCTGGGCTGGGAATGCTGGTGCGACGGCATGGAAGTCTCGCAGTTCACCTATTTTCAGCAGGTCTGCGGCATCGAATGCGCGCCGGTTGCCGGCGAGCTAACCTATGGTCTCGAGCGCATCGCCATGTATGTGCAGGGCGTCGACAATGTCTACGACCTCAACTTCAATGGCCGCGACGGCGACGAAAAGGTCACCTATGGCGATGTCTTCCTGCAGACCGAGCAGGAATATTCGCGCCACAATTTCGAATACGCCAATACCGAAATGCTGCACCGGCACTTCCTCGATGCGGAAGCCGAATGCAAGGCGCTGCTCGCCGCCGGCGCCCCCGGCGAACCCGGAATGCTGCACAAATGCGTGTTCCCGGCGTATGACCAATGCATCAAGGCCTCGCACATCTTCAACCTGCTCGATGCGCGCGGCGTGATTTCGGTCACCGAGCGTCAGAGCTATATTCTGCGTGTGCGCACACTGGCCAAGGCCTGTGGCGAGGCCTATCTACTGACCGATGCGGGCGGATTTGAACCCAAGGCAGCCTGACGTCCCGAAGGCGTTACGGACGGATGCGAGATCGTCCGCCTGTGACGGCCCCACAAACCCGGAAGTGCGCCAATGCTTGTGACATTCATCATTCTCATCGTCATCGTCGGGGCCCTCGCCGGCTTCGTCATATCGCTTTACAACGCGCTGGTGCGCGCCCGTCAGATGGCGGAAGAGGCATGGTCCGGCATCGACGTGCAGCTCAAACGCCGCGCCGATCTCATTCCCAACCTCGTTGAAACCGTCAAAGGCTATGCCAGCCACGAGCGCGGCACGCTGGAAGAGGTCGTTGAAAAGCGCAACAAGGCGCAGTCGGTTGCCACCAACGATGTCGCCGGACGCGCCCAGGCCGAAGGCGAGCTGACCCAGGCGCTGGGCCGGCTTTTCGCGCTTTCCGAAGCCTATCCCGACCTGAAGGCAAACCAGAATTTTTCCGAGCTGCAGGCGGCGCTGGAAAAGACCGAAAGCGAAATCCAGATGGCGCGGCGCTATTACAATGGCGCAACCCGCGACCTCAACGTCCGGGTCGAGAGCTTCCCGAGCAATATCATCGCCGGTCAGTTCGGTTTTCAAAAACGCGATTATTTCGAGATCGAGGACGCGGCGGACCGCGCCGTGCCGAACGTTTCGTTCTGACAACGCCCCGTGACTTGCGGGGTTTGAAGAAAGTTTTTGAGGATGAATGCAGACCGTGTCACCGTCGTCCCTCCCGCTCACGCGCTGAACGGGCAGGTGAGCCCGCCCGGCTCGAAGTCGATCACCAATCGCGCGCTGCTGCTCGCCGGCCTTTCAAAAGGCAAAAGCCGGCTGACGGGCGCACTGAAAAGCGACGATACCAAGCATATGGCGAATGCGTTGCGGGCGATGGGCGTTACCGTCCATGAGCCTGACGAGACCACATTCGTGGTGACCGGTACCGGCCGGCTCGAAGCGCCTTCCGGGCCGCTGTTCCTCGGCAATGCGGGCACGGCAACGCGGTTTCTGACAGCCGCTGCGGCAAGCGTCGACGGTACGGTCATCGTCGATGGCGACGAGCATATGCGCAAACGCCCCATCGGCCCGCTGGTCGATGCGCTGAAGCGGCTTGGCATCGATGCCGAGGCCCCGACTGGCTGCCCGCCGGTCACCATCTCCGGCAATGGTCATTTCGGCACGGGCCGCGTCGAGATCGATGCCGGGCTTTCCAGCCAGTATGTCTCCGCCCTGTTGATGGCCGCACCGCTTGCGCCAGAACCCGTGACCATCGCGCTCACCGGCACGGAAATCGGCGCGCGCGGCTATATCACGCTGACGCTCGACGCCATGGCCGCCTTCGGCGCGAAGGTCGAGCAGGTGGATCAAGCAACATGGAAGGTTCTGCCGACCGGATACCAGGCCGCCGATTTCCATATCGAGCCGGATGCCTCGGCCGCCACCTATCTCTGGGCGGCGGAAAAACTCACCGGCGGCAGGATCGACATCGGCACGCCTGCGGAAAAATTCACCCAGCCGGATGCCAAGGCCTATGACGTGATTGCCGCCTTTCCGCATATGCCGGCTGAAATCGACGGCAGCCAGATGCAGGATGCGGTTCCGACCCTTGCCGTTCTCGCTGCCTTCAACGAAAACCCGGTACGCTTTACCGGCATCGAGAACCTGCGGGTCAAGGAATGCGACCGCACCCGTGCGCTGTCGCTCGGCCTCAACAACATTCGTGCGGGCCTTGCCGAGGAAGATGGCGACGACCTGATCGTCCATGCCGATCCCGCGCTTGCCGGACAACACCTGCCCGCTGAAATCGACACATTCGCCGATCACCGCATCGCCATGTGCTTTGCGCTCGCCGGTTTGAAAATTTCCGGCATTACCATCCTGGACCCGCTTTGCGTGGGCAAGACCTATCCGGGCTATTGGGACGCGCTCGCCGCACTCGGCGTGAAATACAAAGACTGAAGGAAATATAATGGCGACAGCGAACCGAAGCCTCCGTTTTACGGAACTGAGGGTCACAGTCACGCTACGGATGGCGTTTGCCATTCTGTCTCTTGCTCTTTTCATGGCGTGCGGCGCGTTCTCCCACGCGCATGCGGCGGAATATATCCGCCAGTTCGTCTCCGATGTGACCGTCAAGAAATCCGGCGTTTATGATGTCAGCGAGATGATCACCGTCCATGCCGAGGGCGATCAGATCCGGCGCGGTATCTATCGCGATTTTCCGCTGCGCTTCAAAACCGCTGACGGCCGCACCGGCGATGTGACCTTCAAGCTCAAATCAGCTTCGCTCGATGGCGAACCGGTGGCCTATCACACCGAAAGCATCACCAACGGCATCCGCATCTATCTCGGCTCCGCCGATACGCGGCTGGCGCCCGGCGAATATTCCTTCGTCATCAACTACGAAACCGACCGTCAGGTCCGTTATTTTGACGATCACGACGAGGTTTACTGGAACGCGACCGGCAATTTCTGGGCCTTTCCGATCGACAAGGCCTATGCCCGCATCACCCTGCCGGAAGGCACCACGCCTGATGACGTGACCTATTACACCGGGGCTTACGGTTCGACCGCACAGGACGCCCGGGCGCAGGTCGACGGCAATGTCGTTACCTTCATGACAACGGCGCCGCTGGCGCCGCAAGAGGGGCTTTCCGTGGTCGTGGCTTTGCCGAAAGGCGCGATTGACGCACCGTCGGTCTCCGAAAGCGCGGGATGGTTCCTGAGTGACTATCGCAACTATTTCATCGGCATTATCGGCCTGCTGGTGATCTTCGGCTATTATTACTGGTCATGGTCCTCGGTCGGCCGCGACCCGAAACCGGGCGTGATCGTGCCGCGCTGGCACCCGCCGGAAGGCCTGTCGCCCGCCCTCGTTTCCTATATCGAAAATCAGGGTTTCGGGACGTCGCGCTTTGATGCCATTGCCGCAACGGCCGTCGATCTGGCGGTGAAGGGCTTCGTCACCATCGACAAGCCGAAAAAGGGCATGAAGATCACCCGCACCGACAAGCCTTTCGACCCGACCCTGCCGCCGGGGCAGAAGGCATTTCTGAAATCGGTCGATGATGCCGGCGGTGTCTTCATCGTCGACAAGGCGCACAGCTCCAAGGTCTCGTCGATGGCGAGCAAGTTCACCTCCGCCATCACCAACGAGCACCGCGGCGATTATTTCGTTTCCAACCTGGGCTACACTCTCGGCGGGGTCGCGCTTTCGGTAGTGGCGGCGGTTGCGCTGTTTACCTTCGGCTCTGTCAATCTGGCGATCGTGCCGGTTCTGTTCATGTCGGTTTTCGCCGCCATTTTCATCGGCATTTTCTCAAGCGTCTTTGCCAAGATGTTCAGCCGGCGCGGCCGGTCCGTCGGCTCTGTGATCGGAACGATGATCTTCATCGGCTTTGCCGGACTTTTCACCGTCAATATCGTCGGCGGACTGATCATGTCCGTTTTCAACCCCGATCTTGGCCCGAATGACTGGATGCTGGTCGGCACACTCGGCGGCATCCTGCTGATGAACGTGCTGTTCTTCTTCGCCATGGGCGCACCGACGCCCGCAGGCCGCAAGAAGATGGACGAGATTGCCGGGCTGAAACAATATCTGACGCTGGCCGAGGCCGACCGGATGAACATGACCGGCACGCCGGAAATGTCGCCGCAGCATTTCGAAACGCTTTTGCCCTATGCCATCGCGCTCGGCGTCGAAAAACCGTGGTCGAGAACCTTCGACAAATGGCTGACCGCAGCCGTTGCGGCGGGTACGACCGGCTACTATTCGCCTTACTGGTATTACGGCACGTTCAGCCATGACAGCCTGTCACGCGACATCGGCAACTTCTCCTCGTCCATGGCCTCCACCATGTCGTCGTCGATGCCGACGCAAAGCTCCTCGTCCTCCGGCTTTTCCGGTGGCGGCGGCTTTTCCGGCGGTGGCGGCGGCGGTGGTGGCGGCGGCGGCTGGTAGGCTGCTCACTCCACGCGGGTGAAACGTATGGCCGATGGTTCTTCGGGATAGCCGGTGACGGCATCCCAGACCATCGGCATACGGCCGAAATGGATCGCGTCGTCATTGCCCCAAAGGCTGTCCTTCAGCACTGTTCCGGCTTCTGGAAAGGCGTTGGGGGCGCAGGTGCGCCCGGCAACATCGCGCGGCGCATCCGTCTGCCAGTCATCGATGCCGCATCCGGCGGTATCGGCATTGGCGTTGTAATAGGCGGTCACGTCATCGGCGAGCAGCGTATAGAGAAAGCGACCGGTCTCCTGCGTGAAGTCGACGCGATCATCCTTGCCGGTGGCGGCGGTGATTGTGCCGCGATAATCGACCTGCACCGTCGGCACGTCACAATCATTATGGGCATAGCTCTGCGCGAAAGCTGAAATATCGCGGCCTTCAATCCTGATCTCGGCGATGAAACCGTGCCGGTCGTTCTTGCCGATCGGCAGGCATTCGGTTCTGAAATGCCCCTGCGGCAGCAGCGGGTCGGCGGAAGCGGATGTGCCTGCAACAAGCAGGAGCGGTAAAAGGGACAGGGTGCGCAAGATTGTTCTCCTCAATGTTGCATCAGCATATCGACAAATACGGCCGGGTACGGGCGCAAACGCGGTTCTTTTCCGGCGACAGCGCGAAAACGAGTATTGCCGGATGACTTTTTTCGCGGAGCTTGCTAACACCGGCGCCACATAGACCAGAACATGATAGAAGCCCGCTCCTATGCCCGACCTTTTGCTTGAACTCCGCTCCGAAGAGATCCCCGCCCGCATGCAGGCCAAGGCTGCCGGCGACCTGAAAAAGCTTGTCACCGATGCGCTGGTGGATGCGGGGCTGACCTATGAGGGCGCCAAGGAATTCTTCACCCCCCGGCGGCTGACACTGAACATCAAGGGGCTGACGGCGCGTTCCGCCGATGTGCGCGAGGAACGCAAAGGTCCGCGCGTCGGCGCGCCGGAAAAGGCGCTTGCCGGTTTTCTGCGCGGCGCGGGGCTTTCCGATATCGCCGAGGCGAAAATCCAGTCGGACCCGAAAAAGGGCGATTTCTACGTGGCCCTGATCGAAAAGCCCGGCCGCGATGCACAAGCCATCATCCGCGATGTGATGCCCGGCATCATCCGCAATTTCCCCTGGCCGAAATCGATGCGCTGGGGGGCGGCATCCGCCGAACCGGGTTCGCTGCGCTGGGTGCGCCCGCTGCAATCCATCGTCTGCACCTTCGGTACGGAAATCGAGGAAACAGAGGTCATCGATTTCGAAATCGACGGCATTGTCGCTTCGAATGTCACCCGTGGCCACCGTTTCCATGCGCCGGAACCCTTCACCGTCAAGCGCTTCGACGATTACGCAGCAGGGCTTGAAAAGGCTTGCGTCATTCTCGATGCCGAGCGCCGCAAGCACATCATCCGCGACGATGCCGCCAATCTCGCCTTTGCCAACGGGCTGGACGTGGTGGAGGACGAAGGGCTTCTGGACGAGGTTGCCGGTCTGGTCGAATATCCGCAGGTGCTGCTTGGCGAGTTCGAGGAGGATTTCCTGCAGATCCCCGATGAAATCACCCGGCTGACGATCAAGACCAACCAGAAATGCTTCGTCACCCGCAAACACGGCGATGACAAGCTGACCAACAAGTTCATTCTGGTCGCCAATATCGCCGCCACCGATGGCGGCAGGGAAATCTGCCACGGCAACGGCAAGGTGGTGCGCGCGCGGCTTTCCGATGCGCTGCATTTCTGGCATGTCGACCAGCGCGACCTGCCGGATATGGACGGGCTGACGGCCTCGGCCGAAAAGTTCGGCCTTGACCTCAAAAAGCCGCTCGACCAGCGCATGGCCAAGCTCGACGCGCTGAATGTCACCTTCCACGCCAAGCTCGGCAGCCAGGGCGAACGGGTCGCCCGCATCCGCGCATTGGCGGCAAAACTTGCTCCCATCGTCGGCGCGGATGCCGCCGCAGTCGACCGCGCCGTGGTGCTGGCCAAGGCCGATCTGCGCACGGAAGCCGTTGGCGAATTCCCCGAGCTGCAGGGCCTGATGGGCCGCAAATACGCAGTCCTTCAGGGCGAAAGCGACGATGTCGCCGCCGCTGTCGAGGAACACTACAAGCCGCTCGGCCCTTCCGATGTCGTGCCGCGCAGCAAGGTTTCGCTGACGGTGGCACTGGCCGACAAGCTCGACACGCTGACGGGCTTCTGGTCGATCGACGAAAAGCCCACCGGCTCCGGCGACCCTTACGCTCTGAGACGTGCGGCACTCGGCGTCATCCGCATCATTCTGGAACGCGGCGTGCGTCTGCCGCTGCTCTCCATCTTTGACGACCGCGACCTGCTGTCCTTTTTCCACGACCGCTTCAAGGTTTACCTGCGCGACATGGGCGCGCGTTACGACCTGATCGACGCGGTGCTGTCGCCCGAGGCCGACGATCTGGAAACGGTCGCCCGCCGGGTCGAGGCGCTGACGAAATTCCTCGATTCCGAAGATGGCCAAAACCTGCTGGCGGGCGAAAAGCGCGCCGGTCAGCTTCTGGCGGCGGAAGAGAAGAAGAAGACCAGGGTGGCCGAAAAGGTCGATCCGGCGCTTTTCGAGACGGATGCGGAAAAGGCGCTTTACGAGGCTATCGTTTCAGCCTCTGCCAAAGCGCGCGAAGCCTCGGTGAAGGAAGACTATTTCTCCGCCATGGAGGCGCTTTCGGCCCTGCGTGCCCCGGTCGACACCTTCTTCGAGGAAGTGCTGGTCAACGCCGAGGACGAGGCCGTGCGCGCCAACCGTCTGGCGCTGCTGGCGATGATCCGCGAGGCGACCGGCACGGTGGCCGACTTCTCGAAGCTTTCCGGCTGAGGCTCTTTGCCTTCTTGCCTGGGGTGCGCAGAAAAACCGCGTTTTACTCCAGATATTCTCTCCCGCTTGCGGGAGAGATACCCCCGAAAGGGGGAGTGAGGGTGACGCAGCATTTCGAATGATGAGGGCGCTCGCGGGGATAGTCTCGCCCCTCACTGCCCCTTTCGGGGCATCTCTCCCCTCCGGGGCGAGAAGACTTGGGGGCTATGCGATGAGGTTTGCGCTTAAGGAAACGGGGAGTATGCCGAGGCTTCCTGTGATCTTTACCAGAACCCCTACGCGCCGCAGTTAACGCTTCCTCACCAACGTGTTCACGCTCTCTCAACCCTGACAAATCGGATTTTGATAACCATTCATGCGCGTTGGATTTTCTTAACCCTGCTTGTTAAGGCGGCTGGTAATAACCGCGCCTATGATGGCCCTCAGACGGACGGAAAAGTCCGCAGAAAAAAGCCGGATACCGGCAACAGAGCCAAAGGGTGATCAGATGACGAATTCGCAGGTCAAGAGGGGGAGTGAGGAACCGGTTCTCAGAATCGATCCCGCGTATTTCCCGCAGAAATTCTCCTACGTCGCCAAGGGGGCCGAAACCCGCATCGGCGTCAAGCTCGATCAGCGCGGCGCTGTTGTCCGCCGCAACCTGCCTTCCAGCAACCTTCCGTTTTCCATCGCGCTGCCGGGCCGCGCCTTCAAGGGCGTTGCCGCCCGTGCCGTAGCGCACGCCGATGGCGGCATCACCGTGACGCTGGAACTGCACCACGCCGATCCCGAACTCTGCATTCCGCTGCTTGTCGCCCATGATCTGAGCGAGATTGTGGCCGACTGGCAGAACTGGGCGCTGCTTTACGATATTCCGATGATGATGGTCGAGGCCGACGGCGTTGCCCGCCCGGTCGACTTCAAGCCGCACCAGGCGGTTGCCGCCAATGACGATGCCGGCCCTGCCCGACGGGCTGCCGCGCACGGCATAAAGCGCCTTGCAATGCGCCTGCGCGATTGCCCGATCGGCGTGACGATGAAGGTCAAGGGCCGCGAGATCGCCGCCTGAGCGGCGGTTTCAACCAATGAAAATCGCGGCCACGAGCCCGGCGAAAATCACCATGCCGACATAGTTATTGAACACGAACAACCGTTTGCACTGGTCGCCGTCGTCGATATTCAAAACGACGATCTGGTAAAACAGCATGGCACCTGCAACAACGAGGCCGCCAAAGGCCGGCCAGCCCAGCCCGGCAAGGCTGAACGCCGTGGCCAGCAGCAACAGCACGAGGCTGTAAAAGGCGATAAGCCAGGGTTTGGTCTTCTCCCCAAACAGCCGCGCCGTGGAGCGCACACCGATCAGCGCATCGTCTTCCTTGTCCTGATGAGCATAGATCGTGTCATAGCCGATGGTCCAGAAAATCGCCGCGACATAGGCGAGAACCGCCGGCAGCGACACCGTGCCGAAAACGGCAGCCCAGCCCATCAATGCGCCCCAGGAAAAGGCAAGACCAAGAAAGAACTGCGGCCAGTCGGTAAACCGCTTGGCAAAGGGATAGACCGCAACCACCGCCAGCGATGCGAAACCGAGCAGAATTGCGAACAAATTGAATGACAGCAGCACGGCAAGGCCGGTCAGCGCCTGCAACAGGATGAAGACCCAGGCCTGCCGCCGTGACACACGACCCGATGGCAGCGGCCGCGAGCGCGTGCGCGCCACCTTATCGTCAATCCGGTGGTCGACGAGATCATTGTAGGTGCAGCCGGCGCCACGCATCGCCACGGCACCGAGCCAGAACAAAAACAGGTGGGCGATGAACTGACCGGGCCGGAACGCACCGGCATTCGCCGTCACCCCTGCCGCCATCGCCGCCGACCAGAAACAGGGCCACATCAGCAATTGCCAACCGATCGGCCGGTCCCACCGGGCAAGCTGGGCATAGGGCCAAAGCCAGCGCGGCAACAGGCTGTAGACGAAATTATCGGACGGCGCATCGAAAACGCGGCCGTCATCCTCGCTGATAGTGCCCATAAATCCTCAACGCATCATGCTGGAAGCCAACGCATCACACGAAGGCGATGCGTCGTCGTCTGGCAAAATCCGAAAAAACACTGCGCGAGCCGCAGCGGGCACGCAATGCCTTAGTCGAATTCGACCGGTTCGAGAGGAGCCCTGCCGGCTTCCGCAGCCTTCAGCTTCTCCTCGGCCTCGAACATATAACGGCGGTTGTTCGGCGTGGCAAACTGGCTCTTGGAAAGCTGCATCTGGAACACGAACATCTTGTCCCATTCAAACGCCATTTCCGAACCGGCCAGATAGAATTCCCACATGCGGAAGAACTTCTCGTCATAAAGCTTGATGGCTTCTTCCTTGCGGGCGACGAAACGTTTCCGCCATGCCCGCAGCGTGTGGGCATAATGCATCTGCAGGATTTCGGTATCGCGCACCAGAAGGCCAGATTTTTCCACCGCCGGCAGCACTTCCGCCAGCGAAGGGATATAGCCGCCGGGGAAAATATACTTCTCGATGAACGGGTTGGTGTGGCCGTGGCCGGCAACATCGCGCCCGATCGAATGCAGCAGCATGACGCCGTCATCATCGAGCAGTTCGAAACATTTGTCGAAGAAGTTGCGGTAGCGGCCGATCCCCACATGTTCGAACATGCCGACCGAAACGATCCGGTCGAAGGGCTTGGCCTTCATCGTGCGGTAGTCCTGGAGCTGAAACCGGACCCTGTCGGACAGCCCGCGCTTGGCCGCGCGCCTTTCCGAAATGCCATGCTGTTCATGCGAAAGCGTGATCCCGGTACAGTCCACACCGGCCATTTCGGCGAGATACATGCTGAGCCCGCCCCAGCCCGAGCCGATCTCGAGCACGCGCTGGCCTTCATTCAACCTGAGCTTGGCGGCGATATGACGCTTCTTGGCAAGCTGTGCCTCATCCAGCGAAATGTCCGGCGGATCGAAATAGGCGCAGGAATATTGCCAGTCGTCGTCGAGAAACAGGCTGAAAAGCGGTGGCGTCAGATCGTAGTGATGGGAAACGTTCTTGCGGTTCCTGTTGATCGGCAGATGCGTATTAAGCTGCGCAAGACCGATGCGCCAGAACAGTTTGGCCGCCATAAACGGGCTAAAGACGATATCGAGCGTATTGCGCCGGACGAGCGACAGGAAGTCGTAGATATCGCCTTCTTCCACCAGGAAGCGGCCCTGCATATACATCTCGCCAAGGGTGAGCGCGGGGTCCTTGGCAATCAGGTCCTGGGCTTGCCTGTCCGTGAAGCGCACGCTGACCGGATCGCCCGTACCATCTCCGAATGTGGTGATTTCCCCTGTTTCCGTCTTGACCTTGAGTGTCCCGGTTTTAATGATCTTTTCGATCAGGTTGAACAGCGGTGAAGCCATCACAATCCCCCGAATGCCTGCTAATGTCACATATTATTAATCGTACAATATTCGTTTTATGCCAAGAAACAAGGCAGTTTGCTGCATTTACCTGAAAACGGATCAAGCGTTTAATTTCAATAGGTTGAAAGAAATTTAGCCTGAAAGAACGGTAAACCGCACGCCGCGAAATCCCATCGTACAGGACACAAAGCTGCATTGATTCGAGGCGCGAAGGATGTGCACTTCGCCCCGAAATCAGCATTGAGACGCTCTGCGTGAGCGCCTTCAGGCCTCGTTTTTCCAGACCAAGGTGAGTAGCAGGCGCTACTTCTTGCGCATGGCATCGGCGAGCGCCGCCCCAAAGGCGCCCTGGCTTTTCCCGCTGTCTTTCCCGTTACCGCGCTGCGGCTTGCGTTCATTGTTGCGCGGGCCCCTGGCGGCCGGTGCGCCGTCGTCCTTCTTCATCGAAAGGCCGATACGCTTGCGGCGAACATCGACATCGACCACCCGCACCTTCACCACATCGCCGGCCTTCACCACCTCATGCGGATCCTTGACGAACCGGTCGGCAAGCTGGGAGACGTGGACGAGCCCGTCCTGATGCACGCCGATATCGACAAAGGCGCCGAAGGCGGCAACGTTGGTGACCGTGCCTTCCAGCATCATGCCGGGCTTCAGGTCGGAGATTTCGTCAATCCCATCGGCAAAGCTTGCGGTCTTGAACTCCGGACGCGGGTCGCGGCCGGGCTTTTCAAGCTCCGCCAGAATGTCGCGCACCGTCGGCAAGCCGAAGCGCTCGTCAACAAAGGCGCGCGGATCAACCGATTTCAGCGCGGCGCTGTCGCCCATCAGCGAACGCAGGTCCCGCCCGCAGGCTGCGACGATCTTCTTGGCGACATCATAGGCTTCCGGGTGCACGGCGGAGGCATCCAGCGGCTCCTTGCCGTCGCGGATGCGCAAGAAGCCGGCGCACTGCTCGAAGGCGCGCGGCCCGAGGCGGGCGACCTTCAAAAGTTGCCTGCGGCTCTGGAACGCGCCGTTTTCATCCCTGTGCAGCACAATGGCTTCGGCAATCGAAGGCCCAAGGCCGGAAACGCGGGACAGAAGCGGGGCAGACGCTGTATTGAGATCGACGCCAACGCCGTTCACCGCATCCTCGACCACTGCGTCGAGCGAACGCGACAGTTTGATCTGGTCGACATCATGCTGGTACTGGCCGACGCCGATCGATTTCGGCTCGATCTTCACCAGTTCGGCGAGCGGGTCCTGCAGTCGTCGCGCAATGGAGACGGCGCCGCGCAGTGAGACATCGAGGTTCGGAAATTCCTTCGCCGCCGTCTCTGAGGCGGAATAGACCGAGGCGCCGGCTTCCGAAACGATCACCTTGACCGGTTTCGGCTCCGGGATCTCCTTCAGTAGATCGGCGACCAGTTTTTCGGTCTCCCGGCTTGCCGTGCCGTTGCCGATGGCAATCAGCGAGACCTTGTGCCGGACAATCAGCGCCTTCAGCGCAGCCGTTGCGCCCTGAACATCATTGCGCGGCTGGAAGGGGTAGATCGTAGCTGTATCAAGCAGCTTGCCGGTCCCATCGACAGCGGCGACCTTCACACCGGTACGGATGCCCGGATCGAGCCCCAGCGTGACGCGGGAACCGGCGGGCGCTGCCAGCAACAGGTCTTTCAGGTTGCGGGCAAACACATGGATTGCCTCGTCTTCCGCCCGCTCGCGCATTTCCCGCATCAAATCGAGCGATAGCGAGGTGGAAAGCTTCACCCGCCAGCACCAGCCGGCAACCTGCATCAGAAATTCGTCCGCCTTGCCCTTTTGGCCGATGTCGAAGAAACGGGCAATCATCTGCTGGGCGGGTTTGATGGGCGAAGGGTTGTCGCGGTCGGCTTCGATTGCCACCGTCAGCACCTCCTCGTTCCAGCCGCGCAGCATGGCAAGCACACGGTGACCGGGTGCGGTGGCGAATTTTTCGGAATGCTCGAAATAGTCGGAAAATTTCGCCCCGGCTTCTTCTTTGCCGTCCACCACTTTGGCATAGAGCACGGCATTGTCGCGCAGATACTGGCGCAGCCGGCCGACAAGGTCGGCGTTTTCGGCAAACTGCTCGGCAAGGATATCGCGGGCGCCGTCAAGAGCCGCACGGGTATCGGCGACCGTCTCGTTCACATAGGCGGCCGCAAGCGCTTCCGGATCGGCGGCGCGATCTTCAAAAATGGCGTCGGCCAGCGGCTGCAGGCCGTTTTCGCGCGCAATCATCGCCCTTGTGCGGCGCTTGGGCTTATAGGGCAGGTAAAGATCTTCAAGCTCGGATTTGGTGGCAACGCCGGCGATCCTGCCCGCCAGCTCATCCGTCATTTTGCCCTGGTTCTGGATCGATTCCGTGATTGTCGTGCGCCGCGCTTCCAGTTCGCGCAGATAGGTCACCCGCTCCGACAGGAGCCGCAACTGCGTATCGTCGAGCCCACCGGTCGCTTCCTTGCGGTAGCGCGCCACAAACGGCACGGTCGCCCCGCCGTCAAGCAGCTCCAGCGCTGCATTCACCTGGTCGGGCCGCGCCTTGATTTCATCGGCAACGATACGGGCGATCTTGTTGTCACTCATGGAGCAGGTCTGTCCGGTCTGTTTTCTCTGGGCGCGGAAGGTAACGAACCCGCACGAGATGACAACCGCAATTCGTGTCGGAACAATGACCATCCCCATGGGATACACCGCTGCGGCACCAACAAGCCCGCCCCCTGTATGGGATGAAGAAAGATATGCCCGTAGGACGAGGCAGCCGGCAAAGCCGGATAAAATCCGGTTCATGGGACGAGGTAATGGCGGACAGAGAGAATGTCTAGGACCACATTCAGAACCCGTCATCACCCGTCACATTACGCAACTAACCAACTGTATTGACGAGATTTTTCTCGTCAGATCACTTCAGCGGCCTTCAAGGGGATTTAGACGAGGCCAGAGCCGTTTCGTACCTTCGGACACCATTCAATCGACGGAGGTACTCTTATGAGCTTGACGGTAAAGCAGATCGAATCTGCGAAATTTGCATCCGGACCGGAGCGGCTGAGCGACGGACACGGGCTTTATCTGCGCCTTTTCTCTGGAGGGCGCAAAAGTTTTGTATTTCGAACACCGGTCACCGCCGGAGCGGTGACATGGATCTCGCTCGGGTCCTATCCCGAGATGGGGCTGAAGGATGCCAGAGAGAAGGCAAATATCATCAGGGGCCTCTTTGCCGACGGCAAGACGGTCGCTGATGTGCGGGGCCTGCTCAGCGGCAAAGAACAGCCATTGCCCTCTTCGTCACGGCGGAAAAGGCGAAGTCAACCGGCTGGCATGACCGGAAAGGCAGGCGCACCAAAATCTGCAACGCCGACATTCCAGGAGATGGCCAAAACGTGGTTCGAGATGAAGAAGCCCGGTTTGCGCAACGCCAAGCACGTCACGCAAAACTGGAATACGATCGCCAGATACGTGTTCCCTGACATCGGCTCCAAGCCGATCGACGAAATCAAGCTTCCCGAAATCGTCGACACCATCGCGCCGATCTGGAGATTGAAACACGAGACGGCTCGCCGCACGCTTGGACGGACCCGGGAAATTTTCGCCTTGGCTAAGATCCGCGGGTACCGCGATGACAATCCGGCAGATTTCGATCCCAAGATCGCGCTTGGCGCGGTGCGAACCGTACGTCGCCACCATGGATCATTGCCGCCTGAGCGGGTGCCGGAATTCTGGGACTGGCTCCAGACCGTGCCATGTGAACCGACATTGAGATATGCGACAATGCTGCTGCTTCTGACCGCCAAGAGATCGAAGGAGACCCGACACGCAGAATGGGATTTCTTCGACTTCAACACCGGTGTCTGGACGACTCCGGAGCGGCTCATGAAAATGCACCGATCCCATCGGGTGCCAATGTCGAGACAGGCTATTCGAGCGGTGGTCGAAATGCGTCCGCTCAGCGGACATGAAAAACTGGTGTTCGCCAAACCGAGGAACCGGTCAGGCGCCTTGTGCGAAAACGCCATCCGAAATCTTGCGATCCGCTTCGAACCCGGCATCACCGCCCACGGCTTTCGAGCCAGTTTCCGAACTTGGGCGCGCCAGCAGAAGCGCTTCACGCGCGACACCATGGAGTTTGCTCTGGCGCATGAGCCAGACGATCTTGAGGCGGCCTATCAACGTGAAGACCTGCTCGAGGAACGGGTGGAACTCATGCAGGATTGGGCCGATTATGTCACTGGTGGAAGAGAACCGATCGGTCTCTTCTCCGGCCCGACACAGAACTGATAACAGACATCGACTTTGGGCGGCGTAAATTGCATCGCCCGAAGTCCGGCAATAACCTGATTTCCCGTCAGGCTTCGACCAGCCGATCCCTGAACCAGCGTGCGAGTTCGTCTTCCGCGATCACGCCGCCAGCCACGCCTTCCATCAACTGAATTGCATCGACGGGCTGGAAGCGAAGCCGGTATCCGTTATCGGCAAGGAAAAGACGCGCCGCGATCCAGGCCGTGCGCTTGTTGCCATCCATGAAACCATGGTTCTTGGCGAGACCGAAGGCATAGGCCGCGGCAAGGTCTGACGCGTCCGGGGTGCCATATGCAGCCACATTCTGCGGACGGGCCAAGGCGCTTTCTATCCCGTCGGCATTACGAATGCCCTCGGAGCCGCCATGTTCCGACAATTGCCTGTCGTGAACCGCATATATGACAGCCGGTTCCACCCATCGCCAGTTCTTCATTGCGGCACCCGTCATTTGGCCAGCGCGCGCAATACCTCGCGGTCGTCATGCATGATTTCATCGGCGAGTTCCATCTGGCGGACGAACTCCGGATTATAGGGCGTAAGGCGATAGCCGCCATCCGCTGTTTCCGTCAGATAGAGGGTATCGCCCTTCTTGACCTTCAGATGGGCCATTATTTCCTTGGTGAGGATGACGCCGGACGATGCGCCAACCGTTGTAATTTTGACACTCTGCATAGCGGCTGCCTCTCTATATAATACCCATTATATAGACAATGACGCCTGATCGATCAATGGCAAGAAGTCGGCGGCAAAGGGCGAGAACTTTCTGCCAGCGATTTTCTATAGAACAACGGGAAGCCAAGCTAAAAAGCCCGAAAGCTCCGACGCGCAAGGATCGCTGACATTCATACAGGGATGAAACGCGACACGGTCATGAGGCCCATGCTGCTCGTTGTTTCAAACTGAGCAGCCAAGGACCGGATCACGTTTCTGAGCTTCTGTTTTGCCGGCAGACTCTCGCCATCTCTTCAACGGTATCGACCTCATAATGGCTCCCATCGCCGCAGAGTACGCGCCCGGAGGCATCAATCGACCAGATTATATAGTGATCAATTTCACGGGGGACCTCCATCCCGAGAGGCAAGCTGCACATATCCACGAATTCCTGATTTTCCATTCCACGTTCACTCGCTGCCTCCCGCAACTCTTCGAGCCTCTGCTTCAGTTCGTAGATATCGACGCCATCCCAACGTTTGATCTGCCGTGCGATCTTGTCAGGGTGAGGTTGTTTGTATTTCATGTTGCATCCTTTCAATTTTGAAGTGTTGGCTGTTCGGCACAACTGCAGGCCGTCTAGAGAGACGGAAGATGATCGGGCGGAACAATATCGTCCGGACTTTCGATGGCGTCGTCTTCATCAACCTCGACGTCCAGGGCTTGACCCGCTGATCTCAGCAGATTGAGAACAGTCCGGGCTTGCTCTCCGTCCCGCGTCAGATAAAGATGTTCGCCGTCATGGCTCAGCTCAGACCCGTCGTGAAAGCGGCATGACGCAATATCCGAAGTCCAGGAAATCAAGGCCTTGATCTTCCGCTGCCTCAGGCAGTCCAGCAGATGCCTCAGCCCCCTTGATCCCCCGGTTTCGTCAGAAATTCTGCGATCGGCTTCAGGTCGCGCCGTAGCGCTTTCACGGTCGCGGTCTGGCGCTCGACCTCCTTGAGGATATCGATCTGGGTTTCCGCCAGAAAGGCGATCCGCTGAGCCAATTCCTCGATCGCTGATCGGTGACCGTTTTCGGGATCGAATGCCATCGAGACGATTTCGTGAACCTGGCAGGTCACCCCGAGATTCTGCTCGAGCGTCTTCTTCTGATCCAGTCCCGTTTTCGAGATCGTGATCAGGACGTCCTGCACTTCTGATATCTTCGCTTCGGTGGACATGGGTATTCCTTCTCGGTGATGGGTGCGGTGGCTCGAGTTGGGCAATAGTCTTGCGCAACAGGTCGAGGTCCCGCGAAAGGTTCAAGGCGCGTGCAATGCCGCAGATTTCGAATTGCTTTTTCAGTCTTGCTGGCTGCAGGGTGCGACTGAGCTCTCCCGCGAAAACCGGCTTGCGAGTGCCGCGCATGACTTGGTAACCGGCCCGACCATATATTGTGGGCGTCTCGGTTAATCGGATGGGAGGAGACGAATTCTGCACGGCCTTTGCCAGGTCTTCAAAACATGTCGGCAGTCGTCGACGAATGACCGTCTCGATCTCCACGAGCACGTCTTCGTAAGGCCCTCCGCGTATCCTCGGCCGGCGTGGAAACATGGGAGGCGGTTTAGGTTTCTCGATCGGCGGAGCTGTAATCCCGCGAACGCGACCAGCGAAGGCGGCACGCAGGTCGCGTTCTGCCCGATCGCAGGCCGGCTTCATCGGTGGCAACTCGACCGGAATGCCCGTCCATGTGGAAAGTCTCGCGGCCACGTGGATGTGGTCGCAATTGGCATCCCTGTGGCGGCACGAGAACCAGGGGATCACGGCCGTATCGATGCCAAATGCAGCAAACGCGATATCGATTGCCTCGCACCATTGCTCTTTGTCGAGAACTGCCGTTTGCGGTGCTGACAATGTCATATGCGCATGGGGGCGAGCCATGTGTGCCTGGTTCGCATTAAAAATCTCTCGGCAGATCGGGCGTGAAAGTCCGGCGATCGGCCCGGCCAGCACTTCCGCCTCTGGCGAATGAAAGTAGGCATACAGCACGCCGAAATTGTTGGGAAAGGTGAAGTAAGGCCTCATGGTCCCAGCACTCCCACGACATGCACGAGGGCTGACGCTTGCGTGCGCGCTACACGCAGTAGTCTGGCCTTTTCAGCCCGGGTCAGGTGCGTGCACATCTGAAGATCTCTAACGATCTTCATGATTTCGCCAGTGCGGCGATCGAGTTCCTGCAACTTCGCGCCACCGCCAGCCAGAAGGCAGAGGCGGACGTATTTCGCCTTTTGCGGCTCGCGGCATTGCAGCATATGCCACCGGACTGCCGACGCCTCCGATCGCGTAAGGCGGGTCTGGAAAATTTCCGTCCTTTGAGAACTCATCGCCACTCCTCCTCCGCCAGAGGAAGCGAGTCGATGTAGGCGAGCACTGCGGCCAATCGCCATCGGACGGTGTGAGGCCCCAGACGGACGGGTCTCGGGAAATCGAGGTCCTCGCGCAGCCTTCTGTCGATGGAGCTCTCGCTCCATGAGTTCCGACTTGGAAATTAGCCGGTGTTCTAGCGGGATATTAGTTGCCATCTTGGCCTCCGGAGAGTGTTTCGATGGCAAGACAATTTAGACAGATTTTCGGAATGCGATATAGGGGGCGTGTCTGGAAATGTGGAAAGTGGGCGGCTCCGCAGGCTTTCGCGCAAAAATCGCGCGCAATTTTGTGGAAAACCCCGTTCGCTCTATTCCATTTTCCGGAAATACTTTCTGGAAAGTTCTTCTGATTCACGAACTACGCTGACGCCAAGCAGCGACCACCCTACACCATTTCATTGGCCAAAGGACTCAGAAACTGACCTCTTTCTCAGAAAGCTGCCATCAGTTCTTCGGGCGTTCGGGTTCCCACGACGCTGATCAATGTGAGAGGAGCCAGAAGGAAACCCGAACGCGAGGCATGGCCATGGGCGCTAGCTCCGCCGATCGATGCACAGCACTTCATCAAACCGCATTTCAAGCGCGAGCGTTGCCATCAGTTCCGCGGCGGGCATGGCGCGCGCGAGCGGCGCACCTTGCCCCGCCCATTGCGCACCGTAACCGGCCTCGCCGCAGGCTTTGGCGGCTGCGTGCAGGGCCTTTCCGGCGTCGTAGGCAATGGGATAGTCGGGCGGCGTGGCTCCACGAAGCGCGGTGTCAGCCAGTTCCGTGAACCGGTTGGCAAGCGCGCGCGCCGGCCGGCCGGAAATCGCAGTTGTCAGCCGCGTGTGGAGTGCACCCGGTCCCTTCAATGCAGCGCGATAGGCATCATCGGCGGACGACTCGGGACAGGCGATGAAGGCTGTGCCGAGCTGCGCGGCGATCGCGCCGAGATCGCAGGCGGCGGCAATGCCCGCGCCATCCATGATCCCGCCTGCCGCTATGACGGGAATGCCGGTCTTCTTCACCAGAAGCCGCGTCAGCGCAAATGTGCCAAGGCCGTCATCAACGGCCAGCGGATCGAACACGCCACGATGCCCGCCGGCTTCGATCCCCTGCGCGATGACGGCATCAAGCCCGGCGGCCTCGACGGCTTCAGCCTCGGCAAGGTTCGTCGCCGTCGCGAAAAGTCGGATGCCCGCATCCTTCAAGGCAGTGATCGTTTCAGCCGGCGGCAGGCCGAAATGAAAGCTGACGACCGCCGGCTTTTTCTCGACCAGAAGAGACAGCATCTCCGGGTCATCCACGAAGCTCTTGTAGATGACACGCAGACCTACCGGCGGCGCGGCGCCGAATTCGGCGAAGACGGGCTCGAGTGCCGCCAGCCATGCCGCCTCCCGTTCCGGGTCCTGCACGGCAGGGCCATGCACGAAGACGTTGACATTGAAGGGTCGGTCCGACTGCGCGAACGTCTTGTCGATCATCGCGCGGGCACCGGCGACATCGCTCGCGCCAATGCCGATCGAGCCAAGCCCGCCAGCGTTTGAGACCGCCGCCGCCAGCGCCGGCGTCGAGACGCCAGCCATCGGCGCCTGAATGATTGGCTGCGTCATTCCGATTTTTTCCAGCACGTCGCCATCTCCTTTCACCGTTCCGCATACATATCGATCAGGCCAGCACAAATTCCATGAAAGAGAATTCACCTTGACGTTTTTTTCCATTTAAAGAATATATATTTCCATTGGTTCTGCAATGGAGAATTTCGATGGACCTCGCCACACTCGCCGTCTTCAGGGCCGTCGCCAGAGAGGAGAGCATCACCCGAGCCGCCGAACTCCTGGGTCGCGTGCCATCGAACGTCACCACCCGGATCCAGCAACTTGAGGCGGAGATCGGCGTGGCGCTGTTTGCCCGCGAGACGCGACGCATGGTGCTGACCAGCGAGGGCAAAACCTATCTCGACTATGCCGAACGCCTCCTCAATCTCGCCGACGAGGCGCGCCAGCAGATCAATCCCGAAGGCCCCGGCGGCACACTGCGCATCGGCTCGATGGAGAGCACGGTCGCAAGCCGCCTGCCCACATTGCTTGCCGCCTTCAACCGCGATTGGCCGGAGGTGACGATCGAGCTCTCGACGGCGCCAACACGCCAGCTTGTCGATGCGGTTCAGGCCCACCGTATCGACTGCGCCCTCATCGCCATCGCGGCCGACGATGACTGGAGTGCGCTCGACGCGCTGGAAACAATCCCCGTCTTTCGCGAGGAACTCGTCCTGCTCGTACCAAAGGGGCACCGCCCGGTTCACTCGCCAGCGGACGTGGAGCCGATGGCGCTGGCTGCCTTCGCGCCGGGCTGCACCTATCGGATGCTGGCAGAGGAGTGGCTGATGGGGGGAATCCCCGCCCGCTCGCGCCTGAAGATCCAGGAGGTCGGCTCCTACCACGCCATGTTCGCCTGCACTGCGGCAGGATCCTGCGTCAGCGTCATGCCGAAAAGCGTCGCCGATACGCTGTCCCATCTTGGTTCCGTGGAAGAGTACGGGTTGATGAACGTGGATACCCACCTTGTCTTCCGGCCGGGGTTCGCTACCCCAGCATTCCTCGAATGGCGCAAACGTCTCCTGGCGGCCGCGAACATCGAACCTTAAGCGAACGCATGAAAGACCAGATGTCATCAAAGAAGGATGCCGGCGCGACAGACGCTGCCGGTCCTGATCGTCCGCTTGGGGTTGGCCACTCCGCCTTCACCGGTGTCTATCCGTCGATGGTCTGTCAGGCATTGCCCTGGAAATCCGGTATCGACAGCGCCACCTAAGTGCAGAATGGTCGAGAGCCAGCGGCCGAGCAGCACGACGGAAGCGATGCGGAAAAGATGACGGTACATTTCGACTTCGATAACAGCTACGCGCGTCTCGGCGCCGCCTTCCACCGCCCAACCGTGCCATCGCCCGTCGCCGCGCCGCATCTCCTGAAGCTGAACCGACGGCTCGCCAAGGAGCTCGGGCTCGATGCGGATCAGTTGGACAATGCTGAAGCGGTTGAAATCTTCGCCGGTAACCATCTCCCGACAGGCGCCGAGCCGATCGCGGCCGCTTACGCCGGACATCAATTCGGAAACTTCGTGCCGCAACTCGGCGATGGGCGCGCCATCCTCCTCGGCGAGGTCGTCGACCGAGAGGGTCGGCGTCGCGACATTCAACTGAAGGGGGCCGGCCCCACCCTCTTCTCGCGCAACGGCGACGGACGGGCAGCACTCGGTCCGGTCCTGCGCGAGTATCTCGTCAGCGAGGCCATGGCCGCGCTCGGCATCCCAACCACGCGGGCGCTGGCCGCGGTCGCGACGGGAGAGCCAGTCTACCGGGAAACGGCCCTGCCGGGCGCGATCCTGACGCGTGTCGCCTCCAGCCATATACGCGTCGGCACGTTCCAGTTCTTCGCGGCAAGGGGCGACGACGCCGCGGTGCGCCAACTCGCCGACCATGTGATCGACAGGCATTACCCCGATGCCGCGGGCGCTTCCAATCCCTACCGCGCTCTTCTCGAAGGCGTCTGCGCCCACCAGGCGGAGCTCGTCGCACGCTGGATGCAAATCGGTTTCGTGCACGGCGTCATGAACACCGACAATATGTCGATCGCCGGGGAAACGATCGACTACGGCCCGTGTGCCTTCCTCGACGCTTACGATCCCGCGACCGTCTTCTCCTCGATCGACCGGAACGGGCGTTACGCCTACGCCAACCAGCCCAGGATCGCGCACTGGAACCTCGCCCGTCTGGCAGAATGTCTGCTTCCTCATCTCGATCCAGACGAAAACAAAGCCATTGAAGCCGCACAGGACATCCTCTCCGGCTTTGCCGACGCATTCAACACCGCTTATGTCGACGGCTTTCGCGCGAAGATCGGTTTGCAGACACCGCAGACGGAAGACGCCGCGTTGATCGAGGATCTTCTTGGGCGCATGGCACGGCAGAATGCGGACTTCACTGTGACCTTTCGCAAGCTCGGCAAAGCAGCGGAAAGCGAGCAGGCCGAGGGGGCGGTGCGCGGTCTCTTTGCCGATCCGACCGCCTATGACGACTGGGCGGCGCGCTGGCGTCAGCGCCTCGCGGTTGAACCGAGAGAGCCGGGTGAACGTGGTGTTGCAATGGATGCGGTGAACCCGGCGATCATTCCGCGCAACCACCTCGTCGAGGAAGCGCTTGCCGCCGCGATGGCCGGCGACCTGGCACCCTTCGAACGCCTGAATGAAGCACTGGCCACGCCCTTCGAGGAACAGGCGGAGTTCGCCGATTATGCTGGGCTCCCGCCGGTGCCCGAGGCAGCCTACCGTACCTTTTGCGGCACGTAAACGCGCGGCCCACGAGCGACGCAATCCTATTCGGTGGACCAAGGAGCGGCTCTTTCAACGGCGGTTCTCGGCCCCATTTCTGTCCGTCCGCAAGGCGGCTCGATTTTGGTCGTTCAAGGGACCCCGAATAAATCCTGAAAGCAGACGAATTCAAAACTGATTGCCAAATGTTGATGTTATCGCGCGTCGAGTTTGAACGGCGCAAAACATGACCACCAGAGGCCTCCAGAAAACCCGGGATGGTTCACTGGTATCAACGTAACCTCAAAGGCATTGTCGGTCGTAAAGATTGCCGCCGCGCCAGCCCCGAGCCTCAAAGCCTTTATCTCTTCCGCTCCTAACTCCACATCGGTTCTTCGGAAAATATCAGCCGCGCCGTCGACGGCAATAAGGGTTGGGACAGACAGAGGCGGAGCGAGACTCACTGAGACATTTGCTTCATCACTCCGATATAGATCAGAGGAGGCGCCGCCGGCCCTGCCATTAAACCGCGTTAAGTCGGAGTTGGAATAGCCCATAGAAACATGAGTTCTGCTTTTCATTTCTATACCCCGCCATCCAAATCAAAAAGTCTAGCGATTTTATCCCGAACACAATGTCTTGAGCGTTTGCGAATGTGATGAAGACCAAACAAATTCTGCCAATCTTCATTGGCCATATTAGCCGAAGCCCAGAAGACTGATAAAAAAGGAAACGATAGAAAAATGCCAAACACGATGCCAATATATATATAATTTTCGTTTTCAAAAAAACTATCAAGAAGCCATAGTGGTATTATGTAGCAGTATGAAAAAACAATAATGCTAATAATCGCCAGAGGAATGCTGGAAAATATTCCATATTTAATATTATAATGAATATTTTTTCTAATTAAAAACCTGCTTATTTTCATAAACGCCATTTTCTTTAAAAGATATTTGCCCATATATATTAAATCATCACTTCGTTGTTGCAAATAACGGTCAAATCAAGAGCCTACTTTTAAGAAAAATGTGTCCGCGTCATGCGAATTTCACGATCATGATCGTCGCTATTCATTAATCGGTTCCTCAGCAGGTTTTGACGAGGCCAGCGAGCCACGCTGAGTTGCAAAATACCTTTGTATCATGCCTACAAGCAACAGACGAACCTTTGATAGTTCGCGGCTATTTGGGAAGACCCCAGATCTGACTTTCCACCCCGATAGCGCATCTGAAGGGGCGAAGCCTGTACCGCTAGTGAACGCCTGAACGCCATATCCGTAACTGTTCAGATTGTGACATTGAGAGGCAGATCTGGGCCCGATGTTGCTACAGTAGAATTTGTCGGTGATAGCGGCTATTTCATTGTCCAAGTCTAGAAGCTGCCATTCCGCTGACGGCCCCATTTCGGCCGATCGGCTTCCGTCTTAACGTTGACAATTGCGAGTTCCACGACCGCGTCAAATACCTTCCCAATGCCCATGAAGCCACGCCCATTCAATCTCAGAATTCCGGCTTGTCCCGTAATGATGCCGATGGCTGAGTTGGCTCGGCGTGGAATCCGGAAAAAAGCGATTTTGCAGCGCTCCATAGGTTCTAGCAGCGAAAACGAAGTGTTTTTAGCAACAAATAAAATAGGCAAGGCAGTCTGCCAGTCCGCGCCAAAGAAGCATAGCCGGACGCTGACGGTAAGTCTTCGCTCCAAGTTCATGGCTCCTCCGTCAGAAACCGGAATAGCGAAATTGCTGTGCTCTCGTCCAGCGATGACGCTAGCCGAATGACGTTGCGTCCATGCCTAAAACTCACGCGATAGTTCACTGCCGAGCCAATCCTGGTGCCGAGATTTGCCATGGCAATTGATGCCGACGCGCCGGCGCCACCGGTGAGAGCGGCTGTGATCCCGATCGGACCCGTGCCGCCGATGATCAGTCCCGTGTGGATGCCGCCCGATGCAAGCGGCCGGCCTTTTGCGTGCCCGTTATCGACAAACACCTCGCTGATGTCGTTAAAGGCGTAACGCTTCCCACCGCATTCCAGGCCACCTTCGGTGAGCCGAAAGCTGAAGGGCGGACTCTTGAGCCGGTGAACAGCATATACCAGTGCCGCATTGATCGCCAAGGCGGCAGGAATATAGAGATCGGCCGGAAGAAAGCTGAGTGGGCCGTTATCGATCAGGAATGTGAACAGAAACGACGAGGGCAGAAGCATGACCAGGAAAAGGACGATGAGGCCGGAGATTTTCAAGCCAACGCCTTTTCCGGAGACGATCACCGACCCATCTCGGGCGGCTTCAACTTCAAATCCGAGATCCAGTTTCGCTGTTTGTGAGACTGACATGGGACAATAGACCTCCGTGCGCCTGCGTGACAGGCGGTATGCAGCATTCGGCGAGACCGATGCGGGTGTGGGCGAAAGGAGCGGCGAACGACTTCACCGCGAAAGTGAGATGCGACCTGATCTATTGCTTGCGGGCTTGCGCGTCAGCGCGATCAGGTCGTGCTTCAAAGACCATGTCGTTCGAAGACAGGTGGAAGGGCTTCTCGCGGGGAACCAAAGACTTCCGACGCGCCGTTATGGCTTCGGACGACGATCAGGTGCCCGTCCTCCTTGCTAATCGCAACTGTCGCAAAATCATCGCTGCAATCATGCGGCCGGCAACCGCCGTGAACAAACCACGCACCGCGATCCTCGAAAGAACCGGAGCTGACAGCCGTCGCGCGCTGGATCGCCTTCAGATCCGTGCCATTGATAGTTTCCTCGATAGCCGGCAAAAACCGAGGATCCTCGAGGAGCTCATATGCCGTGAGCCCTTCTAAATCGGAAGACATGATGCGCTTTCCGGAAAGGGAGCGAACCGCAGCCGCGTGTTCGACATGAAGTTGCCGTGGCGCAAGCGTGAAGATCAATGGCGTCCTTCCCGGCGCGCCGTCGACGGCATACAGCATGACCTCGAAGTTCGGCGTGCCTTCCAGATAGTGATCGGTGGGACGGAGGTAGAGCGGTTTGCCGCCCATATCTTCCCCGAGGATATAGCGCGCGGCTGGCGCATACTGTCCCGAGAAATGCAATCCCGATGTCTTACCTACAAGCCAGTCACGGTCGTAAGCGACCGTGAGGTCGGAGCGAAGGAAGGCGTCGACATCGTCGTTCAGCACAGCTTCGAGTGCGCGGCCATGATCGGTTTCCTTGAGGTCAAGGACACCTTCGGCCTTCGTCAGGATCCAGTCACCCTGCTGCTTCTCGAAGATCAGGATGCCGCAGGCATCGGCCAGATGAGGTGTGTCGCAGTCGAGGCCGCGGCCGGTGGCGTTCGTGTCAATGCGTCCTAACTCGGTCGTGGCAAAGGCGGTAAAGCCCTGCTTCGCGAAAATTTGGCTTACCATGCCTCCACTGTTGCCGAAGCCGACACGAAAGCGGGAGGCGTCGGAGAGATCCTCTTCTTGGATGCCTCCTTCGATCATCCGGAATTTGCCGTCATCATAGCGTCTGTTTTCGCTGGCGGCATAGCCGTAGCTGAGTTGGAGTGCGTCGCGTACCAAGGGCCAGGGCGAGCCGATCGGCGGCAAGCCGGCAAGCTGCAGGATTTTAGCTTGTGTGGTTTGAACGAGCTTTTCGACCTGGTCATCATCAAGACCTTGCGTATCCGGAACGCTCTCAATGCTTGCGATCACCGTGTCGTCGCCGTCGACATAATCAAACCGGTAAAGCGTCGCGAGCATACCCCCGCGATGTCCGGGATCCATTCGGAAGTCGCCGACCAGAAGAAGTCCGGATGGCAAACTTGATGAAGCCCGTTCTTTCTGCCGGATCTCCCGTCCTTCGTCGGGTGTGGCCGGCAGAACGGCATAGTCGGAGGCATTGGAGAAACGAAGCCCGCTTCCAACGTCCAGATAGATACCCGGCTCGAAGAGATTAATCGGGAAGCCGCCTCTCTCAGCATCATAGTCATCAAGACGAATGGCGGCGCGGAACAGCACCTGCGCGTGCGATCCGAAATCGGTTTTCATGCGTTTCAGCTTCAGCGCCTGTTCCGCAAGGACATCGCCTTTATCGAATTCGTCAGCCTGACGGTATTCCTGCGTCCGGCGTGCGATCTGGTCATAGTCTGGCGTTTCGTCCGCAAAGACCTGCGAGAGATTTCGCCAGAACTGGTCATCCGGATACCTGATGAGCTCGGCGTGAGCGGGAACGGAGAGCAAACTCGCAACGGCAAAGCCGCATGCCGACAGGAACCTCGCGCGCGGAAAAGATGGCTTCCGCAACCGGCCGTATCTGACCCAAGCGACAATGACCGCCAGCAACACCGGCGAAGATTTACAGGTTTTCATTTTCCACTCCTGTGCTGCCGTCAATTCTGCTGTGAGCAGCAAGTACGGAGACGCCACCGAGACACGGCAGCGGCTTGAGGGTTTCGAATAGGTGGAGTTGAGCGCCGCGTCTCGTTTTCAGGGTAATCAGCCGTCTGCGGCGACCTGAAAACACTTAATGCGGAAGACGGCAGCCTTCAGCAGATCCATGACTTTCTCGCGTAACGCGTCTCGGAAGTGGACTCTTTGACAGATTTGCGCGAAAGAATGACGCTGTACTGACGGCTAGTGGTGACCTGATGGGATCAGGCACACAACCATAAACCGACGCCGATTGCTTTTCGTATTGGATGGAGAAGTGGTCGGCGGAGGCAGCGGGGTTGTTCTCGCGGTGAATCTGGATGCGTTTCGAGCTCGGCCATTGATTGTGGCACATGAACCCATCTGGAAGCGGGATATAACGTGGTCGCGGTGCGGGCATCTGTTCCTCCAGTTCAGGCTGCGGGCACAGCCTTCTTTGGGTCAAACACGGCATGGATGCTTTCGACATCCTTGCGGCAACGATAGGGATAAACACAATTTGGGATATTGTAAACCCCAAATTGTGTTTATATGATTTTATTGGCGCGACAGGAGCGTATCAAAACGGATCTGGGCCGGCGGCTGCGGACAATACGTTGGGAGGTTGGCGACCCCCAGAGGGAGGAGTTTGCCTCTCGCCTGGGGCTGCACGTCAACAGCCTTGCCAATTACGAACGCGGAGATCGCATCCCGAATCTCGATGTCTTGCTGGCCTACCGCGAAAACCTCAACGTAGACCTACATTGGCTCCTGACGGGAAAAGGGCGAATGTTTGACAGTAGAACACAGAACGAGGTTTTGACGCCCAGATCCGCGGGCGACGAACTGATTCAGTTGCCTTACCTTGATCAAGATATTGCCTCAGGTGAGGCTTACGCATCTTCGGAAAGTCCGCAGTTCGGACCTCTCGCTGTTGACCGCGATCTTCTCAAAGACGCTGAAGCAGCGCCGGAAGGCTGTTGTCTTCTGAAGGTCAAAGGCGACAGTATGGCCCCGACTATGCCGGAAGGATCACTTCTGATTGTCGATCGGCAGCAAGCCAACATCGAGCAGGGATGCGTTTATGTTATGCTTGTCGGAAACGTTCTCGTTATCAAACGCGCCCGTTGGCTTGCCGACGGCAAGCTTCAACTATTTTCAGAAAACCAGGAACGTTATCCCGCCGAAGTCTTCGAGGCTGATGCCGCCGCTGACTTGAACGTCATTGGCCGCGTTATTTATTGCTTCAGAGTGCCCTGACGGCCTGTAGTATACGAGGCTCTGGGGCCATAAGCATTCCCAGAGCCTCAGCGCTGGTCGTAGGCACGACGATCATACATGTTTGAACATGTCTTCGACCGAGGTCGACTTAATGTAGCGGGCCGGGTTTTCATCGGTGGCGAGCACGGCGAAATGCCGCTCTCCGCACTTGATCTTCGCGCCTTCTTTGTGACGCAGATCGTCCCACCAGCCGCTACCCTTCGTCTCTACGACGAAATACAGCTTTTCCTGCCCATCATCTTCGACCAGGACCGCCCAATCGGGGTTGTAGGTTCCGAGCGGCGTCGGCACTTTGAACCAGGACGGAAGCTTGGCGTAGACCTTAACCGCCTCGTTGGCTTCCAGGTCTTCGGCAAACCTCTTTTCGACGCCCGCCGAGTCGTACACCACATGCTGATAGACGGATTTCTGTGTCTCCAGCGTGTTCTTCAGATAGCCCGTCAGTTCTTCCTGCTTGAACAGCTCCTGCGCGTAGTAATGGTCATCGCCAATCCGCTGATAACGAATGCCGTCCACCAGCGCGAGCCGTTTGGTGCGGTTGATCGCCTCTTCGGCGATGTCGATGAACTCCTGCGGGTTCTTCTTGAAGTCGTGCAGGCGACGGCTATTCGTCAGGATTTCGACCAGACTTTTCCGTGTGAGATGGGTCTTATCCTGAAGATCGGTCAGCAGGTCCGGTAGCTCGATGTCGCTCTCACTGATCGAAGTGAAGGCCGATGTGTCGCCCTCATTCGCCAAAACGCCGCCTTTGCCGATGGCGATATCCGCCTTACGGAAGCGGGCGCGCGTCTTGGTAATTGGCGGCGCATCCCTGATAGCGGTCGCGCAATCCTCGATGAGTTTCGGATTGTCAAAATCCACGCGATAGGTGGTTTTGTGCTTGATGCGCTCCCAAAGCTGCTTGAAGTCCTCGCTTTCAAGGACCGCTTCGCGCGTGCGAATCGTCACGCGCTCATCGGCATTCTTAATATCAAGCTTGCCAGCGAGCTTGCGCAGGATGTCCTTGATATCGTCCTCCTGTTCGGAGAATTCATCCGGCAAGGCCAGAGTGTCATCCTTGAGCGCAGCGCGCAGCGTGTCCAGAACCTTGCCGCGACTATCCAGGAAGCCGCCGTCCTTCAGGAAATCCCAGACGGCTTCAGACCTATCGACGCCGAGCGGCGCGGTCGTGCCGTCTTCAGCCGTAACGGCGATATTCGCGAATTGGTGTTTCTCCACCACGCCGAAGCGGATGCCCGTATCGTCCTCAATTTCCTTCTGAAGGTTCTCCGCAAACTGCTCGTAGCTCTCCGTTGCGATCACTGTAAGCGTGTTCACATCGAAGCCTCGCAGGCGATGGCCGTCCTGATTGACGCAAAGACGCAGACCCCGGCCAATCGTCTGCCGCCGCTCACGTTCCGAGCCCATATCGCGTAGCGCGCAGATCTGAAAGACATTCGGGTTGTCCCAGCCTTCCTTGAGTGCCGAGTGAGAGAATATGAACTTGAGCTTCGAATCGAAACTCAGCAGCTTCTCCTTATCCTTCATAATCAGATTGTAAGCGCGTTCCGCGTTATCGCGGTTCGTCTGGTTGTTATCGTCGGTCTCCGTCCAGCCGCCCTTCTTATCGATGGAGAAATAGCCGTTGTGTACCTCGTCGGCCTCGATATCGAGATCGACCTTCTCAAACAGCGTTTGATAATCCGGGTGCTTCGCCAGCTTCCGGTACTCTTCCTCAAACATCAGGGCGTATTTGCCCTTCACGGCCTTACCGTCCTCGTCGTACTGCCTGTAGAACTCCACGCTATCGATGAAGAACAGGCTCAGCACCTTCACCTCACGCTTTTGCGCGGCAAAGCGCATTTCCTTGTCCAGATGTTCCTTGATCGTGCGGCGGATCATCAGGCGTTTCACATCATCAGGGCTAACCCCGCCGACGGCCTCGCCGGGGTGCAGCGTGACTTCGCCGCCAGGCATGCTCACCTGTATTGTCTCGTTATCCTTGCCGCAGGTGATCGTCCCGATGCGGAAATTCTCATAGAGCGCTCGGCCGGTCTCCTGTTCCAGATCGTCGCCGTCTTCGACGGTCAGAATGTCGCGGCGAACATTGCCGCTTCGCAAGAAATCGGATTCGATCTTTGCGGTGATCGAGCCGTTCCGGTTGTGGGTGGAGAGCAGCTTCACATAGGGCTTATTGTGCCCGCCTTCGACTTCGAGCGAAGCGACCTCGATCTGCTTCACCAGTTCGCGTTCATATGCGTCCACCGCATCGAGGCGATAGACCATGTGATGCTTGTCCACGTGCGTCGCCGAATACCGAAGCGTGCAGAGCGGATTCATCGCTTCAAGAGCTTCCTTGCCGCGACCGGTCATACCGCCGTCAACGCTTTGCGGTTCATCCACGATGATGATCGGATGTGTCGCGCGGACGAGATCGATCGGCTTCTCGCCGCCCGTTTTCTCGCTGTCCTTGTAGAGGTTGTTCACGTCCTTCTTGTTGATCGCGCCAACGGTAGCGACCATGATCTGGATGTTAGGGCTCGTCGCGAAATTCCGAACCTGGCCTAGCTTATTGGAATCGTACAGGAAATACTCGTACCCCTTGACAATCGGATACAGGTTCTCGAAATGGTCCCGCGTGATCTGGAGCGTTTTGTAGACGCCCTCCTTGATAGCGACCGAGGGGACGACGATCACGAATTTGGTGAAGCCGTAGCGCTTGTTCAGCTCAAAGATCGTGCGCAGATACACGTAGGTCTTGCCCGTGCCGGTCTCCATCTCAACGGTGAAGTCGCCGCTCGTCAGCGACTCGGATGGGCGCAGCCCATTCCGGAGCTGGATTGTCCGTAAGTTCTCAAGGATTTCTTCGTCCAGCAGCTCCAGCCGGTTGCCGATGCCAAGCTCGCTTTCGGTAATCCCGAGCGATCCCTGTGCCGTGTCTTCTGACCGATAGGTGACGGTGAATTCCGTGCGATTGATATCCTGCCCCTGGAATAGGTCAACGACCGAGCCTATCGCCGCGTGTTGGTAATCAAGATCATCTTCAAAATGCAGTTTCATATGCGCTCTCCCTTCTTACAGGCTGCGCACATGAGCGATGCCGTTCTGTTCCAGAATGGCAGTCATGTTCGTCTTGGCGATGTCATCGGCAAACGCGCTATCGCGGAATACGACCTGCGTAACCGAGGCGGGTTCAAGTTCCTTATGCCAGGCCGTAATGCCTTCAGCCAAAGCCTCGATTTCGTCTTTATCGATTTTGTCATCGAGACAAGCGAATAGCACACCGAAACCAATGCTATAGACCGCCTTGCCAGCGATCTCCTTTTCCTCGATTGGGACGGTCAGATCGACTCCCCGCTTGAGCAGGAGCTCGTAGAGAACATCCTGTTCACTCCGCCCCTCGACAAGATGGTCGGTATGATCGAGCAAGCTCTTCTCAAGGTCCGAGGGGGCCGGATTCCAGGCATTTATATTGCTACTATCAAGCTTGAAGAGCTTGAATCCCAGATCGCCTTCGAAGTCTGGATTGTCGTTTTTTATTTCTTTCGCGGCTCTAAGTATGCGTTCGCGTCCAATTTGGGATATATTGCCATACCCAGCCTTGTATGCAGGTGTTTTGGGTTCACACGGCTCAGGAAGCTGCACCATTATGAATCGACGGTTTCCACCGTCCTCTACATTAAGGTCCAAAACGGCATGTGCCGATGAACATGACCCAGCGAAGAAATCTAAGTATATTCCACCTGTGTCCTCAACGTCATTTACTGTAAAACTGAAAAAATGGCGGATCAAAGATGATGGCTTTGGAAAGCTAAATATGCTCTCGCCGATAAGGCTAGAAACTTCGGAAGTTCCCTCCTGGTTAAACGGACCATTCAGCATCGACAATGGCTTGCCTTTGCGCACCTTGCCTAGCTCGTCCCTTAAATACACCTTTGCTCTTACGCTATAATCCCCATTTGCCTTTTTCTTGAATACGACTTCATCATTATTAATTGCCTCTAAGAGTCTTTCCTTGCTCCAGACCCATTGCTTTCTCGGATGTATAGTGTCTCCTTCATGTTCGATTGTATACTGAAGATTAGATCGATCGTCTAGGCTATTAGTCATCAATGGTTGGGTAACATAGCCACCCCTAGTGGCATATTTGTTATCCTTGTTCTTTTCGTAAGCCTGCATCTGATCTTCGTTCAATACAGACTCAATATTCGAAATTGGCGATTTTGAGTAGCAAAGGATGTATTCATGAACCTCTATGAATCCTTTTGTCTTCGCACCGGCCCCATATTTATTTTTCCAGCACACAACGCCGACGAAATTTTCTTCCCCGAATATTTCATCTATTAGCGCCTTGAGATTCTTGTACTCGTTGTCGTCGATAGAAACAAAAAGCAGGCCATCCTCTCGCATCAAGCTTTTCGCAAGCTTTATACGCGGGTACATCATGTTCAGCCAATTCGTATGAAAACGCCCTCCGCCTTCCGTGTTGCTTGACAAGACAATTCCTTCATCGCCCTTCTGCCCAGTATATCTAAGATATGTATCCAAATTATCTTGAAATCGGTCAGGATATATAAACTCTCCCCCCGTATTGTATGGCGGGTCAATGTATATCATTTTCACTTTTCCCGCGTAACTCTTCTGCAGAAGTTTCAGAACTTCAAGGTTGTCGCCCTCGAGAAAGAGATTCTGTGTCGTGTCCCAATCGACGCTTTCTTCAGGGCACGGGCGCAATGTGCCCGTGGAAGGCGTAAGCGCAATCTGGCGCGCCTTCTTCTTGCCGTGCCAGGTGAGGCCGTATTTTTCGTCGCCGTCTGCGATCTGATCCCCCAGAAGCTGGCGGAGCGCTTCGAAATCGATTCCATCTTCGGTGAAAGCATCCGGGAGGATGGCCTTCAGGGCTTCGATGTTCTCTTCGATGATGTTCAGGCTTTCGCCGTCTTCCCTTGTGAGCGCGTCCATATTCGTCCCCCTCATAGTTCGTTGCGTGCCGCGTCGATGCGGTCGGTCAATTGTTTGATCCTGGTGTTCAGGCTGACCTGAGAGCCAAGATTTTTCTCTTTCTTCAGCTTGTTGCGGAGTTCGCTCCGCTCCTGATGAAACTTCTCGATTTGGCGCAGCGCCTGAAGGCGGTCGCCCTTATTCTTGGGCGCTTCACCGCTCTCTGGATGGAGCGCGTAGTGGCCTGAATGCGCCGCGCAGTTCAGGGCGATGATCCGTGCCACGGCGTCCTGATAGAAGTCATACAGGTTGCGGTAGCTGAATTTCGTGACGCGGAAGTCGGCCAGAAAATCGCTCTGGGCGGCCCCGGGCGCGGCAAGATCGATCCAGCCCGTGTCGTATGTGTTCTCGGTGACAATCTTGTTCGCGTCGGCGCGGTTGATCCGCTTGTCGGCGGCATGCACCGCCAGACGCGAGCCACAGACGAAGAAGATTATGAGCGGGTAAGGAATAGCCTTCTGGATCACCGATCCGACGCGAAGGTGACGATCAGAGGCCGTGAGCACGACCTGCAGAATCGCGATTTCCAGATATTCGTGCGTGTCGTCTTCAAGCTTCGGGATGTTGATCGTGGAGGGCTTGATCGTATAGCGCCATTCGATCGTCTCGATGTCCTCGACAAACGCCTTTTTGTCAGCCGCGCCGAGCTGGCCGTGTTCATAAAACTGCTTCTTGAACAGGCGCTTGCCAAGGAAGCAGGCCTCAGGCACAGCCAGGTTCTGGTGGAATCCTTCGATACTGCGAATCTCAGTCATGGCGCATTCACCACCATGTAGCTGACCACCTCAAAATCCTCCAGGCTCTGGAAGCTGTCCTTTGTCAGGTTCGTGCCGCCCCGCGAGAACAGGCTCTCCACGCCTTTTTCTTCCGACTTGCCGACGACGCTCGCCACCGCGGTCTCCAGCAAGGCGCGGTAGTGGCTCATGTCCCGCCCGTCCTTTGTTTTCGCGTTCATACGCGCAACGGCGCTCTTGTCCACCGAACGCGAGCTCATACCATGCTTCTTGAGCACGTCGAGCACTTTCTTTGACTGCGTGAAGGTGAGGCAGACCTGCCCGTCGTCGCTGACATAAGTGAGGTAGTAGGGGGCAAGCGCATAGCCGTCGTCATTTGCAACGGGCCTGCCGACATTTCTCAGGCAGAAGATCACGCCAGACGGCAACCCTTCGAGCCTGAGAGCATGGTCGAGGGTCGCTGCGGCAAACAATCCCGTCGGAGCACTCTCCAGCTCCTGCAGGTGCTCCTTCATGAAGGCCGACAAATCCATGCGGAAATCGTTAAGCGTGAGATCCGTGATGGATACCCCGCCCGACATATCTTCCAGATCGACGACCGTGGTCTGTAGCTGCTGGAGCTGCTTTCTGCGGTACTCCAGATCGTTCATGCGGCCTGCGCTATCCTGCTCGATAACGTTCTCTTCGCCGGTCGCCGAAATGTCGAGCAGCACCATCCGTCCGCTGACACGTGCCTCCAGGTTGATGTACTCGTCCAGCTCCATATTCGGCCAGAAGTTCACGAGCTGGATGACGGCGTTCTTCGAGCCGAGGCGATCAATCCGGCCGAACCGCTGGATGATGCGCACGGGATTCCAGTGGATGTCGTAATTGATGAGATAGTCGCAGTCCTGAAGGTTCTGGCCCTCCGATATGCAATCCGTCGCGATCAAAAGGTCAATCTCGGCAGTCGCACCTTCGTCGATCTTGGAACGCTCTTTGGAGACGGGTGAGAAGGCGGCGAGAAGGCTATCGAAATTGCTGCTTTGGCCCGGCATGTTCGTCCTGTTGGCGCCGCTGCCGGTGATCTGAGCCGCGTAGACGCCGAGCGTGTCTTTCGCCCACGCCGCGATGTTCTCGTAGAGATAGTTCGCCGTGTCGCTGAAGGCCGTGAAAACGATGATCTTGCGGTTTTCTGCATTGATCGGATTCCGGCACTTTTCGGCAATCAGGTCGCGGAGGCTGTGAAGCTTGGCGTCGCGTTCCGCCTCGATCTTGCGGGCTTCATCCAGCAAGGCCGCAAGCTTTGCACGGTCATCCTGCAAATCCTGCCGCCAGCGATGCTCATCCAAATCCTTGATGAGCACCTTCACCTTACGCCCGATCAGGTACGCTTCAAATTCAGGATTATCGGTTTCGACATCCTCGATTCCAAGCTCTTCGATATCCTCCGCGCTATGGCTTTCTAGTTTTTCGAGCAGCCCCTCCACTTCGCCGAGCAGCTTCTCCAGCGTCAGCGCGAAAGAGTTGATCGAGCTCTCCATGCGCTTGAGCAGGTTCACGCGCATCAGGTGGATCAGGCTCTGCTCGCGGTCGATCTGACGGAAAACCGATTGTCCGCCCTTGACCTTCACGTCGTACTTTCGGCTGTATTCCTCCCGCTTGTCCGAGCGCACGTATTTCAGCGGGGAGTAGGCGCTCAAGTTCAGTTTTCGGATCGTGCGGTTGATTTCGCGCAGCGGCGGAAACTGGCCCAGCGTGTCTATGTCGGCCTTGATATTGATCGGTTGGAGCCGTTCCGGAAATGAGCCGATTTCGGCAACATCGTAGTATTTCTCGATATGTTTGCGGGAGCGAGCAATCGTCAGGAGATCGAGCAGTTTGAAATAGTCAAAATTCATGCTGTCCAGCAGCGCTTCGACCGTGCGCTCATTCTCTTCCTGGCGCAGCCAGTTGTTAAAGCGCGCCTGCGCCTTGCGCAGGGTCTCTTCGATGCTCGTAATACCCTGCTCGCTATAGGCGCTGTCGATACCTTCAGTAATGAAGGCGACCTGGTTCTTTAGATCGTTCATCCGATTATTCACCGGTGTAGCCGAGAGCATCAACACCTTCGTCTTCACGCCCGAACGGATAATTTCATCCATCAGGCGGGAATAGCGTGTAAGCCCTTCCTTGGTGGAGCTCGCATTGCGGAAATTGTGGGACTCGTCGATGACCACGAGGTCATAGTTCCCCCAATTCAATGTTTCGAGATTGATCTCACCCGAGCGGCCTTGCAGGCGCGTGAGATCAGTATGATTGAGAACGTCGTAGTTGAAACGATCTGCTGCGAGCAGATTGCGCTTATCGTTCACCGTGTAGACGTTCCAGTTGTCCCGCAGCTTCTTCGGGCAAAGGACGAGCACCCGGTCGTTGCGCAGCTCATAATATTTTATGACCGCGAGGGCTTCGAACGTCTTACCCAGGCCCACACTATCGGCAATAATGCAGCCATTGTATTTTTCGAGCTTGTCGATTGCGCCGAGGACGCCGTCTCGCTGAAACCTGTAGAGCTTGTTCCAGACAAGCGTGTCTTTGAAGCCGGTCTTCGACTTGATGATGTTCTCTTCGTCGATGTCTTCGAGGAAATCTTTGAAGATGTTATACAGCGTTAGAAAATAGATGAATTCAGGCGTCTGATCGCTGAAGAGCGTCTTCAACTTTTCGAGCAACACCGCCTTCGCGTCTTCGACCGCCGCCGGATCATTCCAGATCGTATCGAACCATTCGAGCATCGCCTGCGTGCTGGTGGCGTCTTGCGCGCCCATATTCATATGAAAGCGATTGGATTCGGAATAGCCGAACCCCGTGCTTGTGAAGCTTGAGCTGCCCTGAATCCCTATGGCTTCGCCATCCCGGCCTTGCGCAAGGAGCAGGTTCTGTCCGAACGCACGCGGATTCTTCGCCACGCGGATGTCCGCCTTGTCCGCGAGCCACTTTGCACATTCTTTTGCGATGCGGTTCTGATTGAGACGGTTTTTGAAACGAAGCTCGAACTCATCGCCTGCCAAGTTCGATATTTGACCACTTGCGTGATCATCGGAGGGCACTTGAGAAAGAATGAGACGAAATCTATCGAGGCCCTTCAATTCACTCTTTAGCGATTCAAAGCCGTAGATCGAGAACAGGCCGGAGACCACCGAAAGCCGCGCCCCCTCGGACAAGTGTTTGCGCAGTGCGTCGCCGACTTTGCCATTTTTCCTGTTATCCAGCAGCATTATTGCTCTTTCTGCCATCCCTCGTTCGCTTATCAATTCACGCATCAACCTCCTGTTTCCTGACTCTCCACGCACCCCCAACATTGAATGCGGGGATTTTCCCTTCTGCACCCAGCCGATAGTCGGTCTTCTCGGTGATCTTCAGATAGGCCGAAACCTCTCTAAGGGTCATAATTTCCGTACCCATCGCTAACCTCAGAGAAATCATGTGCAAATGAGAAAATACGACAAGATAGAAAGAGCGACAACCAAGGTTGCAGTTTCTATCCAGCAACGAATGATATGCAAGCGCTACTCGTTTGGCGTCGTGAGAAACGTTGCGCGCACCATCATTCAGCAATTCTCCGGCGCAGGATGCATGAGCATCAAGCTGCTGGAACAACCCGAACGACACATCAAGGTCGATAAATGTGGTCGCGGGACGTTACCGGCCCCTGTCAAAATAGTCCTGTAATATCCGACGGACCATTTCCGGCCTGGTCGGTATGTCCTCTTCCTCGCGACGGCGGTCGTCAATCAGCCGCAGCAGTTCCTGAGAGACGCGGAGCGTCAGCGGAATATTGTCTTTTCTGGGTGGAGCCATCGCTTTTTCACCTTTTGATGTTGACATCAGAGTCGCGTAATGGCACAAAAAACGAGCGCTGCCAAGGGGTGCAACCCTTGATCAGCGCTCTGACCACTCAAACCTGCTCAAGAGGTTATCATGGCTATTCACGCTCCTATCACGCCGCATGCGGCGGATGAAGACTTATACTCTCCATCGACACTCACCGGCTCGCCGATTTCACTGCTTTTTGCGGCCATGCTGTTGCGTCTCGAGGTTTTCATTGAAACCGAGCACGAGATCGACGGCGTCGCCCGGGTCTTTGATCCCGCCTGTGCTGCCTGGCTGCATGAGGCGGAAAACGCGCTGGACCGGCTGACCGATACTGTTGCCGCCCTGCAGCTTCTGCCGAAGTGCTGCGAGGGCGATGGCGTGTTGCTGCATTTCACGGGGATCCTGTCCGGGCTCATCAGTGCGCAAACCGCGAATGAAGCGGCAATTGCGCGCGTCAAGGCGGTCTGCCTGCCCGACCTGCTGCAGTTTACCGCAACGACATCCGAGGGACACCGGGCATTCCGGCTCGTGCAGCAAGGCACTTGCCTGGTCGAGGCGTTGCAGACACTGGAGCTGTTCCGGGAAGCCCATGATGCCGGAAACGAGCCTTCCCTGAATACGGAACCAACGTTTTCCGGATAGCCGCGCTTCATAGGCGGCACAGGCCTTTCGGTTTTTCCAGATCCTGACACCGCTTCCTTTGCGGCACGCATTCCGGCCACCGCCACCCATCATTACCGGTTGGAAGTGGCGACCGCGACCATTCCATCAAGAGATCAAGCATCGCGCCGGGTCGGCCCGGTGTCCATTCCCCTTTCATCCTGCAATCAGGAGGAACATCCATGTCAAAAAGACAAGGTCGCCAGTCATCTGGCAAACGCAATTCAGCGTCCAGCCAATCCCGGCGACGCCTGCACATCCCACATCGATCACGGCATGTGCCGGACAGCGAGTGGCGGCGCACCTATCCCGGTCCGGTTCCGCCGCAATGGCAGGAAATCGCCGAAGCCAAAGGTTTTTCAATTGTCGGCCGCGTCCGTGATCGTAGCCACGTTGTGCTTCAATGCCGAGAATGCGGCGCCGATACGGTGCAGAAGAGCTTCGCGTTGCGAACAGCCCAACCCATTTGCGGCGGTTGCCTTGAGACCCGCCGGTTGCAGGATGCCGCCAAATGCGGTTTCGAACTGCTCGAGCGCGACGAGATGCACCACAAATATGGACATTACCGACTACCATGCGGCCATGCCGCGCGCTTGCAATTCGGCCGCGTCGAGCGACTTGCGCGCGAGGGAAAGGCCGCCGGCAGAGCGGGCTTTCACTGCCCGACCTGCTACGCGGCCAGACTGAGCTCCGATGCTGCCGCTCGGGGATGGACACTGCTCGGCCCCGATCCGGAAGCAAACCCGAACTACCGCTCATATAGACATGATAGCTGTGGTCACACCCAGAGGATCGCGATCGCCAACATCATCACCGGTCGCGTCGGATGCGAGCAATGCGGCACATGCTGGTCCGCAGCACCGAGCGAGATCTATGTTCTCGCGTTTGAAGTTCCACACAAGGGCAGCTTCATCAAGCTTGGCTATTCGCGCGATCCGGAAAGCCGCTTGCGTTATCAGTTGGGCATTCCGGGTTCCGTTGAGGCCACGGTCCTGTATCGGCTTCCCATGCCGACCGGCCATATCGCCCAGAAAACGGAAAAGGCCCTGCACGGCAAGCTGAAGCAGCGCTTTCCGGATTCGGTCATCCCCTATGACGAACTCGCCGACTGGATCAACGTCAAAACGGAAATTTATCGGGCAGACATACTCCCGCATGTGCGCGCACATCTCAAAGCGGCAACCGCAAACCAGCAAACTTCGCCACGGTCAGGAAAGCCGAGATCTTCCGAATAGACATGTCATTCTGGAACAGTTTTCCAGGAATGGTTTCAAAACGCCCGTATGCCGGTTCAGAAAACCAGATACTTGGATTTTCTGGAATGTTATTCCAGAACAGCATTGTGTTGGGTCGCCGTCACCCGTCGTTCCGGATGCCGCCTTGCGTTTCGGAACGAGGCCTTTCCGGGACCCGATGCTGAACATCCGGAATGAGAACCGGCAAGCGCCGAAGTGACCGTAGTCCCGCTCGGAATGGACTGTCGGAGAGCGCATCGCCGTCCTCCGTTTTCATCTTGCTTCGGTCCAATCATCACAAGGAGGATCCGCCATGACGGATCAAGCACCACGCCCCGCATGGGCCGCATATGGCGAAGAGTTGGTCCGCCGACTTCGCCGAAACCCGCAGCTGGATCGCTACCCTGGCCGTTCGGTCAACAAATGGAACAGCGTTGGCCCGCATAGAACACAAGAGCATGCGCAGCCAGGTTTGCTCGATTTTCTCAACAAGCGCGCCCCATCCTATGTGGACGAGGAAAGCGATGAAGGCGACTTCACCGGTTACCCTGATTTCGATGGCGATGAGTGTGATATTTCCATGTCTGAGGAGGACAGCCCATCACCAATGCAGCCGATTCCGCACCCGACACTCTCATTGGCACTGAAACTTGCAGCCACTTTCGGCAGCGAGGAGGCGTTCATCGCCTGCTTTGGCGCGGCCGGTTCTGTCGTCGTGTTAGGGAATATCGAGCCGCAGGAAGTCGCCCTCGCGCAGGACCTTTTGACATTGATCCTCATGCCACCCGGATGGGTTGTTGCCTCCGAGGCGAGGATGCTCAAAGGCGAGCCGAACGCGCTTTGCCTGCTTGCTCCCGAGATCACCAATGGGCAGGTTGCTGAACGTGTACTCAATATTTTCAGGTCCGACATCCGCACTGCTCTATCGCTTCCTGATCGGCTGTTCGTTCTGGTTCCCAGAGGGTGCGAGTTCCCGCCTGATCTGCAATGCGCCCTGCCTGCGCCAGTGCCGATTGCGCCACTGAGCCGGGCGATCTTTGGCGAACATCTGCGTTACAGCCACGGGCTTGCCGATGGAAAAGACCACGCCGCCTTACTTGAGCGGCTTCCGGATGAAAAGGCCCTCACGGAACTTCCCGGCTCTGTCCTGTCCGCTGCGCTGCGTGCGCCAACGGCGCGCGGGGTCGTGGACCGGCTGTCATCGGCAACGGAGAAATCATCGAAGCCGGAAAAACCAGACGGTCCTCGGCTGGAGGATATGGACGGCAACAGTCCGGCCCTGCAGGCGGCACGGCACATGGTCGCCGACCTCGCCGCATGGAAGGAGGGCACGTGCGAATGGTCGGAACTGACGCGATCCGTGATTTTCCACGGTCCTCCGGGAACCGGAAAAAGCTGGCTGGCCCGCGCCATGGGGGCAAGCGCCGGAATTTCTTTCGTTCAGGGTTCCTTTGCCGAGTGGCAGAGCGCCGGGCATCTCGGTGACATGCTGGCGGCCATGCGCAGGTCGTTCGCGGGGGCGATTGCAAAGAAACCCTCGATTTTGTTCATCGATGAGGTCGACGCCGCCGGCAGCCGCTACGACACGGATAATCATAACAGTTCATACAGGCGACAGGTCATCAACGCCGTTCTTGAGCAGATCGATCTGCTGATGCGCGAGGAAGGTGTTCTCCTGATCGGCGCCTGCAATGACATCGCCGGCCTTGATCCCGCCATCCTGCGTCCCGGACGTTTCGACCGCAAGGTTCAGGTCCCGCTGCCTGGAAAGATGGAGATTGCGGGCATTCTGAGATCCCGGCTTCCGGCGGAATTCTCACTGTCAGATATCGATGACCTGGCGCGAGCCGCAATCGGCATGACCGCTGCCGATGTGGATGCCGCCGTCAGGCAGGCAAAGTCGATCGCACGCAGCCAGAACAGGATGCCTGGGCTCCACGACCTCCGCACGCTTATCTGCTATTCCCGCACTGAGGCCGATCAGGCGCTCGATTGGCGCATCGCATTGCACGAGTGCGGCCATGCTATCGTCGCCACCGCGCTCGCGCTCGGCCCGGTCACGCGCATCATGCTGGAACCGCTGGGCGGCGAAACCGTGACGCAGAACCGTCGCAATCAATCCCTGCTGCGTGATGTCCACGCTGAGATCGCGTGCCTGATGGCCGGGCGGGCGGCGGAGCGTCTCGTCCTCGGCGAGATTTCGGCAGGTGCAGGTGGTAGCCGGCAGTCAGATCTGGCCCGAGCCACGAACATGGCCCTGCAGATCGACCATCAGCTGGGGCTTGGCGCCTATGGACCGGTCTGGCGCGGTGATGCGGACGGACTTGCACTTCATGACCTCGCCCAGAGACAGCGTGTCCAGCAACGTCTCCTGAACGCGGAGACGCTGGCCACCAGAATCCTCCAGCGCCATCAGCCCGAGCTGGACGCAATGGCCAAAGCGCTGATTGAGGACCGCGAACTGGTCGGTAAACGTCTGGAGAAAATGCTCGAGAGCATCACGCGGGATACCGGCATCCTGGAAGTCAGTGCGAGAGAAACGGCTAATGACAAGGAAACGAACCAGCCACGATAGCGAACGCCGGCTTCATCGGCTACGGTAGGAAAGGCAGAGTAGGAAAACCTCGGCCTCGACTTTTGCGCCGGAATGTACCTTGAAATGTACCTCAACCAACCCTGGAAAGAAAACCATGAATAAAATCATGATCTTGGGACGAGGTAATGGCGGACAGAGAGGGATTCGAACCCTCGATACGGTTGCCCGTATACACGCGTTCCAGGCGTGCGCCTTCGACCACTCGGCCACCTGTCCATCCGGTGCCAGCTTCGGGAAAACCGAAGGGCGGGATCGGCGCGATATATACCGATGCGGCGGCGATGATCAACCCGATTCTGACAGATTTTTGAATTGTTTCGCCTCGTATTCACCGCCAACTGCTTTACCGGGACGAAAGGCGTGGTCGATATGCGTCCCTGAAGCTGATCGGGCATGATTGGTGCGACATCGGAAACCCGCCTTGCCGCAACGCCTTTCGATACTTATCTTGACGATGATCGCGTTTTGGAGTGCGGACGTTCGTGACCGCCTTCGCCGTTTGCGCTCAGCCCAAAGGAAATCCTGATGTTTCTTTCCGCCCTCAAGAAGGAAAAGACCGTAATGCCGTCGCCCGATACGGCCCTGCCGGGACGTTCGGCGCCGATCCCCACGGCTGAAAGGCACTTTGTCAACGGCCGTCCGCTTGCCCCGCCCTATCCGGCCGGCTTGAAGGAAGTGCAGCTTGGCATGGGATGCTTCTGGGGTGCGGAGAGGCTGCTCTGGCAGACGCCCGGTGTTTATGTGACCGTTGCAGGTTATGCCGGCGGCCTGACCCCCAACCCGACCTATGAAGAGACCTGCACCGGCCTGACCGGCCATGCCGAGGTTGTGCGGGTCATCTATGACCCGGCAGAGGTCAGCCTTGAAAGCCTGCTCCGGCTGTTTTTCGAGGCGCATGATCCGACCCAGGGCATGCGTCAGGGCAATGATATCGGCACCACCTATCGCTCGGCCATCTATCTCGACAACGCGGATGATCTGAAGCTGGCCGAAACGGTACGTGACCGCTTCCAGCAGGCGTTGACCGACAATGGCCGCAGCGACCGGATCACCACCGAGATCGCACCGGCCGGCGCGTTTTATCCGGCCGAAGACTACCATCAGCAGTATCTGGCCAAGAACCCGGCCGGCTATTGCGGCCTGAAAGGCACCGGCGTTTCCTGCCCGATCGGCTGAGCTTCAGCCCGCAAAGACATAAAGAAAGCGCTCTTGCGCTGCCCAGACACTCGACACACCTCCGGTTTTTAGCCGGAGGTTTTATTGCATGGCCCGGCGTTTTATTTGCGCGGTGTATTGCACTCAGCACCTGTTCTGAACGCTCGTGCTGTTCAGCCATCGCATTGTTTGCAGGAACATATTTCCTTCCCCATCCATTTGAGAATCGTTGGTTCCGATCGCAGGTCCAACATCCGGATCTGAGGGAACGCCACACGATGCAGCAGCTCGCTGAAAATTTCTGGACTTTCCGTGGCGATTTCAAAGTCGCCAAGGTGATCAACCTCGGCACCCACATGTCGCTTGTGCGGCGGGCAAACGGCAGGTTCCTGCTTCTCGACAGCTATGACCTTGATGAGGACGACCGCAATGCCCTGCTTTCCATGACAGATGGAGGGCGGGCAATCGAAGCCATCATCAACGTCCACCCGTTCCACACGCTTCATTGCGCCGCTGTTCATGCGGTTGTTCCGCAGGCCCGCCTTGTCGGAACACGGCGCCATCACGAGCAGGCGCCGGATTTACCCTGGGAACCGGGGCTGATCGAGGACCCTGAGACGCAGGATGCGTTTGCCGCAGATCTTGCATTCTCGGTCCCACAGGGCGTCGATTTCATCAGTCACGACGCGAGCGTCCATGTTGCCTCGGTTCTCGTTCGCCACCGGCAGAGCGGCATTGTCCATGTCGATGACACGCTCAATGTGCTGGCCGCTCCCGGCTTTCTCGGCAGGGTTCTGCCGCAATCGAAACTGAAATTCCATCCGCAGCTTTCCAAGGCGCTGCAAAAGCGTGCAGGCGCTGCCGACGATTACGCGCGATGGGCACGAAACCTCGCCGAAGCCTGGTCCGGCACGCCGATCGTTTGTGCGGCCCACTCATCCATCCGCAAACTGCCGGAGGACGGCTGGAGGCGTGAGATGACCGATGCGCTGGCGGCGGTCGAAAAGACGCTGTCCAGACACCGTTCCGCCCATGGCTGATCTTCCGGCCAAACGAAAAAACAGAAACACGAGGAAACACTTTCACATGACCAATTTTCTGAAGACCATCAATCCGTTGACCGAACAGGAACTCAAATCCTATCCGCAGATGTCGGATGCGGAAGCCACGGCTGTCATCGAGGCCAGTCACAACGCCTTTCTCGAATGGCGCCTGAAAAGCCTTGAAGAGCGTGCCGAAGTGATCGCGGCAATTGCCGCGGAAATGCGCAAGTCGAAGGACGCGTTCGCCCAGTTGATGACCGACGAAGTCGGCAAGCTGCTGAAGGACAGTCGTGACGAAGTGGAGCTCTGCGCGGCGATCTGCGACTACACGGCGAAGATCGGTCCCGATGCACTGGCAGACGACGAACGCGAGGTCGAAGGCGGCAAGGGTTATGTCACCCATTCCCCGATCGGCGTGGTCTATGGCATCCAGCCGTGGAACTTCCCCGCCTATCAGGCCGTGCGCTATTCGATCGCCAGCCTGATGGCCGGCAACGGCGTATTGCTGAAACATGCCTCGGCCTGCACCGGAAGCGGCCTTTTCCTGCGCGATCTCTATGAGCGCGCCGGCCTGCCCAAGGGGCTCTTCGGCGTGCTGGTGATCTCGCATGATCAGTCGGACAGGATCATCGAGGACGAACGCGTACGCGGCGTGACGCTGACGGGCAGCGACAAGGCCGGCCGCGCCGTCGGTGCCAAGGCTGCAGGGCTGGTCAAGAAGACCGTGCTCGAGCTGGGCTCCAACGACGCCTATCTGGTGCTCGATGATGCCGATCTGGACCTTGCCGTGAAGACCTGCGTCCAGGGCCGCCTCTACAATAACGGCCAGACCTGCGTGAACGCCAAGCGGTTCATCGTCACCGAGAAGAACTATGATGCCTTCGTCAAAGCCTATTCGGAGGCTTTCGAAGAGATCAGGCTCGGCGACCCATCCGACGAGAACACCGACCTCGGGCCGATGGTGACGGAGAAGCAGCGCGACACGCTGCATGAGCAAGTCAAGGAAAGCATCGAGAAAGGTGCTCGGCTCGTCACCGGTGGCGAGATCCCGCAGCGCACTGGCTGGTTCTATCCGGCGACCGTTCTTGCCGATGTAGCGCCCGGACAGCCTGCCTATGAGGACGAGATGTTCGGTCCGGCGGCATCCATCATTCGCGCGAAGGACGATGAGGATGCCATGCGGATCGCCAACAGCAGCCGCTATGGTCTTGGCGGCGGCATCTTCAGCAGGAATGTCGAACGCGCCCGCAAGCTGGCGGCAGATCACTTCGACACCGGCATGGTATTCATCAATACCTTCGATGTCGCCTATCCTACCCTGCCCTTCGGCGGCGTCAAGACGTCGGGCTATGGCCGTGAACATGGACCGGAAGGCCTGAAGGAATTCGTCAACATCAAGTCGATCCGGATCGGCTGATAGGCAGAGATCTGACACGAGAATGGGCCAGGGAACCTGGCCTATTCTTTAGGCTAAGTAATCATGCGCTTGCACTTTCGGGAAGATGGTAACGGAGGGAACGGATAAGCGTGCAAGGCAGGCACCGCACGCATTAACCTAGCCCATCGATGAGCGTCTCTTCACCGAAGCTGCATTTCACGTGCGAGCGTTGCCATCAACTCTGCCGCAGGCATGACACGCGCGAGCGGCGCTCCCTGCCCTGCCCATTGCGCACCGTAACCGGCTTCGCCGCAGGCTTTGGCGGCGGCGTGCAGTGCCTTTCCAGCGTCGTAGGCAATGGGATAGTCGGGCGGTGTGATTTCGCGCAGTGCGGTTTCCGCCAGTTCCGTGAACCGGTTGGCAAGCGCGCGCGCCGGCCGTCCGGAAATCGCAGCTGTCAGCCGCGTGTGGTATGCGCCCGGTCCCTTCAGCGCCGCGCGATAGGCATCATCGGCGGCGGACTCGGGACAGGCGATGAAGGCTGTGCCGAGCTGTGCGGCACTCGCGCCGAGATCGCGTGCGGCGGCAATGCCTGCGCCATCCATGATCCCGCCTGCGGCGATGACGGGAATGCCGGTTTTCCTGACCAGAAGTCGCGTCAGCGCCAATGTGCCAAGGCCGTCATCGGGTGCAAGTGGATCGAACATGCCACGGTGCCCGCCGGCTTCGATCCCCTGCGCGATGACGGCATCGAGCCCGGCAGCATTGACGGCTTCAGCCTCGGCAAGGCTCGTCGCCGTTGCAAAAAGCCGGATACCGGCCCCTTTCAGGGCAGCAAGCATTTCAGCCGGCGGCAGGCCGAAATGAAAGCTGACGACCGCCGGCTTTTTCTCGACCAGAAGAGACAGCATCTCCGGATCATCCGCGAAACTTTTATAGATGACGCGCAAGCCTGCCGGCGGTGCGGCGCCGAATCCGGCGAAGGCCGGCTTGAGAGCCGCAATCCATGCCGCCTCCCGCTGAGGGTCGTGCACGGCAGGGCCATGCACGAAGACGTTGACGTTGAAGGGCCGGTCCGTTTGGGCGAAGGTCTCGTCGATCATCTTGCGGGCACCGACGGCGTCGCTCGCGCCAATGCCGATCGAGCCGAGCCCGCCGGCGTTTGACACCGCTGCCGCCAGTGCCGGCGTCGAGACGCCGGCCATCGGCGCCTGAATGATTGGCAGCGTCATTCCGATTTTTTCCAGCACGTCGCCATCTCCCTTCGCTCTTCGGGGCAGACATCGGCCGGGATTGCGCAAATTCGCGGAAAGCGAATTGGCCCTGACGCGTATTTCCACTTAACGAATATATATTCCCGCTCGTTTTGTAATTGAAAATTCCAGATGGACCTTGCCACATTCTCCATCTTCAGGGCGGCCTCCAGGGAGGAGAGCCTCACCCGAGCCGCCCCGCGACTGGGCCGCGTGCCGTCGAACGTCACCCCCGAATCCGGCAGATGGAGGCGGAAATCGTCGTGGCGTTGTTCCCCCGCGAAACGCAACGGTTGGTCTGACCGGCGAGGCAAAACCTATCTCGACTATGCCGAAAGCATCCTGTTCGTGCCGAAGGGGCATCGCAGGTGGATATTCGAGCCAATACGATACCGACTTGATCTCGCACGGCGGAATCCGAGATATCCAACGCATCCTGCACGACAAAGATGCGCCTTGGTGACGGCATCTGCGAAGCGGGGCTGTTGAGCAAGACGCGCATCGCGGCATCGAGCACCTCGAACCGATCCGCCAGCACGCCTACGGTGCTGACGCTTGGCTGAAACGGCAAAACGCCGGCTTCGGAAATCCGATGAAGGGAGGGACGCATTCCCCAAAGGCCGCAAAGGCTTGCCGGAACACGAATCGAACCTCCCGCGTCCGTGCAAAGTGAAAAATCCGCAACACCATTGGCGACGGAGGCAGCCGAGCCGCTGGACGAGCCGCCGGGAACACGGTCTGGTGCTTTCGCGTTGCGGGGGGTGCCAAAATAGAAGCTCTCCCCGTCAAGGCTATACGTGAACTCATCCGCAACGACCTTGCCAACGCACCGCGCGCCCGCGGCAAGCAGTTGATCGACACAGAGGGCGTTGTGAAAAGGTGCGAGATGTCCGTCCCGCCAAGCGGGGCTTCCGTAGGAAGTCTTATATCCCGCGAGGTCAATGTTATCTTTCACGGTGAAGCGAAGCCCATCCAGCGCGCCTTTACGTAGGGGGGCGAGATCAAGCTGTTCAACCAGTCCTACGGACGGGTCTATTGGGGAGGTAAGCATCCGGTTTTCTTCCTAGCGCGAATCTGAGCGTCATTTCGCGCAATTCTACACCTTCGGGTCGAGGCGATCACGCTCGTCTGTCGCAAGTTCCCGAACCTGCAACAGGTTCACCCTCCTTGTCGTCTGCTTCAAAAGACATCCTGATTTTCAAGATTTGTCGGGCCGTAGCGTAGAAACGGCAGCTGGCTACCTCACCCAGCGGAATGCGGTGATCGGCGGCAATATCGGACTATGGAGGATGATCGGCGGTGTTTGACGGGGCATGAGGGGTTCGAACTTTATACTGACTTATGCCCGGTTCTTATGTCGCGATTATCCGTTGCATGATTGCGGCGCCTTATCTGACGTAGGCACATCTACGCAGCTAATTTACGAGAGAATAGTCGGAGCCTGTAGCGTAATGTCTGATAGGTGTGGGGATTGGCGGCAGCGGTCCTCCGTTACCATTTAGCCCTGTAAATTTCTCGAAAGATTGCTTTTAAAAAGGCGGAATCCGTATAGCAGCACGCGTCGGCGTGCAGGTATCGTGCCGGCATTTCCGGCAACCAACGCCATCATAATCAACATTGTCGTCTGGCTGGCAGCTTGATGTGGCCGTACCTATCCGAGACGCCATGCAGTTTTGCAGGCATCACTGATGGTGACTTCACGATCAAAGCCAGCAAGCCAGCGTCCGGCAACTGTTGCTGGACGTGAACCGCTGTTCTTGTCGAAGATACCCGGCTCAGCCCACGCCGCCGAGGCAGACATACTTGATTTCGGTGAATTCCTCGAGGCCGTAGCGGGAGCCCTCGCGGCCGAGGCCGGAGGATTTCACGCCGCCGAAGGGGGCTTCGGCGGTGGAGATGAGGCCGGTATTGACGCCGACCATGCCGTATTCCAGCGCCTCTGCCACGCGGAAGACGCGCGCCATATCCTTTGCGTAGAAATAGGAGGCGAGGCCGAATTCGGTATCATTAGCCATGGCGATCACGTCCGCCTCGTCGCGGAATCTGAACAGCGCGGCGAGCGGGCCGAAGGTTTCCTCGCGGGCGACCGCCATGTCGGGGGTTACGCCGGTGATCACAGTCGGCTCATAAAACGTGCCGCCGAGCGCATGGCGTTTGCCGCCCTCGATGACGCGTCCGCCTTTGGCAAGCGCGTCGGCGACATGCTCCTCGACCTTTTCCAGCGCCGGCGCATCGATCAGCGGCCCGAGCGCGACGCCCTCGTCGAAGCCGTTTCCGGTTTTCAGGCCGCCGACGGCCTTTGCCAGCTTGCCGGCGAAGGCGTCGTAGACGCCCTCCTGCACATAGATACGATTGGCGCACACGCATGTCTGGCCGTTATTGCGAAACTTGGCGATCAGCGCGCCCTCGATGGCCGCATCGATATCGGCGTCGTCGAACACGATGAAGGGCGCATTGCCGCCGAGCTCCAGCCCGAGTTTCTTGATCGTCGGCGCGGACTGCCGGTAAAGCGTCGCGCCGACTTCGGTCGAGCCGGTGAAAGTGAGCTTGCGCACCGCCGGATTGGCCGTCATCTCCGCGCCGATGACGCGGGCAGAACCGGTGACGACACTGAAAAGCCCGGCGGGCAGGCCAGCACGTTCGGCGAGAACGGCAAGCGCAATGGCCGAAAAGGGCGTCTGCGAGGCCGGCTTGAGCGCGACCGCGCATCCCGCCGCCAGCGCCGGGCCGACCTTGCGGGTAATCATCGCATTGGGAAAGTTCCATGGCGTGATCGCGGCGACCACACCGATGGGCTGTTTCATCACCAGAATGCGCTTGTCCGGCTGGTGGCCGGGAATGATGTCGCCATAAAGCCTGCGGGCCTCTTCGGCGAACCATTCGATGAAGCTTGCACCATAGGCGATCTCGCCCCTGGCCTCGGCCAGCGGCTTGCCCTGCTCGAGCGTGAGGATCGCGCCGAGATCGTCCTGGCTGGCCATGATCAGTTCGAACCAGCGCCGCAGGATGCGCGCTCGGTCACCGGCGGTCTGTGCCGCCCATGCGCGCTGCGCCGCCTCGGCCGCCGCAATGGCTCTTCGGGTTTCTTCTTCGCCGAGGTTCGGCACATGGCCGATCGTCTCGCCGGTCGCCGGATTGGTCACCGCAACCGCGCCTTGCGGGTCGGCCGTAATCCATGCGTCGCCGATCAGCGCCGCCTGTCGGAAAAGGGTCGGATCATTCAGTTGCATGGACAGTCTCCAAAGTTGAAAACAACAGGCCGAAGCCGCAAGGATACCCCGATCACACCAGCAGGCGCAGAGGGTCCTCAAGCGCGGCCTTCAGCGCGCCGAGAAGCCGCGCACCCAATGCGCCATCGACGGAGCGGTGATCGACGGAGAGCGTGCAGCTCATCATCGTGGCGAAAGCGAGCGTGCCGTCGTCGCGCTCGACCGGGCGGCGTTCGGTCGCGCCGACGGCCAGGATCGCGCTTTGCGGCGGGTTGATGATGGCGGCGAAGGAACTCACGCCGTACATGCCGAGATTGGAAATCGAAAAGCCGCCGCCCTGATACTCCTCGGGGCGAAGTTTGCCGTCGCGTGCTTTTGCAGCAAGGGCTTTCATCTCGGCGGAAATCGTTCCAAGGCTCTTTTTGCCGGCTCTGCGGATGATCGGCGTGATCAGGCCGTTATCGGTTGCCACAGCCACGGCGATGTCGATATCGGCAAGCCGTAACATCGCCTCTTCAGTCCAGATGACGTTGGCATCGGGCACGGCGGCAAGGGCGGCGGCGGATGCCTTGATGACGAAGTCGTTGACCGAAATCCGCTTCGCCTTTTCGCGCCCTTCATTGATCTGCTGTCGCAGGGCGAGAAGCGCGTCGAGATTGCAGCTCATCTCCAGATAGAAATGCGGCACGGTGGTCTTGGCTTCCAGCAAACGCCGGGCGATGGTGCGCCGCATCGTGCTGTGGGGCACGCTCTCGTAAGGCCCGATGCCCGGCGGAATGGTGGCAGGGGTCGGGGCTTCCGCTGTTTCTGCCACGGTGGCTTCCGGTTCGGCGGCAGCAAGGGCGGCGCGTTCGATATCGATGCGGACGATCCGGCCTTTCGGCCCGCTCCCGGCAAGGCCGTCGAGTGACACGCCACGCTCAGTGGCCAGACGACGGGCCAGCGGCGAGGCCTTGTGGCGTGCGTCCTCGCCGACGGCTGTCGCAGCGGGCTGAGGCGCTGGCGCGGCGGGCTGTGATGCGGCCTGCGGCACGGACTGTGTTTCATCCGGGGCGGGCGTGGCCGGTTTTGCGGGTTCGCTTTGCGCCTGCGGCAGGGATGCGGCATCCTCGCCGGCGGCAAGCAGCACGGCGATGGTCTGGTTGACGTCGGCGCGCTTGCCCTCGGCCACCAGCAGCCGACCGATGGTGCCGGCGGCTTCCGCCTCCAGTTCCATCGTCGCCTTGTCGGTTTCGATTTCGGCGATCGGCTCGCCAATTTCCACCGCATCGCCCTCGGCCTTCAGCCAGCGCGCGACAATGGCGTCTTCCATGCCGGCGGAAAGCGCCGGCAAAATGATATTCACGGGCATGTCCGTTTTCCTTCCGCTTCAGCCGGCCAGCGGCAGCCCCTGAGCCGCCATGACGGCAGCAAGGCCGGCTTCGATATCCTGCGGCCGCGCGGCAGCAGCAGCCTCCAGAACCTTGGAGATCGAGGGCGAGGCTTCCGCGCCGTGAACGCGGGCGACCGGCTGGTCCAGCCAGTCGAAGCACCGGCGCTGCAGCTCGTCGGCCAGCCAGCCGCCATAAGACGTGCCGGACGCGCCCTGTTCGACGATCAGGACATTGCCGGTCTTGCGGATCGAGGCTTCCACCGTCTCCCAGTCCAGCCCGGCCCGGTCGAGGGTTCTCAGATCGATGATTTCGGCATCGACGCCGAGTTTCTCCACGGCCTGCCGGGTCTTTTCCACCATCGAAAGATAGGTCAGCACCGTCATCCGCTCGCCCTGGCGCACCACTTTCGCCTTGCCGAGCGGGATGAAATAATCGAGGTCGTCGGCAGGCGCCGGGCCCTTGGAGGCGTAGAGGTCAACATGTTCGATGACCAGAACCGGATCGCGGCACAACAGCGCGGAGTTCATCAGGCCGACATAATCGAACGGCGTCGACGGCGCGACGATGCGCCAGCCGGGCGCGGTGGCGAAAATGCCGGCGGGGTCCATGGAGTGCTGCGAACCGTAGCCGGTGCCCATCGCCACCTTGGTGCGCAGCACCAGCGGCATGTCGCTGTCGCCGCCGAACATGTGCCGCGCCTTGCCAATCTGGTTGAACACCTGATCGGCGGCGACCCACATGAAATCGGGATACATGAATTCGATCACCGGTTTCACGCGCCCGTCGGCGGCCATGCCGGCGGCGATGCCGGTAAAGGCGTTCTCGCTGATCGGCGTGCCGAGCACGCGCTCGGGAAAGGCATCGGACAGACCGCGCGTCGCGCCGTTGGTGCCGCCCTTCAGGCGGTGAACATCCTCGCCGAGAACGACGATGCGCTCATCTTCGCCCATGCGGGCGGCCATCACATCGGCGACCGTATCGACAAAGCGGGCATTCTCATCGATCGCGCCGGAGAAGCTTTCCTGCTCCTCGAAACGAACGCCGTCGAATTCGGACAGGTCGCCGCGCAGGCCGGAATCGCGGAAGCTTTCCTCCGGCCAGAGTGCCGGAATGATCCGCTTCTTGCCGTCATGGGTTTCGGTCAGCTCGTCGGCGATCTCGTCCATCAGGCTGACGCAACGCGTGCGCAGCGCCGCAACGGCATCCTCGCCGATGGCCTGGCGCTGCTGCAACTGCGCCGCCAGACCGTTGAGCGGGTCGCGGCCGCGCCATTCGGCCTCTTCCGCCTTGCTGCGGTAGCCGAAGGCGCTGCCCGGCAGCGGGCCGTTCTGGTGGAAATAGCGGTAGACATCGGCCTCGATGATGGTCGGGCCGCCATCATTGCGCATGATGTCGTTGGCGGCCTCGCTTGCCAGCTGGACGGCAACGGCATCCATGCCGTCGACCTTGAAGGCGGGAATGCCGAAGGCCAGCCCGCGCGAGGACAGGCGCGGTTCGGCGGTCACCTCATCGACATGGGTCGACACGGCATAGCGATTGTTTTCGATGAAGAAACAGATCGGCAGTTTCCACGCAGCGGCGATGTTCATGGTTTCCAGAACCGAGCCGATATTGGTCGCGCCATCGCCGAAATAGGTATAGACGACATCGCCCGTCCCGGCCTTCTTGTGCGCGAAGGCGGCTCCTGCGGCCATGGGAACGCCACCGCCGACAATGGCGTTGGTGCCGAGATTGCCCGCTTCCGCCCAGCGCAGATGCATCGAGCCGCCGCGCCCCTTGCAGAACCCCTGCGACAGGCCGCAGATTTCCGCCAGCGTGCGCTTGGCCAGCGCCCGGATGTCGCTGTTGAACTCGGCGGTCGGGTCGATCCCGTCGGGTGCGACATAGACCAGCGCCTTGGCCAGGAACTGGTGGTGAGCGCGGTGCGAGCCATTGACCTGATCGCTGGCGCGCAGCGTGATGGCGGAGCCAACCGCGCCGCCTTCCTGACCGATGGCCGAATGGGCGGGACCGTGTACAAGATTCTGGCCCGCCAGATCGAGAACCTTCTCCTCGAACGCGCGGATCAGGTGCATTTCGGCCAGCATTGAGCCACCCATGCCCAGATCGAATGCGGCATAATCGGCGGCGACGGGTCTGATTTCGCGCCAGGGGCTTTTCGCGACGAGGTCAATCTGTTCGGGCATTCTTGTCTCCGGGGGAAGGCTTTATCTGTTTTGTCAGTGATGCTGCGGCATTGTCAGGCGGCCAGAAAGCCGCCATCGACAGGCAGGATCGTGCCGGTGATGTAGCTGGCCATGGATGACGCGAGGAAAACCACCGGGTCGACCACTTCACGGGTTTCGCCGATGCGTTTCATCATCACCCGGTTCATGAACCAGTCGGCGCCGCCGGGACGGTTGAGCTGAGCGACGGCCATCTGGCTCATCATGATGCCGGGCGCGACGGCATTGACGCGGATGTCGTGCGGGGCGAGATCACGGGCCATGACCTGGGTCAGCGAACGCACGGCGCCCTTGGACACCACATAGCCGGCCGTGGAACCGCCCGCGACAAAGCCCGCGACGGAGCAAAGGTGGACGATGCAGCCCTTGCCGGCTTTCAGCGCGGGAACCAGCGCGTGGGACACGTTGAACGTGCCTTCGAGATTGACGGACATGACATTGTCCCAGACCGTTTCGGCCTCCGGCGTGTCGAAGGCCGCGCGCCCGGCGACACCGGCATTGTTGACCAGAATGTCGAGCTTGCCATGGCGGCTGACGATATCCTCGGCAAACGCCTTCACGGCGGCGCGGTCGGTGATATCGAGCGCATGGCTTTCGGCCTCGAGGCCCCTGTCGCGGATCGTGCCGGCCTCGATGCCGGCGGCAGCACCGTCCCTGTCGGTCAGGATCAGGCGCGCGCCCTGTGCGGCCATGCCGGTGGCGATTGCCGCGCCGAGGCCGCGCCCCGCGCCGGTTACAAGGGCCAGCTTGCCCTTCAGCAATTGTGTCATCGTCTGTCCTCCGGCCGTCAGGCCATGTAGATGCCGCCATTGACCTGAATGGTTTCGCCGGTGATGAAGCTTGCCGCCGAACTGCACAGGAAAGCCGCGACGCTGGCGATCTCGGAAGGCTGGCCGAGGCGCTTCAGCGGCGTCTGGGCAAAGGTTTCCTCGGCGCGGGTCTGAAGCAGGTCGGCCACCATCGGCGTTTCGATGATGCCCGGCGCAATGCCGTTGACCCTGACCTTCGGCGCAAGCTCGCGCGAAAGCGCGCGGGTCAGCGACACCATCGCACCCTTGGTCGCGCCGTAATGGGCGTTGGAAAACGCGCCGCGATAGGCCGCCAGCGAGGCGATGGTGACGATCGAGGCATCGTCGCGCAGCGCGGTCAGCGCCCGGCGGCAGAGATAGAAAACCCCGTCGAGATTGACCGAAACCGTGCGGTGCCATTCCGCATCGCTCATTTCAGCGAAGGGTTTCGACTGGTAGATGCCGGCAGACGGAATGAGAAAGTCGATCCCGCCGAACCGCTCGCCGGCCAGTTGAACCGTCGCTTCGGCATCGTCGGCGCTGGCGGCGTTGGCCTGCAGCGTCGCGACCCGGCCGGTTTCCCCGAAATGCGTGACCCAGTGATCGAGGCCACCGATATCGAGGTCGGTCAGCACCAGATTGCTGCCGGCATCGTAAAAGGCCTGTGCAAGGGCGCGGCCGATGCCGCCATTGGCGCCCGACAGGACCAGCGTCCTGCCGGAAAAGTCGAATGTCGTGTTGTTTGCGGACATGTCTGTCTCCTCCCCGGCGCCCTAGTGAACCGCCGCGTACATGATCTTTTCCTCCGTTGCGGAACCGGGCGTGAATTCCTCCACCACACGGCCGAGACGGCAGACCAGAATACGGTCGGAAAGGATCATGATTTCAGGCAGGTAGGAGGAAATCACCATCACCGCGATGCCGCTGTCGGCAAGATCCTCGATGACCTTGTGAATTTCCGCGATGGCGCCGACATCGACGCCGCGCGTCGGCTCGTCGAAGATCACCAGTTTCGGCTTCTGCACCAGCGATTTGGCGATAACGACCTTCTGCTGGTTGCCGCCGGACAGTTCGACAATGCGGGCATTGGGATTGATGGCGCGGATCTGCAGGATTTTCGACCACTCCTCCGTCACCGCCTGCGCGGCACTGTTGAGGACAACGCCGCCCGGCGGGCGCTCGGTGGCGAGCAGGCCCATATGGATATTCTGCGAGATCGTCATCGTCTCGAAGAAACCTTCGGCCTTGCGGTCCTCGGTGATGTAGACGATGCCGTCGCGCACCGACGGGCGCGGTTCGCGGTAGCGCACGGAATGATCGCCGAAATGCACTTCGCCACCGTGGAAGATATTGCGCTTGATGACGCCGGCGATGATCTTGGCGGTTTCCGTCCGGCCGGAGCCGATCAGGCCGAAAAAGCCCGTCACCTGCCCCGAATAGAGCGAAAACGAGGTGTTGTGCACCATCGAGCCCATGGAGAGATTCTCGACGCTGAGCACTTTCTTTCCGGGCTGGCGGACATCGTCATCGGTGCGCTTGCGACCGTAAAGTTCGTTGGAAAGCGAGCGGCCGACCATGGCGCGGATAATGCCGTCACGGTCGAATTTCGACGTCACGTCGGAGGCGACCATCTCGCCGTCGCGCAGGATCGTGATCCTGTCGGAAATCGCCAGCGCCTCTTCCAGCGCGTGGCTGATGAACAGGATCGAGACGCCGGTCTTGCGCAGCCGGTCGACCAGCGAAAAGAAGTAGTGCTTTTCCTCCGGCGTCAGCGTCGCGGTCGGCTCGTCGAAAATGATGACGCGCGATTTCAGCCGCACGGCGCGGGCGATTTCGACAAGCTGTTTCTGCGCCGCGCCGAGGCTGGACACCGTCGCCCAAGGATCGACGTTGAAATTCAGCGAGGACAGGAACTGCTGGGCCGCGATATAGAGCTTGCGCAGCCGGTTGAACGCTTTTTCATCGCCGAGATAGAGGTTCTGGGCGACCGTCATGGAGGGCACCAGGCTGGTTTCCTGGAACACCATGGCAATGCCGTTGGCCAGAGCATCCGCCGGCCCGTCAAGCTGCACCTCCCTGCCATCCAGCAGCAATTTGCCGGCAGATGGCGGCGTGACGCCGGCGATCATCTTGCTCAGCGTCGACTTGCCGGCGCCGTTTTCGCCGAGCAATGCATGAATTTCGCCCTTGTGCAGGGCAAAATCGACATTCCTGACGGCATGGACGCCGCGATATTCCTTGGAAGCGCCCTGAAGTTCGATCAATGTCTCGGTCATGATCCTATCTCCCCGCTTTCGTGTCGGTGGACAGGGCAAGCACGGCGTCTCCCCCCTTCGAGGTCACGAAGACGCGGTCCGCGTCCGCGATGACGCTGGTGATGCCGTGACGCCTGCCATCGGCGCGGCTGTGGTAGCTGGCCTCGGGCGTGAAATTTTCGGCAAACCGGACCAGCAGTCCGTAGGAGCGGGTCGGCGCCCAGGCTTTGAGAACGCCGAGCTGCTTGACCGCGCCACCCTGAAGCGGTTCGCGGAAGCTTTCGCCCGAGCGCAGTGCCGGCGCCATCCACAGATCCTGCGGAATTTCACGCATCATGGTGGTGCGGAATTCCTTCTCGCGCAGAACGAATTCGACCAGCTGCCGGCGCGGCGCGAACAGGCAGAGCCAGATCTTGCCGCCGACATGCGTCAGCCGCCCCGGATAGGCCGGCAGACCACTGACAATGGTCTGTTTCTTGCCATCGGGCGTCAGCGTGTCGATGCGATGACGCCATGCTTCCGATACGGCCAGCCGCCCGTCATCCAGCATGGCGAGCCCGGCCGGCCAGGCAAGATTGCCGGCGATCTTGCGGGCAGCCGCACCGGCCTCGATGCACCAGACGGCCCCGTCGGCGCGCAGCGACATCAGATTGCGCACCCAGTTGTCGGCCGTATCGATGGTCGAACCCACGGCGACATAAAGCGTGGACGCGCCGTCGAAACAAAGCGCGGTAACGGCCGTCAGGCCATCGATATCGCTGCCGACCGTGCGACCGTCCAGCGCGCCACCGCGCAGCGCAATGCCCTCGCCAGAAACCGCCACGGCTAATGTGCCTGCGCCGTCGCTGGCGAGCGCTAGTATCTCGCCGCCGAAGGTTTCGACCGGTTCCGAGCCGCCCTTAGCCGCGAGGCGATAAAGCACCGCGCCGGACGAGAACAGAAATGCGCCGTCATGAAAGACCAGATTATCGGGGGCCGTGATATCGGCAATGCTGTCAGCCCTGTCGAGCGCATCATTGGGCATCAGCGCGCCATCCATGGGCGGCACGGTGACCGCGGCCTCTCCGGCGCCGAAGAAATTGTCGTAGGCCCGTTTGACGAATGAGATCATGACAGCCCCCAGTAAGCCTTCTGGCTCGTCCATTCCGGATCGGCATCGGGAAGCCTGTGGCGGCCGATCCGGTTGTTGTTGATGCCGCCGAGATAGAGATAGCCGCGATGTTCGCGCACCGAGGTGATCTGCGGATGGGATTCGCCGTTGAAGTCCCAGAGCGATTCCGTCACCTCGCCCTCAAGCGAGAATTTCAGCACACAGCCGGTGTTGAGGTTGGGATAGAGCCACTCGTCCATCGCCACGCGCTGGGCCATGCGCCGGCGGAAGGCCGGGAAGCCGAGGCTCAGGTCAAAGGTGGGCGAACGCATGCCGGCAAGGGCGCACCAGAACCGGCCGTCCGAGGCGAGATTGATATTGTCGGGATAACCGGGCAGATCGGCGATCACCGTTTCCACCTGCCCCTTTCTGGGACCGTCGAACCAGAAACGGCTGACGCGGCAGGCCCATGTCTCGGCGAAAAGCAGGGATTCGCCGTCGCCGACCATGCAGATGCCGTTGGGGAAGACACGCCCCTTCAAAACGGTGCTGGTGCTGCCGGTTTTGGGGTCATAGGCGATGATGCGGCCATTGCCCCGACCTTCCAGCGCATCAACGCCCCAGTCCGAAACGCCGTAGCGGATCGTGGCTTCGGAGAAATACACCCGTCCGTCGCTGGCGATGTCGAGATCATCGGCCATGCGGATGCGGGAATCGTCGATGACGGAGAACAGCGAACGCGGGGTTTCATCGGAAAGGCGGATGATTTCGCGCTCCGGCGTGACCTTGTAGAGCCCCATGCCGGCAACGCAGGCATGCAGGTTGTCATCGGCATCGAAGGCGAGGCCCAGCGGAAAGCCGCCGAGATGGACGAAGACTTCCGAGCGGTCATATTCGGGCGGGAAGAAGCGGACGATGTCGCCCTGTCTTCCGCCGGTGTAAAGATTGCCGTGGGAATCGAAGATCATGTCTTCCGGCCCGTCGAGTTCGCCAAGGCCGATCGCGGTGACATTGCCGAGGCGGTCGTTGACCGCATAGGGCGACGTGGTGCCCGCCGTCGTTTCCGGCGCATCCGGCAGTTCGAAATAGGTCGGGGAGACGTAGACGCGCGACAACAGCTTGTTGCGGTTCTTCAGCCAGCGGATATCGACGGCGACAGCCAGAAGCAGCAGAAGGCCGAGAACCAGAGGGGAAGCGCCGCTCGCCATATCGAGGCGGATCAGGCTGTTGGTGACGAGCAGGACGATCACCGTGCCGATCAGCGCCTTGAACACCGAACCGCGGCCGCCGCCGAGGCTGACGCCGCCCAGAACGGCCGCCGTCAGAACGGTGACCTCCAGCCCCATGCCGGCTTCCGGGCTGACGCTGCCCAGACGCGCGGCGTAAAACAGGCCGCCGGTCGCAGCAAACATGCCGGAAATGACATAGGTGAGGCAAACGGTGCGGCGCACCGAAATACCGGCATTGAAGGCGGAGCGGCGCGAGCCGCCGACGGCGAGGATATGCCAACCGAAGCGGGTGCGGCTGAGAATGATATGGGCGATAATCGCAATGCCGACCAGCAGCAGGAAATCAAACGGCGTGCCGAACAGATTGCCCTCGCCAAGGAAGAACCAGGCATCCGACATGTTCATCGCCATGCCAACATCGCGGGCATAGGCCAGAACGCAAAGGTCGACGATGGCGCGCACGATGATCAGTGTTGCCAGCGTCGTCAAAAACGCCCGCAACCGCAGGAAACCGACCAGAATGCCGTTGACCAGACCGACGATTGCACCGGTCGCGATGACCGCCGGGATCGCCATGTAAAGCGGCCATTCGAGATAGTTGATCAGCGTCAGGGCGGTGAAATTGGCCAGCGCGAAAATCGAGCCGACGCTGAGGTCGATACCGCCGGCCAGCATCACGATCGCCAGCCCCATGGTGACGAAGGCGATCTCTCCCAGCTGACGCGCCAGATCGGAAAAACCCGCAGCGCTGAAGAAATCGGGGATCAGCGTGCCGAAGATCGAAACCGCGACGATGAGGAAGAGGAACGGGATCGCATTGTCGATCCAGCTCTTGGAAAGCAGCTCGCCGAGCAGGTGATCGGGCACCAGCCGGTAGCGCCACTTGGCGTAGGATTTTGAGAAGGACATGCGAAGAACGCCTCGTCTTGAAACTGTTGGTCCGGACGGGCACCCCGCAGGATGCCCGTCCATCGCTCGGGAGGATCAGAACGGCGCCGCGGCGACGTCTTCCATCGTCCAGCAGGACGTGGGGCCCAGAGTGTCGCGCGAGATATCCTTGACGGGGGTATAAAGCGCATAGGGCTGGGAGCCGGCCTTGGCGCCGACCTGGAACACCTGGGCGATCGCATCGGTCAGATCGCGCGCCTGACCGAATGCGTCATAGCTGACATAACCGCTGAACGTGCCGTTCTTGATGTTGTCGCAGGCCGGCTTCTGACCGCCGCCATTGGTGATCAGCGCGATATCGTCGGTCTTGCCCGCTTCGCGGATGGCAGCTGCGACGCCGGCATCCATGACTTCCCAAAGGCCGACATAGCCACAGAGATCCGGGTTCTGCTTGATGACGGTGGAGGCGACGGCATGCGCCTTGGTGGCATCCCAGTCGGCGGACTGGCTGGAAACGACCTTGATATCGGGATTTTCAGCCAGAACATCCTCGATCGCGGTCATGGTGATGGCGTTGTTCGGATTGGTCGGCGTGCCCTGCATGATCGCGATCTTGCCGGAGCCGCCGTTTTCCGGCGAACACATGTCGACGGCCATTTTCGCCTGATGCAGGCCGATCTCGTACCAGTTCACGCCGACATAGGCATCGGTGGTGGTGATCGATTTCAGATTGATCTGGATGACCGGAATACCGGCCTTCTGGGCGCGCATCAAAAGGCGCGCATAGACCTGCATGTCAGGGTTCTGGACGACCAGCAGATCGGGCTTTTCGCTGATCAGGGTGGTCAGCGCCTGCGCGCCGGCATCACCGCTCCAGTTGGGATCGCGGATGGAGAAGTCGTAGCCCAGCCGCTTGGCCTGGGTTTCCATGCCCTTGGCCCAGACCTGCGGCAGATCGAAGCTCATCGCCAGCGGCAGGAAGACGACTTTCTTGTCCTTGAAAGCCTCGAAATAGGACGGTGCGATGCCGTCGTCGAATTGTTCAGCTTGCGCGCCGAATGCCGCTGTGCACAGGACAATCGCCGCCGCCGCGAGGCGTGCGAAGAGTTTTGACATGACGGTTCCTCCCAATGATGTCAGGGTCCAGGGCATTTCCGCTGAAAACGGAAACACGAAAAATGCCCTGTCACTTGGTTTCCGCGCGTCCGGACGGAAAACCGGGTTCCACAATTCCTGGACGCGCTCTAGATATCCCCCTGCTGAGCAGTCTGCTCATCGCGGGGATTGGCGATGCTATCGAAGATGATAGCGATCAGCAGTACCGAACCCTTGACCAGGTTCTGTACGGTGAACGACATGTTCAAAATGGTCATGCCGTTAAGAAGAATACCGATCAGCAGCGTGCCGACGATGATGTTGCGCACCCCGCCCTTGCCCCCAGACAGCCCGATACCGCCGAGAACCACGACAAGAATGACGTCGTAAACCATTGTCGACTGGGCGACGCGGATATTGACCGAGGCCAGAAGCGAGGCGGTGACGATCCCGGCGCCATAGGCTATGATCGAAGAGATCAGATATTGCAGCACCGTCATCGGCCGCACCGGAATGCCGGTGATCCGGGCGCCGGCGCGGTTATCGCCCATGGCGAAAAGATAGCGGCCCCAGCGGGTGAACTGCAGAAACAGCCAGGCAACGACCGACAGAAGCGCAAACCAGACGACGGGAAGCGGGATGCCGAAGAAAGAATTCGACAGCGCGCGCATCCAGGTTTCGCTTTCGGGCACATAGATAACGTCGAGATCGACCAGCGCCATGCGGCCGAAACCGTAGACGACGATTGCCATGGCCAGGGTCGCGAAAATGGCCGGGATTTCGACATAGGCAACCAGAATGCCGAGGATGATGCCGACGACGGCGGCAAAGGCCAGGCCGAGCGCCACGGCCGTGAGGGAATCGACGCCCTTGTTCATCAGCCCCACGGTCCAGGCCGTCGACATCGCCATGGTCGCAACCATGGTCAGGTCAATGCCGCGGCCGATGACGACAATCCCCATGCCGATGCCGAGAATGCCGAGAATGGAAACGTTCTGGACCAGAGACAGAAGATTGTCGGTATTGAAAAAGCCGGGCAGGAGCAGCGAAAAGCCGATGAACAGGACCGCTGCGATCGCAAAGACGATGTTTTCCTGCGTCAGCTGCAGCTTGAATTTTTCGTGAGACGGGCTGGTCCCCATTCTCTCTCCTCCTCATCAAACCTCTCGGCGACAGACAATACCGCCTCCAGCGATATCGCGATGCGGACACTCCTTCTGTCCGACCGCCATCTGTCTTGATTGATGTCAATACAGCTAATCCGCTTGTCTGACAAGCAGAAAATCTGATTGAACGCAAATAGCGGATAAGGTAGGGTCACGCCCTGTGACAGAGTAAGGGGCGGCAAACACTTCCGATGACAGAGACAGACAGACAGATCCGGCGCTTTGCGCCACCCAGAAGTTTTGCGGACAAGATTGCCGATATCCTGCGCAACGAGATTTATCGCGGCGTCTTCAGACCCGGAGAGCGTCTGCCGACGGAAGGAAAGCTTTGCTCAACATTCGGCGTCAGCCGTGCCGTCGTGCGCGAGGCCATCAGCGCCCTGAAACAGGACGGCATCCTCGAAAGTTATCAGGGACGCGGCATTTTCGTGTCGGACCGTCCGCCCGAGGCGACGTTCCGCCTGGCGACGGCCGATCTCGATGATCTGGAAGAGCTGGAGCGCGTGCTTGAATTTCTCATTGCCCATGAGACCGCGGCAACCAGTCTTGCCGCCGAGCGGCGGACGGAAGAGGAATTACAGCAGATCAAGGATGCGCTTGACGCGATGAATGCGGCGATCACACGCAATGAAGCCGGCGTCGACGAGGACCTGGCTTTTCACGCGGCGATCTCGGCGGCCACCAACAACGAGTTTTTCGTATCCTTCAATGCGTTTCTGGAAAACAGGGTCCGCCACCTCATCCGCGAGGCCCGCGCCAACAGCTCGCGGGCCGGCCTGACGAAATATGTCCAGCAGGAACACGACGAGATCTATGCCGCGATCGAAGCCAGGGACCGGGACGCGGCCCGCATCGCCGCCGAGCGACATCTGCGCAACGCTGCCGAACGCTTGCGCCAGAGAGGGACAAGTCGCCACGGGGTCTGACACGGTCTTTCGTCATTGGCTTTTGATATGCCTGTGAAGCGCGACGCAGGGTGCAAAATCAGCAATATTCCCTAGACGATGGCAATCATCGTGGTGTGTGGCAGGGTGGCCGTGAGTTTGTCGGCCCAGGCCTCCAGATCACCATCGGCGACCAGTGCCAGCACGGAGCCGCCAAAACCGCCGCCGGTCTGGCGGGCGCCGCAGGCGCCGAGCGCGATGGCGGTTTCGACGATGGCATCGGTCTCGGCCACCGTGATCTCGTAATCGTCCTTTTGCGAGATATGACTTTCCAGCATCAGACGGCCGAAAACACCCGCATCTGCGGCGCGAAGCGCTTCAAGACCATCATGAACCCGCTGGTTTTCCGTAACGATGTGACGAACCCGGCGGTGCAGCAGTTCCGGAAGACCGGGCTTGCCGCCGAGAGCATCCGCCTCCAAATCACTGAGCATCGCGACCTCCAGCAGTTTGCAGGCCTGCCGGCATTCGGCCACGCGTGTTGCATAGCCGTCTTCGGTCAGTTGATGGCTGACGCCGGAGCCGACAATCACGAAACGGTAGCCGGGGATCGAAGGTGCGGGAGCGTATTCCAGCGTTCTGGTGTTCAGGAACAACGCCATTCCCGGCGTTCCCACCGAAGATGCAAACTGGTCCATGATGCCGCAGGGCATGCCGACGAACCCGTTTTCGACGGCCTGCGCCTCGACCGCGACAGAAACCGGGTCTGTCTTGCGGCCAAAAAGCTGAGCGGCCGCTTTGAGCGTCGCAACTTCAAGGGCTGCCGAGCTTGAAAGCCCCGCTCCCATCGGCAGGGTTGTCGCAAGAGCGACGCGGATGCCGCCCGCGGCAACATCTTCGGCGCATGCCGATTTGAGACATCCGAGCACATAGTCGGACCAGTCACCGGCCCGGTCTTCATCGATGGTCCGGGTGCGCGCAGCATCAAACGTACTTGAAAAAAGCTCAACCTTTCCGGGGGCATCGCCGCGAGCGACAGCGATACCGACTCCAAGCTCCTCAAGCGCCATCGGAAGCACGAAGCCGCCATTATAGTCGGTATGTTCGCCGAGAAGATTGACGCGTCCGGGCGCAAAGGCCGTGGTTTCCGGTCGTCGTCCGAAATGGTTTTCAAATGCGGCGGCCGCCAGCTGACGCGGATCAGTGCTCTTCATGGTTCGCACTCCGCAAAAGCCTGTCCTTGTAGTGAATATCGGAAAGCGAGCGTAAACGTTCGGCAGCGGTTTCAGCCGTCAGGTCGCGCTGTGCTTCCGCCAGCATCTCATAGCCGACCATGAACTTGCGGACCGTGGCGGAGCGCAGCAACGGCGGATAAAAATGGCAATGCAGCTGCCAGTGTTGATGATTGCCGGCCCGCAGGGGCGCGCCATGCCAGCCCATCGTATAGGGAAACTCGGTTTCGAACAGATTGTCATAACGGGTGCAAAGCCGCTTCAGGATATCGGCAAGCGCCACACGTTCACGCGCGCTTAGATCCGGCAGGCGCTGGACATGACGTTTTGGCAGAACAAGTGTTTCGAACGGCCAGACAGCCCACCACGGCACAACCGCCAGCCAGTCATCATTTTCAATGACGATGCGTTCGCGCTTTTCGATTTCGCTTTTCGCGTAATCAAGCAGCAGAACGTTACCGGTTTCGGCAAAATAGTCAGCCTGATTGCGGTCTTCGCTGACCACCTCGTTGGGCAGGAAGTCGGATGCCCATATCTGGCCATGCGGATGCGGCTGGGAACAGCCCATGGCCGCGCCCTTGTTCTCGAAAACGGCGACCCAGTCATAACGCGCGCCCAGTTCTTCAATCTGGCCGGCCCAGGCATCGACAACGCCCTTGATCGCCGCGACAGGCAGCTCCGGCAAGGTCAGGTCGTGGCGCTCGGAAAAGCAGATGACCCGCGCGGTGCCATGAACGTTTTCGGCGCGAAACAGACGATCTCCGTTCATTTTACCGGTGGGCGTATCCTCCAGAAGGGCCGGAAAATCATTGTCGAAAACGTAGACACCCTTGTAGTCCGGGTTCACCGCGCCGGAGTTGCGTTTATTGCCCGCACAGAGATAGCAGTCGGGATCATGCGACGGTTTTTCCGTCACGGTCGCCTCTTCCTGACCGCCCTGCCAGGGGCGGCGACCGCGATGCGGAGAAACCAGTACCCATTCATTCTTCAAAGGGTTGAAGCGCCGGTGCGGCGCGCTCTGCGACGTATTTTCGTCCGTCATGGGACCCGTCCTATTTGTTGATTGCGAAAGGGCCGTATTGCGGGGCCTGATGCCACCGCCATGCGGTTTCGATAATCGTTTCCAGCGCGTCGAACTGCGGCGTCCAACCGAGCACGGTCCGGGCACGCGCGCTGTCGGCAACGAGAATGCCAGCGTCACCCGGTCGGCGCGGGCCGATTTCATAGGGGATGTCGCGGCCGGTCACCCGTTTTGCCGTCTCCAGCACGTCCAACGTCGTGAAGCCGTTGCCATTGCCGAGATTGAAGACATGCGCGCCCTCATTGCCCTCCATGAAATCGAGCGCCTTCAGATGTGCCGAGGCCAGATCCAGCACGTGGATATAGTCGCGGATGCAGGTGCCATCGCGGGTATCGTAATCGTCTCCGAACACCGTCAGCCGGTTTCGAAGGGAAAGCGCGGCCAGCAGAACCTGCGGGATCAGATGGGTCTCGGGATCATGCGCCTCGCCGGTGCGGCCATCGGGATGCGCGCCTGCAGCGTTGAAATAGCGCAGGCACACTGAACGCAGGCCAAAAGCCGCCGCCATATCGGACAGCACCTGCTCGACCATGCGCTTTGACCAGCCGTAAGGGTTGAGCGGCGCCATCGGGTGGCTTTCATCGATCAGTTCGGTCAGCGGATTGCCGAACACGGCCGCCGTCGAGGAAAACACCAGCCTGCCGACACCGGCATTGCGCATGACATCCAGCAGGTTGAGCGTGCCGGTGACATTGTTGCGGTAGTAAAGTTCCGGATGCTCGACCGATTCCCCGACAGCGATCAGCGCGGCGAAGTGGATAACCGCATCAAATGAATAGCGGGAAAACACATCCGCCAGATCGGCCGGATTCAGAAGGTCGCCGCGTTCCAGCGTGACGCCGGGAATGGCCTCGGCATAGCCTTGGGAAAGATTGTCGAACACCACGACATCATGGCCCTCGTCCTGGAGAAGACGGACCATGTGCGAGCCGATATAACCGGCACCGCCGCAGACCAGAATATTGCGTTTCATTGCCTTGCCTCTTTCATCACGCTTCAGGCGATCCGCTCGCCTTCGACCACCCACATGGTGGCGGGCCAGGAAAGCGGAAGATTGATGCCGTGGGTCATCAGCGCCGCACCCGACATGATCACATCGCCAGTCACGAGCGCGACATGACCGCGCGACTGCGGGGGCCTATCTTCCGGGTTGACCAGATGCAGGCGATAGCGTGCGTTCGGGTCCAGAGCGGCCAGTTTCTGCGCCAGTGGCAGGGACTGGGCCGCGCTTGCATGACGGCCGGCAAACAGAACGAAACGGCTGCGGTCGGCAGCGATCTGCAGTTCGGAAATCACCGCGTCATCATCGCTGTCGAGGGGGATCGTATCGCCCGCCATCCGCCAGTCGCGCGTCTGTTTCCACCAGCTTGTCACCCGCGTGAGAATTTCGCTTTCTTCATCGTCGAGTTCGCGCGGGTCCATCTCGAAACCCATATGCCGCTGGGCGGCGACCCAGGCCCTGAACGACATCGGCAGGATGCGCCCGGACGAATGGCTCTTGCGCGGGCCGACATGGCTGCCGGTAACAGCCGGCGGCAGAAGCAGCGCGGCCTCATGCTGCATGCGCAAGCGTTCGATGGCATCATTGGAATCCGACAGCCAGACCCGGTGCGTGCGCGCCAGAATGCCAATATCGATACGCCCGCCGCCGGATGCGCAGCTTTCGATTTCGACTGTCGGATGGGCGGCCCGCAACCGGTCGAGAAGCGCATAGACGCCGTCCGTCTGCGCCGCGTCGACAAGCGGCAACAGCCGGTTATGGTCCCATTTCAGATAGTCGATATCATGCGCGCGCAGGATCGCATCGAGGGCATCGAAAAGATAATCCCGCACATCCGGCCGTGAGAGGTCCAGAAGGTGCTGGAAACGACCCGTCAGCTGATCTTTCGGACCGAGAAGCCAGTCGGGGTGGCTGCGGTAAAGGTCACTGTCGAGATTGACCATTTCCGGCTCGACCCAGAGACCGAAGCTCATACCCTCGCCATGTACCTTGTCGATCAACGGCGTCAGACCGTCCGGCCATTTGCGCCGGTCGATCGTCCAGTCTCCGAGTGAACTCGTGTCATCGTCACGTTTGCCGAACCAGCCATCGTCCAGCACGAAGCGTTCCGCGCCAAGGCGGGCGGCGCGCTCGGCAATCTCGGAAAGGCCCTCGAGCGAGTGATCGAAATAGATCGCCTCCCAGCAATTGTAGTGAACGGGGCGCGAACGCGCCGGATCGGGCCAGACCACGACCTGATCGCGGATATAGCGCTGAAAACTGCGGGCAATGCCCGCCTCGCCTTCGGTGGAAACCGCCATGACGAGATCGGATGACGAAAACCGGGTTCCGCCCCCGTCCGCATCCCAGGCCCGGCCCATCTGCAACTGCCGCCGTCCGTCGGGCAGTTGTTCGGCCACAAACCGGTGTCCGCCGGACCAGGCAAGCTGCAGCGCATGGACTTCGCCTGCGGTTCGGGTTGCCCCGCGCAGCGGTATCATCGCCATTGGCGGATGTTCGTGACCCGAACGGCCGGTGCGTGCTTCGCGCATCCGGATACCGTGCGACCACGGCGTTTCCTGACGGTGGAACTCACGCAGCCATGTGCCATGCCAGTCGGTTATCTTCTCCGAGGATTGCGCGCCAGGCAGAACCGGCGCGGCAAGCCAGTGGCAGCAAACCGGCGTCTGCGATCTCACCTCGGATGACGCGACAATAACGTCTCCGACGGCTTTGAAATGCGCCGTGTAGGCAAGACCGAGCGTTTCGTCCGAAAACCGCAGCGTCAGCCCGTCATTGTCGTCAGCGCTCTCAAACCGGAATGTCGGCTGCAACACGCCGGCCTCACCGGACAGCGACAGCCCCGCCTGCCCGGGAAACGGCGCGGAAGCCTCGGGGCAGATCGACAACGGCACGGTTGCGTCCAGCATGCCGCCGCCAAGGTCGATATCATGCGCGAATGAAAGCATGCCGAGGTCTTCATCCTCCGGCAGGTTCGAGCCCCAGTATATTGCTTCAGCCATTCCCTGATTGCGGATACGCAGGACGAGGGTCTGGACCGGCGTGTCGAGCCGGTAATGGATGGTATTCATGTCGGACCTGTTGTCATGGTGGGTGCCGGTCAGTTTCGAACATACTTTCGTTTGAGGATATCGCCACTGCCGGTTTATCGAAAAATGCTGTCAGCGCAGCCGCTGACCATTGGCGTCGAACAGGAAGGCCTTTTCCGGATCGAAGGCGGCGATGATCGCTTCGGCGGGGCGTATCCGGCGGGCATCGGCCAGCTTCATGACGATCCGTGTCCCGCCGTCATCACGCGCATAGACGTAGGATTCGCCGCCGAGATTTTCGACAATGTCGGTTGTCAGGTGAAGTTGGGCCTTGCCTTCGCCCGACAGGAACTCCGGCCTGATGCCGAGCGTCACCCTGTCACCGGCCTGCGGGCGATTGTCGTGAAGCTGAAGCGTAACGGGATCGGCTTTCACATCTTGAAGTCTGATGGTCACTGCATCGCCCTCAACCTGTTCGACAGCGGCGGACAGGAAATTCATCTTCGGCGAACCAATGAAACCGGCGATGAAGATATTGTCGGGATCGTCGTAAAGCGTGAGCGGCGCGCCGGCCTGTTCGATCCGCCCTGCCCTGAGCACGACGATCTTGTCGGCCAGCGTCATGGCCTCAACCTGATCATGCGTCACATAGACGATTGTCGTGCCGAGCTCTTTATGCAGCCGGGCAATTTCAACACGCATGTTGACGCGCAATTCGGCATCGAGATTGGACAGCGGCTCGTCGAACAGAAATACATCCGGCTTGCGCACAATGGCGCGGCCAATCGCGACACGCTGACGCTGACCGCCGGAAAGCGCGCGGGGTTTGCGGTCGAGAAGATCGCCAAGCTCAAGCACCCTGGCCGCCTCATTGACACGGCGGGTGATCTCTTCCTTGGGGGTTTTGTCGAACCGGAGACCGAAGCCCATGTTCTCGCGCACCGACATATGCGGATAGAGCGCATAGCTTTGGAACACCATCGCCACACCGCGTTTGGCCGGGTCGACATCGTTCATCGGCTTGTCGCCGATGGCGAGCGTGCCGCCGGTGATATCCTCAAGGCCGGCAATCATGCGCAGAAGCGTCGACTTGCCACAGCCCGACGGACCGACGAAGACGCAGAATTCGCCTGCTTCGATCTTCAGACTGACATCATGGATGATATGGGCTTCGCCATAGCTCTTGTTGATATCCTTAAGTTCCAGACTCGACATCGCGATGTCCTCCCGGTTCCGGCCTGCCGGCGCATCGGGTTTGCGCCGGTCAGATACGGAGATTTCTGTCTCGCCGGATGTTCCGGCATCTTTGACAAGCCCCCGCCATGTTACAGGCATGGCGGGCGCTGATTGGGGTTCCGGCAATCAGAAAAGCCAGTTGACCTCGTCATTGGCCTGTTCCAGCACCTCCTGCGGATCGCCCTGTCCAAGCATCACGCGTTCAAGTGCGGCCTTGACGATCGAAGCAATCTCGTTGCCGTAATCGGTGATCGGTGGCGCAAAGGTCGTCTCCGGCGTCGCGACTTCCGTGAAGGCCGAGACATCGATGCCCTTTTCGGCATAGGCCTCAACCGTTGCATCCATCAGGTCCTGCTGAGCGGGGAATACGACTGCCGAACTGGCGACGATCGACTGGCAGGCATCGGAGCCGAGAAACTGTACCCACTTCCAGGCCGATTCCTGAACCGGGCTTCCGCTCCAGATCGAATCCGCCAGACCGTTGAACATGGTCTTGCGGCCTTCCGGACCGGCAGGGATCGGCGCAAAGGCAACCGATGGCTTCGACTGGTGGTAAAGGCCGATCAGCCACGAGCCGGTAACCGTCATCGCCCCCTTGTCGGAGAACATCAGGGTTTCGGCGCCCAGCCGCCCGGTCTGCTCGACGGTGGGCATGAAGTGGTGGACGCGGGCGAGATCGCGCAGCCACACCAGCGTTTCCGTCAGTCTGGGATCATCGAAATTGTAATGGTCGGACCAGGGCTCATCGATGAACTGCCAGCCGGTGCTGGCCGCCAGATAGGCCCATTCGGTTTCGCCCTGGGGGCTGAGCGGATTGAGCACGAAGCCGAAAGTGGCAACAGAGTTCGGGTCGAAGTCTGCCTCATCGCCATGCTTGCCGTTCGTGTCGACCGTCAGCCGGGCGATCACATCCTGGAAACTGCCGCCATCTTCCGGGTTCCAGCTCATGTCCGCCAGATCCTCCGGCGTCATGTCGGCGGCCTCGAGCTTTTCCCTATCGTATGCCACGGCGACAGTGGCCCAGTCCTTGGGCAGGCCGTAGACCGCACCATCTTTCGACCAGTTGTCGAGAAGCCCCGGCAGATAGCCGGAAGTATCGTAATTCGCGTCCTCGATCAGCGGCGCCAGATCGACGATCATGTCGTTGGCGGCAAATTCCGGCAGTCGCATCAGATGGTTGACGAAGACATCGGGCGCATCGCCGGAGATGAAACTGGTGGTCAGGTTCGTCCAGTACTGGTCCCAACCGGTCTGGGTGATTTCGATCCTGATATCCGGGTTTTCCGCCTCGAAGGCATCGGCACATTGCTGATAGACCGGGGCCTGCTGGCCATCCCACATCCAGTAGCGGACGGTATCCTGGGCAGACGCGACGGCCGGGGCCAGCGCCGTTGCCGACATCAGGACGCAAAGGCTCAGTTTCTTCATATTTCTCTCTCCCATTGTTGAGTGAACAGCATCATTTCATGCCGCTTGTCTGCAGTGACTCGACGATGCGGCGACCGAAGAAGACAAGCAGGACCAGAACCGGGATGATCGAAAGCATCACCGCGGCCATAAGACCGGTCCAGTCGGGTTGCCCCTGCCCGGTCTGGCTTTGATAGTTGGCGAGCGCGACGGCCATGACCTGCACATTTTCCTTCTGCCCGACCAGAAACGGCCAGAAGAAGTCGTTCCAGGCCTGGATCGAAAGCAGGATCGCCAGCGTTGCCAGGGGTCCGCGCTGCAGGGGAAGCGCGATGTGCCAGTAGACACGGAACCAGTTCAGGCCATCGAGCCGCGCGGCTTCTTCCAGTTCCTTCGGCGTCGACAGGAAAAACTGGCGCAAAAAGAAAACCGCAAACGGCAGCATCAGAATGTTCGGCGCCACCATGCCCGCGAAGGTGTTGAGAAGACCGAGCTGCCGGATCAGGATGAAGTTCGGAATGAACAGCACGATCGAGGGGATCATGGTCGCAGCGATGAAGCTGTAGAACAGCGCATCGCGTCCGGGAAACCTCAGCCGCGCAAAGGCGTAGGCCGCAAGCGAGGAAAAGAACAGCTGCCCGGACACCAGAAGACCGGTGTAAACAACGCTGTTTCTGAGCGCGATCATGAAATCGATCGGCGAGCCGGTATTGGCCGGCGGCGGCACATCGCTTGGCAGCCCCAGAACCCGCAGAAAATTTCCGAATGTGATCCGGTCGGTCCACAGGCTGTCAGCGGAGGTAAAGACATCGGACGGAAAGGTGATTGCGGTCTTCAGCGCCATCCAGACCGGCAGCAGCGAAACGAAGCAGAAGACCGCCAGAACGCCGTAGCCGACAAGCCGTTGAATATTGAGTGTGCGTGGCATGACGATCCTCCTCAACCCAGATCCGAACGGTCGGCATGCAGCAGTTTCATCTGCAGCAGCGTCACAAGAATGAGGATGACGAACAGCACCATCGACATGGCCGAGGCATAGCCCATCCGGCTGAACTGGAAGGCATTTTCATAGATGTACCAGAGCACGGCCCGGGTGGAATCGGCCGGCCCGCCGCGCGTCGTCACGGCAATCACGTCAAACACCTGAAACGACCCGACAACGCTGGTGACCAGAACGAAGACCATGACCGGGCGCAACAGCGGCAGCGTGATCATGCGGAACATCGCCTGTTCGCTGGCGCCATCGAGACGGGCGGCTTCATAAAGATCACGGGGAATGGACTGCAGGCCGGCATAAAACAGCAGCGCGGTGAACCCGACATGCCGCCAGATGGAGATACCCGCAACCGAGATCAGCGCCTGATCGGGCGAACTCAGGAAGGGCTGCGGCATGATGCCGATACCGCCCAGGAACGCATTGGTAATGCCGATCAGCGGATCGAGCATCAAGAGCCAGACCAGACCGGCCACCACATTCGAAATCAGATAGGGCGCGATGATGACGGCCCGCAGCATGACCGATTTGGCCAACCGGTCCGCAAGCACGGCAATCAGAAGGCCAAGCGCGGTCTGGAGGGGAATATTGTAGATGACGTAGAACAGCGTAATCCGCATCGATTCCCAGAATTTCCCGTCGGCCCACAGGCGTGCGTAATTCTCGAAACCGGCCCAGCGCGCCGGACGCATCAGGTTCCAGTGTGTCAGGCTGATCTCGGCTGCGCGCAGGGTCGGCAGCGCAAAAAAGACCAGCAGCCCGATCAGCGCCGGCAGAATGAACAGATAGCCGGTCAATGCCTCTTTGCGTCTGAGCACCCTGCCGGGCAACAGTCTTTTGTTTTGATCAGGACCGCCCTGAGCCGCGGTTTGTCCGGGCATGGCACATCCTCCCTTGATTGCTGAACGCCGGTATCCTCAAATCGCGGCGCCTTGATACTAACACGTGTTAGAGTATCCCTTTTCTTCCCCTCGTCAACGATAAATACATGACTAACGCGCGTTAGTGTGTTACCCTGCTGATATGAAAGAAAAATCAGTTACCAGTCTCGATGTCGCCAAACTGGCGGGCGTTTCCCGCCCGACGGTCTCTCTCGTGCTGAACAATTCGAAAGCCGTCAGCCTCAGCGAGGAGACCAAGCAGAAAGTGCGCAATGCCGCCCGCGTGCTGGGCTACAAGCCGAATTCGGCGGCGCTGATGCTGCGCAGAGGCGCAACCAACACCGTCGGCCTGGTGATCACCGAAGGCCGGTCGCTGCAGGTGGATGCGTTCATCCCCTTGCTGCATTATGCAATCGCCGGCGTGATGCGCGAGGCCGGCTACAGTCTTCTGCTGGAAACGTTTGAACGGAAGGAAAACCAGAACCCCTACGCGGATCTGGTTGTCTCACACCGTATAGACGGACTTCTGGTTCTCAGCCCCAGCACCGATGACGAGGACCTGAAGGCGCTGATCGAACAGGATTACCCGGTTGTCCTCATCGGCTCCACCGGGCACCCCCGGGAGCATTGCGTCTTCACCTCGACCCGGGAAGGTACGGCTGCTGCGGCATCCCACATCATGGACCTCGGGCACCGAAATATCGGCTGTATCCCGTTCTCGCCGCCCGGCTTTGCCGCAACCGACTCGCGTCTTCGCGAACTGCGTGAAGCGCTTTCAGCTGCCGGCATCGCCTTGCAGGACGATGCCGTTTTCCATGGCGATTTCAGTGCAGAAAGCGGCCACGCGGCCACGCTGGTGCTGATGAAGGCAAAGCCCGATACAACCGCGATCTTTGCCGGAAACGATACAATCGCTCTTGGTGTCATCGGCGCACTGACATCACTGGGGCTTTCCGTGCCCGGCGATGTCTCCGTTGTCGGCTATGACGACCTGCCCTTCTCGGGCTATATTGCGCCACCGCTGACAACAGTGGGCATAGATGCCGACAAACAGGGGCGCATGGCGGCTGAAATGATGGTCCGGCGTCTGCGCGGCGAGGCAATCGGGGAAACGCGCCTGGCCATGCCCTCAAGCTTCATCGCACGAGGCTCCACCGGTCCGGTTCGCAGATAACCGGATCACCCGCATCGCATTGATCGCGGCCGTGACGCCGTAAGAGCGGGCCTCAGAGAGGCAGATACCGTCAACTCGGCATAAACATCTGTTTTATGTGGAAAATTCAAAGATAGTTGGTGCCCCTTGCCGGAATCGAACCAGCACTCCTTTCGGAACCTGATTTTGAGTCAGGCGCGTCTACCAGTTCCGCCAAAGGGGCCTGTCGGCCTTTGCTGGAAGGCCGGACCGCGCGAACTATACGAAGATCGGCCGATGCGTCAACCGGGATTTTGATCCCGATCATGCGAAAAACCGCGCTCACGGTGTAGTGAAGAATGGACAAGCAGCGCAGGATTTACCATCTTCCGGCAATACTCTAAATCCCTCAGGCCAATCATTTCCGGATCATCAGATGCTGCGCCGCCTTTATAACTGGACACTCTCCCTTGCCGCGACGCGCCATGCCGAACGTGCGCTGTTTGCCGTTTCATTTGCAGAGAGTTCGTTTTTTCCGATTCCGCCGGACGTGCTGATGATCCCGATGGTGATCGCCAAACCGCGCAAATGGGTGCGTATCGCCTTCATCTGCACACTTGCCTCGATCATCGGCGCCATCGGCGGTTACCTGATCGGCCTGTTCCTGTTCGAGACCGTCGGCCAGCCGATCCTCGCCTTTTACGGCAAGGAGCATTCCTTCGAACAGATCGCCGAATGGTACAATACCTGGGGCGGCTGGGGCGTGCTGTTTGCCGCCATCACGCCGTTTCCCTACAAGGTGCTGACGATCTTTTCCGGCGCGACGGGGCTGAATTTCGGCATCTTCCTGCTGGTCAGCGTCATCGGCCGGTCGTTCCGCTTCTTCCTGATCGCCTTTCTGCTCAATCGCTACGGCGTGCCGATCCGCGATTTCATCGAGAAATATCTCGGTATTCTCTTCACCGTCTTCGTCGTTCTTCTGTTCGGCGGATTCTATCTCGTCAAATATGTCTTCTAGGTGCACATCATGCTCCCCCGTTTCGTCACAGACAACCGCCTCGTCATCAGCCTCGTTCTGGTGACCCTCGGCATGGCCGTCTCGGTGCTTTCGGCCCTCGGCTTCGAACATCTCGGCGGCTACATCCCCTGCCATCTCTGCCTTCTGGAGCGCAAACCCTATTATATCGGCGTGCCCGTTGGCATTGTCGGGCTGCTCGCCTGGCGTTTCGGGTTCATGCCGCGCGTGATCGGCAAGCTCGCGCTTGTCATCATCGCCGCATTGATGGTCTGGGGCATGGTGATGGGCGTTTATCACTCCGGCATCGAATGGCACTGGTGGGCGGGGCCTGCGGATTGCTCCGGCGCGCTTTCCGGCATGACCACGGACGCCAATTCGCTTCTGGCTGACCTCAACCGCGTAACCGGACCGAAATGCGATGAAGCCGCCCTGCGCGTGCTGGGCCTGTCCTTTGCCGGCTGGAACGTGGTGGTCAGCATCATCATTGCGGCAATCGCCATCTGGGGCCTCGGCAGCACCAAGCGCTAAGGCGCTGCGACAAACCGGGCGCATTTTTTGTGCCCGGCCCTCTTGAACCTCATCCCGCTATAGCTTCTACATTCGTGCGCATCTCAAACGTGGAGGCACAAATGTCCGAGCATCATCACGACCATGGCGGGCACAGTCATCATGGTGGTCATGGCCATGGCGGGCATGGCCATTCCCATGCACCGCAGAATTTCGGACGTGCTTTTGCAATCGGCATCAGCCTCAACATCATCTATGTGGTGCTGGAGGCCGTTTTCGGCGTTTTCACCGGATCACTGGCGCTTCTGGCCGATGCCGGTCACAATCTCTCCGATGTGCTGGGCCTGGTTCTGGCCTGGGGCGCAATCTGGCTGGCGGCCAAGCCGCCGGGCGGCAGCCGCACCTATGGCTTCAAACGTGCGCCGATCCTCGCTTCGCTTGCCAATGCTATCATTCTGATTGTGGCCGTCGGCGCCATCAGCTGGGAGGCGATCGGCCGGTTCTTCGAACCTGAGCCGATTGAAACCGGCGTGGTCATCTGGGTGGCGCTTGCCGGCGTACTGGTCAACGGCTTCACCGCCTGGCTGTTTGCCTCGGGGCGGAAGTCGGACCTCAATATCCGCGGCGCCTACCTCCACATGGCCGCCGATGCCGGCGTCACCGTCGGTGTCATCATCGCGGCCATCGTGATCGGATGGACCGGCTGGACATGGATCGACCCGGCCGTCAGCCTGGTGATCGGCCTGGTCATCCTGATCGGCACATGGGGTCTCCTGCGCGATTCCGTCAGACTGGCGATGGATACCGTTCCGGCGGGCATCGATATCGACAAGGTGCGCCGCCACATTGAAGGTGCAGAGGGCGTCGAGGAGGTTCATGACCTCCATATCTGGGCCCTGAGCACTACGGAAACAGCGCTCACAGCCCATATCGTCTGTGCGGAGGGCCATGCCAAAAGCCTGCTGGCCACCCTGCCCGACGAGCTTCACGACACGTTCGAAATCGGCCACGCAACCCTGCAGATGGAAACAGCCGACACTGCGGAAAACTGCCGGCTGAGACCATCCGAAATCGTCTAGGCCCCGGAGAGCATCAGCCCTCCGCCTAATCCGGCAGATAGGCAGATGCGCCCTCTTCGATGATCTGTTCTTCGCTCAAGAGCCGGTGCCAGTGCGAATAGAGCACCATCCGGTCCCGCGGCAGGCCGCGTTCATGCCTGAGCAACCGATGGATCTTGCGGAACGCCTTGTGCTCGCAACCGCCCCAGAAAAACGCGGATGAAAGATCGGCCGGCCAGGCGACGGCGCGCACGGCCTCTTCCAGCTTTGTTGTCGTTCCCGCCGGCGCGCCGCTGCGAAACAGCCAGTTGAGGCTGATGCCGGGCGGACAGTCGAGTTTCTGCACGTCATCGGGACCGTCAACTTCGATGCAAGCATGCCCTGTCGCTGACCTGTCGAGCGCCGCCATCATGCGGGCGATCCCGGGAAGCGCCGTTTCATCGCCAGCAAACACGTAAAATGCCGCCGGTTCGAGGCCGTTGGCGGCGGGGCCGACCATGCCGATGACATCGCCGGGCGCTGCAGCCATGGCCCACCGGGTGGCCGGTCCCGCATGGGCATGGAGCACGAAATCGATGGTGACCTCGCCTTTCGCCGCATCGATGGCGCGGATCGTGTAGACCCGCGTATCCAGTTTCCGGCCTTCAGGCCAGACGATATGGCCGTTTGCATCAAGCCCCGGCCATTCGGGAACGCGCATCCCCTTGGGCTGGAAGATCAGTCGACAGTGAAGCTGGTCGATACGGTCGAAACGGCCAAGGTCCGCGCCGGAAAACACGATGCGGCGCATATGCGGTGTGAGCGGGACGGTTTCCTTCACCTGCACAACGCGCAAATCGTCAAGCGGCGTCAGCCCGGTATCATCGCCCGACCAGACGATGACCGGGTTTTCCCGTGCGGCGATGAAGGAAATCGGGCCGTAAAGCGCATATTTCATCCGGTTGAGCGCGGCCCTGTCATCGGTCTCGACCATCAGCAGCAACTGCCCGGGCAGCATTTCCAGTTGCGCCGTGCCGAAGTCCGACACCACCCGACAGCAAGGCCCCTTTCGGATGATCTGCATATCATGGGTGGCGATGGATTCGACGATCGGTTCAAAATAGGCGTCGATCTTCGGAAAATCGATCTCTGCCCATGCCCGAAATGCCGCCTTTCCCGAAGCCTCATCTTCCATGCCTCAGCCCTCCAGCCCGACCCAGAGCGGCCCGTCAACGGGGGCGCTCATGAACCGGCCGTTGATTTCGGCAAGCGTCTCGCCGGGGTCGATATCCGCGCAAAGTGCCGGATGCTGCCATTTCGCCGCGCATTCGATGAACAGGATGTTGAGCGGCGGAGACGCGATCAGCCCGGTCCAGATGCCATAGACCCGGTTTTCGCGAACCGCATCAAGCCCGCTGAACCCGGTTCTGCCGATCAGCCGCTTCAGCCCTTCCCGTCCTTCTTGCGGGGAGAGGCCGGGGCCGATCGCCGGACGCCCGCCGGCGGCCCAACCGCCGCCGGAAGCGATGTAGACATCGAACGGCGTCGACAGAAGATGTTCCAGCTGAAGCTTCTGATACCAGGCTTCGGTCACCCCCGGCAGGGTCTCGCCGCCGGCAAGCGCCAGCAGTTCGCCCCAGACCGTGGTGCCCGCCGCCCAGCAGCAATCGCTCACCGTCGACTGGATTTCCAGATAGGTCGTCACCGGCGCGGCATCCTTCAGGCAATCGCGCACACGGTTCAGATGACGATGGTAAAACGCCATATAATCATCGGCGCGGGCGGCAGCACCCAGCACATCCGCCCACATGCGCATCTGCGCTTCAAGCGTTTCCTGCGGGCCTGGCCTTGCCGCATCGCCGGGCGCGGCATTGGTGGCAAGATCGCTGAAGATGACCGGAATGCCGAGTTCCCTCAGGCGCCTGACCAGAAGGTCGTCCTCGCCCAGCGGCGTCATGTAGAAATTGGAAACGACCAGATCCGGTTCCAGACCGACAATGCCTTCCAGCGAAACCGTATCCGGCCCCTGCTTGCCGACCACCGCAATCTCGTGATCGCCGGTCAGTTCTGCCTGAAGGACAGGGCTGTCGATCCGGTCCACCGCCGCCCAGCCGACCACGCGCGCGGCCGGATCGTCGACGAGCATCGCCATTGTGACGATATCGCGGGCCTCGAGCAGGACAATCCGCTTCGGTGCGGCAGGCAGGTCAACCCGCCGCCCGATCATATCGACGATGGTTTGCGGTCCGTTCGCCCATGCGGTGCGGCCTGCGGCAACCCCGCCAACAAGCAGGGCACCGCAGAATGTGCGTCTGGTCAGCTTCATGGCCGTCACCACTTGTAATTCAGACCGGCAAGGAACTGGCGGCCATCGCCATACTGGCAATAAAACCCGGTGCTGCAGCTTGCATAATAGTCTTCGTCAAACAGGTTGGTGACGTTGAAGGTCGCCTCAAGGCCCTTCAGCTTCTCGTTTCTGGCGCCGAAGTCATAGCGCAAAGCCGCATCCACCAGCGTATAGCCATCGACCTTCACCGTATTGGCATCGTCCGCATAGCTCGATCCGACAAAGCGCAACCCGCCACCGAGGGACAGACCTTCCAGAGCCCCGCCCATGAAGGTGTAGTTGGCCCAGACCGAGCCGTAATAATCCGGCACTGCCTGCGGGTGGTTGCCCTCATTGGCCGCAATCGCGGTCTTTTCATATTCGGTGTCGAGCAGCGTCAGCGCCGCGATCAGCTCGAATTCCTCCGTCAGATTGCCGCGCGCCTCGAATTCCAGCCCGCGCGAGCGGATTTCACCGGCCTGACGGCTGAAGTTCAGTTCGTCCGGCACCAGCGCATCCTGCTGGGTGATATCGAATGCGGAAACGGTAAACAGCGCATCCCAACCGGTCGGCTCGTATTTGACGCCGATCTCATACTGTTCGGCCTCGCTGGGCACAAACGGCTTGCCCGCCGCATCGACGCCGATAACCGGTTCGAAGGATGTCGAATAGCTGACATAGGGCGAGATACCGTTATCGAATGCGTAGAGAAGGCCGGCCCTGTAGGTGGTGGCGTCATCCGACTGGCTGGAGGCGGTGCCTGCCAGATGATTGTCGGATTTCTGCTCGGTCCAGTCGTGGCGGATGCCGAGGGCGGCATGAAGACCGCCAAGGCTCATCTGATCCTGCAGGTAGATACCCGTCTGCTCCAGCTTCTGCGTGCTGTCGATGATCGTCATCAGCGGCGCAATCGGTTCCCCGTAGACCGGATCGACAACGTTCAGCGACGGTGCCGCGCCATAGCGATACTGCCAGTCACTGCTGGAATGCTGATAGTCGAAACCGGCCAGCATCGTGTGCTCGACGGCACCGGTATCGAATTCGAATGTCAGCCGGTTATCCGTCGAGACACCACCGACCTGCTCGATGGATTGCAGCGCATGCCGGGGGATGTTCCCGTTCGCATCCAGCGGCGCTGACATCTGCAGCGAGCGGAAGTCGATATCGACATCCGAATAACGCAGCGCGGATTCGAACTTCACGCTTTCGGTGAAATAATGTTCGAAATCGTAGCCGATGCCATATTGTTCGCGATGAAAATAGTCGTAATTCGGATCGCCGATATTCATGTCCCGGTCGAGATAGGAGCGGTATTCCTCGGGCGCCAGAAAGGTCGGATAGGTGGAGTTGAAATAGCCGCCCTCCGGTGTCTTCTGGTAATAGCCGGAAATCGTCAGCGACGTATCCAGATCGGGCTGCCAGGTCAGGGACGGAGCGAAACCGTAGACCTCTTCATCGACATCGTCATAGCGAGTGCCGGAAGAACGCCCGATACCGGTGAAGCTGTAAAGCAGGCTGTCATCTTCCGTCAGCGAACCGCGCGAGGTGATGCCACCCTGAACCCGGCCAAACGATCCGCCCTGCAGGAAGACCTCGTTATAGGGCTCGGCCGCCGGAACCCGGCTGACCTGATCGACAAGCCCGCCGGGGTTCATCTGGCCGTAGAGCACGCCGGAGGGACCTTTGAGCACGTCGATGCGGTCAAGCAGATAGGGATCGATGGCCACCTGGGCGAAGGCCTGCCCGCGCGGTAGTTTCAGCCCGTCCATGTAGCTCACGTAATTTGTCGCGGTCCCGAACGCGCCGAAGCCGCGCATGAAAATCGAACTGTAACGGGTATTGGCGTCGCGATCGGAGAGCACACCGGCGGTATAGCGCAGCGCCTGGCTGACGGTCTGCGGGCTCTGCTCGTCCATCTGCCTGCGCGTTACCGTGGTTACCGATTGCGGCGTCTCGATCACCGGCGTTTCGGTTTTCATCGCCGCTGACGTGTCCCGGACGAAAACGGAAGCGCCGGATTCGGCCTGAAGGTCGATCTCAGTCTCGACGGTCACGGGCGCCAGAAGCGTCGTGTCGTCCTCCGCCAAAACCGGACTTGCTAGAGCAAGCAGACTTGTTGTGGCTGAAAGCAGGGCAAGCCGGGATGGCATTCTCATCGGGTAACCTCTCTGTCCGAAAATTCCTTCGTGACATCCGCCTAACAAAACGGGACGTTACCGTCCAGTTATAATTATGACTTTTTTACTCATATTATTTGCCGTTGCAAGACAGCAACAGAACGGTTGCGTTTGGTTTATGGCAGCGGATAGAATCCACGCTGGATGACGCAGTCGGTTTCGGATGACAAAAGCGATGAACACCAAGGAACACAAAGGCCGCGACGGCAAGGATACAGAAGGGCAGCCCGCACCGGCATCACGCCCGCGCGGCGGTCGCCCTTCGAAGGAAGCAGCCGCCCGGCTTGAGCGCCAGATACTGGAGACGGCCTCCGACCTGTTTGCCGCACAGGGCTTTGCCGCCACTTCGATGGAGCAGGTCGCCAGCCGCTGCGGCGCGGGCAAGGACACGATCTACCGGCGCTATCCGTCCAAGGCCGCCCTGTTCAACACCCTGGTGACAGGACTTCAGGCGGAGGTTCTGGCCGATCTCGATGCCGCCTTGGGACAGGACGGCACCGCACTTGACCGGCTGCGACAATATGCACGCGCCATGCTCGCCGCCAATATGCGGCCGCAGCTGGTCGCCCTCAACCGCGTCGTTCTCAGCGAACCGGCCGCCTTGGGGGAACGCAAACCGGAAACCGGCGATCCGATTATGCAGCGCCTGACCGGACTTGTGGAAGAGGCCCAGAATCAGGGCGCGCTCAGCCCCGGCGATGCCGAATTTCTCGCAAACCAGCTTCTTTATGCCACATCGATAAGGCCGCTGATGGCAAAGCTTCTGGGTGAGTCGGATTTCGATGGAACGGCCACACAGGACGATTATTTTTACCGCGCCTGGGATCTGTTCCTCAAGGGCGCTGCCGCGCGATGTCGTGACACGACATAGGACATTTCTGCGCGCTCGGGCGCCGGACCGGCAATCCGGAAGCAACAATCAGCGCGTTTCGTCACACCGGCGAAACAGGTCGATGTCTGTCTGGCCATGCTGGAAGACAACAGCAGAAAATGCCCGGCAGGATGTTCTGCCGGACATCGGCTTTGATAAAAACATTTTGGACATCCGACTTCGGTACATGCCGCCGGCATCAGGCCTCGGCTTCCCTATGCTTGCGATGCGCATCAGACGGCGTTTTCTGTCCGTCTGGCAGTTTTCGACAGGTCGCGTTCAGGCCGCCTTGCTGGCTGCCGGAGCATGAAAATGGCCGCACCAGTCTTCGGCAGCGACAACGGGCCACAGCCCGCGTGAATTGCTTTCAGGCTGGGAAACCGGCGGATTGAAACGACAGAGACCGGCATTCTGCGTAACCGAGCCGTCATTGGCGACGTGATCTTCGTAGAATGCGCACTCACGGCAGACGTTTTTGTCACTCATGGCTTTCGTCCTCTTTTTCTTCGGACACACGGGAATGTGCCCGCAACAATTCCTGCCTAACACGTATTCCGGAGAAAATACTTGACCTTAATCACCGTAAATACTTGTCTATTTTTCTCAAATTTCCAATAAAAATCCAAAATGTGCTTTCCATTCGAATGTGACAAACGTCAATATAACGCATCGCCGGTTTTTATTCTCCATTGACCCAGGTCAAAGCATCAACCGGCCTGCGGGCGCGTATTGCGGACATGAAAGTTGATTACTTCCGTCACGTTTTATTGCGATAGCCGCCATGTCCGATATCACCCTTGGTTTTGCATCACGCAGCGAATGCAGGCTTCAAACCCGCTTCAAGCAACAGGCTACCGGCGATGCCCCGGCCCGCCAGCCCGAGGCGCGGCCCTTCCCCCTCGCCGCTGCCGATGAAGGCGTCTGGCTCAGTGTCGTCGCGCTGAAACCGGGGGACCGTTTCCACAAACGCCTTGGCGAACTCGGCATCCAGCCCGGCACGCGTCTCAGGATCGTCTGCCGATCCGAGGGCGGGCCGCTGGTGGTCGCCCTTGGCGGTTTCGGTGAAACCCGCATCGCATTGGGTGCGGGCATGGCCGCCAAGATCAGCGTCGCGCCGTCAGGCGATTTTTGCGAATAGGGAGATCCAGACAATGACATCCGAAGACCTGCAAGTCGGCGCAACAATCCGGGTGACCGGATACCACCGCGGCAACCGGCAGGATCGTCAGCGCCTGCTCGCCATGGGCATCATACCAGGCACCGATTTCGTCGTGACCCGGATTGCGCCGCTCGGCGACCCTGTCGAAATCCGCATCCGCGATTTTGCCCTGTCGCTACGCCGCAACGAACTGTCGGCATTTCAGGGCGAAAGGGTGCCGTCATGACGACCATCATGATCGCAACGGCCGGCAATCCGAACTGCGGCAAGACCACACTTTTCAACGCCCTGACCGGCTCTCGCCAGCGGGTGGGCAACTGGCCGGGCGTCACCGTCGACCGCAAGGAAGGCCGTTTCGTCCATGACGGCGCCACCGTGAATGTCGTTGACCTGCCCGGCACCTATTCTCTCGGCGACGGCAGCGAGGCCGGCCTCGATGAAACGATTGCCCGCGACTACATCCTTTCCGGCGAGGCGGACCTCGTTCTCAATATCGTCGACGCCTCCAATCTGGAGCGCAATCTGTATCTGACCGCCCAGCTGCTCGAAATGCAGGTTCCGGTCGTGATCGCGCTCAACATGATGGACATGGCCAGCGAAAACGGCCTCAGGATCGATTGCGACAGGCTGTCCGGCATGCTCGGCTGCCCGGTGGTGCCAATCGTCGCCAAGCGCGGCAAGGGGATCGCCGCACTGAAAGACGCCGTCATCGCCGTCGCCAACGCCGCCAGCCTGCCGACGGCGCGCCTGACCTACCAGCCGGAGGTCGAGGCAGCCATCGCGGCGCTTTCGCAAAACCTTTCCGCCATGACCCAGCACGGCACGATCAATGCCCGCTGGCTTGCCGCCAGACTGCTTGAGGGCGACAGCGCGCTGGAGAGCAAGGCAGGCGAAGCACTCACCCGTCAGGCGGCGGTCCTGCGCGAAGGCGTCGAGGATGCGCTCGACGAAGACATCGACATTCTGTTTGCCGATATCCGCTTCGGCTTTGCCAACGGCCTCGCCCGCGCCGCGGTCAAACGCACGCACCGGATTTCGCGCACCCTGTCGGACCGGATCGACGCCGTGGTTTTGAACCGGGTGCTCGGCATTCCGATCTTTCTGGCGGTCATGTATGTGATGTTCCTGTTCGCCATCAATTTCGCCAGCGCCTTCATCGATTTCTTCGACATTCTGACCGGAACGCTGCTGGTCGACTGGCCCAGCGAGGCGATGGCCGCTGTCGGTGCGCCCGGCTGGCTGATCACCATCCTGCCGCAGGGCGTCGGCGCCGGCATCCAGACCGTTTCGACCTTCATTCCGGTGATCGGTTTTCTGTTCCTGTTCCTGACGCTTTTGGAAGACTCCGGCTATATGGCCCGCGCCGCCTTTGTCATGGACCGGTCGATGCGCACCATCGGCCTGCCCGGCAAATCCTTCATTCCGATGGTGCTCGGCTTCGGCTGTTCTGTGCCGGCCGTGATGGCGACACGCACGCTCGACAATCGCCGCGACCGGATCATGACGGTGATGATGGCGCCGTTCATGTCCTGCGGCGCACGGCTCCCGGTCTATGCGCTGTTTGCCGCCGCGTTCTTTCCCGTCGGCGGGCAGAATGTCGTCTTCGCGCTTTACCTGATCGGCATTCTGGCAGCCGTTGCCACCGGACTGCTTTTGAAGAACACGCTGCTGCGCGGTCCGGTTTCACCCTTCATCATGGAACTGCCGCCCTATCACATCCCGACATTCAAAAGCCTCGTCAGAACGACATGGGACAGGCTGAAAGCCTTCATGTTCAAGGCCGGCAAGGTCATCATCGCCGTTGTCGTGGTACTGGGTTTCCTGAACTCGCTGGGCACCGACGGCTCCTTCGGCAATGACGATACGGATGCCTCGGTGCTGTCGGCGATCGGTCGCAGCATTACGCCCGTTGTCGAGCCGATGGGCATTCACGAAGACAACTGGCCGGCAACCGTGGGCCTGTTCACCGGCATCTTTGCCAAGGAGGCAGTGGTCGGCACGCTGAATGCGCTTTACGGCCAGATCGCCGCAGACGAGGCCGTCGGCGGAGAAGCGGAAGAACCGTTCAGCGTCACCGCCGGCATCAGCGAGGCGTTCGCCACCATTCCCGCCAATCTGGTTGATGCGGCGGCCAGCCTCGCCGATCCCCTCGGCATCGGCGTTGGCGACATCGCCGATCAGACGGTCGCGGCAGAAGAACAGGGCGTTTCGACCGGCATCTTCGGCGCCATGGCAGCACGTTTCGACGGCCGGATCGGGGCATTCGCCTATCTTCTGGCGATCCTGCTCTATATGCCCTGCGTGGCCGCAACGGCCGCCATCTGGCGCGAAACCGGCACCGCCTGGACGCTGTTCGCATCCACCTGGACCACCGGCCTTGCCTATGGAACCGCCGTACTGGTCTATCAGCTTGGCACATTAGCCGCCCACCCCGCTGCGTCCGTCGCATGGACCGCCGTTATCCTTGGCCTTTTCGCCATCGTGATCGCGGCAATGCGGCTCCTGTCCGGCACGAAAACGACCGTTGCGGGCAATTCACACAGCGCAGCAGCATAAGGAACAAGGAGCGCAGATATGCTTCTCTCGGATATTCGTCATCACCTGACCGAAAACCGGATCGCATCCGTTCAGGAGCTTTCCAATCGCTTCGATACCGACATTGAAGCGGTGGAGGACATCATGGCCGTTCTTGAACGCAAGGGCTCCGTCCGGTTGTTGTCGGACGCGCCTCCGGCCTGCGCGAGCGATGGCTGCAGTTGCGGCTGCGGCTGTTCGTCATCAGCGCAGAAAAGCGCCGAGATCTATGAATGGATCGGCAGGTCGAAACGGGACCGGCAGACCAGTTGAAGGCTCCCGGCGGCAGCTGTACGACAAGGCTTTGAAGATGGCCGGCCGGGCGCATCCCGGCCACCTTTTATCCACCGATGTGACAACACCATCCTGAGCCCTCCCCGCCCTGCGGGCGGAAAGGGGATCCCGGCAGACCTGTCGCCGGTTTTATTCGGCGGCAGGTTCGAGCGGACGGAACTCATCCTTGGTGGGCGTTGCCAGGCTCACCGCCCAGATGGCAATGAAGGCGATGATAAAGCCCGGAATGATCTCGTAGACGCCGGGACCGCCCATGAAACTCTGGTTCCAGCCAAGCGCAATCCAGGCGATCACCGTCACCGCGCCGGCAATGAGGCCCGCAACGGCACCGGCACCCGACATGCCCCGCCAAGTGAGCGACAGGATGATCAGCGGGCCGAAGGCTGCGCCGAAACCGGCCCAGGCATTGGAAACGAGGCCAAGCACCTTGGAATCCGGGTTCCAGCCGATGATGCCGGCAACGATGGCAACCACCAGAACGAACAAACGGCCGATATTGACCATTTCCCGCTCGCTGGCATGGCGACGCAGGAACAGGCGATAGAAATCCTCCGTGAGAGAGGACGAGGCGACCAGAAGCTGGCTCGAAATCGTGCTCATGATCGCCGCCAGCAGGGCCGCCAGCAGAAAACCGGTGACCAGTGGAATGAACAACTGGTTGGCGAGAATGATGAAGATGGTTTCCGGGTCGGCAATGTCGATATTGTTGCCGACCACATAGGAGCGGCCGAAAATGCCGAGCCCGACAGCACCGGCAAGCGAAATGATCATCCATGCCATGCCGATATTGCGCGCCTTCGGCACATCCGCCACCGAGCGCACTGCCATGAAGCGGACGATGATGTGCGGCTGGCCGAAATAGCCAAGCCCCCAGGCGACCGCCGAGAGGAAGCCGATCACGGTCAGCCCGTGGAACATCGACAGGAAATTGGGATCGACGCTCATCATCCTGGCTTCCGATACGCCGAGGCCGCCGGCCTTGTAGACGACGACGAGCGGCATGATCACCAGCGCCAACATCATGATGCAGCCCTGGACGAAATCGGTGAGGCTGACGGCGAGGAAGCCGCCGATCAGCGTATAGACCAGCACGATACCCATCGTCAGGACGATACCGGTCTGGTAGGCGGAAAGATTGCCGATGTGGATGAGGTCGGGAAAGGCGGTGTCGAACAGCTTGCCGCCGGCCACAAGGCCCGAACCGGTGTAGACGGCGAAGAAGACAACGATCACAATCGCGGAGACACTTCTGAGCGCCATCGCCTTGCTCGGAAAGCGTTTCGACAGAAATTCCGGAATCGTCAGGCTGTTGTCATAGCGTTCGGTCTGTTCGCGCAGCCGCGGGGCGACGATGATCCAGTTGAGAAAGGCGCCGACGACGAGGCCGATACCGATCCAGCTTTGCGTCAGGCCGGAGACGAACAGCGCGCCGGGCAGCCCCATCAGCAGCCAGCCGCTCATGTCGGACGCGCCGGCGGAAAGGGCGGCAACGGCCGGCGAAAGCTGACGCCCGCCGAGCATATATTCTTCCGAATTGGACGTGGATTTGCGCCAGGCATAAATGCCGATGGCAATCATCAAGACAAAATATAGTGTCAGACTGACAGTGACGCCGAAGCTCATGACAGATCCCTCCGTTTGCGACCTTGTTCCTCAGGGAGGAAATCGCGAGAGCTTTCTGCCATCGCGCCTTCCGTTTTCCGGGGAGTTGCCGTTTCCGGAAGGCCCTTCACGGCCGATACGACCGTGACGGAACAACAATCCGGCTAAACAGGCACGTCGAACAACTCCGCGTGAACGGATCGCAGCTTTTGCGCGAGTCAGTTTCGCCGCCCACACCTTGAGTGTAACACTTTGATGAAAGTGGCGGCAAGTCGTCTGAAAAATGTCAAAATTGTGGCGGGCAGGACCGGGCGAACACCGGTGCGGTGCACGGTCAACCGGTAAGCGGGCAAGCCGGAGCGCGGGCAGCCGACGCCCTCAGGGCGTATCCGGTTTCTTGACGTAATATTCGCCGGTCGCCGGATCCTTGACCAGCGTACCGGAGGCACCGTTCTTCTGCTCGGCGCGCTTCTGTTCGCCGCGCGCCGTCACGGCTTCCGCGTCGTTGATGAACTTGCGGTAGAGCATGTAGCCGCCGCCTGCGATGGCGGCGAGAACCATAAACCGTCCCATGCCGGCCTCCTCACAATCCGTAACGCGCCCATAATGCGCGCTCTTCTGCCGTTTCGGCAAGCCCGGCGGCAAAACCGGATGCCATTTCCGGCCCCGAGAAACCGCCGGCGGCGACACCGGGCTTGGCCCGGCCGAGCAAACCGGTCGGCGCGGAAACGAGCTTCAGTTCCACCTTGTCGCCATAGCGGCTCTTCAGCGTCGAGCGGATTTCACCGATACCGTCGACAAGGCCGAGTTCGACACCGGAAATCCCGCTCCAGAACAGGCCCGAAAACAGGTCCGGGTTATCCGCCAGCTTGGCGCCGCGCCGTTCCTTCACCATCTGGATGAAGACCTGGTGAATTTCGCCCTGCAGGTCTTTCAGGAAGGCGATGTCCCTTTCCTTTTCGGGCTGGAACGGATCGAGCATCACCTTGTTCTCGCCGGCGGTATAGACGCGCCGCTCGACACCGAGCTTTTCGATCAGCCCGGTAAAGCCGAAACCGCCGGAGACAACGCCGATGGAGCCGACAATCGAGGTCGGATCGACGAAAATCTCGTCACCGGCAAGTGCGATCATGTAGCCGCCGGAGGCTGCAACATCCTCGACGAAGATCAGCACCGGCTTGTTCTTCTCTTCCGCAAGCGCGCGGATGCGCTGGAAGATCATCCGCGACTGGACCGGAGAGCCGCCCGGCGAATTGAGCGAGAGCGCTACGCACGGGCTTGCCTTCATCGAGAACGCCTTGTCGAGCGCTGCGGAAACGGAGGCGAGGCTGAGGCTGCGCCGCCCCGGCGAACCGCCGGCCATGATCGCCCCGGAAAGCTTCACGACTGGAATGATCGTCCTGTCCTTGCGGAACTTCTTCGGGATCAGCCCGGCGACCAGCTTTTTCATCCTGTCCTCACCTCAATCAAGCGTTTCTGAGCATGTATGCGCAGCCTCGCCAAAGACAAGAGCGGGACCTAAAGATTTGCCGGCCGTGCCGCGGCGCTGCGCGGATAGGATGCACGGCCATTGTTCAGATCGTCGACACGCGGCAGAAAGGCGTGACCATCTGGCCCGTGCATGACCAGCGGCGCCCGCAGCGCAAGCCGCGCGCGCGAGCCCTTGACCGCGCTTGCCAGTATCCGAAAGGCGTCCTCGCCCTCGCGGGCATGAACCGGCGTGATCTCGAGGCCGCCGAATCGGTTGCCGCAGGCTGCAATAATGGCGCCGATCGATTCCGGCCTGGCAATCAGCGACATCTGCCCCCCGGGTTTCAGGATGGCCCCGGCCGTGCGGATCCAGTTTTCAAAAAGCCCTTCCGCCATCGCGTGAGCTACACCTTTCAGCGCATCGGGTGTGCGGCGGTCAGCCGCCGCGTTGAACGGCGGGTTCATGATCACGTGATCGAAGCTATCGTCGGTCAGCCCCGCGGCATTGCGGAGAGCCCCCTTCAGCGTCACATCGGCCTCGTAAACGCAGACCCGTGTGGCAAGCCCGGCATTTTCGCCAAGCGCCAGCGTCTGGCGCGCATAGTCTGCCATCTCCGGCGAAATCTCGAACAGGCTCACCGTGACATCGGAAAGCCGTGCGGCAACGGCCAGTCCTGCAGCACCCGCCCCCGCGCCAAGATCGGCAACCTTCAAGGGCCCGGCTCCATCCACCATCGAGGCCAGCAGCATCGCATCCATGCCCGCCCGGTGGCCGCGCCCCCTGGGTTGCACCAGATGGAAGCGGCCGCGATGGAAAGCATCAACGGTTTTCAGCGGTGGCGCGTTCATTCCGGCTCAAGCTCCTTGCCAAGCCCCGCCTCTGTCAGGATCACGCGGGCATCGGCCTCACGGTCCGCATCCACCATCAGCCGGCGCGGCAGCAGCCCGAGCGAGCCTTCCATAACGCTCATCGACCGGTCGGCCACGAAAAAGTGAATACCGGCGTCTTTCAGAAGGCTCTCGGCGAGGCCCAGAACCACGGCGTCATTGGTCCGCATCAGATTGGTAAGGGCCATGTGAAACTCCCGATTTTCATTGAAAAGGAACAATTTGCCCCTTGTCGCTCCTGCCGCCGCTCCCTATTGTCGGCAAACAGGTTTCAACAGGAGCGAGCTGCTTTGAGCGCCGTTACATCGCTAGCACAAGAGAACAAACCATCCGGCTCGGTCAAGCCCATCGTGGACCTGACCGCGGCAGACATGGAGCGCGTCAACAAGCTTATCCTGTCAAAGGCCGGTTCCGATGTCGAGATGATACCGGAAGTTGCCAACCACCTGATTTCGTCGGGCGGAAAACGCCTTCGCCCGATGCTGACGCTGGCAGCGGCCGGCATGTTCGGCTATCGCGGCGAATATCACGTCTATCTCGCTACCAGCGTCGAGTTCATGCACACCGCCACCCTGCTGCATGACGATGTCGTTGACGAAAGCGACATGCGGCGCGGCAAGTCGAGTGCGCGGATGATCTGGGGCAACCAGGCCAGCGTTCTGGTCGGGGATTTCCTGCTGGGTCAGGCTTTCCGAATGATGGTGGAAACCGGCTCCATGGAAGCGCTGAAGGTGCTTTCCAACGCCGCCGCCGTGATCGCCGAAGGCGAAGTGCTGCAGCTTTCCGTCGCCAAGAAGATGGAGACCACGGAGGCCGATTACATCGCCGTCATCCGCGGAAAGACGGCCGAACTTTTTGCCGCCGCCGCCGAAGTCGGCCCGATCATCGCCGGTGCATCCGAGGCCGAACGCACGGCGCTGCGCGACTACGGCATGGCGCTTGGCCTTGCCTTCCAGCTTGTCGACGATGTGCTCGACTATGGCGGCTCCAGCGCCGATCTCGGCAAGAATGTCGGCGACGATTTCCGCGAAGGCAAGATCACCATGCCGGTGATCCTCGCCTATCAGCGCGGCAACGACATCGAAAAGGCGTTCTGGCGCAAGGCGATGGAAGACGGCGTCAATGACGATGCCGCGCTCGAAAAGGCCCGCACGCTGATCACCCGGCACGACGCGCTTGCCGATTCCATTGCCCGGGCCCTTGCCTATGGCGAGGCAGCACGCGCGGCCCTCGCGCCGCTGCCCATGTCGGCCGGCAGGCACGCCCTTGAAGAAGTGATCGATTACTGCATCGCCCGCATCAGTTGACGGCAGTGGCGGATCCACCCGTCCGGGAAACCGATCCGCCGATGAAAGGTTCTGGATGACAAACACGCTCCCGATGACACGGTTTCTGAGGAATGCGGCACTGGCAGCAACGCTGATGCTGCCCCTTCCGGCTTTGGCCCAGACCGATGACGGCAACGACGCGGCCATGGAAGCGGTGACGGCGGAAAGCTTCCCCGGCGCTCTTCTGGCGGGCCAGTCTGCCGCCTTCGACAACGACCTCGACCGCGCGATCGCCTATTTCCGCAGGGCCCTGCAATACCGCCCGAATGATACGGGAACCAATAACCAGCTTTTCATCGCCCTGATCTTCAACGGCGATCTCGAAAGCGCCGCAACCCAGGCCGAAAACACCACGGATGAGCCGCAGCTCGTTCCGCTGCGCGATCTGTCGCTGGCGCTGACGGCCATGTCCCGCAAGGATTATGACGACGCCCTTGCCCGGCTCGACGCATTCGGCGGCAGCGCGCTGGACGAACTGGTTGCCGAGCTGCTCAAGGCCTGGGCACTGACCGGCAAGGACGAACCGGACGCGGCGCTGGCCGATATCGACGCGCTCGAGGGTCCGCCGTGGTTCAACCTCTTCAAGAATTACAACGCCGGCGCGATTGCAGCCCTTTCCGGCGACACGGCCAGGGCCCGCACCTATTTCAACGCCGCGCTCGCTGATCGCGAAGGCGGCATGACCGCGCCCGACACCATGTTGAAAACGGTGATCGGCCTTGCCGCAATCGAACAGCAGGCCGGCAATACCCGCAAGGCGCTGGACACCGTATCGGTTGCCGAGACCTACGGCCTCAACAGCGCCGTACTCGATCCGATCCGTGAGCGGATCGAGGCCGGAGCGCCGGTCGAGGGGTTGCCGCAGTCGACGTCTGCCGGTGCGGCCGGGGTGCTGTTCCAGGTCGCCGCGGCCCTTAATCAGGGCACCTCCGACGATATCGTTTCGCTTTACCTCGCCCTTTCCGACGCCCTTTCACCCGAAGAGCCGGATGTGCTTTACCTGCGCGGCGTGGTGGCAGCGGCCAACAACAAACCGGAACGGGCGCTGGCCTATTTCTCCCGCATTCCCGAAGACGCGATCCAGTACCGGCTTGCCGAGCTGCAGCAGGGGCTTGCCCTTGCAGAGCTTGAACGGACCGATGAAGCGATCGATATGTTTTACGCGCTGATCGAAGACGCGCCCGATGACCGGCGCGGCTATCTGGCGCTTTCCAGCGTTCTGTCCGCCGAGAAGCGGTTTGCGGAAATGGCCGATGTGCTCGACCGCGCGGCAGACCGGATCGGTGCGGTGGCAGCGCCTGAGGACTGGAGTGTTTTCTATCGGCGCGGCATTGCCTATGAACGGCTGAAGGAATGGGACAAGGCCGAGCCGAATTTCCTGCGCGCGCTTGAGCTTTACCCCAACCAGCCACAGGTTCTGAACTATCTCGGCTATTCCTGGATCGATCAGGGCATGAACCTCGAAAAGGGCCTGGACCTGATCAATCAGGCCGTCGATCAACGCCCCGATGATGGCTATATCGTCGATTCGCTCGGCTGGGCCTATTACAGGCTCGGCCGCTACGAAGACGCCATGCGCGAGCTGGAGCGGGCCGTTTCGCTGGATACCGGCGATCCTACGATCAACGACCATCTCGGCGATGCCTACTGGCAGATGGGCCGCAAGCTCGAAGCGATCTATCAGTGGAACAAGGCGCTTGCCAGCGAACCGGAAGAGGATCTCGTTCCCGCAATCAGGGAAAAGATCGCCCACGGCCTTGTCGCCAACGATGAAAATGTCGCCAATCCGCTGGCCAAGTCGCCCGAGGGAGACGGCGATACCGTCAAGACACCGTGACCACAGCGCCTGCCGGCGATGCGGTCGCGGAATTCGCGGCGGCGAAGATCAATCTTGCGCTTCACGTGACCGGGCAACGCGGCGACGGTTATCACCTGCTTGATTCGCTGGTGACCTTTGCCGATATCGGCGACCGGCTGACCTTCACGCCAAGCGACCGCGACATGTTTACGCTTTCGGGGCGTTTTGCTGACGATCTGCCGTATCATGACGATCCGGAAACCGGCAATCTGGTGCTGAAAGCGCGCAACCGGCTGCGCGTGGCGGCGGTTCAAACGGGCAGGCCCTGCGCGCCGGTTCATATCCATCTTGAGAAGAACCTGCCGGCCTCCTCCGGCATCGGCGGCGGTTCGGCCGATGCCGCTGCGGCGCTCCGCGGGCTCGTTCGCCTCTGGCAGCCCGGCCTTGATGAGAAAAGCATTCACGCGATCGCTATCTCGCTGGGGGCCGATGTGCCGATGTGCCTTGCCTCGCACCCGCTGATTGCCCGGGGCATCGGCGATACCATCCGGCCGGCGACGGGTTTTCCCCGCCTTGATCTCGTGCTTGCAAATCCGCTTCAGCCGATTGCAACCCCGGCAGTTTTCAGGGCGCTAAAAAACCGCCACAACCCGCCAATGGATCTTGGCGATCAGCCCGAAGACCGATGGGAAGACTGGATTGCCCTCGTACGGCAAAGCCGCAACGACCTGCAACGGCCGGCAAACCGGATTGCGCCGGTCATTGATGCCGTGCTGGACGCATTGTCGTCATCAGGCGCGTCCCTCTCGCGCATGTCGGGTTCGGGTGCGACATGTTTCGGACTGTTTAGCGACCGTGAAAGCGCGCATGCTGCGGCAGACCGGCTTTCCCATGCCCGGCCCGACTGGTTCGTGACCGCAACCGCCACCGTTGCCGCAGGAGAAGAACACCATGGCTGAACGCCCCTTCATTCCCGTCCGCTTTGCCGTGCTGACCGTTTCCGACAGTCGCACGCTTGCCGATGACCGTTCCGGCGACACGCTTGTGCAACGCATCGAGACCGCCGGCCACGCATGCGCGGACCGCCGGATCGTCGGTGACGACCGCGCCGAAATCGAAAGCGTCGTGCGAGGCTGGTGCCTTGATCCGGCCGTCGATGTGGTGCTGACCACCGGCGGCACGGGCTTTACCGGACGCGATGTGACGCCGGAAGCCATCGAACCGTTGTTCGAAAAGCGCATGGACGGCTTTTCCGCCATCTTCCACCGCATTTCATTCGAAAAGATCGGCACATCAACGGTGCAGTCGCGGGCAACTGCGGGGCTCAGCAACCAGACCTTCGTCTTCGTGCTGCCCGGTTCACCGGGCGCCTGCCGCGATGCATGGGACGGTATTCTGGAAAAACAGTTCGACTACCGCCAGCAACCCTGCAATTTCGTGGAAATCATGCCGCGGCTCGACGAGCACCTCAAACGCGGCTGACGCCGACGGGCCGTTTCAGACCCTGACCGAAGCCCAGGCCGGAATGATCTCGCAGGACAGCTTGCGCGTCATCTGCCTGCGGGCAAGCGCCAGAGGGGACTTGCCGCATGCCTGGGCCTTTTCGACGGCCAGCTGGCGCGGCATGAGAACGCCCACTTCAAGCGGGCAGCGCCGCTGGAACAGAACCTGGCGGAGCGGCCGGCGATGCCGGCGCGAGCGCGAAAACCGCGCCGGCCGCGTTTCCAGCGCCATATGTTCGAAGATCGCCTCGACCCAGCCCGAAAGCGGCCGTGCGCCGGGCTCCAGCACGAGGATCCAGTCACCGCGCGCCTGACGCATCACCTCGGCAAGATCCCATGAGCGCAGATAGTGGCATCCGGCGGCATCCGCCACCCGCTCCGTGCCGTCGTCTGAGCCGTGATCGAGCACAATGACATCGCTGACAAGCCCCTCGACCGCGCCGACAACCAGCGTCGACAGCGTATGGGCGAGTTCCGCCTCGTGATTTGTAGTTTCGATAACGACGCTGAGCATGATCTCCTTATGGCAAAGGAACGGGTCTGTTGCAAAGGAGAACATAAATGTTCTTGCTTTGTTCTCGTCGGTGCGATAAATTCATGATGAAGTGTTGCCGTTGGACCCCGCATTTTCGGGGCCGGACACCGCAATGAGCCGATGAGGTCTGATCATGGATGATGCCTTCATTACCGATTTTGCCAGCGCGCCGCCGCCCGAACGCCACTTCGAGCCGGTGGTGCGTGACCGGCGGCGCGGCCGGGCTGCAACCGCCAATCCCGATGGCCGTTTCGAACCGGTCACGCGCGAGCATTTCGATGACGGCTGGGATATCGATGATGAACTGCCGGCGCTTGCCACCGAAGTCCAGGTGGAAAAGGTCAAGACCATCATCACCCGCAATACCTCGCCCGACGTGCCGTTCGAGCGCTCGATCAACCCCTATCGCGGCTGCGAACACGGCTGCATCTATTGTTTTGCCCGCCCGACTCACGGTTTCATGGGGCTTTCTGCCGGGCTCGATTTCGAGACGAAGCTGTTTGCCAAACCGGATGCGCCGCGCCAGCTTGCCCGTGAACTGGCAAAGCCCGGCTACAAGGCCAGGACAATCGCCATCGGCACCAATACCGACCCTTATCAGCCGGTCGAAAAGACCTGGCGGATCATGCGGCAGACGCTGGAAGTGCTGGCCGAGGCCAATCATCCGGTTTCGATCACCACGAAATCAGCGCTCGTGCTGCGCGACCTCGATATCCTGTCGGCAATGGCGGAGAAACATCTCGTCAAGGTGATGGTTTCCGTGACCACGCTCGACCGCAAGCTTGCGCGTGCAATGGAACCGCGCGCCGCCACGCCGCCGCGCCGGCTTGAAACCATCCGCACGCTGAGCGAACACGGCATTCCCGTCGGCATCTCCGTCGCGCCCGTGGTGCCGGCGCTGACCGATCACGAGATCGAACGCATCCTCGACAGCGGCAAGGCCGCCGGCGCGCGCGAAGCAAGCTATATTCTGCTGCGCCTGCCGCTGGAAGTGGCACCGCTGTTCAAGGACTGGCTTCTGGAACACCACCCCGAACGCTACCGCCATGTGATGAGCCTCATCCGGTCGATGCGCGGCGGCAAGGATTACGACGCCGAGTTCGGCAAGCGCATGAAAGGCAGCGGTCCCTATGCCTGGCAGATCGCGCGGCGTTTCGAGCTTGCCGTCAAGCGGCTCGGCCTCGCACGGCGGGGCGGCGCACTGCGCGAGGATCTGTTCGTGCCGCCGGATGGCGCGGGCACCCAGCTCAACCTGTTCTGATGCGCTGGTCCAGTCCTGCCTGCGACCTTCGGCGGGGGGGCAGTGCTGTTGTGTTTCCGGCCGGCCGTTCCCTGGGCCGGGGCCGAAGAAGTCTCCTTTGCCGCCGCACCCGGTCGCCCTTCGGGGTCAGACCGGAAGGAGACTTGCGGGAGATCGGCGGGTGGTGTCAAATGACGTCATGTCATTGAACACACCTGCCGATTCTCCTGCCCTTTTCAATCTGCTGCCGGATGGTCCCGATTTTTCGATGGAACAGACCGCCAGGCGGAAAGCCCTCTGGCCGGTTGCCGGTTGCGACGAGGCCGGGCGCGGTCCGCTGGCCGGCCCCGTGGTCGCCGCCGCGGTGATCCTCGACCCCGATCGCATTCCTGAAGGCCTCAATGATTCCAAGAAGCTTTCCGCCAGAAAGCGCGAGAAACTGTTCGAGCTGATCATGGCGGATGCCATCGTCTCTGTCGCCTCCAGCGGCCCGGCGCTGATCGACCGGATCAACATTCTCGCCGCCAGCCTCGACGCCATGCGCCGCGCGGTCTGCAGCCTGCCCGTTGCACCGGCCCTGGTTCTGACGGATGGCCGTGATCGCCCGCCGGGCATTGCCTGCAAGGCCGACCCGGTGATCAAGGGCGACGGCCGGTCGCTGTCCATCGCCGCCGCTTCGATCGTCGCCAAGGTTACGCGAGACCGGATGATGACGCTTGCCGCGACATTCTATCCCGCCTACGGCTTCGATGCCCATGCCGGATACGGAACCGCCCGTCACCTTCGCGCGCTCAGCGAAGCCGGCCCCTGCCCACTGCACCGCAGGAGCTTCCGGCCGATCAGGGAACTGCAACACGGCGAAAATGACAGCAAACGCGCGACGACCGGACCATAAAGGTCTTCGCCATACGCAAACCGGGAGGAAAGGAAAAATATCGGGAAAATTGATGGTCGGAGTGGCAAGATTCGAACTTGCGACCCCCTCGTCCCGAACGAGGTGCGCTACCAGGCTGCGCTACACTCCGTGACCAGCGGCTGCTCTATAAAACAGCATGCGGTATTCGGCAAGCGTCCTGTGAAACTTTTTTGATGGTTTTGTCACGTGGCTGCGTTACCCTCTCCTGAGGCTGTTCGCGCCATGAAGTTTTCATCAGCGCAGCAAAAGCAGGATCGGGCTGTTAAAGCTGGTATTGCTTGTCTAGAATATGAACGGAACCACAGGATGCGTAGTGCGTTGGTCATATGGCCTAGTATTTTACGGCTCATGATTGACGGCGGAAACGCTCTGTTGCGTGGTCCTTTTCGGAATAAGCTGCGTTACGACGGAGCTTTTGCATTTTTTGAAAGTTCGCCGGCGGTTTTATTGGGCCGGTACATTGCGTAGAAAAAAGGATAGATCGTATCAATGAGTGTAAAATTCGGCACCAGCGGATTGCGCGGCCTCTCGGTAGACCTTCTCGGTGAACCCTCCTCTCTCTACTCTGCGGCGTTCTGCCGCCATCTGGAGGACACCGGACAGGCCGAAAAGGGCGCTCCGATACTGGTCGGACAGGATTTTCGCGACTCAAGCCCGGCCATTGCTGCCAGCTGCATGGGGGCCATCGCCGCATCGGGCTTCACACCAATCGACTGCGGCGCGCTGCCGACACCGGCGCTCGCCTTTTTCGGGCAGAAAAAGAACGCCGCCTCGATCATGATCACCGGCTCGCACATCCCCGCAGACCGTAACGGCATCAAGTTTTATCGCGCCGACGGCGAAATCACCAAGGATGACGAACAGGCGATTTCCGCCTGGGCGGAAAAGCTGAAAGGCACAGTCGAGACAGGAAACGCCGAAGGTGAAGACATGTCCAGCGAGGCGCAGGCCCTGTTTACCGCGCGCTGCACCGCGATCCTGCCGGAGGATGCCCTTGCCGGCATGAAGATCGGCATTTATCAGCACTCGACCGTCGCCCGGGACCTGTTCATCGCCGTTCTGGAGCATTATGGCGCGGATGTCGTCCCGCTCGGCTTTTCCGAGACCTTCATTCCGGTCGATACCGAAGCCGTTTCCGACGAGACCGTCGACCTCCTGAAGGGCTGGGCGAAGGAGCACGGCCTCGACGCGCTGATCTCGTCCGATGGCGATGCCGACCGCCCGCTTGTTGCCGATGAGACCGGAACGCCGCTGCGCGGCGACCTGGTTGGCCTGATGACGGCCAATTTCCTCAAGGCAAAGGTGGTCGTCACGCCCGTCACATCCAATTCCGGCATCGAGAAGAACGGCGATTTCGAAGTCGTGCGCACCCGCGTCGGATCGCCCTTCGTCATCGCCGGCATGATGGACGCGCTGAAGTCCGGCAAGGACGGCGTCATGGGCTTCGAGGCCAATGGCGGCCTTCTGACGGCATCGCCTTTCCGCCCGGCCGACGACACGATTGCCCCGCTGCCCACCCGCGACTGCTTCCTGCCGATCCTGTCGGCGCTTTATCTTGCCGCCAAGGACAAGCGGCCGATGTCGGAACTGGCAAAAGCCTACAGCCTGCCGGTGGCCGATGCCGACCGCATCAAGGACTTCTCGCAGGAGCGCAGCGGCGCCCTGATGGCCTATCTGCGCGAACGCGACGAAAACCTCTCCGCCTTCCTCGAGCCGGTGGGAACAGTTGCCGACAGAAGCGATATCGACGGCCTGCGGGTAACGCTTGAAGACGGCCGCATCATCCATTTTCGCCCGTCCGGCAACGCGCCGGAAATGCGCTGCTATGTCGAGGCGAAAGATGCTGACGCAGCAAGCAGGCTTCTCAGGCAGGGCCTTTCCCTTATTGAGGACTTCAAAGCCACCTGAACCCGACCTTTTTCCGAAAGCCATTTGAGACATTTATTGGAGTAGCAGAACATGACCAGCAAGATCGTTCCCGTCATCATGGCCGGCGGCAAGGGCACGCGGCTCTGGCCGCTGTCGCGCGCCACCGCGCCGAAACAGTTCATCCGCTTTCTCGGCCCCAAGACGCTCTATCAGAAGACGCTCGAACGTGTGTCCGATGACGAACGTTATGAGGCGCCGATCATCCTGACGAACGAGGATTTCCGCTTCCTCGCCGCCGAACAGGCGCGCGAGATCGACATGGAACTTTCCGGCATCATTCTGGAACCGATCGCGCGCAATACGGCGCCGGCCGTTGCCGCCGCCGCCGCGCTGGTGCGCAACAATTTCGGCGAAGACGCCATCATGCAGGTATTTGCCTCCGACCACGAGATTGAGGCAGGCCCGGACTATTTCGCTTGCATCGAAACCGCCTATGCAGCCGCCAAATCCGGCAAGCTGGTCACCTTCGGCATCGAGCCGACCGAACCGGCCACCGGCTACGGCTATATCGAGGCCGGGAACGAACTGCCGACAGGCGCGCGCAGCGTTGCCCGTTTCGTGGAAAAGCCGGAACAGGCGAAAGCCGAGGAAATGCTGGCAGCCGGAAACTACACCTGGAACTCGGGCATCTTCATGTTCCCGATCTCGGTGCTGGTGCGCGAGCTTGAGGCCTATGCCCCCGAGGTCATGCAATATGCCGAACAGGCCGTATTGAAGGATGAAAGCGATCTGGAACTCGACTTCATCCGCCTCGACAAGGAAGCCTTCGAGAAATGCCCCGACATTTCCATCGACTACGCCGTCATGGAAAAGACCGCCGAGGCGGCCGTCATCCCCTCGCCCTTCTCATGGTCCGATCTCGGTTCGTGGGATGCCGTGTGGAAAAACGGCGATCAGGATGCTGACGGCAATGTCATCGCCGCTGATGCCACGCTGGTCGACACGACAAATTCGCTGGTCATCTCCCGCGACCTGCATGTTGCCATGCAGGGCCTGGACGGCATGGCCGTGATTGCATCCGAAGATGCGGTCTATGTCGGCAAGCTCGAGGACAGCCAGAATGTCGGCAACATCGTCAAGATGCTGAAAGCGAGCAAGGAAACCAAGGCGCTCGCCGAGGAGCACCCGACCTCCTACCGTCCGTGGGGCGGCTATACCTCGATCATCAAGGGCGAGCGATTCCAGGCCAAGCGCATCTTCGTCAAACCGGGCAAGAAGCTTTCGCTGCAAAAGCACCACCACCGCGCCGAACACTGGATCGTGGTCAAGGGAACAGCCGAGGTGACGGTCGACGAGGATGTGAAGATGCTGACCGAAAACCAGTCGGTCTATATCCCGCTCGGCGCCGTGCATCGCCTGTCCAACCCCGGCAAGATCACGCTGGAACTGATCGAGGTGCAGACCGGCTCCTATCTCGGGGAGGACGACATCATCCGTATCGTCGACGATTTCGGCCGCGGCTGATCAAGCGCCGTCTAGCGAACAAGGAAAAGCCCGCGCCGGCGACGTCGGTGCGGGCTTTATTGCGCAAAACAGATCATTTTCCGTTAGAATGATTGCGGCATACTTCATCGCCGCAAACTTCAGCGCAAAATACTGAATGCAGCGCAACGTCCATGCGCGCACCCTTGACCATCCCACCCGGCCCGCGATATCGTTGCCACACCAAACCCGAAACCGGGTGAGACATCTTTCCTCAGATTCGAAGGGCCGGCACATGATCGAAACCCCTTATCTTCTGTTTCTCGGCGATGCCCCGGATGCGCTGGCCGCCAAGGTCGCCCAGGGCATAAAGGACTGGCGTCCGGATTATGCGGTCGGGCAGTTCCGCCTTGAGGGCTGCAAGGCCGACATGAAACTGCCGGACCTGACGATTGCCGAAGCGGTCGAAAAGGGCGTGAAGACGCTGGTCATCGGCGTTGCCAATCGCGGCGGCGTGATTTCGCCGGCATGGAAAAGCGTGCTGATCGAAGCGCTTGAGGCGGGGCTTGATCTGGCCTCCGGCCTGCACAACCTGCTGCGCAACGAGCCTGATCTGGCCGCAAAGGCCAAAGAACTCGGCCGCACGCTTCACGATGTCCGCATTCCCGCCGTGCAGTATCCGATTGCAAACGGCAAGAAGCGCACCGGCAAGCGCATGCTCGCCGTCGGCACGGATTGCTCCGTCGGCAAGATGTACACCGCGCTTTGCGTCGAAAAGGCGATGCGCAAAAAGGGCCTGAAGGCCACCTTCCGCGCCACCGGCCAGACCGGCATTCTGATCACCGGCGACGGCGTGCCGCTTGATGCGGTGATTGCCGATTTCATGGCCGGTTCGGTCGAATATCTGACCCCCGACAACGACGCCGATCACTGGGACCTGATCGAGGGTCAGGGCAGCCTGTTCCACGCCTCCTATTCCGGCGTCACCATGGCGCTCGTCCATGGCGGCCAGCCGGATGCGCTGGTGCTCTGCCATGAGCCCGACCGCCCGCATATGCGCGGCCTGCCGGATTATCAGCTGCCGAGCCTGGAAGCATTGCGCGACCTTGCCCTTCAGGTCGCCCGCATCGTCAACCCGAACTGCAAGGTGGTCGGCATTTCCGCCAACACCTCGGCGATGACGGATGAGGAAGCACTGGCCTGGTGCCGTGAAACAGAGGCGCGCATGGGCCTGCCGACGGTCGACCCGTTCCGCCACGGCGCCGAGAAGCTTGCCGATGCGCTGGCCGAACTATGACCGGCGTCATTGTCACCGCACATGAGGATGTGTTTCCGGTTGCCGGAAGCTTCACCATTTCGCGCGGTTCGCGCACGGAAATCCGCGTCGTCACCGTCACGCTTTCCCACGGCGAACATACCGGACGCGGCGAATGCGTGCCCTATGCCCGCTATGGCGAAACCGTCGATGGCGTGATTGCCGATATTCTGGCGCTGAAAGACGAAATCGCCGGCGGGCTCGACCGGACCGCGCTGCAAACGCGGATGAAGCCCGGTGCTGCGCGCAACGCACTCGACTGCGCCTTCTGGGATCTTGAGGCCAAGTGCGCGGGCAAACCGGTCTGGCAACTGGCAGGGCTTTCAAAACCCGGCCCGCTGACCACCGCCTACACCATCTCGCTCGGCACGCCGGAAAAAATGCGGGCCCAGGCGGCGGAAAACGCTCACCGGCCGCTGCTCAAGGTCAAGCTCGGCACCGATGATGACCGCGGCCGGATCGAGGCCGTGCGCACAGGCGCGCCCGATGCCACGATCATCGTCGACGCCAATGAAGGCTGGACGGTCGAGGCCTATCAGCAACTCGCACCCGAACTGGTCCGCCTCGGCGTGGCGCTGGTGGAACAGCCGTTGCCGGCCGGCGACGACCAAGCCCTTGCCCATATCGACCGGCCGCTGCCGGTTTGCGCCGACGAAAGCTGCCATGCCCGCCCCTCTCTCGAAAGCCTCAAGGGCAAGTATGACGCAATCAACATCAAGATCGACAAGACCGGCGGCCTGACCGAAGCGCTGCTTTTGAAAAAGGCAGCAATGGAAGCCGGTTTCCAGATCATGACCGGCTGCATGCTCGGCACGTCGCTGGCCATGGCGCCGGCCATGCTGGTCGCAGACGGCGCCCCCTTCGTCGACCTCGACGGCCCGCTTCTGCTCGCAAAAGACCGCGAACCGGCAATCACCTTCGAAGGCTCGATCATGCATCCGGCCGACCCGGCGCTCTGGGGGTAGGAAGACCATCAGCCCTTCGCGGCCATCACTGCAAAAGTAAAACGCGGGAAGCCCGCCCGCCTACGCGAGCTTTGGCTATTCGGCCAAACCAATACAGCACTGCAGGTTTAAACAGCTCTCCTGCCCAACACGCCGTCACCCCGGCCTTGAGCCGGGGTCCAGGGCCACGCGGGAAACGTCGCAGGCCAATTGCGGCGTCCCGGCACTGCGATGGCAGCTATCGCCCCATCATCCACTAAGGTCATGATAATAAATTCAAATTCCTCTGCCATGCGGCTCTGGATGCCGGCTCAAGGCCGGCATGACGGAATGTGAAAGCGGGATTATCAAGAAAAGCCTTTCCCTTTTACATTCGACGACCTAACGCATGCGCGCGAAACTCATCGAGATGTGGGCGCGGCGCATGTGGCCGATGGCGTCGAGATTGTCGCTGCGCAGCGCTGTCAGGATATCGGCGGTTTCGCGGCAATAGATCTCGGCCTCGTTTTCAAGGTCGATATCGGATGCGGTGATGGCCTGCAGCCAGATGCGGGCGGTGCGGAAATAAAGCCGCTCGCTGGCGTCCCGCAGCGGCCGGTTTTCCGTCAGTTTCAGAAGTTGCAGGAACATGTCGCGATCCAGCGCGGCAAAGGCCCGCGGCGACGGGTCCTGGCGCAGCGCTTCCGCGCGGGCGTTCAACACCCGGAATTCCTCGATCAGTTCCGGCGTCAGCGCCACCGGATCGAGACTTGTCACCAGCACCATCAGTTCCATGCGCAGGCGATAGACCTGGGCCAGTTCATCAAGATCGACATCGGTGACGATGGTGCCGACGCCATGGACCGATTGCAGCAGGCCTTCGTCTTCCAGCCGCGCCAGAACCCGCCGCAGGGGCGTGCGCGACATGCCGAACTCTTCGGCAAGGGCTGCTTCCGAAAGCTTTTCGCCGGGCGGATAGTCGAGCATGCAGATGCGCTCGCGGATGATGTCGTGGATCTGCTCCAGCCGGTCGCGGCCGGTCGGCGCTTCGATCACCGTGTCCTCGTTCATGCCCAGTGCTCCCCAAGCCGGTCGAGCATGGTCAGGCACTGGGAAAGCTGTTCGGCGCTGATGAACTCATCGGGCTTGTGGGCCTGATCGATCGAGCCCGGCCCGCAGACCACGGCATCCATGCCGATTTCCTGAAAAAACCCGGCCTCCGTTCCGAAGGGCACAACATCGGCTTGGGCTTCCCCGGTCAGCGCGAAGGCAAGGTCGCGGGCGCTGTTGGCGTTTTTCGGAAAAAGCGCAGCCGCCTCGCCGATCACCTCCGTCTCGATGCCGGCTTCCGGCGTGTGCCGGCGCATTTCCGGCAGCAGCCGGGTGCGGCAATATTCGGCAATCTCCTGTTTCACATAGCCAAGGTCTTCAGCCACCACCGGCCGCGTCTCCCATTTCAGCACCGCGCGCGGCGCAATCACATTATGCGACATGCCGCCTTCCAACCCGCCGACATTGAGCGTCGCATAGGGCGGATCATAGCGCGAACCGACGGGCGTGCGCTGTTTCAGCCCGTCACGCAGTTCCATCAGCCGGGCAATATAGCGCGCGGCATATTCCACGGCGTTGACCCCGGCATCGGGCGCGGAGGAATGGCCCGAGCGGCCGGTAAAGGTCACGGTATATTCGCAGCATCCCTTGTGCCCTTCGATCACTCGCATCAGCGTCGGTTCGCCGACGATCGCAAGGCCCGGACGCACTTCGCGGTCCTTCAGGTGTTCCACCAGCGCCTTTGCGCCGATGCAGCCGACCTCCTCGTCATGGGTGAAGGCGAAATGGATCAGCCGTTTTTCCGCCAGCGCGGCAAGTTCCTCGCGCCGGGCCAGGCAGCAGGCGATGAAGCCTTTCATGTCGCAGGTGCCGCGCCCGTAAAACCGGCCGTCGCGCTCGGTAAGCTCAAAGGGATCGCTCATCCACATATGTTCATCGACCGGGACCACGTCTGTATGGCCGGAAAGCATCAGCCCGCCGGCAATCTCGGGCCCGAGCGAGGCGAACAGATTGGCCTTGGTGCCGGTCTCGTCGGTGAAGATTTCCACCCGCGCGCCGACATCGGCCAGCCTGTCGGCGATATAGGCGATCACCGGCAGGTTGCTTTCAGACGAGACCGAGGGAAAGGCGACCAGATCGGCCAGAATATCGCGGCAGGCGGCAAGTTCGAACATCTGCGCTTCAGCCTTTCACAAACAGCTTGCGCTCGATATTGCAGAGCGCTTCGGCGGTGCCGTCTTCCCGGATGAGAATGGTCTCGGTGATTTCGAGGCCCCAGTCATCCATCCACAGGCCCGGCATGAAATGCAGCGTCATGCCCGGTTTCAACAGCGTATCGTCGCTGGTGCGGATGCTGACGGTGTGCTCGCCCCAGTCCGGCGGATAGGCAAGGCCGGTGGCATAGCCGCAGCGGTTCGGCCGCTCGATACCAATCTTCCAGAGCTCCCTTTCCATGGCCGCGGCAATATCGCCGGCGCGGTTTCCCGCACGCGCCGCCTCGATCCCGGCATTGAGCCCGGCCACGGCCGCATCCGCCGCCGCTTTCATGTAATCCGGCGGCGTGCCGAAAAAGACGGTGCGTGACAGCGGCGCATGGTAGCGGCGATAGCAGCCCGCCTGCTCGATAAACGTCGCCTCGCCCATGCGGAAATCATCGGCGTTCCAGGTCAGGTGCGGGGCGGAGGCGTCGCGGCCCGATGGCAGAAGCGGCATGATGGCGGGATAATCGCCCCAGGCGTCGTCGGCTCCTTCGATTGCGGTTTTCATCAGTTCGCCGACGAAACGGTTCTTTTTCATGCCCGGTTCGGCGATCTCCATGGCATGCGACATCACCCTGTCGGAAATCTTCGCCGCCTTGCGCATGAAGGCGATCTCCTCATCCGACTTGACCACGCGCTGCCAGTCGACAAGGCCGGAACCGTCCTTGATCGTCGCATCGGGAAGGCCGTCGACCAGCGCCTTGTGCCCGGCTGCGGAATAGTAATAGGCGGTCATCTCCACGCCGATGCGGTTCCGGCCATGGCCGAGGTCCCTGATCTTGTCGGCAAGATCGTCCATCGGGTGACAATCGGCGGCCTGCACAAACCGGTCGGCGTAATAGAGGATATGATCCTCATCGATGTAGGATGTGCGCCGCGCGCCGTTGGCATCCATCAGCCGGCCCCACCAGAACGGCATTCCTTCCCGCGTCACCAGCACGGCCTGATCGACATAAAACGACCAGCCGTCATAACCGGTCAGCCAGTTCATGCCGGCAGGCGCTGTGACGACCAGCACATCGATGCCCCAGGCGTCCATCGCCTTTCGGGTCAATGCCAGGCGGCGGTCATATTCGGATCGGGAGAAAGGCAGCGCTGGCATGGTTCCCTCGTTTTATTTGTGCACAACAGTCGCAGGTGATCGGAAACAAGCATAAAAAGAAACGAAAATAGACAAATTTAAGCCCGTTTCCGGGTTGACTTTCAAGCCTTGTCGCTCTGTTGTATACAACACGTTTTCCGTGTCCGGCGCAACAGGTTTCAAACGTCAAAACACAGCCCGGACGACGCATTGCTTCAACCATCCGGCCCGCGAGGACAATGATGCTCACAAACGACCAGCTCGACCGTTTCGACCGCGAGAATTTCTTCCACCCCTCGACCCATCTCGCCCAGCATGCGCGCGGCGCAAGCGCCAGCCGCATCGTCAAGACGGGCAAGGGCGTGTTCATCGAGGATCGTGACGGCAAGAAGCTGCTCGACGCATTCGGCGGGCTTTACTGCGTCAATGTCGGCTATGGCCGCGAAAGCATCATCGAGGCGATTGCCGATCAGGCGCGGGAGCTCGCCTATTACCACGCCTATGCCGGCCACGGCACGGAAGCGGCGATCAATCTGGCAAAGATGGTGATGGACCGCGCGCCGGAGCATATGTCCAAGGTCTATTTCGGCCTGTCGGGGTCGGACGCCAACGAGACCAATATCAAGCTTGTCTGGTACTACAACAACATCCTCGGCCGGCCGGAGAAGAAGAAGATCATCTCGCGCTGGCGCGGCTATCATGGCTCCGGGCTGATGACCGGTTCGCTGACCGGCCTTCCCGGCTTCCAGAAGAAATTCGACCTGCCGCTGGAAAAGGTGTTCCACACCACAGCCCCCTATTATTTCCGCCGCAAGGATCTCGCCATGAGCGAAGCCGATTTCGTGGCCTATTGCGTCGCCGAACTCGAACACCGCATCGAGCGCGAGGGCGCGGATACGATTGCCGCCTTCATCGGCGAGCCGGTTTTGGGCACCGGCGGCCTTGTCCCGCCGCCGGAAGGCTATTGGGAAGCGATTTCCGCCGTTCTGGAAAAACACGACATCCTGCTGATCGCCGATGAGGTGGTTACCGGTTTTGGCCGTCTCGGCTCGATGTTCGGCTCGGCGCATTTCAACCTGAAGCCAGATCTCATCACCATCGCCAAGGGGCTGACGTCGGCCTATGCGCCGCTTTCCGGCAGCATCGTTTCGGAGAAGATGTGGAAGGTGCTGGAACAGGGCACCGATGAAAACGGCCCGATCGGCCACGGCTGGACCTATTCCGCGCACCCGATCGGCGCGGCGGCGGGCGTTGCCAATCTGAAGCTGATCGACGAGTTGGGCCTGGTGAAGAATGCCGGCGAGACCGGCGCCTATTTCCGCGCCGCCATGCAGGATGCGCTGGGCGAACACGCCCATGTCGGCGATGTGCGCGGCGAAGGCATGCTGCTGGCCGTGGAATTCGTGAAGGACCGCGAGACCCGCACCTTCTTCGATCCGGAAGAAAAGATCGGCTACAAGCTGGCCGCCGCCCTGCTGTCGGAAGGCGTGATTGCCCGGGCCATGCCGGAAGGCGACATTCTGGGCTATGCCCCGCCGCTGTGCCTCACCCGCGAGGAAGCCGACCAGATCGTCGCGGCGACGAAGAAAGCGGTGAACGCAGTCCTCGGCTGACAAGGGCTTGGAAAGGATTGTCCCCGGCGCATCCGGGGGCAAGCCTTTTCAGTGATGACCGATGACGTGCTGCACAAGGCGCAGCACCAGATGCAGTGCCAGAAACATGGCACCGAAAAGCAGGATGACATGGGCAAGCGGGGTCAGCAGACTGCCCTCGATATCGCCCGCAACATCGCGATAGTGATAAAGGCCGAAGCGTATGGTCAAGGTGGCAAGGCCGATCACCACCAGCACAAGGCCGGCTAGTTTCATGTTCCGATCTCCCTGAGGCGCTCGAGCGTTTACGAGATCGGTCTCTTTGGGGCAGCAGGACGCCGCCCGTCTTTCAAAATGCACAAAAGACCGAAACGCGAAAGACGGCCACCGGCCGCCTTTCGGTATTTTCGTATCTTCTATCGTGCTTTTGTGGCGATTTAAGGCCAGCGTCACTATTGCTCCGCAAGCGAAACCGAAATTTCCGAAACCGCGGGCGCTTCCTCGATCAAGCCGTTTGCCGCCATGAACGCGCCGAAGCGCTGGTAGCGACCGGCATCGAAGGCCGCCGGGCTCTTGGCAAAGCGAGAGACGGTATCGGTAAAGGCTGCACGATTCAGTTCGTCATCAAGATCAGGATAGGCCTCGGCGAACAGGCCCCAGGCCTCGTCCGGGTGATTGGTGATGAACACCGTCGCTTTCTCGACGGCATCGAGAAAACGCGGCAGGCGGTCATCGTCGAGCAGTTCGCTGCGGGTCACATAGATCAGCTCGTCATAGACCGGAACGCCGTTCTCTTCCGGGAAAAAGGCGCGGCCCTCCTCGCCTTCGATGGCCATCTGGGTCAGCTCGAAATTGCGGAACGCGCCGATCGTGGCATCCACCTGGCCGGAAAGAAGCGACTGGGTGAGCGCGAAATTGACATTGACGAGGGTGATGTCATCCCGCGACAGACCGGTGCTTTCAAGCATGGCGGAGACGACCGCCTCCTCGATCCCGGCGACGGAAAAGCCGATTTTCCTGCCCTTCAGGTCGGAAAGCGACTGCACCGGACCATCCGCCATCACCGTCAGCGTATTGAGGGGCGTGGACACCAGCGTGCCGAAACGCTTGATGTCGATGCCTGCGGCATGGTCGAGATAGAGGTTGGGCTGGTAGTGAACGCCGATATCGGCCCGGCCGGACGCCACCATGCGCGGCACCATGGATGGATCGGCCGGCGGCACCAGCGTCACCTCCAGTTCTTCGTCTTCGAAATAGCCCTGCTGCTGGGCGACCACCAGAGGCGCATGGTCCGGGTTCACATACCATTCGAGAATGACATCGAGCTTGTCATTGGCAGCGGCCATGCCGGGCAACAATGTCAGCGCGGCAATCAGGGTCAGTTTCTTGAGCATTCATTCCTCCTTGTCAGGACAGTCCGGCCGCTCATGGCTGTGGCGACCAGCGGGTGAAAAAGGGAGCGGCGAGATCCACCGCCTTTCGAAACAGAACGGCTTCCAGCGCCAGGATCAGCATGGCCGCAAACACGGTTTCGCCCTGCATGCGGGCATTGGCCTGCACCATGACGAAGCCGAGACCGCCGGCAGCGCCAACCCATTCGCCGACGACCGCGCCCAGCGGCGCAAGCGGTGCGGCAATGCGCAGGCCGGAGAACAGCTGCGGCATGGCCAGCGGAAGCCTGATGAGGACGAGGAGTTGCCAGTGGCCGGCGCCATCGAGATGCGCGGCCTTGACGATGGCACTGTCGGTGCGGGCAAGGCCGTCGGCAAAATTGGAGGCGACCGGAAAGAACACGATGATCGTCGTCATCACCACCTTGGACGCGATGCCGAAGCCGAACCAGAGCACCAGCATGGGCGCGATGACGAACACGGGGAAGGATTGCAGCACCACCAGCGCAGGCCAGACCAGCCGGCCGAAACGGGGAAAGCCCGCAAGCAGAAAGGCCGCACCGGCGCCGAACAACGCACCGGCGGCAAAGCCTGCGATGATCTCACGCAGCGTGACCAGCGCTTCGGAAAAAAGATAGGCGTGTCCGCTCCACAGCCTGACCGCGACGGAAAGCGGGGCGGGCAGGATATAGCGCGGCAGCGCAAAAACCATGACCACCGCCTGCCAGAGCAGGATCAGGGCGCAAACCACCAGACAAAATCGGAAAACCGCATAAAGGCTCTGCTTCAACGCCCCTCTCCCCGGCACAGCCGGGCAGCGGACGTAACAAAACAGGCTGATATTCTGGGCGTGTCGCTCAACACCAAACTCCGTTCCTACGCCGGCATGACCCGGATCAGGTTCAAGGGTTCGGCAAACGCCATCTCAGCATCTTCCACGAAGATCGCACCCCTCGGATGGGCATATCTATGACCACGTCGGCCGGCCCGGTCAAGGGGCGCAGACAAATGCTTCGGCGGCAAAAAACCAACCGAATTGAGTCAATTACGTGTATTACATCCTAAAGTTGCCCTAAAGATTGGCGAAAAGCGAAATTTTCAGCTACCGTTCACAAAAACAGACTAATACCAAGAGTTAATGATTAGGATTCATATGATGCGCGCTGGAATGGTCGTCCGAGTAGGAAAATACCGCAGAGCGATGCTCAAGCATCGCGCGAGGATTTTGACGCCCTCGGTGGCCATTCCAGCCGCACCCTTTCAGGGCCGGGCGATTTTGAAAGCCCGCGTCGTTGAAAATCCTCGCCGTAGCTATGGCTACGACTGCGGTTTTCGCCTAGCCGGCTTTCAAAAGCGCTCCGGTCATATGGGTTCTAATCATTGACTCTTGGTATAAGGGTTCGGTGAAGGAAGAAAGCTGAACGGCGTGCCGGAACCCCGGCAACGCCTTTGGAATGCGGAGGAAACCAATGCTTATCGCCATCGTCATCGTGGCGGCACTGTTCGGCATGCTCTTCGGTTTTGACCAGGGCGTGATCTCCGGCGCATTGCCGTTCATCAAACAGGATTTCACCATCACGCCCTTCATGGAAGGGGTGATCACATCCGCCGTTCCGCTCGGCGCGGTCGGCGGCACGATCGTCGCCATGGTCACCACAGATCGCTACGGGCGAAAGCCGATGCTGATCCTCGGCGCCGTGATCTTTCTGGTCGGCTCGCTGATTTCGGCGCTTGCCTTTAACCAGTATATCCTGACGCTGGCGCGCCTTCTGATCGGCGTCGGCATCGGCGCCTCGGCCATGACGGCCCCGATGTTTCTGGCGGAAGTGGCGCCGGCGCGCATTCGCGGCACCATCGTCTCCGCCTTCCAGCTGATGATCACCATCGGCATCATGGTCTCCTACATGTCGGATGCAGCCTTCGGTGGTTCCGGCGACTGGCGCTGGATGATCGGCGTCGGCGTGTTCCCGTCGATCATTGCCCTCGTCGGCATTCTGCTTTCGCCGGAGACCCCGCGCTGGCTGACGCTGAATTCCAATGCCGACAAGGCCCGCGACATCATCGCCAGGCTGCAGCCGGAATCCTCCGACGCCGAGATTGACGGGATCATCGCCGAAATCAAGGAAAGCGCGAAGGACGAGGAAGCAAAGCCATCCTGGAGCACATTTCTGAAAAAGGGCATTCTGCCGATTACCAGCTTCGCGATGATCGTGTTCGTGCTTCAGCAGCTCTCCGGCATCAACGCGATCATTTATTACGCCCCGGAAATTTTCAAGAATGCCGGCTTTTCCGGCACCACGACCGATCTTCTGGCAACTGTCGGCATCGGCGTTGTCAATGTCGCGCTGACGGTCGTCGCCATGTATCTCGTTGAATCCATGGGACGGCGCAAATTGCTGATCATGGGCTTTATCGGAACATCGGCCGCCATGGCGCTGGTGACGGTTGCAACCATGATCAACATCGCCGCGACGCCCTATCTGGCAATGATCGGGATCTTCGCCTTCATCGCGTTCTTTGCCGTCAGCCTCGGCCCGTTGCCCTGGCTTTACATGGCGGAGCTGTTTCCCTTGAGGCTGCGTCCACGCGGCATGGCGCTGGCCTCCGTCGCCAACTGGTTCTTCAACTTCGTCGTCGCCCTGCTGTTCCCCGAGCTTCTGGCAGGCATCGGCATTGTCGGGACCTTCGCGATCTTCACCGGTTTCTGCGTGATCGGCATTTTCTATGCCATTGCGGTTGCGCCGGAGACCAAGGGCGTCACGCTGGAGGAAATCGAGCAACGCACCGTTGCCGCAGGCTGATCCGCCCGCACCGCACGATGATAAACGGCCCGCCGCAAGCGGGCCGTTTTGCGTGAGACCGCCAAAATGCCTAAGACTAATGGCTGCATTGCCGCCAATGGACAATTGCCGCCAATTGGAACAAAACGGCGGTGGCATTAAGCGGGAGGAGATGTCATGCACGAGCACACGGTGCGCACCCACAAATCATCGGAAAACCTGAAACGCGAAGACCAGCTGGCCTGGAAGATCGCAACCGTTGCGGCCGATCCCGTGGCGCTTGATGACGATGTGGTGGAGATGATCGGCAACCGGATCATCGACAATGCCGCCGTGGCCGCCGCCTCCATCGCCCGCCGCCCGGCCGTCAGCGCAAGGGCGCAGGCAACCGCCCATCCGTTTATCCCCGGCGCAACGATCTTCGGTCTTGCCGCCGACACCCGGTTTTCGCCGGAATGGGCGGCCTGGGCCAATGGCGTGGCCGTGCGCGAGCTTGATTATCACGACACGTTTCTGGCCGCCGACTATTCCCACCCCGGCGACAATATTCCCCCGGTTCTGGCGGTTGCCCAGCATTGCGGGCTTTCCGGCGAGGCCCTGGCGCGCGGCATTGCCACCGGCTATGAAATCCAGGTCGATCTGGTCAAGGGCATCTGCCTGCACGAACACAAGATCGACCATATCGCCCATCTGGGGCCGTCGGCGGCGGCCGGCATCGGCACCGCGCTCGGGCTTGAGACCGAGACCATCTATCAGGCCGTGCAGCAGGCGCTGCATGTGACGACCACGACCCGGCAATCGCGCAAGGGCGAGATTTCGAGCTGGAAGGCCTATGCCCCGGCCTTTGCCGGCAAGATGGCGGTCGAGGCCGTCGACCGGGTGATGCGCGGCGAAGGCGCGCCGTCTCCGGCCTGGGAGGGCGAGGACGGCTTTATCGCCTACCTCCTCTCCGGCCCGGGCGCCGAATATATCGTGCCCCTGCCGGAAAAGGGCGAGGCCAAGCGCGCCATCATGGACACCTACACCAAGGAACATTCGGCCGAGTATCAAAGCCAGGCGCTGATAGACCTTGCCCGCCGCATGGGCCCGAAGATCGGCGATCTCACAAAGGTGAAATCGATCCTGATCGAAACCAGCCACCACACCCATTATGTGATCGGCACCGGCGCCAACGACCCGCAGAAGATGGACCCGGAAGCCAGCCGCGAAACGCTCGACCATTCGATCATGTATATCTTCGCCGTCGCGCTTGAGGACGGCGGCTGGCACCACGAGCGCTCCTATGCGCCCGAACGCGCCAAACGGCCCGAGACCGTGGCGCTGTGGCACAAGATCACCACGGCGGAAAACCCGGAATGGACACGGCGCTATCACAGCCACGACCCGGCGGAAAAGGCCTTCGGCGGCCATGTGATCGTCACCATGGAGGACGGCCGGATCATCGAGGATCAGCTGGCCGTTGCCGATGCCCATCCGCTGGGAAGCCGCCCGTTTGCCCGGCCCGACTATGTGAAAAAGTTCCGGATGCTGGCCGACGGGGTGATTGCGGCGGACGAGCAGGACCGCTTCCTGGCAACCGTCGAGCGGCTGATGTCGCTTGCGCCCGACGACCTTGCCGGACTGAATTTCACCGTGTCACCGGACAGGCTGGGCGCGCAGGCAAGGACGGGCATATTCGACTGGAGATGAGACAGATGCCGCCTATCCGGCCTTGAGGAGGGCGGGACGGGCGGCGCGTGATCGGGAGGAGAGATCATGACGGACGCAAGGAAACCGAAGAAATCCGTGGCGCTTTCGGGCGTTGTCGCCGGCAATACCGCGCTGTGTTCGGTCGGCCAGAGCGGCAACGACCTGCATTATCGCGGCTATGACATTCTCGACATTGCCGATACCTGCGACTTCGAGGAAATCGCCTATCTGCTGATCTATGGCACGCTGCCGACCGGGGCCGCCCTTGCCGCCTACAAGGAAAAGCTTGCCGCCCTGCGTGGCCTGCCGGCTGCCGTGCGCGGGGCGCTGGAAGAACTGCCCGCCGCCACCCATCCGATGGATGTGATGCGCACCGGCGCTTCGGTGCTGGGCTGCGTGTTGCCGGAGGCTGACGACCACAACAAGGCCGGCGCCCGCGACATTGCCGACCGGCTGATGGCCTCGCTCGGTTCGATGCTGCTCTACTGGTATCACTTCTCCCATAACGGCAGGCGGATCGATGTGGAGACCGATGACAGCTCCATCGGCGGGCATTTCCTGCATCTGCTGCACGGCAAGTCGCCCGGCGAAAGCCATGTCAGGGCGATGCACACCTCGCTCATTCTTTATGCCGAGCATGAATTCAACGCCTCGACCTTCACCGCCCGCTCGATTACCGGCACCGGCACCGATTTCTATTCCGCCGTCTGCGGGGCGATCGGCGCGCTGCGCGGGCCGAAACATGGCGGCGCCAACGAATTCGCCTTCGAGATCCAGAAACGCTACGACACGCCGGAAGAGGCCGATGCCGATATCCGCGAGCGGGTGGCACAGAAACAGGTGATCATCGGTTTCGGTCATCCGGTCTATACGGTCGCCGACCCGCGCCACAAGGTGATCAAACAGGTCGCGCACAAGCTCTCCGAAGAGGCTGGTTCGATGAAGATGTTCGACATCGCCGACCAGATCGAAACCACCATGGCCGATGCGCGCAGCATGTTTCCCAATCTCGACTGGTTCTCGGCCGTCTCCTACCACATGATGGGCGTGCCTACGGCGATGTTTACGCCGCTGTTCGTGATTGCCCGCATGGCGGGCTGGGCGGCCCATATCATCGAGCAGCGCGAGGACGGCAAGATCATCCGCCCCGCAGCCAATTACATCGGCCCCGACAATCGTCCCTTCGTGCCGATGGCAGACCGCAACTGACAGGATATCTCCCATGCCCTATCTGATTTCCGCAGACCTTCCGCAAGAACCCGCCGGGCTTCGCCTGCGCCGACAGGTGGAAGCGGGCGGCATCGTCACCATGCCCGGCGTTCACAACGGCATGGCCGCCTTGCAGGCAAAGAAGGCCGGCTTCGATGCGCTCTATCTTTCCGGCGCGGCGATGACGGCCTCCATGGGCCTTCCCGATCTCGGCATGATCACGGTCGATGAGGTCGCCTTCTTCATCCGCCAGATTGCCCGCGCCAGCGGCCTGCCGCTCTTGGTCGACGGCGACACCGGCTACGGCGAGGCGCTGAACGTGATGCATATGGTGCGCACCTTCGAGGACGCAGGCGCGGCCGGCGTGCACATCGAGGACCAGTTGCTGCCGAAGAAATGCGGCCATCTCAACGACAAGAAGCTTGCCGACCCGCATGACATGGCCGCCAAGATCGCCGCCGCCGCGAAAGCCCGCCGCCACCTCTACATCGTCGCCCGCACCGATGCGGCCGCCAGCGAGGGGATTGACGGCGCCGTGGCGCGCGCAAAACTGTTCATGGAAGCCGGCGCCGATGCGATCTTCCCCGAGGCGCTGAATACGGTCGACATGTTCCGCGAATTTGCCGCCCGCATGGAGGGCGTGCCGCTTCTGGCCAACATGACCGAATTCGGCCGCACGCCCTATATGACCGCATCCGAGTTCGAGGCGATGGGCTACCGCATGGTGATCTTCCCGGTGTCATCGCTCAGGGTCGCCAACAAGGCGCAGGAGCGGCTTTATGCAACGCTGAAACAGACCGGCTCCACCAAGGCCATGCTGGACGACATGCAGACCCGCGCCGAGCTTTACGAGACCATCGACCTTGCGGCCTACGAATCCCTCGACGCCTCGATCGTCGCCACGGTTCTGCCGACGATGGACAAGGCATAGACAGAGCTACCAGCTCTTCAGCGCCCTTAATTCGGGGGTCTTCTTGAACATGTGCTCGTCCATGCGGGCGAGCAGCGTGTCGAGGGTGGAAACGCCCTCGCCGACGGCATCGCCCTTGTTCAGCATCACGCATTCGGCGCGCACGCCCATTGCCGCATCGGTCATTTCGCCGCGCGAGGGCACGCCGGTCTTGACCAGATTTTCGAGAACCTGCGTCGCCCAGATCACCGGCACGCCGGCCGCCTCGCAGATCCAGAGAATTTCCTCCTGCATTTCCGCCAGTCGCTCGAAGCCGATTTCGGCGGCCAGGTCGCCGCGGGCGATCATCACGGCAAATTCGCGACGGCCTGCGGCACGCGCAATCAGGGCCGGCAGGTTTTTCACCGCCTCCGGCCGCTCGATCTTGGCCACAACGCCAAGCCCCGGACTGGCATTGCCCCCTGCCCCCAGTTCCCGATCCAGCAGATCGAGGTCTTCGGGACGCGAGACGAAGGAATAGCCGACCATATCGGCGCATTCGATCACGGTGGAAATGTCGCCCTCATCCTTGGCCGTGAGCGGCGAAAGGCCGAGCGCGGTATCGGGCAGGTTCAGCCCCTTTTCCGGCTTCAACCGCGCGCCCTTGGCCTTTGCCCGCTCGACCCGGATGACAGCCATACCGTCGGCCACCTCTGTCACCACGGTCTGCAGCTTGCCGTCATCATACAAAACCCGGTCGCCAACCTTGAGCCGGGTCACCATTTCCGGCAGCGACACGCTGACGCAAAACCGAATGTCGTCGGTGAGAGACGGCTCGCCCGAAGCGATCAGGCGGATACGATCGCCGACATTGGCCTTCAGCTTTGCCTCGGCAAGCGCGACCTTTTCGGTGCGGATCTTCGGCCCGGCGATGTCCATCAGCACCGCGATCCGCCGTCCGGCGGCATCGCCTGCCGCGCGCACATGGTTTGCCATCGCCCGCCAGGCCTCCGGATCGTCATGGGCGCAGTTGATGCGGGCGATATCCATGCCGCGGCGGACAAGATCGGCGACGAATGCGGGATCGTCGGCGGCTTGCGTGGCCAGCGTGACCATGATGCGGCTGCGGCGATGCACCGGCGGCGGACCGAACATCAGATCGGTTGCCTGTTCCAGCCGTTCTTCGCCGGCGAAAAAATCCTCCACCGACGGCAACGGCACGGCGCTTTGGCGGCCCGCACGCGCGGCCAAAGCCACGAGCACAGCATCGAGCGTGGGCAGAACGCGGCTTTCCAGCCGCCCGAGCGAGGACAGGCCATGGCGCATCAACGCGCGCTGGAGCGGGCGCACATCGTGGTGGCGCAGCGCGAGATAATGCGCCAGGTTGACGACGCCCGGCTGTGATGCCGCCTCCGGCCCAAAACCCTGCAGGATGGCGCGCGCCTCGTTTGTGACCAGTTCACGAAGGCTTTCCACCCGTTCCGTCAGCCCCCAGACATCATCGATTTCGGCAAAATGCTCGAAGGCAACCATCGCGTCTTCCTCCCGTTGCGGCCTCAGATATCAGATAGACCGATTTTCACGACCTTTCCATGACACCGTCCGCGAATGCCTCGCTTGCGCGCACCGGACCGGCGAGGCTATGGAAGGAACAACCGGTTTTCCGGACCCGATAATGGCAAGGCAGGAGTTCTAACAGATGCATGGCGAATACAAGGTGCCCGGCGGCAAGCTGGTGGTGGCCGATCTCGAAGTGCGTGACGACAAGCTGACCAATGTGCAGATCGCCGGCGATTTCTTCCTCGAACCGCCCGAGGCGCTGGCCGATCTCTGCGCAGCACTGGAAGGCCTGCCTGCCGACAGTTCGGCGGAAACCATGGTCGCAGCGCTGAAAGCGAAACTGCGGCCGGATGCGGCCCTCATCGGCTTCAGCGTCGAATCGATTGCGATCGCCGTGCGCCGGGCACTCGGCGCTGCCAAGACCTGGCGCGATTTCGAATGGGAAATCATCGATACCGGCGGAGAGACGCCGACCATGCATCTGGCCATCGACGATGTTCTGGCCCGCGCCGTCGCCGAAGGCCGGCGGGCGCCGACGCTGCGTTTCTGGGAATGGGAGCGGCCGGCGATCATCATCGGTTCGTTCCAGTCGCTGAAAAACGAGGTCGATCTGGAAGCCACCGAACGGCTCGGCGTCGAGATCGTGCGCCGGGTAACGGGCGGCGGCGCGATGTTCGTCGAGCCGGGCACCGCGATCACCTATTCGCTCTATGCGCCGGGCGAACTGGTCGACGGCATGAGCTTTGCCGACAGCTATGCCTTTCTCGATAGCTGGGTGCTGAAGGCGCTGAACGATCTGGGCGTTGATGCCTTCTACAAGCCGCTCAACGATATATCGAGTTCGAAGGGCAAGATCGGCGGCGCGGCGCAGAAGCGCTATGGCGGCGGCACCGTGCTGCATCACGTGACCATGGCCTATGACATGGATGCCGCGAAGATGATGCAGGTGCTGAGGATCGGCCGCGAGAAACTGTCCGACAAGGGCACCAAGAGTGCGGCCAAACGCGTCGACCCCGTGCGCAGCCAGACCGGCCTTGACCGCCGCGCGGTGATCGACCGGATGAAGGCCACTTTCACGGAGCTGAACGGCGGCCGGGAAGGCACGGTAACGCCGGAGGAATACAAGGCCGCCGAGGCGCTTGCGGTGGAGAAATTCGCAACGCCCGAATGGCTGGCCTCGATCCCGTAAGGCGAGCACGATGCGCGGCCACTTCCTCGGATGCGATATCGGCGGCACGGCTTCCCGCTTTGCCGTCGTCGATGAGACGGGGGCGCTGGTTCGGCTCGGAAGTGCACCCGGCGCAAGCGCGCTTCTCGGAACGCCCGAAGATCGAACGCGGCTTGAAGCGGCATTTACCCGCATTGGCGCAAGCCTGCCGGGGCCAATCCATGCCGCCGCAATTGGACTTTCCGGCTACGATCCGGGCGCTTTTGACGCGATTTCCACAATCATCGGCCCGTCGACCGGTATCGCGACAGACCGCCAGACCCTGTTTGACGATATCGAACTGGCTTTCCGCGTGCTGTTTTCGCCCGGCGAAGGCCATCTGGTTTCAGCCGGCACCGGGGCAATCGCCACCCATATCGACGCGTCCGACACGCGGCTTCGCATTGGCGGGCGCGGGCTGATGATCGACGATGCGGGTTCGGGCGGCTGGATTGCGCTTTGCGCCCTGCGCGCGCTCTACCGCAAACTGGATGAAGACGGCGCCTATGGCGATATGGCCCCACTTGCCACAGCACTTTTCGAGGCGGTCGGCAGCGATGACTGGGCGGTGGTCAAGCGCCTCGTCTATGGCGGCGACCGGGGAAAAATCGGTGCGCTTTCTCTGGCCGTCGCAAAAGCCGCAACCGCCGGAGACCGGTTTTCGCAAAGCCTGCTCAACGACGCCGGCTACGAACTGGCCCGGCTCGGCAATATTATGATTGCGCGGGCGGGCAATCTTCCGGTGGCATTTACCGGCGGCGTGCTGACACTTTCGCCCGCAATCGGAAGGACGATTGCCGAAAACCTGTCCGGCACGGCGCTTTTTCCCGCGCTTGATACGGCAGAGGGTGCGGCGCAACTGGCCCGCACCGGCTTTCAGTGCCAGTCGGTATAAGTGTGGCTTTCGCCCTGATAGTCCTCGACCCGATAGTCTCCCGGTTCCACTTCTTCCAGATAGACCGGCCCGATGGGCACCTTGCCGTGGCCGCCGGGAATATCGAGCACATAGGTCGGCAGGCAAAGCCCTGATACCCGGCCGCGCAGCGCCCGCATGATCGCCTGGCCGCGCGCAATCGGCACGGCGAAATGGCTGACCCCCTTGGCGTGATCGAGATGATGCAGATAGTAGGGTTTGACCCGGTTGGTCAAAAGCGCGCGAAACAGGGCTGCAAGCGTTTCGGCATCATCATTGACGCCCTTCAGCAGGACCGTCTGCGAAAAAAGCGGGATGCCGTTATCGGCCAGCCGCGCCAGTCCCGCCTTCACCGCATCCGTCAGTTCGCGGGCATGATTGACGTGGATGACGATGTTGACGGTTTTCCGCGCGCGTTTCAGTGCCGTGATCAGCCCGTCGGTGATCCGTTCCGGCGAGACGAGCGGCGCGCGGGTGTGAAAGCGGATAACGCCGACATGGGCGACCCCACCGAGCGCTTCCATCAGCGCCGCGAGCCGCCGGTCCGACAGCACCAGCGGATCACCGCCCGACAGGATGACCTCGAAGATCTCCTCATGCGCGCGGATATAATCGAGCGCGGTTTCAAGCTCGGCACGATCCAGGGCGGCGTCGGGGCTGCCGACTGTTTCCCGGCGGAAACAGAAGCGGCAATAAACCTGACATGTATGGGTGGGTTTCAAAAGCAGGCGGTCGGGATAGCGGTGGGTGATGCCCTTTTCGCGCTCGAACACCTGATCGCCGATCGGGTCTTCGCTTTCGTCGTTGCGATGGTCGAGTTCACGGGCATCGGGCACATATTGGGTGCGCAGCGGATCGCCGGCCTCTGCGCCTTCAAGCGCCTCAAGCACATGGGCGGGAATGCGGATGCGGAAATTCTCCTCCACGGCCTGAAGACGCGCATGCTCCTCGGGTCGCACCAGGGCATGGTCCACCAGCCCGCGCGCATTCACCACCGCTTTCGCACCGTTCTTCGTCATCTCTGCCCGTTCTGCCGCTTTCCGGCCCGCAGCCGGCCTCCGTTCCGCCTTCTACGCCATCCGCCGGTCAAGTCAAAGGGTGCGATACACAGCCGGAAACCGCAGGCAGGACAGGCGTGGCGGCGGTGGAAACCTCAATCGTCCCAGCCGATGACATCCAGTTCCGGCCACAGCGTCTGCCAGCGCTCCGCCTTGTTTTCATAGACCTCACGCGAGGCCTGTGTCTTGTTGGGTCGCACCGTGGCGCTCATCAGGTCGTCAAAGCCGAAGGGCGCGTCCCATTGCCAGCCGTCGGCAACCGGCCTGATGCCGATCGACGTGGCCGTTGCCGGAAAGGTAGTGATCGCGTCGGAAACGCTGTCATACGGCTCGATCCCGTAACCGAAGCGTTCGCCATACCATAAATGCACGCGCGCCTGATTCTTGACGTCGATCCACGCGGGCACGCTTTCAAACAGGGCCCGCACCCGCGCAGCCTGCCGCGCCTCGCCGCGTTCCGAAAGGTCGCCGGGATCGAAATAGACAATATCGATATCGGCGATGCCATGGCCCGGATCATAACCGAAGCGCCGGTTCCACACTGTCTGCGCCAGAGCGCCGGCCACCAGCCAGCAGTCGGGCAGGCCGATACGGTCGAAATTTTCCAGAATGGGTGAAATCAGCGGGCTTGCGGTCAAGGCGGACACAAGCCGCGCGCAGTGGTCGTCCATCGATATCCTCTTAAAGGCCCGGATACCCCGGCGCCGACCTTTAAAAAATCGGCATAAAACCTGACGATTGCAAGTGCACAAGCCATGCGAAAGCGATTTTTCCTGATCTTACATTGCCGGGAAAATGACGGCGATCAAGGTGGCTTTGTGCTGCTGTAAAATGACCAAAAAGTAATTGAAATAAAAACACAAATTCCCGAACATACCCCTTGAAAAGGCCGCATTCCGGACCTTTCATTAAGGTGTGACCGGCAGCGCCCGTCGGCGCGTCCGATCATCCTGCCCGCAGCTTTTTCGCGGCAAAGATTGGAGGCTCACAATGATCTCAACAACCATTTTTCCCGGACGTTATGTCCAGGGTTCCGATGCAATCGGCCAGCTCACTACGGAAATCGCCCGTCTCGGCAATTTCGCATTTGCGATCGTCGACAAGGGCGTGATGGCGCTGGTGCGCGATACCGTCAAGACCGATGACAAGGCAAAAATCGCCGTGGAGGCGTTCAACGGCGAATGCTCGGATGAGGAAATCGAACGCATCGGCAAGCGCGTGGCCGCGGAAGGGGCCAATGTCATTGCCGGGATCGGCGGCGGCAAGGCGCTCGACACTGCCAAGGCCGTCGCCCACGCCGCCGGCCTGCCGGTGGTGATCGTGCCGACGCTGGCCTCGACAGACGCACCCTGCAGCGCGCTTTCGGTGATCTATACCGCCGAAGGGGCGTTCAAACGCTATCTGGTGCTGCCGAAAAACCCGGATGTGGTGCTGGTCGATACCACGCTGGTGGTCGGTGCGCCGGTCCGCCTTTTCGTCGCCGGCATGGGCGATGCGCTTTCGACCTGGTTCGAGGCGGAAGACTGCAAACAGACCGGCAGCGCCAACATGACCGGCCGCGTCGGCTCGATGACGGCCTATGGTCTGGCCCGCATGTGTTTCGACACGCTGCTTGCCGATGGCGCGGCGGCCAAAGCGGCGGCCTCTCAGAAGATCGTGACACCGGAATTCGAGCGGATCGTCGAGGCCAATACGCTGCTGTCCGGTCTCGGTTTCGAAAGCGGCGGGCTTTCCGGCGCCCATGCGATCCACAATGGCCTGACCGCGCTTGAGGGCACGCATGGCTACTGGCATGGCGAAAAGGTCGCGATCGGCACCCAGTCGCTGTTGATGCTGACCAAACGCCCGCGAGAAATCGTCAATGCCGTCTACGGTTTCTGCGAAGCGATCGGCCTACCGATGACGCTTGCCGATATCGGCATCGGCGATGCGACGGACGAGCAGTTGCTCGAAGTGGCAAAACTGGCCTGCGACCCGGCCGATACGATGGGCAATGTGCCCGGTTCGGTCACGCCGAAGGACGTGGTTGCCGCCATCAGGGCCGCTGACGCCGAAGGACGGGCCCGCAAGGCAAAACAGCTCGCCGCATAAGACACGTCAAACGGAAAACGGCCGGGCGGGGTGCCCGGCCGTCAAGTTTTGATGCGCGCGCCATGGGTGAATACCGAAAACCCATCGCCGCGCGCACTTGCAACCAGCGTGATACCGGCTTTTTCTGCCGTCTCGACCGCAAGGGCGGTCGGCTGTGAAACCGCGATCAGCACCGGGGCACCGGCAATCGCCGCCTTCTGCACCATTTCGACGGAAAGACGGCTGGTGACGACAAAGGCGCCGCCCCGGGCAGCCATCTGCTCGCGAGCGAGCGCGCCGATGAGCTTGTCGAGCGCATTATGGCGGCCGACATCCTCGCGCACCGCCGTCATGCCCTTGTCCGGACGATAAAAGCCTGCGCCATGCACGGCGCGGGTTTCGGCAAACAGCGGCTGGAGACCGGAAAGGACGGTCATTGCCCGGTCGATGTCGTCGGCGGTTATTGTAAACCGGTCGTCTTCGACCGATGGAACCGGCCGCATGGCGGCTTCGATACCTTCCAGCCCGCACAGACCACAGCCGACAGGACCGGCCATGGAGCGGCGTCTTGCCGCCAGTTCAGCCGAGCGATCCTCTGCAAGCGCGATCTGCAGATCAATCCCGGTCTCGAAGGCAATGATCTCGACCGAGAGAATTTCGTCCGAATGCCGGATGATGCCCTCTGTGAGGCTGAAACCATAGGCAAAATCGATGAGATCGGCGGGTGTGGCCATCAGCACTGCGTGGGACGAACCGCCATAGCTCATCGCCACGGCCGTTTCGGCGGCGAGGGCGGGCGGGCTGCCGGCGGTCTTCCGGCTGCCGACGGCAAACAGCGGCCGGCGCGCAAGCACGGCTGGCGGCACCCCCTCAGCCATTGCCGGCCACCGCCGGGCGCGACTTGCGCTCCCCTTCTTCCAGCATGGCGGCAATCAGCGCCAGCGATGATGAAAGCTCGATTTCCGACGAGGCGGCGAGCGCAACCCGAATGGCAGGCGGGGTGGGTTCCCGGCCCGAGCGGAACGAATTGCCCGCGGCAACCGCCACGCCGCGGTGGCGGGCGCGATCGACAAAGGCTGTCTCGTTGATCCCGTTCGGCAGCGGAATCCAGACATGCAGCGCACCGGGGGTGATGGCGCAGGCAACACCGGCAAGCTCCTTTTCGGCAATCGCCCGGCGGCGCTTCAACGCCATGCGCTGCCAGTTGACCAGCTCCATCGCCGTGCCGTCGACAATCCAACGGCTGGCGATTTCCGCCATCACAGGCGTCGCGATCCAGTTGGCGGCAAGGTAACGATTGGAAACGGCGGCCCCGAACCGGTCAGGCGCGACCAGAAACCCGCATCTCAGCCCCGGGATCGTGTTCTTGGACAGATCGGTGATGTAAAGCGTGCGTTCCGGCGCGAAGGCGGCGACCGGCGGCGGCCGGTTTTCCACCAGCGGCCCCAGCACATCGTTTTCGATGATCGCAAGATCATATCTGCGGGCAATCGCCGCAATCGCGCGTCTGCGCGGCGCGCTCATCAGCGTTGCGCGCGGACCGGCGGCCGAGGGCTGCAGGAAGATCGCCCGCAGCCGCTTGCGGGCGGCCAGCGCCTCCAGCGCAGACGGCAACAGCCCGTCGGCATCGACAGCGACCGGCTCGAGGTCAATGCCGAGATAGCTGCTCAGCGGCCTGACCATCGGGTGGGTCAGGTCTTCCGCCGCCAGCGCCGCGCCCGGCGGGGCGACACTCATGAAGGCCGCCGTCATCGCATCGCTGGACCCATTGGTCACCGTGATACCGTGATGCGGCACTTTCAGCCCGCAGGCCGCAAGCCAGTTGACGCCGGCCATGCGATAGCGCCGGAACAGCGCATTCGGGATCATCGAGAAGGCCATATCCGGCGGCATGGAACTACCAAGTTCGGCGAAGGCGTTGCGAAACCGGCCAAGGCTGCGGCTTTCACAGACCGGCTTCAGGATCGAGAGATCGACGACACCGGACGCGCCTTCGCTCAGATGCGGGCGTTCCGGCGCAGTCGACACCGATTTGACATAGGACCCGCGCCCGACCTCGCCGACCACCAGCCCCCTTCTGGAGAGTTCCTCATAGGCACGGCTGACGGTCTGGACGGAGATTTTCAGATCGGCCGCCATCTCGCGTTGCGGCGGCAAACGCATGCCGTCGACCAGCAGGCCATCACGGATGGCGCCGGCGATCTGCTCGGCAAGGGAAAGATAGGCCGGTCGCTTGATCAGCCTGGGATTGGGACGCCATTTGGTCATGTCCCATCGTGCGGCAAATCATATCAATTGACAAGAGTCCGCCAGCGGTTTGCGCGCCGGACAGGTTTTCATACAAGCCGTTGAATCCCGTGTGGTCCTTACCGGTGGCAACCGAAGGATCAAGGACCATGGCACCCTCAAATCAGTGCAATTGGTCAAGGCAATATCAACGCAAGAATCAGGTCCCGAGGCGGGTGATCTTGGTGCACAGCCAGTCGGCCAGCTTGAGCGAGGCGGCAGCGGCAGCCACCATCTGCGGCAGAGTCAGCCATTCAAGCGTCCAGGCAGCACCTGAGCGCTCCTGTTCATGCACCAGTGCCAGATGCATGGCCGAAAGCTGCGCCGCATTGAAGCGGGACAGCGACACCAGCACTTCCGCTGTTACCGGATTGCGCTTCCCCTCGATATCGGAGGATTCGCCACCGCCGGAAAGCTCGATTTCCTCGCCCATTTCGGCCAGAAGCGCGATATCGAGGCCGAACTTGCCGAGACTGCCGGTAATCTGCGACATGGCCGAAGCGAATTCAGCCAGAACATTGCGCTGGTTCTGCCATTGCGGCGCATCGATCAGGCCGAGAAGATCGGCAAGCATTGCCCTGACCTCGACGGCCTGCTCCGGCAGGCGGTGCAGGGTTCCGACAGCGCCGCCGAACTGGACCGCGAACAACTGACTGTCGACACGCAGCAGGAACTGCCGCAGATACAGCACCGGCTCGCGCCAGGCGCGCAGGCGATCCGACACGGTGATCGGCATGGCCGGCTGCATGCGGGTGCGCCCCATCAGCGCGTTCTGGCCAAAGCGTGACTCGAGCGTATCCATGCGCTGGAACAGATGGTCCAGCCGGTCGATCAGCAGGGTCGAGACATCCGAAAGCCGCATCATCAGCGAGGTATCGATGACATCCTGACTGGTGGCGCCGAAATGGACATAATCGGCCGCGTCCGGCCCGACTTCCGCGCGCAACTGGCGCACGAGGTCCGGCACCACGATGCCGTCGCGCCCGGTCGCCTTCTTCAATGCGGCAATGTCGGGTGAAAACGTGGCGCAGACAGCGCCGATGCGCTCGGCCGCGGCCTCGGGAATCACACCGGCGCGGGCCTCGGCCTCTGCAAGCGCGGCCTCGAAGGCCAGCATCGCCCTGATTTCAGCATCGAGCGAAAAGAAGGCGGCAACCTCATCGTCGCCAACCAGACCCGAAAGCACAGGATGATCAAAAGCAGAATAACTCATGGATTGTGATCACTTGCTACCGACAGCGCGGGAAGGCATCGCCCCTCCCGACTGACACGAATACCGGGAAACCGGCATACTCGAACTGCCTCACCTTGCGACAATGGAAAGCCGAGTGCAAGGGCCCGGCCCTGTTTTCCCGGTCTCCACCCGTCAAAGAACAGGAAAATCGCAGCCGGCGCCCGGGGCGGACCGGACACAAAAAACCGGGCGATTTTCACCGCCCGGTTTCAAATTTCACATCAATGATGCGCGCCTTGTCAGGCGGCCAGATCGCGCAGAACGGTCTGCAGGATGCCGCCATTGTTGACGTAGGTGAGCTCGTCGAGCGTGTCGATGCGGCAAAGGATCGGAACGTCCTTCACCGTACCGTCGGCGAAGGTCACCTTGGCAACCTTCTTTTCGCGCGGCTTGATGTCGGCGAGACCTTCGATGGTGACGGTTTCGTCGCCTTTCAGGCCCAGGCTTTCCCAGCTTGCACCGTCTTCGAAGGTGAACGGGATGACGCCCATGCCGACCAGGTTCGAGCGGTGGATACGCTCGTAGCTTTCGGCAATCACGGCGCGCACGCCCAAGAGGTTGGTGCCCTTGGCCGCCCAGTCACGCGACGAGCCGTTGCCGTATTCGCCACCGGCGAAGATAACCAACGGAACGCCTTCCTTGCGGTATTCCATCGCCGCGTCGAAAATCGACATCTCTTCCTTGGACGGATAGTGGATGGTGTAGCCACCTTCCTTGCCGTTCGGGCCGAGCATGTGATTGCGGATGCGGATATTGGCGAAGGTGCCGCGCATCATCACTTCGTGATTGCCGCGCCGGGTGCCGTACTGGTTGAAGTCGGCAACCGCCACATCGTGACCCATCAGATATTCACCGGCAGGCGACTGCGCCTTGATCGAACCGGCCGGGGAAATGTGGTCGGTGGTGATCTTGTCGCCGAACAGACCGAGGATGCGGGCATTCTCGATATCGGAAACGGCCGTTGGCGTCTTGCCCATGCCGACGAAATAGGGCGGGTTCTGGACATAGGTCGAGTTGTCGTCCCAGGCATAGGTCTGGCCATCGGGAATCTGAACCGCCTGCCAGTTTTCGTCGCCCTTGAACACGTCGGCATATTTGCTTTCGTAAAGCTCGCGGGTGACGTATTTCTCGATCGTCTCCTGGACTTCCTTGGCCGACGGCCAGATGTCCTTGAGGTAAACCGGGTTGCCGTCCTTGTCCTCGCCGAGCGGCTCGGTGGTCAGGTCCTTGGTGACCGTGCCGGCCAGCGCATGGGCGACGACCAGCGGCGGGGAGGCCAGGTAGTTGGCCTGAACATCCGGCGAGATGCGGCCTTCGAAGTTGCGGTTACCGGAGAGAACGCCGGCGGCAATCAGGCCCTTGTCGTTGATGGTCTTGGAGACCGGGCCCGGCAGCGGACCGGAATTGCCGATGCAGGTGGTGCAGCCGAAACCGACAAGGTTGAAGCCGAGCGCATCGAGATCGTCCTGAAGACCGGCCTTTTCCAGATATTCGGCAACGACCTGGGATCCGGGTGCCAGCGAGGTCTTGACCCACGGCTTGGTCTTCAGACCCCTGGCAACGGCGTTGCGGGCCAGAAGACCGGCGGCGATCAGCACGGACGGGTTGGAGGTGTTGGTGCACGACGTGATCGCGGCAATGGCGACATCGCCGTGGCCGAGGTCGTAATCCGTGCCCTCGACGGCGTAACGCTTGCCGAGGTCACCCTCTTCCTTGTTGTACATGTTGACCATCGCATCGGAAAAACCGGAGGCGATGTTTTCGAGCGCGATGCGGCCTTCCGGACGCTTCGGACCGGCCATCGACGGCACGACATCGCCGAGGTCGAGTTCCAGCGTGTCGGTGAAGACAAGCTCGTCGCCATCGCCTTCGCGGAACATGCCCTGGGCCTTGGTGTAGGCTTCAACCAGCGCGATACGGTCCTTGGTGCGGCCCGACATGTCGAGGTAGCGCAGCGTTTCGCCATCGACGGGGAAGAAGCCGCAGGTGGCGCCGTATTCCGGGCCCATATTGCCGATGGTGGCGCGGTCGGCAAGCGTCATGGAATCGAGGCCGTGGCCGTAGAATTCGACGAACTTGGAGACAACGCCCTTCTTGCGCAGCATCTGCACGACGGTGAGCACGAGGTCGGTCGCGGTGACGCCTTCCTTCAGCTCGCCCGTCAGCTTGAAGCCGATGACTTCCGGCAGCAGCATGGATACCGGCTGGCCGAGCATGGCCGCTTCGGCCTCGATACCGCCAACGCCCCAGCCGAGAACACCAAGACCGTTGATCATGGTGGTGTGGCTGTCGGTGCCGACGCAGGTGTCGGGATAGGCGATTTCGGAGCCGTCTTCTTCCTTGGTCCAGACAGCCTGGCCCAGATATTCGAGGTTCACCTGATGACAGATGCCGGTGCCGGGGGGAACAACGCGGAAGTTCTTGAACGCCTGCTGGCCCCATTTCAGGAAGCGGTAGCGTTCGCCATTGCGCTTGTATTCATATTCGACGTTGTGCGCGAAAGCCTGCGGCGTGCCGAATTCGTCAACGATGACCGAGTGGTCGATAACGAGATCGACGGGAACCAGCGGATTGATCTTTTCCGGGTCGCCGCCGAGATTGACGATGCCGTCACGCATGGCCGCAAGGTCGACAACGGCGGGAACGCCGGTGAAGTCCTGCATCAGCACGCGGGCCGGACGATATGCGATTTCAGCACCCGCGGTGCCCTTGTCGTTGAGCCACTTGGCGACAGCGATAATGTCGTCTTTGGTGACCGAGCGGCCATCTTCGTTGCGAAGAAGGTTTTCCAGAAGCACCTTCATGGAGAAAGGAAGCTTCGAAACGCCTGCAAGCCCGTTTGCTTCGGCCTTGGGCAGGCTGAAGTAAACATACTCTTTTCCGTCCACATCGAGTGTGGAGCGACATTCAAAACTGTCGAGTGATTTAGCCACGGATAAAACCCCGCTCATTCTGATTGGCCTCAACCAGCCGTGCGAACGCCTATGTACTTACGACATCAGGATGCGGGTGCGACCATTTCCGCTGTCCGCACGCGGGACATAATGCCCCAGGTTCGGCACAAGGATGTGTTTCACGCCGGCCGCTGGCGTGGTTGCGCATTGTATAGATAATTTCTAAGAAAGGTGCCAGATAAACAATGGTTGAAATTTAAATTTTTTTATCAACCGACAAGTTACGGGGTCCGGCGGCCTTCGCCGAAGGGGTAATGATGGCATTGCGCATCGAGGCTACAGGCCTTTCGGTAAGCCGGGGCGACATGCTGATCTTCAGTAATCTCGCGGTTTCGCTGCGCGCCGGCGAGAGCATGGTCTTCACCGGGGCGAACGGTGCAGGCAAATCAACGGCGCTGCGCGCGCTTTTGGGGCTGGTCGGGCCGACCGACGGCACGGCGCTCTTCTTCGACAACGATGATGCGGAAGGCCGGCCGCTTGCCCCTGCCGCCCATTATCTCGCCCACCAGAACGCCATGAAACCGGAACTGACGGCGCGTGAAAACCTCGCCTTCTGGCAGAAGATGATGGGCGATTTTGCCGGCGGCACCGGGCTTGATATCGTCGAGGCCGCCGAGGCGATCGGACTTTCCGGCACGCTCGACCTGCCCTTCGGCTATCTCTCGGCCGGCCAGAAACGGCGAATCGCCTTTGCCCGCCTTCTGGTGGCTCACCGGCCGGTCTGGCTGCTGGACGAGCCGACCGCCGCCCTCGACACGGCCGCCAGAAAGACGCTGACCGAACTGATGAACGCGCATCTCGGCGAAGGCGGCATCGTGATTGCCGCGACTCACGAGCCGCTCGGCCTTGCCAATCAGCAGACGCTTGAATTTTCCGGGCCCCGGCATATCGGCGTCGACCCGTTTCTGGCGGAGGATTTTTAAGCCATGGGCGCGCTCTTCCTTCGCGATCTGGTTCTGTCTGTGCGTGCCGGAGGCGGCGCGCTGGTCGGCTTGCTGTTCTTCCTCTGCGTGGTTGCAACCGTGCCCTTCGGCGTCGGCCCGGATCTGGCGTTGCTGGCGCGAATCGGCCCGGCCATGGTCTGGATTGCGGTGCTGCTGTCGACGCTGATCGGCCTCGACCGGCTGTTTCGCAGCGAGCGCGACGATGGTTCGCTCGATCTTCTGAAGATGCAGGACGAACCGCTGGTGCTGATCGTTCTCGTCAAATGCCTGGCGCACTGGACCGCCTATGTGCTGCCGCTGGTGGTTCTTTCGCCGGTCATGGGCCTTTTGATGAATGTCGGCCTTTCCGGCCTTGGCGCATCCTTCATCACGCTGCTTGCCGGCTCGCCCGCCATCACCTTTATCGGGGCTGCGGGCGCGGCAATTGCGGTTTCGCTGCCGCGCGGCGGTCTGCTGGTGCCGATCCTGATCCTGCCGCTGTCGATCCCGGTGCTGATTTTCGGCGTGGGGGCCAGCTATGCGGCAACCTCGGAAATCGAGGCGTTTCTGCCGCCTTTCCTGATCCTGGTCGCGCTCACGCTTTTTTTTGCTGTTGTCGGGCCGCTTGCCGCCAGCCTGGCCTTGCGTCAGGGTGACGATTGAGCGAAACCCGATAGGAGCAACAGGGATGGATTGCTGCGATGAATGAGATGAAGCCAAAGGTGGGCATGATTGCGGGGCTTGCAAACCCGACCCGGTTTCTTTCCCTTGTCGGCCGCATCCTGCCGTTCATGATCGCAATCACGCTGGCGCTGTTTGTCGTCGGCCTCTGTCTCGCCTTCACGTCCGAAGCCGATTACCAGCAGGGTAATACGGTGCGCATCATGTATATTCATGTACCCGCCGCCTGGCTTGCGATGATGTGCTACATGGTGATGGCGGTGGCAGCGCTCGGCACGCTGGTCTGGCGTCATCCGCTGGCCGATGTCGCCCACAAGGCCGCAGCCCCCATTGGCGCGGCATTCACCTTTCTGGCGCTTCTGACCGGCTCGCTCTGGGGCAAGCCGATGTGGGGCACGTGGTGGGTGTGGGATGCGCGGCTGACCTCGGTGTTCATCCTGTTCCTGATGTATCTCGGCATCATCGCGCTCAACCGGGCGGTGGATGAGCCGCAGCGTGCCGCACGGTTGTCGGCGATCCTGATTCTCGTCGGCGTCGTCAACATCCCGATCATCAAGTTTTCCGTCGACTGGTGGAACACGCTGCATCAGCCGGCAAGCGTGATCCGCCTCGACGGCCCGACCATCGATCCGGTTTTCCTGTGGCCGCTGGCGGTCATGGCGCTCGCCTATACTTTTGCCTTCTTCACCATGCATCTTGTTGCCATGCGCAACGAGATCTACCGCCGCCGCGTTGCCGCCATGCGCCGGGTGGCCGCCAGCCGGGCGGAAGCGCCGGTCGCACGGCGCGAGCCGAGGACGCAATGATGAGCCACACCTTCTTCATTTCCGCAGCCTATGGCGCAACGGCACTGGTCTTTGCCGGGCTTGTCGCCTGGCTGATGCTGGATGGACGCGCCCGCAAACGCGAACTTGCAGCCCTCGAAAAGGCCGGTGCCAGACGGCGCAGCGCGGGAAAACGATGATGAGCGATGACGGCGACGAAAAACGGGGCTCGGGAAAGCGCCGCACCCTGATGGCGGCCCTGCCGCTGATCGTGGTCGCCGCCCTGTTCGCCGTTTTCGGCTGGCAGATCCTGTTCGGCCGCGATCCTTCGGAAATTCCCTCCGTGCTGATCGGAAAACAGGCCCCCGAACTCAACCTGCCGCCGCTTGAGGGCAGCAATCGCCCGGCGCTGACCAGCGCGGAAATCGCGGGCAAGTTCACCCTCGTCAACGTGTTCGCGTCGTGGTGCGTGCCCTGCCGGCAGGAGCATCCGTTCCTGATGGAGCTTTCCGAAAATCCCGACGTCAACGTCGTCGGCATCAACTACAAGGACAATCCCGACAACGCCCTGCGGTTCCTGGGCGAACTCGGCAATCCCTATTCCGCCATCGGCGTCGACAAGCGCGGCGCCGCCGTCATCGACTGGGGCGTCTATGGCGTGCCCGAAACCTTCGTGGTCGGGCCCGACGGCACGATCATCTTCAAGAAGGTCGGTCCGATCGACCCCGCATCCTATGCCAAGGACATCCTGCCGGTCATCAACCGCACCATCGGCCCGGCCTCGCGACTGATGAACTGAGACACAGACCGCAACACATGCTCTGCCGTCACCCCGGCCTTGAGCCGGGGTCCAGGGCCACACGATGTGTGTCCTGCTGCGCGCACCAGCGAAATATCATGAGTTTTCCCGCACAGCCCTGGATCCCGGCTCAAGGCCGGGATGACGGTGGTTTGGAAACGTGCCGGTAAAACGACCGCGGATACAGCGAAGCCGAAACCCGCTTACCCCTCGTCCTTCTTTTCCTCGCCGAGCGGTTCGGTGGAATGGCGCATGATCAGCGGCATCTGGGCCAGCGTGAAGGCGATGGTGATCGGCATGGTGGCCCAGACCTTGAAATTGACCCAGGTATCGGCGGAGAAATTGCGCCAGACAACCTCGTTCAGGATCGCCAGAAACACGAAAAACAGGCCCCATCTGAGCGTCAGCTTGCGCCAGCCCTCGTCATCGAGCTTGAAGGCGGAATGAAACACATAGCCGAGCAGCGAACGGCCGAAGAGAAGTCCGCCGAGCAGCACGGCGGCGAACAACCCGTTGACGATGGTCGGCTTCATCTTGATGAAGGTCTCGTCCTGCAGCCAGATCGACAGCGCGCCGAACACCATCACCACGACGCCGGAGACCAGCGGCATGATCGGAATATTGCCCATGACGATGCGCGAGGCGATCAGCGAAATCACCGTTGCCGCCATGAACAGCGCGGTTGCCACCAGAAGCGGCGAGCCGATGGGGGCGAGCACCGGAAATGTCCTCATCAGCCATTCGCCGCGCAGATTGGCAAAGAAGAAGATCAGCAACGGACCAAGCTCGAAGACAAGCTTCAGGAAAGGTTCTTCCTTCTGTTCGGTCGTCAGTTTTTGGGTGGGTTCGCTCATGACCTGTCGTTTCTTGTGCGTGGGATCGTCGGCTCATATCATATGGGGGCGGCGTTCCTTCAACCCCAATAACGGCTATTTTACGGGCGCAACCGCCCTTCAGGCCTGTTCTTCTTCCGTGGTTCCGGCAATCGCCTGGGCAAATTCTTCCGCCTCGAACGGTTCGAGATCGTCGATCCCCTCGCCGACGCCGATGAAATAGACCGGCAATTTGTGTTTGGCGGCAATCGCCACCAGAATGCCGCCGCGCGCCGTGCCGTCGAGCTTGGTCATCACAAGGCCGGAAACGCCGGCGATATTGCGGAAGATTTCCACCTGGTTCATGGCATTCTGGCCGGTGGTGGCATCGAGCGTCTGCAACACGGTATGCGGCGCGTCCGGATCGAGCTTGCCGAGCACACGGACGATCTTGGCCAGTTCCTCCATCAGTTCGGCCTTGTTCTGCAGCCGTCCCGCCGTATCGATGATAACGACATCGGAGCCGTTTTCCTGACCGCGCTTGAAGGCGTCATAGGCAAGGCCCGCGGCATCTGCCCCCAGTTTCGTGCCGACGAAATCGGCGCCGGTGCGGTCGGCCCAGATCTTCAGCTGTTCGATGGCTGCAGCGCGGAACGTGTCGCCTGCCCCCAGTGTCACCTTCAGGCCCGCGCCCGTCAGCTTGGCGGCGAGCTTGCCGATGGTGGTGGTCTTGCCGGTGCCGTTGACGCCGACCACCAGAATGACATGCGGTTTTTTCGAAAGATCGAGCGCCAGCGGCTTTGCCACAGGGCCCAGCACCTTGGTGATCTCACCCGCCATGATCCGGGAGACATCCGTGCCGGTCACATCGCGGCCATAGCGCTCCGATGACAGCGTATCGGTGATGCGCATGGCGGTTTCAACGCCGAGATCGGCCTGGATCAGCAGGTCTTCCAGTTCTTCCAGCGCTTCCTCATCGAGCTTGCGCTTGGTGAACAGGGCTGCGATCTGGCCGGAAAGCTGCTGCGAGGTGCGAAACAGCCCGGCCTTCAGCCGCTGGAACCAGGAGAGCCGTTTGGTCGGCTGCGATGGTACCGCTTCCGGCTTTGCACCGCTGGTGATCTCGAAGCCCCGATTTTTCGGTGCGGCAGGGTCAGGCTGTTGTTCCGCTTCCGGCAGCGTTTCGGCAGCAGGTTCGTCCACCGCAGGCTCCTCAACCGCGGGCGGGGCCTCGGGCGCTGCCGGGGTTTCGGCGGCAGGCTCTTCCGGGGTCGCCGGCTCTTCCGGTTCACTCTGCGATGGGCCGACAACACCGCCGACAATGCTGTCATCGTCCCACGGGTCCGCGCTTTCCACCTCGGTGACGGTTTCGGCAGGCGCTTCCGGTTCCGGCGTTACGGCTTCGGGCGTCTCGGTCTCGTCTTCCGGCAGGACGGTCTGCTCATCCTTCGGCGCGTCCTTTTTGCCGAAGGTGAAGACGTTTTTCATGAAGCCGAGGGCCATGGGAATAATTTCCTGTTCTTGCCGTTTGCGGTTCTTTATCCCGTGCGTCACCGCGCCTTGTCAACGCGCCAGACGTCGAAGATCGGATATCAGACAGCGTGTCCCGCAAATTCCGCCTCAAGCCGGGAACCGTCGTGACCGGTAATGCGGGCGGTGACGAACAGGCCGGGCTCAAGCCCCGGCGTTGCCACGGGCGCAAAATTTTCCGCATGGCCGTTTTCGCCGCGTTCCGTCAGCACGGTCTGGGTGGTGCCGACCATCCGGTCGAGATGGCGTATTCTGAGTGCCTCGCCGGTTTCGCGCAGACGTTTTGCCCGCGCCTTCACCACGGCCCGGTCGAGCTGCGGCATGCGCGCGGCCGGTGTGCCGGGACGCGGGCTATAAGGAAAGACATGAAGTCGGGCGATATCCGCTTCCTCGGCAAAGCGCACCATGTTTTCAAAATGGGCATCCGTTTCGGTCGGAAAACCGGCGATGAAATCGGCGCCGAAGGCGATGCCGGGGCGAAGCGCGCGGGCCTGCCGGATGAAGGCCAGCGCATCATCGCGCAGATGCCGCCGCTTCATCCGCTTCAGAATCAGGTTGTCGCCATGCTGGAGCGAGAGATGCAGATGCGGCATGAAACGCGGCTCGTCGGCCAGAAGGTCGAGGAGATGGCGGTCGACCTCGATACTGTCGATGGAGGACAGTCTGAGGCGGGCAATCTCCGGCACATGTTTCAGGAGCGTCTTAGCCAGAAGCCCGAGGGTCGGCTCGCCGGGCAGGTCAGCGCCATAGGATGTGGCGTCAACCCCGGTCAGCACCATCTCGCGATAACCCCTTGCCGCTAGCTTGCGGGCCTGTTCGACCACAGCGCCCATCGGCACGGAACGGGAATTGCCGCGGCCATAGGGAATGATGCAGAAGGTGCAGCGGTGGTCGCAGCCATTCTGCACCTGCAAGAACGCGCGCACATGGCCGTCAATGCTTTCGACCATCTGCGGCGCGGTTTCGGTGACACTCATGATGTCGTTGACGATCAGCTTTTCTTCCGCCGAAACGCCGAAATCCGGCAAGGCCCGGTAGCTCTCCGTTTCCAGCTTTTCGGCATTGCCCAAAACCGCATCGACTTCGGCCATATTGGCGAAGGTCTGCCGCTCCGTCTGCGCCGCGCAGCCGGTAACGACAATGCGGGCATCGGGATTTTCGCGCCGTGCCCTGCGGATCGCCTGTCTGGCCTGGCGCACAGCCTCGCCGGTAACCGCGCAGGTGTTCACCAGAACGGCATCGCCAAGCCCCGCCGCCTCGGCGGCCTTGAGCATGACTTCGCTCTCATAGGTGTTCAGCCTGCAGCCGAATGTCAGGGTCTTGATGGTCATCGCTGGTCGTCTTGTCCGGTTGCCCGCTATATGGCGCAACCGACGGTAAATTGAAAGACCCTGATGTTACGGGAGCCAGAAGTGAACGGCATATGTGGCAAGGTCGAAGGGAAGGCGCGGCAACACCGGGAGAATGCCGATACTGCCGACAAGGGGCGCCAGAAAATTGCCCGCAAGGACAAGCCGGAACAGCCGTTTGCGATCGGGAAACAGCTTCATGCAGCGCAGATTGAGGACCTGCAGAACAAGAAATGACAGCAGCATCAGCTCCAGCGGGAACCAGGAGATCATGAAAGCGCGTGCGGGATCGGCGTAAAGCTCGGGAAATGTAAACGTGCCATCTGCGAGCCCCTGTCTGAACGGCGCGATGACGGCGGACTGGCTCCAGGAACCAAGCTGGCTGATATAGAACACATAGACCGTCGGCAGGATGAAATTGATCCAGAAAAACGCCTTCAGGGCCGGATCGCGCATGCGCAACGCCGCGACGAGGGCATCGGCCAGCGTGGCGTGATCGCCACGAAACCGACGATAGCGCCGCTTCAATGCTTCACCAAGACGTTCCGAAGGGCTTGCCAAAATCATCGCCTCACAAAACCGGCCCGCCGGTCAACACCATCACCAGCAGGGACACAGGGGAAAACGCGCCGGTCCGCGCCAGGAAAAACCCATCATGCAAAAGGTTGGACCATACCGGCACGATGCTGAAAAGCGCAGGGACGAAAGCCGGCGTCCGGGTGGGAAGAGCAATGAAATTCAGCACGAAGATTGCGATAAACAGCGCGCGGTAATTGCTGAAATGCCTTGCGGCATAAAGATTGCCGCCCTGAATCCCGATAAACAGCAGCAGCTTGAGTATCAGGTTGACGACCATGGTGACGACAAGCACCCTGTTCTGATCGGAGGGCTGCTCTAAAAAGAGCCGCACAAAAAAGCCGACGGAAGACAATGTGCTGTAGACCAGAAGGTAAAAGCCGGCCGGCAGGATGAAATCGATCCAGAAAAACGCGTTCAGGGCATCGGGCGGATCGGCATAAAACCGGCAGGCAGGTGTCACGACCCGGCGATGCCACCAGCTCTTTCGGCTCAAACCTTCGCTTTGCGGTGACGATGCCACTGGTTTCTCCCTGCAAAGGTCAACACACAGCCAGAAAGTGCCGCGCGAGACACTTTCCCGCGGCCGGATTTCATCGTTCCCATTCCCCCGTTACCGGATCAACCCGGCCGGACCATTCATGTTCCGCAGGCCCGATCATGATCACGTGGTCGTCGTCCTCGCGCCAGTCGATCTCCAGCGCGCCTGCGGGCAGGTAGACGGTGACCTTGCGGCCGGTGCGGCCGGTGCGGGCGGCGGAAACGGCGGCGGCGCAGGCGGCCGAGCCGCAGGCAAGCGTCAGCCCGGCGCCGCGCTCGAAGGTCTTCAGCGACAACGAGGACGGCGAGGTGACCTGGGCAAGCGAAATATTGGCGCGCTCGGGAAACAGCGGATGGCGCTCGTAACGCGGACCGAAGGCGAGAATATCGTAGCTGTCGACATCGCGCGGCACGAAGAAGACGGCATGCGGATTGCCCATGGAGGCGGCCGAAAAGCGCTGCAGCGCCGGGTCGGCCTCATGCGGCTCCGGCAGGGCAATGTGGGTGGTGTCGGCGGCGGTGCCTGAAAGCGGTATTTTCTCCCATTCGAAGATCGGCGCGCCCATATCGACGGAGATCAGCGTATCCGACAACCGCTCGGCGAACAGCGCGCCGGCAATGGTGCGGAAGGAAAAGCGGCGCTTGTCGGTTTCGCGCGACAGATAATCGACCACGCAGCGCGTGCCATTGCCGCAGGCCTGCGCCATCGAGCCGTCGGAATTGAGAATATCGATCCAGCCGTCCGGCGCATCGTCGCGGGGATCGTAAAGCGCCATGATCTGATCGAACTCGGTGTCGGGGTGGGCGTCGAGACGGATCGCGGCTTGCGGTGTCACCTTGCCTGCGCGCCCGCGCATATCGATGACGAGGATCTTGTTGCCAAGTCCGTTCATGCGCTCCATGCGCACCATGTTGTCACTGTCCGCCATGCCACAAGGCTCCATCACCAGTCCTTCAAGCGGCCTTATATGGGCAAAACCATGCGGCGTCACCAGTGCCAGCCGGAACGATAGAGAAAAATGACGCCGAAAAGCGAGAACGGAACGCCTCCGGCCCTACGCGACCTTTGCGTCGGTGCTGATCGTGTGTAATGTCGGGACAATCCTGTCTGCCGGCAGTGAACGTTTCGGCCGCCTGTGCGTTTCTGAAACAGTCTGCTGCCCGTAATGGCCCGGCCGCCTCTGACCGGACCGTACCTTCTCGAAAGTTCTGAAACGATGCTAGTTCCTCTTTTTGCTGCGCAGGTGACCGAATTGCCGGTTTGCCGGCGCGCCGCCCTTTCCGCTCCTTGCCTGTCGTGCAACGGAGCGACGGCATGAAGGCGTCCGGTGTTGTTCTCGCCTTCGGCGCGATCTCGATCTTCGCCATTCAGGATGCGATCACCCGCCATCTCGGCCCGTTATACTCTCCGCTTTTCATTGCAATGGTGCGTTACTGGGCCTTCGGCGTGTTCGTGATCCTTCTGGCGGCGAGAATGCCCGGCGGCTTTCGCAAGGCGGTGGCGACCGAGCATCCCACCTTGCAGATCTGGCGCTCCTTCCTGCTGGTGGCGCAGATCCTGATTTCGATCATCTCCTTTGCCCTTGTCGGCCTTGCCCAGAGCCAGGCGATCTTCATGTCGGCCCCGCTGGTGGTGGCGCTGTTGTCGGTGCCGCTTCTCGGCGAACGGGTGGGATGGCGTCGCTGGGTCGCCATCGTCATCGGCCTGTGCGGCGTGCTGATCGTCATCGATCCTTTCGGCGAGGAGTTTACGCTGGTGACGCTGGTGCCGGTCGGCTGCTGCTTCACATTCGCGCTCTATTCGCTCTTCACCCGGCTTGCCGGACGTTACGACTCGCCCGAAGTCAGCCTGTTTTACACCGGCGTTGTCGGCATGGTGCTGACCAGCCTTATCGGCCCGTTCTTCTGGGAAGATGTACCGCTGGCAGACTGGGGCTGGCTGATCGCGCTTTGCGCCACCGGCATCTCCGGACACTACCTGCTGATTCGCGCCCTTGCCGTCACGGAAGCCGTCACCGTGCAGACCATCACCTATCTGCAGCTTGTCTACGGTTCGCTTTTCGGCGTGCTGCTGTTCAAGGAGCAGCTGACCGTGCATATGGTCGTCGGCGCGCTGATCGTCGTCGGCGCGGGGGTGTTCACCATCTGGCGCGAACATGTGCTGAAACAGCGCCAGGGAGCATCTTCGACCGAGGCAGCGCTGGCCGGAAGATAAGGGGCACCCACAGCGCCCCTCAGCCGGTTTCCGGCACGTCGAACGCTTCGCCCGGTTCAAGCGGGCGAAAGCGCTCTTCGTCAATGCCGGCATCGGCAAGCGCCGCCTTGAGGAGCTTCACCGGATCGTCCCGCCCCTCATCGGTCAGCTGGAACGTGCCGAAATGGTGGCCGGCGGCATAGGCCGCATTGCAAAGCTCAAACCCCTTCACGGCCTCGACCGGGTCCTGATGCTCGTTTTTCATGAAGAAACGCGGCTCATAGGCGCCGATCGGCAGGTTGGCGAGGCGGAAGCTGCCATATTTTTCCGCGGCGGCACGGTAATTCCGGCCTTCGTGAAAACCGGTATCGCCGATGTGATAGATCCGCCCGGCCGGGGTTTCGAGCACGAAGGCGGCCCACAGCGCCATGCGCCGGTCCATCACGCCACGCGCCGACCAGTGGTGGCAGGGCTCTGCAAAAACCCGCACGCCGCCGGGCAGTTGCGCCTGATGGCCCCAGTCGAGCACGGTTATCATGGCATCCGGCACTTTCCGGCGGATCACCGTGTCATTGCCGAGCGGGGTGACGATCCGGGGCGCATGTTCGGCCTGCAGCCGCTTCAGGCAGGTCTGGCTCAGATGGTCGTAGTGGTTATGGGTGACCAGCACCACATCGATCTTCGGCAGGTCTTCAAAGGCAACACCGGGCGGGCAGACCCGTTTCGGGCCCAGCGAATTGAACGGGCTCACACGTTCGGAAAACACCGGATCGGTCAGAATATTGACGCCGGCGACCTGGATCAGCAGGCTGGCATGGCCGATCATCGTCACCCGCATGTCATTGCCCTCGACAAGCGCGTCCGGCCTGTGCGGCGCAAAGCGGCATTCCACCTGTTTGGGCCAGGGCGTACGCTTGTGCGCGAATTGCCATTTGGCGACTTCCGCAAGGCCCGGCGGGTTCATGCCATCGGGATTGAAGAACAATGTGCCGTCGAAATGGTCGCTTTCCGGACCCGCATAATAGCGGTTCTTCTTGTGCAGCCGCATGCGCGTGGGGATCATGAAAGGGTCCTTTCGGTTGATCCGGGAGTTATTGGCCATCACTGATTGTCGCAACCGGCCTACCGGGATATATATGCGGTAGCGGCGAAAAAGTTCCACGGCCCGAAATGCGCAAAAGCGCCTGCCATGGCTTGACTTTGCCGCAATCTTGGGGTTTATCGCCGACAAATCTGCTGACAGTGAAGACGTTCAGCCACCGACCGGGGCCCGAAAAGGTATAAAGAGAGCCCGGAGGTCAACATCCGACAGCGCGATGCGCCCTCGGATGGAATTTTGCTTTGCGTCTTGCATTTGCCGGCAGAGGTGCCAACGTTTCGACGTGTGCGAAACGAAAAGGGATTGGGCTATGTTTGAAAACCTCCAGGACCGCCTTGGTTCCGTCCTCAAGGGACTGACCGGCCGCGGCTCGCTTTCGGAAGCCGACGTGACGGCTGCGCTGCGCGAAGTGCGCCGGGCGCTTCTGGAAGCCGACGTCGCGCTGGAGGTGGTGCGCGACTTTACCGCCCGCGTGCGGGAAAAGGCCGTCGGCGCGGAAGTGCTGAAATCGATCAAGCCCGGCCAGATGGTCGTCAAGATCGTCCATGACGAACTGGTCGAGATGCTCGGCTCCGAAGGCGTCACGCTCGATCTCAATGCGCCAGCGCCGGTCGTCATCATGATGGTCGGCCTGCAGGGTTCCGGCAAGACCACCACCACCGGCAAGATCGCGGCGCGGATGACCAATCGCGACCGCAGAAAAGTGCTGATGGCCTCGCTCGACACCCGTCGTCCGGCCGCCCAGGAGCAGTTGAAGCAGATCGGCGAGCAGACCTCGGTCGATACGCTGCCGGTGATCAAGGGCCAGGACCCGGTCGCTATTGCCAAGCGCGCCGTACAGGCGGCCAAGCTCGGCGGCCATGACGTCGTCATTCTCGATACTGCCGGCCGCACCCATATCGACGAGCCGCTGATGGTCGAGATGTCCGACATCCGCAAGCAGGCCAATCCGCATGAAATCCTGCTGGTGGCCGACTCACTTACCGGTCAGGATGCCGTCAATCTCGCCCGCAACTTCGACCAGCGCGTCGGCATTACCGGCCTCGTTCTGACCCGTATGGACGGTGACGGGCGCGGCGGTGCTGCCCTTTCCATGCGCGCGGTCACCGGCAAGCCGATCAAGCTGATCGGTACCGGCGAAAAGATGGATGCGCTGGAGGAATTCCACCCCAAGCGCATCGCCGACCGTATTCTCGGCATGGGCGATATCGTCTCGCTGGTGGAAAAGGCCGCCGAGACGATCGACGCCGAAAAAGCCCAGGCCATGGCCCAGAAGATGGCCAAGGGCAAGTTCGACCTCAACGACATGGCCGAACAATTGAAGCAGATGCAGAACATGGGCGGCATGGGCGGCATTATGGGCCTGATGCCGGGCATGGGCGGGATGAAGGACAAGATGGCTGCCGCCGGCATGGACGACAGCGTCTTCAACCGCCAGCTCGCCATCATCTCCTCTATGACGAAGTATGAACGCGCCCATCCCGACGTTTTGAAGAATTCGCGCAAGAAGCGCATCGCCGCAGGTTCCGGCACGTCTGCCGCCGATATCAACAAGCTTCTGAAAATGCATCGCCAGATGTCCGACATGATGAAGGCCATGGGCGGCAAGGGCAAAGGCAAGATGAAGCAGATGATGAACATGATGGGCGGCGGCGGCATGCCGGGCGGCATGGGTGGAATGGGCGGCGGCATGCCCGACCTTTCCAAGCTCGACGCCAACCAGCTGGCCGAATTGCAGAAGCAGGCCGGCGGTCTCGGCGGTCCGGGCGGCATGCCGCCTGGCGGACTTCCCGGCCTCGGCGGCCCGAAGCTTCCCGGTCTGGGCGGCGGCTTTGGCAAGGGGAAGAAGAAGTGACGGACGCCGAAATCAAAGAGCAGCTTGCCCAGTATCGCCAGTCGATCGACAACCTCGATGCCGCACTGGTGCACATTCTCGCCGAACGGTTCCGCTGCACCAAGGCAGTCGGGCACCTGAAGGCCAAACACGACCTGCCGCCGGCCGATCCGGCGCGTGAGGAACAGCAGATTTCGCGGTTGAGGACATTGGCGAAAAACGCCGATCTCGATCCCGATTTTGCCGAAACCTTCCTGAATTTCATCATCAAGGAAGTCATCCGGCATCATGAGCAGATCGCCGCCGAACACGGTGGTGCAGAGAAATAGACCGGTTATCGGTCATCGAAAATGCCCTGTCATTCCAGTATCGGCTTGCGCTGATCGCAGAAGACAGGGTCAAGGAAACGAATGGGCTTAGGCCCAAAGAAATGCCTTTAAGGAGAAAACAGAATGGCAATCAAGATTCGTCTCGCCCGCGGCGGTTCCAAGAAGCGCCCCTACTACCACATCGTTGCAGCCGACGAGCGCTCCCCGCGTGACGGCCGTTTCATCGAGAAGCTCGGCCACTGGAACCCGATGCTGCCGAAGGATAGCGAAGAGCGCGTCGTGTTCGACGAAGAGCGCGTGAAGTACTGGCTCGGCACCGGCGCCCAGCCGACCGACCGTGTTCTGCGCTTCCTCGCCGAAGCCGGCATTGCCGAGCGCAAGGCCCGCAACAACCCGAACAAGGCCAAGCCCGGCAAGAAGGCCGAAGAGCGCGTTGCCGAAAAGAAGCAGAAGGCTGAAGAAGCAGCAGCCGCTGCCGCAGAAGCCGCTGCCGAAGCTTCGGAATAAGCTTCACGCCCGCAGGCGGCCTGCCGCTTCCGGTGCAGGGCACGCTTTGGGGCATGGATTGAGGGCCGGGCGCATGCGTCCGGCCTTTTCCTTTGTGCCAAAAGAGCATAGATAGCCATTGATGGCAGGGAAGAATGACGATGGCGAAGCTCAAAGATCCGGTATTGATGGCAACCATTGGCGCGGCGCAGGGCCTGCGTGGCGATGTGCGCGTGCGCTGCTTTACCGCAAACCCGCTGACGGTCGGCGATTACGGCAATCTGCATGCCGAGGACGGGCGTGTGTTCGAGATTCTCGAAACCCGGCCCGGCAAGAACAACATGATCGTCATCCGCTTTCGCGGGGTCAACGACCGCACCGCTGCAGAAGCGCTGCGCGGCCTCAATCTCTACATCGAGCGTGACAATCTGCCCGATGACGAGCTTGATGATGATGAGTATTTCTACGCCGATCTCGAGGGCCTCGATGTTTTCGACGATGCAGGCAACAGCTACGGCGCCATCAGCGCGATCTTCGATTTCGGCGCCGGCGACCTGCTCGAGCTGAAAGGTCCGGGCCGCCGCCCGGTGCTGATCCCCTTCAACGAGAGCGCCGTGCTGGAAATCGATTTCACCGACCGCCGGGTGCTGATCGATCCGGTGGCTGCCGGTCTGATCGATGACGGCGATGATGACACCCCGGACTTTCCCGATCCCGACGGCCGGTAACCGCGATGTCCTTCAAGGCGACCGTCCTCACCCTTTATCCGGAGATGTTTCCCGGCCATCTTGGTACGTCGCTTGCCGGCCGGGCGGCCGAACGCGGGCAATGGTCGCTGGATGCCGTCAATATTCGTGATTTTGCCGAGGACCGGCACCGCAGCGTCGACGACACGCCGGCCGGCGGTGGCGCGGGCATGGTCTTGCGAGCCGATATTCTGGGCCGGGCCATCGATGCCGTCAGCGCCGGCGACGACCGGCCGCGCCTGTTGATGAGCCCGCGGGGAAAACCGCTGACACAGGCGCGTGTGCGCGAACTGGCCGAAGGCCCGGGCGCCGTGATCGTCTGCGGACGTTTCGAGGGTGTCGACCAACGCGTGATCGACCGGCGTGGCCTCGAAGAAGTTTCCATCGGCGATTATATCCTCTCCGGCGGCGAACCTGCCGCGCTGGTGCTGCTCGATGCGGTCATCCGGGTTCTGCCGGGCGTGATGGGCAATGCGCTTTCCGGCACCCATGAAAGCTTCGAAAACGGGCTTCTGGAACATCCGCATTATACCCGTCCCGCTGAATGGGAGGGGGAGACGATCCCCGACGTGCTGACCTCCGGCAATCATGCGGTCATCGACAAATGGCGTCACGAACAGGCACTTCGGCTGACGGCCGCGCGCCGGCCCGAGCTTGTCGCAGACAAGGAGAGCGACGATGAGTGAGGCACTGCAGCTCGAACCGTTTGCAGCGGAGCATTTCGACATTGTGTCGCGCTGGTTTGACGATGCCAGGACGACAGCGCTTTGGGGCGGCACGCAGCTTGCCTTTCCCTTCAGCTACGAACAGCTTTGCGAAGGGTCCGCCGACATGCTGGGCTCAAAGCCCGCGCTTGTGTGCTTTACAGCCAGAACCGGCGACACCGTCGCAGGCCATGGCCAGATCGTCTTCGACCGGCTGAACGGTGTCGCCAGGCTTTGCCGCATCGCCATTGCCCCTGAATTCCGGGGCAAGGGATTGTCCCGGCCCCTGCTTGCCCTTCTGGTGGAGGAAGCCTTCAGGGAGCCCGGCATCATGCGGGTGGAACTCAATGTCTATGACAACAATGCCGCGGCAATCCGGGCCTATCTCGCCTTTGGCTTCACAAAGGAAGGCATACGCCGTTCCTCGGCGCGCTTTGACGATGAGCGCTGGGACACCGTGATGATGGGGCTGTTGCGGACCGAATGGGCGCAATCCGATGCGTTTACGGCCGTAAAACCCCGCAATAAGGGGTGACAAAGGCCAAAAAAACGTCTATAGGCCCGCCCTGACCGGTGTTTCCGGTTGCCCAAATGAAGAACCGCGTAACGCTCCTGCCTTGGAATGAAGGCGAATCCGGAGGCTTTGTCCAAAGGATGACTGTCGAGCGCTCTGGCCGTTAAAGCAAGATATCAAGAGGTTAGACCGATGAACATCATCGAGCAGCTCGAAGCTGAAGAGACAGCGCGCATCAAGGGACAGCGCGAACTCCCCCCGTTTGAAGCCGGCGACACCGTCCGCGTCAACGTCCGCGTGACGGAAGGCACTCGCACCCGTGTGCAGGCCTTCGAAGGTGTCTGCATTGCCCGCTCCGGCGGCGGCATCCACGAGAACTTCACCGTTCGCAAGATTTCCTACGGCGAAGGTGTGGAGCGTGTATTCCCGGTTTATTCGCCCCAGGTCGAAGGCGTTGAAGTGATCCGCCGCGGCAAGGTTCGCCGCGCGAAGCTCTACTACCTGCGTGACCGCCGCGGCAAGTCCGCGCGTATCGCCGAGGATACCTCCGTTCGCGCTCGCCGTCTGAACGACGAAGCCCGCGAAAAGGCCGCAGCAGCCCGCGCCGCTGCCAAGGCCGAGAAGGAAGCTGCCGCAGCAGCCAAGAGCGAATAAGCTTTTTCGCTTTATTCTGTTTCAAGAAGCCGCCTCCGGGCGGCTTTTCAGTTTGTTGACAAAGCTGTCCCCGCACTCCGCGTCATCCTCGGGCTTGACCCGAGGATCCAGGCTTCTCCGGCGATGCGTCGGCTCGGTTGAAGGCCGGCATGCATAGGTCATGCGGCCCTGGATCCCGGCTCAAGGCCGGGATGACGGAGTTGAGAGTATTATAGTCTGAAGCCGCCTTCGGGCGGCTTCTTTGCGTTTTGCGATCCGTCCGGCGGTTTTGACAAGAAAAAGCCGGAATCGCTTCCTATCTCCGTGCTCCCTTGAATTGTGAAGCCGCAATCGTCTTATTATGGTTGTGGCTATACGGAGTAGAAATGTCTCTTACACGCGCCATTGTGGCTGGCGCCGGAAACCCGATGATACTGGGTTCCATTGCCACACCTGTGCTTGCCGGCACCGCTAAAGGCGCCGATCGCCTTCTGCTCGATGATGATGTCACCGTCAGCAGCGCCAGTCAGCGCACTGGTCCGGACCCGTTCTTCATGCTTCTCAGAACGCATACGGACCGGGCGCGAAGCCAGTTTTGAACCATTCTCGTAAATGATTGCCGAAACCCCGGAAAGCTGGTAAAGACCGGCCCATGAGGATCATTGACAGAAAGAGCGCGGCCGTTTCCCTAAGGCCTTTCGTGCTGCAGGACAGAAAGCGCCTGCCGAGCCGCTTCTTTGCGATGATTTCCGGCGCGCTCAACGCCCGACTTAGCTGATGCTTTTCAAAAAGCAATGCCGGCTGCGGGCAACCGCGCCTTTTTCATGTTCCTCGACAAATGGGTTACGAAATCATGAGCAAGGCTCGCACAATCTATGACAAGATCTGGGACGATCATCTGGTGGACAGCCAGGATGACGGCACCTGTCTCATCTACATCGACCGTCATCTGGTCCACGAAGTTACCAGCCCGCAGGCCTTCGAAGGTCTGAGGCTGGCAGGTCGCACGGTGCATGCGCCGCTGAAGACGTTGGCCGTGGTCGACCACAACGTTCCGACCACGCCCGACCGCGTCAACGGCATCAAGAACGAGGAAAGCCGCATTCAGGTGGCAGCCCTTGCCCAGAATGCACTCGATTTCGGCGTCGAATATTATTCCGAGAAGGACAAGCGTCAGGGCATCGTTCACATCGTCGGCCCCGAACAGGGCTTTACGTTGCCGGGCATGACCATCGTCTGCGGCGACAGCCACACCTCCACCCATGGCGCTTTCGGCGCGCTGGCGCATGGTATCGGCACGTCCGAGGTCGAGCATGTGCTCGCCACGCAGACGCTGATCCAGTCGAAAGCCAAGAACATGCTGGTGCGCGTTGACGGCAAGGCGCCGGAAGGCGTGACCGCCAAGGACATCATTCTGGCGATCATCGGCGAGATCGGCACCGCCGGCGGCACCGGCCACGTCATCGAATTTGCCGGTGAGGCGATCCGGGACCTGTCCATGGAAGGCCGCATGACCGTCTGTAACATGACGATCGAAGGCGGCGCCCGCGCCGGCCTGATCGCGCCGGACGAAAAGACTTTCGCCTATATCAAGGAGCGCCCGCGCGCGCCGAAGGGCGAGGCCTGGGACCGGGCGGTGGAATACTGGAAGTCGCTGACGACGGATGAGGGTGCGGAATATGATCGTGTGGTCACGCTCGATGCCGCCAACCTGCCGCCGATCGTCTCCTGGGGTTCTTCGCCGGAAGACGTGATCGCGGTGACCGGCGAAGTGCCGAACCCCGATGAGATTCCCGATGAGACCAAGCGCACCTCCAAATGGCGTGCGCTGAAATATATGGGTCTCGAACCGGGAACGAAGATCACCGATATCGAACTCGACCGCGTCTTCATCGGTTCCTGCACCAATGGCCGTATCGAGGACCTGCGGGCAGCCGCAGCCGTTGCCAAGGGCCGCAAGGTCGCTGACCGGGTCAATGCCATGATCGTGCCGGGCTCGGGGCTGGTGAAGGAACAGGCGGAAGCCGAGGGTCTCGACAAGATCTTCATCGAGGCCGGTTTCGAATGGCGCGAGCCGGGCTGCTCCATGTGCCTGGCGATGAATGACGACCGGCTGAAGCCGGAAGAACGCTGCGCCTCGACCTCGAACCGTAATTTCGAAGGCCGCCAGGGCTACAAGGGCCGGACCCATCTGGTCTCCCCCGCCATGGCCGCCGCCGCCGCCATCGAAGGCCGGTTCGTCGATATTCGCAACTGGAAATAATCTGCTCTGATGTGCAGTTGAAGAAGGCGGCCGATAGTCGCCTTCAGACTGCTGACAAACCCGAAGACGTGCGGGTTGTTGCTTCCCTCAGCCATCCCCACAGGTGTCATGCTCGGACGTGATCCGAGCATCCATTCTGCTCAACCCTTTGATAGGAAAGGGTTTAAAGCAAGTACACATCGTGCGGCCCTGGATCCTCGGGTCAAGCCCGAGGATTGTTTGTTGAAAACGGTCTATTGTTAAAGCGGGACTGCGGGCTTGTCCCCGCAGTCCCGGCGACAGGCGACCGTCCGAGGATTGGGACAGCACCCCAGGTCATCAAGGCTCCCTGCCGCCTTTTGCTTCACCGCTTGGAGAGTTGATTGGGCATAAGACGCCCGCAAACAATCCTAAGCCCGCAAAGGATAGCAGGACAATGGACATTTTGCACACTGCACCGCATCGATGCTTCGGCATTGATGTCGCCAAGGACAATCTCGTCGTCAGTGACGGCGGCGCCTGCGTGACCATTCCCAACA
>PVUG01000010.1:0-90977 GCA_003001975.1 Martelella mediterranea
AACTTCCTGTCGTCGATCTTGTAGAGCGCGTCGCCTTGCTCGACATTCCTGCCCTCGGCAAAAAGGACGTCGCGAACGATCCCGTCGACCTGGGGCCGGACTTCCGCCGTCGCCGAGGCAATGACCCGACCGTGAAGATCGGCCGTCAACGGCACAGCCTGCGGTTCCAGCGTCACATAGCCGACCTCCGTCGGTGTGGCCTGAGTGGGTTGGGCCTGCCTGTCTTCATCGGAACTGCAGGCGCCGAGGACCGAAGCCAGGGTGAGAATGAGGAAACCGACAGTCGCTCTCATCAGGGTATATCTCCATCGGGTTTGGGTCGCGCGTCCGGCATACAGATCGAATTGCCAAAGCCAGTTGCCTGAATTATAGTAACTTCAATTACTAAAAATAAGACCGAAAGCAAATGTCCTTTTTGTAATGATTGGTTGGGGAGGTCGCCGCATGACCGAAGACAAAGGAAAACAGCGGGGCAGGGGGCGGCCGAAGTCCGTTCCTGATGAGGCTCAAAGAGAGCTCATCGCCGACGCCGCGGTGGAGATATTCCGCCGGCAAGGGTACCGCAACACAGCAATGAAGGATGTGGCGGCATGCGCCCATGTCTCTCTGGCTACCATCTATCGGCTATTTCCGGCAAAGTCGGAGCTTTTCGGCGCGATTGTCGCGCGCCATCGCAGGTTCATGATTGCACTGCCGGGCGTTTACGACCACATGCCGATCGATGAAGCGCTAATGGCAATCTTCAGGGTGGATATCAACTCCGAGGAAGCGCGCCTGCGCGACGACGTTATGTCGATGATCATCCTCGCGAGTGGAGAATTTCCCGAACTGCGCCCCATTCTCCACCGCTACGGGCCAGAGCACTCGCGGACACTTCTGCACGACTGGCTCGACGTGGAAAGGCGTACCGGCAGGATTCGGACGGAGGATACTGGGGTCCTCGCAAAGATGCTGATGGACATCGCTTTCGGGGCACCCGTACTGAAAACCGGAGCCGACCCTGCATGGCCGGGCGACCGCGATCGCAGCGCCTACCTCAGGTCCTGTTTCTCGATGATCGCTGACGGCATCTCCACCCTGTAAGGCTACTCCCTATCCGATTGCCGCCATGCAGAAAGGCTACGTCGATGACATATTCGACACTGTCGCCGGGGTGACGTCGAGCGTCCGGTGGGCACGCCACGAGCCGATCTCGAAAACGTTTTTACTTTCAAGACTAAACGCAGAGTAGTGTCTGGCCATTGTGGAATTATCGCGTGGGCGGCTTCGCCAAATTACCGATTCCAGATCTTGGCCCGAATGGCCGCTTATAGGGAGCCGTAAGCGCAGATCTGGAGTCCTGAATGGGGGCGCTTCCGGACCGGAAAAATGGGGCCGGAAACAGACTGTCGGCTTCGAGATGCTCTTCCTCGGGAAGTGGTCATGTGCGTACTAGCATAGCTAGCGTATTGAAATTCGGCATAGGCGGTCGAATCCGATCGGCGCGATGAATCTCTGAAAGGCCGACAGTATGCGGGGCCCGGCACCACGTTGAATAACAAGAATGACTACGAGGTCTCAGGTCAAATCTCCAATGCAATTTGCCTATCGCGCCGCAAAGCGCGAACCGGCCTAACTGCATTTTATGGTAGCATGCCGTTCTTCTTGCTATTAAAAGAGGAACACCTCAATTAAGTTTGTAAAACCTCCCTAAAATGAGAAGGCCTGCTGTATTGAATGGCGCACCATGCCGTAGCATTACCTAAGCGGCGGAAATCGGCAGGACAGAATATGATAAGGTTTTTCATCTCGCGCTACAGCTCCCGCAATGGAGGTGAGAGGCAGAACGATAGCGGCTTTTTCGGGCTCGGACTAAGCGTTTGCATCGGCCTCCTCGCGGTGACGCTTTTCCTGATCATGCCACAGCCCGGCAACGCACAGGACCTGTCAGATGATGTCGTATCCGAAAGATTCTGGGCTCAGATACGCACCGACTCGCCGCGCTATACGATGGAATCATTCCTGAACGCCTCAGATGCACTGCAGGACAGCGTTGAAGCCTATCTGGAGGATCCGAGCCTGGAACTTCAGGCCGAGATCGCGCTTTTTTCAGACCTCCTTGTGGATCTTGTGGATCTGGAGAATGTGGCTGCGGCGACTCGTCGAGAAACAGGCATCAGAACATTCGAATATCTGATGGATATCTTTGGGCGCATTGGCCCTCCCGACGTTACGATGTTTCCCGACCTGGACATGGCCTCGGGAACCGGGTCGGACATTTTTCGGATACCAAATACGCCTTTGCGAATAGAGCGTGTTGTAAACGGGCCGCGCAAAGGAGAATTTCTGTTTGCGGAAGAGACAGTTCGCGTTGCGCCGCGTTTCTTTGAAGCGGTGCGCCACCTGCCGCTGATAAGCCCTCTGGGTATTGAAAGCTGGGCGAGTTTCGGCCCTCAGCAGACAGGACCGCTCGTTCCTCCGGCCTTCGTGGAGGCCATGCCGCCGCTTCTGACCGAACTCTGGTTCGAGACCCCGGCCTGGAAGGTTATTTTTGAGACAGCATTGCTGCTCGTTTTCGCTTTGGTTCTGTTCGGAATTCACCATGCTGTTCGTTCAATGGTCAAAACCGGTCGGGTGTCTGTCTTGGTGGCTCGTACCTTGGCCCCGGTGCTGTTAGTTTACTGCGCGAGTTCAGTATTGCCTTTCATCGCGCTTCAGATTCATTTGTCTGGCTCCTTCGCCCGGTTCTATGATGTCGTGCTTACGATTGCCATTTATGGCGGATCGGCCTTCATCTTCTGGCTCCTGACCAGAATACTCGTCGAAACCATTATTCTGTCGCCACGCATCAGAGATGAAAGTCTTGACGCAGATCTACTTCGTCTCGGTGGCGCAACGCTCGGTCTCTTCGGTTCGGTCTGCATCCTGGCGCTCGGTGGGCATGCTATCGGGTTGCCAATTCTCAGCGTGGTGGCTGGACTTGGTATCGGGGGTCTAGCTGTCGCCCTTGCCGTGCGGCCAACATTTGAAAATCTGATTGGAGGTGTAATCCTGTTCGTCGACAGGCCCGTTCGCGTTGGAGATTTCTGCAGCGTCGGCGATCAGAAGGGGACCGTTGAGGGGATCGGGATACGCTCGACAAAGCTGCGTGCGGTTGACCGCACGGTCATATCTATACCCAATGCACAGTTTGCGGATATGCAGATCATCAACTGGGCTCAATGCGACCAGATGCTGATCAACGAAACCATCGGGTTGCGGTATGATACAACTGAAGACCAGCTGCGCTACCTGTTGGTCGCGTTGCGACGCATGCTTCACGCCCACCCTCGTATTGATGCTGAAACCGTCCGGGTCCGCTTCGCCGGTTTTGGGGACAGCTCGTTGAAAATTTCCATCCGAATCTACGCGCAAACGCGTGAGTGGAACGATTTTTTCGCGATCAGGGAGGATGTAGACCTCCGTATTCTGAAGGCCGTCCACGAAGCCGGTACCGATTTCGCATTTCCTTCTCAGACCGTTTATATGGCCAAGGATCAAGGGCGCGACGAGGAGCGCAGCACGCGTGCGGAAGATGCCGTGAAACGCTGGCGTGATACGGGGCAGCTGCCTTTCCCACGTCTGTCTCGCCTAGAACAGGAGCGTCTGAAAGGGACACTTGATTATCCGCCATATGGCAGCGCTGATGCAGATGACATAGTTGAACCGGAAGCGGCAGAACCGCTGTCCGATCCTTGTCAACCGCCACCGGAGCTGGCTGAAGAGGCTTCAGAGGTGGAGTCGTCTTCAACGTCCGAACGTGCGCGGCACCAAGGGAGCTAACTAGGGTCCATTCTCAATAATACCTGAACGTCGCCGCAGTTCTAAACTTAGCGTCATTGCGAGAGCACGGACTGTGTCTGTTGTCGGTAAAGTGTGAAAGGGGCTGAATGACCAAAATGGGGGCGCCTTCCGGACCGGCTACAACGGGCCGGAAGCAGGCCGTCCGGTCGTGGAACGACCATTCTTCTCGCTAGGAAAGCGACCCCGGACCAAACCGATTCTCTACCGCGCCGCTTGCAGCCAGGATTTCAGTCCTTCAGCGCTTCCAACACCTGTTCGGCCAAGGCCTTCTGCGCGCGCACGCCGCCGCTTGCAAGATAGAGCACCCCGCCATCGGCATAGATTACCTGGTCGTTCTGCCAGGCTTTGGTGCGTGCGACGAGTTCATTGTCGAGAAGCTGCTGCGCTGCTTCGCCTTCACGGCCGATGGCAGCGTCGCGGTCGAGCACATAGAGCCAGTCCGGATTCTGCTCCATGATATATTCGAACGAAACCGCCTGTCCGTGCGTGCCGACGTCGAGAGTTTCGTCGGCCGGTTCGAAGCCATAAAGGTCATAGACGTCGCCGAAGCGTGAACCGGGGCCGAAGGCGGAAATCTTGCCGCCCGTTGTCAGCAGCACAAGTGCGGTTCCGGCGTCTTCGGTCAGCCCCTGGAGCGTCTCCAGCGTGGTTTCCAGGGCCGTAATCTCGGCTTCGACCTCTTCCTGCTTGCCGAAAAGTTCCCCCAGAAGCCGGGCATTGCCTTCGACCCCTTCGAGGAAAGCGTCATTGGCAATCGTCAGGTCGATCGTCGGGGCGATCTTCGACAGGTCGTCGTATTTTGCCTGCGAGCGGCCGGCAACGATGATGAGATCGGGCTGCAGCGCGTTGACGGCCTCGAAATCCGGCTCGAACAACGAGCCGACCTTCTCGTAGTCATCGGAGGAAAACTCAGAAAGGGAAGGCGGCATCGGTGCATCCGGCACGGCTGTTACGCGCACGCCCAGGGCATCGAGCGTATCGAGTGCGGAGAGGTCGTAGACAATGACGGTCTCGGGGTTCAACTCAACCTCGGTGCTGCCGCTTGCATGCTCGATCGTCATGGTTTCGGCAAGCGCCGGCACGGCGGCAAGGGTCGGAACGATCGCGATGGCGGCGAAGAGCGTGGCACGGTGGACTGCGTCGATTCTCACGGGAGACTCCTTATACTTGATTGTTCTGGTCAACATATTCAAAAAGGCATGGCTGACAAGCACGTCTCGGTCGTGTCGCGCGATGGGGTGCACACTTTGCCGTGAGCCCGGACGTCCGCGCCATTGACCCCGGGCGACGCGCGCCGCATAAGGCCGGGAGTTGAAAAGTAGACTTTCATGATCCGCATTTTTTCCGCAATTGTTCTCGGCCTCGTTTTGTTCTTCGCAAGCCTCCTGACGGGTGCGAGCACGCTAGGGCTTTCATCGCTGTTCTGGGCAGAGGACGGCGGACTGGTATTGCTGGCAAGCCGGCTTCCGCGCACATTGGCGTTGCTCCTTGCCGGCGGCGGACTGGCGATTGCCGGCACGATCATGCAGATGCTGGCGCAGAACCGGTTCGTCGAACCGTCCACGGCCGGCACGGCGGAATCCGCCGCCCTCGGCATGCTGACGGCGGCCTTGTTCTTTCCCGGAATGCCGGTGATCGGCAAAATGTTGCTGGCGGCCGTTTTTGCGATGGCCGGCACAGCGCTTTTCCTCAGGCTGGTGCGACAAATTCCGGCGCGCGCGGTATTGATGGTGCCGCTGACCGGCATCATGCTGGGCGGCGTCATTTCCGCGATCGCCAGCTTTGTTGCCTATCGCTATGACCTGCTGCAGTCGCTCGGCGCCTGGACCAACGGCGATTTTTCGATGGTCCTGCGCGGTCGTTATGAACTGCTGTGGATTTCCTTCGGCCTCGGTGTTGTCGCCTACGTCACCGCGGCGAAGTTTACGCTTGCCGGTCTCGGTGAGGCCGTGGCCATATCGACCGGGCTCAACTACCACCGTGCCATGCTGACGGGGCTTTCCATCGTCTCGCTGATTTCGGCATCGGTGGTCGTCACCGTCGGCTCCATCCCCTTTGTCGGTCTGATCGTGCCCAACGTCATCAGTCTGGTGATGGGCGACAACCTGCGGCGCACACTGCCGTGGATTGCCTATAGCGGCGCGATGCTGGTGCTTGCCTGTGATATCGCCGGTCGACTGATCATCGCGCCATACGAAATTCCCGTCGGCACGATGATGGGTGTGTTCGGCTCGGCGATCTTCCTCTATCTTCTCCTGCGGCAGGAAGCGCATGCACGCTGATCGAAGAAGCCGGAAAAGTGCACTGATCATCGCCGGGCTGGCAGCCCTGGCGCTTGTGTCGGCCGTTGCCTTCATGACGCTTGGCGCCCGCGGCAACTGGTCCTTCGTGCTTGGCTTTCGCGGCGTCAAGCTTGCGGCCCTGCTGCTGGTTGCCTATGCGATTGCAGTCTCCACCGTGCTGTTCCAGACCATTGTCGGCAACCGCATCCTGACGCCCTCGATCATGGGGTTTGATGCGCTCTATATCCTGCTGCAGACGTTTTTCGTCTTCGTGCTCGGGGCCGGCGGGCTCAATGCCATCGATCAACGCGTGATGTTCGTGCTTGAGGCAGCGATCATGAGCGGGTTTGCATTGCTGCTGTTTCGCTGGCTGTTTTCCGGCGCCACCCGCAGTATCCATCTCGTCATGCTTGTCGGCATTCTGTTCGGCGGTCTCTTTCGCAGCCTTTCCTCCTTCATGCAGCGGTTGATCGACCCGACCGATTTCGTGGTGTTGCAGGACCGGTTCTTTGCAAGCTTCAACACCGCCAACACCGAGCTGCTCGGCATCTCTGCGGTGATCATCCTTGCCGTCTCGGTTCTCGGCTGGCGGCTTTTGCCGGACCTTGACGTCATCCTGACAGGGCGCGAAACGGCGATTGCGCTTGGTGTCTCCCACAAGCGTGCGGTCACGCTGACGCTTTTCGTCGTCACCATCCTGGTTTCGGTCGCAACCGCGCTGGTCGGGCCCGTCACATTCTTCGGCCTTCTGGTGGCAAACCTTGCCTATATGATAATGCCGGACGGGCGGCATCGCGTTGTGCTGCCGGCAGCGGTGCTGCTTGCCGCCCTCACCCTTGTCGGCGGCCAGACCGTTCTGGAGCGGGTCTTTTCCTTCGGGACGGCGCTGTCCATCATCGTCGAATTTGCCGGCGGCATCTTCTTCATCTTTCTGCTTCTGCGGGGAAATCTCCGATGATCGCAATCAGCAATATCTCAAAAAGCTACGGTGCCACCCGCGTGCTCGACGATGTGACGCTGACGATCCCGAAGGGCGGCCTTACCAGTATCGTCGGTCCCAACGGCGCGGGCAAATCGACCCTTCTCGCCGTCGTCAGCCGGCTGATGAAGGCGGACAGCGGCGCGGTTCGTGTCGGCGGGCTCGATATTGCGGAAACGGCTGACGATGTGCTCGCGCGCAAGCTTTCGATCATGCGCCAAGAAAACCATATCGCCGCGCGCCTGACGGTGCGCGATCTCGTCGGTTTCGGGCGTTTTCCCTATTCGCGGGGGCGGTTGACGGCCGAAGACGCGCGCCGGATCGATGACGCTCTCGTCTTTGCCGATCTCCAGGAGTTGTCGGACCGGTTTCTCGACCACTTGTCCGGCGGCCAGCGGCAGCGGGCTTTCTTCGCCATGGTGCTGGCGCAGGATACCGATTACGTGCTGTTCGACGAGCCGCTCAACAATCTCGATGTCAAACATGCCGTGGCGACGATGCGGCTGATCCGGCGCATGGCCCATGACTTCGGAAAGACGGTCGTGCTGGTCGTCCACGACCTCAATTTCGCCTCCGCCTATTCGGACCGTATCATCGCCATGCGTGAAGGCCGCATCGCCGCCGAGGGTTCACCGGTCGAAATCATCGAGGAGACGATGCTGCAAAGGGTCTTCGATACACCCTTCGTCGTACGCGATTTCAACGGCAAACGGATCGTGGATTTCTACAGCTAGAATTCATGCCAGTGCGATGGGTTCAGCAATTTGCTTGCGGCCGGCTCTAGATGAAGCCAGGTTGCGGCATTTGGTTCTGTAGACAGGCGATGCTGATCAGTCGCCGCATCTTCATTCGCTCGCTTCGATCTATGATGGCGGCTCATCCGCGCCACACGGCATGTTCGGCGCGATCTGCCCGGGCACGCGAGGACCGCTGGGCAGTCGCGTATTCTACCCAAAGCCTGCCAGCCTTTCCCCCTGATAGGCACCGCAGCGACCTGCGCGGATCGGCAGCTTTGATGGCAATCGAGAGCTCGCTTGGACGACCGAAATGGGGCGCTTTTCCGCCATTCTTCTCCTAGCTTTTCAGTGTCCAGTAGTCGTCGACCGATAGCATATGAAATCGGAAAGCTCAGGAATTGACGCGGCGGCGCAGCCGGCACTCCTGATATGCGCCTAGCATGATCAGACCAGTCGCTGAAAACTAGAAACGCCCGGCTGATCTCGTCGGCCGTTCTCAAAGGTCGCGTGACCACTGTCAGCTTGGATTTGGCGTTTGAGCCGGAACTGCCGTCGAGCGCCTTTCGACAAATTCTGCAACAGCTTGACGCATTAGTGCGTGTGGGGTGCTGTCCAGTCGATTGGCCAAGGCGTTCAGTCTCTCGCGCGTATCGACATCCAACCGAACTGAAACGGGCGAGTTGGTGCCAACCATTTCCTGTCCTTTCTTACTCATTTGTTTTAGGGGTCTTACTTGCAATTCTTCTATTAAAGCCGCCGCCTGCAGAACTCGTCAGGCTACCCATTGAGCCGGCTGTTCCACCAGCGGCAACATTGGCCCGCATGGCTGCATGCGTGTCGAGATCGCTGACGGCATCCGGCTCGATCAGTCGAAACACCTTGCCAGGAAATTCGGCGATCAAGGCAAAAGAGCGTTCCAGCATGACGACATATGCGAAGAGCATAAACACCATGATGGCCAAGATGCCGATGAACCAGGTGATTTGGGTGTAGCTGTCACCAGACAGAGCCTGCGCTGCGGTGATGGCGTAGTAAAAGCCCCCATTGAGAAGCGTTCCGCCAATCCGGAAGATGATCATGCCCACAAGAAGCCCGAAGAGCATGAGCACCGGTGTTGCCGTCAGCGCCAGCAACATGACGTATCCGCGTCTGGCCTGTCGACCGCCCAAACCTTCGCCTTCCATCGACAAGTGAGCGATCGCCCACAGTGGTGCGGCGAAGATCATCTCCACGACCAACAGGAAGAAGGCCGTCACGCCGATGACCCAAATCACTGTAGGGATCATTGGCAGCACAAACGCCATGAAGTAGCCGGCAACCGAGATCCCGCTCAAAACCCAGCCGAGGAAGCCGGCGAACGCGATCACGGACTGTCCAAGAAAAGGCACCGCTGCCAGTACCGCGAGCGAAATCATGATGACGCCGCTATAGAACGCCAGCTGATTGCCGACGGCGATCAGGCCCACCATAGGGTCGCCGTCATTGGCAGCCGGGTTCAGAAAGTCGAAGGCTTCGTACAGATTGCCGGCAGACACCATATAGGATGTCATGTCGGCCGTTGAATCCGCAAAGGCTGCGCGCTCGTTGGTAAAGGCGCGTACATCGCTTCGGGCGACGCTCTCGTTCCACCATTCGACGACACCATTGTAGGTGCCGGCGAAACTCTCAAGGAATTTCGTGGCGTCTCCCTGGGCTGAACCGAGCAGATACCAGTTGGCGTCGTCATACTGCGAGGCAATAGACTCACCGACACGTCCTTTCGGATTGGCCGTTGCCCCGATCGCGCCACCGGGGGTCGTCTGCGGAATTCCTCCGGCCACGGCTGATGCGTCTGCGGTAAATCGGCTGATCAGCTGATAGTAGTAGCCCGCTTGCAGCCATCCGCCATCCTTTAGGCTGGCCGACAGGTCGACGTTCTGCTCTTTGTCGCCGATGCCGTTGACATTGATCGTCTCCGTTTCGGAAGCTGCGGATTGCACATCCTTTTGCAGCTTGTCGGTTGCGATATAGTCTTTGAGGATGTCGGCATGAAGTTCGCGCCATTCCGCAAGGTCATCTGCAAGACCCCTATAATCGGGCAAAGGTTGCCGTTGAGAAACGGCCAGGGCGACCGAATCCGCCATCGGCGCATAATTGTTGGTGATCTGATTGACTGCATCACGCATGGCTTTTGCGTAGTCGGCGTAGGTTTTGTCCGACGACGCAGCGATCCTTTGGAAACCCTTGGTTTCGGAAGGAAGCGTGATCGTGCCGCACGCACCCCGATAGTTGGGCATGTCATAGGAGAGCGCCAAGCTGCCGCTGGCCGTTGTACGCCAGTTTTTGGTAATGCCGGCAATGTCGCCACCGCCCTTTGCAGCTTCAGCGTTGTAGACAGCTCGGCACATCTCCATGCGCCAAACAGCCTGAATGAACTGACCGTCTTTTTGGGACATGTCCGTGCCAACGATCGGCATGTGGTCGTTGAACACCAGATCCACGCTCTTCTGCCAAAAGTAGGATGCCGTACCCGTTCCAAACTGCACCAGATAGGCGGCTGCATGCTGAACGCCATTGTACCCTGTCGCAGGGATCGGAATAAGCAGCGCTGCTGCGACCAGTGTGCGGATCGGCGCCCACAGCGATGAGTGGCGTCGGCCGAGGACTTCGCCGTGGTGTGCCGATTCCATCGTCCCGATGATAATGTTGTAGGCCAACAAGATCGCACCAAGGGCGAAGAAGAGGATATTGAAGTCCGAGATGAGCACCGAGATGAGGGTTTTGTCGTTCGGTCCGGGAAAAAGCGGACCAAAAATCATGTTCAGATAGGTGTTCGTCCGTTCGTCGCCGCCGCCGGAGAGAATGTCCACGACATCGATTTCCTGTGCGAACGCGCCGGAGCTGGTAAAGATGAAGGCCAGGGGCAGACTTTTTAGAAATCGCCGCAAGGTTCAATCCTTCCTGATTATCTGCATGTCGTAAGGAAGACGGTGCTGTAGGTAGTCCGCAAAGGGACCGAAACGGCCCTGTCGGATTTGCCAGTAGGCAAAATCGGCTTTCATCGCTTTGGCCGCCAACAAAAATGCCAAAACGATGAGCGCAATGAGCGTGAAGATGCTGAAAATGCCGAAGGCAAACAGGGCCGGAATCGCTGCGAGACTAAGAAACGCGATGATCGTGTAGACCGTTCGTTCCCGCAGCCAGGCACGGGCGTCATCCTCGATTTCCTTTTGGCTCATACCGGATGTCTGAGCCTTGAAACGGGCGATGCCGCCGTCTTCGTCCGTCTTATAAAACTTGTCGCGAGAATAGCGCTTCGGCCGCATGGTGCTGGCGATAATATCCCATGCCGCCATGCCGACCGAAAACGCGGACGTGACGATGAAGGCAAGCTGGTGCATGCCGCCGCGTCGGGCAAGCCAGCCAGTCTTGTGCGGATCATCCTGTCGGTTCCGCCGTCTTTTCATCAGTCGTTCACCGGGATTAGGGTTGTCCTGCTGTCGCGATCGTCAAGCTGAAGAGCGAGCAGTGCAGACAGAGCGGCCGCCTGTCGCCGTTCGAGACCGAAACGCTCCCATGAGACGTAGAGCTGCAGGGCATTGGTCAAAAGGTTTTCGCGTTCAACGGCTTCTGGTGACATCTTGGCAACGGCCTGATGCCATTCCGGATTCGGGAAGCGACTTTCAACGAAAATATCCAAAGCCTGAAGCTTCGAAACCTTGTCTCCAATCTCATAGGGGTAGTTGGTCGGCGCGGCCTTTTTGGCCCATCCGGCGAGCTCGCTGCTGCCGGTCGGCGCACTCAGATCGCCAAGGTAGGAAAGAATGGCGTGAGAGGCTGAGCGACGTGTCGCGTCGACCTGGCGCGCCGCCATCTGCGCCTTGCCGGCCGGCGTTTTCGCTTCGCCTTCCGTAATTGGCTTTGCCGGGATCGGGTCAACCATATTGTTGACCATGCGTGCATATGCCTGAGCAACCTTACCTTCGGACGTGTCCAACGTCTGCGCATCGGTCAGAAAACGAATGTCAGACGTCGGATCTTTGAAGCCGCCAACATCTTCCAGCTCGTCCCGGTCTTTGATAATCGCATTGGCGACCGCAAGCCCACCCTGGGACACTGCCTGTCCCTCAGCACCGTTTCCACGCGAGCGATTGCGCGACAGGTTCGAGACGTCAGTCCCGCCGACGCCATAGGAAGCCGTTCCGCCGCCGAATTGCATCAGACCGGAAAGGTCGAAGCAGGCCGAGGCTGCCGGATCGTAGCGGCCGCCTTCCGCCTTGCCGCGGGCCTCCTGACGCGCCCGCAGCGTGTCATTCAACTGTGCTGCGTCCTCGATGCGCTTTTGCGCCTCCACGGAGCGATCGGAATAGGCGCTCAGCTGTGCGACCCCTTTCAGGATCGTGTCCGCAATTTGCTGACCGACATCCGTCGTATGGTCGTTGACGTCCTGGATTGTCTTGTTGCTGTATTGGGCAACAATATTGCGCACGCCACCGCAGGAGCATGCCGCTTCAGCCGTCTGCGCCAGTCCGACACTCGCAACCGAAACCAACAAGCCATAAATCAGGTGTTTCATCACTGTCCTCCGGTGCCATAGAGCTTCTGATAGGTATCGCGCAGCAACGAATTCGCGCCAGCGTCTCTCACGCCCGCGTCGCCGCCATAGTCGCCGCCCTGTGACAGACCCATGTTGACGGACCCGAAGTCGAGAACGTCACTGGAACCGCCGGTAAAGCTGTCTACCGAGATGCCGTCGAAGGACGGCAGCTGAAGCGCCGATGTCAGGGGCTCCGTGGCCTTGTCCCAGGCTTCTTGTGCAAAGGAGCAGATCTGTTGTTCTGCGTTGGACAAGGCAGAATCGAACAGGCCCTGCACATCAGGAACCTGAATGGCGATATCCAGATCCAGGTTCATGAGATTGTCCAGGCAGCCAAGGCCATCAATGGGCTTCGGTTGTTGAAGCGCCGCTTCTTTTCGAGCCACCTCAGTGTCGATTCCTGCGCGGATTGCGTCGGTCAAACTGATTTTGACGGTGTCAGTACATGCGCCGCTTTGGCCGCCGAGCATGGAATCGAATAGCTGTTCGATCTGGTCGGTTCCCTCTGCGGCATGGGTCAATCCCGCGTGCAGCATCAGGGCAGGTGCAAAAACCAATAGAAGCTTCTTCATAGCGTTTTCTTTTCTCCCTGATATGGCGGCACTTCCTGAATGAGAACGGGCCGCTTAGATCCAAAGCCGGGAAAGTCGCTCGTCGCGCCATACATTCCCCCGACGGAATAGGTGTTCGTGTATCCGAAGCCGTCGTATGAATTGCCGTTGATGGATGCCATGCGCTTCAGGATGAGATCCTGCAGCTCCGCATAGGATGATAGGTTATTGGCCGCGAGATAGCTCTCGGGTAGCGCGTTGGGATCAAAACCGCTTGCAACCCAATCATTCAGGGCGCCGGAGCCAAGAAAATGCGCCGCGTCCAGCAGGCTTTCCTGTGTGATCTGCACGCCATTGACTGTCTGACCCACCAGCCCGCGTGTTTGGGAACTCATTGAATTCCAGTTGCTGATGGTCAGCTCGTTCACGGCGCGCTCTTGCAACGCCTTACCGGCTTCGGAATACCGGAGATCGTCAAGCGAAGAGACGCCGGCGGCGCGGGCCTTTTCGGTGAAGGTGTAGTTAGACCAGTTGCCACCAGATCCCTGGGTATATCCGAGCGTGGCCCATGTACCGGCCGTGATCTGGTACTTGCCGAGCGCGGTGCCCTTTTTGTTGATGATCGAGTAGCTGTCGCCGCCTTCATGCCTCTTGAGCGCATCCAGATATCCGGCATGTGCCGCTACAGATGCCAGGCCGAGCGAAAAAGCGGATAAGCACAAGATAACCTGTTTCATAGCGGCTTCTCCCGACCGGCCTCCAGGACAGGCATAAGACTGATTGTCTTGACCCGTTCACCACTGCCGACGCTGTAAACGCCGATGCCGTCATCGATCGACAATTCGATCAAGCGGTAACCTTCCTCGTCGCGATCTGGCTCCAGAGCGAAATCTTGCGTATAGGTCCGGAAGTTGGCGATCGCCTTGTTATCCCCGTCGAGGACAATCAGTGGGCAGGGACCGTTGCCGCAATAGTAAAGGGAACGCGCTGTAATGACGGTTTCGTCGCCGCTCTTCAGGTCCACGTCAAATGCGAGAAACTCAGGCGGCTCGACGCCCTCGGGAGGTGCCGATCGAGCATTCAGGACGCCATAGGCGGCGCGCTTCTCATCTTCCGTGGCAACGCGGGACTCGTAAACATCACCTAGTACCTGGGGCGAGTAGGACGTGCTGAACCATTTCCAAACACGACCGTCGTCGCCATGGATGGAGCGAATGCCATCCATGCCGACGTCTCCAATACCCACCGCATCGCCAAGGCCCCGCCAGACTTCAAGCCACATTGCGTCCGGCTCGCTGTAATAAAGAGCAACAACGCCGCAGTTTGGATCGCATTTGCGGTTGTCGCCGAGGCGCACCACCATCTGGTCATAGCTATCGGTCGGCTCTTCCAGCCAGACGCGCTCGGCCTCGACCATGCGATAGAAGCGCCCATACATCTTGCGAGCGACCTGTGTCGCATCCGCATCCACATCGTTGAAGGTGATGTATTTGGTCGCTACGTCCGTGTCTTGCGCGACAGCTGCCGATGACGACAACAGAAGCGCCAGCGCCACGTTTCGAAAACTCATGCTACTGCCTCCTTCACAATTTGATCTGCGAGATCGCGGATGACATCGCCTCTTTTGCCTTCGTCAACGGCAACGCCCCGATCTTCCAGCTCACCGAGCCGGCGTTCGATCGTTGCCTTTGCAGATCCGTCGGGAAAGCGGGCGGCCAGAATGGCGCGCGCGCGCTTCGAGCCGAGACGGTCATAGAGCATGGACCGCAAGGCCGTGTCCTCGGATGTGGTGGACAGCGCCCATAGCTCGATCGGGCCGAGCTCATTGATCAGATATTGGGTGTAAACACCGCTCTTCAGCGTCAGATAAGCCATGACCGGAGCGCCCTCGCCAGGGACGGGGCCATGGAGCGTTCGGAGGATCGATCGAGCAGAGGCTGAAAGATTGTAGGTTTCGGAGACCTCTGAAATCGCGCTTTCCGTCGGCACATTGCAGAACCAAATATTGGTGACGAGCTTCTGGATGGCCTCATCGAAGTCATCCATCAGCTGCGATGCCAAGGCGATCTGGACACCCGCTTTCCGGCACACTCGAACGTCATTGATGACCTGCTGGCGAATACCGAGCCCACCAGTCATGTGGTACTCGTCAAAGCACAGTCGTTTGTGCATCTGACGGTTATTTTTCCAACGGCGCAGATGGTAGTCGATGTAGACTTGCGGTGCCTTCAGGCCCCGCAACTCGTCTTCGTCCAACCAGAAGTCAGAGGTGACGGCATGGTGGGCCAGCATATACATGATAGCGGTATGTCGTTTCGCTTGCGGCCCGACCGTCGCGGTCACGTCCGACAGATCAAAGGCTATGATGCGCGCGCCGGAGACATCGAAACGCGTCGGGCGAGCGAGGATGGGGAAATCCTTGGTCGCGGAGCTGACCATGCGCTGAAACGCTTTAAGCACCGGCTCCTGGGTGCGCGTCACCATTTCTCGGAAGGGTTCTCGAACTGTCTCGGAATTCGATACCAAGATGAGATCGGACAGCGTCGGAACGGCAAAGCGCTGCGCCAGTGCAGCCTCATGCCGTCGACCGTTTTCCATCAGAACGTCGGTCACCTCCCACCAGGTCGAGGACTGGTCGGCTACATAGCCGACCTCACCGAGAGCGGCGTCGACTTCATAACTTTCCGATGGCACGTATTTCTTCGGCTCCCGGTCATCCGAAAACCGCTCATAGGCTTCGTTAATGCAGCTTGCTGCCAGCGCGGAAATGCCGTCATAGGCCGATTCAGCCCCGTCCGGCGTGCATAGCAAGGTCACAAGATTGACGAGGTATCCGCGCTCGTGAGCCAGAGGAAACCGCAATGCGAGCTGGGTGTCGAACGGATTGACCGAATACTGTTCTTCCATCCGGAGCCGGTGATAGACGACCTCGTGACGCCGGTTCGCCGGCAGACTGTCACGCAGGAGCGAAATCAATCCGGCCGAGGACGGGCCGACATCGATGATCGAAATGCGGGGCAACAATCCGCTACCATCATCGGACTGGCCACTTTGCGGCGACAGCGCCACGCCAAGGTTCATCGAGTTCAGCAGGACTGATTTGCCGGAGCCCGGCGTTCCGACGATAACGTCGACCCATGACGTCTGCTTGGATGATCCCGGCTGATAGGGCCAAAGCTTTCCGTCCGGTGTTCGGAACAGCACTGCACCATGATCCCAGCATTTCGCCGGACGCGAAATCGGGCTCATCGCCAGCGCGTGTGACAGGCTCGCCGCCATGGGCGGCGCGGTCGACGCGCAGTTCATCGCGAGCGCCGACGACATGACGTTCTCGACGGGATCGCCAATCAGCGCATCGGTTTGCGCTGATCCCCAGCGCTCGACCGCGCGCCGTAGATTGGCAACCTGTCTCATGAGCACGTCCTTGTGGGTTTTCGGAGCCCAGGCCGCAAAGGAGACACGGAAGCGAACGGCCGTATCGTCGATGCCGTCGGCTTCGCGCAACGCATCGAACGCCTGTACGATACGCCGGTTGCGCGACGGCGCGGTCCAGGTGAACAGCCGCGCATATTGTTCTTTGAAGATCTGCCCCTGATAGCCGCCTGCTTCGATCAGCATCGAGGTGCGCCATGAAATCCTGTCTTTGCTGTCGAGAACCCGCCGCACAAGATCATTGAACGAAACAACGATCTCAGGCGGCAAGGACAAATCAAATCCCGAGAAGACGCTGTTGCCGATTTCAACTGTCGACTGATCGACGATCGTCGCGCTTTCGGTCAGCAACTGGCGAGAAAGCGCCGGCCAGGTAAGATTGGAAATATCGCCCTTCTTCAGTTCGGCATTCGTAGACGGCATCTTCTTCCGCATCATGTCCCCTGGAAGAACAGGCTTCCAGCTTGGTGATGCGTGCAGAAACTCGGGGTAGAGAACGCCTCTTGCGGCTGTGATGGCGGTACGCGCATCCAAGCGCTCCATTTCGATGCCGACCAGCGCAAATTCGCGCAAAAGCGCATCCGAGACCGACCTGTGACGTGTTCTGAGTGCTTCCAGAGCGGCATCGGGCCATTGCGATTGTCGCATCGAGGGCGCGCCTGAGAGGTTTTTCCTCCTCGCCGCCTGCCCCGCCTTGATCTCGTTCTTTGTCAGGTTGGAGGGGCGTGACCACACCGCCAGATAAGAACGTTCTCCGGTCAGCTTTCGCGGCAAAATCCTACGGCGCTCGTCAATCAAGTCGCCAACGTCAAGCCCGCTGTCATGGGCGACGCGCCCTATCGAGCTTAATGCCATGTCGATTTCAGATGCGCCGAGATCCGGCGAATGGCCGAACCAGAATTGCAGGGCGCATCCGGGAGAGGCAAAATAGGGTGTGATCGTGCGTCGCAGCTGTTCGACAGTCTGCGACACTTCCGTTTCACCGGCCAGCGAGCGGAACCCTTCGAGCGCAAAGACACTCACCAGCGACCCGTCGTCGGCGACAAGGGTATCGTCGTCCTCCGCGGTCACCAGACGGCAATAGCCATCCAGCGACTTGCGGAAGACCGAGCGGCTCAAGGCCGCTGCGATGTAGTCGAGGGTTTCGCCGAAACGTGCCATATCAGTTGATGCTTCTCAGCGTTCCATCGATGGTCGAGGTATCCGCACCCGAGCCGAGGAAGCTCGTGACACCAACGCCAGCCCAGGCCGGCAAGCCGATCAACAGTGCGCCGGCGAGAAACCATATGAGCATCGACATCGGGGAATGCTGTTGATGCGGATTCCTGGAGTTCGAGACGAGTTTCACAATGCCGATGATGATGCACAAAAGGCCGCCGAAGAAGGCGATGGAGCCGAGAAGGTCGGCCCATGGCCCAAGTGTGGTCGTCGAAAAATTGCTGGCTAGATCACCCAGCGATTGTTGCGCCATCACTGGCCCAAGCATGGCCAGATAAAAGCCGGAAAATGTCAGCAGGCCGGTGCACTTTCTCTGCATTTGGTCTCTCCTTTTTATTTGACCAGAAGGTTTTCAAGCATCTGCAGGACAACGACGATGTTGATCGCCAACGTCCCTGCGACGAGATGGACGATCCCGCGTCCCGTATCGCCGATTTGTCCGCCATTGCCGGCGCGGCCGAGCAGGAACAGACCCCGTACAAATCCGAGAAGGCCGATGAATTGCGCGAACCGAACGAGAGCAATAACGGCTCTCTGGCTCATTTCAGCGGAAAGCGGCTTGGTGATTTCGGGCGCGTAGGTGAATACCTGTTCCGCCGACACGCTCTCGGATTGCAGGAAGAAGCTCATCAGGAATGCCCCGATGACCGTCGACAGCGAAATCAGAAGTGAGCCGACGAAGAACAGGACCAGCGGACCGGTGTATGAGCCAGACGCCGCGCCCCCAATACTACGGAGCTCGTGGGCTGAAGCCATGCCGACGATCGAGCGCGCCACGAAGACAAGACCCATCAAAAGGCAGGTGCCTGCGACCAACGCCTGCAAGGGGGCAATGATCGCGACACCGCGCTCCAGAAGCTGGACAAAACTATCCATAGCCCGCCCTATTTCGCACTATCCCCATCCGGGGCCGGTATGGCGACGACCGGATGGGTTACAATCGCGTGCTGCACGCCAACGCCGCCATTTGCGGCCTCAAAGCCAAGAGGCCTGCCGCTGCCCTGGAGCGTGACCAGTTCGTTCAGGATAAACTCGTCTTGCTTCTTCAGCTCATTCACATGACCGATAATGCGCTCAAGGACGCCGTTCCTGGCGGTCAGGGTGTTCAGTTGCTGTACCAGGCCAGCCTGAGCGGTTTTAAGCCGTTGTACCTCTGAATGTAGCTCTGAGACCTGCACCGATGTTGCATCGGAGACCCGGCTTGATTTGACCGCCTCTGGTTGACGCATAAACAGGTAGAGGTTGACCGCCGATATGGCCACAGCGACCACGAGCGCGATAGCAACAGGCGATTTAGAGCTATTTTTCAGCAAATTTGGGTTGCTTCGATACGATTCGTGTTCGTATAACTCAATTTGATTTGCCACGAGAGCCCCCGATGAGGTCTGATTTTTCCCCGAAATCACCCGTTTTCCAAGGGGACTTCACAGCTCCAATGTCTTGATGTACTACAGTCTTACGCCATTCAATGCAACATAGACAGGAACAAATTAGCACCGGGGGCTTCCTTAATGTTCAAACGTAAGATGGCGGTTTCTACGTCCGTCCTTTTCCCCGCCGCCTTACTCGGCCTGTGGCCAATCGGGGCGATCGCCGAAACTGTCACTCAGGCCGACATCGATTTGCCCTGGCAGACCACTTTTGTCGGTTGCAGCACATCAGCAGCACCTTTCATCGAGAACCAGCTCAACCTTTACGGCGCGCGCCCGTTGATGAAGGTCGGTGGTATGCAGGCATGGGCTGTGCCGCAGGGTGACGGCACAGAGAAATTTGCGCTGACAACGGAGGACGGACTGACGATCTTCGGCTCGGTCGTCGGGCCGCAAGGCGAGGACATTTCCGGCGCGTTGCTGTCGACCAGGCCGAATACCGTTTCACTGGAAATCGCCAGCACTCCCTCTCCTTCACGGCCCCCTTCACCGAAGGTTGCCAACGAGGAACCCGCTGCATCGAACCCCAGCGCTCTCGAAACCCCCGGTCGGTTGACCGAGGCAGTTCCTGCGGAAACTGGCGAGGCGCCGCCTTCGAATGTGGTTGAACCGAGCGACGATGCCGCGCGGGCCGCATCGGCCGATCAGGCGGACGCTGGCAAACCGCCCAAACTGGCGTCGGTGGGCTCTCAAAATACACCAGACATTCCGACCGCCCAGTCTTTGGATGAGCTGGTGCAGCAGGCCCATGATTTCAGCGCGTGGTTCCCGGTCGGCAATCCAAAGCCCGACGCACCGACCTTTTTCCTGCTTGCCGATCCCACGTGCCCGCATTGTGCATGGTCAATAGATTCAATGAAGCCGCTCATCCAAAACGGCGATATCGACCTGCGCATCATTCTCGCACCGATCCTCTCCGAGACCGCTTTCAATATCTCTGCGGCCATCCTTCAGTCGGACAATGTCGGCACGGTTTTCCTGAAAAATGAGTATGCCGCGACTTCAAGTGTTGGTGGCCAAAAGGTTGCTGCAATCGCTTCCGACAAAATCGACGATCAGACGGCTGATATTCTGCGCAGAAACGTGTTGTGGATGCGCCAGAACGGGATCAAGGGCGTTCCCTTTTTCATTTACAAGACACCCGAGGGCGGACAGTTCGCTTTTGGCAACCTCACCCAACAAGCGCTCGATACAGCGCTCACAATGGAGTGAGGCATGAGCGAGCAATCCTACGGCGCACTCGAAACCGTCATGAAGCGCACACAGACATATCGGACGGCTTTCCGGGTGATGTCGGTAATCAGCTGTGCGCTTCTGGTCACAACCGTTGTTTCGGTGGGCGCAGCAGCCTATCTTGCCACCCATAGGCCCGAGCCCCGCTACTTTGCGACAACAACCAACGGCCAAATCTTGCCATTGGTGGCGTTGGATAAACCGCACCTCAATGCAAACGAAGTCGCCAACTTCGCCACCCAGGCCGTTACCGCAGCGCTGACCTACTCCTTCACCAATTATCGCGCCGACCTCACAGCCGTGCAGAAGTATTTCACGCAGCCCGCCGGATGGAACTCGTTCATCGACGCTCTCGACAAGAGCGGTCAGCTCGAAATGGTGAAGGAGCGCAGGCTGAATACCACGGCGGTTGCTCAAGACGCAGTGATCCTTTCACAGGGGCCAAACGCTCGTGGCGTCTATCAGTGGGTCGTGCAGATTCCGCTCCGCATCACCTATGAATCCGCGAGTGAAGTATCGGGGCAGGATCTTCTCGTGACAGTTACCATCAATCGGATGGAAACCTATCAGACCCCTGAAGCCGTCGCGATCAACCGCTTTATCGCAGCGCGTGGAGGCGCCTAATGACAATGCGTACTTCAGGCGCCCTTCTATGCGTTCTACTAGCCCGTCTTATTCACGACGCGGCTTGAAAAGGCTGGCAGGTGTAGCTTAAGCGATTGATTTGGCGTAGGATTCGGTTGTCCAAGCCAATCCCTTCACCGCATCTCGCGAGCCACACCCACCATGACCGACGATACGTTGCTGCCGTTTGCTTTTCCAGCCGTTTGCGCCAAGAAGATCACAGCCGCGTTCGATGGCGGCCGCATCACCTCGGACGGCGGCGTCATGCTTCTGGCCGCCGCCGAGCGGCGCCTGCAACTGGCTGACAGGCTCGCCGCAGCGATCCACGATCCACGTGATCCGGCACGGGTGACGCATGCCATGGCCGACATCCTGCGCGCCCGCATCTTTGCCATCGCCTGCGGCTACGAGGATGCCAACGATCTCGATCGGCTGCGCTTTGATCCGGCCTTCAAGTTGGCCTGCGGGCGGTTGCCCGACAGCGGCCTTGACCTCGCCTCGCAGCCGACCTGTTCGCGGCTGGAGAACCTGCCCGACCTGAAAACCGTCATCCGCCTGGGTCGGGTTCTGGTCGAACTGTGGCTGTCGAGCTATGCCGCGCCGCCGGAAAGCGTCACCCTCGACATCGACGACACGGTGGATGTCGTTCATGGCCATCAGCAACTCTCGCTCTTCAATGCCCATTATGACGAGCGCTGCTTCCTGCCGATCCACATCTATGATGCCGCCACTGGCCGGCCCGTTGCCATGATCCTGCGTCCCGGTAAGACACCGGCGGGCAAGGAAATTCGCGGTCATCTTCGCCGCCTCGTTCGGATGATCCGGCGCGCATGGCCGACAACCCGCATCCTGATCCGTGGCGACAGCCATTACGGCCGGGCGGAAGTCATGGCCTGGTGCGAGAACAACGACATCGATTATCTGTTCGGTTTCTCCGGCAATACGGTTCTCAAGCGCCTCGTCGAAGAGGCCGCCGAGGATATCCGCACCCGCTACGCGCTTGAACACAAATCGGTGCTGCGCGACTATACCGAAACCCGGTACAGAGCGAAATCCTGGAAGGTGGAGCGCCGCGTCTGCGCGCGCATCGAGGCGACCACGATGGGCCTCGACATCCGCTTCGTCGTCACCAATCTTGGTGAAGGCTCCGCCGGGCACATCTACGACGTCCTCTACTGCGCCCGCGGTCAGGCCGAGAACCTGATCAAGATGCACAAGAGCCAGCTTGCCTCCGACCGCACCTCCTGCCGCTCACCGATCGCCAATCAGGTCCGCCTCACCCTGCACACCGCCGCCTACTGGCTGATGCTCACACTGCGCGACGCCGTGCCCGCAACAGATTGCCTGCGCAAGGCCGAGTTCGCCACGCTCAGGCTGCGCCTTCTCAAGCTCGGCACCCGCGTCACCGAAACCGCCTCGCGCATCCGCATGGCCTTCGCCGCCGCTTGCCCCGAGGCCGAGCTCTTCCGCCATCTCGCCGGCGCCTTGCAGCCGGGGGCGCCATGAAGGCCGGGGCGCCGATGCCCCGCAGAACCCAGAACCTTCAACATCAAACGCGTGTCACAAAGTCCCAGATCAACCGCGGTGAAACAGACGCAACGACGCCCCGTGCCCGCGATCGCTGCCCAGAAAACCTGACAGATCATGAATAAGACGGGCTAGAGGGGTGATCGGCTTCCAAGGCCCCTCGGGCTCATTGTATTGACGGAGATACTGATGATTTTTCGCGGATTGGTTTCATACCGTTCAAGGGTCCTCGGCATCGCAGGATGCGCGAATAGCCGGTCGCACTGCGTCAACTTGACCCGCCGGTCAGGTGATCATTGACCGTCGCCATAAAAGATGAGTATAAAATACATGTTTTATCCTGGCTCGGCCGCTAGCGACTGGCCGATACTCTGACCGGTGTATCCATGTTCCGCATCTTCGCCCTTTCGTTTCTCGCGCTAACCACCACGATGGCTCCGGTGTGGGCCGAGGATCATGTCGTGAACATGCTCAACCGAGGTGACGATGGCATCATGGTGTTCGAGCCCGGTCTGCTCGTCATTGAGCCCGGTGATACAGTGCGCTTTGTTGCCGCCGAACGGGGACACAATGCCGAAACCATTGACGGCATGATTCCGGAAGGCGCCGCAGGTTTCGCGGGCCGACTGAACGAGGAGGTCATGTTTTCGCCCGATAAAGAGGGCGTTTACGCCGTCAAGTGCAAACCGCATTACGCCATGGGCATGGTCATGATCATCGCGGTCGGTGAAGCTCAGGCGCCTGAGGAATTCGTCGCCCGTCGTGTCCCGCCACGCGCACGCAAGCGGTTCGAGGCTTATCTCGACACGCTTTGAACGCCACGACGTGCAAAAGGAAATCTTCGATGGCGCATCCCGACAAGCAGATCGACTGTCCTGAAGCAGTCGAAAGGAATCCGTCATGAACGGCCTGACAAACTTCCCACTTCGCCGCCGCACGTTCCTTACAGGAATGGCCGGCATGGCAAGCCTGCCCGCAATCGGCTTTGGCGCGGGCCATGCAGCGGCCGCGGCGCCGCTTGCGCAAATATCCCTCTCCGGGCCGCCTGCCGGACCGTCGGTCACGCTCGCCCAGGCCGCGGTCACGGGCGCGTTTTCGAAGATCGCTGACAAGGCCGCATTCAACGTCTGGCGCAATCCCGACGAAGTCCGTGCCGGGATCACTTCCGGCCAGATGTCGCTGGTGGTGATGCCAGTCCAGGCCGCCGCCAACATGTATAATCGCGGCTTCGGCGTTCGGCTTGTCAACACGCTGACCGACGGACTGCTCTATATCATTGCCACCGACCCGTCTCTGCAAACGATAGAGGCCTTGCGCGGCAGGAAGCTTGCGGTTCCCTTCCGCAACGACACGCCCGATCTGATCCTCAAGCGACTTCTCAAGGCTCATGATATCGATCCAGAACAGGATTTGTCGCTAGACACCACTGGCACGCCCGTCGAAGCCATGCAGCTCCTGCTGAGCGGCAGGATCGATGCCGCGCTTGTGCCGGAACCGGCCGCCTCGGCCGCCATCATCAAAGGCAAGGCCTCGGGTGTGACAGTCACCCGCGTGATCGACGTACAGAAAGCCTGGGGCGAGACGATGCATGTGCCGCCGGTTCTGCCGCAGGCAGGCCTTGCGGTGACCGAAGCATTTTTCGAAGACAATGGAAGCCTCATTCCGGAACTTCATATGGCCCTGGTCGAGGCAACGGCCGCCGTCAATTCAGAACCCGCAGAAGCCGCCAACAATGCGGCCTCCGCACTCGGCATGCCCTGGCCTGTTCTGAAAGAAGCGATCGGCTATTCCAACCTGACGGCAACACAGGCGACCACGGCGCGACCGGCAATCGAATCCCTGTTGTCGATCCTTGCCGACAGCGACCCCGGGATTATCGGCGGAAAGCTTCCTGATGACGGATTTTACGCACTTTAGCGCAAGCGTCTTGCGCCCCTTGCTGGATCGTCTCGGCCGGACCGGGCAGTTTCTCTGGTCCGGCTTTGCGGGGCTGGCAGCATTCTCGCTGCTTGCCGCCGTCTGGCAATACGGGCACGAGCAATGGGGGGCGTTCATTCTGCCCTCCCCGCTTGCAACGCTGACCGCCACATGGGCGATCCTGTCCGATGCGGCCGCATGGTCGCTGATCGCGCAGACTGTCGGACGTGCGCTCCAAGGCTTCCTCCTCTCCGCGTTTTCCGGTGCGTTGCTCGGCATGGTCGCCGGCCATTCCCCGGCAACGATCCGGCTGGCGCGGCCGCTGATCACGATCCTGATCGGTGTGCCGCCGATCGCATGGATTGTTCTGGCTCTGATCTGGTTCGGCGCGGGCGACGGAACCGTCATCGCGACTGTGGTGGTAACAGCCGTCCCCATCATCTTCGCGGGAACGGCCGAGGGTATTCTGAGCCGCGACCGAAAGCTCGATGACATGGCGCGCGTCTTCGGCGCAAATGCGTGGCGCAGGATGACAAGCCTGCGTCTGCGACAACTCACCGCCCATCTGTTTCCCGCCCTGACGCTGGCCCTCGGCATGTCTTTCAAGGTCGCAGTCATGGCCGAACTGCTGGCCAATGTCGGCGGGATCGGCGGCGGACTGTCGGCAGCCCGTAGCTATCTCGATATCACGCAGGCGCTCGCCTGGGTCATGATCGCGGTGATCGCGCTGCTGATCTTCGAATACGGCGTCATCCAACCCGTCCGGTCCGAGTTCGAACGCTGGCGGCGTGCCGAAATCCCATGGGGGGTCAAACGATGAAGACCGGCCTCACCCTGAAAGGGCTCCGTCATGCTTATCTCGGCCGCACGGTGCTGGACCATGTCGGCCTTGATGTATCAGCGTCCGAGATCGTCGCCCTGGTTGGCCCCTCCGGCAGCGGAAAGAGCACGCTGGTTCACCTTGCTGCTGACTTGCTGACGCCGATCGGCGGTCGGGTTGAGCGCAACTACAAACGCCATGCGATGATTTTTCAGGAACCGCGATTGCTGCCCTGGGCCACGGCGGCCGAAAATATCGTCTATCCCTTGAGGATCTCCGGCACCTCGCGCCGGGAGGCCAGGGCGAGGTTGAAGTCTGTTGCAGCCAAGGTCGCACTCCTACCGGACGACCTTGAAAAATATCCGGGCGAGCTTTCCGGCGGCATGCGTCAGCGCTGCGCAATCGCACGTGCGCTGATTGTCGCACCTGACTTCATCTATTTCGATGAGCCTTTCACCGCCCTGGATGTTGCGCTGAAGCGGCGGATGCAGGATCTCGTAATCGCCGCGACGCAATCGTCCAGCTTCGGCGGTATCTTCGTGACCCATGACCTGATGGAAGCCGCACGGATCGCCCATCGAGTGGCCGTGCTGGATGTCGGCGGCGCCGGGATTGTCGGCGAACGTCTGGTTCCCGGAACGCCTGGCATGCGCGATGATGCCGAGGTTTTCGCGCTCTCGCAGCGCTGGATGCGCGAAGACCCCGCTTTTCGCCATATTCACGACGTCGACGAAAGGATGAGCGGATGAGCCTTGTCGACACATCCGTTCTGCGCGGCCGGCTCAGCTTCCTGCACGTTCTCGGCGATGAAGGTTTCCGGCTGTTTTTCCCCTTAAGCGCCCTTTACGCGGCTGTCTGGCCGTTCCTGTGGGTGGTCATCCATGGCTATGACCTTCCTGTGGCTGGGGCAATACCACCGAGCATCTGGCATGTGCACGAGATGATTATCGGCGCGTTCGGCGCTGCGCTTCTGGGCTTCTTAACAACGGCCATCCCGGAATGGACGGACACGCCGCGCCTTCGCGGCAAGGCGCTCTATGCACTTGCGGCAATCTGGGGTGTTGCACGCATTTGCGGGCTGGTCGGCGCTGAGGGTGTTTTGTGGATAGGCGCCATCACGGATATTGTCTGGACCGGCTTTCTTGCAGCCTATGTGCTTCGCGTCAGTCTGGACAAGAAGAACAGCAGACTGACCGGTTTTATCCTTTGGCTTGCAGGCCTGTGGCTTTGCGAAACGGCAACGCGTTATGCCTTCGCCACCGGAAACGTGGAACATGCGCAGCTTTTCACCCACCTTTCGGGTTTCATCTTCCTCGGGCTGCTCGGTCTTGCTCTGGCACGCATCACAGTGCCCGTTACCAACGATATTCTGGACCCTTCCGGGGATACATCCCCGTTCAGGCCGCATCCCGGGCGTCTCAATCTCGCCCCCGGTGTGATGACCATCCTGATCGCGGCAGAACTTTCCGGATTGTCCTCCGAGGTCACGGGATTTGTCTTCATCGCCGCTGGCGCGGCCTTTCTCGACCGCGTGGCCGAAGCTTTCGTCGGACGCGCATTTTTCCGGGCTGAAATCGCCGTACTCGCCGGATCAAGCGCGCTGGCAGGAATCGGCCTCATCGCGATCGGCTGCGCCCGGCTCGGGCTGCCGGTAATGGAAACCACCGGCCTGCACATGGCCCTGATGGGAGGGCTTGGCCTCGGCGTCATCGCGGTCTTCTGCATTGCCGGATTAAGACACACGGGTCAGCCGCTCGCATTCTCCGTGGCGACGAAGATTGCAATCGCACTGATCGTCATCGCGATCGCAATCCGAACTCTTCCCGAATTCGGGATCGCGTCCGGGCTCGTCGGTCACCACCACGCAGTGGCGGCAATTTTCTGGGCCGGCGGTTTTCTGCTCTGGCTCAGGAGCTACTGGCCAGCGTTCGCCGATCCTGCAACCCTCAACCAACATGATTGCTGAGATAAACAATGACGACAATGGCAAGACTACGTGCATGGCAGGGACCGGCGATTTTCAGCTATGGCTTCAGGCCGTTCTTCTTTTTCGGCGCGCTTGACGCCGCCTTGCTGATCGCGCTGTGGGTGCCGTGGTATCTCGGCTTCATCCAGGTGCCGAGCATGTTCACGCCCGTCTCATGGCATGTGCACGAACTGCTGTACGGCTATGTGCCGGCGGTTATCGCGGGCTTTCTTCTGACCGCCGTTCCCAACTGGACGGGACGTCTGCCGGTGGTCGGCTGGCCGCTTGCGGGCCTCTTCGGCCTCTGGCTTGGTGGGCGGATCGTCGTCGCCTTTTCGGCTTCGCTGACGCCCGCCCTTGTCTATCTTGCGGCTCTCGCCTTCCCGCTGGCGCTGATCGGATTACTGACGCGGGAAATTCTGACCGGTCACAATTGGCGTAACCTGAAGGTGATCGTGGTTCTCACGCTGTTTACCGCCACACAGATCCTGTTTTATTATGAAAACGTCCGCTACGGCACGTCTGTCTATGCCGAACGCGCCGCCATCGCCCTCGTTATCATGCTCATCCAGATCATCGGCGGTCGGGTGGTTCCAAGCTTTACCCGCAACTGGCTCAAGAAACAGGGTTCTCCGGTTCTTCCGCCCGCTTTCGGCCAATTCGACCGGTTCGTGATGGTGATGAGCGCTGCCGGTCTTGGCGCATGGGTCGTGTTCCCTGCATTCGACATAGAAGAACCGGTGCTGGGCTTGCTCCTGATGGCTATCGGTGCCTTCAACCTGTTCCGGCAATGGCGCTGGCGACCTCTGCAAACCTTTGCCGAGCCGCTGGTCTTTATTCTGCATCTTGCATTCCTGCCGGTCAGTCTCGGCTTCGTCTTCGCCGGCTATGCTGCCTTTACAGGCGATGGGGGCGCAGAAAGCGCTGCGATACACTGCTGGACCGTCGGCGCCATCGGCGGCATGACGCTTGCGATCATGACCCGCGCCAGCCGCGGCCATACCGGCCATCCGCTGACGGCACCGCCGGCCACGACGGCGGTCTATCTGGCGATCATGATCGCATTGGTCCTGCGTCTTGCGGCCGCTTTCAATCCCAACTGGACATTCACGCTGATGCCTTTAGCAGGACTGGCATGGGTTTTCGCCTTCGCGGGCTTCTGCGTGGTTTACGGTCCAATGCTGTTCAAGCCCCGCAGCTGAAACGGTTACAGCCAGGCCAGCGGGTCGACGCCGATCAGCAGGCGATGGCCTTGCAACAGGAACCAGACGTAAAGGGCCAGCCCAAGACCGGTCCAAAGCCAGACGCTTCGATCCGCATAAAAATGCGCGCGCCCTTCAACGATTGCCAGAAACGGCACACCGGAGGTTTGCGCGCGGACGGTCGCCCATTCGGCGTCGCCGAGCCGGCGCCGCGCACGGCGGTCGAGCACAGGCATTCCCGCGAACGCGAGCAGCCCCATGCCGCCAAACAGGATCAGCGACACGACATCCCCGTTCGGCGGAATATGCGCGAGCGACCAGAGGAGGAAACCGACAAGCACGGGGTGGCGGGTTATCGCGGTGATCGTGCCTTGGGAGGCTCCCTCACCACTGCGCCGGAAGGTGATCGAAAGCCGATTTTTCGCCGCAAGCCCTGCGGCGGTGAACCAGAAGGCGAACGGCATCGCGATCACCGGAACAAGGGCCTGCCACGGCGCGGGATACCAGAGGTAAATCAATGGTGCCTGCCGGGCGGCGACAATGATCCAGACCAGAAGCAGGGTCGACAGGAAAGAATAGAGGGTGAGATAGACACGGCGTCCCAGCAGGGCGATCAGCCTGGCACGCACAGGTGGCGCCGGCGGAACCACATGGGCCAGCAGGAAAGCAGAGATCGCGAGCAGAAAATTCGTCATGTTTTGGTCCCGCCTCCCGACGAAGAATAAGATTCATCTTCGGTATATGATAATACCGGCAACAGAAAAACGCCTGGATTGCGGAACGTCCTCTGTGTTCCGCTGCCGCAGCATCCACGGAGAGCGCCGATGCGTCTGACAACCTTTTCCGATTATGCACTGCGCGTCCTGATGTATGCAGCCTCGGCCGGCGACCGTCTGATCACGATCGAAGAGACATCGGCCGCCTATTCGATCTCGAAGACACATCTGATGAAGGTCGTGAATGTGCTGACCAGAAACGGATACCTGATCAGTGTTCGCGGACGCTCGGGCGGTTTCCGTCTGTCACTGCCGCCCGAGCGGATCAATCTCGGCGCGGTGATCCGCGCAACGGAAGCCGATTTCGCACTTGTCGAGTGCTTTGCGACCGGAAACCAGTGTGTGGTCACGAAAAACTGCAAGCTACCGGCGATACTGAACGAAGCACTCACATCCTTCTTAAACGTCTTCGATCACTACACACTCGCCGACATTGTGCTCTCGCCTCAGGTCTTCGCCACGGCTTCACCGGCACGATCCTCTCCGCCATAAGGCGAGACGACAAGACAGATCCGTCTCGCCTCCTCTATGGCCAGCGTATGGCGGGAATGGCTCGCTTTCGATACGGCGCTGACGCCGCCAGATGCACATGTCGATCGCGCCTGGTGATGCGGTATCATGCCGGGCGCGAAAGCCACGCCCGGATCGTCATAGCGCAAGCCGTCCATCATCTCTTCATGCATCCCCATCATCGACTGTTCGTAGGCTTCGATCACCGTCAGAGTGCCAGCTCCGGAGCGCCTGCCCCCAGCTCGCCATCGCCTCCGTTCATATCCGCCAGAGCCAGCGGTCCGCGCGGAAAAAGGCGGCATGAAGACCCCAATAGACGGTCAAGAAAATCACCAGCGTCGAAGCAAGACCGAGTGGGACGCCGATGAGCGAACGCAGGGGCGAATGATCTACGAAGGTTACGGATGGGCAAGAAAAGCCGCTTCGAGTCCATGCAACGTTCGACCTTGTGAAACCCGTTCCTGGCATGGCTGGCATCGCCACGTCTCGCTCGTCATGCTCGCCTTCGCCATGATGGCCACCATCCGCCATCATGCCAACGCCGCGCCACCCCCAAAAACGGTGCGTCGCATCGCCAACCGCCTCGCGCGTCAGCAAATCCGACCCCCACACATCATCTCATGGTCGCTCTGGCGACGAGCCCATATCAAATCAAAATCGCAACTGTAATGCTAACATCAGACACTTCGCCGCACCGGCTCCCACGCCAGCCCACTTGACTTTGATCGATTGCGAGGACACACCTTATCACTATGAACTATACGAGTTTCCATCTCCGCTCCCAACGGGTTCGCCTTATCGTAGGCAAATAGCCCCCGGCCTGGTCGCGTCGCGCCCCGGTCGCGGGGCACGGGCATTTTGCCACCGGGCGCTCGAAACAGCGCCTGTCAAGCGACACAAATCCCTAGATAGCAGAGATAACGCCCGCACTCGCGGCCTTCATTTTGCTGATGATCTCAGCAAGGAGACAGACTGTGCCTTCAAACCAAAAGAAACTGCGCAAACCTGCAATTGTTCTGACGAAAACCGACCACAAGCGCCTTCTGCTTCTTGCCGAACGCTTTGCCGAGCAGAATGCTGACCTTGCCGATTTTCTTCTCAGCGAACTCGAACGAGCTCGTATCGTTGAAGACGAACGCATTATTACTGATGTGGTGCGTATGGGCTCGTCTGTTCATTTCACGACCGATCTCGGCGAAGACCGACAGGTAACGCTGGTTTATCCCGGAAAAGCCGATATCGCTGAAGGCAAAATTTCTGTTCTGACTCCCATCGGCGCAGCGTTGATCGGCCTGAAAGCCGGGCATTCAATCGACTGGACGACACGAGACGGCCGGGTCTGCTGCTTGACGGTGGAATCGGTCAACCAGCCGCAGGACCCGGCCGAGCTTTAGGCTCCGCCCTCTTTGAACACGCTATCCGGTTTGTTGCCCCTGAAGGGCAATGGGCTGTTCATCCGCTGTGGACGATCAGCCCGCAAGCCTCAGTTGTGAATCGGCAAAGTCAAATGACCCCGTTCACGGTAATAATATCAAAGGGATACGATGCCGATCGGCATCGGGACCCTACGCCGATTCACAATTAGCCCTCGCTTAACTCACTGAAAACCATGCGGAAAGCGATTTTTTGCTCGCCCATTGGGAGAGGGTTGATCTATTATTAAAGCATAAGTAGTAGATTGTGAATCGGCAAAGTCAAATGGCCCCATTCACGGTAATAATATCAACGGGATATGATGCCGATCGGCATCGGGACCCTACGCCGATTCACAACCAAGCGACCATGTGTTCCTCTGCGAGCACGGCGGCTGCCTCATCGTCGAGAGGCGTCGTGTCGTTTTGGGAGCGAGACGATCTCATTCAAGGCGATCTCGCCTCGGCCACCGATCTCCAACTCATTGTCGGGCCTTTTCACAAGCGCCCATCACGTCGCCGGACCGGCATGATGCACGGCGAAGCGGATGGCCAGCGAGAGCGTCTCCTTACCGTCAACCGCCTTCGCTTGAGATCGTGGCGTTGACATGTGATTTGACGTTCGTAAGCGTCGTCCCGTGCTCTGGTTCATCTCGGCTCGTAACGGCTGACTTCGATGCCGGAGCCGACGGGGAGCACGACGCTGGTTATGCCGGGCATGGCGCGAACCGCCTTGCCATAGGCGATTGCGCCGGGTGCCGCGCGGCCGAGCATGTTGTCGGCAACGATGATCGCGCCGGGGTTAAGCTTCGGATAGAAGGCCTCAAGGCACGGAACGTAGAGGTCCTTCCACAGATCGAGCAACACGAAATCGACTTTGTCGGGAAGGGCAGGGATCATCTCCACCGCGTCGCCGACCCAAAAGTCGATGTGGTCGGCAAGACCCGCCTTTTGGGTCATTTCCTTCGCATAGGCGGATTTATGCTCGTAGCGTTCCATTGTGATGACGCGGCCGCCGCTCGCTCGCGCGGCCTCGGCGAGCCAGATGCCGGAATAGCCGAAGGAGGTTCCGATCTCAAGGATGCTCGGCGAATTCAGGTTGCGCGCCAGAATGTTGATCAACTGGCCGGTATCCGGGCCGACCGCCATAAAGCGATTCTGGCCGCCATCGTCGCCGCCGGACGGCGATTTGCGATGATTCTCCCGCTCCTCGCGGATCTTTTCGTGATAGGCGTCAAGTACGGCTGAGATCTTGTCGTCCATGGTGTCTCCTGCTTCTTCAAATGGCACGGCGCGGCCGCAAATGGCCGCGCCGGTTCAACAGCGTTCGATCATCAGGGCCGCCTCGTCGAGCGCGGCGGCGATTGCCCTGGCCGATGCCTCCTCGATCGGTCCACGCCGCAGCCGTAGTCGTAGGGCGAGCTTAAGATTTTCGATGGCGCGGATGAGCGGTTCGGGGACACTATCCGGTTCGCCTTCGCGGGTCAGGAGCTCGTCAACCGCCGCTCGGTTAGCTGTCAGGAAAGCCTCTCCCTCGGCTGTAATCCTGTAGCGCTTGCGTGCGGTCTCTTCAATTTGCACGACTGCGTATCCCATGTCCTCGAGCCAGGAGAGTGTCGGATAGATCACGCCTGGGCTCGGACTGTAGTGTCCGCCCATGCGCTCCTCGATGACCTTGATGAGTTCGTAGCCGTGGCTGGGCTTTCGGGCGATCATTGCAAGGATGAGGGTACGCAGTTCGCCATAGTCGAAAAGTCGACCTGCCCGCCGTCCGCGACGGCGATGGTGTGCGCCGCGATGATGGCGGTCATGCCCGGGCATTTGGTCGGGTTCAGGAGTCTGGCGGCCCGATCCGTCTTTGGATTTGTTTTCCATGAATTACAATGTATGTCTCGATATATCGAAACTAAAGATATATCGAGATTAAATTCTTGTAATATACGCGCTTCGTGGTCCGTTACGCGCATCCGGTGTCGGCGCGATCACGCATAGTGCCACGATGAGAAGGAAACCGAGGCCGACAATACTGGCCCGCATGGCGGACATGCTTCCTCGGCTGATCCATACTCGTTGAGCCGTGAACCGGGAGGTTCTTATTTGTCGGGGCACGACGCTACTTTCCTTTCAGAACGATCTTGCGCTCATCATCGACGAAACAGATAGAAGTCGCTTGCTGACTGACATCCAGTCCGGCGTAATATTTCATGGTGGTTCTCCTTATAGCTTCGGCACACTGGCCACGCTGGACAACGGACAGCGTGGAGAGCCGCCGCCTGGAAGGCTAGGCCCTGAGCGATTACGCTATGTGTTGTAGCTTAGACGGCCACGGCTCATCCCGGCGGGCCGGATAGTGTCAGCTAGCGGCTGACAGGCTGATGATCCGATTACCGCTCATTGTGGCGATTGTTTCCAGTGTCATATAGCGGGATCGCTGGACCGCATGATCCCGTATCTGATCCCGCTCGTCCTGGTGATCCTCGCATGCCTCGCGCTCATCACCTATCTGCCGGAAATCAGCCTCGGAATTCTGGGGCTGGTCCGCTAACAGAAACAGGCGCCCGGGACCGAAGTTCGGTTCCAGGCATGCAGAAACCCGGTCAGCTCGCAGGCGGCCGGGGTTTCTGCCGCCGGAGTTCCGCGGCATCGGCAGCGCCGGGCTTCGACCCTGTTTGTCAGGCCGAGCGTTCAAATTCCGTTCCGCGAAGCGTCAATGCCACGATCAAAGCGAGTGTCATCACGCTGCCGCCGATTTCGAAAGATCCGGCAATGGCATGACGAAACGCAGCCTCGATGGCGGGGCGAAGTGCGGCAGGCAGGTCGGACACGGCCTCCATGCCACCGTTGATGATCGTCTGCACATCGGCCGTACCAAGAAGGTGCGCAAGCCCGGAGTTCAAACCGCTTGCCATGACCCCGCCGGAAACCGCCACGCCCAGCGCGCCGCCGAGAGAGCGCAGAAAGGACATTGAGGCCGTCGCCGTGCCGACGCTTTCCTTCGGGACCGCGTTCTGCACAATCGCGGTAGCGTTCGGCATCGCGATTCCCATCCCGAGTCCCAGCATTGCCAAAGCACCCCAGAAGGCGGGAACGCCGGCCTGGATCGCGGCCAACAGGGCCAGAGTGCCAAGGCCGCCGGCCTCGAGCGCGATGCCCGTGACCATGAAAAGCTTCGGCCGGCCGAGATCGGCGGAGAGCTTTCCGCCGAAGATCGACGTCAGCACCATGGCCACGATCTGCGGCAACATCATCGCGCCGGCCTGGGCCGGGTTCAAACCAAGCACCAGTTGAAAGTAAAGCGGCACGAAAACCATCGCGCTCATCATCGCGAAGCCCATGCAGGACATGGTCAGGACGCCGGTGGCGAACGGGCCGATCCTGAATAGCGACAATGTGATAACCGGTTCGCGGGCACGGGTCTCGACCCAGAAGAAGCCACCGAGAGCGAGAATTGCCAGCAGCGCCAAGCCGACGGAAGCACCGGAATACCAGGAAAAGAGCGATCCGCCGAGGCTGAACAGCAAAAGCACCGCCGTCGCTCCCGTGACGAGCAGGACGGAACCGGCAAAATCGATCCGATGCTCTTTGCGCGGCGGCGGCGCCGGCAAAGCTCGCCACAGCATCGCCAATGCCAGAAGGCCCACGGGCAGGTTGATATAGAAGACCCAGCGCCATGACAATGCTGTCGTCAGGCCGCCGCCCATGAGCGGGCCCGCAAGGCTGGAGAAGGCGAAAGCTCCCGAGAAAAACCCCTGATAACGCACCCGCTCGCGCGGCGTGACTACATCGCTGATGACGGTCTGGGTCAAGGTCATGATTCCACCGGCGCCGATGCCCTGCACCAGTCTGAAGACGATGAGCTGGGGCATCGTCCGGGCCAGGCCGCACAGCATCGACATTGCGACGAACAACACGATCGCCCCGATCAGGAAAGCGCGCCGCCCGAACATGTCGGAAAGCTTGCCGAAAATCGGCGTGGCGGAGGTGGAGGTCAGCATGAAGGCGGTAACCACCCAGCTCAGATGCGAAAGTCCGCCGAGGTCGCTCGCCATGCGCGGCAGTGCCGTGTTGACGATGCTCTGGTCGAGTGCTGCAAGGATCATTGCCAGGATCAGGCCGGCAAAGAGACGACGCAGGTGGAGGGGAATGCCCTTCTCGGGGCGCTGAAGATCGATGGTCAAGGGGGGCTCGGCGGGCGGGGCATTTGTTATTGGCATTGGCGATTGACGCGATCAGTCGCGCTTCCATTCGAGCAGGTGTCCCGACGCAGTGAATTCCGCCTTGAATTTCTGGCCGTTGTCGTCCCGCCCTTCGACCTCGATATGATCGTCGTCGAGTTCGATCTTGAAAATGCGGCTCTTCGGGGTCAGCTTGGGCGCGGAAAGACCTGCCGGCAGCACCGGCATCAGTTCCGACAGCGGCGCCGTCCGGTGGCCCACGGCCTCGACCTTGTCAATGCTGCCGTCCCGGTGAACATCGAGTTCGACCCGCGCGCCACCCGGCAGGGTTCCGACCGCATCGGACCCCTTGTCGTCGGGATGAACATCGAGATCGGTGAGGGAAAGCGTAGCAGCGGCGTGCCTGACCGCGTTTCCATCAGGCGCATGACCCGCCGCTTCGGCGGCCGCACCGCAAGTCGCGACGAGCATTGAGGTCAGCAGAAAAATGCGCAACATGGCAACTCCTTCGTTTCAGCCCACAAAATTGCAGATGCTCACAGGTCGGTGCGCAGCAGCCAGCGGCGGATCGGTTCGATAGAATAGGCCAGACGCCACGTATTGCGATGACCGGCGGCACCTTCGGTGCTTGCGCCTTCGGGGATCACCGTCCCCGCCGCAAAACTCACATAGTTGATCCGCGCGCCCTCGGCGACAAGATCGTCGAAGGCGAACTGATACTGGTCCTCGTTCCACGTCCCGTCCCAGATGGCCCGTGCGACCGTCGCGCCGGCAGCTTCGAGTGCCTCCGTATCGGCGTTCTGGCCGGGAAAGGCGCCAGAGTCGTCCTGCGAGGTGACGATGAACAGCCGGTTGCCCGCCATCGGCGCCACCAGTTCCGGCCCCCATTGGCAGGCCACGAGAAAGCTGGCGGCGAAGAAATCGGGATATTTGATGTTCATCGCCATAGATAGCATTCCGCCGCCGGACTGTCCGGTCGTATAGAGCCGATCCGGATCAATCGAATATTCTTCCGTCAACGCCTTGATCAGATTGATCGTCGTATCCAGCATCGAGGATGTGTTGTTATCGTCATCCGCAACGATTTCAGCGAACTGCGGTGCCAGGACAAAGGCCGGCCGGGCGGACTGATCGCCGGGAGAAGCCCAGGAGATCGCTCCCAGTCCCTGTTTGAGCGTCATCAACGGGTCCTCGCTGGTCGCCCCGGCGTCGTGCATGAAATTGACGAGTGGGTAAGACTTGGCAGGATCATAGTCGCTGGGAATAAACAGGTTGTAAGGCAGGGTGTCGCCGGTTTCGGGGTCGTTCCATACGCGTTGCTCGAAGCGGTCGACGACGAGGTTGCTGACCGCCGTCGTGTCGATATTGCCCGCGGGCGTCACAACGGTGGCGCTTGGTTCCGCCCAGGTGACGCCGCTGACATTAGGATCGCCTGCGGCCCAATGCGGCTTTCCCTCCGACATGTCGGGCTTGGCAGCGACCGGCTCCTCGACCTTGAGGCTTGCTGCGGCATCCTCGGGCGACAGAGCGACGATCACATATTCGCCGCTGGCAGCGCGCGCATCCGGGTCGGGCGCCGTGGCCGGATAAACCGCTGTGACGGTCCGACCTTCGACGGAAAAATCGGCAGCAGAAAGCGCTTCCGCACTGATTTCATCGGAAAGGTGTACTGCGATGGCGACAAAACGCAATCCATCTCCGAAGACCTGCGTCACCGCCGTCGCGCGCCCCGGGACGGCGCCCGCGGCGAAAGCGGGAAGCGTGAGGTTGGCGAATACGCCACATGCGCCAAGGCCAATGAGAAAACTCCGACGGGACGGCATAGCGGCTCCTATATTGTGGACTGACAGGCCTATCGCTTGCCAATTCATTTTTGAAACTATATTGGTTCCATAAATAGGAAAAACTACCGCCATGTCAACAGCAGATGACGCCAATCGCAAGATGCCCCGGCGCGGTCGCCCGAAATCCGTTCCTGACGAAGAGCGCCGCGCCAACATTCTCGAGGCCGCGATGACAGCCTTCATAGACAAGGGCTTTGCCCATGTGACCATGGCGGACATTGCCCGTCAGGCAGGCATGTCGAAGCGCGACCTTTACAAGCTGTTCGCGGACAAGAGAGAACTTTTTGCCGACAGCATCGCCTTCCGCCGCCACCTGATCATCGACCTGCCCCGCCCCGCGGAAGAAGGATTGCCGTTGAGAGAGACGTTACGCCGCGTTTTCCGTCTTGACCTCGATGACCGCTCAGCGGCGGAGCGCGATGCTCTCATGACCCTGATCAATCGCGAAAGCCTGATCTTTCCCGAACTCAACGCACTGCTCTACGACAGCGGCATTCTGCGTTCGCGGGAACTGGTCATGGCGTGGCTTGAAAGCGAAATGGCAGCCGGACGAATCCGCCGCGCCGACACCCGCCGGCTGGCCGGAATGATGATGGATATTGTCTTTGGGGTGCTGCAACCCCGACGCCGGCATCAGGGGCACATCGACCGCGCGGCACAGGGCGAGGAAGTTCTGGCGCGCCTCGATATTCTGCTTGCAGGGCTTGCTGCCGTCGCGTGACACGCCTCTTCCGAAAGAACCTGCAACAACGCAGCGTCAATCATTACAAAAAGGAAATTTGTCTTCGTCGTTCTTTTTGGTACCTATCATTACCATAATTATCGCCGCCGGAACCCGATACCCCGAATTATCCGCCGGAAAGCCCTGCCAATACGATGGAGACCTCATGCAGATGAGAAAGCCGATCGGCTTCACAATTCTCGCCTTTGTTTGCGGGCTGAGCGCCTGTAGTTCCGATGAAGACAGGCAGGCCAAACCCGCTCAGGCCACTCCGACGGAGGTCGGCTATGTGACGCTGGAGGCACAGTCCGTGCCGTTGACGGTCGATCTTCACGGCCGGGTCATTGCCTCGGCGATAGCGGAGGTCCGTCCCCAGGTCGACGGGATCGTTCGCGACGTCCTTTTTGCCGAGGGCAGGAATGTCGAGCAAGGCGACGCGCTCTACAAGATCGACGACAGGAAGTTCCAGGCCGCCTATGCCTCAGCTGAAGCCGCGCTCAAAAAGGCGCAGGCCACGACCAACAGCGCGCAATCGACTTATGATCGCAATGAGCGCCTTGCAAAAACGGAAGCCGTCAGCACCCAGACTGTTGACGACGCCGAAGCCGCCCTGCTGCAAGCCAAGGCCGACGAGGCCGCAGCTCAGGCGGATCTCGAAACAGCGCAGATCGATCTCGACAACACCACGATCCACGCTCCGATCAGCGGCGTGATCGGCGTCTCGGAGGTGAGCGTCGGTGCTCTCGTGACCGCGGAACAGACAGACGCGCTGGCAACGATCCGCACCGTCGATCACGTTTATGTCGACCTCGCCGACAGCAGTGCGAATTTCCTGCGCATCCGTGACAAGGTACAGGCGGGTGAACTCGAACACCGCTCGGACGGCCCTCCACCGATCAGCCTAACGCTTGAGGACGGCAATACCTATAGCAGCAGCGGCGAAATGTCCTTCGCCGACATGGTGGTTTCGCAAACGACCGGCACCTTTACCCTCAGGGTCAATTTCGCCAATCCCGACGGCGTCCTCATTCCCGGAATGTTCGTCACGGCGACCGTTGAACTTGGCGTCATCCCCGATGCCTTCCTCGTGCCGCAACGTGCGGTCTCCCGCGACGACAGTGGCAAGGCCACGGTTTATGTCATCTCCGGCGATGGCAAGGCCGAGCGCAGGAACGTGACCACCAGCGGGTCGCTGAACAACGACTGGATCGTCGTTGACGGCGTTGCCGAGGGCGACCGGCTGATCGTCGACGGCTTCCAGAAATTCTCGGATGGTGCCGAGGTTTCCGGCGTTGCCGTGACGATCAATGCGGACGGGGTCGTCGAACAGAGCATCGCCGATGACGCCGGGGAGGAAACCCCGTGACCCCTTCCACCCGTCGCAACGCGCTTGCCAGCTTCTTCATAACACGTCCCGTATTCGCCATCGTGCTGGCCATAAGTACGCTTCTCGCGGGCATTATCGCGATCTACTCTCTGTCCATTTCGCAATATCCGGACATCGCCCCCGTCACCGTGCGGATCAGCGCCACCTATTCCGGCGCGACCGCAGAGGCGGTGGAAAACTCGGTCACCAAGAAGATCGAAAGCGCAATGACCGGCCTCGACGACCTGCTCTACATGGAATCGACATCGAGCACTGGCTCCGCCTCGATCTCGCTAACCTTTTCCAACGAGGTCGATCCCGACATCGCCCAGGTGCAGGTCCAGAACAAGCTGGCGCAGGTTGAAAACCAGTTGCCGGACAGCGTTCAGGATGCCGGCGTTTCCGTTCACCGCTCGCCCTCGGGCATACTGATGGTCGGCAATATAATCTCGCGCGACGGCTCATACACGTCCGACCAGCTTTCCGATATCATGTCGAGCCAGATCGAGGACCGCATCGAGCGCATTGACGGCGTCGGCTCGGTCCAGTCCTTCGGCGCAGGTTACGCCATGCGCATATGGCTCGATCCGAAGGCGATGCAGAAGTACCAGCTTGTGCCGAGCGACGTGAATGCCGCCATCAGTGCGCAGAACGTGCAGGTCGCCGCGGGTTCCATCGGCTCGACGCCGGTGACCGCAGGCCAGCAGCTCAAGGCCAGCCTGATCGTCCGCACCCAGATGACCTCGGCGGATCAGTTCCAGCGGATCATCCTGAAGACCGAGCAGGACGGATCGGTCGTGCGACTTGGCGATGTGGCCCGCGTCGAGGTTGGGCTGGAAAGTTACGGCCAGAGCTCGACCTATAACGGCATGCCGGCCGCCGGCTTTGGTGTTCAGCTCGCCTCCGGCGCGAATGCGATCACGACCGCCAACCTCGTCCACCAGGAACTCGACAGCCTCGCCGGATCGCTGCCGGACGGCGTCGAGATCGACTATTCCTATGAAACGACACCTTTTGTCGAACTTTCCATCGAGAAGGTCGTCCATACGCTGATCGAGGCGATCATCCTCGTCTTTCTGGTGTTGCTCCTGTTCCTGCAGAACTTCCGGGCGACGCTGATCCCGATGATCGCCGTTCCCGTGGTGCTGATGGGCACGTTCGGCGTGCTTGCCATGCTGGGCTACTCCATCAACATGCTGACCATGTTCGCGATGGTGCTGGCGATTGGCCTTCTGGTCGATGACGCGATCGTCGTCGTCGAGAATGTCGAGCGCATCATGCGCGATGAGAAGCTGCCGGTGCGCGAGGCAACGGAAAAGTCCATGGGCGAAATCACCGGTGCGCTGATCGGCATTGCCCTCGTCCTCACTGCCGTCTTCATTCCCATGGCGTTCTTTTCCGGCTCGGTCGGTGTCATCTACCGCCAGTTCTCCGTCACGATAGCAAGCGCCATGTTGCTTTCGGTGCTCGTCGCGATCATTCTGACACCGGCGCTCTGCGTTCTCCTGCTGCGGCCGACGCATGAAGGGCTGATGGCGCGTTGGTTCGGTTGGTTCGATCGCGGGTTCACCCGTCTGACCGGCCGCTATGCCGGCGCGGTGAGTTGGGTCGTGATACGCCCGCTGCGCATGCTCGTCATCTTTGCCGTTCTCCTTGTCTCCGCCTGGGGCCTCTACAAGGACCTGCCAACCTCCTTTTTCCCGGAAGAAGATCAGGGCGTTCTGATGACGCAGATCACGCTGCCGGATGGTGCCAACGCTGCCCGGACGCAAGCTGTGATAGACATGGTCGAAGACTACTTCCTCAACGAGGAAAGCGATGCCGTCGAAAGCGTGTTCATGACGCTCGGTTTCGGTTTCGGCGGCTCGGGCGAGAACCAGGCCATGGCCTTCGTCCGGCTCAAGGACTTCGATCAGCGAACCGACGATACACTCTCGGCAACTGCCGTAGCCCAGCGGGCATCCGCCGCGTTCGGCAAGATCCGCGATGCCAATGTCTTTGTGCTGGCACCGCCGGCGATTCAGGGATTGGGCCAGACCAACGGCTTCACCATGTACCTCGAGGACACTGCCAACAAGGGTCGCGATGCCCTGAGAGAGGCTGGCAACGCGCTCGCCGACAGCGCGAAGGGCAACGCCGTGGTCGGCAACATCCGCGGCAACACCCGAACGCTGGAAGCCCAGTTGAAAATCGACATCGATGAAGACAAGGCGACGGCGCTTGGCATCGACCTGTCCGATATCGACAGCCTGGTCACCACCGTCTTTGCCGGAACCAACGTCAACGACTTTCTTTATGATGGTGAGATCAAACCGGTCTACGTTCAGGCCGATGCGCCCTATCGCATGCAGCCGGAAGACATCGATCTATGGTGGGCAAAAAACGGCGATGGCGAGATGGTGCCTTTCTCGGCCTTCGCCACGACCGAATGGGTTCAGGGCTCACCCTCGCTCGCCCGCTTCAACGGCACGGCGGCGATCGCGATCGACGGATCGGCCGTCACCGGAAAGAGCTCGGGCGACGCAATGACGGAAGCCGAACGGCTCGTTGCCGGGCTTGACGGCGGCTACTCCGCATCATGGTCCGGGCTTTCCTACCAGGAACGCCTGGCGGGCTCGCAGGAAACGCTGCTCTATGCCATCTCGCTGGTGGTCGTCTTCCTGTGCCTGGCCGCGCTTTATGAAAGTTGGTCGATACCGTTCGCCGTCATCCTCGCCGTGCCGGTAGGCATCTTCGGGGCCCTTCTCTTCGCCAGCGGTTTCGGGCAGGAGAACGACGTCTACTTCAAGGTCGGCCTGCTGATGACCATGGGGCTCACCGCCAAGAACGCGATCCTGATCGTCGAGTTCGCGCGTGATCTCACGCGGCAGGGCAAAAGCGTGCTGGAAGCCGTGACGCAGGCATCGCGCATGCGACTGCGTCCGATCGTCATGACCTCCCTCGCCTTCATTCTGGGCGTCCTCCCTCTGGCCTTCGCGACCGGCGCCGGTTCAGCGGCTCAGAATGCCATCGGGATCGGGGTGGTCGGTGGCATGATCGCAGCGACATTGCTCGGTATCTTCTTTGTACCGATGTTCTTCGCTGCGATTTTCGGGCTCACAAACCGGCGGTGACGAAAAGCCGACTGTCCAGTTCTTTAACCTATCCGGGAGGCAGAGCGATCCACCTATGACGAGGTAATTCCATCTGTTCAGTAAGCGACAAGCTGAGGCCATTTAGGCGTGGTAATTTCACGGCATGACCGCGTCGATTAGAGGTGGCTCGGTTTGTCTGAACAGTTTCGGGCGTTTCGCTAAGTGGATTTCCGCCTCGATTATGCCGCCACCATCATGGGTGCCAGCGCGTTGAAGTAGGCCTGATCCGGCGTCTGCCGGTCAAGGGATGAATGTGGGCGTCGGCTATTGTAAAAGGTCAGATATCGGCCGATGCCAGCGCGGGCCTCGGACACGGACTTGTAGGCGTGGAGGTAGACCTCCTCGTATTTGATCGAGCGCCAGAGCCGCTCGACAGACGTTGTCCCGCCACGAACCCTTGCCGTCCATCGAGATGGCGATTTCGGCTTTTTTCAGCACGGTCGTGAAGTCGATGGATGTGAACTGGGATCCTTGATCTGTGTTGAAGATGTCGGGCTTGCCATAACGAGCAAGCGCTTCCTCGACTGCTTCGATGCAGAAGGCTGCCTCCATCGTGATCGACAGTCGCCACGACAGAACCCTCCGGCTGAACCAGTCCACAACGGCGCAGAGATAGACAAATCCGCGAGCCATCGGAACATAGGTCAGGTCCATCGCCCAGACCTGATTGGGTCTGGTAACCGCCAGCTTGCGCAGGAGGTAGGGATAGATTTTGTGCCCAGGTGCCGGTTTCGACGTGTTCGGGCGACGGTAGATCGCCTCGATGCCCATCTTCTTCATCAGCGTGGCGACGTGAAGCCGCCCGGCATTCAACCCTTCTCCTCTCAAAAGCCATTGCAACATCCGACTTCCCGCGAACGGGTATTCGAGATGCAGTTCGTCGATCCGGCGCATCAGAGCCAGATCGCCGTCAGACACCGGACGCGGCGAATAATAGACACTGCCACGGCTGAAGCCGAGAAGCTTCGCCTGGCGCACGACGGATAGCTGTAACCGCTGTCCCGATCCCACGTTGTTCTCGCCACCCTGATCTGTGATCGCTTTTCCATGGAACAGCGGGGAGTTTCTCCATGGAGACTACAACGGAGTTTCTCACAACCAAGGAGGCTGGACGGAAGAGTCAGCGTCATTGGCCGGATGAAGCAAAAGCTCAGATCGTATCAGAGACATTGCGGCCCGGCGTGATGGTAAGTGAGGTCGCCGAGCGGTATGGACTACGGGCGAACCGCCTTTCGACGTGGCGTACCATGGCGCGGCAGGGCAAGCTGGTTCTACCCGCACCCGAGGATGCGGTGGAGTTTGCAGCGGTAATTGTCGATCCGCCTCCATTGAAGTCGCTGGGCAAAAAAGCTTGTCGCCCGGAGATCATCGTCGGCGCTGTCACGATCCGCTTGGAAGAAGGCGCGTCTGCTGCTCGGATTGCTGCCGTCGCGCGTGCCTGCGTGGTTCCGGCATGATCTTTCCGTCGAACCGTGTACGGATCATGGTGGCAACCAAGCCGGTCGACTTCCGCAAAGGACATGATGGATTGGCAGCATTGGTGAAGAACGAGCTGCACAAAGACCCATTTACGGGGACGGTCTTCGTATTCAGGTCACGCAAGGCGGACCGATTGAAGCTGATCTACTGGGATGGCAGCGGTCTGGTGATGGCCTACAAGCGGCTGGAGGAGCATACGTTTACCTGGCCAGATATCCGAGACGGTCTGATGACCCTGGGCCATGCTCAGTTCGAGGCGCTGTTTGCAGGTCTGGACTGGCGTCGGGTCCGTTCTGTGGAAACGAAAGCGCCGGACGCCATCGAATAGGTGCGTCACGATGACTCGGGCGGCAAATTCCAACGGCGAAGCAAATCGGGCTTTGATAGACTTCGACCATGTTGCACGACGCCGATCTTCCTGACGATATCGCTGCCCTGAAGGCGATGCTCATCGCGGCTCAGGCGCGTGAAGTTCGCAAGGACGAGCGGATCGAAAGGCTGGAGAAGTTGGTCGCCGCTTTCAAGCAGGCTGCCTTCGGCCGCAAGTCGGAGAAGACCGATCCTGAGCAATTCGATCTCGCACTGGAAGACTTGGAAGCAGCCATTGCAGCCATCCATGCCGAGGACGAATCCGATAGCCATTCGGGAAGGTCGCACCCCAAACCACGCGCCGCCAATCGCGGTTCTCTGCCCGCCCATCTACCTCGTATCGAGGAGATCATTGAGCCGGAAAGCCTGCTTTGTGCTTGTGGCGGGGGTCTGCATTGCATCGGAGAAGATGTATTCGAGCGGCTGGATGTCATCCCGGCGCAGTTCCGTGTTCTTGTCACCCGTCGTCCCAAATATGCCTGCCGTTCCTGCACCGACGGCGTTGCCCAGGCTCCCGCGCGTGCACGATTGATCCAGGCAGGGTTGCCGACGGAAGCGACCATCGCTCATGTGCTGGTGTCCAAATATGCAGATCATCTGCCGCTTTACCGTCAGGGCCAGATCATGAGCCGCCAAGGCATTGATCTCGACCGATCCACTCTGGCGGATTGGGTCGGCAGGGCAGCATTCGAATTGCGCCCGGTCTTTGAGGCCTTGATTGCCGACCTGAAGCGTTCGACGAAGCTGTTCATGGACGAGACCCGTGCACCGGTACTCGATCCCGGCTCCCGCAAAACAAAGACCGGATACTTCTGGGCGCTCGCCCGTGAAGACCGACCTTGGGGCGGAGGTGCTCCACCGGGAGTCGCCTTCACCTATGCACCCGGTCGCGGTGGGAAGCATGCCGAACGGATTTTGCAAGGGTTCACCGGCATCCTTCAAGTCGATGGGTATGCCGGATATAATCGCCTAATCGCACCGGACCGAACAGGCCCGAACATCCGGCTTGCCTATTGTTGGGCGCACGCGCGGCGGAAGCTGGTTGAGATCACCCGCACTGGCACAGCGCCTATCGCGGAGGACGGCGTGAAGCGGATCGGCGAACTCTATCGCATAGAAGCCGAGCTGCGCTGTCTCAACCCCGACGCCCGTCTGACCGGAAGACAGGCACGGTCAGCGCCGTTGATCGCTGACATGCGGACCTGGCTGAGCCAACATCGCGCCCGTTTCGCTGGCAAGTCGCCGCTTGGCGAGGCGCTCGCCTACATCGCCAAATACTGGGACGGCCTGTGCGTGTTTCTGACCGACGGCCGCGTCGAGATCGACAACAACAGCGTCGAAAGAACGATCCGACCGATAGCGCTTAACCGCAAGAACGCTTTGTTTGCTGGCCATGACGCTGGGGCGGAGAACTGGGCGACCATCGCCTCGCTGGTCGAGACGTGCAAGCTCAATGATGTCGATCCGTTCAGATATCTGAGCGCTACACTCACTGCCATCGTCGAGGGTCACAGGCAGAGGTGCATCGAAGAACTTCTCCCGTGGCACTATCGGGCAGGACAGCACATATAAAGAAGGCCACCAAGAACCAGTGTCCAACGTTCTCAGAGAGGCTCTACCCGATTTGCTCTCCGAGAACCCGATGGTTTCATCGAAGAGTTTGTGCTCCATCGACGGTCAGCGAGGTTCCATTCACATAGCTCGCCAGATCGGACGCCATGAAGAGGACGGCCTTGGCGAGGTCATCGGGATATCCCGTACGCCCGAGCGGCATGTTACCCAGATGCTCGGCCAAGCCGCCCTTCTGCAGCATTTCCTGTTGCTTGGCGAGCGTCAACGGAGCGTCGGTCGGCGCATTTGAAAACGGTGCCTTGGTCGCGCTGCTCTGCATCATGGCGATCCGCTCGGCGGTCATCGTTGCACCAGGAATGACCGCGTTGACCTGAATGCCGTGTGGCCCGAGTTCCACGGCCATCGATTGCGTTACTGCCATCAGCCCGGATTTCGCCGCGCCATAGGGAGCAAGGAAGCCGGTGGGCTTGAATATCTCTGTTGAGAGCACGTTGATGATGCGTCCGCCATGACCGGCTTTGATCATTTCGAGTGCTGCCAACTTGGAGAGAAAGAACGGACCCTTCAGATCAGTATCGACCGTCTGATCCCAAATCTCTTCCGTCATTTCGACCGAAAGGCGCGGTGGGAAGACGGCGGCGTTGTTGACCAGAATATCGACGCCGCCGAGCTTGCTGACCGTAAAATCAATCACCCGCCTCGCGTCTTCCATTTTGCTGGCGTCAGCCTGCAAACCGATGGCTTGCCCGCCGAAGGCTGCCACTTTTCCCTCGACCTTGGTGAGAGCTTCCTGGCCCCGCGCCGTAACGACGACGTCGGCACCTGCCTGGGCGAGCCTCAGCACGATGGCTTCGCCTATTCCCCGCGTTCCGCCCGTGACAATGGCGCGTCGGCCTTTCAGGGAAAGCAGGTCTTCAAATGGCGTGGATTCAGGAATGCTGAAAGCAGGAGTGGTCATAGCTTCTTCCTTTGCAGATGGCGAGGAACGATTAGCTCTCGTAATTGACTTCAAAGTCATTTATGCTCTCTTCAAGTCAAATCGTCAATGCAAGGCCCGTTGGTAGCGTCGAGACAGGAGTTCACATGCCCTTTGGATGGTTCGATATGAACTGGCCCTGGATCGGGCTATTCATTGCAGCGATCCTTCTCGTGGTGCTGTTCGGGACTGATGCGCTACGCGGCGACAGAAGCGTGTCGCGTTGGCGTGATCCCCGATGGCTGGCCTGGCTTGCGCCTGCCGGGTACATGCTCCACCAGACGGAGGAGTATGGCGTCGACATGCTCGGGCAGTTCTTCGCGTTTCCCCATCTCGTCTGCTCGACCTTCGGGCAGCCGCCATATCCGGAGTGCGCCTACCCACCATCCTTATACGTGGCGATCAACATTCCAGTCATCTGGATTGCGGGGCTGATATGCGCGTTGGCGAGCCGCCGCTATCCGCTCGTCGGCCTCGGTCTCTACGGCGTCTACTTCGTCAATGCTTTGTCCCATGTCGGCATGTTCGCCGCGACGGGTGCCTACAACCCAGGCGTCCTGACGGCTTTCGTCGTGCTGCTGCCGCTGTCGGTCTGGGTCGCCTTCGCCACCTGGAAGAATCCGCTCATCGGAAGGTCAGGCATCGCAATCATCTTCTTGGCAGGCCTGCTGGTGAACGGCGTGCTGGCTGCATCACTGGTCGCCTTCTCGCGAAACCTGATCTCAGGCAACACGCTGATCGGCATTCAACTGTTCAACTTCCTATGGTCACCGTTCATTCCATGGCTGAAGGCCAGGCAATTTCAGCAGGGACGCAGATGACCGAAGCGAAACCAAAGTGGAACCGTCGCAAGGACGCCCGCCCTTCCGAGATCGTCGACGCCGCGATGGCGCTGTTCGCGGAAAACGGGTTTGCCAACACCAAACTGGACGACGTGGCACGGCGTGCGGGCGTCGCGAAAGGCACGCTGTATCGCTACTTCGACACCAAGGAGGCTCTGTTTCGTGCAGTTGTCGAACATCTGCTGACAAACCATCTTGAAGCGGTCGAGAAAGCCGGCAAGGCCTTCGAAGGGTCGCTCACCGAGTTCGTGCCGATGCTGCTCAAACGGGCCGCTCAAAGCCTGGGCGATGATCGTCTGCCGGGTCTGGCTCGCGTAATGCTTGCAGAAGGCCGCGCCTTCCCTGATCTGGCCACCGTCTGGCATGATCAACTGGCAGCACGAATGCTCGATCTCATTGCACGCATGGTCGCCAAAGCCCAGGACCGAGGCGAAGTGAGGCCGGGCGATCCAAGGCTGTATGCCTTTTCGATAATCGGCCCGATCTCGGTGGCACTCCTCTACCACGAGGCGTTCGGTTCGAGAGCCGACGCACCCGATCTCGATGCCCTCGCCATCCAACATGCGGAAACGATCCTGCGCGGGATGGCCGTATCAACTCCCGACCTCAAGGAACCTTCGCCATGATCCGATTCATTCTCGAACGAAATCTCTACGTCATGGCCGCGCTTGGCGTCGGCGTAGCGCTCTATATCGGCCTGAACTGGGAGACATTGACGGTGCTCCAGCGAATGTCCGGCCTCTTCTTCATCGGGCTTGTCATGCACCTGTGGGAGGAAGGCCGGTTTCCGGGGGGCTTTGTGGAGTTGATCACGAAACATCTGCACTTCACGGCCAGTAGCCGCTGGTTTGGCGAAGTCGTCACGGCCGCCTACGTGCTGGTCATCGCCTTTGTACCGTTGTTCTTTCCGAACGTGCCGTTCCTCGCGATGTCTGCGATGATGCTCGGCATTATGGAAGTCGTGATGCACACAGCCATGATCAGAATGTTTCGGATGAAGCACTTTTATTCGCCCGGCTTGGTCACGGCAGCCTTCGTGCTGTTTCCGATCTCCCTCTACACGTTCATCTACGTGATCCAGCACGATCTGATGCGACCGCTCTGGTGGCTGTTTTCATTCCTTTACATGCTGTTTGGCCTCATGATTGCGCAGCAGGTCGTCATCCGGGCGAGTGGCGTTAAGTACGCGGACTTTCTGAAGACCGTTCGAGCAGCCATCATCACGCGGCGATGACCGCAACCGCCGCTCATTGCCGCGCTCTTCAAGACTATAAACCTCCGGAGTAGCTTCCCGTTGCTCATTCATGCAGTCGATCACGGATGAGGGCAGCCAGCGCAATGTGGCATTGAAACACCGGATACGGATAGCTTATGCTCGCGGTCGATCATTTCTTTCCGCTCAGCAATCCCGCCTTGCCGAGCGCTCCGGCTAAAAAATCGTTCTCCAGTGTCAGTTCGCCGATCTTGGCATGTAGCGTTTTGACGTCCACGGTCGGGCCTGCCGGTTCCGCCTTGGCTTCATCGCCGAAAACGCCGGTCGCCCCCTCAAGGAGCTGATCTTTCCACTGTTTGATCTGGTTCGCGTGCACATCGAACTGCTGGGACAATTCCACCAGCGTCTGCTCACCTCGGATGGCGGCAAGCGCCACCTTCGCCTTGAAAGCCGGGCTGTGGTTCCGGCGCGGTCGTCTCGTCATGGTATCTCCTGTTAACGGCATCTAAGCCGATCTCAGGCAGAAATTCCACTTATCCCCGCTGTGCAAATTTCCCGGGCCACCTCTATGCGTCTGCCGGAATACTCGCGGCACGTCGACAAACCGCTTCCAGCACATTTCGTGGGTGGCACACACACAGTGGAGGAGCTCGATCGGAGACGGAGCGAACTACTACTGTCAATCCGCGAAGAGGTTGCGTCCAAGTCAGGGAGAACATATGAGCGCCGCCTGAGGAAGGACGCTCAAACTCTCTATACGGAAATTCACTCTCACCCCATGAAGTGCTCGGTGCTCCAGGAAAACTACGCGCAAAATCGGCATGTAATTAACCAATGGCTTGCATTATTGCTCAGGGACTTCGAAAACCGTATGCCGTCTGGCATCGAGTGGAGCGCGGTCCTGCACCGTGACGAAGAGTATGTCCACGCACATATCTTGGCCATCAATGCAGACGACCCGAAGCTCAATGCGGCCAGCCTGCACACGGCCTGCAGTTGTTCCTCCGACCAATCGAAACCCCGAGCATGTTCGGATACCCGTGAGACCTGACAATAGTCGCACGAGAGATTGCATCGTAGCGTTGGTACGAGAATTACAAAATCCAGTTTGCTGGCTTTATTGATCCGTTGCGCCCAGCGAGCACAAAAGCCAGTGAAGGACAGGTCGTCATCGTGTTCAAACGCTTGCCCATTTGACGACAAAAACGAACGGTCAGCGTCGGTCAATTCGTCGCTGATATATCGGTCAAGAAAATCTGAATTCGCGTTAAAGTACCCACCAGCATCGTCCGTGAACAGGAACGACGCCGGCGCAACTTCGCGAAATCTGAGCGGCCAGATCTCTGTCATCCCAAGACCGCCCTATAAAGCCGGCCGCGCAGTTCGGTTCCTTCGCAGGCCACTTTTGCTCGATAAAAGATGTAACGCACATCCCGGAGCACCTCATCCGTTAAATCGGTCCCTGAAATGATGACATCCTGGCCGTTTACGACAATCTGCAGAGCTGGATAGAGGTATCCTATTCGAGCAATCGCCTCTTCAGCGCAGCGTATAACATCCTCCGAAACATGGATTGATGCGCTCATGATACCGCTGTCGCGATGAGATCCAATATTGCATGCGTCTTCCACAATACCCCCCACTGCGGAAAAAACGATCTCAAGCACTCATAACGCCAAATGAGATCCCCTGTCTGGATTTATAGGATTAATAAGTATTCATGAAAACTAGTAATAATTAGTCAGGATTTCCGACCGATTCCCAAGAGGTCGAACATCGATACAAGAACAATCCACAAAAATGGCATTCGTCAATTGTGAAACCTTGCTGTAAGCATACTCGATGCGTTCCGTCGGTTTGTGGGAAGAACCATTTCGATAAGCCAAGAGTGATCAGCGATAGCTCCGGAAAACAATCCAAATGGAAATCGCAAGTATCGCAATAGCCAATATAGCCCTCAGGACTTCCAGTGCGGACATTCGATCAGACCCGTCAAATCCATTCATTGGGTTATGCCGTCTGTCACTATTCTATCGTCCATTTGGCTTTCGGCGCCATTCCAATTCGCGTCACTAGGCCGTAGACTCGTAACGCTTTAGCCATAATCGCACTGAGAAGAGCTTGATTGCCGCGAGATAGTTGTCGGCGCGTTTATCGTAACGCGTTGCAATTCCACGCGCTTCCTTGATGCGATTGAAGAACCGCTCGACGAGATTTCGATAGCGATAGAGGAACGAGCTGAAGGCGAAGGTCTTTCTCCGGTTTCGTTTCGCCGGGATGTTGGCAAATGCCTTCGCCTGAATTGCCGTGGCGCGGATGGCGTCGGTGTCATAGCCGCGATCGGCCAAAAGCGTCGTTCCGGCATGAAGTCTGGAGAGCAGATCTTCGGCGTAGCGACAATCAGCATGCTGACCTTCCGAGAGGCGAAGATCAATCGGCAGCCCGTCGGCATCAACGAGAGCGTGGATCTTCGTTGTCAGGCCGCCTCTGGAACGTCCCATGCTTCGATTGGCGCCCCCTTTTTACCGGTGGCGCCATGCTGATGTACGCGAACACACGACGAGTCGATCATCTGAATATCGCCGTCGAAGGCGGAAGAAATCGCCTTGAGAAGGCGATCCCAGACACCAGCCCGCCGCCAGCGGACAAAGCGATTATAACAGGTGGTGTGAGGACCATAGCGTTCCGGAACATCGGCCCATGGACTGCCGGTGCGAAAGCGCCAGAGTATGCCGTTGATCACACGGCGATCATCAACCCGCGGCACGCCGCGGCTGTTGTTGGGCAGAAGCGGCTCGATCACCGCCCACTCGAAATCCGTCAGGTCAAAACGTCGGCGCATTAATGGTCTCCTTTCCAGAGACCATTGAATCAAATCACTCCGGCGAAGTGAACCCGTTTATGGGTTTACGGCCTAATATCGCCTTCCAGCGGTCGCCCCGAGAAGGCATCAACGAGACTGCCGCTCGATCGAGCCAGAACATGCCGGACGCAAACGCGCAAATACAAACCAGATTGAAGCGAGCATCGCATCATGGGGTAGAAATCAATTGACGGCTGACCTGTGAAGGTTTCCCTGGTGCATTGCGGAAACAGCCTCATTCCTCTTCGCCCTCCACCGCGGCCGCCATCGCCTCCTCCTGCACGGCGGCCCTGCTCAACAACCCCGCATCCTCGAGGGCCTCGATATCCGGCAGATCGCGAAGCGTTTCCATGCCGAATGCCGCGAGGAAGTGCTTCGTCGTGACATAGGTATAGGGCGCGCCGGGTGTCGGGCTGCGGGGCCCGGAGGCGATGAGGGCGGCGTTGCGGAGCGCGCCAATCGTGTCGCGGCTGACCCCCTTGCCGAAGATTTTTGACAGTTCGGCGCGGGTGATGGGCTGGAAATAGCCGACGGCCATCAGCACCATCGACTCGAACTCGGACAACATCGTTGCCGCGCCGCGTGTTGGCGCATTCGAAGCTTGTATCGCATCGGCGTAAGCCGAACGGCTTCGGTGCTGCCAGCCGCCGGCGACGGCGACGATCTCGTAGGGCCGGCCGGCGAGTTCTTCGCGGAGATCGGCGATCAGCAGGTCAATGCTGCAGCCCTTGCCAACGACGCGGGCGAGCGTCTCGCGGGTGACCGGCTCGGCGGCGGCGAAGATCACCGCCTCGACGCGCAGCATCCATTCGCGCCAGCGCAGCTCCGGCGGCAGCCCCTCAAGCTCACGATCAAAGAGGCGTTCGCCTCCCGCCTTTTGGTCCGCGGCGTTCGCTTTCTTGCGGCGGGATGGCCTGTTGTCTGCTGCTCCGGTCATGGTTACAACCCATAAATCCGGAACGACGACCGGCCCGACAATTCGCGCACGGCGCCGAAACTCTCGAGCCGTTCAAACAGGCGCGAGGCAGCCCAACGTGAAAGGTTGCTGCCGGGCGCTGATGCCGGCATGGCGTCCGCGTCCAGCAGTCTCTGAATGACAGGGCCCGCGCCTTTGGTCCGCACTTTCGGGGCGACGGTCACAAGAATGTCGGCCCGGCGCCCGATCGCATCCGCCGCGCGCAATGCGAACCCGGCCCCGTCGGCTATGGCGAGGCAGACGGCACGGGCGAACGCCGGTTCACCCGGGCGCACGCGTCCCCTGCCCCCGATGGTGCGAAACGAAGGGCCGTAGCGCTCCGCCATCAGCAGCGGCACGGGGCGGTTCCATTTGAGCTGGCTTGCAATCATCATATCGGCCAGGGCCCAGGCCAGTGGCTCGGCGTCCGGGCGGTCGCGGTAGATGGCCGAAACGAGTTCCGCCACAACAAACGGAACAGCCCGGCCGGACTGGAGCGCTGTATCCGCCAGCTCCGGGATGGTGGAAAGGTGGTCGTCAAAGGACAGTCCCATCAGGTCGGCAAGATCGGCGGCCTGCTTTGTGGAGAAGCCGGGTTTTCGGGTGGCGAGCCTTTTGTAGGCCAAAACCATCTTGCCAGCGGGGCCCGGATCGTCGCCGGCGGCGGTGAGCAGGACGGCATCGCGCAGCCCCGCCTCGTCCTCGTTGCGACCGGTCAGACGGACGGCGCAGACGGCGCATTTCAGGGCCTGCCGCTCGCGCCAGCAGCCGCCCCAGACTGGCTCGGCGCGAACGAGATCATCGAGGGATTTCAGAGCGATACCGGCCGAGAAGGCGGTATCAACTTCGGTCAGATCGGGCCCACGCGGGCGGGCCCAAGCTGGCAGGGGCGCGGTGATCGCGGCGGTTCTGGCGTGTGGTGCGGCGAGCGAATCCATGGCGTCAACGCTAACCGAGAAGAGCAGTTAATGCCAGTATAATCGGACATAACCGCACGGCTTGTCTTTTAAATAAAATGATTGATAATGTTGTATTATCATTCATAATGCACTTCATAAAGAAAACCCGCGTTTTGAGGCCGCAAATGCCCGAAAATGATGTCGATCCGACCTCTGCTCCGTCTTACGGCACGCCGCGGCAGGATGATTCAGAGCTTTCCGTGGTGTCGACCGGCCCGGCCGCCAGTCTTGCGCCGCTTGTCGACCGCGCCCGCTCCTACGTCGAGGCCGCCTCGTCCGCCAATACGCGGCGCGCCTATGCGTCGGACTGGAAACACTTTGCCGGCTGGTGCCGGCGCAAGGGGCTTGCGACCATGCCGCCCGATCCGCAGACCGTCGGGCTTTACATCACCGCGCTCGCCTCCGGCGAAACCGCACCCCGGGCAAAGCCGAGCGCGGTCTCCACCATCGAGCGGCGGCTGTCGGCGATCTCGTGGAACTATGCGCAGCGCGGCCTCACGCTCGATCGTCGCGACCGCCACATCGCCACGGTGCTGGCCGGCATCCGCAATCGCCATGCAGCGCCCCCGCGCCAGAAGGAGGCGATCCTGCCGGAGGAGCTGATCGCCATGGTCGAAACGCTTGATCGCGGAACGCTCAGGGGCCTGCGCGATCGCGCCATGCTGCTGATCGGCTTTGCCGGCGGTCTGCGCCGCTCGGAAATCGTCGCGCTCGATTGCGGCCGCGATCAGAGCGAGGATGGAAACGGCTGGATCGAAATCCTCGACAAGGGCATGCTGGTGACGCTGCGCGGCAAGACCGGCTGGCGCGAGGTCGAGATCGGCCGCGGCTCCTCCGATCTCACCTGCCCGGTCGCAGCCGTCGAAACCTGGCTGAAGCTCGGCAGGATCGGCCACGGCCCGCTGTTCCGCCGCGTCACCGGCAAGGGCAAGGCCGTCGGTCCCGAACGGCTGAAGGATCAGGAGATCGCCCGCCTCATCAAGAAGACCGTTCTTGCCGCCGGCATTCGCGGCGAACTGCCCGAAGCAGAGCGGATAAAACTGTTCTCCGGGCACTCCCTGCGGGCCGGGCTTGCTTCTTCCGCCGAGGTCGATGAACGCTATGTCCAGAAACAGCTCGGCCATGCGTCTGCCGAAATGACCCGGCGTTATCAGCGCCGCCGCGACCGGTTCAGGGTTAACCTCACCAAGGCGGCCGGTCTGTAACAGTGGCCCCTCCCCCTGCCCTGGCCCCACTTGCCGATCATCGGCAATGAATTATATAGTCAACATGGTCATTCTGGTCAGGAGACGCATAATGCAGCCCGTGTCGCACGATGAAAAGAACTGGACGGTCGCCAAGGCAAAGGCCAAGCTTTCGGAGGTGATCGAGCGTGCGCAATCCACGCCACAGACGATTACACGCAACGGCAAGCCGAGCGTCGTGGTGGTCTCCGCCGAAGAATGGCAAAGGAAGGTCGCGCGCAAGGGGACCTTGGCCGAATTTCTTCTGGCGTCCCCGTTGCGTGGCGCCGAGCTAGATCTCGACCGGCAGGCTGACGAACCGCGCGATCTATCGCTGTGAAGCTCCTGCTTGACACCAATGTTCTGTCTGAAGTGACGAAGCCGCGCCCGGAGAGCCGCGTTCTTGCATGGCTGGATGAGATTGACGAGGATCGCTCCTTTATCAGTGTCGTGTCGTTTGCCGAAATCCGTCGTGGTGTCGCGCTCATGGACAGCGGGCGAAGGCGCGATGCTCTCGCCGAGTGGCTTGCCAATGATCTGCTGCAACGTTTCGAGCACCGCGTGCTTGCGGTGGATGAGGCCGTAGCTTTCGCCTGGGGCGACCTGATGGGAGACGCAAAGCGTCGTGGACGCGGAATGTCATCGATGGACGGGCTGATCGCGGCCACGGCAATGGCACACGGTCTCACCCTCGCAACACGCAACATCAAGGATTTCACGGGTTGTGGCGTAGAGCTGATCGATCCATGGGCCGTGTGAAGTACAAATCCGGCCCGGCCGACTGTCGCTATCGCTCCGCTGCGACGTTCTGATTGCTGAAACTGCGTGAACGGGGCAAACAAAGTAGCTCAATCGCCAGGTTGAGGCCGTGTGTCGGTTCATTTTCAAACACTGCCGGCCCATCCCCTCACGCTATCCATTATCTTTGCGCTATTGACCTGTTCCGGACGGAGTGGAAGGGCCTTGGCAGCAGATCGCTGAACGGAAAATAGGGCGGAGTCACCCTGCTCGACAGTGTGCTAAAGCCGGTGCTTCTGGCCTCTGGTAGAGTTGCGAGCTTCTTCCAGTGTTTGCAATGAGCGTGCCATAGCTTTGTAAGATACGATAATCCCACGTTCCTGCGACACCTCTTCGGCGACGGTGATGTTCGAGCTTATCGTATGCATGCTTGAACTGCATGTAGTTGATCCAATGACCGGCATCGTTCCATGGTCAGCGATGCCGTCTTTGATTTTGGTAAACGCAGGTCCGACTCGATTTGCTTTGATTCGGAGATGTTTTAGCGCAAGCTCCATGCTTTTAGGGCGGGCGAGCGGCGCGGCATAGCGCTTGTCGAGCTGTGACCTTAATCGTGACCTTGTCTGTTCCGTTGGCGAGCGGCACAGTGCATTTAACAACTTTATGCGCATTTATCCCGGTTGCGTGGATGCTGTATCTTCTGGGGTAACAGCTGTTACTCCCTGCGGCCTGGCTTTCGTTCTGCTGGGCGACTACATCAAAGTCACCGGTTTGTGCGGTCGTGCCCTACTCCAAAGGGTAACAGCTGTTACCCCCTCTTCCCCCCAGCTATCAGTTTAAACAAAGCAGAGCGGAAGGGAATTCAACACGGCCGCTGGCTAAGTCCATAAATGCTTCGCGCTAGATGCAGTTTGCCTTCGGCTGCTCTGCGGACCAAACCAATTAGATAAGACCCTGGATTCCGGACAGCATCAGGATTTCTCAGGCACTTTTCGAGAATGACGACAACCATGATGGCGGCACGGGAAACGCCAACATCATTGCAAGCACTTTTCCATAAGGATTGTGGCAGCCCGAGCACCGAACAAGCTGTCGGCGCAGCATGTACGACATCTCGCCATGTTTGAAATTCTGCCTCGAGTACCGCTCGAGACTTTGAGCAAGCGCTGCTAAAAATGGGTAGCTCAATACGATCGGCAGGAGCTTTTTCAACTGTGCGCGATGAATCTGCGCAGCATCCATTCTCTTCCAAGCCCTTCGGAATCGATTGCAACTCAGACATATGTGTTCGAGCAGGACTATCGATTACAGAAATCTGATTTTGATAATTTGTAGTAGTATTGCGGGTGACATTTTTGACATCCTCGGATGACATATTGTCATTCTCTTTTGGTGTTATGGCTCTTTCAACGTGATGAACCGTCTTGGAATACAGTGCTTCCAAGTGCGCTTCAGTATCACATACATCGGTGTCGGCTTCACGGACGAAAGCGATTTCATCGATCAACTTGGAGGCTTCGGTTTCGGGGAGCAAGCTCGACATATCTACCAAGGCGCGTGAAAGCGTCGTGATTGAGCGGCGGGCCTTGCGCTCGCGAGCGATGCGTTCTTGGTTTTCATCAGCCTTGGACTTCAGTTCCTGAAATGATGCGCGGGCAGGGGAGAAATCGAGGCCATACGCCTCGCCAAGTGAACCATCTGCGGTACGGTATGAAAAGCGTCGCCCTGTTGGGCTATCCCGATAGGCTAATAGACCCGCTTCTACCAATTGCCTAACCGCGCGGATAACGGTTCTGGTCGAACGCATCGTGAATTCCGCCAGTTTACGATTTGAGATAGCCACGATCGGGCGCGCATTTCCGATCCAGTCGGATTGACGTGTAAGGTTCAGTAGGATGTCCAGCACATGATACGCGGTCCCGGATATACCGAGAACGGGCGCGACTTTTTTCAAGGTTAGGCACGCCTGAGCTTTGTCCACATCAGGAAATTTCTCTGAATTGGCTAGCCGGATGCTTTTGGCAATTGCCGGCGTTATCCGGCGGAAGCCGGCAGTACAGATTTCTTTTTGCATAACAAACCACCCGCCGTCCTGCCAGGGATCGACGCCTCTTCACTTCTAGGGATTTGCAGCCAAAAAATCCAAAAAAAGGACACACGAAACCGCCGGTCCGTTCGGTCCGGTCTTGATTCGCTCTCACATCTGCCGTAGAAAGTAATTGGAAAATGGGGCTACGACGGATGTTTTTCAGATCGTTTTGGCCTCGAAAATGGGCTTGCCGATGCCAGTCGGTGAGCCCTTTTCTTTTGCTGGCGCGCTAAGTCATCTTTAGGTCTCCTGCTTGCCACTATAAGCTCTAAGAAGTTCGGGAAGCTGTTCCACGAGCCAGTCCGAAAAACCATCAGACGCCGACTGGTCGATCGAAATTTGCGTTGCCTTGGCGGTCTTTGTGACCTTGATAACGTTCTTTCCAGCGTCGTTTTTGATCTCTCGGGACGCCGGTTGAGCTTTCTTTGTTTCCAAGACGCCGATCAACCGAGTGAGGCGCACATCACTGTCCATTGAGACCCAGTCGGATGACTCAACAAGATCATCAATTGAGCTGGCCTTCTGCGCGGATAGGGCGCCTTTGCGGTAAAGCTCAGCAAACCTGTCCCACCTCGGGCGACCGCTTTTGGGAGCGGGGCCGATCCGGTGAAGAAGGTCACTCGGCAAGGCATCCACGAGCGCGGTCAGCATGGATATGTAGGGGAGGGCACTTCCGCCGTCCCGACCTAGGGATTGAGCGATTGTCTTGCGAGTAAATCCACGCTCCTTGAGGCTATGGGCGAAAAGCGCCTGTTCGATAAAGGAAAGGTCTTTGCGCTCAGTATTCTCGCGCCCCTGAGCGATCACGAGGTCTTCGTCCGATAGTTCACGAACAATCGCCTTGACCGGCTGCCCTAGGTGGCGGCACGCCTGCCACCGCCGGTGTCCATAGGCCAGTTGATAGTGCCCGACACGATCTTTCATCGGCCTGACTAGGACTGGAACCTGCTGGCCGCTCTCCTCTATGCTCGCGACAAAGTTTGGGAACTGAGGATCGCTCCCGATGTCCATGCGATCGCGCACAAAAGAAGCGTGAATATTGGAAGGGTCAATATCAACAACGCGCTCTCCATCAGAGAGCGAACGACGCAGCTCTTCATTTTCGGCCTCAATCGCCGATAAAGAATCCGACATGGCTCTGACCGAACCGGAGGAGCGCGGCCGGGAAGGCGTATCATTTGTCCGAGGCGTTTCCTCCCCACTATCTGATGCCTGTTTGGCAAGAGTCTCGGGAGACACGTTGCCAAACATCGACTGCATTCTTTTCTTGCGATCAGAAGACTTGGTCATGTTCGTCCCCAAGCAGTTTGAATATGCGCCAGGATTTCTGAGTTGACAGCGTCAACGGAATCGATTGCGCGAATGAGGGTGTCGCGCACCATGGACCCGCGTGGCATTTCATAGAGGCTTTTTTTCTCCAGGCCTGCACTCGCGATCGCGGTTGTCTCAACGACGACGGCAGCAAGAACATCATCTCCGAAAAGGGAGCGAAGCAGCGTCACGATATTGACCTGAGGTCCGTCATGCGGGTTATGCCGTGTCAGCACGTAATGTATAAAATCATGATCCATAGTGCCGCCAGCCTCTTCAATGACTGACAGCATATCACTGGTCATAGCCAGAAACTGGTTCATGGAAGCCACGTCAAGCATTGCTGGGTGAACAGTGATCAGCATACCTGTTGCAGCGAAGATCGCGCCAAGCGTCAGGTAACCGAGTTGTGGCGGTGCGTCGATAATGACGACATCATAATCTGTCTCGACTTCGAGCAACGCGGTCTTGATGCGACGAAAGAAGATGCCCGGGCCACGGGAACGGCCGCTCATAATAGCCTGAGGAGTCTCATGTTCATATTCCATGAGCTCCAGATTGCCGGGAATGATGTCGATACCGTCGAAATAAGACTTGCGGATCACATCGCGAACTGGAACGCGCTCGTCGTCATAACGCAAAGCGCCGTAGAGTGTTTGCCCGTCTTCGACGTCAAACTCAGGCTGGTAACCAAACATGGCGCTCAGCGACGCTTGCGGATCCAGATCGACAACCAGGACCCGGAGGCCGCTGAGCGCAAGATAGTGGGAAAGGTGAAGCGCGGTCGTCGTTTTGGCACTGCCGCCTTTAAAGTTGGCCACCGTTAGGATTTGCAGTTTCTCTCCATCCCGCCTCTGAGGAAGGAAGCGCAACGCGTCCTGCGGACGTTTTTCGGCGAGATAGCGACGCAACTGGTTGATCTGAGATAGTGTGTAGACGCGTCGACCATTATCCTGACGCGCTGGTATGGCGCCCTCGCCGTCAAGCGACATTTGCCGTAAAGTGGATTCAGCGATACCAAGCAGAGCGGCTGTCTCGCGCGAAGAGAAGCTTTTTAGCGACTTTCGTGCTTCCGGCGGGTACATCTGCTCGCGCAGATTCTGCAGCTGGGTCGAGAGAGACTGGGCCTGTCTGCTGATCTTCTGTGTCGACGTCTCGTGAGACTTATTCATGTCCGCCTGAATACCCCTGGTCCTATTGCGACGGAAAAATGGCATCAATCGACCTAAATCCGTCGCATCGATAGTTGCCTTGATTCATGAACGAGGTCAAACTTTTATTCGTTAATGAAAGGTTAACGCAAGCTGGGTCGAGTTGTGTTGGTCTCTCGTAAGAGATTGAATTCATGTTGTGTTTAGTAAGCTGAACCACGCCGTGATACGATGTAGGTGGCGTCAGAAACTTCCACTCCATTGTCTCTGAATAAGAAATCGCCATACAGTCACCGCAACTATCGCGAATCGTGAGATCCACCCAAACGCCCAAATGGGTGCTATTCTGCGGGTGGGCACAGCGACGCAGACCCCGAACGCTGCTCTTCGCCACCTCATTGCCCGGACTGTCTGAGGCCCAGCTGTCAAACTTCTTGTCGCTGTTGACGAGGTCATCAGGATCGCGCGAGACAACGCCATGTCCGTCCTTTTCACTCAAAGAAGTCAATGCAGCTGGAAATGCCGAAACCAATTCAGATTACGGGAGCACTGGCGTCCCTATTCATAGTCTTCCTTCTTCTCGGCTGCGTCGCGGATTCTTCGACGGAAGTAACTAAAGATGCCGGCCTGCAGAAAAGGGGCGGCGGGCCATCGCTGACTAGCTTCAAGACAACAGAACCGCCCGGAACAATCATTGTAGAGCCGGATGTCCACAAGCTCTATCTCGTCCAGGATGACAACACGGCACTGGCCTACAACGTCGCGGTCGGTCGAGAAGGCCATGATTTTTCGGGAAAGGCTGTCATTGGGAGGAAAGCCGAATGGCCGACCTGGACGCCAACGAGCTCAATGATACGCGACCGTCCAAAGGTGAACGCACCTATAGCCACGGGACTGCCCGGCAGCGAGACGAATCCGCTCGGCGCTCGTGCCCTTTACCTTTACCAGGATGGCACCGACACGCTCTATCGTATTCACGGCACGAATGATCCGTCTTCGATTGGAAAGTCCGTTTCGAGTGGCTGCATCCGGCTGCTAAACAGCGATGTCATTGATTTATATGATCGTGTAGGCATAGGCACGCATATCATCGTCCGCTAGGATTCATACGAAAGTCTTAGTGAAGAGTGGCATCAAATGCTCAGGATTCGTTGACACTCCGCAATTTAACCGATTGATTAAAGGGTGTAGTACACCTTTGCAATGCATCAAATTCGGAACGACATCATGCCTCAAGCACGCAATTTTCTTCGCTTTACCAATGAAGCTGGCCTTGAGGGTGAAATTCTTCAAAACGGTACGCTGTATCATGTCATTGGCGAACCTTCAGGACCGTATAACTTCCATATGTTCGGGTATTCACCGCGTGGCCGAAAGGTCGCGATCGGCGGCATTGGAAAGCGCTTCGGCGCAAATGGCCATGAATATCTGCACCTACGCGTGTCACTCCCAGGTGGCCCATACGAAGCAAACTTAACCGAAGATCCACGAACAGTCGCATTCCTGCCTCTTTCTTCTCAAAGCATCACAACTTCGTCGGACGCGGCGAACGCGGGCTAAACCAGCGCGCGCTTAAAACTGCAAAGAAAGTGGTCGCGACCAATTGGCCGCGGCTCTGTCTCGACAGTCCGCCGCCATCTTTTCCCTTCGCGGTCAATAACCAAGCATCTGCAAGGCAGATGACATCTGTTGAACCGTGCCTCGGCTTCGCCTGCGGCCGCACCACCTCAACAAATGTGTCATGACAGCGAATGAAAAAGCCGTCGGGCGGGCAGCGCCCTCCCTCCTTTGCCCCCGGAAAACTTGGTTTTCCAGGGAAAAGGAATGGATGCCTTGCCCATGGCGGACCGTTGAAAACAACGCAATCGACGGAGCAAGAAATGAAGAATATGGAGCGCTTGAACTACGTGCAGTTTGACGCAACGCGGGAGACATTCGAAGGCAATATCGCATCGCTTGAGTTTGACGAAGACATTCGCGGCGTCAAACTTGACAACAACAATGAAGGCTCACCTGCATATCGCGTTTACGGCAAAATCCCGAAAGACCGGGAGGTGGAGATCGGGGCAGTTTGGCGGCGTAAGAACGAACAGGGTCAGGAGTACTTTCAGATGTCGGTGCATATGCCAGGACGCACTGTGCGGGCAAATCTTGGCAAGTATCCGGGCGAGATCGACGACAAGCTCATGTCAGTGATCTTCTGGCGCGATTAGACAGCCAAATCCAGGGCCGGCGCTTCGGCGTTGGCCCTTTGCTTCAGGAGATGAAGATCGGCCTAGAAGCCGACCTTCATGAGCGGAATACCTGCCTTGCGTGCCTTGTCGGCCAGGTTCTGGTTGATGCCATTACCAGGCGTGACGATCATCCCCTTGGGCATCATTTCGACAATCTTGTCGTTGCGCTTGAAGGGAGCGGACTTGTTGCGGTGCGCGGACCAGTCGGGCTTGCAAACCACCTGCGCCACCTTGCGAAGTTCTGCCCATTTGGCGGCGACGAGCTCGGCCCCCTTGGGCGAACCGCCGTGGATCAGAACCATATCCGGGTACTTTTTGTGCGTCTGGTCGAGAGCATGGAAGACGGCCTCGTGGTCCTGATAATCGGCGCCGCCCGTGAACGCGATCTTGGTGCCGGTCGGGCAATAGATTTCCTTCTCTTCGTGGCGCTTTCTGGCGAGATAATCGCGACTGTCGATAACCGCTGCGGTAAGCCCATTATACGACGTCTTCGAGCCAGTGCGCGGTAGCCATTCACAGCCGACACTCACACGGTAATGGTCTGCGGCCAGATCTCGCATTGCCTCGAAGGCATTGCGTATTTCAGTCAGCGTATCTCCTGCGGCAGCTTTCCTTTCCAGTTCGACGCTGCTGATCTCACTGCCATCCTGCACGGCGATCAAGCTTCGCTGTTCGGCTTCATTGTCGTCGAGCTTCTTCTGCGCTCGGGTCAGACGGCGGTGAAACACATTGGCGACGGCCCACAGCACCTCGGACAGTTCGTCTTCCAGCCGGGTGTTGGTGAACATGGTTTCAAGGCTTTCGAATATGCCGGCGACGCCAATCTCAACAGCCTCTGCGTCGGGAAGAGGGCGGTAGTCGTACTCATCGCCGTTCGGGCGGTAGCCAAAGAGGGCGATTTCTTCGAGGAGGTGCGCGGTCGGGCTCTGCGGCTGCTGAATTTCGGTTGTGTAGGCGTTCATCGGTTCGTCCTCTCGTTTTCCTTGCGGTTTGTATGGGGCGATAACAGAACCGAAAGGGCAGGGCTGACACCCGTAGGGCCGAGCGCAAGCGCTGGACCCCGGCCGAAAAGAAAAGGGGAGGGTCCACTGAGAGTGGAAACCGCTTTTGTTGAGAGGGCGGGGTTGTCCTTTGTCCTGTCAGACCGCCTTTGCGGTCGGCTTTCGGTTCATCGCCAAAGCCATACAAGCCGCTACGGAAAACGACTTGTCAGGCGAGACCGTGCGTCGGTCAAACGTTATGGCATGCGCAGACCGGCCCATGGTACCGGCCTGGTGATCGCCGCCATGATCTGTCGGTTGAGGTTTTCCTGCAGGATCTGCCTGCCCAACTTGCGCAGATCGTCGTTGAAGTCGTCGAGCGTCGGGACAAGATCGACCACCTCGATGCCTCGTTCTTCGGCCCGGCGGCGCAACTGGCGGCTTGCCAGTTCGCCGGCATCGTCGTTGTCGCGGCCGATGAACAGCCTCGTGCAGCTCGATGGTGGATCGAACAGAGAAAGATGCGTTGCCGTCAGGCAAGCGGCCAGCTCCGCGACCGGATACACCGAGCCGATGGACAGCACTGTTTCAATGCCTTCTCCGGCGATGATGTCACCGCCCGCACTGCTTGAGTGAAACCGCACGGCGTTGCCGTACAGCTGGCCCGAAACCCGCTTGGGTTCGGTGATGCGCGCGACAGAGTTGTTTTTCAAATCGAGCCAGGTCCGCGCGCATGCCATGACCGTGCCGTCATTATCCGTCACGGCCGCCAGCATGGCAGGCAACTGGCGGGACTGACAGTCCTCATCGCGGAAGAAAACGCGGGGATGATACTTGAGGGCTGGCCCGAAGCGGCTGATATCCCGCCCGCGCAGATAGCGCTCTACGGGCGTATCCTTGAACGGTTTGCCGTAGGAGAAGAGCTTGCGGCCGGATTCGACCTGATCGACATTGGAGGGTGGCTTCTCGTGATCGTTCCCGGCTCGTCCAGGATCAGCCGACACCTCCGGCAGATTCAGGAAACGACGGGCTTCCTTGCAGGTTTCGGCAAAACTGCCTGTCCCGACGATGCTCTCCAGCAGATCGAGAAGATCACCATATTCATGGGTCGCACGATCGGCCCACTTGCCGGCCCTGCGCGTGCCGGCGTCTTGAAGACGCACGGCCATGGATCTACCGGGGTCACCGTACTTGTTGCCCACCTGCCAATAGTTGCCCGCCCGCCGACCGGCGGGAAGATAGGTCCGGCAGAACTGTTCAGTCCGCGCAGCGAGCTGTTCGGAAAGTTGAGAGGCAGAAATCATGTCCACCTCTCCCTGACTGCGACGATTTTCGTGCCTTCCAGCACTTTTGCGAGAACGCTTTCGTCGTCCGGAACGAAAAGGCGTGTCTTCCATGCGATGGTCTCCGTGTAGCAGCCAAGCGCTTTGAAAGCTTTCAAATCCCCCGGTTTGAAGTCTAGCATCTCGATGCGATGACGATCCATCACTTTCGACCGCCGAAGCTTGATTTTATTGGACAATGTGAAGTGAGCATTGCCAATGAGGAGGGCTTGCCGCACCTCGCTGGAATCAAGCTTGATGGCGTGCGACACACCGAGCGCGGTTGCGAGGTTGACAGCATCGATGTGGGTCAGCATGCGGCCGAGGATACGCTCGCCATTGTCGGCCGTAAGACGATAGACTTGCGTGTTGGACTGTGGAAGGTGCTGCCAGATAGGCAACAGAAGGCCGGCCACGATGGTGATCGTCGACGTGTCGAATTCGGGAATGGTCTCTATCTTGGCCATCCATGCCGTTTCAAACGTTGCCCGATCGACAGCTTTCCAGCTGGAATCGGCCAGTGTCGAGCGGTGCATCGCCTTTTTAAACATAGGCTGGATCAACTGCACGCGCCGGATCGGGTCGCCCGCTTCGGTAAACCAGGTCGCCGAAGGAATGATGATTGCCGCATCCCCGGTCTTTTTGTCGACATAGGTTTGGGCGTCAGGCTGACGATCCAGGAACCGCCGCGCATCGTCAAGTGAGATCGGCTTATTGCGGGTCAGCCGTTCGATCGTCAGAATCTCGGTCTTGCTGTGACCGTGTTCGTAGATCGGCACGCGCTTTTTGACCATGAAGCGTTCACCCGTGAGCGTCTCAAGGCCGACCTCATAGGTGCCAGCCTCAATCGCCTCTTCGACGATCCCGTCGAGGATTTGGGTGAATGCTTCAAACACCGTGTTCTGCATAGCAATCGTCAGCGCCAGGCAGCGATTGAGAAACTGGCTGATCGGCGGCAGGGCTTCGCGCAGAGACCCGTCCTGATCGGTCAAAGCCAGACCGGTCACCTCCTCGAACTTGGTCAGCGAGCATGTCGGGATTTTTCCGGCATAGAGCTGACTGAAGAACCTGCGTAACGCCGCCTTGGCATAGTCGCTCTCAAGATTGTCTTCGGGCCGAAACATGTTTTGACCGCCAGTCTGGCGCTGACCTTTGGTGATGGCGCCAAGACTGTCGAGGCGACGTGCGATCGTGGACAGGAACCGCTTCTCGCCCTTCACATTGGTCGCACACGGGCGGAACAATGGCGGCTGCGCCTGATTTGTGCGGTGTGTCCGCCCGAGCCCCTGGATGGCCGCGTCCGCGCGCCATCCGGCTTCCAGCAGATAGTGGACACGTTTGCGCGTATTCGTCGCTGCAAGATCGGCATGATACGAACGGCCGGTCCCGCCGGCGTCCGAGAATGCAAGAATCTTCTTGCTGTCGCCCATGAACGCATCGGTTTCGGCATAGTTCGATGAGGCTGGGCGACGCTCCAGTTTCATGCGCCCGTCGCGTGTCTTGACGATCCGACGCGAGCGGCCGGTGATTTCAGCAACCTGTTCGGTCCCGAAGTGGCAAATGATCTGGTCAAGCGCCGACTGAACAGGAGGCAAGGCGCCAAGATGCTCGATCAGGTCGTCGCGCGCTTCGAGCGCTTCACGGCTGACGACTGGATTGCCGTCCGCATCGTGAACCGGGCGCGAGCGCAGTTCCCCCTTCTCGTCCTCGAACGCTTCGAAAAGCTGGGTCGGAAAGGAGCTGTTGAGATAGTCCAGTACGTATTCGCGGGGCGTCACGTCGACGTTGAGGTCTTTCCACTCCGACGGCGGGATTTCCGCAATGCGGCGCTCCATGAGCGCTTCGCCGGTCGAGACGATCTGAACGACGGGCGCATGGCCGTCATCGATGTCCGCCTGCATGGCCTGCAGAACCGAAGGGCATTTCATGGCGGTGATCAGATGGTTGAAGAACCGTTGCTTGTTGCCCTCGAACGCCGATCGTGCGGCGCTTTTGGCGCGCGGATTAAGCGTTGCTCCCTCCGCCGTGATGCCGACGGCTTCCAGCGCCTTTTCAAGGTTCTGGTGGATGATCTGATACGCGTCGGCATAGGCGTCATAGATCTCGGTCTGCGCCTCGGTCAGCTCGTGGACGAGCATCTCATACTCGACATCCTTGAACGAGAGCAGGCGAGCCGTATAGAGGCCAAGCGCCTTCAGGTCGCGTGAAATCACCTCCATGGCGGCGATCCCGCCGTCTTCCATGGAGGCGATGAAATCGGCCCGCGTGCTGAACGGAAAGTCGCCGGTCTGCCAGAGGCCGAGCCGTGAGGCATAGGCCAGATTGCTGACCGTTGTGGCCCCGGTTGCCGAAACGTACAGAACCCGAGCGCCGGGAACGGCATTTTGTAGCAGAAGTCCCACGCGACCTTGTTCCGAAGGCTTGCGCTCGCCGCGCTCGCCCTTGGCGCTGACGGCGTTGGCCATTGCATGGGCCTCGTCGAACGCGATCACGCCGTCGAAGTCATGACCGATCCAATCGAGGATCTGCGCAAGGCGGCTTTTCTTGTCCTGCCTGGCCTGGCTGCGAAGCGTGGCATAGGTCACGAACAGAATGCCCGGCTGATCAGGGATCGACCGTCCTTGCGGAAAACTTGAAATCGGAATGATATCGGCGGCCACGCCGCCGAGCGCCTGCCAGTCACGCCGGGCATCCTCGATGAGCTTGTCGCTGCGCGAGATCCACAGCGCCTTCCGGCGCCCCTTCAACCAGTTGTCGAGAATGACGGCCGCGACCTGTCGACCCTTGCCGCAACCGGTCCCATCACCGAGAAAGAAACCGCGCCGGAACCGTGCGTTTTTCAGGACGGTCTTCGAGGCGTCCTCCGGCAGCGCTTCGACCGAAAACGCGCTGGCTTCAACCTTTGCCGGCTGGATCGACGCAAAGTCGTCGACCACATCGTAAGTGCCTTTCAGAAACGTGTCGTGGGCCTCGCCGGCATAGATCACGGTTTCGAGCTGAGGGGCTGACAAGACGCCATCGGCTATCAGCTGCGCTGGAAGGCGGGGCCGATAAGAAGGAAGGGGGGCCTGTACGGATGCCATGGCGGCCGACTGAACCAGTTCGCCGGGATGCGACTTGGCGTGATCGATCGCGATCGTCTGAACCTCGTAGGGCTCATAGATTTCATCCGAGCCCTGACCGCCGGCGCTGATGTCGTCGCGGGCCTGATAGGCGACGTCGCAGATCTCGGCGTTATCCAGGGGATGCGCTGCGGATGTTTTAACGGTCGCGCGTGCCTTGGCGCGGATCTGTGCCAAGGCCGGGGCGGCCGGAGCCGGGTGCGGCGCTGTCGACGGAGTTGTCTTCGCCAGCCGGGCAGGGCAGTGCTCGACCACAAGGTCGAGCAGCTCGCCCGCGGTTTCGCAACGCGCAAACGCCCGCGGTTCGACCGACTGTGGCACTTTGTCGAACACGGTCAGGCGCGTTTCGACGGTCGTGCCATGTCGCGCATAGGCTTTGCCCGAAATCGAAGCGGTGAAGACAACCGAAGCCGTTTGCTGCAGGTCGTTGAAGAACGAGCGCCACGAATGCGATTGCGCGGTAAAGGAAGCGCCGGAAATCAGCACAAGGCGGCCGCGAGGGCGAAGACGGGCGAGGGCAGAGCGCAAGTGATGTGCGGTCGCGGCCCTGTATCGGCGCGTGACACCCGGGGCAGCGGAAAACGGCGGGTTCATGAGAATGGCTGACGGATCGACCGACGGGTTGAGCCGGTCATGAATTGTGCCGGCATCATGGCTGGTAATGTCTGATCCGGCGAACAGCTCAGCCAGCAAGGCTGCGCGCGTTTGCGAAATCTCGTTGAGATGCAGGTCTGCGCTCGCCATGGCGGCGAAAGTGGCCAGAAGTCCCGTGCCGGCCGATGGTTCGAGAACAAGGTCGTCGGCGGTGATCGCCGCCGCATGCGCGGCGGCGAATGCCAGGGGAAGGGGAGTGGAAAATTGCTGAAGGGCCTGAGATTCATCGGAGCGCTTCGTCTGGCTCGGCGACAGGCTGGCGATAGTCTCGATCATCGTCAGCAATTGCTGCGGCGTCTTCGCCTGTTTGCGCATGGTGGCGCCGTATTTTTGCAGGAACAGAACCTGCGCGCATTCGGCAGCTTCGTAGGCGTGCTTCCACAGCCAGGTTCCTTCTGTATCGGAACCGCCTGAGGCTCGTTCCATGGCATCACGCAACGCAGATGACGTGATGCTGGTCCCGCTTTCGAGGATCGGCAACAAGATCCTGGCTGCGTTCAAAATGGCAGCGGGATCATCGGTGACGGGGGTTCCGGTCGTAACGGCTTCGACGATGGTCATGGGGATCTCCGGCTTGGTTGACGGTTGAGACCTCCCCTTTCTCTGTCCTGGGAAGGTTCAAACCTTCCCGGTCCCCCTCTTGCTTTTGGCTTCGAAGCCGAACCGCAACATAGAAAAAGCCGCCCGGTTGTTCGGACGGCTTTTGATTTTCGATTGATAGATGCCTATGCGGCGAGAACGCTACGCGCTTCCGTCAGGCAGTCAGCCATTGTTGAAAAGCCCCAGCATGAATCGATGACTTCATCGTCGTCGCCCATGATCTCAAAACCGCAAAAGTCTCCACGAAGATAGGCGTCGTAAACATCCACTTCCGCCCGCAAAATGTCGATCGCGCGCTCGCGCATTTTGGAGGATAGCCGCTTGGCGCTGAACTCAGTCCTGGCGTCTTCGAGTGTGACGAAAACGTATCCGACCTGGCCGCTGTCCCACGGGCATGAAAACCCGGTGGTGTTCATCGTCAGGCCGCTATGGTCATAGAGGTAGAGGGGCAGGATGATTGCGTTTCGCAGAGCGCGCTTTTCGATCGCTTCCAGATCGAAAGGCGCTTCATCCTCATAATCGGCAAGAGCGATGAACAGCTCCTGATTGTTGCGATAGCTGTGCTTGTCTCCAAGGTTATAGCGGGGATGCCAGCAGATCATCGTGCCCAGCGTGTCGCACTCGACACGCGGGTTCATCGGATCGGGATCGGGGATGATCCGGATTGTCTTGTCATTGAGGGTTTCGCGGTGCAGTTCAAACATGCCGTGCTCCTTGTTCAGATGCACGGCGAAAGCGCCGCCCTCGAACATCGAGGCGGCGCTTTTTACAAGGCAACTTCTATGCTGCCGTATCGAGCGTCGGAATGTTAGATACGTCGACGGAGCGTTCGGCATGCCAGGTATCATAGGCACTCTGCATGCGCAGCCAGAGGCCGGCGCCATTACCGAACAGTTTGCCAAGTCGAACAGCAACTTCAGGGCTGACCGGTTTGCGCTCTGCCAGGATGGCATGGAGCTGCTGACGCGATATGCCAAGAAGACGGGCGATCTCGCTGATGGACTTGCCCGTGGCCGGAATAACGGTTTCACGCAACAATTCGCCCGGATGCGACGGGCAGCGGTCAGGATTGCGGGCCATAATCGTCACCTCTCAGTGATATTGTTCAAAGTCGACCACATAGGCGTCACCATTCTCGAACTCGAATGTCACGCACCAGGGACCATTGACATGCACCGTATAGCGGGTTGGGCTAAAACCGGTGAGGCTATGAAAATTGAAGCCGGGAATGTTTAAATCCTCCGGCTTTGAAGCCGCGTCCAAAGCATCGAGGCGCAGCAGGATTCGCTTGTGAAGACGGGCGTCTATTTTCGACTTTCCCGTCTCCCACAGCGCCTTGAGTTGTTTGTTGGCGAAGCCTTTTATCATGACAGAACCGTAAACAATCTGATTACATATGTCAACCGATAGATTACACCTACGCATAGTGCGATGCGTAGCACGGCTTTCCATCCCACAGACGGGCATGAATGAAGGATTCCGGGCTGAAGCCACTGTTGGAGATCCTGACGCGCCGGGCAGGGCCGATGAGCTGGCCTGCCAGGCTGGCCTTGGCTGTATGCTCAGGAAAGGTTGCGAGGCCTCCTCAAGAGCTTAGCAGCAACGATCTGGCACTTCCCGGGATTGAGCTCATGCTATCCAGTTCTCAACCTCGAGGCCGGGCACTCGCAAAAACTCGCGCGTATTGGCTGTCACCAGAACAGCATCGACAGCCAAGGCATGGGCTGCAATCAGAAGATCATTTGGACCGATGGGCGTACCGGCTGCTTCGAGGCCTGCTCTGATGCGGCCGTACCGGGCATGTGCTGGCGCATCCAATGCGAGTATTTGCATGCCGCCAAGAATGGCCTCGACCTGGGCTGTCAGCTTGGCAGATCCCTTGCGTTCGCAGCCATAGCATAGCTCAGCCGCGGTGATAATGCTGACACAGATCGTATCCTGCCCGACATCAGCGATATGGCCGACGACGGCGCCGGCCGGATTACGCGCGAGATCCGACACGATATTCGTGTCGAGCATGTAAAGGCGGCTCAAAGGTCGATTTCCCTTGCTGGCAGCAGGGTCTCATCGACGTCGGGAAACTGGTCGTCAGGGCCAAGCGGTTTCAGTCGCGCCAGAATGTCCAGAAGATTTTTGTTTGGGGCAGGTTCGATCACAAGTCGGTTTCCCTCCCGATGTATCAGCACACGGTCGCCGGGCAACTCGAAATCGGCCGGAATACGAACCGCCTGACTTTTGTTGTTGCGAAACAGCTTGGCTTCGCGTGCTTCGGATGCTTGGGGCTGGGGCATGATAACCTCCTGTCAAACTAGTGTATATGTATTTGTATATACTCACTTGAGTGTGAAATCTCAAGCATAATGCGAAGCGAAACAGGGCTTTCCATCCCACAGATGGGCATGAATGAAGGATTCCGGGCTGAAGCCACTGTTGGAGATCCTGACGCGCCGGGCAGGACCGATGAAGTGATCGGCATGTGGAACGACATGCTCGGTCAACGGCGCCTCGTTTTCACTCGACGCGTCGAGCGATCCGATCGGCCGGACCTCGGCCATGGATTTGCCGATGAGCTCTGTGACCTGCCAGAAATCGACGTTCGTCTGATCATAGCCCCAGGATGCAACGAAGATATGGCCGATCTCGATGCCGGCATTGGACGGCCGATAGCGCGTCTTGCTGGCAAGCATCCTGCGGCGGTCCTGGAAGCCCTCTTCGATCCGCTTCTCGCGCGCTTCCGGACTTTTGAACCAGTAATGCCAGTCGGGGCGGGCACGCTTACCGACGAACAACTTGGCGCACGGCCTGCCGCGGTTTTCGAACAGATAGGCGACGGCATCGGATTCCGGATCGGAACGCACGTCAGCACCTTCGGGGATGAAGTCTTCTCGTTTAGGTCTGTAAGCTCGCATCGGCTTTGTCTCCGTATCGAACGGCGGAGAAAACAACTTTCTCGCTCTTGTTTTCCGTTCACGGAAAAGACGGCCGCCCTCTAACTTGAGAGCGACCGTCCCCCGGAGACCTGGTGGTGATGGGATCTATTCAGCGGCGGCTTTCAGGAACGCCGGCAGCACATCGGGTTCCGGGTTTTCGACCACGCCCTGCGGTTGCTCATCGGAACTTTCGAAGGCCATGCCCTCGGGCAGCCAGCGCGCGGTGCGCTTGGCCGATTCCGGATCGATGCCGACCCGTTCGTCAGCCCCCTCCCGGAAAGCTGTCTCCATCAAGGCGGCCAGCGCATCCTTCTTGAAGTCGCGGCGCTCATCGGCCCATTTCTGACCGATAACCTCCGCGGCGATGGAAAGGGCATGCTTTTTCGGGACGCGCGACCAGTAGTTTTTCGCGTCCGGACGCCAGCAATATGCAACATCAGTGCTGCAACGGCGGCCGATCTCCTCAAGAACCGGCGAGCTATGGTCATCGTTGGCCAATTGCTGCTGAACAGCCTGAACCGTTGCCCAGGCGAACAGCGCCTGTTTCTTTTCCATCGGCAGCGCCGACATCGTGATGAAATCCTGCGGACTTTCGAGCGAGATCCACGACAAGTCGAGCGTACTCTTGATTTCCTCAAGCATGGCAACCGCGACTGTATCCTCCAGATATTCACGGCTCTTGAACACCTCCGCCTGACGCATCGAGATATCGATCGGCGCGGCGGCATAGGCGATCGGCAGGCGGACGATCATCGAATAGAGCATCGCGTCGAAGGCGGTTTTATAGTCACTAGCAAGGTGAGCCTGCAGGTTCTGATGCCGGATCGCACTCAGATCCGCCGAAAGCGAATTCGACACGCCAGCCTCCTTGCGTTTTTCCTCAGCCGACATCGTTTCAGAGCCGCCAGAACGAACCTACTGTCGCTTGTCGTCCGGATGCACCAGACCGGTCTCAACCCTCAACGCCCCGCGGTGATCGATGGACACAACGCAGCCTGCCCGGGCGCGCTGTTCATCGGTGTATTCCGACCGCTTCACGTCTGAGGATAGCGCCTCCAGATCGTTATGGAGTTGATCCCAGCGCGCCTGCACCTCGTCGGTCCAGGCCTCCTCGCCGATCTCCTCCATCTGCTCGATCTCGCCGTTCAGGGTATCGAGCTTGGCCTGATCCTCGGGGGCCGGCTCGACGGGGAGGGGGTATTCGCGACCATAGCGCATATACTGGTCATAGGTGACCGAGAGATGCACATCGACCCATTTCCACTTTCCCGTCAGCTTCTCCGCCTCCGCGTTCAATGCCTCGGTCGCCAGACGATGCAACAAAGCAACATCTTCCAGAACAACGTTGTCAGCTTCGGAAAACAGATCCCTGCGCACCGTTCCCCCGGCGGCCGTATAAGCATCGACGCCGACAAATTGAGCGACATTATCGCTCGCCGACACTTCGTCCTCTGTGGCCAGGTGGCGAACCTGATAGGCGTTGATGCCGTGATAGGTAGACTTGAGCTGTTCGAAGATCTCGACCTGCCGGCTCCCGTCCTTGCAAAGCGTGAACGCCGTCAGCGCGTCCAGGGAGAGCTCGTCGTTGCGGAAAGCCGTGAGAAGAACCGGATCGACCTCGGCCAGTTTGAGGCGGCGCTGCACGAGGTTTTCGGTCACGCCGAACTGATTGGCGATTTCGGTGGTCTTGAAGCCCTTTTCGATCATCGCCGCGAAGGCTTCATACTGGTCGGCGGGGTGCATATTGGCACGCACGACGTTTTCCGTGGTCGAGCTGATGATAGCCTGCTCTTCGGTCTCGACCTTGCAGGGCACAGCCGTGTCGGCCGGCAATGCGCCTTCTTCGATCAGCGCCTGCAGCTGCTTCAGCCGACGACCGCCGCCATGGACCAGGAACTTGTTCTTGCCTGCGGGATAGACGAGCAGGTTTTGCTTGATGCCGCCGTCGGCTTTGATCGAGGCTTTCAGCTCGGCATCGGCGGCCGGCCCGGCCTGCGTCTTTCGGACATTCAGTGGGCTGAGGGCGAGCTGTTTGACGGGAATAAGCTTGATGGTGTTAGAGGTCATTGTTTTCTCCGGTAATCAGCCGGGAGGAAAGACTTTCTCTCCTTTTGGAAGCCCGGTAACCGGGCTTCGCTGAACTCTTGCTCTATCGATGAGTGGAACCGAAACAGCTGGCAAAATCAACGTTTCGGTTGTGTTTTGTTCCTTCATATGTTGTATAAACCTTGTTGCGGACATTTCGCAGCCAGGGCCCCCACTTTGGCGAAACCCCTGTACGAGGCAGGTGCCGTAACAAAAAACGGGCTTCGCGCAGTGGCGAAGCCCGTTTGATCACGGAGAGCTCCGGACAAATCGAGCAGGTCAATGCCTCTGCAAAGCCCGTTCGACGGCGGCGAGTTCACGATCAATCACAGTCAGAAGCACCCGCGACGAGGGGTCAACCTCCGAACGCCGCTGTTCCCAATCGTGCAGCCGTCCGACTGACAGGCCGAAGCGGGCGGCAAAGACTTTCTGCGAAAGGTTCTGTCGCTTGCGGATTGCTTTAACGTCAACTTTTTCAGGAATATGGATACCATAATCTGCAACATCTGCTTCACCGGAGGCATAAGCAAGGGCCTGCCGCGCGCCTTCCAACATTCCCGAACCTGCTTTGCTCATTTCTTTGTGCTCCTTCATTTAGCCTGCTTGCGAAATTCATCAGGCAGTGCCCATAAAATCGCCCTCATTTCGTTCCGGGACGACCATATATGTTGGCAAGTAACAGGCTTCTTCGAATTCTGCTTCCAAGCGTTCAATACCAGCTCAACTTGACATCGGTTAATTCTAACCAATGGGTCAATATTTCATAATTCTCCCTAAGCAGCCGCTCGTCTAGTCTGAACAGACGCCGCCGGGTGATGCGCTCTTGCCTCCGGCAAGTGAAAGGACCTTTATATGTTGATCGAAACTGTTGACACCCTTGTTGTCGGAGCCGGACAAGCCGGGATCGCAATGAGCGAACACCTTGTCAAGGCCGGGGTGTCGCACGTGGTGCTTGAACGTGCACGCATTGCCGAAGGCTGGCGCACCAGACGCTGGGATTCTCTGGTCGCCAACGGTCCGGCCTGGCATGATCGCTTCCCCGGAATGACGTTCAAGGCCGACCCTGATGCCTTTGTCCCCAAGGATGGCGTGGCACAATATCTTGAAGACTACGCCACCATGGTCGACGCGCCGATCCGCACGGGTGTTGATGTGACCTCGGTTGAGCGCATTGCCGGACGTGCCGGTTTCCGGGTTGAAACATCCGAGGGGCTGATCGAAGCCCAGAATGTTGTCGTTGCCACCGGGGCGTTCCAGACGGCCGTCATTCCTCCGGTCATTCCGGCTGAAAGCGGGGTGAACCAGATTCATTCAAGCCAATACCGCAACCCCGCCGAGCTGCCGGAGGGGAGCATCCTCGTGGTTGGCGCAGGTTCGTCCGGTGTCCAGATCGCCGATGAGCTGAACCGTGCCGGTCGTGATGTGTACCTGTCCGTCGGTCCGCATGATCGCCCGCCACGCACCTATCGTGGTCGCGATTTCGTATGGTGGCTGGGGGTATTGGGGCTGTGGAACATGGAAAAGCCCACGCCCGGCACGGAACATGTTACCATCGCCGTGAGCGGTGCACGTGGCGGCGAGACCATTGATTTCCGCAACCTTGCCGAACAGGGAATCCTGCTGCTGGGCAGAACCGAATCCTGCGTCGATGGAGAGCTGACATTCGCATCCGACCTGAAGCTCAATATACAGCGCGGCGATGAAAACTACCTCAATCTTCTGCGCGCCGCCGACACCTTTGTCGAGAAAAACGGCCTTGATCTTCCCGAAGAACCGGAGGCCCATGTTCTGGAAGCTTTGCCGGATTGCGTGCAAAATCCGGTCTTGTCGCTGAACCTTACCGATGCCGGGATCACGACGATTATCTGGGCGACCGGTTACGGCGTTGATTACACGTGGATGAAGGTTGACTGTTTCGATGAAAACGGCCGCCCCATCCATCAGCGCGGTGTCGGTCGTGAACCCGGTATTTTCTTTCTCGGCCTGCCCTGGCAGTCCCGTCGCGGCTCCAGCTTCATCTGGGGCGTGTGGCACGATGCCAAGCACATTGCCGACAGCATTGCCACCAAGGCCAAATATATGGAATACGATGCGCAGACCCGCGCCGCATCCACCGATAGCGGTGTGAAAATCCGCGCCTGACCCATCCTTCATTGGAGCGCCGTGCGTCTTTTTGGGCGCACAGGGACGCTCTGACTTATTGAACCTGCGCATCGTTCTTTCCGGAAATCGATTCCGATCTTTGAACCGATGCGCTGACGGGCAACCTGCCGGGGGTCCGTTCCAATCATCTGCCGGAGAACATGATGGCGCATATTCGCATTCGCAAATTCAATACCCGCGACACCTACCCCGAACAGAACCTTGACAATGACCTTTGCCAGGCTGTTGTCGCCGAGGGGAAAATGGTCTTTCTGCGCGGCCAGTGCCCGCAAAATCTCGATGACGCAAAGAACATCGGAAGCCACGACCCGGTTGAGCAAACCCACAAGGTCATGCAAAACATCAGGCAATTGATGGAAGAGGCGGGCGGCACGATGGAACATGTCTGCCGCGTGCAGGTCTTCCTTACGGATGTGCGCAACCGCGAAGCGGTCTATCGGACGATGGGTGAATATATTAAGGGTGTGCATCCGGTTTCCACCGGGCTGGTGATCACCGCGCTTGCCAGACCCGACTGGCTGGTCGAAATCGAGGCAACCGCCGTCATCCCGGCAGATTTTACGCCTGCGACGAAGGCCTGATCGATGACTTTCTCCATCGTTGCCCGCTGTGAAACGACAGGCATGTTCGGTGTTGCCATTTCCTCTTCCTCCCCGGCCGTCGCGGCACGCTGCGCCTATGCCCGTGCAGGCGTGGGAGCCGTCAGCTCACAAAACGTCACGGATCCGACGCTCGGTCCCATGACGCTTGATCTAATGCAGAACGGTCTGTCGGCCCAAGAGGCTGTTGCCGCTGTGCAGGCACGGGCTCGGTTCATTGAGTACCGCCAGGTCCTGGCCGTTGACAGTCAGGGGCGTACCGCGATCCATTCCGGGCCAAATTCGCTGGGAATATGGACTGAAGCCCACGGTAAAAATGCTGTTTCCGCCGGTAATCTTTTGGCCAACGAGCAGGTGCCGCAAGCCATCATCGATGGTTTCCAGGCAGCGAAGGGACATCTGGGCGACCGGCTGATCGCCGCCTTGCGAGCCGGTCTTGCGGCTGGTGGCGAGGCCGGGCCGGTCCATTCGGCGGGCATGTTGCTGGTTGACAAGGTCGCCTGGCCTGTCGCTGACCTGCGTTGTGACTGGACCGAGGATTGTCCCGTCGAAGCTGTTTCTGCAGCATGGAATGTCTATAGACCGCAGCTCGATGCCTATGTTACACGGGCGCTCGATCCGCGCAGCGCTCCCTCTTACGGTGTGCCCGGCGATGAATGAGCGCCTTTGCCGGAAAACGGCAAAGGCCGTCTGATGCCAGTCAGCCTGTGATGCAGCAGCATCACAGGCGTCTTTCCAGTGCCTGCATTGAAGACAGGAACATTGCTTCGAATTTCCGCTGGTCAAGGCGCGTCAGGATCGTGGCATTGGGACTGCGGCCTGCAAGGTGACGCTCGGTCGTCGCGGCAACGGACTGACCGGCGATCTCTCCCGGCACACATGTGATGGCGACATGCGCGGGAACGCTTTCGAAAAGCTGGGGTGCCATCAGCCAGGCGACAACGACTGAATCATGCAGGCACGGATCGCGATAGCCTTTCAATAGCTTGCCACATAGACCTCTCATCGGCGCGTCATGACCGCTGAGCTGTGCCATGACCTGCGGCGAAATCACGGCCTGACGGGTTACATCGAGTCCGGCCATGGTGATGTCAATACCGTTTTCGAAAACGATCCGGGCGGCTTGCGGGTCAACGTGAAAATTGAACTCTGCGGCAGGTGTTGTATTTCCCGGCACGAAGGCCGCACCGCCCATCAATGTCAGCCCGTCGATGAGCGACGGAAGCTCTGGGTCAAGCAGCAGCGCCAGCGCAATATTCGTCAATGGACCGGTGGCGACAAGATGCAGACGTCCGCCAGCACTGTGGGCGGTGTCAATGATCGCCTGTGCGCCATGTCCGGCGGCGGGCGGGCGCGTGGCTGGTGGTAGCCCAATATCGCCCAGGCCATCCTTGCCATGGACCATCGAGATCTTGCCGCGCGGCGCGCCGATCGGTCGAAAAGCACCAGCATGAACTGGTATATCTCCCAGTCCGGCCAGATCCAGAACCCGCTGTGCATTTGCCACTGTCAGTTCCAGACCAACATTTCCCGCAGCGACGGTAACGGCACGCAGATCGAAAAGCTCTGGATGGGCCGCAAGCCAGAGGATCGCGAGAGCGTCATCCACCCCCGGATCGCAGTCGAGCAAAATGGGCCGTCGATCAGCCATGGGGACGGGTGTCCGGCACATAGCGCTGCGCTGTCGGTGCCCAGCCAAAGCGAATTGTTTCGCCGATCCCTGGATCGAAATTTGCCGGTGCGCGGGTCATGACTTCGCTGCCCTGTGCGTCGAGGATCACGCGCAGGTCGGATCCGGTGAAAACGGTTTCGACCACCCGCCCTTCGAAAGCACCTTCGCCAAGGCGGATGTCTTCCGGACGGATGACCAGCGCACCGGTGCTGTCGTTGATCAGTCCCGTCTGTCCGTGAGCCACAGGTCCGAGCGCAGTCTGCAGGTGAGCACCTGCGACCTTGCCCGTCAGGATCGTCGATTGACCGATGAAATCGGCAACAAACAGACTGGCAGGTTCGGCATAGATCTTTCGCGGCGTATCGATCTGAGCGATCTTGCCGTCCGACATCAGGCAGATGCGATCCGACAGCGCCAGAGCCTCCTCCTGATCGTGCGTGACAAAAATAATCGTTGCGCCTGTTTCGCGGTGGATACGCTTGATTTCGATCTGCATGACCTCGCGCAGCTTGGCATCCAGCGCACCCAGCGGTTCATCCATCAGGATGATCGACGGGTCGTAAACCAGGCAACGTGCCAGAGCGACACGCTGCTGCTGGCCACCCGAAAGCTGCGAGGGGAAGCGTTGATGCGCATGGCCGAGACCGACGGTTTCCAGAACCCTGTCAACCTTGGGTTCTATTTCACCGGCACTTATGCCTCTCATCTTCAGCGGGAAGGCGACATTCTCTGCCACACTCATGTGCGGAAACAACGCGTAGTTCTGAAAGACCACACCAAGCCCGCGTTTGTTGACCGGGGCGAAGGTCTGGTCGATGCCGTCGATCATCACCTGGCCGTGGGATGGTTCGATCAGGCCCGCAATCAATTGCAGCAATGTCGTCTTGCCGGATCCTGATGGTCCGAGCAAGGTCAGCAATTCACCCTCACGCACGTCGAGATCGACGTGCTCCAGAGCAACGGTGTGACCATAGATTTTTCCCAATCCGCGAACCTGAAGTTTCATTGCATTGGCAGAAGCGGCGATAGGCGAGGCGCTCGTTGGCATGAAGGCTGTTCCTGTTTGAGAGGCGACAGAAGTTTCGCCAGTGATAGCTTTGGTTGTAGGCATGGCTTTTCCTGTGGCCGGTTCTCAGCGAGGGCGACTTTTCTCGGCGATGACGAAGAGAATGGTAACGACGAAGATGACAAATACCGAAGCTGCGGCGAGCGTAGGCTGGATTGACAGAAGGATGTCATCCCACATCTGCTTGGGCAGTGTCTGTTTGACGCCAGCTCCGACGAAGATCGCGATCGTCAGTTCCTCGAACGAGTGCAACACGCCAAAAAGAAAGCCTGCGACGACGCCGCCCCTGACCAGCGGCAGCAAAACCAGACGGATTTGCTGCCAGCGCGACGCCCCCATGGTTGCCGCCGCCTGCAGCAGCCGCCAGTCCATGGCGCGGAAGGTTGTGAGCAAAATAACGAAGACGATGGGCAGAGCCGTCAGAGTATGACCCAGTGCGATACCGACATTGGTGGCGATCAGCCCCATTTGGGCGAATACATAGAACAGTGCCACTGCAATTACGATGTTGGGCACGATCATTGGCAGCAGGAAGATCAGAAAGACCGCGCTACTCAGCTTGGAACGTGATCGTGCCATGCCATAAGCCGCAATTGCCGCGATGATCGTTGACATGAACCCGACGGCGACCGCGATTGCCGCCGAGCGAATGGTCGCGCCGGTCCATTGCGCAGATGTCAGATAAATCTCGAACCACTTGAACGAAAAGGATGTCGGCGGGAATTCGAGGAATGAGGCGGAGTTGAAGGCCATTGGTGGAAATGCGAGCACCGGCACGATCAGGACGAAAAGCACAATCCAGACAAAGATGGACAATGACCAGCGGCCCAGTCGGGCGGGAATGATGTGGGCAAAGACATCTGTCAGCGTTGCCAGAGCAGAAATCAGCGCATTGCCAATCCTGGCCGACAGGCGCTGTCGATGCGTGTGGCTCTTTGCTTCCCCCGATACAGAGGACATGCCGAATATGCGGTCATAAATGGCGATGGTCACGAGGGTCACGACCACCAGCAATGTTGCCAGCGCGCCGGCAAGGCGCATGTTGAACAGTTTCTGAACCTGCGTGATCAGCATCTGGCCGACCACGGTTTCACGCGGAGATCCGAGAAGCGCGGGCGTGATGAAAAAACCCAGCCCCATCACGAAGATCAGCAGGCCGGCGGCGGTAACGCCGGGCATCGATAGCGGCAGGAATATGCGCCAGAAGGCCTGGCCGCGGCTGGCCCCCATTGTCATGGCCGCCGGTTGCAGACGCCTGTCGATCGACAGCATTGTCGGCAACATGGTCAAGATGGCGATTGGCAGCATCGCATGGGCCATGCCGAAGACAACGGCCCCCCGCCCGTAAAGCACGTCCAGGCCGCCTTCCATACCCATTCCGTTCAGAATTTGTGCGACGATACCCTTGCGTGCCAGAAGAACGATCCATGCGAAATTCTTCAACAGCGGGCTGACCCAGAAAGGCAGCAGGACCAGCCACATGGCCATGCGCCGACGCCGTTCATTCATCCCCGCGAGCCAGACCGCGATCGGATAACCGGCCAGCACACAGACGGCGGTTACCTCAAGCGAGATAATGAACGTGTTGATCAGGGTCTTCACATAGACCCCGGCCGAAAACATGTTTCTGTAGACCGAGAGATCAAATGCACCCGTGCCCGGATCGCGGAAGGACAACAGGATCAGCGCGCCTGCAGGGACGATCAGCAGCAGCACGAGATAGACAATCCCCGGCAAGGATAGCCAGATTGTGTCCGGTCGGCTTATCCTGTGCTTCAAGGCGGAGGACACGGAAGATTGTGAGGTGGCGGCAGTATCGGTCATCGGCGCTCGGCAGGTTCCACAGAAATTTGGCTTGTCCCCGAACGTAAGCAACGGGGATCTCGGCCTGGAAATTCAGTCAGGGATATTTGCGCATCCGGTCGGATGCACGGCGTCCTGAGGTCAGTCGCTTCCACAGCCGAGGAGACTCCGCTGTGGAAGCGCCAATACCATTGGCAATTGGAGAGGTCAGGCGAGAATCCACTGCTCAAAACGTTCGGTCAGCTGATCCTGATGGTCTGCCCAATAATCTGCCCCCAGAAGAGCAAGACCGGAAATATGCTGCGGTGTCGTGGGCAGCACGGCGGCCTGCTCGGCAGAGATGTAATCATAGGCCTTCATATTGGTCGGGCCACAGGCAAGGAAATCCGTGTAGGCGGCCTGACGTTTTGCATCGAGGCACCATTCAATGAACTTGCGAGACAGGTCTGCCTTGGTGGTGTTGCCGGCAATGGTCCAGCCATCAATGTTGTAAAGGCCGCCGTTCCACATCAGCGCGACGGGGGCACCGGATGCAATTGCAGTCTGTGCCCGTGTCGACCAGGCCGAGGTCAGGTCAACCTCGCCATTCTGCATAACCTGAGTGTTCTGCGCACCGGAGGTCCACCAGAGGTCGATATGGTCCTTGATCTTGTCCAGGCTGGCGAAGGCGCGGTCGACATCCAGCGGATAAAGCTCGTCGAGGGGGACCCCGTCAGCCAGCAGTGCCATTTCCAGGGTCGTCACCGGGCTGCGCCAGAGACCGCGGCGCCCCTTGAATGCCTCGACGTTCCAGAAATCCGCCCAGCTTTTCGGACCGGTATCGCCGAAAGTGTCTGTCCGGTAGGCCATTGCCAGAGCGTAGATGGCGACACCGGTAAAATCGTTCTGGAACGTGTTGGGCGTGAAGTCGTCAGGGTTCGAAACCGAGATCTCGGTCGGCAGCATATACTGATCGCCGAACTTGCGAAGACGCAAAACATGTTCCGGCGTCATCAGTGCGACGTCAAACAACTTGGTGTCTGTGTCTACGGCCATCTTGTACTGCGGGATCGGATCCGGTTCGTTCGTTGATGTCTGAATCGTGACGCCGAACTCGTCGGCAAAACTGTCATAGAACGCCGCCTTGAAGCCCTCATAGAAGGTACCGCCCATATCACGGACCATCAGGGTTTCACCGGCAAAGGCCTTGTTGCCCCTGAGCACGGCGGGTGCAGCCAGTGCAATACTCAAACCGGCCGTCGTCTTGAGAAATCCCCGGCGTGAGAAGGATGTTGTGATGCGCTGTTTCATGTTCGTCCTCTTGTTCTGTCGCAGGCGTCTATCCGGGCGCCAATAGGGCGCGTTTCACATCATTCTCCGGCTGGATTTTTTGATAAATTACATTTTTCCTCGTTCTTGCTTCGGCTTTACCTAAGCGATCAAGACTTATTCAAAGAAGGTTCCGAAGCCGAGCCGCAAAAGAGCTCGATCGTCTGCCCCAGCATCGCGTTACACGCTTCCAGTTGCGATGCCTCGATAAATTCATCGGGTTGATGCCCCTGGGTCATATCGCCGGGCCCGCAGACGACCACGGGCACACCCAGTGCCTGCGAAAACAATCCCCCCTCGGTTCCGAAGCTCAGACGGCAGGTCTCGGTGCCATCTGGAAGGCAGCTTGCAAAGCGGCGTAGCGCAGGCAGTCGGGGATCAACGGCAAGACCTGGATAGGCCAGTGTTTCCTGCAGGACGATGCCGGTGCCTTCCAAACGCAGCGCTGCTTCGTTCGAGATTGCGTCAATGGACTGACGGATCCTTTTATCCAGACTTGTGCTGTCCTCAATCACCGGAAAGCGTGCCTCAAAGATCAGCGTTGCTGTGGAGGGAACGATATTGACCGCCGTTCCACCGTTCAGCACGCCGGAATGGACAGTTGCGTAGGGGACGGAATATCCCTCTTCACGCGCGCCATTTTCGACCAGATCAGCCTGAATTTTTCGCAACGCCACAACAATGTCGGTCGCAAGATGCAATGCATTCAGCGCCAGAGGGGCTTCTGCAGAATGGCGGGCCAGTCCATGACAATCAGCACGATAGCCGATTTTGCCCTTGTGCCCCACGCCGATGCGCAGGCTGGTCGGTTCCCCGACGACAACGAAGTCGGGCCGTATACCTCTTCCCTTTATGAATGAGAGCATGTCGCCGACGCCGGCACAGCCAACCTCCTCGTCGTAGGACAGCGCAATCCACAAAGGTTTCGTCAATGTCTTCGTTTCAAGCGCTTCGGCCATCGCCAGAACACAGGCGACAAATCCTTTCATGTCCGTTGTGCCGCGGCCGTAAAGCCTCTCGTCGTCTCGGGTCAGCTCAAAGGGCGGGTGTGTCCAGCTCTGCCCGGCAACCGGCACAACATCGACATGGGCAGAAAGCATCAGCCCATCGTTTCCTTCCGGCCCGAGCCGTGCCAGCAATGATGCCTTTTTTCCGGTTGGGTCGGGGAAGGTTTTTACAACCGCTCCCCGCGCAACCAGCGCTTCCTGCACCGTCTCGATCAGCTCGAGATTGCTGTCTGAGCTGATCGTGGGATATGCGATCAGACGCGACAACCATTCAATATGGGTCACAACATTGCCTCTGCCTGGTCCATCGCAGCATTGATCTGCGCGATCAGTTCGATGGTTTCCTCCTCCGGGATCGAAATCCTGAGGCGCCGCTCCAGTGTCGTGAAGATGCCGAAGAACGAGTTGGCGCAATGGTCGAACGCCCGGTTGGCACCATCAATGCTGATATCGCAGCGTTCGGACAGATAATGGCTCAGGATATTCCGCGCATGTGGGTTGGGCAGAACATAGGCTGGCTGGGTGTCATAAGCCACCCGGCGCCATGGCAGCAGCGAGGGCTTCAGCGTCAGCGTTGCTTCCAGACGGATATCGTCGGAAGCGGCGCCGACCAGCAAGCGCGCCTCTTCACTTTCCAGAACCCAGCGTCCGCGTTCGGGGTGCCATACCGCCAGATCGCGCCCTGAAAGCGTCAGTGTTACCCGGCGGCTTTCGCCGGGCTCCAGCGGCGTTTTGACAAAGCCCTTCAACTCGATCGGACTGCGACGCAGTTGCTGGCCATTTGCTGCAAGGTAAAGCTGGCTGATCTCGCGGCCTGCTTGCGTTCCTGTATTGGTCACGGTGAAAGACACTTCGATCACATCACCCAGTCCGATTTCGTCGGCTGAGACGCTGAGATCAGAATAGGCAAATGTGGTGTAGGACAGTCCGTGACCGAAAGCGAAGAGCGGTTCGACCTGACGTGCTGCATAGCCGCGATAACCCACATGAATGCCTTCGGAATAGATATGGCGCCCCAGCTCTCCGGGATAGGAAAGGTGTCCGGGCACATCCTGCAGCTTCTTCGGGAAAGTGACAGACAACTTGCCGGAAGGGTTTACAGTGCCGCTGATCAGGTCTGCGACAGCTCCGGCCATGGCCTGGCCCGAATAGAAGCTCAGCAACACGGCATCGACCTGCTCGATCCATGGCATCGCGATTGCATCGGGGCAGGCGACGATAACAGCAACGGGCCGGTTGGTTGCCGCAAGCTTGACGATCATGTCGTCCTGATCTGGCCCGAGTGCCAGTGTTGTCCGGTCTGAACCTTCCCCGTCATAGGCCCCTTCCGTCGATACATAGGCAAGGATAACGTCAGCGGTCTTCGCCAGCCCAAGGGCTTCGGCATCAGCCTCTGTGCGATGGATGATCTCGACGCCCGGCAAAGCCGAAGCAAGCGTTTCCAGCGGATTGTCCACCATGGTGGGGATTGTCGTCGCGCAGCCAGACCCCTGGATAACCGGTGTCTCCGCATCCCGGCCGATGACCAGAACACGGCTGGCATCACGGGCAACCGGCAAGGCGCCGTTATTCTTGACGAGCACCATTGACTGGGCGGCCATGGCGCGTGCCCTGGCGTGATGGTGCATCGGATCGACAGCCGGAGCGGCGGCGGATGCCCCCTCAAGCGCCTTGGCGATCAGTTCGAGAATACGCAGACATGCCGTATCGACACTTTCTCCCGACAGGCTTCCATCTTCGATTGCTGCCAGCAGCTGAGCCTTGCGGCGGGGACTTTCAGGCATGTCGAGGTCGCCGCCGGCCTCCAGCGATGCAGGGCGATCCTTGATGCCGTGCCAGTCCGAGACAACGACGCCGTCGAAACCCCAGTCGTCACGCAAGACCGTGTTCAGCAACCAGGCATCCTGACTGGCCTGAACGCCGTTCAGGCGGTTGTAAGAAGACATGACGGTCCAGGGAGCCGACTCCTTGATCGCGATTTCAAAACCCTTGAGATAAATCTCGCGCAGCGCCCGTTCGTCGACGATGCTATCCATCGACGTGCGTTCGATTTCCGAATTGTTGCAGGCGAAGTGCTTCAGCGATGTGCCTACACCCTGACCCTGGACGCCATCGATCATGGCGGCCGAAAGTTTGCCGGTTACGACAGGATCTTCCGAATAATATTCGTAGCTGCGCCCGGCAAGCGGTGTGCGGCGGATATTGATGCCCGGCCCGAGCAGAATATGGACGCCCATGGTCCGGCATTCACGGCCAAGCAGATCGCCAAGCTCGCGCATGACGTTCACGTCCCAGCTGTTGCCAATGGCGGATCCGTTGGGAAAGCAGGTTGCGGGCTTCATTTCACCCCAGGCCACCGCGATGTCGGAAGCACGTTGTGCGACGACATTGAGAAAGGCATCCAGATCTTCGCCACCTTTTTCATCGCCGTCGATCTGCGGGATCGAGTATCGCACTCCGTATGTGCCATCCGTCATGGTGATGCTGGGAATACCAAAGCGTTGAAGTGCTGCCGTTTTCCACATGCCGAAACCGGACAAAAGGTCGGTTTTTTCCTGCGGCGTCATCTGTCGGACGATGTTTTCAAGCGCGCTCGTGTTCAGCGCTGCACTGGGGGGCGTGGTCGTCTTGTTCAAGTCTGGCTCCAAGGGAAGGGTTACCGGTCAAGAAATAACCGGATAATCAGCAGCATGTTTTCAGATGCCCCGAGAAAGCGGAAATACAATGTTGCGATCCTCTGATTAGCCAAAGCCGAAGCAAGCGTGTCTACTGCTTCAGCCGACCCGTCTTGAGGCCATGAATGGCGGTTCCATTCCGGGGATGTAATTGTTGGAAATCATGTCGGTACAATGATCCACAAAAGCGCTGACAAGCCGTGTCGGTTCATGGCTTGCGGAGCGCAGCAGGCCAAGCCGCATGGGCAACTGGTCGCCAGCAATCCGCAGCTTGTGGACAGGGCTGCCATCCAGCGCATCCGAAGATCGCGGTCTGATATTGGCGATCGTATAACCCATGCGGTTTGCCACCATGGAACGGATTACGTCCTGGTGATGCAGCCGACCTGCGATTTTCGGAACCAGACCAACCTGGGCAAACAGTCCCAGAAAGTAGTCGCGTGACAGTGGCAGGTCCAGCAGGATCAGGTTTCGTTCGGCCAGCTCTTCCAGCAACACGGCGCTTTGTCCGGCCAATGGATCCGTCAAGGCCACCATCGCATAGGGCGGAAGTTCAGCCAGCGGCGTAAATGTAAACGCGTCGGGAACTTGCAGATCATAGGTGAGCGCAACATCGAGCTCGGCCCGCTCGATCTTGCGGAGCAGTGTTTCGTGATCGGTAACCTCTGGCAGAATGCGGCTGTTCGGATAGTTTGCCATGAAGCTTCGGCTTACCTGAGGCAGTACCATCGGGGCAAAAGTGACAAGGCAGCCAAGCGAGAGGTTGCCTTGTACGGTGCCCATTGCTTCTGAAACCGTAAGATAAAGGCGTTGCGCATTATCGAGGAGCTTTTTCGCCTCAACCAGCATTTCACGCCCGACCGGGGTCAGTGACAGACCTTGGGCGTGACGCCTCAAGAAAAGCTGGGCGCCCAGTTCCGCCTCAAGTTGCGAAATGGCCGTGGAAATCGAGGGCTGGGAAATATTGATGCGTTCGGAAGCAAGAGTGATCGATCCGCATTCTGCCGTTGCGATAAAATACTCGATCTGTCGTAAACTGAAACGCATTTTTTCTCCGGGGCGGTGGCGTGGAAAGGCCTCAACCGGGCCATTTCTGTATTGCTCCGGTTCGATCCTTTACTGCGCCAACCTGACATATGCAAACTTTTCGCCACCTGATGCTAAGCTGCATCGGCAAAACCGAAGTGGCTGGCTCTGTTACAAATATCCCGGATGGCTGAGAAGGGGCTTTCGTACGCATCAGTTACGCAGGTTCTTACCTCATTTTTAGGCAGGAAGGTGTCTACAATTCCCGGGGCTATTCAACTTGTTATGTTGTAGTAAGATCGGCGCGGCCGGTCGGCATAAAATTTTGCCGGCGAACAGCGCCGCGACCAGCTCGAAACGAGCGGGAAGGGCCAAAAAAGAGAAAACGGACAATATCGGACCAATCAGTATAGCGCCGCCGTCAGGCGGGATTGAGGAAATTCTCGACAGGTCCGAGCAGCGACCGAATGCAGCCGCATGAGTTTCAGCGAAGCGAAGGCCGAAGGTCGAAGGCCGGAAAGCGGGACCGACTGCATCGCTGAGCCGGACCTTCATTGCTCGGCGCTGAGGACGCCAGTATGCCTCAGCGATCGTCGGCATGGAAGGCAAAACACAAAAAAGCCCGCCAAATAGCGAGCTTTTCTGTATAATCGTTTGACGATGAGGGTGGTTTTACCCCGCGACCTCACGCGCCCTTGTAGGACCTATATGCGTTTTGTAGCCTAGGAAGTCAACATTTAGTTGACCGCTTTAGTGAGGAAGAGTCGTTTGCCATTCACGCATGAAGAGATCCAGTGCCTACCGAAAGTGCTGTCTGCGCCTCGCTTTGCAACTTACCTGTCAGCCATGAACAGCGACAAAGAAGCGGCATTATCTCTCTATCAGTGGAATGTCGAACTTTCGGCCGCTTTCTTGGTTCCGCTACAAATCTGTGAAGTCAGTGTGCGAAATTCGATCGTGGAAGCCATCGAGCAAAGCTACGGCTCAAACTGGCCTTGGGAACACAGTTTCTTGATCACACTGCGCGACCCTAAATATGGTGAGAACGGCGGTGCAAAAGTCTGCCACGGAAGCGGCGGAATAATTCGTCCGCGGGCGGAGTAAAATCCGGCCACCTATTTTCCTTCTGCAATGAGCGCAGGAGGGACAGAGGATCTACACCGTGGAACTTTATCTGAAGGTTCGTCTGGCCGTCTCGGAAGGGATGAGCCGACGTGAGGCAGCCAAACACTTCAACATATCCCGCGACAGCGTAGCAAAGATGTTGTCGTATTCGACGCCTCCTGGCTATCAGCGACAATCACCAGTCCGGCGGCCGAAGCTGGACGCGTTCGTTTCGACGATCGATCACTGGTTGGATGAAGACAGACACGTACCGCGCAAGCAGCGCCATACGGCCAAGCGTGTGTTTGACCGGCTTCGTGACGAATGCGGGTTCACCGGCGGCTATACGATCATCAAGGATTATATCCGGGAGCGGGAACAGCGTCGCCAGGAAGTGTTCGTGCCGCTATCGCATCCGCCCGGCCATGCGCAGGCTGATTTCGGTGAGGCGACGGTCGTGATCGGCGGTATCGAGCAGAAAGCCCGTTTCTTTGTGCTCGATCTTCCGCATAGTGACAGCTGCTATGTACGGGCCTATCCTGCGGCGGTGGCCGAGGCCTGGGTTGATGGCCACGTCCATGCGTTCGCCTTCTTCGGGGCCGTGCCGCAGTCGATCGTCTATGACAACGACCGCTGCCTTGTGGCGAGGATCCTGCCTGATGGCACGCGCAAGCGGGCGACACTGTTCAGCGGGTTCCTGTCCCACTACCTGATCCGGGATCGCTATGGCCGCCCCGGAAAGGGCAATGACACGGATGAGATCGAATAGCCCCTTCGACAGAAATTGTGGTATTTTCTTCAGGCCCACGGGCGACCACGTGGTGAACGGCCGGGCATGAGGTTCAAACCCTGCGGCGCAGCCAGATCATCGTCGCTCCTCATTTGTGGCGTCCGTGGGTTTTGAGCGGGCCCCTCGTCGTCGCCATCCGTCGGTCATTCGCCGATATGCGCCTTCGGCCTGCTGAGCGCGGTTGCGCTCCTCCCGGCGACGTTGCGTGATGTTGTACTCGTAGCCGGCACCCTTCTGGCCGCGTCTCGGCGGATGTCCGGCGCGCAGTTCGAGGTCACGAAGTTTCTTGGCATGTAGCGAGGGGCGAACCCAGCTGTAGTCTTCACCTTTGGTCAGCAGGTGCCAGATGATCACTGCCAGCTTACGGGCAACCGCCACTGCGGCAATGTGATTGCCGCGTTTGCTCCGCACGCGCTCGTAGAAGGCACGCAATGGCCCTGGACTTCGCACGGTCTGCCAGGCCGCTTCGACAAGTAGATGGCGGGCATTTGCGCGTCCGCGTTTGGTGATCCGACCATGATGGGCGGGGCCATCACCAGTTTGATGGACGCTTGGATTGAGACCGATATAGGCAACCAGCTTGTCGGGGTTGTCAAAACGTTAGATTTTGCCGATCGCCGCCATCACTCCGACAGCAACCACCATGTCGATGCCCGGGATCGTCATCAATCGTGTCACGTTCCACTCCCTTGAGTGCATCGGACTGACGGTCGTATTCCTCGACGTGCCGTTCAATGGCCTCCCGCTCGTCGTCCGGTAGATACTGGGTCCGCAGCCAGATCCGCCCCTTGCCGCCGAAGAGATCGGCAAATGGGCAGGGTGGAATCAGGTTCGCGTGCAGGATCGACTGGACGATCGATTTTAGACGGGTCCGTTGCCGGACAAGTTGCGTTCGGCGCGTCACCTGACGTCGGCGAGCCAAGGTTGCCGCGTCCGGAATCCAGACCTCCGGCAGGAAGCCGGCGGCGTAGAGTTGCGCCAGGACGCGCGCGTCGATCGCGTCAGTCTTGATCTTCGCCTTGGCGATCAGATGGACCTGCAACGGATTTGCCACGGCCACCCTTGCCACGCGCGGAGCGAGAATCTCCACAACCGCGGTCGCATTGCCGGTCGCTTCCACCACGACATGATCCGACGGCAAAAGTGTTCTGGCAAAGTCTTCCAGATGCTCCCGCGTCATGCCGATCCGGCCAAGTCGCTTGGTTTCTCCATCTTCAAGGGCCACCGCTTCGGCGAAGACGCGGTGGATATCCATGCCGATGATGCGCCTATCTACCTCCTTTGTTATGTCATCCCTCTTCTCAGGAGCTGGCGGGCTACACGGCAACTACGGATCCGCGCTCGCAGCGCATTCGGGTAAGCCGCAGGGGCGACCATATAAAGGCTCGGGCTCGCAGCCCATGTCTTTCGCTCGGCCTGCCCGCACTCGCGTGCTCCCGACGCCCCACATCCCGAATGGTCTCACCATAGCGCCTGCCACCGAAGTGCGGCAAAGATATCGAGGCGTCAGCGTGATCATGCCAGATAAGGGGAATGTCGAGGGCCTTGTCGGTTATGCCCGGCGTAACTTCATGGTCCCCATCCCGCAGTTTCCGACGTGGGATGCTTTCAATGCCTTTCTGGAAGAACAGTGCCGAAAGCGCCAGCGCGACAGGCTGCGTGGTCAGAGCGAGACGATCGGTGAACGGCTGCAGCGCGATCTGGCTGCCATGCAGTCCTTGCCGGCGTCGCCCTTTGACGCCTGCGATCAGGCCAGCGCCAAGGTCACGGCCCAGTCTCTCGTTCGCTACAAGACCAACGACTATTCCGTGCCTGTCGCCTACGGTCATCAGGACGTTTGGGT
>PVUG01000010.1:90987-177246 GCA_003001975.1 Martelella mediterranea
AGGTCAAAACGTCGGCGCATTAATGGTCTCCTTTCCAGAGACCATTGAATCAAATCACTCCGGCGAAGTGAACCCGTTTATGGGTTTACGGCCTAGGACACGTGGACGGAAAACTGTCATTCCATACGGCCGTGATCCAAACAGTTTAGTTGAACAGGCCAGCGTAATGGGGGCGACAGATCGACTCGTCGAGCGAAACGGTTCTATTTGGACCAGTGTCCTAAAACCCATTCCCAAGCATGGCGATCATAATCCCACCGCCAATGTGCACGAACCCATTTGCTCTTCCCAAGCGGCCTTAGGGTCTTAAGGTTTTGCAGCCGATCCGGGGGGGGCGGGGGACGAGGAGGTCTGATTTTCTTTGGCGGTCTCATTGCCTGCCCCTTATACACGAGCGTCCTTCTGACTTTTTCACGAAAAGCAGAATAACTTGGACTGTGGGTCGACTGTAGACTGACCGTCATCGCTCCATCTTGTGGATCGAGCGTTTTACTTATCCGGTGTGACAATCGTTACAGCAGTAATAACAACCATTTGACTGAGGATATGTCCGTTTGGCTTGCTGCACTGCACCTTTGCACGTGGCGTGCGAACCTAAGCTCAATCTATTGTCGAAATTCGGCTGATGGGCGCATCCATTCTCATGGACTTCGTGGTCCCCGTTAGCATGTGCATTTCGGTTGACATGAAAGTACGGCATCCATCTCCCCCTTAATGTGGTCTGACTTATAAAGTATAAATTTATAAATAAAATTCTGTAATTAGTTCTTTAGTATTAAATATGTAATAACTACAGTTACATATGAAGCCTCATCCATATAACGAGGAGCACCTGCGTTGCGCAGCGCTGCCACAGCCAATTGCAGTCTCACGGAAGCCCACACGACGAAACTATGATGAGGCGCGCGATCTCTCGTACGCCCCATTTTCCGATTGCCGATAAAATTCAGGAAGCGGCGTCGCTGTTGACTCCGCCCTTCGTGGCGATCTCCGTCATGCGGCGGTCGCCGTCGTAAGTCTGATCGAGACATTTCTCCAAAATCGCTGCGTCACCGTCCAAACCGAGCCGATTTGCGAAGGCGGTCAGCGTTCCGTAGCCCGCAAGCGCGTAATGTACCATACGCTGGTATTGCGGGATAATCGCGGCGTCGCGCACGTCAGCATCTGTGATCTCATCGGACAAGCCATGGGCGCGCGCTTCTTTCACAAGGCCTGCCATACCCTTGCAATGCTCCGCGTTCGGCTTAATGCCGTGATCGCTGCACAGCTTTTCAATCTGAGCGATCCCGTCGGCAATACCGTTGGCGCCGGCTATCAAAGCTTCCGACAAATTTTCGTCCTGGGCGGCGCGGCCTAGCTCGGTCACGACGGGCAGGCACTGGGTGTTTGCGCTCCAGATGTCCTGCAGTTGGTCAAGATAAATGTCTTTGAGTGAGCTCATGGCCATTTTGATCTCCTTTGGGTTGGTCAGTCGCTCAACGAGTAGTGCATTGGAAAGTTCCTCTGACTGATACGGCTTGCCTGTATCCTGCTGCTCGCCAAAGACACAGCATCGACCGTCAGATTAGTGAGCTAGATTGCGTTCACAGGCCCGGTAACCAACGGCAGTTCTGCGGCGTTGATCCGGAGCGGCCGAAAGACAGACATGGAGGCGCCTTCCTGACCGGCAGAAACGGGGCCGTAAGCGGTATGTCCGGTTTAAGTGATAGCGAGGCCTCAGCGGACATTTCTGAAGTGTAGCAACTTGCTGAAATGGGCATAACCGATTTCCATTTGCCGTATTGCTCAAGCATGTCGCGCCAGAGGCAGCCAACATGCGGGGCGCGGGCACTCCGTTTCTGACTGCTCGCCTCGTGTCAGAATTGTCCCCGCTACATGACGACCGTGAACCATACCCTACACATATCGGGAAACCCACTTTATCGACCTAGTGTGCTTCTGTTCCTTTTGTTCCCTGGGTTGCCGAAAATAAACGCCTTTTCTCGTGGAATGACATGAGTCACAATGCTCGCCATCGAGGGTATCGGCCTGTCGTGCGCGACTGGTCGATAGTCTTCCGGAAACGCTCCGGAAGCTGCGGAGCCGCCTCCGTTCCGGAAGAAATCCGAACCATTCGCAGGCGGGGAGAGAAGACCGGCCTTCGCCGGCGAAAGGAATAATCATGCGTGACATGCCAGGACGTCCGTCTCGGCGCGGGTTCCTCAAGGGAACGGCCGCCGGGGTGGCAATTGCTTCGCTTGCCGGTACGGCAAACGCTCAGGCGCCGGAAAAGGAAGCGCCGCCGCCGCTGGACCAGTATGAGCGGGTCTATTTCAATGAGGCGGAGTGGGCCTTCGTCATGGCGGCCTGCGACCGCCTCATTCCTTCCGCTGGCAACGGGCCCGGCGCGATCGACTGTCGGGTGCCGGTCTTCATCGACCGGCAGCTCGCAGGCGATTTCGGTAAGGCGGCGACATGGTACATGCAGGGACCGTTCGATCCCGCCGCCAAGCCCACGCTCGGTTTCCAGAGCCCGCTGACGCCGGCGGAGATATATCGCCAGGCAATTCCGGTCTTCCAGGATTGGTGCAATCAGACCCATGGCGGCAGTTTCGAAAATCTCGAAGCGGCAACACAGGATGCAGCGCTGACATCGCTGCAAAAGGGCGAAGTGCCGCTTTCGCCGGAACTGCGCGATTTCTTCCAGTTCCTTCTCGCCAACACCAAGGAGGGCTATTTCGCCGATCCCGGTTATGGCGGCAATCACGACATGCAGGCCTGGGTCTATATCGGCTTTCCCGGCGCGCGCGGCGCCTTCACCTCCTGGCCGGGCCGCGAGAACGCGCAATATCCGCTCGGCCCCGTGTCGATCAGTGGGGAGAGGGCGTAGATCATGGCAACGAGAACAGATCCCAAAAAAGACGTCGTCATCATCGGCCTCGGTTGGACCGGGGCGATCATGGGCATGGAGCTGGCCAATGAGGGGCTCGAAATCCTAGCGCTCGAACGCGGCGACGACCGCAGCACGGTGCCCGATTTCCAGTATCCCAACATTTTCGACGAGTTGAAATACGCCGTCCGCTACGACCTGATGCAGAAGCCGGTAAACTCCACGCTGACCGTGCGCCACAATACGGAAGAGACCGCGCTTCCCTACCGTCATCTCGGCTCGTTCCTGCCGGGCGATGGCGTCGGCGGCGCGGGCGTTCACTGGAACGGCCAGAACTGGCGTCCGCAGGAAGTCGAGTATCGCCTGCGCTCCTATGTCGAGGAGACCTTCGGCGCCGATATCATTCCGGAAGACATGCAGCTTCAGGACTGGGGCGTGACGGCGGCGGAGCTGGAGCCGCACATGACCAAGTTCGAAAGCGTCGCGGGCATCGCCGGCAAGGCGGGCAATATCAACGGCGATATCCAGGAAGGTGGCAACCCGTTCGAAGCGCCGCGGTCGGCCGAATATCCGATGCCGCCCTTGAAGAACACATGGGATTCGGAGCTGTTCTCGGATGCTGCCCGCAAGATGGGCTACCACCCGTTCCCGCGCCCTGCAGCCAATGCGTCGATCCAGTATACCAATGACTACGGCATGCAGCTCGGTCCCTGCAATTACTGTGGTTACTGCGAGCGCTTCGGCTGTAACAACTATTCCAAGTCATCGCCGCAGGTCTGCATTCTCGACGCCCTGAAGCGCAAGCCGAATTTCAGCTACAAGGCTAAATGCGAGGTGCTGAAGATCGAGAAGGCCGCCGACGGCAAGACCGCGACGGGCGTGACCTATTTCGACGACAATACCGGCGAGGAGGTATTCCAACCGGCCGATCTCGTGCTGGTCTGCGCCTATTCGCTGCACAATGTTCACCTTCTACTGCTTTCGGAAATCGGTGAACCATATAACCCGGATACGGGCGAGGGCGTCGTAGGGCGGAACTATTCCTACCAGATGACCGGCGGAACCAGCATGTGGTTCAGGGACAGGGTTTTCAACCCGTTTGTGGGCACCGGCGCGGGTGGCATGTCGATCGACGATTTCTCGATGTCGCAGATCGATTTCGGCAAGGAAGGCTTCATTGGCGGCAGCTATATCACCTGCGGCCACTCAGGCGGCCGTCCGATCCAGCAGATGGCGCTGCCGCCTGGCACGCCGGCCTGGGGCGCGGGCTGGAAGGACGCCGTCGGCGCATGGTACGGCCACAGTCTTTCAATCGGCTCTCATGGCTCAAACATGGCCTATCGCGACACCTGTCTCGATCTCGATCCGACCTACAAGGATCGCCACGGCCGTCCGCTGATGCGCATGACCTTCAACTGGAAGGACAACGACATCAAGATGACCCAGTTCATGAAGGCCAGGATTGAGGAAATTGCCGAAAGCATGAACCCGGATGCCATGGCCTCGGGCTACAAAGGCGATGGCGCGCAGTATGATGTGCGCCCCTACCAGTCGACCCACAATGTCGGCGGCGCGATCATGGGCACGGACCCGAAGACCTCGGCGATCAACCGCTATCTCCAGAGCTGGGACTGTCACAACGTCTGGGTCATGGGCGCTTCCGCCTTCCCGCAGAACATCCAGTATAACCCGACGGGCGCGGTCGGCGGCCTTGCCTACTGGGCGCTGGAGGCGTTGCGCAAGGATTACCTGCCCAACCCCCGGCCATTGATGTGAGGAGCGGATCATGAAAACCTTTCTTCGCATCATCCTCGCGCTCATCGTCATCGGCGTCGTGACGCTCGCGGCGATCATTTTCGTGCCGCCGTCCCTCACCACGCCCGATGAGAAGCTGGCGGCCGACTGGAAGCCGGCGCCCGGCGAGGGCCAGTACGTCACCCAGATGGCCGACTGTCAGGCCTGTCACACCGCCGAGGGCGGCGAGCCCTTTGCCGGAGGCCGACCGATCGAAAGCCCGATGGGCACGATCTGGTCGAGCAACATTACCCCCGACGCGGAAACCGGCATCGGCGGCTGGACCTATGATCAGTTTCACGCCGCCCTCGTCGATGGCATCGCGCCCGGCGGCGTGCACCTCTATCCGGCCATGCCCTACGAGAACTACCGGCATATGAAGGAGGAGGATATTCGGGCGATCTGGGACTATGTCCACAACGACGTCGCGGCGGTCGACAATCCGGTCAAGGAAACCGAGCTCGATTTCCCGTTCAACCAGCGCTGGGGCATTCGTCTGTGGAACTGGACCGCGCTCGGCAAGCCCGGCTTCCGCCCGGATGCGGCGGCGAGCGAAAGCGACCAGCTTGATCGCGGTGCCTATCTGGTTCAGGCGCTCGGCCATTGCGCGGCCTGCCACAGCCCGCGCAACATGATCATGGCGCAGGACGGCACCAATGCCGACAATCCGGCCTTCCTGACCGGCGGCGAGATCGGCGGCTGGACGGCACCCGACCTGCGCACGGCGGCATCCGCCCTGCAGACCTGGACCGACGCGGACCTAAAGGACTATCTCACCACCGGCCGCAACGCCCATTCCGCAGTTGTCGGCGAGATGCAGCTCGTGGTCGGCGAATCCCTTCAATACATGAAGGACGAGGATGCCGATGCGATGGTCGGCTATCTCCGGGCGATCTCGGACGCCAACCCCGATCCGCAGCCCGTCCCCGACGAGCGGACGGCGGACCGGCTCGATGCCGCCGACGATCCGACGACGGCCAAGCTCAAGGCAGCGGCAGACCTCACGGATGGAGAAATTCTCTATCTCAACAACTGCAATGCCTGTCACATGCCGGATGGCCGCGGCGCGCCCGGCGTGTTCCCAGCGCTGAAAGGAAACTCGCTGGTCACGGCACCGACGACGAAGGGCCTGACTGAGGTCATTCTCCACGGCGCCGCGATGCCTTCGACGGCCGAGCGTCCGGAACGGCTGGCCATGCCGGCCTTCGGCAACCGGCTGTCGGATGCCGATATCGCCACGCTCGCGACCTTCCTGCGCAGCGCTTGGGGTAATTCCGCGCCGGCCGTGAGCGCGGAGGATGTCGAGGCCGTGCGCCAGTAAGACCAGGGGCCTGCCAACACAGTGAGATGGCAGGCCCGGCAACATCCGCTGCAGCGGAATTGCGCTTCCGCAAAAGCGGCGCGGCATCACGAACGAGGCCTAGGCCGTAGATTCGTTACGACTAAGCCATAGTCGCACTGAGGATAGCTTGATTGCTGCAAGATAATTGTCGGCTCGTTTGTCGTAACGCGTTGCAATTCCCCGCGCTTCTTTGATGCGGTTGAAGAACCGCTCGACGAGGTTTCGATAGCGATAGAGGAACGAGCTGAAGGCGAATGTCTTCTTCCGGTTTCGTTTCGCCGGGATGTTGGCCAATGCCTTCGCCTGTTTTGCCGTGGCGCGGATGGCGTCGGTGTCATAGCCACGATCGGCCAAAAGCGTCGTTCCGGCATGAAGTCTGGTGAGCAGATCTTCGGCGTAGTGACATTCAGCATGCTGTCCTTCCGACAGGCGCAGATGCTGGATTCGGCGCGCTAAAGGCTGAAAACGGCTCATCGTAACAAGTGCCTGTCCAAGGCTGCTCTGGGATTATTACCGGTCTGTCTGCTCACCATCGCCGAGTGTGATCGACAGCGAAAGCGTCAAGATTTCGGAAAGTGGCCGCGCTTCCAGACCGGCAGAAACGGGGCCGATTGCAGACCGGCCGCTTTCGGGCTGGATTGGAGGATAGCTGCCCTCCGGCCTGCAACTCCCCTCCAGTCCTTGTGACCCTAATATAAGATGCCCCTGAAGCTGACTTCCACCGCTTGGAGTTCACTAGCCTCAGCTTCATACATAATAAGATGTGTGGTACGATCATTACGTTCTTAGATTGCAGATTGCTTCGGGTGCGGAATGCAAGAAATTGGCAGACGGCATTGGCTTTGGTTGGCATTTTGTAACGAAAAGCTGCTCTACGGATGTCTCGTTCACGGCGCCGGACCTGAAGCCTCCATCCCGGAAAGCGAGCAGCGCAAGCTTGCGAGCTTCAATGGGACCGAAGCCGAAATACTGCAGGCTCTCCTCGACGATGACGAGGCCAAGCTGATCGCAGAGGCGGTTCGTGCGCAGTCGATTTTGGACCTTACCCGGCATGGAGGCCCGAGCATCGCGCTGAGCGGTTCCCGTCATCGGCTCATCGACGGCTTCGGACGCCGCGCCCGGCCGACGGGAACATATGTGAGCGCAGAGCAGGCCACGCTCTCAGACAACGGATGGCATCAAGTTCTGAAATTCCTGAAAGATTCGATCGGCGTCGATTTCCGCGTCGCCTCCGATCGTCTCGGCGCGTTTGATATTTATGACGCGCCGGACGCCGATGATGGTGACCCGGCGGTCGAGTTCGGCGTGGAACGGGCCGACCCAATGCAGAAGCTCTCCTGCCCGGAGGAGTTCACCCTGTCTGCGAATGGGACGATCGCAGACGCCTGCTCAGTCCATGTCGAGCTGCAGCTTGGCGGAGAACCAGTCTTCTCAAGGCTGATCGCCTTGCGGCCTGCAGCATCGAGGACTGTGACCGCTGTCCCGTTCGACCATTACAGGATGTCCGTTTTTGATCCGTCAGGCCTTCTGATCCAGTTCGAGGAACATTCGCTCCTCCTCCGCGTCGGTCTCAACATGTCCGCGATGGGCCCAACCCTGACCATCAACGATCCGTTGGCTCGCTCGGCGCAAGGGCTAGGGACGGAACTGCAAGATCGCGCATCGAAAGTTCGGACGCGATCCACAAGCCGGTCGCTGATCGGCGTACAAGAGGATGCGGCCTTCGAGATCCACAGAACCACCATGCGGGCGCTCATGCATCGGCTAGTGCCCCCGTCAGGCAGCGACCGCTGGTTTCAGCGAGGCATCGCGGACGAAGTCGGCGTCATCGCCCACTTCAACAGCTTACTAGATGGGGCGCGCGTCAGCGCCGGCACAATCGTTGATCCTTACTTTGGGATCGACACCCTAAAGCGCGTCATCTCGCGGCTCGAGAGTCTCGACGTCGATCTGACCGTAGTCACGAGCCTGAGAGAGACCGATCCCGAAACGAACGACCAGAAGCTTGACCTACTCGATGAACTGGAAACGGTGCTGCGTGATCTCCGAAGCGATGGCATCCCAAATGTCGCCCGTCGGCTGAGGGTCCTCAATCTCGTCGATGGGCCGCGACAGGCATTCCATGATCGCTATCTTCTGCTCACCCCACACGAGGGGGAGCGCGAGGTCTATCTCCTTTCCAACAGCCTGAACCGCATGGCGGGCAGTTGGCCGTTCTGCATGTCGCGGCTGGTGGGGGCCGCGGCGCGAGAGGCCGCACGCTACGTCGACGCGCTGGCCAATGGGCAGGACATTTCCGGCTCGGCCCAGCCTACAACGACCTTCCAATGGCCTTCCCTATGACGGTTGATAGAGTCGACCCGAAGCTCGCGCCCGGTGTGCTCGCCGCTGCTGCTTGGCTGATGGGACGAGAGAACGAGTGCGACGTCACCCTGCTGCAGCGCGCGCATTTCATAGGGCTGCTTCGAAAAGGCCGATCTGGCGGGCCGTGGAAGTGCGACGGACCGCTTCTAGCGCACCTGCTCAGGCAGCGGGCACGATCGGGTAGGTTGCCGAAGGATGGCGCCGTTCTTGTCGGCATAGGCGAGATGATTGCACGTGCCCGTGCACCAGAAGATGCGATCGAGAGCATCCTGGGCAGGCTGTTTCGGCACACGTATCCGGAAACGGTCCGGCTCCGTATCCTTCGTCAGGCGCTCGATCTGGCACGACCCAAGAAGACTGCTTCACGATCACTTTCATCCATCTACGAGTCAGAAATTCTGTCAATTATGGATTGGAAGCAAATCACCTTTGCGGACCAATGGATTCGGCATCCGGAGCCACTCGGAGCATCGTATGGTTATGGCATAGGATTTGTCGCTCGCGTCTTGCTGCTTAACGACCCAGCGCGATTGCGATGGCTTGCGAAGGAAGCAGACAAGCGGCGCATTCTGCCTGCGATTGTCGGAAGCATCGGGGAAGCTTGTTTTTGGAGTGAGAGCGCAGCACAGAGGGTGTTGCGAAGCGGCGTACCGCTTTTCGCTGGTTTCGGGGTGGCCAAGCTTCGAGACGGCGGAGAGGATGGCAAAGGCTGGAAGACTTCTGACATAGACACCGCGTTGGTTGCGAGCGGGACGCCGATCGAGGGGCGCATTCACCTCAGCGCGTTTATGCTGAAGAAAACCGTTCATGCCTGGCATCGTCAAAAAGATCGTCCTGCCGAGAACCGGCGTAGGCGTGCAATCCTCAAGATAGACCCTCATCAAGCGATAGGCGGCGAACACAATGCCGTTCATCAGATCGCGCGCCTTCTGGAGGACGCGCCCGAGCTAGAGCGTTGGCGGGCGGCAGTCATACTCGCGCTCGATGACGCCCTGCGAACGGCCGCGCGGCTGGACATTGACCCGAAGAGGCTCTGGACAGTTTTCGAGCCATCACTGGTAGATGCGCCGGAGATAAGGCATCGTTTCGCGATGGCACATACCGAAGGACCTTTGCGGCAAGCCGCTTTGGAAGAGGCATTGACGACCTTCGATAGGCTTGCCGGCGTCCGGCACCCAGAGCGGATTAGCAAAGAGAATTTTGACGCGGTCTGTGCCGAGCGGGAACTCGCCTTTTGGGCTGCGAACTCTCAGGTTGAGCTGTCAAAGCTCAAGAAGCAGAGCGACGCAGGCCACGACGCCGCGCGCCGGATCGGAAGAGTTGAAGCAGCTCTGCGAGACTTCGTGCTGCAACCGTTTGCGGCCACGCGTTTTCACGAACGCTTCCAAAACAGCATCGGCCGCTGGTCCGTCGTGCTCCAGTTCGCTTTTCTGGTCGCCCTATGCGACCGGAAGGCGCCGCTCATTCGCTTGCGCGACGAGGCACTGAAATCGGCATCCGCATTTTTGCCGGTGGCCGAGCGGTTCGCTTATAATCCGACATGGGCGGAAGCTGTTGCCGGTTTGGTTGCCGACGCCGTCTCACCGATGGAAGGAACCGTTGTTCAAGGGTGGATCGACGACGAGCGTCAGCCTGCGCTTCTTCGCGCGCAACTCATCTGGGGATGCCCAGCCATTCTTTGTAACGATCTGCAACTCGCGACATCGCTGATCGATAAAGTTGCCACTCGAAAGGCCACGCGCGCAGCTGCCGGCAGGAATGCGTCACACCTACTCGATATATTCGATAGGGCGGCCGTGGCGATGATGCGTGAGAATCGGTTTGATCTCTACAATTATTTAGCCATTCCCTACAATAAGGCAGTAGCACAGGCCGACGCTGTTTTGGCTAAGAGCGTTTCTTTGCAAACGCTGCTCGCGGCCCTGTCTGCCGATGCCGAAGCACGACAGAATTTGCTGAGCAGTCCCGTGTGGGGACATAGCCGTCTGAGTGAGGTGATCTGATACGAGCGACCGCTTTTGGTTGTACGCTGCGCTAGACTTCATGTCCAAAATAGCGGCGTAAGCCGCCGGTCCATTTCTTCGGTATTGATAGATTGTTCGCCGCAATTCCAGCTGCGTCTGAAAGATACGCGGTCGACGAGCTTCCCGTCTGTTGGTCCCTCATTGATACGCCACATGCGTCTCATCAATCATCCGGCATGAAGACGGGCGTCACATCCTCGCGCAACCAGATCGGCCCGAAATCCTGCCCACCCGGTGCAAACCGTTCAACGCCTGCTGCTCTCAGTTTTGCGTGGATGGTATTGTATGGCAATCCATGCTCGGCATGAAGCATTGCGACTGTAACGAACCTGGCACGAAAGGCTGCGATTTGCTCTTCCGTAATACGGGTCTGAGGGCAGAGATTATGTGGATGAATTACAGTTATGACTGATATATGCCCGCTGTCGGCCAATTTTGCGAAGTAGGATTGGTCTCTGAAACCGATCGCCCGCCCGAACTCAGGCAAAGACATTGTTCCCGTTAAAGGCGTCGCCATTGACGTTTCAGATAACCAGTCATCGAATGCGCGCTTATCTATCCGTATGCCGTGATAGCCGTTTTCACCCTGCAGCAGGCCCATTCTAATTTCGCCCGTTCGGACGGCATTGATAACTGTGTCTAAGGAAAGTCTCTTGCGCCGAGCGGCGAGGTTGATTGTCTCCCAATCCTTGTCATTCACGTCTGCATCGGTCGCTTTCGCGCGTAACTCGGCGACAAGGGCAAGGCCTGCATCCATTTTCCATGGGAATTTGACTGTGTCGTCTGAAATGCGCGGCTTTAGGACGCCGGTTTTGTGCAGTGCCTGAAACTCATGGTGAGTGGCGCCAATGGCTTTCCGATATTCCTTCGGTCCGACCAGAGTGGGGATCTCTGCAAGCACATCGGCAAACTTTTCCGTGTCGAACAATTTTCTGCTCGCCGGTCGTGGGTCGTCCGCATCCCACGCACCGGCATCCACGAGGAACAGGTTGAGCAGGTGCTGGCCAATGCCAGTTTCCTTCGATGCTGTGGTCAAGGAATGTAAACGCCGGCGTTCCACTGCTTTTCCGAGCAGGGTTTCGTTGGCGCCGATTGGCCAATGTACCAGTACACGGTCTCGCAGTATCGTCCGGAACGAAGCGAATGCCGGATCTTCGAGTAAATCGGTCGAGAGTTTGACATACAGCGCGCCAAATGCCTTTTTCGGCTCATCACCCGCTGCGTCCGCCTCGGCAACAAGGCCATTCAGTACATTACGGATTTCGTCTTCTCCACGTTTGACGACATCAAAGCCGGTCGACAGCGCCATATGTCGTGACTGCCAATCGTCATTTACCTGGGATCTTGAAAGCGATTGCAGCTGCACACCCAGCAAGAGGCAGAAGGTTGATACGGCATAGACAGTCTGGCTGGACAGCCATGTTTCGTCCCCGCCATTTTCAAGACGCCTGTCCAGCCAGATATCATAGGGTGTCGGATTGCACGGTTGCGAAGTCAACTCGCCCGCGTTCAGGGAAGTCGCGATTGCCGGCAGATGCTGGGTGAAATCATACCGGTCTACAGGCGCTTGGATTGTCCATAGCGGGACAAGCTGACGATGATGCTTCACGCATATCAGCGCTTCTCGAAATTGCCAGTGTCCGCGCATGACAAGAACTTCGAGCGGGTCGTCGTGGTCATTATCAAGATCTTCACGGAGGCAGTCAGGGCAGCCGCGGATCATTGGGTTCCTGAGTGAGCGCGATACGTAGAGTTCCCCACGAAATTTGAGTCTCACATTGCCAGCGCGGCAGCCAGTCCACGATTTCAGTTCGTCGAGTTGCTCGGGCGAGAGCTTTCCCCAATGGGCCATTCGTTCAAGGGCTTCGTCGTCCTGATTGACAACGCGTTTCAGCGAAGCACCCATATCGGAAGCATACTCTCTTGCGCTGACGCCTTTGGACGCGGCCAGCCGCGAAAGGTAGGAGATCGTTGTCTCGCGCGATTTGGGCGACGGAGGCGCGGGCAAGACGCTGGACATCAGAGCAAAATCCTCAAGCTGTGTGGAAGCGCAAGCTAACGAGCCGCTTCATGGCCAACAAGTGGAGTAAATTCCATTTGGCAAATCACTCTGTGATTTGGTGGGGTTCTCGATAACGAGATGCCAACAATATAAACCATAAATAGTTTAGCTGCGATAAAAAACAACCTAACGGTGTTGGCGCCGCAGATTTTTCTCATGGTTTCTTCTCGGATTCAATAAATGCGAAAATGAGCTGTGAGCGGAGTTCTTTACTTCTCTCTCCTGATAGCACCGAACACTGCTGCAAGGACGCGGTCCTTTTGGGCGCGGCCTATTCAGCGGATTCTCTCGCGAACCCGGCGTTCAGCGGAATGGTGTTTTGGGCGCAAAACGGAGAATGCGAAAAATGAAAAGTGCTCCCCTAAAGCGAGCATATATACAAATAATGCAACCTAAAATGAGTGGAATCGCGATTCGTCGACGAAGATACAAGAATGATTCGATTCGTGTGATGGAACCATGAAACACAAAGATCCACCGATTGACCGCAGCAGGCATGCCCGCATCAAATTCGAACTTGAGGTTCGGGGGCTGACGCTCGCTGATGTTGCGCGTCAAGCGAAAGTCGGACCTTCCGCTGTCAGCGCGGTATCCATCGGTAAGGGAAGATCGGCACATATCGAAAAGCATATTGCCGAAGCCTTGCAGCTCGATGTGAAAGACCTGTTCCCCGAGCGATACCCCAACTAAGGAGGCGCATTTCATGAGCTAGACAAAAACCGAGCTCTGAAAAGGCAGAGACCCGAAGGATTGCAGTCCTTCGAGCCCCATAAGAATCGTTCTGGACGATTGGCCTCTTTCATCTCACACCTCTCATTTCAGTTCAAGGTCAAACCTGTGCGGAGGCTCTCCGCGCACCATGAAACATGCTGTCTTCACGCGGCGTTGTGAGCGAAGAAACCAAGAAGGAGATACGAAAAGCGTGTGGCAGGTTCAGCTGGCACGACGACATCAATGTCGTTGTACTTGCTGGCAAGCCGGGGCCATTCGCAACACTTACGCGATATCTAAGAAAATGCGAAAAATGGAGTCGCGCTTTCTTTTTATAAGGCATTGAAATTAATGCATTATTGACTGTCGTTTGTAAGTGTTGATACACGGTCTTCACTTCCGTGAAACCGCTCGTCTATATCTGGCCCAGCCGGCCATACGGCAAAAAAAACGCACCGGGAAAACCGGTGCGCATAGAAGTTGGGGCAAAGATCGCCCGATGTGAGTTGCCTTTATAGAGCTTCAAAAGGAGCCGGGCAAGCGTCGATCTCCCCCGTGATATCAACCGCAATCTGTGCAGCCTGCTGTACGGAATAGGAGGCGCTATGCCTGATTACATTATTGAGCATGATCACTGGAATACCGGACTGGCGAAACTGCCGCCGGCCTCAAATATCAAACTCGGTCCAATCCACGGGGTTCTTCCTTTCGACGGTGTCCGTAACCCGTCAGGACGGAGTGCCTGGTCGCACAAAATTCACCTTCCTTATCGTACGCGCGCCAATAACTGGCGGCCGAAAGTGGGCATCGCGGAAAGTGCTGCCGAGGCGGCTTGCGCCCATCAGGCTCTGGTTTGCCCGGAGCTTTATGACCTCAAGTTCCAGCCGTTCACGGTGAAGTACCGCGACGAAGATGGAAAGTCTCGACATCATACCCTCGACCTTCTGCTGACCTTCTCCAACGGCTATCGCCGGGCACTCTATGTGCGTCACGAGCATAGCCTCAGCAGGCCTGCAACCGCTCGCCAAATCGACGCCATTGTTGCTGCGACGAGCAAGAGGAAAGCCGATGACGTGTGCGTCGTAAACGCTAGCAATTTCACACGGCAGCGGCGTGAGAATTTGTTCAGGATGCACAACTTTGTTTTCGACCCAGATCCTGAAGCTGATGAAATCGTACTTGATGTGGCCCGTGATCTGACGACGCTGTGGCTCATGTCGGATCTATTCCCTCATGTGCCTCTCGAAAGGGATCGCGTCTTCCGTTCCTGCTATCGTCTTGTCGCTAAACGGAAACTGTCTGCGAACCTCGATAACGTATTTTGGGAGAATTCGCGTCTGGAGGTCGTAGCATGACGCTCACGCCTCAATACACGATGCCCGCCGGAACTGAGATTTCCGTTCACAAACGGACGTTCCAGGTGAAGGCTCGGTCCAACGGCGGCTATTCTGCCGTCGATATTGAAAGCGGGGAGGAGCGGCTAATTCCATTTTCCACTTTCGTCGCAGCATTGAAAGCGCCTGGAACCAGGCTGGTTCCCGGCGCGCATCCTTCATCTGCGGATGTACGAGCACGACTTGAGGGGTTCGAAACTGTTGAATCGCTTTCTCCGCGGCAAAGGAAAGTAGCTCAGTATCATCATGCTCTGTGCAAGGGCATGGAGCAGCTACGTGACAGCCTGCAAAAGAAGCACGGGAAGCCAGGGTTGGACCTGTCCATCAGGATGTTGGACAAGCCCGCATATCGACGGCAGATCCAGGAAGTCGCCCAACGCTATTTCGACGAGAAAATCCGTCTCCAGGTGCAGCGTGGCGGCTGTGCTGCTCATTGGATCATGTACAATGGGCGAACACTTCAGAAGTATTGGAAAATCTACCAGAACCTTCCGCCTGACGTCGACCCGCTGGCGGCCCTGGTGTGCCGTGACGACCGCAAGGGCAATCGCGAGCCACGCCTGACTTACGAAATCTGCGAACTCATGACGCAGGCGTGGGAAGAGGTCGGCCTCGATCTCAAAAAGCCCTCTCTGGCCAATGTTCGTGATAGCCTGGAAACTCTCATTTCAGAGAAGAACACGCTGAGGGAGAGCAATGAGTTACCGCCGCTGGTGACACCGGCGGCAGCCACCGTGAAAGCGCATTGCGAAAAGCTGGTCAGCCCGACGGCATACGAGGTGGCCACGATGGGCGAGCGCCATGCACGCAACAAGAGAGGGCGCGGCAGCACCGATATCCGGGCACTTCTGATCGGCGAATATGTGGAAATCGATGAATGCAAGATTTCGCTCGTCACCACTGCGAAGAAGATCGGTCTGTGGGCGACGCTGTCGTCGGATCACCGTGCTGTTCTCAGAGAAACAGACGAAGAGATCAAGAAGCGATGGCAGCTTCTATATGCGATCGATGTGGCTTCGCGCATGCCGTTGGCGTGGGTGATTGCGGAAAAACAGGGTGCCGACGCGACGATGGCACTCCTGCGGATGGCCACGCGTGACAAGAAGAAGGAGGCCCAGCGCTACGGATGCACCGGGGAACCGATGCCGGCCATTGGTCTCGGAAATCTGAAATCCGACAACGGTACCGGACTGAGGAATCAGGAAGTCCTCAAGTCACTTGTCGGAGTGGGCGCGACAAGTACGATCGGTCGCACTTACGCATCAACAGATAAGCCTTACGTGGAGAGGATGTTTGGGACGCTGGAGTCCACTGTGATGAAGACACTTCATGGGTACACCGGCCGCAAGGCCGGAGAGCTACCCGGATATGATGCGACGAGTTATGGCGTGCTGAACGGGGAGCAGCTCTACGGGATTTTGACGCGATATTTCATCGACGAGTATCCGTCTACCCGGCATTACGGCGTGGGCATGTGGGGAAGGCGACCGATCGATGTTTTCCATCAGATCAATCGAGATCGTGGTTGTTTCGCGCCAATCGATCCCAACCACCGGCGTATCCAACTGGGATGGGAAGTAAAGGTCACGCCAACGGATGAAGGTGTGAGGACGTTCTCCGGCATCTGGTTCAGTTCTGATGAGCTTCAGCGTCTCAGGGATGAGCATCGAATCCGTGGAAAGGTGTCAGTGTTCGTCGATCCGGACGATATGAACACCGCGACAGTTGTACTGCCAAAGATCGGAACAGTTGTTGAAGTTTACCTTCAAATCACAGCGTTAGCTGATCTGACGCTGGTTCAAATCCTTGATGTGATGGCCCAATTGCGAAAAGAAAATCAGCAGGCAACTGAAGTTCATGAAGACCGGATCATGCAGGTGCGCAAAGTACGTCATGACCTCATGCAAACGATCGCTGTCGAAAAGGCACTTCCGCGAAGCTATGTGACGATGGAAGAAGCCAACGCAAAGGCGAAAGCGGTAATCGCCGGAGCGAAAATCATCCCGAGCACATCGCGTGACAGGCTTGATCTCGGCGTGGCGCCCGACGCCATCACGGACATCAGCACTGGCAGCTCGGCGAATATCTACAAAATCGAGGGTGCTGACCAGGTCGTTGACGAGACGGCCATCCCAGATGTTTCGACGGCGAAATCTACAGCTTCGACATCTGACACCGTCGATACGCCGGAGGAAGTACAGGTCCCGGTATCAGAGCCTGAGACGCAGCGGAAGAAGAGATCGGAAAAGCGGAATGGCGGGCTGCTCGGTCGCCCTGATCAGATCAAAGATCTGGAGTAGGTCAGTTCATGAATACATTCATCGATATGGAAACGGTCAGTATCGCCAATCGGCTGAAAGAGGCACATTATCCGTTTCCGCGAGCGCAGGAACTGCGGACGCAATTCAACAGTTGTCTCGAGGACTATTATGCGAAAGCAATGTCCGGCAAACCATTTGAAGCGCGCGGTCTTCTCGTTACCGGAAAGTCGCGAATGGGAAAGTCGCATGAAATCGATCATCTGATCAGGGCGTTCAATGACAGCGCCACACCGATGCCAGACGGTAGGCCGGCTCGGTTTATCCAGCTCCGGCTGTGGGCGCGGAACTCGTTGACGGATCTGGGCAGTTCGACATTGGAAGCGCTTGACTATCCTGCCGCTGGAAAGGAGAAGCAAGCTCGTCAGATCTGGGAAATGGTCCTCAAACAGGCCAAACGAAACGGCGTCATCGGTATCCATTACGACGAGGCACAGCATGCTTTCACCGATACCGGCGGTGCCAAGAACCGTACCATGCTCGATAACTTCAAGGCATTGATGAAGGAACCTCGCTGGCCAATGATCCTGATCCTGTCCGGGGTAGACGGCCTATCCGAGCATGTTGAAAGGGTTGGGCCAGAAGAGCGCCGGCAACTGAGACATCTGTTGCGGCCAGTCCGTTTTCGCCCGATTGACCCCACGGCTGACCTCGACGAGCTGAATGGACTTGCCTACGCATACGCGAAGAAGGCCGAAATCGATTTCGATCCTCTGTCCAACGCCGATTTCTTTGAACGTCTTTCCCACGCTTGCGGAAATCGCTGGGGACTCGTTATCGAGTTGATCATCGCTGCCTTCATCCGATGCAAACGGGCTGGTGAGGCCCAGATTTTACTGGATCACTTTATTGACGCGTTCGCTGAAATGCATGGGACGCCGAGAGATTTTTCGCCGTTTACTGCTCCGGATTACCAGGAACTGTTTGAGCCGGACAGACTACTGGAGATCCTGAACCAGGAAGACTGACCCAGACAGTCTCCGAATACTGAATGCGAGAAGGTCCGCTCTTGGCGGGCCTTTTTTCATGGGGATGACCTGGTGGGCTTTTCAAGGGTGTGCACGTTTATGCTTCATATTTGCATGCTTATGCCCGTGGCATGTGTGGTGCTCTGTAAGTAATTGATATAATAAGCCAATTTCGTCTGAAATTCCGGAAATTGATTCGGTGTGCACTCTTATGCTTCATTGGCAGATGACGCGGAAACCAAAATTGTACGGGGCAGCTTTACATCCAGAAAGCACCACCTACCGCGTCCATGCTCCCGGAAGTTTCTAGGTGCGACATCTGGGAATAGCCGCTTTACACCCCCAATTCAGCCGTTGAGAGCTAGTCCGCGCACGTCAAAAAGCAGACATGACTTCATGTCTTCAGGATTCGTGGCGCGAGGTTCTCGAAAGCAGTCGTTAAAGCGGCGCAGGGCAAAAGTGCCCGATCAGGCGGGGCGCTTCGGTTTGCTGCTCTTGTTTTTCGACGTCTTGCGGCGATCGGCTGGCGGAGCATGGTGTTTGCGACCCGGCTTGCTGTCCTGCTTGAATTTCGGTTTCGCTTGTCTCGATTTTTTGCGTGTCTCACCGGCAGGCGCGATCTTGATGCCTTTCTCGAGACTGCCGGGTTGCTTGATCTGTTTCGCGTAACCGGCGGCCTTGTTGGCCGAAATTTCGAAACGGGTTTCAGTCTCATCGATTTTGATCTTGCCGACATCGCGCTTGGTCACGCCGCCAGCGTTGCATATCATCGGCAGCAGGAATTTCGGATCGGCGCGCTGCCTGCGCCCGAGCGAGATGGTAAACCATACGCCGTCCTGCATGTCCGCACCGCGCGGCTCGCGAACCGACCCTTGCTTGTCTGCAGACCGGCGGGCGCGAGCGGACGTCTTGTTCTCAAGCGCTTCGGCGGGCAGCGGCAAGAGGTCTTCGGGAACAGGGCGGGCGGCCAATTGCTGACGAAGGAAAGCCGCTGCGATCCGCTCAGGCCCCACCCGGTTCAGCAATTCGGCCACGAATTCTGCCTCCGGTCCTTCGGGCGGCGTAGAAGAGGCTGCGGCATCCATGATCCGCCGGCGGTAGCGCGCCTCGATCTCGGCAATGCCGGGTGCTGCACGAACGGTCGCCGTCAGCTTGGCCAATGCGAGCACACGGCGAACCGCGCCACGCCTGTTTTCGGGAACAATGAGCACGCATACGCCCTTTCGACCGGCGCGGCCGGTTCGGCCGGAGCGATGCAGTAACGTCTCCGGGTTGCTCGGCAGATCAGCGTGGACGACGAGGTCAAGGTTCGGAAGGTCGATGCCGCGTGCCGCGACATCGGTCGCCACGCAGACTTGCGCGCGCCGGTCACGCATGGATTGCAGCGCATTCGTCCGTTCCGATTGCGCCATCTCACCCGAAAGCGACACCACCGCGAAACCACGATTTGCCAGCCGCGCCGTGAGATGACGAACCGCTTCACGCGTGTGGCAGAACACCAGCGCGCTTGAGCTATCGGTATCGAGCAGCGTATTGATGATGGCATGTTCGCGCTCGTCGCGACGCACCACCATCAACTGATATTCGATGTCGGCATGCTGCTCGGTGGATGCGGTCGTCTCGATGCGCACCGCGTTCTTCTGCACGGTCCTCGCCAGTTCGGCGATACCGCGCCGCACGGTCGCCGAAAACAGCAATGTGCGACGCTCCTCAGGCGCGGCGCCGAGAATGAATTCCAGGTCGTCGCGAAACCCGAGATCCAGCATCTCGTCGGCTTCGTCGAGCACAACCGCGCGAATGGCGCCGAGGTCCAGCGCGCCCCGCATGATGTGATCGCGCAGGCGGCCGGGTGTGCCGACGACGATATGGGCGCCGCGCTCGAGCGCACGGCGTTCGCTGCGCATGTCCATGCCGCCCACGCAGGTTGCGATCCTGACCTTCGCGGCCGCATAAAGCCAATCGAGCTCCCTTTGGACCTGAATGGCCAGTTCGCGTGTCGGCGCGATGACCAGACCGAGCGGCGCGGCAGCGGCGTCGAATTGCGCATCAAACCCGAGCAGCGTCGGCGCGATTGCGATGCCGAAGGCGACCGTCTTCCCCGAGCCAGTCTGCGCCGAGACCAAGAGATCGGCGTCGCCGTGCTCTTTATTCGTCATCGCCGTTTGAACCGGTGTCAGCGCGCTATAGCCTTTGGCCGCGAGGGCGGAGGCAAGGGCCGGATGAACGGCGGCGATCTGGGATGTATTACTGGAATCGGCATTCGGCGTCATGGTCACCACCTTTGTGAGCCGCCGAATAACATCATGTGTGCGTTCTGGATAGCAATAGTTTGCCGGGTTCTGCGACCCTTGACACGCAGGGCTGATGCTCGGAAACCCACAGCCCCATCCGGGCGCCGTTTAGACCGATCCGCCGACCGCGCCCATGTTGGTCGTTGGAGACACGAAATTGGCTCCCAAATACGGACGTGCCTTCGCTTGTCTGGCCGCAACCCAGTCGTGGAGACCTATGATCAGGAACAATCCGACTTTCGGGAAGCAGAGAAAAGCCCACTTTTCTTTGCTTGGGCCAAATCACTCGATTGAGCCGGCTTCTTTTTCTCGTCAGCAATGGAAGACAGTTTTGCGGCTATCCTAAACTTTGATACGCCTCTACCTTGGAATAACCGCCCCATGACGGCTGACGAGGGATCGCAATCGAAGATGATTGATATCAAGCATTTGCGGATTTTTTTATGCGTTGCTGAAGTCAAGTCTCTTAGCCGCGCGGCGGATCTCATGCGGCGTTCGCAGCCTTCGCTCAGCCAGGCGGTGCGCGAGATCGAAGCCAGCCTGCAGACGACGCTGTTTCACAGGACCGGGCGCGGAATGGAGTTGACCGCAGAAGGCGAGGCATTTGCCAGGGCGATTGCTGAGCCGCTGTCGGCGCTTGACCGTGCGATCTACCGTGCCAGCAACAACACCGAAGTGAGCGGCCGTGTTACCATCGCAGTGCCGCCGTCACTCGGCCCATGGGCGACCAAGACGTTGAGTGCGACGACAGCCAGGCAACATTCCGCCCTTCTGATCCGGATAATCGAGGGGCATCCGCTGCACATGATCGAATGGCTCCAGAAGGGCGAAGTCGATCTCGCGCTTCTCTATGGGCCAGTGCAGAAGCTTCATTTCAAGCTTACGCCCCTGTTCAGCGAACCCCTCGTTTTGATCGCCAAGCGGTCCGCTGGACTCGATCCGGCAAAACCGATCGAATTCAGGGAACTCAGCCGTCTGCCTCTCATCCTGCCAAGCCGGCCTTATGGGATCCGCACGGTTGTCGATCTTGCGGCAGAGCAATCAGGAATCCGCATCGCGCTTTTCCTGGAATCCGATTCCGGGAGTTCAATGCGCTCCATTGCCTCTGAAGGTCTCGGATACGCGATCCAGCCGCAATCGGTCACAATCGCCAACGCCGAACAAATGCAGCTCAGTTGGGCACCGTTCACCAATCCCGTCCTCGAGCGTGAGGTCATCCTGGCCGAACCCTCCGATCGGGCGCCGGGGCGCGCCGTCGAAGCGGCCACATCCATGCTGGCTGCGGCTGTCTGCGAGCTGGAGAAGGACCCGGCATGGGCAATCTCGGTTACGCCGGTCTGCCGACGTTTGTCGGCTAGCAGAAAGAACTGAAGTCCAGGCGAAGGTATAAGGATTTCTTATATCTGCTATCGATTCTCCTGTGATTGTGAAGCACAGAACCGCTCCGTAACATCGATCTCAACAGACACGACGAATGCACCCGCCTGACCGGCACATTCCCCGTGTCTGGGCTTTTTGATGTGACGCAGAGAGAATAATTCATGATCCGTATCGGCATCGATATTGGCGGCACCTTCACTGATTTCGTTGCCTGGCGCGAAGGTGAAGACGAAGTCGTCCTGTCGTTCAAGCTGCCTTCGAGCCCTCCCAATTTCGATCGTACCGTTTGTGAAGGCTTCGACCGGATCATTGACGCGATGAAGCCCGGCGCCGATGAAACGGTCATGTTGATGCACGGCACGACCGTCAGCACCAACATGGTGATCGAACGCGCCGGTTCGCGTCTGGGCCTTCTGACGACGGAAGGCTTTCATGACATTATGGGGCTGCAGCGCCTCAGACTGAAGGACCCGACGGGCCTCTTCAATGACCGGCCAACGCCTTTGGTGCCACGCCAGTTTGTCTTTCCCGTCGCAGGCCGTATCGATGCGCATGGCCGCGAGATTGAGGAACTTGACGAGGTCGCCATTGTGGAGGCCGCGCGGCAGGCGGAAAAGGCCGGCATCGAAAGCGTCGCGATTGCCTTCATCAATAGCTTCAGAAATGCCGGTCATGAGCGCCGCGCCCGCGAAATCGTTCAAAAGACGGTTCCCGGCATGGATGTCAGCCTGTCATCCGATATCTGGCCGCAGATCGGCGAATATGAGAGGGCGTTGATCGCGCTGCTCAACAGCTTCGTCAAGAAGCGGATGAGCGACTATCTGACCGCGATCGAAGACCACATGGCCTCGCGCCATGGCCGGGCGCATCTGTTCGTGACACAGTCGAACGGTGGCGCCATGTCGACGGCCGAAGCCAAGCGCGAGCCGGTTCACACGCTGTTGTCCGGCCCGGCCTCCGGTGTCGCTGCCGCCAGTTTCCTCGGTCGTCTGGCAAAGATTGATGACCTGCTGACATTTGATATGGGCGGCACCAGCACGGACATGTCGTTGATCCGCTATGGCCAGCCGACAGTCTCACGCGATGCGGAGGTCGGTGATTTCCCGCTTTCCATGCCGGTGACCGGGATCGAGGCAATCGGCGCGGGCGGCGGCTCGGTGATTGCAGTGCGCGATGGCGTTCTTTCCGTTGGTCCGCAAAGCACCCAGTCCTATCCGGGGCCCGCCTGCTACGGCCGTGGCGGCACGCGGCCGGCGCTGACGGATGCCTATCTGCTCTGCAATTATATCGATGAGAAGCATTTCCTCGGCGGCCAGATGCCCCTTGACCGGGACGCGGCTGTAAGGGCGATGCAGCCGGTGGCCGACGCACTCGACATCAGCATAGAGGCGGCGGCCGAAGCAGCGATCCGGGTCGCGACAGCCAATATGGTCGCCGCTGTCATGCCTTATCTCGCAAGGCTTGGCATGAACCCGGAAGTGCTGAGCATGGTGCTTTTCGGCGGCGCCGGCGGTGTTCACGGACCGCTGCTCGCCGCCGAAATCGGTGTTCCGCGTATCGTTGTGCCGCAGACTTCGTCCGTCTTCTGCGCATTTGGCGGGCTCATCAGCGCGCTCACGCATGATGTGGTGGAAAATGTCCACCGCCGCTCGCTTGCTGACGGGGCATTGGCCACAGTGCTTGATCGGCTGGAGAGCGAGGCACGCGACTGGCTTGCCGAGCAGATCGATGCGCGGATGATCCTCGATACCGATATCGAATATGTCGCGGCCATGCGCTATGCGGGCCAATCCTTCGACATCGATGTCGTGCTCGACGCTTCCGCGCGCGCCGGCAATGTTGAGGCTGCATTTGCGCTTTTCCACGCCGAGCACAAGCGGCTCTATTCCCATTCGGATCCTGACGCCGCGGTCGAATTCATGACGCTTCGTGCCCGCATTCGCGGCAGTCTTGCCGGACCGAAGGGAACGGGTCGCAAGCGCATGTCGTCCGGCAGCAAGCGTCAGCTTGTCGCGCGCGACCTGCGCATTGGCGGCGAATTCTACGCCAATGCCTCTGCATTCCATCGTGAGGGCATGGAGGCAGATGATGCGGTTCCCGGTCCGGCCATCATCGAGCAGGACGATGCGACCACCCTTGTGCCGCCGGGCTTTGTCGCACGCCTCGGCACGCAGCGCGAACTCATCATCGAAAGGCAGGCCTGATCATGGATCCGATCCGCACAGCGATTATGTACAGCCGCTTTTCGGCGGTCGTCGAGGAAGCCTCATCCACGCTGCATCGCACGGCCCACACGACCTTTGTCAAGCTGGTGCAGGACTACCAGTGTGCGCTGGCAACGCCCGAAGGGGACATCTTCGCCTATCCCTCGGGCTCGGGTGTGACCACCTTTATCGGTCTCCCGCTTCATGGCGTGCTGCGCTGGCTCGATTTCGATAGCCTTGAGCCCGGGGATGTGATTCTGACCAATGATCCCTTCGCCTCCGATGGCGTGGTGACCCACCAGATGGACGTTACCATGCTGCGTCCGATCTTTCGGGAAGGCCGGCTGATCGCCTTTGCCTGGTCGTTCGTCCATGCCTCCGATATCGGCGGCGCGGTTGCCGGCAGTATTTCACCGTCCTTCACCGAATCCTACCAGGAAGGTATCCGGCTGCGACCGGTCCATCTGGTCAAGGCCGGCAAGGTCAACGAAACCATCAAGAACATCCTGTTCGACAACTCGCGCGCTGCGGAAGACGTCTGGGGCGACATGAAGGCCATGCTGGCTGCGATGGCGAGCATGGACGAGCGGCTGAACGGTCTCTGCGACCGCTTTGGAACCGCTGATGTCGAAGCCGGCATGCAGGATGTCATGGCGCTTGCCGAGCGCAAGGCCCGCAACGTCATCCGCGATATACCCGATGGCAGCTATGACTTTTCCGATTTCGTCGAAGGTCTGGGGCAGGGCGAGTTTTTCCAGGTCCGTGTCAACATGACTGTTGACGGCGACACCGTGGATTTCGATTTTACCGGTACCGATCCGCAGATGCCCTCGGCCTATAATTTCATCTGTGGCGAGCGGCCTCACCCTTATATCGTTCAGGGCCTGATGAACCTCATCCTGACGCGCGCGCCGGACGCCCCGAAGAATGCCGGCCTGCTGCGCCCGATGACCATGAACGCCCCGCGTGGCAGCCTGATCAATGCGGAACCGCCTGCGGCAATGGGATCGCGCGTGGCCTCGGGCCTGCGCGTCTATGATGCGGTCATTGGCTGCCTCAACAAGGCACTGCCGGACGGCCTGATGGCGGCTGGCGCCGGCATGGCGGGCATCGTCGTGGTCAACGCTATCGATCCCGTGACCGGCAAGGAACGCGTCACCGTGGTCAATCCGATCTGTGGCGGTGGCGGTGGACGCCAGGTCCGTGATGGCATTGACGGCATTGATGGCCGCGTTGGTGGCCTCAAATCGGTTCCTGCAGAAATCGTGGAGGCCGAGACGGTGCTGCGCGTGCGTCGCTTTGAACTGCTTCCAGACAGCCAGGCTCCCGGGAAATACCGCAGCGGAGCGGCGGTCGTGCTGGAACTCGAAAGTACAGGCATCAGTGCCCAGATTACCGCGCGCGGCATGAACCGCTTTCACTTCCGTCCCTGGGGTGTGAAGGGCGGTGAGCCCGGAAGGCTTGCCAAAATCTCGCTGGCCCATCAAGACGGCACGTCGGAGGTAATTGACCGGATCACCGTCCTGCCGCTGCAGGAGGGCGATATCCTGACCGTTGAAACACCTGCCGGCGGCAGTTACGGACCGGCTTTCGACCGCGATCCGGCACTGGTGCTCGCCGATGTCGAGCAGGGACTGGTGAGCCATGAAATGGCGAAAGAGGCTTATGGCGTGGTGATTGCCGATGGCACGATAAATACAGATGCGACCGGACGGGAGCGCAAGGGACGCCAGTCCGCAAACGGCGACGTCACAGACATCGTTTTCGGGCCGGAACGCCTGGCGTTCGATCGTCTTCGACCCGAACCGGTGCGCATTCATCTGGCCAACCGGCTGCTGCAGGAAAAGACCGCGACCCGAAACCAGCTCGTGCGGGCGATCCAGCCCGAACTGTCTGCGCGGACAGAACCACTCGATGTCGATGCCGCCGATGACATTGTGGAACGCCATCTGCGGCGGATCAGAGGCGAGCGCCCCCAAGACCAGGCATCGAACCAAATCCGATAGTGAAAAGACCCAACACAAAGCGAAAAGGGGAATATCATGAAGACCAACAAGATGACGCGCGGCCTCATGGCCGCTGGTCTCACGCTCGGGCTTGCCCTGGCTTCATCCGCAGCATTTGCGGAGACCTGGCGCATGGCCGTCGACCAGAGCCTGGAGAGCCCGGAAGGCCAGGGTATCCAGCGGTTTGCCGATCTCGTGGAAGAATATTCCGACGGCGACCTGACCATCCAGCTCTTTCCGTTCGAACAGCTCGGCAAGACTGATGCCGTGATGGAACAGCTCTCCAGCAACGTCATCCAGATCCAGTCGGCCGGCCTCGTGCGGCTGATCAAGTGGAACCCCGATATTGCCTATATGAACGCACCGTTCCTGTTCGAGGACCGCGAACATTGGGTGCGCTTCATGCATTCCGATCTCGTCAACGGCTGGTTCGATGGTATTGCGGAAGAGGCGAATGTCGCCGTCCTTGGCGATCCCACGATCTTCCTGCGTGGTCCGTACCGGGTGATCGTCTCCACCAAGCCGGTGCACACGATCGATGATCTTGCCGGCCTTCGCTTGCGCATGCACCCGGATGACCTGGCCGTTGAAGCCTGGCAATATCTTGGCACGGATGTGCGTGTCATGGCCTGGAGCGAGGTCTATCAGGGCCTGTCGCGCTCAATGATCGATGCCGTCAACAGCCCGATTTCGCTGGTTGAGAGCACGCGTTTCCAGGAAGTCGCCAAGAATGTTGCCGAGCACGACGAATACTGGCAAAGCGTCGGCTTCATGATGAATACGGACGCCTATGACGCGCTCAGCGAAAAGGATCAGGAAGCGCTGCAGAAGGCCTATGTCGAAGCCTCGGCCTACGGCACGGAACTCGTTGAGAATTCCGTCGATGCCTCCATCGAGCGCATGCAGAGCGAAGGCGTGACTTTCAGCAAGATGGAAACAGGCCCGCTTGTCGAAAAGATGCAGCAATTCTACGACGAGAAGGATCAGGCCGGTGCATTGCCGGAAGGCTTCCTCGCGGCCGTTGAAGCAAGCAGGTCCGCTCAGTAAAGAAAGCGACATGCGGGAAGGGACCGACAATGTTGAAGCGCCTCGGACATCTGTTCGACGTTCTTGCTGAACGTTTTCAGCAGGCCGCGACAGTCATCCTCATCGTGATCTTGGCGCTGAATGCCGCCAACATCCTCTACAGGCTCACGATGGGAACTGATATCGGCCCGGTTCTGCCGTGGACGATGCTGTTGTTCGTCTGGATGGTGTTTGTCGGTTTCTTCCCTCTTTGCCACATGGGCAGCGACGTAGCCGTCGAGTTCCTGACCAACCGCATGGGACCTGCCGGTCAGAAGGTCATAGCCCTTTCGACCGACCTTCTGACCTTTCTCCTGACGGGCTTCCTGCTGTTTCAGGCACCACGGGTCATCGCCTCGCAGGTCGGCGCACTGCCGATGGTCGGCCTGGAGCGCTACTGGTTGTCCGTGCCCTTGTTCATATCCTGCGCTGCGCTGATGCTTGATTCGATCCTTCAGGTGGCGACACGGCTTGCCGGCCAGGAAGCGGAGCATCAGGTATGACCGGCGTTATTCTCTTCGGCGGCTTCATCGCGCTCATGGTCCTTGGGATACCGGTTATCAGGGCACTCGCCTGTTCGGCGATCGCAGCATTTCTCTATGCCGGTTTCGCCAGCACATCCTTTCTCGTACCGCAGCAGATACTGGAAGGCGTTGACGCGTCCACGCTTCTGGCAATCCCGTTCTTCATCATGGCCGGTAATCTGATGAATGCGGCTGGCGTTTCCGACCGGATATTTGCCTTCGCATCAGCTTTGGTCGGTCGTTTCCGAGGCGGTCTGGCGCATGTCAATGTCCTGGCTTCACTGATCTTTTCGGGCGCTTCCGGCTCCGCGCTTGCCGATATAGCCGGCCTCGGCACGATCGAAATCAAGGCCATGCGGCAGCGCGGATACAACGCTGACTTTGCCGCCGCGCTGACCATCGCCAGTTCGATGCTTGGCCCGCTGATCCCGCCGTCGATCGGGCTGATTGTCTACGCCTACCTTTCAGAAACATCTGTCGCACGCCTGTTTCTGGCGACGCTGCTTCCCGGCCTGCTGCTTGCGGCACTGATGATGGCAAACGTTGCATGGCTTGCGAAGCGCCAGGAAATGCCTCGCGAAGAGCCCACGTCGCTGCCGGAAATTGGAAAGACCGCCATCCATGGCATCGGCGCGCTGGTTTCGCCCGCCATCATTCTCGGTGCCATCTTCACAGGCGTAACGACTGCGACCGAGGCCGGCGTTCTGGCATGTCTGTGGACGCTGCTGCTCGGCTTTTTCTATCGTAGCCTGAGCTGGCATGACATCTGGAAAGCGGCCCGATCAACCGTAACGACGACGACCTTCATCATGATCATCGTCGGATTTTCCGCTCTGGTCGGATGGCTGGTCGCAATTCAGGCGCTTCCGCAGGCGCTTGCAGACTTCACCATCGCGAACACCGACAGCAAGCCTGTGTTCATCGCCATCCTCGCGCTATCCTTGCTGGTGATCGGCTGCTTCATCGAAAGCGTGCCTGCCAAGATCATTCTGGTGCCGATGCTGCTTCCGGTGCTCGACCAGTTCGGCGTCGACCGGATCCAGTTTGGCGTGCTCCTGACACTCGCGCTTTCAATCGGCATTGCCACTCCGCCCATGGGCGTCGGACTGTTCATTGCATCGAAAATCGCAAACCGGCCAATCGAAAACATCGCCCGGGCGATCTTGCCCCTGATGCTGCCGCTTCTGCTTCTTCTCGCTCTGATCGCCTACTGGCCGCCGTTAACGCTTTGGCTTCCCGGAATCGCCATGGACTAGCGATATCTCACTCACCTGGCAGACTGAGGAGGCCCTTTTCGTCGTACAATCAGAAGCAAGCGGACTGACCGCTCCCGGCCCCGTTGGGTTTATCATGTTCGCCTATCCTCCTGGCGGCCAATGGTGGCCAAAGGAGTATCAACATGGGAATAGCACAGTATGATCCTGCCGCTTGCGGCAGGCCTGCATGGAACGCCGGACGAATGGTCGGTGTTAAGAAACCCCTGAAGCAGCGCCAGATCTGGGCGATCCGCTTCTTTCTCGATCGCGAAGGGTGAATGCGTGATCGCGCCCTGTTTGATCTCGCCATAGACAGCAAGCTTCGAGGCTGTGATCTCGTCAAGATCAAGATCGCCACGCTGGTTTCGAGGCCGACGATCCGGATTGGCGAACGCGGAAAAGCCGATATTAATTGGAGCACGCTTGTTCCTACGGCCAGGAAAACTACTGACGTTACCTCGCTTCCGGCTTGGAATTGCGGAGTAGAACCGTCAGGACGCCGGCCAGCGGCAGCCAGGCAGACCAGACGAAGATGGTGTGGACGCTGGTGGCGTCTGCCAGCCAGCCGAATACGGCAGAGGCGAGGCCGCCGATGCCGAAAGCCGTGCCGTAGAACAGGCCGGAGATCATGCCTATACGTGCCGGCACCAGACTTTGGGCGTGAACAATGATCGCGGGAAAGGCCGAGGCAATGACCGCAGCCGCCGTGATTGCCGCCGCTATCGCCCCGACCTGCCCCAAATAGGGAAAAGCCAGTGCGAAGGGCGCTGCCCCCCAAAACGAAAAGGCTATGACGCGCGCCGTTCCGAGCCGATCGCTGAAGGCGCCACCTATAAGGCCTCCCCCCGCAACCGCCGCATGAAAGCCAAAAAGGACGATAAGCCCTTTCGAAGCGGGAAAGCCGAGTGTCGCCTCCAGATAGAAAACCAGGAAGCTACTGAAGCAGGCGATATAGATGTATTTCGCGCAGACGAGAACAAACAGGAGCGTGAGTTGGCCTGCCGGTCGCGCAGCGGGTGATGTTTGCCGACCAACCGGGTCGCCGGACGGTCGCGTCGCTGCATGAGTTATCTGATCCGGCTCCGCTGCAGTGATCCGTACGGTCAGAAATACGCCGATTAAGGCAACGAGCAGGAACCAGGTGATCGAGCCCTGACCATAGGGTAGCACGATCGCCGCTGTCAGCAGTGGCCCCGCCATGGTGCCGAGACTGCCGCCGAGCTGGAACAGTGATTGACCCCAGCCAACTTTTTCGCGTGCCCATTTGCGGGCAAGTCGCGCCGCTTCGGGATGAAAGACCGCAGACCCGAGGCCGAGAAACAGGCTGGAAACCAGGAGATGCGTGTAATTTCCGGCCAACCCGAGCATGAGGATTCCAACGCCGCTCAGTGCCATTCCGAAAGCGAGGCTCCATTGCTGCGCACGGCGATCAGTCAGAGCGCCGACGATCGGTTGAAGCACCGAAGCTGTGACCTGGTAAGTCAGGCTGAGCATGCCGATCTGCAGAAAGTCGAGGGAAAGCTCCGTGCGCAATAGCGGATAGCTTGCGATCAGCAAGGCCTGCATCAGATCGTTCAGAAAGTGAGAGGTGGCGATGCCGGAAAGCCGGAACCGGCCTTCATCATGCCCCCGTACGGAGACCGTGGTTTGACTGGACATTGGAAACTCCCGTTGGTTCCCGGTGTTCTTGCCCGTGCGCGTTTTGCAATGATATCTATGATGAGCCAAAATTCATCGCGAGTGAGCCATGACCGAAGACATTACCGGGCCAGAGGACATTATTGCCCTCGGACGGCGATATGCCGATGGCAGCCATCTGGAAGAGCATCGTCATGAACGCTCGCAACTCCTCTACGGACTAACCGGAACCGCGATCGTGACTACACAGTCTGGCCTGTGGATGATGCCACCCGATGCGGCGCTCTGGATCCCGGCTTGGATACCACACGAAGTCACGATGGTTGGCGAGGTGAATATGCGCAGTCTCTACCTGAAGCCCGCGCTCTTGCCTCAGATGCCACGACATTGCGTTGTTCTTGAAGTAGGAACACTTCTCAGGGCCTTACTTGATGCGCTTGCGGAGACGAACGGGACTGGGGACAACAAGCGCAGTCTGATGTCTGAATTGGTCTTGCCGGAAATCGCAAGCCAGCCGATCGTTCCGCTGACGCTTCCATTGCCGCCCGTTGGCCCGTTGAGGAACCACTGCCTGGCTTTCAGCGCCGCGCCCAATGTCCACGCAAAACTGGACGACTGGTGTGCAGCCCTGAATATGAGCAGGCGTAACTTCACCCGGGTATTTCGCGCAGGCACCGGCCTGAGCTTCGTGGAATGGCGTAGCAGGGCCTGTGTGCTGGCAGCCATTTCCCGACTGTCCTCAGGTGATCAAGTGACCCGCATTGCCTTCGACCTCGGCTATGACAGTTCTGCCTCATTCGCTGCAATGTTTCGCCGTGCAACAGGCAGTGTCCCATCCCGCTTCAGGCAAAAGCAATAGGGAGCAGAGTCTCCCGCGTAAGCCTGATCGAAGTAAGTGATCAGTATCGTGAAAGCGATGAACCAAAACAGGACGGATATGGGGCTCCATCTCGGACTTTCGCAGGATTTTTGTTATATCTGCAAAGCAGCCGTCCGTCGTACGTTGTTCGAATGCCCGTAGCGGGCTGAATTCTACTCTGCCCTTTGCAAAAGGCCGGCGCGGATGATCTTGATTTCCTCTTCGAGGTGAGGGCCGCGGTAGACAAAAGAAGTTTCGTGCCGGGCGTATTGTCCATTGCGATCGGCGCTGAGCCAGTTGAACGATCCAGCGCAGAGAAGATCTTTGTCGACGGTCACGATCTTGCTGTGCAGTTTAGGGACCCTGTGCATCGCGACGCCAATTTCTGAAAGCCTGCTCTTAACAGCCCCTATCTGGCTGAGCCCGCCCGCTGCAGGGCCGGTATTTAGCAATGGGTCGGCAAAGACTTCAATTTCGGCACCACGCTGGCGTGCCGTTGCCATAGCGTCCAGTAGGCCGGTCCGCTCGATTGTTCCGGCTACGACCCAGGGGCTGACGATCACGTATCTACGACCTTCGCCTCTCAGTGCATTCAGCAAGAAGGCGTCGTGCTCAGCCGCCTGTTGAAGCATTTCGATCCTTGCCTCGCCCCGTGTCAGGTCTTCACGGGGTTCCATGGCGAAATCCAACGCCTTGCCCTTGGTGGCCAGGAATTCGGACAGCAACGCACGGGGGGAGCCGCTGCGGGCCGTGGCGAGGACATCCATGTCGCCGAAGACGAGGAAGCTGTCCTTGGCGCGCGATACGGTCACGTTCAACATGCTTGGCGAGGCGTCGATGAAGCCGCCATCTGCGTGCTTGGAGTAAACCGGCGAGAAGATCACCACGGGCCGTTCAGCGCCCTGCAACGCGTGCACGGTGCCGATGGTCATGCCGTCACGGCCGGACACAGTGATGTCACGCTCGGTGCAGGCGTCACGGATTGCGCGCACTTGCTGACCAAAAGGGGTGACGACCCCGACAATCTGCTCCAGTGGGCGACCGTAGCGGCCTTCAAGCAAGGTACGGCTGTCCTCCAGCCACGCGGCAATGGTGCGGGCCTCGACAGGATTGGCGCGGCTTCCGCCACTCGTGAATGCACGACCTTCGATATGCAAAAAGCCAAGCGCAGGAAGCGGAGCATTCGCCGGTGACTGGCCGCGCATCGGGCGCAGTTTGCCTTTGTAGCACAGCGCATTGCTGAACCCGATGATCTCGTCATGACAGCGACGATGTTCGAACAGGTAGAGCCCGCGGTCCAGCTCGGGCCAAGGGGATATCCTGCAGGCCTGTTGTGCGAGGCGCATGGCGCTGCCGCGGGTCGACCGGATACCGCTGGCGTTGACCAATTCCGGCACCTCCTCACCGTCGAGCAATCCGCTGTCTTTTAGATTGCCTATATCGACGGGTCCGGGCACGGCTGAGATCGGCTCGATCTGCTGCGTGTCACCGATGACCAGCGCGCGCTTGGCCAAGGCGAAAGAGGCACCCGCAACCTCTGGCAAGACCTGCCCGGCCTCGTCAACGATCAGCAGGTCGATGAAGTTGTACAGGCTGTCGTTCGCAAACTTGCCACCTTGGAACCTGCTGCAGGACAGCTTCAACGGCAGGCTGGCAAAGGTGGCCACGGCGCACGGTGTCAGCATCATCCGTCGCTTCCAGCGCGGCTCGACAGCCTTTCGCCCGGTCTTTTCATGCGAAGTTGCAATGGTCGCCAGATCTGCCTCCATCGCCATGAGCCACCGTCCTTCCCAATAGTGGGTGGCAAGCAAGAAGAGGTCGAAACGAGTGCCGATGTCCGCACACCGTTCCAGCGCGTCCAGATCCTCCGAGTCTCCGAAGTTCCCGGTGGCCTTGCGCCACGCCAATTCGCTGGCCGTGGCCTGTTCCTTCAGGCTTTCGGCGCGAGCCAAGAGGTCTTCTGCCGCAGCAACGCCCTTCTGCCCCCGTTTCACCTCGTCTGAGACCCGCGCTTCGATATCTTCGACGCGGGGCAAATCCTGCAATCCATCCAACAAATCTCCGATGGCCAGTCGCGCTTTCAGAGCTCGTTGGCGCTTGACCGAAGGAAGAAAACCGAACAGCCCGGTGAGCCAGGATTCAGAGGCAAGATAGTGATCCAACGCCGTGCGTGCAGCGGCCACTCGATTTGCCAGGTCCTGACTGAGCTGAAGAGCATCGGAGCGCCGGTTTTGCTCGGCGTCCGGATCTTCGCCGAGTTCCGACAAAAGGGCGGCGATGCAGGATTTGCGGCGATCGAATGCGGTATCGAGGTCGCGGAGTTTAGCGACTTCTTCGGTCAACCGATTCCGTAGCTTTGCGACAACCCCAGCGACATCAGTCCCCTCAGAATCCGGGAAGGCCTTTTCCGCCGCCATAAGCCAAGCGGCCCTGGCGCGTTCGACGTAGGCTACGGACTCGCATTCTGCCTGAAAGGCCTCCGTCTGGTAGCGCTGCGCGGCTTCTGTGCGCCGGGAGTGAGACGGCAGGAACATCCCGAAGCTCTTGATGTCCGGCAACCAGCGCGCGGCGAACACACCTTCGCCTGAGGCGAAATCTTTGCCGAAGGCGTCGATGATGTTGGTAACCGCCTGGTTGTTCGACGAGGCTGCCACGATTACCGGCGGGTCTCCTCCGTCGAGCGCGGCTTTCACCCAGAGCCCGGCTACCGCCGAAAGCAGCATGGTTGTCTTGCCAGTCCCCGGCGGGCCGTTCACCGCAATCACCTCGCCAGGTTTCGCGGCATCGAGCCATGCCAAAACTTGCCGTTGGTGCTCGGCCAGCGGGAAATGCGGATTCGAATGTCCAAGGCGCCGGGCAAATTCCCGCTCAATAAGACAATCCGGCGCCCCATTTGATAAGCGAGGCAGGGCAATCTGGCGAAGAAGCGGCGTGTCTGGTTCGTCGGCCAGCAGACTGTCGTACAGATCAAGCATCCCGCGCACCGTTGCACCTGCGCCTTCAGACACTTCGATGAAGCCACTCCCGATCGGCAAATATTCGGTCTCGTCCGAAGGCCAGCCCGGCGACAGGGCGTCGACCATCTGGCGGCAATGCTGGCGGTAGTCCTGCCAGCCATCTGCGGATGTTATTTCCGGCAGGGGTGTCGTCGTCAGGAAGACGTCAAGTGCTTCTACCGATCCAAGAGCAAAGGCACCGCGGGGCAACGGTGTCAGCAGATCGCGTGCTATGGCATTGCGCGTCGGTACGATTCTTCCCGCCCGATCTACGAAGCCCTCGGTGACAACCGGAGCGACTATCTCCGGCATGCCATCGGCGCGCGACGCAGAGTGCGAGGCTTTTCGAGCGGTCACCAAGGGCCAGAAACGAACTGAGACTGTCCCGACCTCATCCTTTCCACGGAACAGCCTCTGAACCAGCTGCTTTGGCAGGCAGCCTGTCTTGAGCGCATCATTCGGGAACTCAATGAAGCGTTTTCGATCCGCCGCCCGAAACGCCCCTTCACCAAGTGCACCATCTGCGAGTGATGTCCGCCAATACCGAAGGACGTTGGAAAGTGATGTGGACATGAAGTGGACGCCTTGGAACCATTGCAGATAGAAAACTGAGTGAGCGTTATGACTAGACTACCGTTCTCCTGATTAATGGGCATTTGATAAAAGGAGCACAAGCGCCAATCTGTCCGGCGAACCGCGATTGTACACCGTATCCGCCATATGTTCTGTCTCAGCGCTTTTGAGACAGGTCCGGCTCAACGGACAAGGGAGGAATTTAGCTCATCATAGCTCACGTAAAGGAAGTGACGATGAGACAGAGAACCGGCCGCATAAGCTGACGGCAGGCAAGGCGATCAAGGATATTCACCGTGCCACCCGCAAATCCTATTGCGCTGAGGGGAAGATCCGCATTGTGCTGGACGGTCTGCGCGGGGACCCCATTCTGTCCATAAGCATTCGACGACGGACAGTGAGCTGAACACCGCTTACTGAAAAAGGCCACCGGCTAAGAAACCGGCGGCAGGCGGGGAGATTTACCAGGATGTGAAGCCGCCATCGACGACGACATTGGACCCGGTCATGTAAGAGGAGGCATCCGAAGCCAGGAAGCGGATGACGCCGTTATACTCATCGACCTCAGCCTGACGGCCAAGCGGAACACGCTCGAGGAAGGCGTCGATGAATTCCTTGTCATAGGAGCCGGTTTTCACACCGCCGAAAGAGACGATATTGCAACGAACCTTTTTCGGCGCCCAATAGGTGGCAAGATAGCGCGTCAGGTTCAAAAGGCCGGATTTTGAAGCGGCATAGGATACGGCCTTGACGAAGGGCACGCCATCACGCTCAAGCCGATAGGCATAAAGAGCCTGATTGGGGGAAACCATGCCATACATCGATCCGACGTTGATGATGGAGCCGCGTTCTTTTTCAGCCATCTTGGTGCCGACTACCTGACTGGTCAGCATAACCCCGGTCAGGTTGGTGTCGATGATCTCATCCCAGTATTTCTGAGGATACTCCTCGAAGGGAGCATTCTGGTCGGCAGCACCATCCGGTTTGGAATCGATGCCGGCATTGTTCACGAGAATATGCGGGACACCCCAGTCCGCAATCACCTGATCGGTCGCAGCCTGAAGTGCTTCCTTGTCGGTGACCGAAGCCTCGTAGACCCGGATGCGATCTTCAAGACCGGGGAATTTTTCCGCGACCTGTGCGGCAGAAAACGGACGACGTGAGAAGATCGCTACCCTTGCGCCGGCCTCTGCCAGTGATTTGGAAAACTGAGTGCCAAGCTGTCCGAGACCACCGGTAACAACAGCGATGCGACCTTCGACGGAGAACATGTTGTCCATGATTTTGTCCTTTCAAAAAGGGTGGAAGTTTGAATTTGAAGATGTGTCCCGGCGACCGGTCAGGGAAAAACCTGAGGCGGCAATGGTCACCGGAATGGGAGAGGTCATGGTGTTTCCTCAGCAGTAGCAGTATCCGGGTTTTCAGGGCCCGCGCGCCGGAATACGATGACCGCGTGGATCGCAGTTGCCAGAAGGATGAGGCAGACGGAAACGCCAAGGGTTGCTGCAATTGGCCGTTCGAAAAAGCCCATCAGATTGCCGCCGGAAATCTGCATCGACATGATGAAGTTGCGTTCCAGAACCGGACCAAGAACCAGGCCAAGGATGACCGGCGCAATCGGAAAGCCGTTGCGCTCCATGACATAGCCGGCAATGCCGGAAATCAGCATGATCCAGACACCAAACAGGGTGTTGTTCACGGCATAGGATCCGAGGAAGCAGCAGGCCAGAATGATCGGGACGATGACTGATCGCGGGATCGACAGGACGTGTCGGGCAAGCTTGATCGCGGCGTAACCAAGCGGGAACAGCAGCAGGTTGGCGGCGAAGAAGCAGAGAATGATCGCTGTCGGCATCGAGGGGTTTTCCGCGAACAGCCGGGGACCGGGATTGACGCCCTTCATGAACAGGACACCGACCGCGATCGCGGTGACCGCGTCTCCGGGTATGCCGAAAACCAGTGCGGGTATCCATGCACTGGAAAGGCCGGCATTGTTCGACGATGTTGATTCGATCAAGCCTTCCGGGTGGCCTGTACCATACTTCTCAGGTGTCCTGGAGAAGCGCTTGCTCATTCCGTAGGCGATCCAGGCGGCCAGATCGCCACCAATGCCCGGCAGTGCACCGACAACCGTTCCAAGAGATGCGCCGCGCAGGAAGGAGAAAGGATATTTCCGGAACAGTCCGAAAACGCCCTGAAATGGCGTAATCTTTCCGAGCTTCGGCATTTCGCCGCCGCCTGTCTGTTTGGTGGTGAACCCACGCAGAATCTCGGAAAAGGCAAACATGCCAATCATCACCGGAATAAATGAAACACCTCCCATCAGTTCTATCTGACCGAAGACGAACCGGGGCGCGCCGGTGGTGATGTCGAGCCCGACAGTGGAGATCAGCAGGCCGATCAGTAGCGAAACAAAGCCGCGGGCCGCATCATTGCCGGAGACAAGTGCACAGGTTAGAAGGCCCAGCACCGCAAGCCAGAAGAATTCGAAGCTGGAGAAGTTTAGGGAGAATTTCGCCAGAAGTGGCCCGGTCAGAAGCAGGACACAGGCACCGACAAGACCGCCCGTTGCGGAGAAGAAGAACCCAATGGACAGCGCTGTGTTGGCTTTGCCATGCACTGTCATCTGGTAGGCTTCGTCTGTATAGGCTGCCGATGCCGGCGTGCCTGGAATGCGCAAAAGCGTGCCAGGCATATCACCGGCTGAAATCGCCATGGCTGTCGATGAAACGATCAGCGCGATGGCAGGTACCGGCGCCATGTAGAAGGTCACCGGTACCAGCAGCGCCGTCGACATTGTTGCCGTCAACCCCGGCAGAGCACCAATGAACAGGCCGTAAACTGCGCCGAGCAGGATGGCGAGCAACACATCGGTCTGCATAACGATTGAAAACGCCTGAAGCAGTGTTTCGGTGCTCATGGCAAAATTCCTCCCAGAATGCCGGTGGGCAGAGGCACCAGCAACCCTTTTGAAAAGCCGAAGTAGAGCAGGAGAACGACGACAGGGCAGATAACTGTGGTCAGGGGCCAGGATGCGCCCATAAGCAGCATCAGCACGACCATGTAGATCATCGCGTAAAGGGGAAAACCGACCGACTGGAACACAAGAATGCCGACGAGCAGTCCTGCGAGTGTCCAGAAGGCTGCAGCCTTCTTGCGCCAAGGCACACGCCATTCAGAAAGGTCGAACAGCTTTTCGCCAGCGCCGACTATGAAGCCGCCAAGACCAATCGCAACACCCAGTCCGACGAATCCGATGCCGATCAGCATCGGCATAAGATCCGCACCGAAACGCACGCCCGGGACTGTGGGAAGCTGGGAAGCTCCCACAATCACGGCCACTCCAAAGAGCGACAGAGCGGGTCCGGTAATCCGGTCGCTGATTTTCATTGCAAGTTACTCCGGAAGCGTTACTTCGCCAGCCCCAGAACCTTCATGGTTTCGGCCAAACCTTCATAATCGGCGTAAACCGTGTCTTTGAACGTCGCAGAATCCTGATAGGCAACGGAGAAACCGCGCGAAGACATGAACATCTGGAAGTCCGGATCATTGCAGATTTCCTGCAGGGCTGCGGCCAGCGCAGTCACGGTTTCTTCCGGCATACCATCCGGTCCGGCAAGACCACGGAACGGCATTGGCGACCACTGAACATCCAGTGCTTCCGTGGTCGTCGGGATATCCGGGAAGAGCGGGCTGCGTTCGTCAGCAATCAGAGCCAGCGTCTTCACTTCTCCTGCTTCAACCAGAGAAAGGGCCTCAGCTGGCGAGGTCGAAACGACATCGATTGCACCAGCGGCAAGCTGCTGCAAAGCCGGAGAGGAACCGTCTGAGGCAACCCAAGGGCTGGCATCGGGCGCGATGCCAAGCTTGTTCAAGAGGCCGGCCCATGCCAGATGCGAAAGCCCGCCGCGGTTGGCGCCCGAGGCTGTAATCGTGCCCGGGTTCGCCTGAACGTTATCAATCAGCGCCTGAACATCGCCGAAGTCGGCCTCAGCCTGCACATTGATACCGATGGCATCGGCATTGTATCGACCGATATAATCGTAGTCATGCGGCGTTACGCCAGGAAGGCCCTGCGTTTCATACATCGTGCTTTCGATGGTGATTACGCCAATTGTGTAGCCGTCCGGCTTGGCATTGGCGATTGCCGAGTGGCCGACCAGACCGCCGCCGCCGGTGCGATTTACGACGTTAAACGGCTGGCCGAATTTTTCTTCCAGATCCGCTGCGACCGCGCGAGCAGTGGCGTCGGTTCCGCCGCCAGCTGACCACGGAACGATGATTGTTACGGCGCGCTCCGGCCATTCAGCATGGGCAGCGCTCGCCAACCCCAGAAGGGCGGCAGCCGTGACGGACGTGTGAATCAAAGTCTTCAGTGTGGATTTCATCATAACCTCCCGTTGTGTGCCTTGTATGTTTCCGCCTCCAACGCGAAACTACAAGAAACTAACACTTGACTTATGACTCATGACATATGTACTGTCAACAGGCGAAAGGATGCTGGTTATGAACTCTGACATCGGTATCGATAACGAAATGCAGTTCCGTCGACGTGGCCGTCTGCACTCGGAGGTCTCGAAAATCCTGGAGAACCGGATTCTCGCGGGTGAGCTGAAGGTCGGCGATCGTCTCTCATCTGAAAGTGCAATTGCCAAAGAGTTCGGTGTCTCGACGCGTGCTGTGCGTGAAGCTGTGCAGGAGCTTGAGGTTAAGGGGCTGGTGCACCGTCGCCACGGCGAGCGAACCGAAGTCGTACGCGACGATGTGGATGGTTATCTCGATACGCTGGCCATTACGGTTCGCCAGCGGTTTTCCACGGATCCGGACTATCTGCTGCAACTGATGGCGGTGCGTCGGATGATTGAGTCTGAAGTTCTTGAACTGCTCACCGACAATGAAACGCCCGTCACACCGGAGGTCACCGCGGCCTTGGATGCGATGCGCGAGGCGCGAGATAACAGGGACTTTTCTGGTTTTGTCAATGCCGATGCAGAGTTCCACCTGGCGCTGGTGCACGCCACCGGCAATCAGATTCTTCATCTGATTTACGACAACCTCGCCGGTCTCATCAACGATGTGATCCATGTGTCCAGCCGGGTGCCGACCAAATCGCTGGATGAGGCTTATTCGGAACACGCCAGCATCTATGACCTGATCATTGCACGCGACAAAGCTGGTGCGAAAGCGCTTCTGCGCGCGCAGATCGACAGCAGCGCCAGCTATTTGCGTCAGGCGATTGAGAAATCCAACCAGAAAAAGGCCAGAAAAGAGGATTGAAATGGCTGAATTTGATTATTCGGACACCGATTGGGAGGCAATCGAGCGCCTGAAAAAATGGTATTCGGGCGATATTCACGACAGTATGGAAGCGCTTGGCCTCTGGGGTTGCCTGGAGGGTATTTCGCTTCTGGGGGCTCTTGCTGACGGAGATGTGGTCTGCGGCCCTGCCGTTACGGTTCTGTTCGAGCCGTCCGATCGCAAGGGCGAGCCGCAGGATGTCTATCACAACGCCATCGACAATGCCCCCAAGGGCGGCATCATGGTGTGCGATGCCTCCTGTGCGCCGGGCTCATGCTCCGGCGAACTGATGAGCACGGGTGCCAAGACCCATGGCTGTGTGGCGACGATCGTAAACGGAACGGTTCGCGATCTGGCGCAGGTGCGGGCGCTTGGCTATCCGCTGTTCGGAACCATGCCGAGCCCAATCGGAGTGACCGGTAAAAAGGAACCGAAGAAAAGTCAGGTTCCGCTTCAGATCGGAAAAACGACCGTTCGTCCGGGCGATGTGATTTTCGGGGATGTTGACGGTGTCGTCGTGATCCGGAAGGAACACCTTAAAGCCGTCGCCGATCAGGCCGATGCTCTTGGCAAGGAAGAGGCGGCCACTCGCGACCGTATTCTGGCCGGTGAAAAGCTTCAGGAAATCTGGCCTGCAAGCTGAGTATTATCCCTGTCGCCGATGTCATTGAGAGAACCGTTGATTTCATGAACAGCGGTTCTTTCGCTTTTCAGCCGACTGATGCGCGCTCGGTACGGCTGAGCGGAACGAAGTAATGTGATGGCGGCGTCGGCCTCTGCTTGCCGAGGCAGTGATGCAACTTACCGTCCTTTGGTAGCGTCCCGTCCCAACGCCTTTGAGACAGATTTGGCTTAACGGATAAGGGAGGAATTTGGCTCATCATAGCTCACGTAAAGGAAGTGACGATGAGACAGAAATCCGGTCAGCAGAAACCGACGGCAGACAAGGCGATCAAGGATATCCGCCGAGCCACCCGCAAGTCCTATTCCGCTGAGGAGAAAATCCGCATTGTGCTGGAAGGCCTGCGCGGCGAAGACAGTATCGCCGCGCTCTGCCGCCGTGAGGGTATCGCCGAAAGCATGTATTACACCTGGTCGAAGGAGTTCCTCGAGGCCTGCAAGCGGCGGCTGGCTGGCGATACGGCACGGGCCGCAACGACGGATGAGGTAAGGCATCACGTCGGGAAACACGTGATCTGAGAGAGGTCGTGGCCGAGCAGACGCTGGAACTGCGCCTGCTCAAAAAAAAGCATGATCGGGGATGGGGACGCAGAAGAATGAGATACCCCGCTCCTGAGAAGCTGGAAATCATCCGGCTGGTCGAGCAATCGCACCTGCCGGTGAAGAAGACGCTGGAACAGCTCGCATTCGCTGAAATACATGGGACGCCGAGGGAGTTTTCGCCGTTCATTGCTCCGAACTATCAAGAGCTTTTTGAGCCGGACAGACTACTGGAGATCCTCAACCAGGAAGACTGACCCAGACAGTCTATGAATATTGAATGCGAGAAGGTCCGCTCTTAGCGGGCCTTTTTCATGGGGATGATCTGGTGGGCTTTTTAGGGGTGTGCACTCTTATGCTTCATTGGCAATTGGTGATGGAGCGAATGACCGTTTCAAAAGGCGGGCTCATGCAGCGCCAGCCTCTCGTGTGATCCAGCGCCGGAAAGCCGCGATCTTGGGAACGGTCAGCTTGTTTGGGTGGACGACAACGAAATAACCTTCCTTGGTTGGGACGGAAGCGTTGATCGCGAGAACCACGCTTCCGGTTTTCAGAGCGCCGGCAGCATAAACATCCCGCACGACGGCAAGGCCCTGTCCGGCACTGGCGCCTTGGATTAACATGGCGTCGTCGGCATAACTTGGCCCTTTCGATGCGTTGCGGCCGGCCCTGACGCCAAGCGCGCGAAACCAGGTCGCCCATTCGACCCGGTCGCGATCCTGCAATAGCGGATAGCGCAGGCAATCGACCGGATCGGTCAGGGGGCCATCAAGCAGGAGTGAGGGGCTTGCAATCGCGATGAGACGCGGTTCGAACAGCAAGGTGGCGTCAAGACCGGAATATTCGCCGGAACCGTGCCGTATCGCAACGTCGACCATGCCGTTATTCATGTCAGCAAGCTGGACCGATGTTTCAACCCGCACCTCTATCTCGGGATGTTGCGCGGTGAAACCGCCGAGGCGGGGCGCAAGCCAACAGGCGGCAAAAGACGGCGTCGTGCTGATGACCAGAGAACGTGGCTTCGCGCGACGATCTTCGAATACCTGAACCGCAGCATCGATCTGCTCAAATCCCGGCGCAACCATGTTGAACAGCCTTAGGCCATGTGCCGACAGCTTCACTTCACGATTGCCGCGTTGAAGCAGTTTGACCCCAAACCTTGTTTCCAGCGACTTGACCTGCTGGCTCACAGCCCCCGGTGTGACATTCAATTCCAACGCGGCGCGTTTAATGCTGCCTTGCTGCCCGACTTCGATGAAGGCGCGTAGCGCGCTGAAAGAAACAGGTAGTGTCATAAGACAGAGTTTAGCTGAACTAAATCATTCGACAACAGAAATGATTTGTCCGACTGGTGCCGAAATGTATGTCTGCATTCATGCAAACTCATCCTCATCAATCTGATCACCTGCCGGCCGCTCTGGTTCGCCTTTTGGCGGTGGGGGCTGGCGCCTCCGTTGCCAACAGCTACTACAATCAGGCATTTCTCGGCCACCTGACGACGGATTTCGGCTTGGCATCCGGGATCGCAGCCATTGTGCCGGTGTTGACGCAAGCCGGAAACGCGCTCGGCGTGCTTTTTCTCGCCCCGCTTGGGGATCGACTGGAACGCAAGTCTCTCATCCTCGCGACCATCGGAACTCTGGTGGCAGCGTTGATCGGCGCGGCCCTCTCGCCAGGCTTCATATGGCTGGCAATCGCAAGCCTTGCGGTTGGCCTGTTTGCCACTGTTGCACAACAGATCGTTCCTCTCGCCGTGCATCTGGCTCCGCCTTCGGAACGCGGGCGCATTCTCGGCAAAGTGACAGGCGGCATCCTCATCGGCATACTGCTTGCCCGCACCATCAGTGGCGCAATTTCGGACCTTTGGGGCTGGACATACGTATTCTGGTTTGCTGCCGTCCTGATGACGGCGGTCGCTGTCGCATTGGCCGTCTGGTTACCGCGCGTACCGCCGACGACTCACTTGAGTTATCCGCGCCTGCTTGGGTCTTTGTGGACACTGATACGGGCACATGCTGCTCTTCGGAGGGCGGTCATGGTGCAATTCCTGATCTTTGCAGCCTTTATCGGTTTCTGGTCAAATCTCGCATTGTTGTTGTCTGAACCGCCCTATCAACTCGGTGGCACGGCGGTTGGTCTCTTGGCGCTTGTCGGTGTCGCAGGCGCGCTTGCGGCTCCTATTGCCGGTGGCTTTGCGGACCGTCAGGGGCCGGCTGTTGTGGTTTCGTTCGGCGCGGCGCTCGTGGTGCTGGCCTTTCTCATTTTCGGTCTTTGGCGCGGTTCCATCACCGGTTTGATTGTCGGTATTCTGGTTCTGGACCTTGCGGTACAGTCCTCGCAGGTTGCCAACCAGGCGCGCGTCTATGCGCTTGATCCGACTGCACGCAGCCGACTGAACACGGTATTCATGGCGACCATGCTCGCCGGAGGCGCGGCCGGTGCCGGTCTCGCCGGTGCTGCATATGCCGCCTGGGGCTGGACCGGGACATGCGTGTTCGGCGCGACGTCATCGGCGCTGGCACTATTTTTGTCCCGGAAATCGAATTGAGATTTCGGAACTTGTTTTGCGGCAGGATGCCTGTTTCATCGATACGCGACAATTATAAAGCCAAGGGAATGCCCGTTATGGAACGGCAGGCTATGACGCGCTCGCCCAAAAACCGAAAGTCACTCCTGGCCCCGATGTAACCGCCGGTTTGCAGCGCCATCGATACAGCGTTGGCCCTCACATCGGAAAGAAAAAGCCGATCGCGAAAACCGACGTCAAGCCGACGATGATGTTCATCGGGATTCCCATCTTCAGGAAATCGCCGAACCGATAGTTGCCGGCTCCATAAACGAGCGTGTTGGTCTGATAACCGATCGGCGTTGCGAAGCTCGCACTGGCTGAAAACATCACGGCAACGACAAACGGTCGGGGATCAAGACCAAGCTGGGTGGCAAGCGCGATGACGACGGGCGTGTAGACAACCGCTACAGCATTGTTGGTAACGGTCTCCGTCAGGATGGAGCCGACAAAATAGACCGCCAGCAGCATGAGCATCGGTGACAGGTTTTCCAGCCATGGCTTCAGCATGTTCACGACCAACTCCACGGCGCCGCTGTTTTCCAGACCGGAGCCCACGATCAGCATCGCGAAGATCAGAACAAGAATGGACCCGTCGATGGTCTTCCAGGCTTCATCACTGTCAATGCAGCGAAGCGCGAGAATAACGGCAACGCCCAGAAGAGCGAGGATGCCGATTGGCAAGACATTGAATGCGGCAAGGGTGACGATGCCGATCAGGGTCAAGACGGCGATCGGTGCCTGACGCCGACGAAAGGCCCGGCCGCCGGGCTCCGTAACGGAAACAACATCGCCAACCCTCGACAGATCGCTGAACCCTTCCGAGGTGCCTTCAAGAAGCAGCTTGTCGGCCGGACGCAATTGAACATTCGGCAGATCCGGTCCTGCCACATGACTGGCGCGATAGGCCCCCAGCACGCGCATGCCTGCGCGCCGCCCGAGCGCCAGGTTCGCTATTGTCGTGCCGGAACTTCTGCGCGATGGCGACACGATGACCTCGGCCACCCGGACTTCGGCGTCCGGTTCCAGAAAAACCGAGCGCTGCAAGCCGACCTGCAGGCCGGCCTGTTCTTCGAAGGTCAGAAGTTCGGATGTCGGGGCGATCAGGATCACTGCGTCACCCTGTTTGAGAACGTGTTCGGGCAGGCCGCTTCGTTCGATCTCGCTCCCGTGCCGAATGCCTGTCACCCGAATGCCGGACCGCTGGAAGTCGCTGATTTCGGCAAGCGTTTTGCCAATACCCGCATAGTCGGACAGAACCGTGACCTCGGACAGGAACGGCGTCTCCTCATCGCCAACATTCTCGCCGGTGTCCCGGTGCGGCAGCAGGAACCTGCCGAGCGCGAAGACGGAAATGCCGCCCACAACCGCCGAGATGATGCCGACAGGCGCGATCTCGAATATCGAGAACGGCTCCAGACCATTCTGTTGCGCCACTCCCGCCACCAGAAGATTGGTCGACGTGCCGATCAATGTGCAGGTTCCGCCCAGAATGGCGGTGTAGGAAAGCGGTATCAGCAGTCGGGTGGGCGCCATGCTCAGGCTTGCGGCAAGGCGCACCACCACCGGGATGAGGACAAGGACAACCGGCGTACTGTTCATGAAGGCGGAAGCGGACGCTGCGATAACGATAAAGATCATGATCGCAAAAACAGGGTGGGATTTCGCTCGTCCCACGATGAAATCGGCAAGAGCATCCAGAACGCCTGTCCGCAACAGGGCGCCGGAAACGACGAACATCGCTCCGATGGTAATCGGGGCGGAGCTGGAAAAGACGCTCATCACATCATCCGCAGACACCAGGCCAAGGACGATGAACAGCGCCGCGCCGATGACAGCAGTGACATCGGGCGGATATTTTTCGATCGTGAAGGCTGCGAAGAGAAGCGCCAGAAGCACCAGTGCCACAATGGCGGGGGAAACACCGATGAACGCGATCATGACTTTCCGTTCTGCTGTCCGGTTTGGACGCAAATGCTGATATTGATTTCCTCCCGTTCAGATTGTCACAATCTCGACAGCGAGAAAACGGCCCGGTTGCGCACGATCGCCGGCAATGCCTTCTGATGGGCCAAACCGAAGCAAGCCAGACGCGCGAAAACCGTTTTGAAAGAACGTCGCTGGGCGGTGACCGGTTCCAGAGCCCTGAAGACAAGTCAGGAAAACATCGATTTTTCAGGCAAGCTCAGCTGTCGAGGTTCCATCGACAATCACATGGTCGTCGTCCATCGGGCATTTCCCGATGCGGGCCTCGATCCGGCAGATGAAGCGGATGGAGAGCATTGCCGCCAACGCCAAGACGAAGGCGTTGGCTGGAGCGAAGGGACGGAACGCTCGATGAGCGGCTATCGTCTTGTGAACCGCGCAGGCCCGTTCAGGGCGAACAGTTCAATCTCCAGCGTTTCGGCCTTGTCCGGGCCGCCGGAGAACGTGGCGGCCGAGCGGGAGCCTGCGGGCGCGTTTTCGGTATCGATGTCGAACACCATCATCGCGCCATCCCACGGCATCAGCTGAAACGCCTCTGGCCTGGGCCCGACCAGCAATGCCAGCCCACCGGTCTCGTCCTCGGCCACCTCGACGGTGCCGAAATAGGGGTGACTGTAGCGGCCGATGCAATAGCCTGCGGGCGGCGGCGCGGCGGCTGCCTTAGGGAACGGCTTTCCGGCGGTCTCGCCAAGCGGGGTATAAAAGCCTGCAAACATCGGCTCATAGCCTGAAAACCAGTCGCGCGTGACAGCGCCGGTCTGGACCATGTCGGTAAAGCTCGCGCCGATCGATTCGACCGCGCCGACCGGAGCCGCGTTGGAGAGCACCACAATCCCGACATCGAGCGAGGGGATCAGCGCAAAATAGGTGGCAGCCCCCATAATGAAAGCGCCGGAATGGCTGAGGATCACCCGGCCGCTCGGGTCTGTGCTGACGCCGAATCCGTAGCCATAAAAACCGGCGCGTTCATCCGGGCTGTGCGGCCTTCTGGAAAAACTCTGCGGGCTGATTGCCGGCTGCAGGGCTTCGGGCCGGATGAGGTCGGCGCCATCGGCGAGCACCATCTTCATCCATTTCGTCATGTCATTGGCCGTGGAACTGATACCGCCAGCAGGCGACTGGGCATCAGGCTCGCGCTGATAGAGCGGGGCGAAACCCTCTGCGGTTCGGGCGTGGGGCGTCGCGCGGTTTTCGCGCGCCATGAAGTCTTCAAAGCGCGCGCTGGTATTGGTCATGCCAAGCGGCTGAAATACGGCCTCCTGCGCAAGATCGCTCCACGCCATGCCGGAAGCATCGGCAACCGCTTCGGCAGCTGCCGTCAGGCCGAAATTCGTATAGGCATAGCTGGTGCGAAAGGGTGAAAGCGGCTGAAGCCTCAGCCGCTCGAGAATGGTCTGGCGGCCGAAACCGAGGTCCTCGAGATCATCTCCGGCATGATCCGGCAGGCCCGAGCGATGGCTGTAGAGATCGCCGATCGTCAACCGTTCGCTGACCGCCGCGTCGGAGAGCGAAAACCACGGCAGCAGGTCCTGCATACGGCTGTCCCAGGAGACCACATCGCGGCTGACCTGGCGGGCGACAACCGTCGCGCCGATGGATTTGGACAGCGAGGCGAGCTGGAACACCGTATCGGGTGTGACCGGCAGGTCGCCGCCGCGTGTGCCAAATCCCTTGGCATAGACAGTCTCGCCACCTTGAACCACCGCCACGGCGAGGCCAGGAACACCGCTGCGGGCCTTGATGTCTTCAACGATGCCATCAAGCGCGGCCACGGCCTTATCAATCTGCCCGGATGGAACCGGAACACCTGCCGTTCGCGATGGCGGCAGCATTTCGGCCAATGCCGGAGCCGAGAGCAAGACAAGAGAGGCCGAAGCCAGCGAAGCGGAAGCCAGAAAACGGCGGCGCGAAGCTTTGAAATGTGACATGGAAAACCTCTATCCTCTTTTCGAAAACCGGCTCCGCCGGAACGTTTCGTTTGTCAGGTGCCGATGCGGCCTGGACCGCATCAGAGCGGTAGCCCCAGCTTGAAGAAAACCCTGAGCCCCTCATCCCCACCATTGTCGGGACTGTACCATGGCACCGCGGCGATCAGCTGAAAGTTCATCTTTTCCTTTAACATGCCGCTGACACCGATGCCGACAGACCCCAGAGCGTCGCGCGCATAGTCGGCGCTTGCCGCTTCATTCCAGACCGCGCCGTAATCCGCGAAGGCCGTCCAGGTCAGATCCGGAAGCGCCGACCAGCCGGTTTCAATGTCATGGCTGATTTCAAGGGCCGCCGCCGTTCCGCTGGCGCCGGAGAGGCTGCCGCCATCGAAAGCCCAGCCATAAGGATCTCCGCCGAGGGAGAACTGCGCTGCTACTGGCAGCGGCGTTGCGGAATACTGTCCGGCACTGCGCAGACGAATGGCCGTGTCGGCGCCAAGGTCATGCGCGATGTCGAAATTCAACCGCGCGAACCGATAGTCCTCCGGCACGTCGGGCAGCGCGGTTTCCTGTCCGAGCCCCTGTCCGAATTCGGCTTTCGTCAGAAAGGCCGTCGACCCGCTCTGACGATCATAGGTCAGCGACATTGCCGCCCATCGCGTCTGTTCGCGCGCTGCCCGCGTACCCATGACATCGATGCGGTCATTGCGCAGATTGACCTCGAACCTTCCGAAAAGGCTCTGATCGATCGTGCGGATGAAGGGATAATCGAGCCGCGCCGTGCCGACCACGGATCGGATATGAAGGTCGTCGGCTTTCAGATCGCCGCCCGGTTTCTGGGTCACGTATGACAGGTCATATCCAGCGGACAGACCGTTGAAGCCGATCGGGATATCCTGAGATGCCTGCAGAAAGACCATTTCCTGCGGCGTGTTAGGAACCGTCACGCCCACGAGGCTCGCCGTGTCGAAAAGCCCCAAAATGTCATTGACGGTGACCTTGCCGGACAGCTCCAGCGGACCGACCTCATCGGAACCCAGATTGTCGAGCCCGGCTCCGGCTGAGGCGCGGTCGAATCCGATATTGAGACGCAGCGTTCCGCCACCTTGCGGGTTTTCCGGCCGTATCAGAATGCCTTCGATATTGAGCCCGCCAAGATCGCTCATCAGCAGCAGGATGCGCTCGGCCTCCCTGATCCGGATCGGCCGCATGGCGATGATGCCATCAATATAGGGCGAAAGCCGTTGGCGAATGCCCGGAATGGAACTGTTGATCTCCAGCGTCTCGACATAGCTTTCATAGACGCGCAGCGTAATCTTTCCGGAGGAGAAGTCCTGAACCGGCACGACTGTCATCGAAAAATAGCCCGCCCGCAGATACCGAGCGTCGACCTCAGCGGCAATCCGATAGAGATCGGCAAGGCTGATGACCTTTCCCGCCATCCCCTGCCAGAGATCGGAAAACGCCGTAGCCGGAAGTGTTTCCGTGCCCTTGATCGTCAAGGAATTCAGCGTGAAGCGGATCCGGCCGGCATCCTTTGCGGGAGTGCGCCGGCGCTGATCCTGCACCTTGATATCGACCGTGCCGATGCGCTGCGGCGGCGTGAACCGCTCGAGAACGGTCGTCTGGCCGGCAACCGTCTGTTCGATTCGCTCTGCGGTTTGTGCCAGGGCCGTGTCTGTTTTTGCCAGAAGGCAGCCCAGCGCGAGTAAACCACACCCGAGAAATCCCCACCAGGAGGAAACCGGATGGGCGGGAGGCCCGTTTTTGCCGAGTAAATGCGCAGATCCGCCTGCCGCCTTCTCGTCGTGGGGCATTTCAGGGGAATTCTGGAGTGCCATCGCGAACAAACCGGAATTCTCTGACAAGGCCGTTTGATGCATGGTTCCCCCAATACGGATCGTTGCATAAGGGACCCTGCTTTGCATTCAGCCTGATGACGGTGGCGAGGCGCACCTGTGGACGAGACCCTGTTTCGCCAACGCTTATCGGGCAGCCGTCTTGCGTTTGAAATCCCCTGTTCAGGGGGGAATGGGCTGGCCCAGCCACAACGCCATCAGTGCGGCGCGACTGGAAACGCCATATTTGCGATAGATCCGCTTGACGTGATCATGGACGGTATGGGGGCTCTGGCCGTTGTGTTCGGCAATCTGGCGTTCTGAAAGCCCCTGCAGCAGGTCATGCAGCACCCTGCTTTCCATCGGCGTCAGCGGCTCGGAGGCAACCCCGATCCCCTCCGACAGCATCTGCAAGCGGTAAAACCATCGGATACCGCGCAAGGCGTGCATCACGATCTGGCGATCACGCTCGCAAAACGATGGCTGCGAGAGCGAGCGGTGAAAGCCAATCTGGATTTCGGCGTCGGCATTGATGGGGATGCCCACCCAGATCGAATCCAACCGATCCAGACCGCGATAAAAGGTCTTGTAGGAATAGCTTTCATACCACTCGGGCGTGGCAAGCTCATGCAGCATGAAGACCCGAAATTGTCCGGCAAGCTCTGCATTGCGGATCGTGGTGATGTCAGGTTCCCCCTTCTCCATCAGCGCGAATGCTTCCTGAATGGTTCTCGCAGTTTCCGCGTCGGGATAAAGCGCGGAAAGGCTGCGTGGGCGCCAGCCGAAAAGCGGATCACGCTGCATGTTGTCGACCAGCCTGACGGCTCCGATCCAGTCGGCCTGCCGCGCATCGATCATGTCACAAACGACAGAAAGCAGGCGTAGCCGCGCCTCCGGCATGCGCGACGCCTCGAAATCCGCCAGCTCGTCCCAGAGCGTATAAATCCGCTCGATATCGATTGTTTCTTCCAGCATCAGATCATGTGACCGTGGAGCACGGTTGTTCTACCCTTTTTGTGTGTCGGCAATTACCAATATCATGAGCAAGAAAAGTGAATACCTTGCGCCGGGCCGAATGGCGAGGATAGCTACGACTGGCGCCTGCCGATCCAAAAATAAACGCCTTATAGCACGGCTATGCACCAATCCTATTTGCCTGTGTATCTCCGGCGCTCCCTGAGAACCGCCTGATAGTTCGAAAGCAGGATTATTGCTCCGCCGAGGAAAACCCAAAGGTCGATGGCTTCGCCATAGGCGTAGTAACCAACAATGGCCGCCAGGGGCACGCGCAGAAAATCGATGGGTATCACGACCGATGCTTCGAGCCTTTTGAGGGCTTGGGCCTGGCAGAAGTGGGCACTGAGCGCGCCAATGCCGGCGACCAGCATCCACGGCACATCGGTCCAGCTGACGGGCTGCCAGTCCGTGAGGGCGAAAACAAAACCCAGCGGTAGCTGGATCAGGATCATCCAGACAACAATCACACCGGGCGAACACTCGCGTGTCAGCTCTTTCACGCAGATCAGAGCCAGGGCGTAAAACGCAGCGGCCAGCAGGACGAGGCTCGCCGCCGGATCAATCATTCCAAGACCGGGGCGTGCAATGACCAATACACCGAGGAACCCGCCAAGGGTGGCCAGAATGCGTGGACGGGTCAGCTTCTCCTTGAGGAAAAGCCAGGCGAAGAAAGCGACCCAGATCGGCATCGTGAACTCCAGCGCGAAAACCGATGCCAGCGGCAGGAGGACGACGCCGATTGTCCAGAAATACTGCCCCGTAAAGTGGACGACATTGCGGATAATGTGCAGACGGACCATTTTTGCCTGCCTTATCTCGGGCAGGAATTGTCTTGCCAGGACGATAATGATGCCCAGGCCGACCAGTGCGCGGAAGAACAGGACCTGCCTGATGGATAATGACGTGGCGAGTTCGCGCGATCCAACGGACATCCCGATAAAAGCGGCCATGCTCAGCGCGACCCATATCAGGCCTTGAGAAAATTCTGCCCGGCTGCGGGGCTGATCCAGGTTGAGGTTAGCAGACATTGTGTTTCTGTTCTCGCTCGAAAGAGCGTCTGGAGACTGAGGCTTTGCGGGCTGATCGTTCACGGCGGATGAACAGCCCATTGCCCTTCAGGGGCAACAAACCGGATAGCGTGTTCAAAGAGGGCAGGGCCTAAAGCTCGGCCGGGTCCTGCGGCTGGTTGACCGATTCCACCGTCAAGCGGCAGACCCGGCCGTCTCGTGTCGTCCAGTCGATTGAATGCCCGGCTTTCAGACCGATCAACGCTGCGCCGATGGGCGTCAGAACGGAAATCTTGCCTTCAGCGATATCGGCCTTTCCGGGATAAACCAGCGTTACCTGTCGGTCTTCGCCGAGATCGGTCGTGAAATGAACAGACGAGCCCATACGCACCACATCAGTAGAAATGCGTTCGTCTTCAACGATACGAGTTCGTTCGAGTTCGCTGAGAAGAAAATCGGCAAGGTCAGCATTCTGCTCGGCAAAGCGTTCGGCAAGAAGCAGAAGGCGCTTGTGGTCGGTTTTCGTCAGAACAATGGCAGGTTTGCGCAGTTTCTTTTGGTTTGAAGGCACAGTCCATCTCCTTGCTGAAATCATCAGCAAAATGAACGCCGCGAGCGCGGGCGTTATCTCTGCTATTTAAGGATTTGTGTCGCTTGACAGGCGCTGTTTCGAGCGCCCGGTGGCAAAATGCCTGTGCCCCGCGACCGGGGCGCGACGCGACCAGGCCGGGGGCTATTTGCCTACGATGAGGCGAACCCGTTGAGAGCGGAGATGGAAACGCGTGTTGTTCATGAGCCAAGGTGTGGCTTTGAACTGACCTTGAGTCAACCCGGCATCTTTGCGCGAAGGTGCGTCGAAGTGTCTGGGAATGAATTCATCGGGGGGAGGGACTGCTTGTGTCAAAGCCCGCGGCCAATGAGCCGAAATGTCGGTGTTATTGTGTTGTCAGATGCCGTTGTTGTCGTCCAGGCGAGAAACTCGCAACGGAGCGCGGCGGGACATGCCGGACTACGGTATCAGCTTGGTTCCGACCCGATGCCGAATTCGGGCTGTGGCCTATCTGCCGCAGACAACCAGCCGTAGCGATCCAGACCTTCGATCATGCTTTCCTTGCCTTACGGGCAATCGCGGTCTTCAAGCACTGGCTTCGAAGCGACGGCGCTGGCGGGAGAAGCGCGGCCCTGAAAAGGCCGCGCAGCAGGACGGCGGACTTAGCCGCCATATTCTTCATCGGTAACATGCGCGCCCCAGTCAACGGCCGAGCCATCGACGGCTTTCTGAATGGCGTAATGGGTTACCGAAGTCGTATCGGTCGCGCCATGCCAGTGCTCGACATCCGGCGGGCACCAGACAACGTCGCCGGCGCTCATGATCTGCTTTTCCTGGCCGCGTTCCTGGACCCATCCGGTACCGGAGGTCACGACCAGGATCTGGCCGGCCGGGTGCGTGTGCCATGCGGAGCGGGCACCTGGAAGGAAGGTAACCTCACCGGCATTGACGTCGCCCATTACCGGCGGGAAAACCGGCGCCACATAGGAGGTCCCGGTAAAGACTTCGGCATCGCCGATTTGTCCGGCGCGATCCGCATGGCGGCTGATCTCCATTGATTGTGCGAAGGCTGTCGGGGCGGCGGCGAGAAGGACAGCAAGTGTGAGTAGGGTTCGTTTCATTTCCGGTCGTCTCCTGTTCGTGAACACTGGGGCGGCCTGATGGCGCAACCTTGAGGGTTGGAATTCCAACCACGATCCGAACATGGCTCCCGGGATTTTTAGAATAATGCTTCAGATTCACAAATCGGTCATGTGCTGGATTCATGAAAGCCCGACAGGCCCTGAACTCCAGGCATCACGGGCTCCCGTGACGAACTTGTCGAACCGCACGCGGACCGATAACAAATCCGTGAATCGATGAAGAACGGCCCGCAGAATTAATGACCTTCCTTCACAAGGGGGGCAGTCGGTGCTGAGCAGGGGCTGTTTTCTTGATAAAATTCAAGGAGCTATGCTGTGACGTCATAGTGTGCATGCCATCTCTTCAATTTTAACCGGGCAGCCGGGGTTCTATATCATGTGTGTGAAAGGATCACGCAATGGCATTGCTCAACCCCGCGCCGCAAACAAACCCGGCGTCATTTCATAAGACGTCCGTCATTTTCCGGCGCAAACTGCGCCAGAGCCTGGTTGCTCAGATGGCTGCGCTTTTCTGCATCTGGATTGCCGGTGAAGTGATTTCGCGCGGTCTTGGCCTGCCTATACCCGGCAGCGTGGTTGGCATGATGTTCCTGCTCATGGCCTTGATCTCCGGCGCTGTGCAGCCCGCCAGCATCCGGCGCGGTGCCCGCTGGTTCATTGCCGAACTTCTGCTCTTCTTCGTGCCTGCTGTTCTGGCGGTGCTGGATCATCCCGAATTTCTGGGCATCGATGGCCTGAAAATCATGGCGGTCATTTTGTCCGGCGTTGTCTGTGTGATGGTCACAACCGCGCTTTCCGTCGATCTCGGTTTCCGGCTGATGGCCAAGCTGAATTCGGACAATACGTGATGCCCTTCCTCGGAATGCTTACGGCAACGGTTTTCTGGTCGTTGCTGACCATTGCCTTTTACATTGTCTCCAAGAAGCTCAATCGCCGTTTTGCCTCACCGCTGACGGCGCCGCTGGTGTTGACGCCGGCGTTGTTGATTGTCGTCGCCCTGATCCTGCGTCAGAGCTATTCCGGCTATATTCATGCCACCCACTGGCTGGTGATGATGCTCGGCCCGGCAACGGTAGCCTTCGCGCTGCCGATCTTCGAACAGAGAGATATGATCAGGCGCTACTGGCCCCTGCTTTTGATCGGCGTGGTGGCCGGCAGCGGCACAGCCATGCTTTCGGCCTGGGGTATGGCCGATCTGTTGGGCCTCAACGAAAGCCTGCGGTTGAGCCTTATGCCGCGTTCGTTCAGCACGCCTTTCGCCATGACCGTCTCGGAAGATATCGGCGGCATTCCCGATCTCACTGCCGTCTTCGTGGTTATCACCGGCGTTGCCGGCGCGCTGATCGGCGAGGTTCTGCTGCATGTTCTGCCGCTGCGTTCTGCGCTGGCGCGCGGCGCCCTGTTCGGCATGGGGGCCCATGGCGCGGGCGTGGCCAAGGCAACGGAGATCGGCAAGGAAGAAAGCTCGGTTGCCGGCCTGATGATGGTCCTCGTGGGCGTTGTGAATGTGCTGGGCGCGCCATTCCTGCATATGCTTTTGCAATAGAGAATTTATTCCGGGCGCCATCAGCTTAGGCAGCATGGGCGGATTTGATGAAGTTGAATGCCATCGCGCTTGAAGCGTTGGCATGAAAGCCATGCCGAGCTCCACATCAGTCGACGCCTTATGAACTAGATAAAGCTCTGCCGGGGATTCCATTCCTTCAAATTATGGAAATCGGTCTGCAGGTTTTAGTATATATCCTGTAATTAATATCCTAAATCGCGAATAAAATAAAATTTATTAATAACGGAACATATCTACACTTTATGCATTATGACCATAATTCGACTAAAATTTGTCGCATTTATGCGGTTTTAACTAATTTAGGCGATCGTAATAAGATAATTACCCAACGCGTTTGGACGCGTTCTTTGGAGAGGGGCAGATATGCGTAAAATAGCTTTGATTACGTTGGCTTCTTTGATGAGCGGCGTCTCGGCCAATGCAGCCGATATCGTGATGACTCCTGCGCCACAGCAAGAGGTGCCTCCGATGAGGGATGTGCCCACCGCTTTCAACTGGCAGGGGTTTTATGTCGGTGGGGTCGGCGGCTGGGTGTGGACCGAAGCGGAACCCAATACATTCAGAATACGTCAGTCGAGCCTTGATTCAAACAATGGGTTGATCGGCGGCTTTGTCGGTTACAATTACCAGTTCGAAAATAATTTCGTGTTGGGTGTCGAAGGTGAGCTCGATTATAATTTTGGCTCGGATGATCAGAATCTGGACGTTCTTTTGAACGGCTCCTATCAGCCAATGAATGGCAAGCTTGATCTCCAGTGGGGTGGATCGATCCGCGCTCGCGCGGGTTACGCCTTTGATCAGGCACTCATCTATGCGACAGGCGGCTGGGAAGTTGTCGGCGCTCGCTTGAAGGCTTCGGGGCCTGGTGGAAGCATTGATACAGACGACCAGGCATTCAACGGTTGGACCATCGGTGCCGGTGCTGAATACGCGTTTACAAAGAACCTGTTCGGCCGTGTTGAATACCGATACTCGCATTTCCCGAAGGTCGATCATCCCTTTGGTTTCGATAACAGTTTCAGCGTGAAGTCCCATCAAAACCGTGTGCAAATCGGTTTGGGCTACAGCTTCTAGAATACGTTAAATCGGGATTGGCTAAAGGGCGGGTTAAGCTTTAATCCGCCCTTTTGCGTGCGCTTGTTCATGGTGCCCGGCATGGCGCATTGCGGCGGCCGGCCGGCCTTTGAAGATTTCTATCTGCAGCCTCGTGTTGGTATTGCAACTCCCTTCCGAAAAGAAAGGAGCGAGCCGTTTGTTTTCCCACATCTGAAAAGTTTTTGAAGTTTGGGCAGTGAAGAAGCTCTATGGAAATATAAGATATTGTTATTTAATTGTTTTTAATCGTGTAGGAAAACTTTCCAGGAGAGGGGATGCCTCACGGACTGCACGAAAAAATTTCCGTTTCGCGCAGTCTTGTGCTTCATTGGCAACTTCAGAAACAAGCATCAAACCACTGAAGAAGATTCTGTTTCTCTTGCGTGGAACGATGCAGCGAGCCTATGGTTCGATGGAATTTCTGGTCAGTCTATGATGACGTTAGATACTGTTCCTGAGCATTCTCATTGCGCCATAAAATCCACAAACATGGGAGTCCGTCCGGATGAAAAAGACCCTTCTGCTTTCCTCCTGCCTCGCGCTTTTACTGGCTGCGCCGGCCTATGCTGCGAACCCTGAGCCGGATGAAACGCTGGCTGACGATCAGAGCCTCAGTTACTGGCTGCTTGATTCCATCAAGACCAAGGATCCGCAGCTCAACAGCACGATCCAGGGTTCGCATGTGGCCCGCCAGCTGTTTGAAGGGCTTTATAGTCAGGACAATGCGGGCGATCTCGTTCCCGGCGTGGCGACCGATTACGATGTCTCCGACGATCAGACCGTCTACACCTTCCATCTTCGCCCCGACGCAAAATGGTCCAACGGCGACCCGGTGACGGCCGGCGATTTTGTCTTTGCCTGGCAGCGCCTTGCCGATCCCGCGACCGGTTCGACATATGCATGGTATGAAGAGCTGATGAATGTGAAGAACGCAGCGTCCATCATTGCGGGCGATACCGATCCTTCGGAACTGGGCGTCAAGGCCGTTGATGACCACACACTGGAAGTCACGCTTGAAAGCCCGATCCCGTTCTTCGTCAAGATGCTGACCCACACCTCGACCTTCCCGGTCAACCAGGCCGTCGTCGAAGAATATGGCGACCAGTGGACCCTGCCGGAAAACATGGTCGGCAATGGCGCATACAAGCTGGTTGAAGACAAGCTCGGTCAGGACCTCACGCTTGAGCGCAACGAAAACTACTGGGACAATGACAATACCGTCATCGACAGCATTCATTTCCAGGCGATCAACGACAAGAACGCAGCACTGACGCGCTATCTGGCCGGTGAACTGGACTATATCGAGCTGCCGTCCGGCCAGTTCCCGCGCCTGAAGGAAGAATATCCGGAGCAGACGCATGCCGTGCCGCGTTCGTGCACCTATGCCTATCTGTTCAACGTCTCCGATAAGGGACCGGAAGCGCTGAAGGATGTGCGCGTGCGCAAGGCGCTCTCCTACGCGCTCAACCGCGACATCATCGTCAACAACATCACCCGCAGCGGCGAAAAGCCGGCCTATAGCTGGACCTATTACGCCACCGCCGATTTCGAGCCGCCGGTCACCGATTATTCTGAGTGGTCGCAGGAAGAGCGCAATGAGAAAGCGGTCGAACTTCTCAAGGAAGCCGGATACGACAAGAGCAATCCGCTGGAACTGACGCTTTCCTACAACACCTCCGACGACCACAAGAAGATCGCCATTGCCGCCCAGCAGTTCTGGAAGGCCATCGGCGTCAATGTCACGCTTAACAACACCGAGTGGAAGGTCTATCTCGACAACCTCAAGAATTACAATTTCGATATCGGCCGTTACGCCTGGTGCGGCGACTATGACGAAGCGTCCACCTATCTCGATTATTTCCGCTCCGGCGGCATGAATTATGGTGGTTTTGACGACCCCGATTATGATGCCGTGATGAAGGCATCGCTGACGGCGGAAGATCCGTCGGCCGATTACGACAAGGCCGAGCAGATCTTGGCCGAGGAAATGCCGCTGGCGCCGATCTATTTCTATTCGACGCCGGTTATGGTGCCTGCCGACCTGAAGGGACTTCCGGTCGAAAACGTGCTTCAGAACTGGTACGCGAAAGACCTTTATCGCGTCGCCAATTAAGGATATGAAACCGGCCTCGCGGGTGCGGCGGCAATTGCCGTTGCCCCGCGGGGCCGCATCGTCCGTATTGTCCGAACCTGACGAGCCTTTTAAGTTTGAGGCATGAGGGGAGGGCTGGAGCACAAGACCGAGCCAAGCCGAATATGACCGGTTACATCATCAAGCGCCTGTTCGTGGCGATCCCGACAATCCTGCTGTTGATTGTCTTTTCCTTCTTCCTGATGCACGCCGCTCCGGGCGGCCCGTTTTCCTCCGAGCGCGCTTTGCCGCCGCAGGTCCTTGCCAATATCAATGCAAAATACGGTCTCGACCAGCCGCTGTGGCAGCAGCTTGTCGATTATATCTGGGGCATTGTTTCGCGGTTCGATTTCGGCCCGTCATTCGTTTATCCGGATCAGACGGTCAATTCGATTATCGCGCAGGGCTTTCCGGTGACGCTGACCTACGGCCTGTTGTCGGCCATCGTCGCCGTGCTTGTCGGGGTCACGCTGGGCGTGGTTGCCGCTGTGCGGCACAATACTTGGCTCGACAGTCTGGCCGTCGGCATTTCGGTCGGTGCGCAGGTTCTGCCGAATTTCGTGATGGCGCCGATCCTGGTGTTGATCTTCACGCTATGGCTGCGCTGGCTGCCCGGCGGCGGCTGGGAAGGGCTTGGCCATCCGGCCTACATGATCATGCCGGTGATTGCCCTTTCGACATCCTACATGGCGTCGCTTGCCCGCATCACCCGTTCATCCATGCTGGAGGTGCTGAACTCCAACCATATTCGCACGGCCAAGGCCAAGGGGCTGCCGATGCGCCGCGTGGTGATGAAACATGCGCTCAAACCATCGCTTTTGCCGGTGATTTCCTATCTCGGCCCGGCCTTTGTCGGCATGATCACCGGTTCGGTGGTGATCGACATGTATTTCTCGACCGGCGGCATCGGCAAGTTCTTCGTCGAATCCGCGCTCAACCGCGACTACGCCGTGATGATGGGCATCACCATTCTGCTCGGATCGCTGACCATCGCCTTCAATCTCTTCGTCGATATCCTTTACGCCTGGATCGACCCGAAAATCAGGTACTGAGCCATGCTGATCGAAAGAGAGAAAATTCAAAGCCTGTCCGAGGCCATGGCCGATGAAGCGGAGAAGGGGCGTTCGCCCTGGGCGGATGCCCGTATACGGTTCTTCAAGAACCGGCAGGCCGTGGTCGGGCTCTGTCTGCTCGTCTTTGTCGTTCTCTTCGCGGTAGCAGGTCCGTGGATTGCGCGCTGGTCGATCGACGAGATCGATTTCATGGTCATGGGCGACATCGTGCGCGAAGGGGCGCCGTCGCTGGCCAATGGCCATTATTTCGGAACCGATGATCTCGGTCGCGATCTTTTCGCGCGAACGGTGCTGGGCACGCAGATTTCGCTGGCCGTCGGCCTTATCGGCGCTTCGATCGCGGTGATTGTCGGCACGATCTATGGCGCTGCGGCGGGCTTTCTCGGCGGCCGGGTCGACAACCTGATGATGCGCACCGTCGATATCCTGCTCGCCATTCCCTACATGTTCGTTCTGATCCTGCTGCTGGTGATGTTCGGCCGTTCGATCGTGCTGCTGTTTGTCGGCATCGGGCTGTTGTCGTGGCTCGACATGAGCCGCATCGTGCGCGGCCAGACGCTCTCGCTGAAAGGCCGCGAATATGTCGAGGCGGCGCGGGCGACGGGGGTTGCCTCCGGCACCATCATTCGCCGCCATATCGTTCCCAATCTGCTGGGCGTCGTCATCGTCTACGCGACATTGCTGGTGCCGGGCATGATCCTTTCGGAAAGCTTCATCTCCTTCCTCGGCCTCGGTGTGCAGGAGCCGCTGACCAGTCTCGGCGCGCTGATCTCGCAAGGCGCGGCCACGATGAATTACGGCACGCTCTGGCAGCTGATCTTCCCGCTCTTCTTCTTCATCGTCACGCTGTTTTCCTTCTTCTTCCTGGGAGACGGGCTGCGCGACGCACTAGACCCGAAGGATCGCTGACATGGCGCTTCTCGATGTTTCCAATCTGGATATCCGGTTCACCACCAATTCCGGTCCCGTCTTCGCCGTGCGCGGCGTCGATTTCAAACTTGATCGCGGCGAGACACTGGCAATCGTCGGCGAAAGCGGATCGGGCAAAAGCCAGACCGTTTTCGCGATGATGGGCCTGCTTGCTGCAAACGGCACGGCCTCCGGCTCGGTGCGGTTCGATGGAACCGAGATCCTCAATGCGCCGCCTAGGGTAATCAATCCCATCCGTGCCAACCGCATGGCGATCATCTTTCAGGACCCGATGACCTCGCTGAACCCCTATATGCGGGTTGCAGAACAGATGGCGGAAGTGCTGCAGCTCCACAAGGGCATGTCGAAACGCTCCGCGATTGCCGAAAGCGTGCGCATGCTGGATGCCGTGCGCATTCCCGATGCGAAATCGCGCGTCAGTCTTTATCCGCACGAATTTTCCGGCGGTATGCGCCAGCGGGTGATGATCGCCATGGCGCTGCTCTGTCGCCCCGAAGTGCTGATCGCCGACGAGCCGACGACAGCGCTCGACGTGACGGTTCAGGCGCAGATCATGCATCTGCTTTCCGACCTGCAGCGCGATTTCGGCATGGCCCTCATTCTGATCACCCATGATCTGGGCGTGGTTGCCGGTGCCGCCGAACGGGCGATGGTGATGTATGGCGGGCAGGTCATGGAAAAGGGCCCGGTCGACGCGTTGTTCAAGAATGCGACGCATCCCTATACGCGCGGGCTTATCGGGTCCATTCCGCGCGTTGACCGCAGCGACGACATGCTCCGTTCCATCCCCGGCAATCCGCCCAATATGGCGCGCCTGCAGCAGGGCTGTCCGTTCGCGCCGCGCTGCAACTTCGCCGATGAGGACTGTCTGGACCATCTCGACCCGCTGACGGAGTTTGCACCGGGACGACTGCGCGCCTGCAACCGGCCGATTGCCGTGGTGACCAGTGGCGATGCCGAAGCCAGGGGAGATGTGCAATGACAAGTGATGTTCTGCTGAAGGCGGAAGATGTCCGCGTCACCTTCGATATCCATCGTTCAAGCAGCATGCCCTGGCAGAAGCCTTTGTCTCTGCATGCCGTCAATGGCGTCAGCTTCGAACTGCGCCCCGGGGAAACGCTGGGGATTGTCGGGGAATCCGGCTGCGGCAAGTCGACACTGGCGCGGGCGATGATCCGCATGGTTCCGGCAACGGGATCGGCGCTGTGGAACGGCGAGACCAACCTGCTGGAGCTTTCGCCGCGCGAGATGCTCAAATACCGCAGCGATATCCAGATGATCTTTCAGGACCCTCTGGCAAGCCTCAATCCGCGCATGAAGGTCGGCGATATCATCGCCGAGCCGCTGATCACCCACCAGAAGGGGATAGGCAAGGAAGAGGTGCGTGAACGGGTGCAGGAGATGATGAGCCGTGTGGGGCTTCTGCCCAACCAGATCAACCGCTATCCGCATGAATTCTCCGGCGGCCAGTGCCAGCGTATCGGCATTGCCCGCGCGCTGATCGTCCGTCCGAAGCTGATCATCTGTGACGAGCCGGTATCCGCGCTCGATGTTTCAATTCAGGCGCAGGTCATCAACCTGTTGATGGAGTTGCAGCGTGAACTGGGCCTTGCGCTGATGTTCATCGCCCATGACCTGTCGGTGGTGAAGCATATCTCGACACGGGTCATGGTGCTCTATCTCGGGCGGGTGATGGAGGTGGCGCCGAGCGACGAACTTTATGCCGCGCCGCAGCACCCCTATACCCAGGCCCTGCTTTCCGCTGTGCCGATCCCCGATCCCGAAATCGAGCGCAACAAGACGGCGCTGCCGCTTGAAGGCGACCTGCCAAGCCCGCTCAATCCGCCATCGGGCTGTGTTTTTCGCACCCGCTGCCCGCGTGCAACAGCCATATGTGCCGAACAAACGCCCCCGCTGCGCACAGACCCGGATAAAGGCTCTCAGCACAGTTTTGCCTGCCACCATCCGGGACCGGAGACAGAGGCGTTGACTGCGTGATTCACTGCGCTGGGCGATGAAGCCGGCGGCCTGTCAGCCATTCACCACGCGATAATCGGCGGGCCGGCTTTTTGCGAGGACGAGACGCATATTCGGCAGGTCATTGCCGTCCATCTTGCGCTCACGGTCTTCGGGGCTCAGATGTGCCCAACGCGCCGTCAGCCGGTCGTGCAGCGTCTTTTCCGGCACCTCGATGAAAACCGTCCTGTCGAACATCGCCGTGACCGGCTGCCAGCGGATATCGTCCAGAAGCAGATAATTGCCCTCGACGATGATCAGTCGTGCCTGCGGGCCGATAATACGGGCCCCTGCGCGCGCGATTTCAATGCTGCGGTCAAACACCGGAACGGCGACTTCCGCGCCGTCATCTGCCCGGATGCGCTGGAGGGTTGAGAGGAGGCCGCCGACATCAAATGTGTGCGGTGCGCCTTTGCGCGCCAGATCCCCGCGCGCCTCAAGCACCGTGTCGTCAAAATGAAACCCGTCCATGGGAAGGATCTGAACTTTCCCGGGTATTTTGTTGTTAATCAAGGAAAAAAGCACATCGGAAACATGACTTTTCCCCGCACCCGGAGCACCCGCCAGAGCAATAAGCTGACGACGGCTGCCGGCGGCAAGTTCTTGCAGCTCCGAGGCAAGACCTTCCAGCCCGATTTTCATGTTCATTCGTTTCCTCCCGGTCAAAGCGGCGATTTTTGAAAGTGGCTATCCGTATTCGGGCCCAGGGTCATCGATGATCAGCCGCGGCGGCACGACAGAAACCTCACCGGCGCGCTCTTCCTCGCTGGAAAGTTTTACTGCTACCTTAATTCAGAACCGGCATAGGTTCTCACGCTGCCAAACGGGAAGACGCCTTGGCGAAGACAAATTGCGCCGTTTTGATGAGCATTCCGATTTTCATCTTCCTCTAGCCTCTCCCCCTTGTTTCGGGGAGCACTGATCGGTTGAATCTTTCTTGCACGCCACGGCCCAAGTTATGACTGAGGCTGCCGCTCGTGAAGAGTCAGAATTTCGGAACTGTAAGTCACGCAATAGCGGTGCTTAGCATGCCCGACAGCGGTTTGACACGGTATGGCGTGGAGGAGGAAGGCGCGAGCAAGTATGGCGGAGGAGGTGTCCTTCATCATAAGGCATGCAATGGATTTATATCATTTAAAATCAATATTATATATGAAACGCGTGTTGCAAAAAGTGTAGCGCTTTGTGTAGCATGAATTGCCTGCTCGTGGGGAGCGGGTAGTTAATTTTATGCTTTCATTGCGAACATCCAAATGCGAATGTTAGGCGTTTTTTTACATAGCAGTTTCGGGACACAAAGGTTGTGGCGCCGGACCTCGAAACTCAGCTCCAAACCTCGTACGTACCAGCTGCGATTCGGCGTGGTGCCTGAGCACCCACATGTCTCAATTCTTCCCAAGTCTTAACGTCCTGATCTGCACCGAACGCCTGTACCGACTGACATCGTTACTCCTCATAGCGGCGTTTGATTAGAAACCGAAAATATTCGGCAGCATGCATGATCTGCTGTCAGGGTTGCATTGTCGCTGCGGATACTATTCATATTCGTCTGATGCTGGGTTGCGGGGGAACATCATCGAAATGAACAAGCGATCTTTAACGGAACGCGATATTTGCAAGAAGTTTATCTTGCCTGCGGTCAAGCAGGCCGGCCGCGATATGATGCTGCAGGTCCTTGAAGAGGACTTCTTCACCAAGAGGCGCATCACCATGAGTGGCAAGCTCGTCGCCCGGGGCGTCAACCCTTCCGTGACGAGTGTTTCTCGTTCAGCCATCTTGGGGTTACCCTTCCCCCTTCCACCTCTCGCTGAAATACACCGCATCGTCACCAGGGTTGGTAAACTCATGGCGCTGTGCGACCAGTCGGAAAACAGTCTGACCAGCGTTGAAGGGACGCGGACGAAACTGTTCGAGGCGCTGCTGGCAAAGGCGCTGGCGGGGGCGGCTAGCGATGTGTTGCAGGAGACTGCGGAATGACGCTTCGGATCGGCTATCGGAGCGAGGCATTCCCCAGTGTCTATGCGATGCGATCCGGGACACTTACGACCACCTGGGATGAATTGCTTTGGGCAGCGATAACGATCGGTCGGCCTAGCACTTACCATGTGTTTCGACATGGACCGGCGTCGGCCCACGAAGCCATCTTCAGATTGGCGCTTGTGAGAATGGCCATTCAAGAAGTCTGGCCCGGGCGGCTGGAGCGGACTGACGCCTTCGTGGCGCTGGACCCAACAGAAAAAGGCATGGTCAGCTATTTTCTGGGCATGATGCTCTGTAAGGTCTTTGCTGGCCAGCTCCTGGGAACTCCATGGCTACTTCATCTGGATGTATTCCGGAACGAACTCAATCCACTTGTTCTTGGACGCTCTCGTCCTGACTTGATCGGTCAGGACCATAGCGGAAACTGGCTCGCCTTTGAGAGCAAGGGACGCTCTTCTGTCCCGACAGAGGGGGACAAGATGAAGGCGAAGTCGCAGGCGTTACGGCTCATATGCGTCAACAATAGCAGTTGCGCTCTACATGTAGGCTCCCTCTCGTTTTTCCGGAACGAAACCCTGGAGTTCTACTGGCGCGATCCCGAGCCTGAATCGGCAGACCCGATTGAACTACCGGAGCCTGAGGCAGAATGGCGCTACTATTTCGAACCTGCACTACGCCTTGTCAGTGCTGAAGTAGGATCAACGCTCGCTGCTGAGCGGGAGATGGCCGATGTGGACGTCACTATTCATCCCAAGATCAGTAAGTTACTAGAACGCGGTGAATGGCTGGGTGCTAAACGAGCTGCAGATCAACTGCGCGATGAGTTTTCGGCTGAAGGTTATCGAGCGGATGGCATCCGCGTGACCGCAGGGGAAAGTTGGAACAAGCAGTTCGAATACCGTGAGAGATGATTTGGTATAGCTGTCCAACGCTGACCGATGGGAGAAACCACGTGAAGACCAATCGACCTGTGGGAAACACAGAATGACCGCGTCAACGGAAAAAAACGTTCTGTCCGCCTGCGTTCCGTCCACGTTTTTAGCCCAGAAGAAAACGGTTATATCGGCTGGAGCGAAGAGGCATCCCGAGACCGGATGCTGGAACTGATCGAGGATCGCGATTTGTTTATGATCGATGGAGCGGCCTCCGCGGCGACCAGTAAGAACCAACGCCAACGAGGCTTGGGTTTCCTGCAGGTTGACGCACCTCTACCTTGCCCGGTTTGACCGGAATGGTTTTGCCGTGATGGACCTGCCGAAGGCCACGGTTTGATGAATCTGATCTGATCAAGGTCGGCGTATGCAATGACGTGAAATGACACACGCAGGAGTTGAGTTGCTGCTTTCCGCCTGTAGCCATGGGGCGCTGGAAACTCGAAATGACCCTCAGTTTTACGATAACAAGGCCGCTGCCGAATCCTCCGAGTTGGCCCTCAAGGACTGTGGCCAGCAAGAGCTGACAAGCCTTGGCGGCGAATTCTTCCGCAGTGACTGGATGAAGCCGCAGAGCATCTTTGTCTCAGTTCCCGGCGTATCCCGGTTTGGTGGAAAGTAGATATTGGCGGTCGATGACCGACCGTCGCGTTTTTAAATTTAGCAGGATCCCGGCTCAAAACGGCAATTTCCGATCACCAACAGGTCCTTCACTCACTCCGAAGAATGCAAGACGTCCAGTACTAAAGCTAAATTCGTTGCGCATGAAAACGAAGGTGTGCTTAAAAACTAAAACTAATATTTAGTTATGGTAGGTGGTCTGTTTTTGTCAGACATGGGGGGGATTGTGCCGAAAATAATGATTGAAATTGGTGAAAGTGTAAAGACGTTCATACTTTTTACGGCGAATGCCGTCACCAATGATTATTCGCCAGGGTTAATCAGCTCTTTCATTTTCCTTTTGATGATATTTGTGGCTGTTCGTATTTTCTCTATCTCGCACCAGCGCCAGCACGCTCTTCAAACGCTCCGCAAAAGGATCGTCGCACTAAGGAGCAAGGAAGATTTCCAACAAGACTTTGAAGCGATCTCAGATGAGATGAATACCAAGAAAGGCAAGCCGAACAAGCAGCTGGCATTTGCCTTTTCCGAGTTTGGGGAAACCCTGATCCAACCGAAACAGATGGGCGAAGGTGTTGTGCTGAATGGCATCAGACCATCTGTCTTTATCAATCTGGAGGACCTCGGCTTTTCGCTTAGCGGCTGGCGCTTCTGGCCGGGCGTGTTCGTGTCAGTCGGTCTGTTGATGACGTTTCTTGGGCTGATCGCAGTACTAAACAACACTCAAGGATTGCTTCCGGACGGCGCGGTTGATCCGCAGCAGACCATTTATGCATTGAAGCAACTTCTGTCCCGTGCTTCGGCAAAGTTCATCATGTCGCTGACGGGGCTGTTTTGCTCGATCCTCCTTACCTTGCTGATCCGCCGACAGACACGCAACCTGAACGGAAGTTGTGAAGAACTGAATCGCGCGATTGAAGAAAAGGTTGTCTTCGTCAGTCTGGAAAGCTTGGCAACACGCCAGCTCGAAGCGATCGAGGCCCAGAGCGCCGAGATGAAGCTTCTGAATTCCGAGTTGATTGCGAAGCTCAGCCGCCCGCTTGAAAACATGGCGGACAACTCCGTGAAGGCCGTCGAGACGATGGTCAACGATCTTTCCAGCGCCCTGACAGAAGGCATTGGCACCTCTCTTGCGTCGCTTGGCGAGAGCATAGACAGTTCCGCAAAGTCCATGACAGCAGTGAGTTCGGCTCTTTCCGGCGCAGCCGAGCAGTTTGACCGGAACCTCACCAATGGCATCGATAGACTGCAGACAATCGTCGAACAGCTTGGGACTGTCAGCGGTCAGCTAGCCGAGGCAGCAAACATGGTTTCCGAAACTGCCGGACCTGTCCTTGAGACAGTCAAAGAGAACAACACCGCAAGCAGGGAAATCGCCGAAAGTTCCCTCGTCATGATCAACGCGGCCAAGCAGACGCTTGAATCGGAGCGAGAGACAGTTGTCAGCGCTACACAGTCCATTGATCTGGCCATCCGGAGCTTTAAGGACCTTGCTGCTGCCTACGACGGCCAGCTCGAAAAAGCCTTCGATACACAGGCAAGCGCAGTGGAGCGCGTGATCGCCGAGCTCGAGGCTCATACCAAAGGTATTCATGAGCGGTTCGCCGAGGCGCTTTCGACGCTGAAAGGCGTCATCGAAAACGCTAAATCTTTCGAACCGGAAAGCGCCCCACCTTCCAATGAAAATGCGGGGCAGTAAGAGGTATGAGGGGAGGAAGTCGCCGACACAATTCCGAAGACGAAGAGGAGTCAGCGTTCGTCTCCATGACGGATATGACAGTGAGCTTCCTGTTCATCGTTCTGATATTGCTGGCATTCTTTGCCACACAGGTCGCTCCGCAAGAGAAGGATCAAGTCGTACCTCGTACGATCCACGACGCCGCTCTCGACCAACTCGCAGAACGTCAGAGGGAGATTGTTTTGCTCAAGAACGAAGTCGAGCGTCTTCGAAGACTCGTGCCGCAATCCACTGACACAAATCCCATTGAAACGTACAACACGAATGTCGCCGCCAGCCGGGGGAAATTGCTTCGCGAAATCAAGAGCAAGATCGAAAGCCAGGATCTTAACATCGAAGTTACCGTTAGCCGCGACATGGACGCCCTACAATTCAAGGGCAATGGGCTTTTTGCGGTGAGCAGTTCAGAACCTTCTTCGGTTGGGCGAGAACAGATAATCGAAGTGGCGAAAATACTGATCGATGAATTGCGTTGTTACACACTGGGATTGGGTTCTGCCGTGGAAGGTAGCTGCAATCCTGACCTTGCCCTAATCGACTCGCTTCAGATTGAGGGACATACAGATAGCCAGGGCACGGATATCTTCAATATGGATTTGAGCACGAAACGCGGCGACCAAGTCTTTGAAATCCTGGTTCAAGCTCAACCCGATTTACTGGCATTCGATAACCTTCATGCTCAACCAATCCTGTCCGTAGCAGGTTATGGAAAAGGCCGCCCCATCGCGGATAACGAAACTGCGGAGGGACGCGACAACAACCGCAGGATCGACCTTCGTTTCATCATGTTTTCTCCCGTCAGTGAAGAAATGATCCCGCATGACGTGGCCGACATTGGAAGAATTCAAGATATCTTCGATCGTGGCAGGGCTTCCCAATGACACTTCGAGATCGAATTGTCCTGCCTGTCGAATATCGCTTGCGGCCTTTTGGTTCAGATGCGCTGGGGGTGATTTGCAAGCAGATCAGCGATGCCTATCCAGGAATTTCGAGCGCGCGGCCGGACGAACTTTCAGAACTTTTCGCGCTTGCCGAAAAGGCCGTCGCAAACTGGGACTGGAGCACGCTCAAGCAGGGCGACTTTGCCGTGGTCATTGCAGCGGCCATGACCGGAAAGGTCCAATGCAGCAAAGAGCTCCTTCGCTTCATCGACGCGGAGCTTGAAGCCACCACCCGACCGGTGCTGCTTGGAGCTCTCTGCGAAGCCTACATGGAAAACTGGGAGGTCGGCGCAGACAAAACCCGACGCCTTGCCAGGATGATCATTGGCAAGAGCGCGTCTTTGCCTGCGCGATGGCAGGTGCTTTTGCGCCGATACCCACAACTGCTGGATACTGAACGCGGAGCAGAGGCGCTTGGCCACATCCTTGCTGTCGACAATAGCCCCTTTGAGACACTGCGCAGCGCGGGTCTTCCAGCTCCCCACGGGCCCGGGATGATGACCGAAGTACATGAGGCGTTCATTCACGCCCTGTCGCCTGCAGAAACAAAAGCGACCGTGGACCGCATACTGGGTTGGATTGCACCAGCAGGTCAGCCAAAACTCATCGATGTTAGGGCCATTTCTGCGGTGAGGGCAATCCTATCACCCTGGCGCGACAGAAACTGCCCGGAAGCCTTGCGTCTGCATTGCGTGAAAGAACTGAACAGGCTGTTCGGCGATCCGAGAAATCGGGACGCTGACGACAGTCATATCGAAGAAGCGCGGATCTGGCTGAATCTCGGGCACGAATATTTGCGCGTCATGCTTAAATGGCTGGCAGGACAAAGCATGGAAGCCATTTTCGAAATTGTTTCGAGGGCAGAATCTATACGGGACACAAACGAGCAATGGATCAAACGCAAACGCTTCTGGATGGACCTCTATAAAAGGGGTCGCATCGATGAAGCGTGGCTTGCGCTGGGAAAAGATTCTGAGACCGCAGCGACCAATCTTTACCGCCGAACAGGCGATCCTGCTTATCGCAATTTTGGGCGACAGCGTTCAAGATCAGATACGAGTATTCTCATGATGAGGATCGGCGAAAAGATCGTTGTGGAGGGCTCTCACAGCTTCCGCGTCCATGTTTTCGATAAACCGGTGCAGGAAAGACCTGAGCTTTATGCAACAGACTACGATCTCGGAAAGATCGTTCTGCCATTAGGCGATGCCCGCACGCGCGTACATGACACGGGTGGCAACTGGATGAGTTGGGTCATGGAGCGCATCAGATGAGCCTTTCCTTTTCTCCTCACTACGACGCCAACGGCGCCGTGCTGGACCTGACCAGCGAAGAAAAAGGCATTTTTGGCCGGTTGCGCAAACAACGAATGCCCGACCTGAGGCACATTACGAAGGACGAGCGCGATATTGCTCTGGCCATTGCCAGCTTGCGCTTTCTCGACCCTGAAAACGGACACCACACGCTCGACGCAAGCAAAATAACGCTCGATCACCGGCTCATTTCGCGACTTGATGACCACACGGCGACAGTCCTGGGCCTGCCGCCACGCGTCAGCAATCTCGTATTCCGGGCAGAAACGAAAGGCGAGATGGGACGAGCAAATTTCCGGTTCAACTGGTGGTGGGAGCAACATGGTCAAAGTAAACCCCAGAACCGTCTCGGGGCGATCATCGGCGCCGGCCGGAAGCAAAGGATCCCTGCGCCGATCTACGACGCCATTCAGCTTTCCGAAGCCTTTAATGCAAACGCGCCGTTACCCGCTCACTGGAAGGCACTTGCCGATTTCTGCAAGTTGCTTGGAGCTGAATCGATTACGGATCTCAGTTCTCCCGAGCAATTCCTGAAAGACATCTCCATTGTCAGCTGCGATCGCGTCGGTCTTGATCTCGACGATGATGATCCTTCGCAGTTCCGCCCTCTGCCCTTCAATGACGAGTTTGATTCCGAAGAATTCTCACACGGTTCCGCCGCCCTCAAGGATGAAGAACTTATCCAGTTTCAGCAGCAGGTTGAAAAACGTGGTGGCCAGCCAGCCTTCAGCATTGGAAAAAACCGATTCCTGATCCTGGATCGGACGGCCATGACAATCACACGCGTGATCAGCGAACATGCCGCCAAGGATGAGGTATCGCGACGCCATTTCATCGAAAATGCCGAGCGTATAGTGTTTCAAGCCGTCGCCGAACAACTTCGAAGTGATGGCAGCCTCAAAGCGCTTCAAAGCATCGAGGCGCAGGAAGAGGCCTTCGAGAACACATTTTCCCGCGGGTGGGCGGAGACCCGCGAGTGGTCGGCGCGGGTTATCGAAATCCGCGCTTGGCAAAAGCCCGTTCTGGAGACAATTCAGGCATCGGGAAGGAACTGGCTCCCGGCGGATATCGATCCATCGGTCGGCGAGACGTTGGGCCGAATCCCGGATCATGACGTCGAGGGAATGCTGAAGGCGGTTCGCTCAGCCCTAGAAAATGCTCTGCCCGCAGTTGTTCACGAAACTGCAGGCGAGTTCCCGGCGACCGAATTGATCGCTGAGGCGCTGGAAAGGCGCCTTGAAATCATGAAGGAGAAGCATCTGGCCGGCGGCAATGACGCAGAACCGGTGCTTCCGATATCTCACGACAATTTTTTCGAGTTGACTTTCCGCGAGCAACCGGCCGAGCGACAATCTGCACGGGACAACGCATTACCCGACGGCGTTTTGAGACCGCTGCAATATCATCAACGTCAAGCGTTCAACTGGCAAATTGAATGCTGGCGTAAAGGTCTCCCGGGCATTCTCAATGCGGATGAGCAAGGGCTGGGAAAAACGCTACAAACACTCGCCTTTCTGACCTGGCTGACCGAAGTGATGCGTTTCGATCCCAAATGGGCGGCTCCCATCCTGATTGTCGCGCCGACGTCTCTGCTGCGAAATTGGGAAGATGAGATAGGCAAACATCTGAAGCCTGATATCTGGGGTAAGCCAGTTCGCCTCTATGGAGCTCATTTGGTACCGTTCAAGACCAACGGCGTCAGTGGTCAGGACATTCAGGATGGGGAGGCACGTCTTGATTTCGGTGCACTCATGGATGCGAAAGGCCCCAAGCTGGCGGTGACCACTTATCAGACGCTTGCAAATTACGCGGTGAGCTTCGCCGAAACGCGTTTTGCGGCGATCGTTTATGATGAAATCCAGAACCTGAAGAACCCGGCAACACTGCGCTCAACCGCTGCCCGTGCGACCCATGCGGATTTCAAGATCGGGCTGACCGGAACGCCAGTCGAGAACAAGACACAGGACCTCTGGGCGATCATGGATCAACTTGTCCCAGGCGCGCTTGGCTCACTTGTCGATTTCAAGGACCTCTATGATACGCCTACGGCCGAGCGGATTCGCGGCCTAAACGCTGCCGTCTTTACGCGACATGGAGATATTCCCCCGCTAGGACAACGGCGGCTGAAATCTGAGGCTGCGAGCAGCCTGCCTCCGAAGGTGCGTATCTATCATCCACGCATCATGCCCCCTGTACAGGCGTTGCGCTATGACGAAGCCCGCGCCAAACGTTTGCAGATGTTTGCTTTGCTTCATCACATTCGTCGTACGTCGCTGCACCCGGGCCTGATTGACAGCGAACTGACAGACAATTTTACCGAAGCCTCAGCTCGACTGACCGCTGCGATCGATATCCTCCGATGGATAAAGGCGAGAGGCGAGCGAGCACTGATCTTCGTTGAGTACCGCGATGTCCAAAAGTGGCTGGCAGAACTCATCCGCCTCGAATTCGACCTTGAGAGGGTTGATATCATCAACGGAGAAACGTCCGTCGATCAGCGCAAGCAGTTTACTGATCGTTTCAACCGTCATCTTGAAAACGACGAAGGATTTGACGTGCTGGTGCTTGGTCCGAGAGCCGCCGGCACTGGGCTGACTCTGACCGCAGCCAATCACGTCATCCACCTGACACGATGGTGGAACCCTGCTGTGGAAGAGCAATGCAACGATCGTACGCATCGTATTGGACAGACTAAGCCGGTGACCGTTCACATCCCGCTTGCTATCCACCCGAAACTTGGCCGCGGCTCTTTCGATTGTCTGTTGCAGGACCTGATGCGCAGCAAGCGCAACCTCGCCGACAGCGTGCTCTGGCCCCAGGAGAGCAATGAAAGTGAACTGCATCTATTGCATGACAGGCTCGTCAAAGGTCCTGAGGAGCCGCAGGAAGGGGGCCAGTTCGAAGCGCTGGAAGGTCGCGATGATCTGGTCTTCGAAATGATCGGTAATGAAACCATGCGTGTTGCGTCGAAGGCTGGCGGCAGCAGCGTGGTGATTGCGCGTGCGAAGAATCCGAGCGACTTCGAGAACCTGTTCTCCGCGCACGACGCTGCTCTCATTGTCATGGACAGGTCCGAAGATAAACTGGCCAGACCGAGCCTTCCAACCGCAAGTCTTCCGGACCGCTCCTTGTGGCCAGACTATTTATTGCCCGACTGATGCGGGTTTCGCAGCATCATCTTGCTGGCCCGTTGCTCTTCTCCCTGAACACTGGACCATTTGACATCGGATCTTGCGGCATTCTCGTTTCCAAGCGGATCTTGCTTTAGCGCTGCTTTTCAGTAACTTCGGCCTTAGACGCTTGCGAAGGTTGTGCGTCTATAGCATTGTGCAGCTTGAGTTACCTATGGTGCACAATGGCCACATCCGTTAATCAGTCCCCGGAAGAAATCGCCCGCGACACGATCGACCAGCAACTCGCAAAGTCTGGTTGGGTGGTACAGGACAAGTCCAACCTGAATTTTAATGCGGGCTTTGGCGTTGCTGTCCGTGAATATCAAACCGAAATTGGTCCGGCCGATTACGTGCTGTTTGTCGATAGAGAAGCAGTCGGTGTCGTTGAGGCAAAGCCTGCATCTTGGGGAGAAAAGCTGACGACGGTGGAGGAGCAGTCTGCTGGATATGCGAACGCCGAGCTGAAATGGGTCAGTAATTCAAAGGCCCTGCCTTTTGTTTACGAAAGCACAGGAACGGTCACGCGATTTACCGATGGTCGCGATCCGTCCCCCAGATCACGAGAAGTCTTCACATTCCACCGCCCGGAAACGCTAAAAGCCTGGTCGAATGCCCCGTTTTCTTTCCGCACCGGCTTGAGCCATCTGCCTGAACTGAATGTCGATGGTCTGCGCGACTGCCAGATCACCGCGATCACCAATCTTGAAGCTTCGCTTCAGGCCGGTAGGCCTCGTGCATTGGTTCAGATGGCGACCGGCTCCGGCAAGACATTTACGGCGATCACTGAGGTTTATCGCCTGCTGAAGCACGCAGGCGCGCGCCGCATCCTGTTCCTCGTCGATACGAAGAACCTTGGCGAACAGGCCGAGCAGGAGTTCATGGCCTATGTTCCCAATGACGATAATCGCAAGTTCACCGAGCTCTACAATGTCCAGCGTCTCACATCACCCTCTATGGCCGGTGATACGCAGGTCGTGATTTCGACGATCCAGCGCATGTATGCCACGCTGAAAGGCGAAGACCTCGACGAAAGCTTTGAAGAGGAGAACCCAGCCGAGCAGGCGTTCCGGCCCAAGACGCCGAAGCCCGTTGTCTACAATCCGAAGCTTCCGCCCGAAACATTCGACGTTGTGGTGATCGATGAATGTCACCGCTCGATCTACAATCTGTGGCGTCAGGTGATCGAATACTGGGATGCCTTCCTTGTGGGGCTGACCGCGACCCCGGATAACCGCACTTTCGGTTTCTTCAAGAAGAACGTCGTCAGCGAATATACGCATGAAAGGGCGGTCGCCGACAAGGTGAATGTCGGCAATGATGTCTATGTCATTGAGACGAAAGTGACCAGGGGCGGCGGGACCGTGCAGGCCGAACAGCTGGTCGAAAAACGCGAACGGGCCACCCGCGCCAAGCGGTGGGAAACCCAGGACGTGGACGAGGCCTATGCCGCCACCCAGCTCGACCGTTCCGTTGTGGCGCCCGACCAGATCCGCACGGTCATCCGCACATTCCGAGATCAATGGCGCGACATCTTCCCGGAGCGCGATGAACTGCCGAAAACGCTGATCTTCGCCAAAACTGACAGCCACGCCGATGACATCATCCAGACGGTTCGCGAGGAATTCGGCGAGAGCAACGAATTCTGCCGGAAAATTACCAACGGCGCGAAGAACCCGAAATCGTCGCTCACCGCGTTCCGCAACGAATATTATCCGCGCATCGCCGTCACCGTCGACATGATTGCCACTGGCACCGATGTGAAACCTCTCGAATGCCTGCTCTTCATGCGCGACGTGAAGTCGAAGAACTATTTCGAGCAGATGAAGGGTAGGGGCACCCGCGTGCTCAAACCCGATGACCTGAAAAAGGTGTCGCCCTCGGCAAAGGCGAAAACCCATTATGTCATCGTCGATGCGGTTGGCGTCACCAAATCGGTGAAAACCGCCAGCCAGCCGCTCGATAGCAAGCCGTCGATCCCGTTCAAGGATCTGGCCATGAACCTGATGATGGGCGACCGATCCGAGGAGACCGTCAGCTCACTGGCCGGGCGTCTGTCGCGGCTGGATCATAAGCTGACGGCCGAGGATCAGGAAAAGGTCACCGAAATTGCAGGCCAGTCCCTGTCCGCCATTATCCGCGATCTCTTCGATGCCATCGACCCGGACAAGGTCGAGGCCGACGCCAAGGCTGCTGGCCACCCGGAGCCCGATGACGCTGCCATGAATGCTGCACGGGAGAACCGCATCAAGGAGGCCGCCAACGTCTTCACCGGTCCACTGATCAATACGCTCGACACCATCCGCCGCGATACCGAACAGACCATCGACCATGACACGCTCGACGAGGTGATCACCGCCGCGTGGGCCGGCGATGCCGATGAAAATGCCAAAGCCATCACGCAGGAGTTCGAGGATTACCTTAACGAACACCGCGACGAGATCGAGGCGCTGACGATTTACTTCAACACACCGGCAAGGCGTTCCGAGGTTACGCTGTCGATGATCAAGGCGGTGCTGAAGAAGCTGACCGAGGATCGTCCCCGCCTTGCGCCTCTGAATGTCTGGCGCGCTTATGCGCATCTGGATGACTACAAGGGCGGCACGCCTACCGGCGATCTGACTGCGCTGGTCGCCCTGATCCGGCGGGTGACGGGGTTGGATGATCGGCTGACCCGCAACTCTGACCGCGTGCGTCGCAATTTTCAGAACTGGATCATGCAGCGGCACTCCGGTGCGGGGACGAAGTTCTCCGATGCCCAGATGGACTGGCTGCACATGATCCGCGATCACCTGATCAGCTCTTTCACCATCGAGCGTGACGATCTGGAGCTTTCCCCCTTTGACGCCAAAGGCGGGATGGGGCAAATGTACGAACTCTTCGGGGATCAGATGGAGGATGTCATGACCGAGATGAATGAGGCGCTGTCGGCATGACGGAACGACTTTGGGACATTCCTACGACTTGGGAGTGGACTGTGATCAAGGAACTTGGAGATGTAGTTTCGGGCGGTACACCCTCGACGAAAGTCCCCGAGTATTGGGGTGGAGACGTTATATGGTTCGCACCGTCTGACCTGACTGGATATAAATCGAAGACGATTACCCGTGGTGCCAAGAGCCTCACAGATGACGGTCTGGCTAATTCATCGGCAAAGGTGATGCCTGCTGGCAGCGTGATGTTTTCTTCGCGCGCACCCGTTGGGTATGTTGCCATCAATACCCTTCCGGCAGCTACCAATCAGGGCTTTAAGTCCATCGTGCCGCTTTCAGAAATAGATGGCGATTTCCTCTATCATTACCTGAAAGCGTCTAAACAGCTTGCCGAAGAGCGAGCCACAGGGACTACTTTCAAAGAACTTTCAGGTTCTGCCTTTGGCGTACTGCCGGTACCGGTAGCTCCTACCAATGAACAACGCCGGATCGTGGAGCGGATCGAGGCGATGTTCGACGAGATCGACCATGGGGTGGAGAATCTGAAGAAGGCCAAGGCGACCCTTGGCCTCTACCGCCAATCCCTGCTCAAATCCGCTTTTGAGGGTCGCCTGACCGCCGACTGGCGCGCCCGCAACGCTGACAAGCTGGAAAGCCCGGAGACTCTTCTGGCCCGCATCCGGTCCGAACGCGACGCCCACTACCAAGCCGCCCTCGACGACTGGCAAAAAGCCCTGACTGACTGGCGCGACAACGGGGAAGAGGGGAAGAAACCGCCGAAGCCGAGGCGGCCGAAAGACTTCATCGGCTCAGCAATCATACCGGACGGGAATTCGGTTGAAGTTCCGAGCTCATGGCATGTGCTTCCAATGTTCGACCTTGGTCAAATCTCGGGTGGCCTCACCAAAAACCAGAAGCGTAATGCTCTCCCCATTAAGGCGAAGTACCTGCGAGTCGCAAATGTTTATTCCAATCGACTCGATCTCGATGAGATCATGGAGATTGGCGTCACGAAAGATGAACTGGATAAGACGCGGCTCGAAGAGGGCGACCTACTGTTTGTCGAAGGGAATGGGTCGATCGATCAGATTGGCCGTGTTGCTGTATGGGATGGCAGTATTTGCGATATGAGTCATCAAAACCACTTGATCCGCTTCAGTCCTGATGGAGCGCTCGCTTCAAGATTTGCCCTCTACTTCATGATGTCGCCTCGCGGTCGAAAGCTAATTGAGGCTCAGGCAAGCTCGACCTCCGGTCTTCACACTTTGAGTATATCCAAGATCGAAGGGCTGCCTATTCCGATCTGTTCCGTCGAAGAACAAGCCGAGATCACCCGCATCCTCGACGAACGCCTGTCCGCTGCCGATGCGCTGGAGGCCGAGATTGACGCTGGCCTCACCCGCGCGGAGGCTCTGCGTCAGTCAATCCTGAAACAGGCCTTCTCCGGCAAGCTCGTTTCGCAAGACCCGAGTGATGAGCCCGCCGCTGACCTTCTCGCCCGCATCAAGGCCGAAAAGGCAACCAAGCCCAAGGCACCCCGCAAGCGGAAGGCAATCGCATGAGCAAGAAGAAAGGTCGCTCCATCGAGCTGTTCTTCGTCGACGGCACGCCCGATGGCATGGTCACGGCCGCGATACCGTTCCAGTGGTCCGGCCATGTTCTGGTAACGCAGCGCACGCAGTTGAAAGAGGCGATCTCGCGCCCGGAAGCGGGCCGCACGGGCGTTTATATTCTTGTTGGCGACAAGGATGGCAGGGCAACTGCCTATATCGGCGAAACCGACGAGCTGAAAAAGCGCCTGACCCAGCACGCCTCGGAAAAGGACTGGTGGGACGTGGCGATCCTGATCACATCAGGCGGGGAGCCTTTGAACAAGGCCCATGCCCGATATCTTGAACATCGGATGCTTTCAGACGCCAGGGAGATCAACAAGATCGCGCTGGAAAACGGGCAGGGCGCTACGGCAAGCCCGCTGAGCGAGGCCGCTCGCGCCCATATGGAAGATTTTCTGGAAAATATCTATCTCGTTCTGCCTGCGCTGCGGTTCGATTTCCTGTCCGAGCAAACCAAGGATGACAGCCCGGCCGCACCGGCGCCGATCAAAGCGAGCGCCGTTTACTTCACCTTTGAAGTGGCGCGTCATGGGGTGAAGGCCCGTGCGCGATGGGAAGACGGCAAGTTCATTGTTGAGGCGGGCTCTCTGGCGCGCGGCAAATGGTCCAGTACGGCGCAACACGCCACCTACGAGGAATTGTATGGTGAACTGGTTGATCAGGGTGTTTTGCAGCCACAAGGTTCGATGCGCGTTTTTTCAAGAAGTTATGTCTTCAACAGCACCAGTGCTGCGGCTGCCGTTGTTTCGGGCCGTCCAGCCTCTGGCCCCAAGAGTTGGATTCTTGCGGGCACACACCAGAACTACGGCGACTGGGAAGCTTCACAGCTTCAGGCAGTCTCCGACGAAACAAGTACTTGAGGAGCAATTTCGCAGTCTGTTCAGCTACGCGCGAAAGGGAACAATATCATGAGTACATTCGACAGCACAAAGCTTCCGCTTCCTCAGGTCCTCAAGGACATCACCGATGGGGTCATCCAGCTGCCTGATTTCCAGCGCGGATGGGTTTGGGACGACGAGCATGTGAGATCGCTGCTAATCTCGATCGCCCGCTCGTTTCCGGTCGGCGCTGTTATGATGCTGGATACAGGGGGCGAAGTGCGTTTCCAGGTGCGGCCGGTGGAGAATGTCGAGTTCAATGGAAAATTACCAGAGCCGGAAAAGCTAATCCTCGACGGACAGCAACGCCTGACCTCACTCACCCAGGTCCTGGCCCTGGACAAGCCCGTGAAAACCTTCGATGCGAAGGGCAGGCGCATGGATCGGCACTATTACATCGACATTTCGCTGGCGCTTGAGGAAGACCGCATCGAGGATGCGTTTATCTCTGTTCCCGCTGACCGCAAGATCAAGCAGAATTTCGACAGGGATATTGTGATGGATCTGTCGTCCACGGAGCTGGAGATTAGAAACTTCCATTTTCCCTGCTCCCAAATCCTGAGCTCGGACGAGTGGGAGGAGGCTTTGCATGAGCACGCTCCTGAACGTTTCGGCGAGTTCATGAAGTTCCGCAAGCAAGTCCTGGCGGCTTTCCGCAGCTACCAGCTGCCAGCGATTACCTTGGGCAAGGCTACCTCGAAGGAAGCGGTGTGCCTCGTCTTCGAGAAGGTGAACACCGGAGGCGTTCCCCTGTCGGTTTTCGAACTGGTGACCGCGACCTTCGCGGCAGAAAACTTCAACCTCCGTGATGACTGGTACGGTAGCCGTCTGAGGAGCGTCGAAGGCAAGGCTGAACGACTGTCGAGGGAACCGATCCTCAAGGGGATCGAACCGACGGATTTTCTGCAGGCGATCTCGATTTTGCAGAGTTCCGAACGTCGAAAAGCAGATATCGCCGCGGGTAAAACCGGAAAGCAGGTGTCTGCCGTCAGCGCAAAAAGGGCGGCAGTCCTGTCATTGTCGCTGAGCGATTATCAGACGTGGGGTCCAGCTGTCGAAAATGGCTTCATATTGGCTGCCAAGTTTATGCGCAAGCAGTGCTTCTTCGCCGGATACGAACTGCCTTATCGTACACAGCTGGTGCCCTTGGCAGCGGTTCTTTCGCAGATCGAGAATCGCTGGCGTGAGCCCAAGGTCTACGACCGCTTATCCCGCTGGTTCTGGTGCGGGGTCCTGGGGGAGCTTTATGGCGGAGCCGCCGAAACACGTATTGCTAACGACTATGAAGAACTGATGCGGTGGGTAATTGATGGTGGGGAAGCCGGCGACATTCCGCGCACCATTAGTGATGCTGCCTTCCAGGAAAGCCGCCTCGATACCTTGCGATCAAGAAATAGCGCTGCCTACAAGGGTTTGAATGTTCTGATCCTTCGAGAAGGCGCCAAGGATTTCTTCTGGAAAGCTAGCATCCAGGAACTTGACAGCGATGAGATTGCCTTGGACATTCATCATATCTTTCCACGAGCATGGTGTGAAGATGCTGGCATTTCCCCGAGCACCTTCAACTCTATCGTCAACAAGACCCCCATTTCCTACAAAGCGAACCGAATGATCGGCCGCAAAGCTCCTTCTGAGTACCTTGTTTCGCTCCAAGCGCATGAGAATGTTGGTCTCGATGATGCGGAGATGGATGCCATCCTCGACTCACACCGTATTCCGGTGCAGGAGCTTCGGTCCGATGCGTTTGCCAGCTTTTATTCCGCGAGGAAGGCAAAGCTTCTGGAGTTGGTTGAGATCGCCATGGAAAAAGCCCCACAACTCGACCAGTCGGCTGCGGATAGATCTTCTGCGCAGGAAACGGATCACGACGAACTCGTGTGAAAGGATAAAGAGTGAATACCGCACCGATCATCTCAAAGGTCTGGTCCTTTTGCACAACGCTCCGTGACGATGGCGTTGGCTATGGCGATTATCTGGAACAGCTGACCTATCTCATCTTCCTGAAGATGGCCGATGAATATGCGAAACCGCCATACAATCGCGATGTGGGCGTGCCGGAGGTCTATAGCTGGGGAAGTCTGACAGCGCTGCGCGGCGCCGACCTTGAAGCACATTACGTGAAAGTGCTTCGCGAACTGGGCCAGCAGAAAGGCATGCTGGGGCAGATTTTCACCAAGGCGCAGAACAAGATCACCGATCCTGCCAAGCTGTTCAGGCTGATCGATATGGTGGATGGCACCAAATGGATCATGCTGGGTGCTGATGTGAAAGGCGATATTTACGAAGGCCTTCTGGAACGCAACGCAGAGGACACAAAGTCTGGCGCCGGGCAGTATTTCACGCCTCGCTCGCTGATCCAGGCCATGGTCGAATGTGTGCAGCCCAAGCCAGGCGAAACGATTGCGGATCCGGCCTGCGGAACGGGTGGGTTCTTTCTGGCCGCGCATGACTATTTGACTGATCCGGAGAACTACGCGCTCAACCGTGAACAGAAAGAATTCCTGAAAAACGATACATTCTGCGGCAACGAGATTGTCGCAGGCACGCGACGTCTTTGCCTGATGAACATGTTTCTTCATGGCATTGGGGAGATGTCGGGTGAGCCAAGCGTGTCGCCTGCCGATGCTCTGATCTCATCGCCTTCTGACACCGTGGACCTGGTGTTGGCCAATCCTCCATTCGGCAAAAAAAGCTCGATGACATTTACGAATGCAGAAGGGGAGCAGGAAACCGAGGAGCTGACTTACAATCGTCAGGATTTCTGGGCCACGACTTCGAATAAGCAGCTCAATTTCGTTCAGCATATCCGTACAATGCTGAAGACCACAGGGCGCGGCGCGGTCGTTGTGCCGGATAACGTGCTTTTTGAAGGCGGAGCAGGTGAAACCATCCGCCGGAAACTTCTGCAAAATACCGACTTGCATACGATCCTTCGCCTGCCGACAGGAATCTTCTATGCGCAGGGAGTGAAGGCGAATGTCATTTTCTTCGACAACAGGGCTGCCAGCAAGAACCCTCAAACATCACAGGTATGGTTCTACGACTATCGGACGAATGTGCACCATACGCTCAAGCAGAAGCCGATGACTTATTCCCACCTTCAGGATTTCATCGCCTGCTACAACCCGGGCAACCGGCATAAGCGGACCGCAACATGGTCAGATGAGAACCCCGATGGCCGTTGGCGCGCCTTCAGCCGTGAGGAACTGCTCGCGCGAGACAAAGCAAGCCTCGATGTCTTCTGGCTGAAAGATAGCTCAATGACTGATCTCGATAGCTTGCCAGAGCCTGACATTCTGCTTGAAGAAATCATAGAGAACCTCGGCGCGGCCATGGAAAATTTTGCAGCAGTACGCCATTAGTCGCTCGACACCGCCTTCTCATTGTTAGGTCAGCGGCTCTCACTGACCAAAAATGCATAGGCACTTGGTTCGTTTGGCAGAAAGAAGTGAACGGGATTGCCTCAAAGTCCGCGCCACCGCTGCGTGGTCTTTTTGCTCAGGCTGCCCCCTCACGAGTCTTTGAAATACTGCTCGAGTATTCGCCGGACCATTTCAGGCCGAGTGGGAATATCCGCTTCATTGCGGCGGCAGTCATCAATCTTCGTCAAGAGCGTCTGCGATAGCCGCAGCGTCATAACAGCATTGTCTTTTCTAGGTGGCGCCATAACACTTTCACTTATTGATGTTGACATCATTAAGTCGTTATGTCATAAAACGCGGACGCTGGCAAGGGTTCCCGCCCTCGACCAGCGTCCTAACCACTAAACCTGTATGAGAGGTTCAAATGGCTAATAAAGCTCGTAACACGCCGGCTTCGGCGAATGAAGATGCATGCGCTCGGGGCGCATCACCAATCACCCGGCTTTTCCCCAAGCTTCTTGAAAATATGAGCGCGGTCGTGAAGACCGAAAGCGCGATCGAGGGTAAACCTGTCTTCGATCCGGCATTCGCAGCATGGCTGCATGATGCCGAAACTGCCGGCGATACTCTCTCCGATACCGTCCGCGAGATGATCGCTCTTCCGGCCACCCATCCCTCGGATGAGATGCCGCAGAAACTTGCCTTCATTCTCGATGGCCTTATGGGGGCAGAGACGATGGCTGAGCGACATGCCGCCCGCGGCAATGCTCTGCGATATGCCGGGGAACTCGTCTTTCCTGGCCCCCATCGCGCCGCCTCCGATATGGTGCTGGCGAGGCACGGTCAGGACGCGCTGTCCAGGCTGCTTCAGCTGGAGCTCTATCGCCTGCAGCCCGACAGTCTGCAGGACAGTTCCGACTTTCCGGAACAGCCGACGCTGAACTGAGCGCACCGCCGGGCGAAACCGCACTCGACTGCTGATGCTTTAGCGGCAGCCGTTCCGAGATCCTCCTTCGCCCCATTCCGAATAATTGAGCCGGACTTTCCGGATACACCGCGCTGGCAACGATGCGTTGGACGCGGGAATGCCAAGTCATGCCTGTTCAAATGGAGGACACCGATGTCCGAGAAAAACAGTCGCGGCCGTCTGCCACGCAAACATAAACAACCATATGTTCCTCACCGATCACGTCATGTGCCGGTATCGGCCTGGACGACCTATGACGACGAAATCCCGCAAGCGTGGCAAATCGCCGCCATCGAAAAGGGCTTCATTATTACTCGACGCGTACGGGATCGCTATCATGTCGCGCTGGAGTGCATGACCTGCGGCGCCGAGACGTTTCAGAAAGCTTACGTCGTTCGAACGGCCCGGCCGCAATGTGCCGCCTGCCTTGACCATCGCCGCCAAATGGAGGCTGCCACCTGCGGCTACACGCTGCTCGGCCGAGATGACACGAACCACAAATACGGATCCTACAGATTGCCGTGCGGTCATGTTGTCTCGTTGCAGTTCGGACGCGTTTCGCGTCTGGCTCGCGACGGACGCGTCCCCGGCCGCCCCGGTTACCGCTGCCCGGAATGCCACACGGCAAAGATTTCGGGGCTGGCAGCAAAACGGGGTTGGACGCTCGTCGGCCCGGATCCGGAGGGAAATGCAAATTATCGCGTGTTCCGGCATCAGGAGGGATGTGGCCACGAGCAACGCATTGCGGTCGCAAACCTAGAGACAGGCCGTTTCGGCTGCGCTCGATGCGGTGAGGTCTGGTCAGCGGCGCCCAGCTGCATCTATGTCATGGAATTCGTTGTTCCGGACAAGGGCACCTACATCAAATTGGGCTATTCGAAAAATCCGGAATCCAGACTTCATTGGCAGCTCGGGCTTTCGAAGAAAATCTCGTCCCGGATCCTCCACCAACTGGCGATGCCGACCGGGCATCAGGCGCAGAAGCTCGAGAAGAAGCTCCATAACACGGTCCGCCATCGTTTTCCGGATGCCGTTGTCCCGACAGCAGAGCTTTGCGGCTGGATCAATGTCGTCTCGGAAATCTACCGGCCGGCGATCTTGCCGGACATCCTGACGTTGCTGGAGACGATCGCAGCAAAGGTGAGATCCACCGCCGAAAACCGGAAGCCGAATTCCGGAACGCAGAACTAATCCGGAATGGATCTCCATTCAATCACCCGGAAGTGTCCCTGAATCCAGAACGCCGCTTCGGTATGGCTGATTTCCGGATTCGCCCGCAGGCCATTCCGGAAAGCATATGAGCAAACTTCGGTTCCGTGAAGCGGACTTTCCGGATGATTGCTCGTGCGTTCCGGATTGGAAGCGTCCCGCCCAAAGCCTCAAGAGGTATATCATGACCGCATGGATCACCTATGCCGATACACTCATTGCCAGAATGCGAGTGTCACCTGAATTCGACGGCCTTCACGGCGCATCATCCGGAAAGCATCGCCGCAAACGGCAATACCACGACAGATGCGATGAGAGCGCTCTCGACATTCCTGACGATACGGAAGCGCCCTCCATCGAGCCACCGGACCTGCCGCAACGGGCGGTATCGCTGGCGCTGCGCCTTGCCAGAACCTGGGAGAGCGAGAATGCGTTCGAGGACGGGGTCCTGGCTCCCCGGGCGCTCACCTGCCTGAGCGGCATGCGCCCCGGTGAGATCAGCATGATCAAGCGGATCATGACAACAGTCATGATGCCGGCGGGACGCCTTGCGGCATCTGATCCTGCATTCCTGAAACAGGCGGAGAACGGTTTCCTGCTGCTGGCGCCGGCAACCGATGGCGACAGCATTTCGGCGCGCCATGCGGTCCGCGATCTCGAGGAGGAAATTCGCCATGCGCTCGATCTCGCATATCCGACCCTGGTCCTGATGCCCGACCAGATCCGTGTCAGCCCAGACCTACAGGCGGCCTTGCCTGCTCCTGTTCGTCTTGCGAGCGTCGACAGGGACATCATGAGTGCTCATCTCCGGCATCGCTATCCGGACTGTATCGACGGACAAGCCGATCCGGCGCTGCAACTGCCGGACAATATCGGTGACGCGCCCTTTGCCGTCATCAGCGCTTCATTGCGCGAGGCAACTGCTGCCGCGGCCCTTGCGCGATTGAAAAGCGTCGCTCGTTCTGACCGGAAGGCCGGTCCGACGCTCGAGGATATCTCCGGCCATGCACCGGCGCTTGCGGCGGCCCGGATGATGGTTGACGACCTGAAACGCTGGCAGGGGGGACAGATTGCCTGGGACACCATGAGCCGGTCCTTGCTTTTGTATGGTCCACCGGGAACGGGAAAAAGTTATGTGGCACGCGCCATGGGAAACTCGGCCGACATTGCGTTCATCCAGGCGAGCGTTTCACTCTGGCAAGCTCAGGGTCATCTCGGTGATCTGCTTGCGGCCATGCGGACCACATTTGCCGACGCCCGCGCCCGGGCGCCCTGTATCCTGTTTCTCGACGAGATCGACAGCGCGGGAAGCCGGTTCGACGACGACAGCCACGCGCGCTCCTACCGTAGACAGGTGGTCAATGGAATTTTGGAAGAGATCGACATTGTCCTTCGGTGCGAGGGTGTCATCCTCGTTGGTGCCTGCAACGACCCGGGAGCGATGGACCCGGCACTGTTGCGGGCCGGACGATTCGACCTGAAGATCGAGATGCCACGGCCAGATCGTGATGGAATCCTCTCCATGCTGCGCCAGAAGCTCGAGCACGACGGCCTGGGCGCTACGGATCTGGATGCGCTGGCGCGCAGAAGCGCCGGAATGACGGCAGCCGACATCGATGCCGGGGTGCGTCAGGCACGAACTCTGGCGCGCGCCGCAAATCGCGCGCTCTCGCTTGCCGATCTGGAGCGTGTGTTTCCGTCCCCGGCATCGCAGGACCCGGAACGCGACTGGCGTATCGCCGTGCATGAAGCCGGCCACGCTATTGTCACGCAGGCGCTGGGAATGGGAACCGTCCAGCGCGTGGCACTGGTGGGCGGTGGCGGCGTGAGCGTCATCGACCGCATGCCGACCCAGGGGCGGATCTGCGATATCGAAAGCGCTCTGACCTGTCTGATGGCCGGCCGAGCGGCAGAAATGCTGATCCTCGGCAATATCTCGTCGGGCGCCGGTGGACCGGTTGGCTCCGATCTCGAGCAGGCAACAGCTTTGGCCCTCCGGATCGACACCAATTTTGGTATCGGTGAACACGGACCAACCTGGCTCGGCGATATCGCGACCGTTTCCTTGCGCGATCCCGATCAGCGCCGTCGCGTTCGAGCCCGCCTGGAGCAGGCGGAGCAACACGCCTCCGAAATCCTTGCGGCCCATCAGGAGATCCTGACGCGGATGGCGCGTAACCTGGTCCATGAACGTGAACTGACAGGCGGCCCGCTCCAAAATCTCCTGAGCGATGTCGTCGTACAGTCGAAGGCTTCAGCGCCACACCAACACGCAACAAGGGCGGATGAAGATGACACGAAAAAAGGAACTGACATGCCCATCCAGGAAAAGACATCCTGCTGAAACCATGTTCCTCTTCTTCAGGGAATGACGGCGGCATCCGTTTTGACACGCCCTGGCGACGCTGGCGTCGCCAGGGCGTTATGGCAATGCCGCAGCAGCATGCGGTCCCCGCATGCTGCTTCCAGCCAGTACTCCGCTTCGCGGCCAAGCCAGGGGCTGGAATGTTCCGCCAGAGGCGGAACCAATCCATCAAGAAAGAAAAATATCAAAAGTCCGGACCGTCGTGACGATCCGTCTCTTCCGGAGCAAGCCCTC
>PVUG01000011.1 GCA_003001975.1 Martelella mediterranea
ATGCCGCGGCGATTGTTGGGAATGGTCACGCAGGCGCCGCCGTCACTGACGACGAGATTGTCCTTGGCGACATCAATGCCGAAGCATCGATGCGGTGCAGTGTGCAAAATGTCCATTGTCCTGCTATCCTTTGCGGGCTTAGGATTGTTTGCGGGCGTCTTATGCCCAATCAACTCTCCAAGCGGTGAAGCAAAAGGCGGCAGGGAGCCTTGATGACCTGGGGTGCTGTCCCAATCCTCGGACGGTCGCCTGTCGCCGGGACTGCGGGGACAAGCCCGCAGTCCCGCTTTAACAATAGACCGTTTTCAACAAACAATCCTCGGGCTTGACCCGAGGATCTAACCACCGCTCAGCACGAGCGGCGTTGGCGGCCCGTAATATATTGTATTTAAAAAGGTTTTAGTCCGACACGTTTGTCGCATTGATGCGTGTTTAGATGCTCGGGACGAGCCCGAGCATGACGAATGAGGGTGAAGCAACCTTTGTCAGCAGTCTGACCTCGCACCCTCCGGCGCGCGGTTTCGTGTGTCTTTCACCAATGGCTTTTCACATTCGAACGGTTGATTTTCATGTCTCAACCGCCTTCAATGTCAAAAATCCGTTCGACTCCGCTGTCATGATTTAGCAGAATCCCATTCAATCGTTTTAAAAAAGCGCTATAACCGCCCAATCAAAGCATTTTCAGGGAGCACATCGACATGAATGCCCTTCTCAATTCCCTCAAGGAAACGGCCGACAGGACAAGCGCCACGGATCTGCGCGCAGCATTTGCCGGCGACCCGGAGCGTTTCAGGAATTTCAGCCTGCGGTTTGAAGACCTGCTGATGGATTTTTCCAAGATTGCCATCAATGCCGAGGTTCTTGACGCGCTCGTCAGGCTCGCCGCTGAAAAGGGCGTCGAAGAAAAGCGCGCGGCCATGTTTGCGGGCGAAAAGATCAACATCACCGAAGACCGCGCCGTACTGCACACCGCGCTGCGCAACCGCGCCAACACGCCGGTCATGGTTGACGGCAAGGATGTCATGCCCGACGTCAACGACGTGCTCGACGCCATGGGCGAATTCTCCGAGGGCATTCGCAGCGGCAGCATCAACGGCGCCACCGGCAAGGCCTTCACCGATGTTGTCAATATCGGCATTGGCGGTTCGGACCTTGGCCCGGCCATGACCACGCTGGCGCTGGCGCCTTATCACGACGGGCCGCGGCTGCATTACGTCTCCAATATCGACGGCGCGCATATCGCCGATACGATTGCCGGCCTCAATCCGGAAACGACGCTGTTCATCGTCGCCTCCAAGACTTTCACCACCATCGAGACCATGACCAATGCCGGCACGGCGCGCAAATTCATCGCGGAAGCGCTTGGCGAAGAGGCTGTCGGCCATCATTTCTGCGCCGTTTCGACCGCGCTCGACAAGGTTGCCGATTTCGGCATCGATTCCTCGCGCGTGTTCGGCTTCTGGGACTGGGTCGGCGGACGTTATTCGATCTGGTCGGCAATCGGCCTGCCACTGATGATCGCGATCGGGCAGAAGAATTTCGGCGCCTTCCTTGATGGCGCGCATGCCATCGACAGGCATTTCCAGGAAGCGCCGGTGACCGAAAACCTGCCCTTCATGCTCGGCCTGATCGGCTATTACCAGCGTGTCGTGCTCGGCTATCCCTCGCGCGCCGTCATTCCCTATGACCAGCGCATGTCGCGGTTTGCCGCCTATCTTCAGCAGCTCGACATGGAGAGCAACGGCAAGTCGGTGACGATCAACTCCGAAGATGTGACCACGCCGACCGGCCCGATCGTCTGGGGCGAGCCCGGCACCAACGGCCAGCACGCGTTCTTCCAACTGCTCCACCAGGGCACCAACATCATCCCGATCGAATTCATGATCGCCGCCAACGGCCATGAAACCGACCTGCGCCACCAGCACCAGTTGCTGATGGCCAATTGCCTGGCCCAGTCGGAAGCCCTGATGAAGGGGCGCACGCTGGAAGAGGCCAAGGCCCAGCTTCTCGACAAGGGCATGGATGCCGAAACGGCCGACAAGATCGCGCCGCACCGCGTGTTTTCCGGCAACCGCCCGTCGATCACCTTCGTCTATGATGCACTGACGCCTTATGCGCTTGGCCGGATGATCGCGCTTTACGAACATCGCGTCTTCGTCGAAGGCGTGCTTTTCGGCATCAATTCCTTCGATCAGTGGGGCGTGGAACTTGGCAAGGAACTTGCCACCGGTCTGCTGCCGGTGGTTTCGGGAAGTGAAAGCGCCGACGGGCACGATTCCTCGACCAAAGGTCTCGTTGCAACCCTTCTTGCGGCGGCGCACTGAAGCCTGGTTCGTGAAATAGCGATCCGGGCGGGTGACCGTTCTGTCGGGACACGCCGGATCGCGTCCGGGCTTGCCGGACCTTTCCGGTTTCGGCCAACCCGAAAGACGTAATCGCCACTGCGGGCGAAGGTCTTGATTTAAGCACAAAAAAAGGGCGGCCGCTTGTTGCGGCCGCCCTTTATGCTTTGCCCAGGGTAAGAGTAACGACGAGGAGATTAGTCGTTGCTCTGACGAACCTGATCAACGAATTCAAGTTCGCCGTTTTCGCCAACGCGGAAGTAGTTGTCGAAGTGGTCACCGAACTTGTTGGTGCCTTCGATCATGACGGTGCTGCCGACCGGTGCCTTGGAAAGCGTACCGGTTTCCGGGATAGCCGACGGCGAAAGCGCGAAGGCGGCCGGAGCGGCAGCGAGAACGGAAACGAGGGCGGCGGATGCAAAAATCTTCTTCATGGGAGTCTCTCCTGATTGGTTTTTAAAGTCTTGGGAGTGTTTGGGTTGCCCGAAAGCTATTCCACAGGCCGGCTTCATGCCTGACCTCGACGCTGACGGGCGGGTTTCGGGCTCAAGCTCGAGGGCCCCGTGCCCCGTCGCCCTTGCCCTGTCGCGCAAGCGATGATCAGTTCATGCGGAACTGGTCGACGAACTCCAGTTCGCCGTCTTCACCCACGCGGAAATAGTTGTCGTACTGGTTGCCGAACTTGCCGGTCGACTGGATCACGACTGTGCTGCCGGTCGGAGCCTTGGTCAGCGTGCCGGTTTCCGGGATAGCCGAAGGCTGGATGGCGAACGCAGCCGGGGCAGCCGCAAGAACGGAAACCAGGGCGGCGGATGCGAAAATCTTCTTCATGACAGTCTCCTGACTGATTCTATCTGATGGTTCAGATGTAGTTTTAATCAATTGATTAACAAGAGGCTCAAAGCGATGTAAGCGAAATTTTTTGATCGCTCTGCGGGTTTTGAGCGGCGGGCCTGGAGCCGTTCAGCCCCTTGCCCGCGCCTCTTTTATCGTGTGAAATCAGTTCACTGTGTCCTGGAAAACGAATTCCAGTTCGCCGTTTTCAGCAACACGGAAGTAGTTCTGGTAACGGTTGCCGAACTTGCCGGTCGATTCGATGGTAACCGTGCTACCGACAGGGGCCTTGGTGAGCGTGCCGGTTTCCGGGATAGCCGAAGGCTGAAGCGCGAAGGCGGCCGGAGCGGCGGCAAGAACAGAGACCAGGGCGGCGGATGCGATAAACTTGGACATTGTGATGAACTCCTGTGTGTCATCGTTGTTTCGTTCGATGACCGGGAGTTAGGATTTAATCGGATGATCAACAAGACGCCATTTTCGCACCGCTGCGTTGTCAAAATGTTGACACTCTCCGGCGGGCGTTCACTGAAACAGCGCGCACGCCTCACAATCCAGCGCACCGGGCAATAGAATTATTCTTTTATTATCAATAGGATATATATGCGCATCACAGGCGCGCGCGGCTGGCTGAGGTGACCCGCGCATCAAAAAACCCGGCCGCAAGGACCGGGTTGATTTTTGTGCAATCTGACGTTTTCGTGATCAGGCGTCGAGTTCTTTTGCCACTTTCGTGCGCAGTTTTCCGAGGTCGGCGGCAAAATTACGGATGCCTTCGGCCAGCTTTTCGGTCGCCATGGCGTCTTCGTTCATCATCCAGCGGAAGGTCTGCTCGTCCATTTCGACCTTCGGTTCGGCTTCGAAGGTTTCCGGTGCAAGCTTGCGTTCCAGCTTGCCTTCGTCATTGGCCAGTTCCTCGAGCAGGTTCGGCGAGATGGTCAGACGGTCGCATCCGGCCAGACCTTCGATTTCACCGGTATTGCGGAACGATGCGCCCATGACCACGGTGCTGATGCCATTGGCCTTGTAGTAATTGTAGATCGAACGCACCGACAGGACGCCCGGATCGGTTTCGGCGGTGTAGTCCTCGCCGGTGGCCTTCTTGTACCAGTCAAGGATACGGCCGACGAAGGGCGAAATCAGGAAAGCGCCGGCATCGGCGCAGGCAATCGCCTGGCATTTGGAGAACAGCAGCGTCAGGTTGCAGTCGATGCCTTCCTTCTGCAGCACTTCGCAGGCGCGAATGCCTTCCCATGTGGAAGCCAGCTTGATGAGGATACGGTCCTTGCCGATGCCGCGCTCTTCATAGGCCGCGATAATTTCACGGGCCTTGGCAATCGAGCCTTCGGTGTTGAACGACAGGTCGGCGTCGACTTCGGTGGAAACCCGGCCAGGCACCAGCTTGACGAGAGCCTCGCCGACATCGATGGCAAGGCGGCTGGCGACGGCTGCAACGACGTCATCCTTGTCGCCGGACTGCGCCTTGCCCCATTTGATGGCGTCGGCAAACTGCTCGTCGAACATATCGGTCGACAGCGCCTTGAGCACGATGCTGGGGTTGGTCGTGCAATCGACCGGTTTGATCTTGGCGACGGCCTTGATGTCGCCGGTATCAGCGACGACCGTCGTCATCTCGCGCAATTGGTCAAGTTTGGAAGCCATGATCTTCATCCTTCGTTTTCCGGGTCCGCGACACGATGGCTTGCGGACCGCTTTCAATTTCGATGCCAAACAGCGTTCGCGCTATTTCCGCGCGGTCTGCCAGTAGGTTAACGCGCCGCGGTGATCTTTCAATGACTGTTGGCAAACATCGGCGCCGGACGCAAGCGCCGACGTCCGCTGAATTTCGCCCGCGAGTATCGCAAAGCGCCATTTTTCGAGTCAAGGCAGGATATCAATCGATTTAGACTTGTGTTTGACCGTGCTCAAACAATGTCGGGAAAAAACAGCGCGTTGTCACAACGCGCCGTCCGGGGCCTGGTCAGATCCGGCATCAGACCTGCCCTGCCTCCCAGCCAAGCATGGCGCGCTTGCGGGTCAGGCCCCAGTGATAGCCGGTCAGCGCACCGGATTTGCCGATAGCGCGATGGCAGGGCACGACGAAGGATATCGGATTGCGGCCGATGGCAGCGCCGACCGCGCGGGACGCCTTGGGGCGGCCGATCTCGCGGGCGATGTCGGAATAGGTTTTGGCCGTGCCCAGCGGGATTTTCAGAAGGCTTTCCCAGACCTGAACCTGAAAATCCGTCCCGATCAGCACGACCTTGAGCGGGCGTTCCGGTGTCCACTCCGCCGGATCGAAGATCCGCCGGGCAAAAGCCTCCGTCATGACCCAGTCCTCGACATAGCAGGCCTGCGGCCAGCGGGCGGACATGTCTTCAAGGGCAGCCTTTTCCTCACCCGGATCGGCAAAGGCGATGCCGGCAAGCCCGCGTTCGGTTGCCATCACCAGTGCGGTACCGAAGGGCGAGGCATGAAAACCGTAACGGATGACAAGCCCGCCGCCGCCGGCCTTCCACTCACCGGGCGACATGCTCTCATGCGTCACGAACAGATCGTGCAGACGCCCCGGGCCGGAAAGGCCGAGTTCATAGGACGTGTCGAGAAGCGGCAACTTCTCCTCGCCGAGCAGGCGCTTGGCGTGGTCGAGCGTGATGGCCTGGAGAAAAGCCTTGGGCGACAGCCCGGCCCATCGGGTAAACGTCTTCTGCAATGTGGTTGGCGACATGTCGAGCCGCCGGGCAATGGTCTCAAGCCCCGGCTGATCGCGGTATTCCTCGCTGATGATCGCTATCACCTGGCGCACGATATCATAGTCCGCATCGCGCGGCGTGTTGTCGACGGCATTATCGGAAATGGTGTCAGCGAGGATGTTCATCGGTTTCGGGCTCCTTCAATCCATGAAGGAAACATGCTTTTTGCCGTCACGACCACCCGAAACTTGCCGGTACCCGTCATATGCGCTGTTTTACGGTGGCAAGAGCCTGACGAAAGGCGGCGGCAAAGCTCTCCCGATCATCCGGATTGAGAAAGGCGCCGATCTCGAGCCGCGCGTCGCGGCTTAAAAGCCGCATGCCGGTAATGCCGAATTCATCGTGACGGTCGACGGCAAAGCGCGTCCCGAACGGATTGAAACGGGTTTCAACCATGCGCCCCGAAGGCGCCACCTGCCGCACCGAGACGCAAAGCCTTGAAACAGAAACATGTTCGCGCATCCTGGCCGAGCGGTAGGACAGCCTGAAAGCGCCATAAAGCGCAACGAATGCCAGCGCGCAGTAAAGCGCGATCGGCCAGGCGCCGTGAGCAGCAAACCAGAGCGCATTGGGAAAGAAGCCGACCGCAGCAAGTGCGAGCAGCACACGAAACCCCTTGCGCCCCAGGGAGCGATGGGGGAAAAGTTCAGCCGAGAACACCGGCCTGTCCTCAAACGCGGTCACATCGGTCATGGGCAGAATGCAAGCGATCAAACAAACATGATAAAAGCCAAGTCATCAGTGAGCACCCAAAGAGCGAAAAAGTCAAATCCGGGCGCGTCCGGCAAGCGCGGATCGGCCCGCTCGGCCTATTCGAAGGATGAAATCCGGGAAATCTTCCGCCGGTTTTCGGTGCAGCGACCGGAGCCGAAGGGCGAGCTGGAACACACCAATGCCTTCACGCTGCTGGTTGCCGTTGCGCTTTCCGCACAGGCCACCGATGTCGGCGTCAACAAGGCGACCCGGGCACTGTTCGCCGTCGTCGACACACCGGAAAAGATGCTGGAACTCGGCGAGGAAGGGCTGATTTCCTACATCAAGACCATCGGGCTTTATCGCAACAAGGCCAAAAACGTGATCGCGATGAGCCGGAAGCTGATCGATGAATTCGGCGGCGCGGTTCCGAAAACGCGCGAGGAACTGGTCAGCCTGCCCGGCGTCGGCCGCAAGACCGCCAATGTGGTGATGTCCATGGCGTTCGGCGAGGCGACGATTGCCGTCGATACCCATATCTTCCGCATCGCCAACCGCACCGGTCTGGCGCCCGGCAAGACGCCGGATCAGGTGGAGGCAAAGCTCGAAAAGATCATCCCGCCGGATTATCTGTTCCACGCCCATCACTGGCTGATCCTGCACGGGCGCTATGTCTGCAAGGCCCGCAAGCCGGACTGTCCGGCCTGCGTCATCGCCGATATCTGCAAGGCGGCGGAGAAGACCAGCGAGATGCCGGCACCGTTGGTGCCGCTTACCTGAACTGAGCCTCTCCGCCGTTTTTGCTATGCCGCGACCGATCCGTGCGGGTCGATGACGAATTTCTTCGCCGCGCCGCCATCGAAATCGGCATAGCCGCGCGGCGCATCATCGAGGGTGATGAGTTCGACATTGACCGCCTTGGCGATATCCACCCGGTCAAACAGGATGGCCTGCATCAGCGCCCGGTTATAGCGCATCACCGGGCATTGGCCGGTGTGGAAGGAATGCGACTTGGCCCAGCCGAGACCGAAACGCAGGCTGAGCGATCCCGTCTGGGCGGCCTTGTCTTCCGCGCCGGGGTCTTCGGTGACGTAAAGACCCGGAATACCGATCTGACCGCCGGCCCGCGTCAGGTCCATGGCCGAGTTCAAAACGGTGGCTGGCTTTTCGTGCCCGTGATCATGGCCGCAGCCATGCGCCTCGAAACCGACGCAATCGACAAAGGCATCCACCTCCGGCGATCCGGTGATCTCGGCAACCATTTCCGGCAGGCTCGCATCCTGCCTGAGGTCTATGGCTTCGCAGCCGAAGCTTTTTGCCTGCCGCAGCCGTTCGGGGATCATGTCGCCGACAATGACGCAGGCTGCCCCCAGAAGCCGTGCAGAGGCAGCGGCGGCAAGGCCGACCGGACCGGCGCCGGCGATATAGACGATCGAGCCCGGCCCCACACCCGCCGTCACGCAGCCATGAAAGCCGGTCGGGAAAATGTCGGACAGCAGCGTCAGGTCGGTGATCTTCTCCATCGCCTGTTCGCGGTCGGGAAATTTCAGCAGGTTGAAGTCGGCATAGGGCACCATGACATATTCGGCCTGCCCGCCGACCCAGCCGCCCATATCGACATAGCCGTAAGCCGCGCCGGGGCGCGACGGATTGACGTTCAGGCAAATGCCGGTCTTGCCTTCCTTGCAGTTGCGGCAACGCCCGCAGGCAATGTTGAACGGCACGGAGACAACATCGCCGACGCTGATGAATTCGACATCACGGCCGCATTCAATCACCTGACCGGTGATTTCATGGCCAAGCACAAGGCCCTGCGGCGCGGTGGTGCGCCCGCGCACCATGTGCTGATCGGAGCCGCAGATATTGGTGGTCAGGATTTTCAGGATCACACCGTGATCGCAGCGGCGTTCTCCCAGCGCCAGTTTCGGAAAGTCGATCGTCTCGACTGTAACCTTGCCGGCGCCCTGAAATATAACGCCGCGATTTGATGCACTTGCCATGTCTTCCTCCCGAATTTTTTATGGCTTTTTATCATCGGTCAGGAAACAGGCTGTTTCATGTCTGAAAACGACATGATTGCGCATCAAAAATGCCGCCATGGATATGGCGGCATCTGAAACCGACGTCTGTCGGGTGGCATATGGGCGATGTCAGGCCCGGGAAAACGCCGGACAGGCGACCGCAAAAATCACCTTGCGGCAGCCAGCCGGAGCGTCACCTGTTGCGATCAAAAGACCGGTACGACGGCGCCGCCATAGGTGGTTTCGATGAAGTTGCGGATTTCATCGGACTGGTAAATCTCGACGAATTCCTTGACCCAGTCGGCATCCGCATCTTCGGTGCGCGCCACGATCACGTTGGCATAGGGGCTGTCGGGGCTTTCAATCGCAATCGAATCCTCGATCGGGTTGAAACCGGCATCAAGCGCATAATTGGTGTTGATCGCGGCAACCGAAACATCGTTGAGAACGCGCGGCAGCTGCGCCGCATCCAGCTCCAGAATTTCGATATTCTTGGGGTTTTCAACGATATCCAGCGGCGTTGCCTTCAGTCCGGCGCCATCGGCAAGCTTGATAACACCCTTGGCCTGCAGCAGAAGAAGCGCACGGCCGCCATTGGTCGGATCGTTCGGGATCGCGACACGGCTGTTTTCCGGAATGTCGTCGACGCTTTCGACCTTGTTGGAATAAATGCCCATCGGCGTGATGATCGTCTTGCCGACGGCCTTCAGGTCGTAGCCGCGATCGGCGACCTGGTTGTCGAGATAGGGCACGTGCTGGAAGCTGTTGAGATCGAGATCGCCGTCATTGAGCGCCTGATTGGGCACGACGTAATCGCTGAAGCTGGCGATTTCGACATCAAGCCCCTTCTCCTTGGCAAGCTTCTGCACCTGCTCAAGAATTTCCTCATGCGCACCGGGGGTCACGCCGACGATGATCTTGTCCTTTGCAAGGGCGGGCCCTGCAACAAGGGCAGCGCCGAGAGCGAGTGAGGCAAATAGATTTACAAATTTCATTGTGTTGTCCCTGGGCTGGGCCACCGGTCATGATGCCGGACAGGCCCTGTTTCCTGATATTTTTCTCTGATTATCCTGTGCCCGGCCGATGCTGAAGAAATCCGGTTTCCAAAGCCGGGGCCTTGGCGCAATTTCTTGCCAAAAACCGGTGCGCCCGCAGCCGGGCCGGACACCTGCAAGCACCTTACCAGGTCGGGGTGATGGCACCCTTGAACTGTTCCTCGATATAGGCCTTGACCTCGGGGCTGTGATAGCTCTCGACAAAGGTGTTCACCCAGTCGGCATCCTTGTCTTCCGCACGCACGGCGATGATGCCGACATAGGGCGCCTTTGCGCCTTCGCGGAACAGCGAATCCTTGACCGGGTTGAGACCGGCATCCAGCGCGTAATTGGTGGTGATCAGCGCAACATCGACATCATTGAGCGCGCGCGGCAGCTGGGCGGCATCAAGTTCGACGAAGTCGAAATCATGCGGGTTGTCGACAATGTCGACGACGCTGGCGCGCACACCGATCCCGTCCGTCAGACCGATCAGGCCCTGATCCTCAAGCATCAGCAGGGCGCGTGCGCCATTGCTCGGGTCGTTGGGAAGGGCAATCGTCGCCCCGTCGGGAATGGTATCCTTGCTGTCGATCTTGCTGGAATAGCCGGCCATCGGAAAATTCACCGACTGGGCGATGCTGACCAGATCGAAACCGCGATCGGCGACCTGATTGTCGAGATAGGGCTGGTGCTGAAAGGAATTGATATCGAGGTCGCCATCGTTGAGCGCCTGGTTCGGCACGACATAGTCGGAGAACTCGATGACTTCGAGATCAAGCCCCTTTTCGGCGGCAACCGCCTTCACCTTCTCGACAATCTGGGCATGCGGGCCGGGTGTGACGCCCACCTTTTTGGTTTCGGCATGCGCCAGACCGGCGGAAAGGAGGGCGGCGAGCACCGCGGTGGGAAGCAGTTTCTTCATGACAGATCCTGTTGGCTTGGGAAAATCCTGGGGCCCGGCATCGATGCTGCCGATCGCCTACCGGCTTGCGTTTTTCTTGTCGAAGCTGCGTGCCAGACGGTCACCGGCGCTCTGGATCGCCTGCACCAGCACGATCAGCACCACCACGACCGCCAGCATGACGCCCGGCATGAAGCGCTGATAACCATAACGGATGCCGAGATCGCCGAGGCCGCCGCCGCCGACGGCACCGACCATGGCGGAATAGCCGATCAGGCTGACGATGGTGAGCGTGAAGGCCAGCGTGATGGCGGGTTTCGATTCCGCCAGCAGCACCTTGACGACGATCTGCATCGGCGTGGCGCCCATGGCGCGGGCCGCCTCGATCAGCCCCTTGTCGACTTCTCGGATCGCGCTTTCGACAAGCCGCGCAAAGAAGGGAATGGTGGCAACCGTCAATGGCACGATCGCCGCCTGGGTGCCGATCGACGTGCCCGCGATCAGCCGCGTGAACGGAATGATCGCGACCACGAGAATGATGAACGGCGTTGAGCGCGCGGCATTGACGATCAGCCCGACAATGCGGTTGAGGAGCGGCGCCTGCAACAATTCGCCCCGCCCGCTCGTGGCGAGAAAAATGCCGATCGGCAGGCCAAGCGCGGTACCGATCAGGCCGGAAATGACGACCATCTGCAGCGTCTGCAATGTTCCCTTGGTCAGAAGAGAGATGAGCATATCAGGCGACATAACCGACGACCTCCGCATTCAGACCGGTCCGGGCATAGAAGTGTTCGGCCTTCTTCATCACCGCCGGATCGGCGGAATAGGCCACATAGAGCGTGCCGTAGGGTTCTCCGGCAATCTCGTCCACGGTTCCGGCGATGATGTTGACCGGGCTTCCAAGCTCCGCCATCAGGCGCGAAACCAGCGGCTGATCGGCGGTCTCACCGAAAAACCGCAGGCGCAGAAGCGCATCGCATCCCGGTTTCGGTTCGGAGATCACCTGGCGTCCGATCCAGTCCGGCAGGCTGCCGCCCGGCAGTGCCGCCAGCATCGACCGGGTGGTCTCGTGTTGGGGTGCGGTGAAGACATCGAAGGTCCGCCCGCTTTCGGCAATCCGGCCCGTATCCATCACGGCAACGCGGGATGTCACGGCCTTGACCACTTCCATCTCATGGGTGATCAGCAGCACGGTCAGGCCGAGATCGCGGTTGATCGTCTTCAACAGTTCGAGGATCTGCTGGGTGGTTTCCGGATCGAGCGCCGATGTCGCCTCGTCGGAAAGCAGCAGCTTGGGCTCGGAGGCAAGCGCGCGCGCAATGCCGACCCGCTGCTTCTGCCCGCCGGAAAGCTGTGCCGGGTAATGGCGGGTGCGTTCGGAAAGGCCGACAAGATCGATCAGAGGTTCGATCCGCTTCCGAATCTCCTGCTTGCTCACACCCGCAATCTCCAGCGGCATGGCGACATTGTCATAAACCGTGCGCGACGACAGAAGATTGAAGTGCTGGAAGATCATGCCGATTGACCGGCGCACGGACCTGAGCGCCACTTCGTCAAGGGCGGAAACCTCCGTGCCGTCGACAATCACGCGACCCGCGCTCGGCTTCTCCAGGCCGTTGACCAGCCGCACGAGCGTTGACTTGCCCGCGCCCGACCGGCCGATAATGCCGGTAATTGCGCCCCGGGGCACGCTGTAGCTGACATCGTCGAGCGCCTTGAAGGCGCGTTTGCCGGTCTCCCGGCTGTTGAAGCTCTTGGTCACATTTTCAAAGCTGACCATCGGCGACACCGTTTCAGTGTCCTGCCGCACGGTCGGGCCGGAGACATTTTCCGCCATCGGGATCTCTTCTTATGTGCAGGCAACCGACGAGGAAACCTCGCGGGAAACCGCTTGGAAAAGGTTTGCAACCCGTTAGCACTCTCCACCGGTTCTTTTCAAACCGAAAATACGAAAGCCGGTGTTTGCCGGGTGCGTCCGCACACCCCGGGCCAATTTCAGACGCGCCGCATCCCTCACACCGTTGCCATGCTGGGCAGAGCCTTGCCGGCCAGCCCCTCGATGTCGCGCTTCGGCGGGGCGCCGAACAGGCGGCTGTATTCGCGGCTGAACTGCGAGGGGCTTTCATAGCCGACATGGAAGGCCGCGCCCGCGGCATCGAGATGCGCGTTCAGCATCAGCCGCCGTGCCTCGTTGAGACGCAGCCATTTCTGATATTGCAGTGGGCTCATGGCCGTCAGGTGGCGGAAATGGTGATGCAGGCTGGACGGGCTCATCTGCACATGGGCGGCCAGGTCCTCGACGCGCAGAGGTCGCGCATAATTGGTCTTCAGCCAGTCGACGGCGCGGGCAATCCGCTGGCCCTGGCTGCCGACGGAGACGATCCGCAGCAGCCGTTCGGCAACATCGGTCCTCAGCAGCCGGTAGTGAATTTCACGCTCGATCAGCGGGGCGAGCACGTCAATCGCCTCAGGCTCGTCAACCAGCGACAGGAGCCGGCCAAACGCCTCCTCCAATCCGGGCGTCATGGTGCCGACGGCCGCACCGGCATCCGCGCCCGTGCGGGCCGTCGGCACGGAGACCTGTGCGCTCAGTTCGGCAATCATGCGCAGATCAAGGCGCATGACCATGCCCAGACAGGGCTTGTCGGGGCTTGCCTCGAGCACCTGCGAACTGCCGGGCAGATCGAGCGAGGCGATCAGGAACCGGTCTGCGCCATACCTGTATTCCCGGTCGCCGATCAGCATCTGCTTTGCGCCCTGCAAAACGAAGACGATACAGGGCTCGACGCGGCAGCGGACCGGCTCCGTCGTCGTCTCTCTTCGGAAAAGCGCAAGGTTGGGAACCGGCGTTTCCCGGTCTTCCCGGCCGGCGATGTAACGCTCGACAATATCGCAGAGTGCTCTAAATTTATCGTCGGACATGGCCTGAGGCCCGTTCTGAGTATGGTTTGTCATTTCAGACGTCCCTTGATCGTGTTGTGTTCAGCATAAGGGGTGCGCGGCTGGATGTCGCCTGAAATTCCCGAGGTTTGGAGGATCAGGCAAGAAATTGACTGAATCAGTCTACCTTGTCTCCGCGATGATGTGGAATATTGCATTCATCCAAGCCCGGGGACGTTTGAACCCGGCTATGCCGCCGGGACATCCGGCTCAGAAAATAAACAAGGAGGTTTGTTATGATTAAGGATAAAGTCGTTCTCATCACCGGTGCATCGTCCGGTATCGGCGAAGCCGCCGCCAAGCTCATCGCCAGCAAGGGCGCCAAGGTCGTTCTCGGCGCACGCCGCGAAGACAAGCTCAAACAGATTGCCGACGAGATCAAGAACGCCGGCGGCGAAGCCGTCTATCAGGCGCTCGACGTGACCAAGCCGGCCGACAACGAAGCCATCGTCAAGCTTGCCAAGGACAGCTTCGGCCGCCTCGACGCAATCTTCCTCAATGCCGGCCTGATGCCGGTCAGCCCGGTTTCCGCCGTCAAGACCGACGAGTGGAAGCAGATGATCGACGTCAACATCAACGGCGTTCTGAACGGCGTTGCCGCCGTCATGCCGACATTTACCGAACAGAAATCCGGTCACATCCTCGCTGTTTCCTCCGTTGCCGGCCTGAAGGCCTATCCGGGCACGGCTGTCTACGGCGGCACCAAGTGGTTCGTCCGCGACTTCATGGAAGTGCTGCGCATGGAATCGGCCATGGAAGGCACCAATATCCGCACGGCAACGCTCTATCCGGCCGCGATCAACACCGAACTGCTCGACACCATCACCGACAAGGGTTCGGCCGATGGCATGCAGCAGGTCTATGACGCCTTCGGCATCTCGCCGGACCGCATCGCCGACGTCGTCGCCTTCGCGCTCGACATGCCGGAAGACACCAATGTCAGCGAGTTCACCGTCGGGCCGGCCAACCAGCCCTGGTAAACGGAAACGCCGTATCGGCCTGCCGGCAGCGGCGGGCCGATACGGCGTGCTGAAGGCGGTTTCGGTTTCACAGCATCGGATTTCACGCCTTCGCGCGACAAAGGCCCGGCAGATAACAGCGTCTGCCGGGCATTCTTGCCGACGACGTTTCGGCGTCGGCCCTGGTTTGGCGCCGCCGCATGCGCGACAGCTTCATCGCGTTCGCCCGCTCGGGCAGCCCGCAGACGGACGCCATGCCCGAATGGCCGCAGCACAACCCGAAAACGCTTGCCTATCTGCGTTTCGACAGCAAACTGACGGTGGCAAACGACTTCGTTGGAGAACAGCGCAGACGCGCGTGGGACAACGTGCCGGTCGATGCTGTGTGAGTGAGTGCGTCCTGCGCTGCAACCGGAAAGAAAGGGGTTATTGATGACAGATCGTCCAATCATGATGCTGACCGGGGGAAGCCGCGGTATCGGCCATGCCATTGCCAGGGACGCACAGGCGCGGGGATGGCATGTGTGCCTCGGTCTGCGCGGCGATCACCCGAAACTGCCTGCGGGGCTTGATCCCGACCACGCTGAATTTCACCCCTATGATGCAACGGATCGCGGTTCGGCAGCGCCCTGGGTGGCTGATGTCGTTGCCCGCCATGGCCGGATCGATGCGGTTGTCGCCAGCGCCGGGATCATCACCGACACGCTGCTGACCGAGGCGAGCGACGACGAGGTCGACAATCTGTTCGAAATCAATGTGCACGCCCCGCGCAAGCTGGCCGCCGCTGCCTGGAACGCCCTGTGTGAAACCGGCCATGGCCGGGTCGTCATTCTCGGTTCGCTTTCGGGCAAACGGGTGGCGGGCAAGGCGACGGGGCTTTACGCGGTCTCGAAATTTGCCGCCGTGGCGCTTGCCCATGCGCTCCGTCACGAGGGCTGGGAACAGGGCGTGCGGGCCACGGCCGTCTGCCCCGGACCGGTGGCAACGGATATGGGCGCATCTGCAGCACCCGGCAGCCGCGAACTTTCCCACATGACCCAGCCGGAAGATGTCGCCGGGCTGGTGATGCATGCCATCGAACTGCCGAACACGGCTTCCGTGCCAGAACTGCATGTCAATTGCAGGCTGGACGGTCTGTTCTGAGCGCTCCGGCCAACCGCGATTGATGAGCTGGCTGCATGAATATTATGTCTGCCATGCCCATGAAACGCCCCGCCTTGCACCCCAGATAATATGGAGGCCCGCTTGATGACAGCTGTGGCCTCCCTTTCATTCGCGCTCCTGCGTGAACGAACCGGTTCACCTCACATTTCAACATCGAAGAGGTTCTGCCATGTCACAGGACACACCCGTCTGGTTCGTCACCGGATGCTCGACCGGTTTCGGACGAGAAATCGCCAAGCTGGTTCTTTCAAAAGGCTGGCGCATCGCCATGACCGCCCGGCGCCCGGAGAGCCTTGCCGATCTGGTCGAAGGCCATGAAGACCGCGCCCTTGCGCTTCCACTCGACCTGAATAATCCGGCGGCGATCGACAAAGCCGTGGCCGACGCCGAAACCCGGTTCGGCCATATCGACGTTCTCGTCAACAATGCCGGTTACGGCTATTTCTCGGGGATCGAAGAAGGCGAGGACGCGGAAATCCGTCGCCAGTTCGAAACCAATGTCTTCGGCCTCAACGCGCTGACGCTGAAAGTCCTTCCCGGCATGCGCGCGCGCCGCAAGGGGCATATCCTCAACTTCTCGTCCATCGGCGGGCTGATCGCCTATCCGGCGCTTGGCTATTACAACGCGTCCAAATTCGCCGTCGAGGCGCTTTCGGAGGCTTTGGCAAAGGAAGCGGCACCGCTTGGCATCAGGGTCACCATCGTCGAACCCGGTGGCTTCCGCACCGACTGGGCAGGACGCTCGGTGATCGAATCCGGCACCGTCATCGACGATTACGCGGAAACCGCCGGCGCCTATCGCAAGGGGCTGAAGGAAGGCTCGGGCCATCAGGCGGGCGATCCGGTGAGCGCGGCCGCGGCCGTGGTGAAAATCACTGAGGTCGAAAACCCGCCGCTGCGCCTTCTGCTCAGCGCGCAAGCCTATGAACGCGCCATGGAGCGGGTCGAGGAACTGCGCAGGAACTTCGAAGACTGGAAAGACCTCACCCTCAGCGCGGACTTTCCCGAGGGCGAATAGGCCTTTGACAGACTGCCGTGGAAATGCCGCGGCGTTCCCGCGAGTTCGCGGCAAAAATGCTGTATTGCACCTGAGAGGCAGCCGGACGCGCTAACGCCGTCCGACTTGCCGGTTTCACAGTGTGTAGCCGGGTTTCTTGTAGAGCTTTTCCGGTGCAGACATGATCTCCGGCGTATAGACATCATCCTTCCACCGCTCGGGCTCGATTTCCTCGATCGCCACGCTCACGGCATCAACACCGGTATCCATATGTTCCACCACGTCCCGGGTGATGGCTTCCGCCAGTTTCCTTTTCTGCTCTTCGCTTTTACCGGCTCTGACTTTCACGATCACATGTGGCATTGAGGGCTCCTGTATTTGAAAAGATCGACGCAGGCGCGGCAAGCCTTGCCGGATGCGCGTCAACACCCGGACATCATCGGACGCTGTTTCTGTTTTATTCAGCAATATGGAATTTAGTGCGGTGATGGCTGCTGTAAAAGGCGGCGGCACGACTGGCGCCCATGAATGGCGTTCATGAAAAGCGGCGGGTTTTGCAACCCTGCACGGCTGGATTTATATATCGATACAAGGCCCCCGTTGTGCGGGCAGCCGGCGCGCGCCTGCAATTTTCATAAAACCGAAAATTCACTGAAACAGAACTGTCACAGTATCGGTGCATTGATTGCGCCGTGAATTGCACAGCTGTGCAAAATCTCTTTCAGACCTGACCGCCGCCGCCTCCGGCAGCGTTCAGGAAAGGGCCGGGACGGTTTCATGAGCGCGATCGAAATCACATCAGTCGACAAATCCTTCGGCAAAACCAGCGTATTGCGCGGCGTCTCGCTTTCCATTCGCTCGGGCGAATTCGTGGCCGTTCTGGGCCCGTCGGGTTGCGGCAAGACGACGCTGTTGCGTGCGCTTGCCGGTTTCGAGCCGGTCAACCGGGGTACGATCCGCATTGGCGATACGCTGCTTTCCGGCGAGGGGCATCATGTGCCGCCGGAAGAACGCGGCATCGGCGTCGTCTTCCAGAGCTACGCGCTATGGCCGCATATGAACGTTGCCGGAAATGTTGCCTATGGGCTTCGGGTCAAGGGGCTTGCGCGGCAGGAGCGCGAAGAGCGCACAAGGCGGGTTCTGGACCTCGTCGGCCTGACGGACTTCGCCGACCGCCGCCCGGCCGCCCTTTCCGGCGGCCAGCGCCAGCGCGTGGCGCTTGCCCGCTGCCTTGCCATGGATGCCGGCGTCGTGCTGCTCGACGAGCCGCTGGCCAATCTGGATGTCCACCTGCGCGGCGAGATGGAAGAGGAATTTGCGCGTTTCCACCACGAATCCGGCGCGACGATGTTCTACATCACCCACGACCAGTCGGAAGCCCTTGCGCTGGCAGACCGGGTTGCGGTGATGGACAAGGGCACGATCAGCCAGTTCGCCAGCCCGTCCGAACTCTACAGCCAGCCCGCCAACGAAATGGTCGCCACCTTTATCGGCGAGGGCCAGCTCGGCGTGATCGAGGACTTCCGGCCCGACCACAGCGGTTATGGTTTTGCCCGTTTCTTCGGCGCGCCGGTACAGCTGCGCTGCCACCCGTCCGCTGCGCCCCGTCACACGGCGCGCGTTGCCTTTCACCCCGGCGACCTGCGGCTGAGCGAAACCGACGGCATTGCAGCCACCATCCGCCGGATCACCTATCGCGGCGATATCCTGCGGGTCGAGCTTGCCGCCGGCCCCGATAACCACACCCTTTTCATGAACGTTCCTGCCCCGGCCCGTATCGAGGCCGGGCAGCGCGTAGCCGTCACGCTTGCAGACGGCTGGGTCCTTCCGGACCTGCAAACAGAAGACGCCTCTTTCTAGCTCCCAACAATCGAGGAAATCCCCGATGAAACTTTCCATGCTCGCCCTTGCCACCGTCAGCACGCTTGCCTTTTCGGCTGCCCACGCTGAAGAAACCATCACGCTCTACACCAGCCAGTCGCCGGAAATCGCGCAGGAACGGTGGACGCATTCGAAGCCGCCAACCCCGACATCAAGGTCAACTGGACCCGCAACGGCACCTCGGCGCTGATGAATGTGATGCGCGCGGAAATCGAAGCCGGCAATATCCAGCCCGACGTGCTTCTGGTCGCCGACCCGATCAACCTCGGCACGCTGAAGGCCGGCGGCCACCTGATGGCCTATCCGCAAGCCCCGGTTGATGGCTACGACAAGGCCGCCTACGACAAGGACATGACCTTCTTCGGCACCAAGGCGATCACCACCGGCATTGCCTACAACACCGAAACCGCCGAACCGGTCGAGACATGGAACGACCTTCTGGTCGATGACAATCGCGGCCAGATCGCCGTGCCGAGCCCGCTTTATTCCGGTGCGGCGCTGAACCACCTTCACGCCCTGATCAATGCGCCGGACATCGGCTGGGCCTTTTATGAAGGTCTGAACGACCTCGACATCGTGCCCGAAGGCGGCAACGGCCCGGCCACCAAGGCGGTTGCCTCCGGCATGGCGAAATACGCCATCATCGTCGACGCCAACACGCTGCGCGCCAAGGCTGATGGCTCGCCGGTCGACTATATCGCACCGAAGGACGGCGTTTCCTTCATCGGCGAGCCGGTCGCCATCATGAGCACGACCCAGCATGAAGATGCCGCCAAGACCTTCGTCAACTTCCTGCTGTCGCAGGAAGGCCAGGAGCTGGTTTCCAAACAGGGCAATATTCCGCTGCTGCCGGGCGTTGCCGCACCGGAAGGCTATCCCGACCTCTCCTCGATGAAGCTTCTCGGCTACGATGTCGACACCGCCGTTGAAAACAACGATCAGGTGCGCGAACAGTTCGCCGACATCTTCGGTCTGTAAGCGCGATGTCTCTTTCGACCACAATTGCAGGGGAGCGTCCGTTGCGGACGCTCTCCACGCTTTCCGGCGCATTGCGCAACGAGCGCACGCTGATGCTGGCGCTGGCGCTGTTCGTCGGCGTGCTGTCCATCCTGCCGCTCGGCCGGCTCCTCTACGCCGCTTTCGTCACCGGCACGGGGTTTGAACTTGAGCGCATCGCCGATGTTCTCGGCGGACGGCGCGTGTTCGAGGCCACCCTCAACACCGTCTGGATTTCGCTTGCCGCAACCGCACTGGCAACCGTTACCGGAACGCTTGCCGCGCTTCTGGTCGGCGCCAGCGACATGAACGGCCGCACCGCCTGGGTTTTCGGCTTCGTGCTGCCGCTGATGATCCCGCCGCAGGTAATCGCGCTGGCCTGGATACAGGCCTTCTCGCCGGCCAGCCCGGTGATGCAGCTTTTCGGCCTGTCGCTTGAACCCGGCATGCGCCACCCGCTTTATTCCGCCGGCGGCATTGTTCTGCTGCTCGGCATCTACAATGCCCCGCTTGTGTTTCTCGCCGTGCGGGCCAACCTGCGCCGCGTACCCGCCGATCTGGTGGAAGCCGCCCGCGCGGTCGGCGCCTCGCCGCTGCGCGCAACGCTCGGCGTCATCCTGCCGCTGATCCGTGGCGGTATTTTCGCCGGAGCAGCACTTGCCTTCGTCTCCTCCATCGGCAATTTCGGCATTCAGGCGATGCTCGGCATTCCCGCCCGCGTGCCGACGCTGATCACGCTGATCTACCGGCGGCTGAATTCCTATGGTCCCTCCGCGCTCAATGACATGGCGCTTCTGGCGCTGCTGCTCGCCGTGCTGACCGTGCTGGGCATGGGCCTTGCCGGATGGCTGAGCCGCATGGGCGACCAGCGCGTCGACGGCGCCTCGAAACCGTTCAAGTTTCCGCTTGGCCGTTTCCGTCTTCCGGTCACGGCACTTGCCTGGGGCTATCTCGTTCTGGCGCTGGCGCTGCCGCTTTCAGCCCTTGCCGGTTCGGCTCTGGTGCGCGGCTACGGACAGCCGCTCAATCTGGAAACGCTGACCTTCGAGAATTTTTCCAATGCGCTCTTCCATCACGAGGGCATCCGCGAGGCGTTTTTCACCAGCCTGTGGTTGACCGGTCTTGCCGTTGCCATTCTCATTCCGGTGTCTGTCGCACTGGGCTATTTCCTCAGCTGGCGCCATGGCGTCACGCCGCGCCTGCTCTATCTCTCCTCGCAGCTGGCCTATGCGCTGCCCGGCATCATCATCGGCGTTGCCATGATCCTGTTTTTCCTCAAACCGCTGCCGGTTCTGGGCACCAGTCTCTATGGTACCGTATGGGTCATCCTCGCCGCCTATCTGTCGAACTTTCTGGCGCTGGCGCTGCAGCCGATTCTTGGCGGTTTCGCCCAGATCGAACGGTCGCTGGATGAAGCCGCACAGGTGGTCGGCGCCGGCATTTTCCGCAGGTTGAAGGATATCATTCTGCCGGTTCTGGCCCCGGCGGCAGCGGCGTCGGCCATTCTGGTGTTCATGACCGCGATCAACGAAATCCAGACTTCGGTTCTGCTGGTGTCCTCACGCGCGCAGACCATCGGCCCGATGATCATCTTCCTCGAGGAAGCTGGTTCATCGACACTGGCCGCCGCCGTCGGCTGCCTGATGGTGCTGGTCATCCTCACGCTGATGCTTTTCAGCCTGACCTTCGCAAGACGGCTTCCGCAGGGTGTATTGCCTTGGCACGACTGACAGTGATCAGCGGACTGAACCGCAAGAGTGCCGCCATCTTTCTGGTCGAGGCCGATGGCAAACGTATCCTGTTCGATTTCGGCGACGGGCTGGAACCCGGCGAACACCCCGATATCGGCGACCTTGGCGTTATCGACGCCATCTTTCTCAGCCACGCCCATTCCGACCATGCCGGCCTGCTGGAAAAGATCGACGATATCGGCGCGCCGCCGGTCTTTGCGACAAAGCGCACGCTCGGTTTTCTGAATGGACGCATCAGGCCCGAAGCGGCACAGGTGATCCCGGAACGCGGATCGTTCCGGTTTGAAGGCTTGACGCTGGCCACCGGATGCTGCGGCCATGCGCCGGGCGGCGTCTGGTTTCATCTGGAAACGGAAAACGGCGGGTTCATCTATACCGGCGATATCAGCCTGGAATCGACCGACATGCCGTTCGATCCGCCGCCGCGCGCGAAGACCCTGCTGATCGACGCCTCCTATGGCGACCGCGACCAGCCGCTGACGGCGCAGATCGACGCCATTGCCGCAAAGGCCAGTGAGGGTGCGGTGCTGTGCTGTCCCGCAGCCGGGCGCGGCGCGGACATGGCGATGGCGATGGCGGAGCGCGGATTGACGGTTCATGCCAGCGACGTGATTGCCCGGGAAGCGCAGATGGCGACAGGGATAGTATTTCCGGTGGTCGACGGCGAGACCGCCAGACCGGATCAGGTCATCATCGCCACCGAATCCAACGGCGAGGCCGGGCTTTCCGCAGAGCTTCTGGCGCGGGGCGGCTTTCGCTTCATCTTCTCAAGCCATGTGCCGGACGGCACGCCCGCCGCCGCGCTGATTGCCCGTGGCGAGGCCGTCTGGATGCCGTGGAACGTCCATCCGCGAAAACGCGATGTGATTGCCCTTGCCGATAGCTGCGGCGCGACCGCGGTTCTGCCCGCCTTTGTCGACATGGCCAAAGCCCCCGAACTTGCCCGCGCGCTTGGTTCACGGCTAAGACTGAGCACCGAAACGGAGATCTGAATGACCAAGGAAAAACGCCTCGGCGTTCCCGAACATGTGCCCGAGGCGGAAGCGCGCGAGGATGACCGTCCGCTTCTCTACCGGGTCATCGAGGATTTCGGGCCGCATCGCAAATCGCTGTTTCTGGGAAACCTCGCCGCGGCCGAAGATGCCGACTGCCTGCTCGAAGCCGGCATTACCGAAACGCTGAACGTTTCGATCAACATGTTTCCCGGTCCGCTGGAACTGGCGGACGGCGTCCATATCCGCCGCTACCAGATCGGCATGATCGACGGGGCCGGCAACAGTCCGCACCTGATGGCCGCCGCCGTTCAGACCATCCAAGGCCTGATGAGCGGCTATGTGCCCGCCAAACCGCATTACCCCAAACACCGCAAGGGCCATGTGCTTGTCCATTGCCGCGGCGGGCGGTCGCGTTCGGTCGCGCTGATTGCGCTCTGGCTTTCGGCTTTCGCTCGGCACCGGTTCGAAAGCTTCGACGCAGCGCTTGCCCATCTGCGCGCACTGCGCGGACTGGATGAGAGCTATCCCCTGCCGCCGATGCTGGCCCTTGCCGATGCGGTCAGAACGCGTAACCTTCTTGGAACAGAACCGACCGTCTGAAGCAGGACATGGCCGACAAATTCGTTTCCGCATCCGATGTTGCCCGGCGGGCCGGCGTTTCCCGTTCAGCCGTCTCCCGCACCTTTACCGAGGGTGCCAGCGTTGCGCCGAAAACCCGGGCGCGGGTGATGAAAGCCGCCGAGGAACTGGGCTACCGCGTCAATCTTCTCGCCCGCACGCTGCACAAACCGCGCTCCGACCTCGTCGGCCTTGTCGGCGCCAACCTGTCGAACCCTTATATCTCCGCGCAGGTCGATGCCCTGACGGCGGCCCTTCACGGCAACGGGCTGCAATGCATGCTGCTGAACCTGGCAGGCGCCGAAGAAGACGTTGAAAACGCGCTGGCAAAGCTTCTGGAATACCGGGTCCGCACGGTCGTGCTTTTATCCGGTGCGGTGCCCGATACACTGGTGCGGCTGGCCGCGGCCAATGGCACGCGCCTCGTGCTGATCAACCGGCCATTGCCGGACAATATCGGACGCGTCGACCAGATCGAGGCCGATTCAGCAGCCGGCGGCGCGCTGGCGGCGGAAAGGCTGATTGCCGCGGGCTGCAGGAATGTAGCCGTCGTGCTTTCGGCCTCCAGAACATCCGCCAAACTGGCACGCGCCGAGGCGTTTATCCGGGTGATGGCAGAAAACGGCATACCGGTTACCGAATGGAGCCAGGGCCGCAATACCTATGAAACCGGCATCGAAGCCGCTCATGGCCTGCTGTCGGCGCCCGGCATTGACGGCATTTTCGGCGTCACCGACGAAATCGCGCTCGGCGTGATGAACACAGCCCGCCACGAACTCGGCCTCTGCGTTCCCGACGATGTCTCGGTGATCGGCTTCGATGACGCGCCGATTTCCGACTGGTCGTCGCACCGGCTGACCACCATCCGCCAGTCGCTGTCCTCGCTGACCAAAGCAACCCTTGCCGCCATCACCGGCCCGGCAGACGCCCCCTCATCGCACCATTTCATCCCCGTCAGCCTGGTTGAGCGGGGATCGGTGAAGCCGCAGGGCTCCAGAGACTTCTAGATCGCGTTGGCGCGTCGGTCGGCGATATAGAGTTCGCGCAGCTTCAGGCTCGTCGGGCCCGGCTTGCCGTCACCGATCGGCTGGCCGTCAACAGCGATGACGGGAGTGATGAAGTTGCTGGCGGAAGTGTAGAAGGCCTCCTTCGCAGCCTTGACCTCTTCGACGCTGAAGGGGCGCTCTTCCACCTTGAAGCCGTTGCGGGCGGCAATTTCCAGCGCCGAAGCGCGGGTGATGCCGGGCAAAACCACATGGGAAAGCGGCCGTGTCACAATCACATCGTCCTGGGTGACGATATAGGATGTGGCCGACGTCTGTTCCGTCACGAAGCCGTCCTTTACCAGCCAGGCATCATCGGCGCCCTTGTCGTGGGCTTCCATCTTGGCAAGGCTCGGATAGAGCAGCTGGACCGTCTTGATGTCGCAACGCCCCCAGCGCAGGTCTTCAAGCGTCACTACGGTGATGCCGTTTTTGGCCGTCGGCGTGTCGATGACCGTCTTCTTCTGGGTGAACATCGAGAAGGTCGGTTCCATATCCTTTTCGAACATGAAATCCCGGTCGCCCGGATTGCCGCGCGAAACCTGAAGATAGATCAGGCCTTCGCGCATGTCGTTACGCTCGGCAATCTCGCGGTGAAGCGCGAGCAGGCCTTCATCATCGACCGGAAGCTTGATGCCGATGGCATCGGTGGAGCGCTTCAGCCGCGCGGCATGGCCGTCATAATCGAGCAGCTTGCCATCGAGAACGCAGGTGACCTCGTATATCGCATCGGCAAAGACATAACCGCGGTCGAAAATCGACACCTTTGCCTGGTCTTCAGGCAGCCATTCCCCGTTCAGATAAACGATGCGTCCCATGATGTATGCTCCTGTGCGTCATTCTGCCGTTTCACCCTCAAAACGGTCATAGCCGCGTATAGTTTTCGATTCAACGTCTATTACTTCGCTGTTTGTTGCAAGGATGAACGATTCTGCGCATCAAACACGCGAAAAACCGTCTCAGGCCGCACGTAACCGCTTGACGATATGGACCATGAAGGCGGTCGCAAACAGCGGGGTTGCCAGATTGACGATCGGGATCGCGACAAAGCCGGCAACCACAAGACCGGCGAGAAAGACGGTGAACCCTCTTTCGCGGCGGAAGGCGCGAGCGGCTTCCGGCGTCATGAAGCGCATCGCCGCAAATTCGAAGAATTCCCGGCCGAGAAGATAGCCGTTGACCACAAAGAAGGCCACCAGATTGACCCCCGGGACCAGCAACAGAAGAAGCGCCAGGATATTGCCCAGAATGATGACGCCGAGGAATTTCAGCGCCTCCTTCATGGCCGTGAACACCGGCAGCGCCGTTCCGGGCGGTTCTGCAGAATAGTGCAGACGCTCGATATGGTCCGCAGCATCATCCAGGAAAATACCGGCGACGAAGGCGGACACCGGCGCCATCAAAAGTGCAAGGCCCAGCGCCAGCCCGACGGCGGCAAAGATCAGCAGAACGAAGGTGATCCAGCCGGTCCATTCCGGCATGGTGGGAAACAGATTGGCAAGGACGGGAAAGGCGAGCCACAGGAAAAGCGCCCTGATCGCAAACCAGAGCGCAATCAGGCAAAGCAGCGAAAGACCGAGCACCCTCCACAGGATGCTCCGCATCTTGGGGTCGATCAGATCCAAAAGCGCCTGACGCGCTGCTGTCATCAGCATCGGCAGCTCCCCGCCCCTTTTTTCGCGCCCGTCGCGAAAGCCTTGTCTTTCCGATGTAGTTCAGCATCCGCCGGCCTGCAAGCGCCGCTTGGCGGAACCGAGCGACTGCGCCTGTATCGCGATGACAGCGCGCGATACAGGCGCGGACTTTCAGCCGTTTCAGGAATTGTGGCCTTGCTGCTGGGAAAGCCAGTCCAGGCTCTGGTGAAGCCCTGTAAGATCTGCGGTCGCAACCTCCTGCGCATCGGGCCCGTCATAGCTGACCATGATTTCATCGCGCCCGACGCGGGCCGCCGACAGCACCGGCTGGACGATCTTCTGATCATGGGTCACATATCCGCCTTCGGCCTCATCCTTCTTGAGGTCCTTGACCGGAACGGACGCGATTTCCTGCCCGTCGACGGCAATCGTGAACACCCCGTCGGGGCTCAGCGTTTCGATCCCGTCAATCGTCGGCAGAACCATGGCGACCGGCGCATTGGCCTTGCTGGCCTTTACGAAAACGGGAATCGCCAGTCCGCCGTCATCGGCCGGCATCCGGCTGGTGGTCAGCCGACAGGTCATCTGACTATCGCAAACCGCATCCCATGTGCCGCCGGAATCAAACATTTCCGCCGCCGAGGCGGTGGTCTGAAGCGAGAGAATACCAATCACCGAAGCGGCAACACCCGCATACATAATCCTACGCATTCTCATGAACGTCTTCCTCTTCTGCATGTTGACAGCGGCGCGATGAAGACAGCGGTTCCCGCCAGAATTGTGGCGCGAAACATTACAATACTTTAGGGATTTTGATGATGCGCAGCTTGCAAAGCTTGGCATTGTTTCGGCGATGCTTTGGAAACGCAAAACAAATGCCCGGCTTTCGCGGGGGATCGTTTGTTGACAAACCTATCCTTCAACACGGTGTCATCCTCGTGCACGACACGAGGATCCAGGCTGCGCGGCAAGGGTTCACAATAAACCGTAGTCGATTCAATCGCTTGAGGTCGCATGGATGCTCGGGTCAAGCCCGAGCATGACACTTGTGGAAAGGCAAGTGAAGGCGTCAACCTGCGTTTCCAAGCGTTTGCCAGCAGCCCGAGCCCGGCTTTTACCGGGCCCGTTCCGGTCTGCCTTCAGGCCGCGTCCTTGGCCTTGCGTTCCAGCCGGCGGGCGTGGAGGACGGGTTCGGTGTAGCCATTCGGCTGTTCGCGGCCCTTCAGCACCAGATCGAGCGCGGCCTGAAAGGCGACCGAGTCATCGAAATGACCGGCCATCGGGCGATAGGCCGGATCGCCCTCGTTCTGGCGGTCGACGATGGCAGCCATTTTCTTCATGGTGGCGACAATCTGCTCCTCAGAGCAGACACCGTGGTAAAGCCAGTTGGCCATGTGCTGCGAGGAAATCCGCAGCGTTGCGCGGTCTTCCATCAGGCCGATATCGTTGATGTCCGGCACCTTGGAGCAGCCAACGCCCTGATCGATCCAGCGCACGACATAACCCAGGATCCCTTGCGCATTATTGTCCAGTTCGGCCTGAATTTCCTCTTCCGTCCAGTTCGGCCGCACCGCAACCGGCACGGAGAGAATGTTGGTCAGGCTGGCGCGTTCGCGACCCTTCAGCTGTTCCTGCACCTTGGCCACGTCGACGGTGTGGTAGTGCGTGGCATGCAGCGTGGCGGCCGTCGGCGAGGGCACCCAGGCGGTGTTGGCGCCGGCCTTCGGCTGGCCGATCTTGGCTTCCAGCATCGCCGCCATCAGGTCCGGCATGGCCCACATGCCCTTGCCGATCTGCGCATGGCCGGAAAGCCCGCATTCCAGACCGATATCGACATTCCAGTCCTCATAGGCGGCAATCCAGGCGGCCGACTTCATGTCGCCCTTGCGGATCATCGGGCCGGCTTCCATGGAGGTATGAATTTCGTCGCCGGTGCGGTCGAGGAAGCCGGTATTGATAAAGACGACCCGGTCCTTGGCCGCGCGAATGCATTCCTTGAGGTTGACCGTGGTGCGGCGCTCCTCGTCCATGATACCCATCTTCATCGTATCGGGCTTCATGCCGGTGATCTCTTCCACACGGGTGAAAAGCTCGGCGGCAAAGGCAACCTCTTCCGGCCCGTGCATCTTCGGCTTGACGATATACATCGAACCGGCGCGCGAATTCATGTGACGGCCACCCTCGCCGATGTCGTAGAGCGCAATCAGCGCCGTGACAGCGGCATCCATGATGCCCTCCGGCACTTCGCGGCCATCGCGGTCGAGGATCGCCGGGTTGGTCATCAGGTGGCCGACATTGCGAACCAGCATCAGCGAACGGCCGGGCAACAAAGCCGGCGAACCATCCGGTGCGGTGAAGGTCACATCCGGGTTCAGCCGGCGGGTAAACGTCTTGCCGCCCTTGGTGACCTCTTCCGTCAGGTCGCCCTTCATCAGGCCGAGCCAGTTAGCATAGGCGAGCACCTTGTCTTCCGCATCGACAGCGGCAACGGAATCCTCGCAGTCCATGATCGCGGTGATCGCGGATTCGAGCACGACATCGTTGATATGGGCCGAATCGGTCTTTCCGATCATGCCCTCGGCATCGACATCGACGATCACATGCAGATTGTTGTTGGCGAACACCAGCCGGAAAGCATCGCCTTCCTTGTTGTCGAAGCCGGCGTACTGCACCGGATCGGCAAGGCCGGTTTCGCCGACCGCGCTTTTGACGATCAGCGAACCATCCTGATAGGAAAAGCCGGTGACATCCGCCCATTTACCGGCTGCCAGCGGCACATTCCTGTCGAGAAAATCCTTCGCCCAGGCAATGACCTTTTCGCCGCGCTTCGGGTTGTAGCCCTTGCCCTTGTCCGCGCCGTCCTCCTCGGAAATCGCATCGGTCCCGTAAAGCGCATCGTAAAGCGAGCCCCAGCGGGCATTGGCCGCATTCAGCGCATAGCGCGCATTCATCACCGGAACGACAAGCTGCGGCCCGGCAATGGTTGCGATTTCAGGGTCGACATTGTCGGTCGCAACGGAAAAATCCTCACCCTCGGGCAGGATATAGCCGATCTCGCGCAGAAAGGATTCGTAGGCTGCCATATCCGCCGGCGCGCCGTTTTCCTTGTACCAGGCGTCGAGCTTTTCCTGCATCGCATCGCGGGTCTTCAGCAGCGCTCGGTTTTTCGGCGCAAGCTCGTGCACGATTTCGGAAAAGCCGCCGAACCAGGCTTCCGCGTCCACGCCCGTTCCGGGCAGCACGGTTTCGGTCAGAAAATCATAAAGTGCCTTGTCGAACTGAAGACCGTGTTTTTCGATACGGGCCATGGAGAAAACGCCTTTTCGGATGAATTGTCTGATGCCAATGTAGCGACGCAGGCGACGCCGTCAATTCGGTGTAAATTTGAAATATTATTTCCGAATTGGAATTAATATCGGAATTCCCCGCCCAACGGACGAAAGTGAGAAAAGGGCCGGCTGAAAACGGCCAGCGGGCGGCGAACACAAAAAGGCCGGCGCAACGCGCACCGGCCTTTGAATGTTTCACGTGAAAACAGGGTTAACGGACCCTTTAGAGAATATAGCGCGACAGGTCCGTATCATTGGCCAGATCGCCGACATGCTCGCGCACATAGTCGGAATCGATCATCAGCTCCTGGCCCGACTGGTCGGGTGCGGTGAACGAGACTTCGTCCAGAACCCGTTCCATCACCGTCTGCAGGCGGCGGGCGCCGATATTTTCGACCGTGGCATTGAGGTGCACGGCGACATCGGCAAGCGCGTCGATTGCATCTTCGGTGAAATCGAGCTTCATCTCCTCCGTCTCCATCAGCGCCTTGTACTGGCGGATCAGGCTGGCCTCGGTTTCCGTCAGGATACGGCGGAAGTCTTCCTTGGTCAGCGCCTGCAGCTCGACGCGGATCGGCAGGCGACCCTGCAGTTCCGGCAACAGGTCGGACGGTTTGGAAACGTGGAACGCGCCGGAGGCCACAAACAGGATGTGGTCGGTCTTGATCGGTCCGTATTTGGTGGCAACCGTCGTGCCTTCGACCAGCGGCAGCAGGTCGCGCTGCACGCCTTCGCGGGAAACGCCCGCGCCCATGCGACCGTCGCCGGCGGCAATCTTGTCGATCTCGTCGAGGAACACGATGCCGTCTTCCTGCACCAGGCGCATGGCCTCGCGCTGGATCACCTCGTCATCGAGCAGCTTGTCGCTTTCGTCGCGGATCAGGTCTTCATAGGAGTTCTTGACCGTGGTGCGGACCTTCTTGGTCTTGTCGCCCATGCCCTTGCCGAACATTTCGGAAAGGTTCAGCACGCCGATATTGGCGCCGGGCATGCCGGGAATTTCAAGGCCGGGCATGCCGGAGCCGCTATCGGCAATCTCGATATCGATTTCCTTGTCATCCATCTCGCCATTGCGCAGCTTCTTGCGGAAACTGTCACGCGTGGCGGGCGATGCGGTCTTGCCGACCAGCGCGTCGAGCACCCGCTCCTCGGCATTGGCGTGGGCTTTGGCCTGCACTTCCTGGCGCTTTTTCTCGCGCACCAGAACAAGGCCGATTTCCACCAGATCGCGGACAATCTGCTCGACATCGCGGCCGACATAACCGACCTCGGTGAACTTGGTGGCTTCGACCTTGATGAAAGGCGCGCCTGCAAGTTTGGCCAGACGGCGGGAAATCTCGGTCTTGCCGACGCCCGTCGGGCCGATCATCAGAATATTCTTCGGCATCACCTCGTCGCGCAGATCGTCCGGCAACTGCTGGCGGCGCCAGCGGTTCCTGAGCGCGATGGCGACGGCGCGCTTGGCATCATGCTGGCCGATAATATGGCGGTCGAGTTCGGAGACGATCTCGCGGGGGGAAAAATTGGTCATCTGTTACTGCTCCTCAAGCATCGCGGGCCATCAGCAGCGCCGGACCGCTTGTCATGCTGAAAGTTCCAAGCCGGACGAAACCGGCCTTCTCGTAGGCGCGGATCGCCGCCGCGTTGTCGGGATGCGGATCGACGAGGACGCGCTTTGCGTCTTTGTTCAGTGCCCGCTCCGCCATGGCGGAGACGAGACGGGTTCCAAGCCCCTTGCCGATCATATCGGCCGGACCGATAAACTGGTCGATCCCGAACGTGCCGGCGGGCTGTTTGGCCAGTGCCGGCTCTTTTTCACGCTCGCCATCGAGATCGCAGAGCTGGATGTAGCCGAATGGCGTGTCGTCCAGCAAAACGACGAAAGGCGAAACGGTCGGGTCATCGAGATGCGCACGCATCTGTTCCACCTGCTTTTCCGCCCGTTCCCACCATGCCGCAACATGCGGCGCGGCAAGCCAGCGGGCCATCAGTCCGAGGTCGCTTTCGGCAAGCGGCCTGAAACTTATGGTCCCGTCATGCGGCATCCAGCGTTTCCACGATGATATTGCCGTTGGTGTAAACACAGATTTCCGAGGCGATCTCCATGCCCCGGCGCGCCACCTCATCGGCGGGCTTGTCGCTGTCCATCAGCGCCCAGGCGGCGGCATAGGCATAATTGCCGCCCGAACCGATGGCCATGACGCCATGTTCGGGTTCCAGCACATCGCCGTTACCGGTGACAGCCAGCGTGATATCCTTGTCGGCGACCAGCATCATCGCTTCGAGATTGCGCAGATATTTGTCGGTCCTCCAGTCCTTGGCGAGTTCGACGCAGGCACGCATCAGCTGATCGGGATATTGCTCCAGCTTGCGCTCCAGCCGCTCCAGCAGCGTGAACGCATCGGCGGTGGCGCCTGCAAAACCGGCAATGACATTGCCCTTGCCGATACGGCGCACCTTACGGGCATTGCCCTTCATCACCGTCTGGCCGAGCGAGACCTGGCCGTCGCCGGCCATCACCACCTTGCCGTCCTTGCGCACGGTTATGATGGTGGTCGCGTGCATGGTGCCGAAGGGATTGTGTTCGCTCATGATAAAAACCTCGCTTACGGCTTCGCGAAAGCGCACGAAGCCCTGTCCGGCACCCTATGTAGGCAACCTTGCCACATTTGCAATCCGTGAAGCCCGGCTCAGGCCATCACTTGCGGTTTCTTGCGGCTCTGGGCGATGATCATGCCGACAAGAATGAGCGCCAGACCGGCAAGCCTCAGAAGGGGTTGCCCCTCCACGCCTTCGACCACATCCATCACCGCGCTCATGAACATCTGGCCGCCGATGATCAGCACCGCGGTATTGACCGCGCCGATCTTCGGAATGACCCAGGAACCGGCCGCCACGAAGATGACGCCGATGGGCCCGGCGAGATAGCCGTAAAGCGGCACCTCGGAGACTGTCGGCGGAATAAGGCCGCCAATGACGACGGCAACCACGCTGACGGTGATGAAGCCGACGATGTGATTGTAAAACGAGGACATCATCGGCGAGGTCGAAACACTGAGGCGGCCATTGACCTGACGGCTGATGCCGACGAGCACGCCGGCGGTGACGGCAAAGATGATCGAGAAAATCATGCCTGCGCTCCTCCTGACATGATGACGAGAACGCTGCCCGCCAGAATGAAGATGACGGCCGACAGGTCCCTCAGATCAAGCCGTCTGGCGGGAAGGCCGAAAAGGCCCCACTGGTCGGCGGCGAGCGAAAACAGCACCTGTCCGCCAAGCCCGAGCGCAATCGCGCCTGAAAGCGCCAGCGGCGAATTGACCGCAAGCGAGGCGGCGACAACCGTGGCAGCACCGGAGACCCCGCCGAGATAGCCCCACCATGGCACGCTGATTTTTTCGGCTTTCGGGGTATTTTCTTCGCTTTCGCGTCTGCGGAAACGGAGGAAGACCAGGATGGCGATCGCGGCGATCGTGCCGCAGCCATGACCGGCCCAGGAGGCATACATGGGCGACCCGTAAAGCGCGACGGTCGCATTCAGATGGGTCATGACGGCCATGATGCAGCCGGCCGCGAAAGCGGCAAGGAAATAGATGAGCGAGGGACGGGCGACAGACGGCATGGAGGGGACTTTCAGGGAGGCGTTCTACTCTAAAGGCTGTAGCCGAGAACCGGACGCAAGAAAAGAAGGAAGGCGCAGGAATGCGGACGCTGCGTCAGGAAGTCGCCTTCGACCTTCGCAAACATCAGCCACGCCATGACGCACAAGCCGCTGGTTGCCGCTTTTCTTTTGCGCTTGCCGGGCCTGCCTGTTAAGAAACGACCAGACCGCATATGATGGAGAAAGAAGACAAGCATGGCTGCCGAGACCGAAGCCCGCCGCGCGGAAGTCGCGCGCAAGACCAGGGAAACCGCGATTTCCGTTACCGTCAATGTCGACGGCACCGGTGACGCGCGGATTTCAACGGGAATCGGCTTTTTCGACCATATGCTCGACCAGCTTTCCCGCCATTCCCTGATCGACATGACGATCGAGGCGAAGGGCGATCTGCATATCGACGATCACCACACGGTGGAAGATGTCGGCATCGCCATCGGACAGGCGTTGGCAAAGGCGCTCGGAGACCGGGCGGGCGTGAACCGTTACGCCTCGATCGACCTTGCCATGGACGAGACCATGACCAAGGCCGCACTCGACCTTTCCGGCAGGCCTTATCTTGTCTGGAATGTCGCCTTCCCGTCTGAAAAGATCGGCACGTTCGACACCGAACTGGTGCGCGAATTCTTCCACGCCTTCGCCCAGAATGCCGGTATCACGCTGCATATCCTGAACCATTACGGCGCCAACAGCCACCATATCGCCGAAACCTGTTTCAAGGCCGTGGCCCGCGCATTGCGCGTCGCCGCCGAGATCGATCCGCGCCAGGAGGGACGCGTGCCCTCCACCAAGGGCATGCTCGCCTGAGAGGAGGCAAGATGGCTAGCTATCTCGTCCTGATCCCGCCCGGCGACAGCGACCCGGCGAAGATCCGCTTCGTCTCCGACCGGTTCGCGTGGCTCGCCTTTCTGTTCGGTCCGTTCTGGCTTCTGGCAAACCGCGCCTGGCTTGCCGGTTTCCTCACGCTTACGCTTTCCATCGTCTTCGGGGTTGCGGGTTATTTCGAAAGCCTGTCGCTTGCCTCAAGTGTGGCCTCGCTGGCGCTCAACCTGCTGATCGGGTTCGAGGCGCGCGAATGGAAAGCGCTCGCCATGGAACGGCGCGGTTTCACGCTTGACGACGTGGTGGTCGCCCCGGATATCGAAACAGCGGAAGCAATGTATTTCGCGGATCGTGCCGACCACCGGCCGGTTACCGATTTTGCCCCCGGCCCTGCCGGCAATCACGGGTCGAGCGCCTCCGGCATCGGCCTGATGGACAGCTATTCAGCAAGATGACGACCATGAAAGTTGCGATTATCGATTACGGCTCGGGCAATCTGCGCTCGGCCACCAAGGCCTTTGAACGGGCCGCGCGCGAAAGCGGCGCCGATGCCGAGATCATCCTGACCGACAAGGCGGAGATCGTGGCCGCCGCCGACCGGATCGTGCTGCCGGGGGTTGGCGCCTATGCAGATTGCCGGGCGGGCCTCGATGCCGTGCCGGGCATGGTCGAGGCCATCCGTGAAGTGGCCGAGGAAAAGGCGCGCCCCTTCCTCGGTATCTGCGTCGGCATGCAGCTGATGTCCGAGCGCGGCCTTGAAAAGACCGTCTCGGAAGGCTTCGGCTGGATTGCCGGCGACGTCACCGAAATCACGCCTGCCGATCCCGAGCTGAAGATCCCGCAGATCGGTTGGAACACGCTGACGCTCAACACGCCGCACCCGCTGTTTAACGGCATTGCGACCGGCGAGGACGGACTGCACGCCTATTTCGTGCATTCCTACCACCTCGCCGCCAAACGACCCGAACAGGTGATCGCCACCACCGATTACGGCGGCCCCGTCACCGCCTTCGTTGCCGAGGGCAACAAGGCCGGCAGCCAGTTCCACCCGGAAAAGAGCCAGACGCTCGGCCTGAAGCTGATCGCCAATTTTCTGACGTGGACGCCCTGAGCCTGCCCCTCCTCTATCGAAAGACTGAAGCCAGATGATCCTTTTCCCCGCCATCGACCTGAAAGACGGCCAGTGCGTGCGCCTCAAGCTCGGCGACATGGAGCAGGCGACGATCTACAATCCCAATCCCGCCGCTCAGGCCAAGGCCTTTGAAGACCAGGGCTTTACCCATCTGCATGTGGTGGATCTCAACGGCGCATTTGCCGGCGAAAGCGTCAACGGCGATGCGGTCGACGCGATCCTGAAGGCGACGAAAAACCCCGTTCAACTCGGCGGCGGCATCCGCTCGCTCGAACACATCGAAAACTGGCTGTCGAAGGGCCTTGCCCGCGTCATTCTCGGCACCGTTGCCGTGCGCGACCCGGAACTGGTCAAGGCCGCCTGCAAGGCGTTCCCCGGCAAGATCGCCGTCGGCATCGACGCACGCGGCGGCAAGGTCGCCGTCGAAGGCTGGGCCGAAGCCTCCGAACTCGAGGTGGTCGAGCTTGCCAAGCGTTTCGAAGGCGCGGGCGTTGCCGCGATCATCTACACCGATATCGACCGCGACGGCGTTTTGTCCGGCATCAACTGGGATTCGACCCTTTCGCTCGCCGCCGCCGTCAACATCCCGGTCATCGCCTCGGGCGGTCTCGCCGCGATGGACGATATCGCCCGCATGACCAGGCCCGACGCCCAGATTCTCGAAGGTGCAATCTCCGGCCGGGCGCTTTATGATGGCCGCATCGATCCGGCCGAAGCGCTTCAGATGCTGAAAGGTCAATGAAACGAATCGGTTACGATGAATATCCCTAATACCTTGTTTTAAAGGTATGAATCTTGAAATCAGGGGTGTTTCGCGCTATATATGGTTGAAGTGGATTGGGGTTTCTCGGTCGGCGTTAGGCTTCGGAGTATTCCGGGGCCTAAAGCTTTTTTATGGCCCATAAATGGTTGAAATCGCCTTGGACACGCCTTTGGGCTTCCTGAGTTTTTGAAATTTCGGTTCGATGATTGCAAATGCCTTGTTGGGCTGCCTGGGACGGAGATATTTGAGCCCGGTGGGACGCGCAGTCAGATCGGCAATCTGCAGACCGGTCGAATTTGCTCTCTTGTCCCCGAACACGATATTGAACCCGGGAAATGACTGACGATAGCTGTTTTGTCCGTCGGCAATCCTCCTGAACTCCAGTTCGAGATCAATGTCCTCTTTATTCCCTCTTTTCTCGAACACGAAGAAATAGCGTTTCTCTTGAATTTGCCTCTGCCTGAGAAACCGGAAAATCTCTTCGACAAGAAATCTCAATGCCAGGGAATAGGGGTTTTCCTGAAGCAGTTCCGATTTCAGTTCACGCTTGTCGATCACGACACTGAATATTCTGAACCGGGCCGTCTGGACCGCATGCGACATGTCGGCGAGAAAAGCCGTGCGGGTATCAGCATTGGTCAGAATGGAAAACGGCCCGAACTGCTTTCGTATATCCCTTTCATGGAGTACGACCATGTCATGCCCGAAATGGCGGAACTTGACGGTTTGAAAGGTCGGGACAATTTTTCGGCAATAATCGGAAATTCGGAAGCCGCAGATATTCAGAACGAAAATTGGATACGCGGCGTCAACAGAGACCAGAGAGTGGTCTCCGCTCTCGTCCGCATAGAATATGTACTCGCCATTTTCGATCATGGGCTCTATTAAGCTATTGCAATTTCGAAACTGCAAGAGGTTCTGTTTTGACTCTCAAAGCCCGTGTCATCCCCTGTCTCGACGTCAAGGACGGCCGTGTCGTCAAGGGTGTGAACTTTGTCGATCTGATCGATGCCGGCGATCCGGTGGAGGCCGCGCGTGCCTATGACGCAGCCGGCGCCGATGAACTGTGCTTTCTCGATATCACCGCCACATCCGACAATCGCGAAACGATCTTCGACGTCGTCACCCGCACGGCGGAACATTGCTTCATGCCGCTGACGGTGGGCGGCGGGGTGCGCACGGTAGCCGATATCCGCAAGCTTCTGCTCTGCGGCGCCGACAAGGTGTCGATCAATTCGGCAGCGGTGAAGAACCCGGATTTCGTCGCGGAAGCCGCCGACAAGTTCGGCAATCAGTGCATCGTCGTCGCCATTGATGCCAAGCGGCGGGCCGAAGCCCCGAAGGATGGCGAAAGCGCCTGGGAAATCTACACCCATGGCGGCCGCCAGCCGACCGGGATCGACGCGGTCGAGTTCGCACGCAAGGTCGTTGCCCGCGGTGCTGGCGAGATCCTGCTGACCTCGATGGACCGCGACGGCACCAAGGCCGGTTTCGATCTGGAGCTGACGCGCGCAATCGCCGATGCCGTTTCGGTTCCCGTTATTGCCTCCGGCGGCGTCGGCAATCTCGATCACATGGTCGAGGGCATTCGCGACGGCCATGCAACGGCCGTGCTTGCCGCCTCGATCTTCCACTTTGGTACCTATTCCATCGGCGAGACAAAACAGTATATGGCTGATCACGGCATCGCCATGCGTCTCGACTGAGGCGGGGAGGGAAAAGCATGTCCGAATTCACACTCGCCGATCTCGAGGCGATCGTCGCCAGCCGTGCCACGGCCTCGCCGGAGGAAAGCTGGACGGCGAAACTCGTCGCAAAAGGCCAGCGCAAGGCCGCCAAGAAGCTGGGCGAGGAAGCGGTCGAGACCGTGATTGCCGCGATTGCCGAGGACCGCGAAAACCTGACCGGCGAGACCGCCGATCTTCTCTATCACCTGCTTGTGGTACTGAAGATCGCCGATATTCCGCTTTCCGATGTCATGGATGAGCTGGCACGGCGCACCGGCCAGTCCGGTCTTGCCGAAAAGGCCGGGCGCGCGCCTTCATGATTCCTGAATTCCACGACACATTTCTCGAGGTGAATGCGGGCGAGGCGCTGGCCGACCCGGTTTCGCCCTATCGCTTCTTCTCGGCGGAAGAATGGTCGCGCTTTCGCGCCGATACGCCGCTGACGCTGACGGCGGAAGAAGTGCGCAAGCTGCGTTCGCTCAACGACCCGATCGAACTGGAGGAGGTGCGCCGCATCTACCTCTCGCTGTCGCGACTTTTGTCCACCCATGTGGAAAGCTCGCAGATGCTGTTTCGCCAGCGCAGCCGGTTCTTGAGCTTCGGCGAGCAGGACAGCAAGACGCCTTTCATCATCGGCGTTGCAGGCCCCGTGGCCGTCGGCAAGTCCACCACCGCGCGCCTGCTGAAACAATTGCTCGCCCGCTGGCCTTCAAGCCCCAAGGTCGATCTCGTCACCTCCGACGGCTTCCTGTTTCCCAATGCCGTTCTGGAGATGGAAGGGCTGATGCGCCGCAAGGGCTTTCCCGAAAGCTTCGACACGGCGGCAATTCTCAGGTTTCTCTCCGCGATCAAGGCTGGCATGCCGAATGTGAAGGCGCCGCTTTATTCGCATCTGAGCTACGATGTGATGCCGGACAATTTCACCACCGTCGACCGGCCCGATATCCTGATCTTCGAGGGCATCAACGTGCTGCAGGCACGCAGCCTGCCCGCCGGCGGGCGCATGGTGCCGATGGTCTCCGATTTCTTCGACTTCTCGATCTATATCGACGCCGATATCTCGCTGATCCACCACTGGTATATCGAGCGCTTCAAGAAACTGCGCAACACCGCCTTTCAGGACCCGGCCTCCTATTTCCACCGCTATGCGCAGCTTTCGGAAAAGGACGCGCTGTCGACGGCGGAGGATTTGTGGAACAATATCAACCTCAAAAACCTCGAGGATAATATCCTCCCCACCCGCCCCCGCGCCGACCTGATCCTGCGCAAGGGCCAGGATCATCTGGTGGAAACGGTGGCGCTGAGGAAATTGTGAGCGCGATTGCGCCGGAATGTGGGACAGAGCCTCTTTGAGGGCTGCGCCTGCTGGTCAATGCCCATCCCTTTTGCGTCACCCTCGGGCTTGACCCGAGGGTCCAATCACCTCTGTCGCGAGAAGCGTCAATGGTCCTTGCGGCGCGTATCGTAATGGCTGAAGACCACAGCCAGTGCCAGTCTTGCGGAAAGAGCCTGGATCCTCGGGTCAAGCCCGAGGATGACGCTACAGAGATGGAGAACTTACCCGCCGCATCGTCAGATTGATCCGTCCGCCATTCTTCAAAAGCGTCGAGGTGCCGGGATAGGTGCGGGTCACGCCGTGATAGGCAAGCCGGCTTTTGCCGGCAAGCAGCACGATATCGCCGCTTGCCAGTTTCAGCGACACGGCCTTGTCCTTTCGGTCTGTGCCGCCGACACGGAAAAGGCAGGTATCGCCGAGCGAGATCGAGAGCACGGGGGCTGAAAAATCGGCCTCGTCGCTGTCCTGATGCATGCCCATTTTCGCGGTATCGTCATAGAAATTGATCAGGCAGGCTTCCGGCGGTTCGCGATAGCCGGCAAGGTCGCGCCAGAGTGCCATCAGCCGTTCGGGCATTGGCGGCCACGGCCTGCCGGTAACCGGGTGGGTCGCCTGATAGCGATAGCCGCGTTCCTTGTCGGTAACCCAGCCGAGCGGCCCGCAATTGGTCATGCGCACGGACATCGGCTTTCCCGTGCGCGGCATGGCCGGCACGTAAAGCGGGGCCTCGGCCACCACGGTACGGATGTCTTCGACCAGCGCCGCCTGTGCAGCGCGGTCGAGATAGTCCGGCAGATAGCGAAAGCCTTCGGGCAGGCCAGGTTTGTCAGCGCTCATGGCTCACTCGTCCGACGCGGGCTTGCCGCGCATCTTCTTGATGGTCGACCGGCCGGCCTTTGCCTTCAGCCGCCGTTCGATGGAGCCGCGCGTCGGCCTTGTCTTGCGCCGTTTCGGCGGCGGCGGGGCGGCAGCGGCCAGGATCAGTTCCTTCAGCCGCTCGCGTGCCGCCTCGCGGTTGCGCTCCTGGCTGCGGTGGGCATTGGCCTCGATCATCAGGACGCCCTCCTTGGAGACCTTGCGGCCGCCAAGGCGCATGGCGTTGCGCTTCACCCGCTCCGGCAGGGAGGGCGAGGCGGCAAGGGGAAAGAACAGCTGAACGCCGGTCGCCACCTTGTTGACATTCTGCCCGCCGGGCCCGCCGGACAGCACGAACTGCTCGGTCAGTTCCCAGCCGAGAATGGTGATACGGTCGTTGATGATGAGGTCACGCGATGCCATGGCTGGCGTTATCTCACGCCGCCCCCTGCCCTTCAAGGCCGCACGCTTGACGTGGACGGAAAAGCGGCCTACTGAGCCGTTACGGCAAGGGACGCCGGCCGCCCGCGGGTTTTTGAGAAACCCATGGTGAAGTTCCCCTTGAACCGATGAGCGATGTTTTGAAAACCTTGCGCATTCGCGGTTTTGGCAATGCGGGCACCGAAACACCTGACAGGCGAATGCGAAGGAAAGACTTCGCCATGCCCCATTTATCCAATGCACCCCTGCCATCGCTTGAGGCCGTCAAGGATCAGGCCAAACGCCTGCGTGCCCATCTTGGCCGCGAGGGTGAGGCGATCACCCATTCGCGCGCGCTGGAACTCATTGCCGCGCAATACGGCTTTCGGGACTGGAACACGCTGCACGCCAAAATCGGCAACCGCCCGCCGCTTAATCCGTGGCTGCTCGGTTCGCGCGTTTCGGGAACCTATCTCGGCCACGCCTTCAACGCCGAAATCATTTCGGTGAAGGCATTTTCAAACAAGCCCGGGCATTATCGCCTGACGCTGAAATTCGATGACGCCGTCGATGTCGTGACCTTCGACAGTTTTTCGGCCTTCAGGCGGCGCATCAACTGCACGGTTGACGAGACCGGCCGGTCACCGGCGAAAACCTCCGACGGCAGGCCGCATGTGGAACTTGCGTGGTAGAGCCCGCCATTCCACACACGAAAAAACGGAAATGCCCGGCGCCAGACGGCAACCGGGCATTTCACACGCTCCTCCTGCGTATGGTTTTCAGGCTGCCGCCATCATTTTCGGCGATGCAGCCTTCACGCCAGCGTCCACATGGGCTTCAAACTTGGCGAAATTGTTGACGAACATGTCCACCAGTCTCGCCGCCTGCGCGTCATAGGCGGCGGGGTCGCTCCAGGTGCCGCGCGGGTTCAGGATGGCAGCGTCGACGCCTGGAATTTCAACCGGCACCTCGAAACCGAAATTCGGATCCGTCCGGAATGTTGCGCCGGAAAGCCTGCCGGCCAGCGCCTCGGCCAGCATGGCGCGGGTCTGGCGGATCGGCATGCGGCTGCCTGCGCCATAGGCGCCGCCGGTCCAGCCGGTATTGACCAGCCAGCACTGTACCCCGTGCTTTGCAATCAGCGATTTCAGCAGATTGCCGTATTCAGCCGGATGACGCGGCATGAACGGAGCGCCGAAGCATGTCGAAAACGTCGCCTCCGGCTCGGTCACGCCCTTTTCCGTGCCGGCCACCTTGGCGGTGTAGCCGGACAGGAAGTGATACATCGCCTGTTCGGGCGTCAACTTCGCGATCGGCGGCAGAACGCCGAAGGCGTCGGCCGTCAGCATGATGATCGTCTTCGGGTGCGGGGCAAGCCCGGTGCGCGAGGCGTTGGGAATATAATCCAGCGGATAGGCGCAGCGGGTGTTTTCCGTCAGCGACCCGTCATCGAAATCCGGCACCCGGTTCTCGTCGAGCACGACGTTCTCCAGAACCGTGCCGAAACGCTTGGTGGTGGCGTAGATTTCCGGCTCGGCTTCGGCGGAAAGCCGGATGGTCTTGGCGTAGCAGCCGCCCTCGAAATTGAACAGGCCGTTTTCGCCCCAGCCATGCTCGTCGTCGCCGATCAGCGTGCGCGAGGGATCGGCGGAAAGCGTGGTCTTGCCGGTGCCCGAAAGGCCGAAGAACACCGCCGCGTCATCCGCCGCGCCGACATTGGCCGAGCAGTGCATCGGCATTACGCCGCGGGTGGGCAGAAGATAGTTGAGCGCGGTGAACACCGACTTCTTCATTTCACCCGCATAGGATGTACCGCCGATCAGCACCAGGCCATTCTCCAGGTCGCAGGCAATCACCGTTTCCGTGCGGCAGCCATAGCGCTTGGGATCCGCCGCGAATGTGGGCAGGTTGATGATGGTGAGCTTCGCCTCGAACGTTTCGAGATTGTCGCGCTCGGGACGGATCAGCAGGTTGCGGATGAACTGGGCATGCCAGGCATATTCGGTGATCACCCGTGTGGGCAGGCGGTTTTCGGCGTCGGCGCCGCCGATCAGGTCCTGCACGAACAGCTCCTTGCCGCGCGCATGGTCCAGCATGTCGGCCTTCAACAGTTCGAAATGCTCCGGCGACATCGGCTTGTTGTTATCCCACCAGATCTGGTCCCGCGTGCTGTCGTCACAGACGATGAACTTGTCCTTGGCAGAACGCCCTGTGTGCTGGCCGGTGAGCGCGCGCAGCGCACCGTCTGCCGTCAGGACCGCTTCGCTGCGGCGAAGCGATTCCTCGCACAGTTCCGGCGGCATCAGATTGTAGTAAATGCCCGCCAGATCCTTCAGACCCGTATTTTCAACCGGAAAACGACGATTGTAGATTCCATGCTCCACCATGCGAAATGCCTCTCCAAACAAAATCTAATTTTTTAAAAACATATTAAATTTGTTCGCATCCGACAACAGGAAATCTGACAAAATATAATAATATCATGCATTTAATCGATTAAAGAAAATTATCATTTTGCATGTTTTCCGGATTCTAAAGGATTCTCAGGCTGTTAACCGGATCTGGCAGCGGCACCTGAAATTCGATTTGATTCAATTGAACGCCCGCTTTGGTTGATCTTGCCACAATTTGTTCCAGTTTTTTTCCAACAAATGCTAGAAATCGCGAGACGGAGAACAATCTTGCCGTCCAAAGACCATAAAACTGCAGTCAGGGAGCCCCAAATGCAGACAATCGCGCTCGTGGATGACGACCGGAACATTCTGACCTCGGTGTCGATTGCGCTGGAATCCGAAGGTTATCGCGTCGATACCTATACCGATGGCGCCACGGCCCTGACCGGGCTGCAGGCCAATCCGCCGCAGCTGGCCATCTTCGACATCAAAATGCCGCGCATGGACGGGATGGAGCTTTTGCGCCGCCTGCGCCAGAAATCGGACATTCCGGTGATCTTCCTGACCTCGAAGGACGAGGAAATCGATGAGCTCTTCGGCCTCAAGATGGGCGCCGACGATTTCATCACCAAGCCGTTTTCCCAGCGGCTTCTGGTGGAGCGCGTGCGCGCCGTGCTGCGCCGCGTTGCCGCCCGCGAGGCTGCCATTGCAGGCGGCGGCAAACCCGCCGAGGGCGAGGCCAACCGGCCGCTGGAACGCGGGCCGCTGGTGATGGACCGCGAACGCCACACCTGCACCTGGAAGGGCGACCCGGTGACGCTGACAGTCACGGAATTCCTGATCCTGCATTCGCTGGCCCAGCGCCCCGGCGTGGTCAAGAGCCGCGATGCGCTGATGGATGCGGCCTATGACGATCAGGTCTATGTCGACGACCGCACGATCGACAGCCACATCAAGCGCCTGCGCAAGAAATTCAAGCTGGTTGACACCGATTTCGATATGATCGAAACCCTTTACGGCGTCGGCTATCGTTTCCGCGAAGCGGCCTGACGAGGGGCCGTGGCACCGGAAGCGTGATGCGTGCGACCACACTCAGAACGCATTCGCGGGCTTCATAGAGGCTTGAACAGCCACCGCAGGCAGGGCGAAGATTGACGAACACCAGCGATAAAGCCGAGAGCAGGAAGCCGGGCCGGCGCTGGCGCAAGCCGTTTGCGGTGATGCGCTGGGTTCTGGCGTCGACGGTGTTTTCCAGCCTCAACTGGCGTATCCTGTTCTTCAATCTTCTGGCGCTGTTCTTTCTCGTCGGCGGGATTCTCTATCTCAACCAGTTCCGCGAAGGGCTGATCGATGCCCGCGTTGAAAGCCTTCTGACCCAGGGCGAAATCATCGCCGGCGCGATCGCCTCTTCGGCCTCGGTCGAAACCGATACGATGACGATCGACCCGCAGAAGCTTCTGGAACTGCAGGCCGGCGAAAGCGCGCGGCCCACCTCCAGCGACGAGGATCTGCGGTTTCCCCTCAACCCGGAAAAGGTCGCGCCGATCCTGAGGCGGTTGATTTCGCCGACCCGTACACGCGCGCGGATCTACGATCCCGACGCCAATCTGATCCTCGATTCACGCTATCTCTATTCGCGCGGACAGGTGCTGCGCTACGATCTGCCGGACACCGCGCAGACGACAACAGAAAGCATTTCCGACAGGCTCGGCAATCTGATGAACCGGTTCCTGCAGCCGGGCAACCTGCCGCGCTATGAAGAGGCTCCCGGCGGCGACGGCTCGATCTATCCGGAAGTCACCAAGGCGCTTGATGCCCAGCGTTCGGCCGTCGTCCGGGTGACCGACAAGGGCCGGCTGATCGTCTCCGTGGCGGTTCCGATCCAGCGTTTTCGCGCCGTGCTCGGCGTCTTGCTGCTGTCCACACAGGCCGGCGACATCGACAAGATCGTCCACGCCGAACGGATCGCGATCATCCGCGTCTTCGGTGTCACGGCGCTGGTGACCATGATCCTGTCCTTCATGCTGTCGTCGACGATCGCAAGCCCGCTGCGCCGCCTGTCGGAAGCCGCTGTCCGGGTGCGCCGCGGCGGCCCGCGCGAACGCGAGGAAATCCCGGATTTCTCGGCCCGTCAGGATGAAATCGGTCACCTGTCCACAACGCTGAGGGAAATGACCACGGCGCTTTACGACCGGATTGATGCGATCGACAGCTTCGCCGCCGATGTTGCCCATGAGCTGAAAAACCCGCTGACCTCGCTTCGAAGCGCGGTCGAGACCCTGCCACTTGCCAAGACGGAAGAGTCCAAGGCCCGCCTGACCGAGATCATCCAGCATGATGTGCGCCGTCTCGACCGGCTGATCAGCGATATTTCCGATGCATCGCGGCTTGATGCAGAACTGGCGCGCGAAGATGCCAAGCGTTTTGACGCGGAGGTCCTGCTCAAGGACCTGATCACCATTTCGCGCGAGACCGGGCGGCGCCACAAGGCGGTCGAGATCGGCTTTTCCATCAGCCCCGAAAACCACAGCAAGGGCGCTTTCGAGACATTCGGCCATGACCTCAGGATCGGCCAGATCGTCACCAATCTGATCGAAAACGCCCGTTCCTTCGTGCCGGAAACCGGCGGCCGCATCGATGTGACGCTGGCGCGTGCGCGCAACCAGATCATCATCACGGTCGACGACAACGGACCCGGCATCCGCCCGGATGCGGTGGAGCGTATTTTCGAGCGCTTCTACACCGACCGTCCGGACGGCGAGGCCTTCGGGCAGAATTCCGGCCTCGGCCTTTCCATCTCCCGCCAGATCGCCGAAGCCCATGGCGGCACGCTGACGGCGGAAAACATCATCGATCCGGACAGTGCCCCGGATAGCGATGCCGGCGACGACCCCGATAACAGCAACGTCAAGGGCGCCCGCTTCACCCTCACCCTGCCGGCCGCCGGCGGCAAGGCGCAATGACGGCGCTGCAGAATGCCAACCGGCATGCGACTGCCATCGTCCTCGGCTCCACCGGTATCCTGATTTGCGGGCCATCCGGCGCCGGCAAGAGCGAGCTGGCGCTTGCCCTTCTGCACGCCGCCCGCCGGGACGGGCTTTTTTCCGCGCTCGTCTCGGATGATCAGGTGCTGATATCGTCGGCGGGCGGGCGGGTGATCGCCGCCGCACCGCCTGCGATTGCAGGGCTGATCGAAATTCGCGGTTCCGGTCTTGCGCCTGTCCCGCATCTCGACTGCGCCGTCATGGATTTTGCGCTCACTCCGGTGTCCGCCGAAAACGCCGTCCGGCTGCCGCCATTTGAAAGCCGGTTCGACCTCGGCGCGGGTATCTTCCTGCCGCAGGCTTTCCTGCGCTGGCCCGCGCCCGATCCGCTTTCAAAGCTTCTGGCATTGTGTCCCGGTCTTGAGACCGGACGCCCGGCACGGCCTTCGCCGGCCGGAAAAGATCCGTAATACCAGGAGTCATCTCGTTGCCGGCTTGTGGTCGCCTTGCATCATCGCCATCCGTCCATCTGTTTTCATGTGGTATTTTAGCCGTTTTGGCTTGCACTTCGCGCCCGCTTCGACAAGATGCGAAAGAAGGCGGACAAGGTTGATTGTTGTGTAAGGAGCAGGGTGAAGATGATCGGACTGGTGCTTGTGACCCATGGCGGCCTGGCGGATGAATTCCGGCTGGCGGTCGAGCATGTCGTCGGGCCACAGGACGCCATCGAGACCGTTTCGATCGGCCCGGAAGACGACATGGACCGGCGCCGCGACGACATTCTCAACGCCGTCGGCAATGTCGACAGCGGCAATGGGGTGATCATCCTGACCGACATGTTTGGCGGTACGCCCTCCAATCTGGCCATTTCGGTGATGAACAACGGTACGATCGAGGTGATTGCCGGCGTCAATCTGCCGATGCTGATCAAACTCGTGGCGGTGCGTGCCGATAATGACATGGCCAAGGCGCTTGCCGAGGCGGAAGATGCCGGACGGCGCTACATCAATGTCGCAAGCCGCGTCCTGAGCGGGAAATAACAGCATCGATGGAAGAACCGGTCTCGCGTGAACTCACGATCGTCAATCGCAGGGGGCTCCACGCCCGCGCCTCCGCCAAATTCGTGCAGACGGTCGAACAATTCAGTGCATCCGTCAGCGTTGCCAAGGACGGGATGACGGTTGGCGGCACCTCGATCATGGGGCTGATGATGCTGGCTGCCAGCATTGACAGCACGATCATCGTTTCAGCGGCCGGCCCCGATGCACAGGCCGCGCTCGATGCCATCGAGGCGCTTGTGGCCAACCGGTTCGGCGAGGAGCACTAGAGTAGAGAGCCCTTCAGCCGGCCGGAAACCAACTCGTGTCAATGCGGGTATGGTGGTCGACGAAATCGCAGAGCCGGATCAACTCGTCTTCCTTCAACACTTCGACCGTACCGTTTTCACGCCGGATCAGCCCATCCTTCTGCAGCGCCGTGAAGGAGCGGCTGACATAGACATTGGTGAGCCCCAGAACGTCGGAAATCTCCGTCTGGTTAAGCGGCAGTCGAAAGGTGGTGGTCATCATCTTGTTGGCGATCCGCAGGCGGGCCATCAGATCAAGCAGGAAATAGGCGATCCGCTCGCGCGCGTTCATCCGGCCGTTGGCCCGCAGAAAGTCGGTGAGGACCACCTGGTTGCGCACGGCAAGCGCAAACAGAAGGGCCGCCAGCTGCGGCGCGCTGGTGAACACCTCATCCAGATCCTTTTTCGGGAACGGACAGAGCAGAACATCCTCCGCGGCCCGCAAAACCGTGGTGCGTTCATTAAACGCGATATCGGGAAAGCCGATGATATCGCCCGGATGGTGGATTTCGACAATCTGCCGCCTGCCGTCCTTCATGTCGGCATAGCTGTAGAGCCAGCCGTGCCGGACCACATAGAGATTGGCGTTGCGCTCACCGGCCTGGTGAATTTCAACACCCTTCTGATACGCCCGCTCTTCGCGCTCGAGACGCGCGATATTGTCGAGCGAACACGGACTGAGCGGCGCATAATGCGACAGTTTCTGCGTCAAACAGCTATCCTGGCTCATCTTCCCCAACCTCCCAAAATGCGGCAAGACGCCCAAAGAGATTCAAATCCCGGCAAAAATGGCGTGCCGGGGCCACCACCGCAACGGAAAACTGACCGGTTTTGTGCAGCAGGTGACTTTATTTAACAAAATCGTCCGATTTCAAACCAGTTTAATGCAGGCACCGGCCAAACAGGTCAGATACGGGGTTACCACGAGGAGACCCTTCATGTCCGAAGCCCGCCCAAAGCGGCGGAAGGGGACGCATCAAGTGTCCTCCGCCATAGCCATTATCGATCCATTCTGCCTGACGCCCTCAACCACAAAAGCACTCGACACCGAACAGGTCGGCGGCACCGAAGCCGTTGTTCTCAGGGTTGTACAGGCCCTCAGTGACAGTTTTCATTTCCATTTCTACCAGAATGGCCGGCTTGACATGGACCGCGACGACTGCGGCCTCTACCGGCCGCTCGATACCGTCAGTGCCGCAAATCTCGCCGGCGTCAACAGCATCATTGTCATCAATTCCTGGAAGACCGCGCTGAAGGCGCGCAAGCTCAACGCCAACTGCCCGGTATATCTCTGGTCACACGCCCATCCCGGCCGCCACAACCGCCGCATGGGCGAAGCGCTGGCCGATGCGGGTATCGAGATCATCTGCGCCTCGCGCGCCCATGCAGACCATGTCACCCGCTTTCTTGTTCCGGAAAACCGCCGCCTGCCGAAAATCGGCTGGATCTATTCGCCGGTCGAAGACGATCTTGTGGCCGACAATACCCCGCGCGACAACGACCGGCTGCTGTTTCCCGGCATGCCGCTGAGGGGAATTTCCGAAATTCTGGCAACATTCAACGCCGTCAGACAGGACCGGCCAACGCTTCAGCTCGATATTGCCGAACCTGCCGGCCCGGTGTGGTCCGGCAGCTTCCCGCCGGCCGGCGTGAACTTTCTCGGGCGGCTTTCCAGAAGCGCGATGATTGACCGGATGCGCCGTTCGCTGTGCGTTTTCTACCCGCAAACCCGCCACGACGACCCGTTCAACATGCTGCTTGCCGAAGCCAATGCCGTGGGCACGCCGGTCATCGCCCAAAAGGGGCTCGGCGCCCATGATGAAATTGCCGGAACAGCCGGGCAGACGCTGGATACCAATGACCTGAAGGCCGTCGGCGAACGGCTCGACATGTGGCGCCTTGCACAGCCGGCAATCGACGTGCCGCCCGCCTTGCGGATGACGGCCGTGGCCGCCGCATGGCATGAAAAGCTCGGGGAAAGAACACTCGGAAGGCCGAATCCGCCAGGTGTCGTGCCGCACGGCCTTTCATCCCGACCGGCAGCAGCGCCGGAAAAATAACCGGCAGTCCGTTGTCCACGGCTCGGTAATTTGCCGCAGTTTCTTCTTCAAATGCAAAAACGCCACGCACCGGTTACGATGCGTGGCGTTTTGCTGTGGTTCCGGACGCCTCAGCCGACGTGACGCAGGTCCTCTGGCAGGAGAGCCGACGGCATGCTCTGATAGCAGACCGGGCGCAGGAAGCGGCGGATTGCCATGGTGCCCACCGATGTGGCGCCGAAATTGGTCGAGGCGGGATAGGGCCCGCCATGGACCATGGCATCGGCCACCGCAACGCCGGTGGCAAAGCCGTTAGCCAGCAGACGGCCGGCCTTGCGCTCCAGCATCGGCACCAGACTGCGGGCAAATTCGGTGTCGTCGTCGTCCATATGCAGCGTGCAGGTAAGTTGCCCCTCCATCCGTTCGGCAATGGCGCGCATCTCCTGCGCATTGGCGGCCATCACCACGATACCGAGCGGGCCGAAAACCTCATGCGCCAGCGCCGGATTGGCGAGAAAATCCTTGCCGCTGACGGTAAACAGCGCCGGTGCGCCCTCGCGTCCCTCGCAGGCGGCCTGCACCAGCGTCTTGACGCCGTCTGTTCCGGCAATCTCCGTGCATCCGCGGCGGAACGCATCGGCAATGCCCTCGGTCAGCATCACCGACGGGCCAACCTCGCCAAGCGCCTTTGCGGCCGCTTCGGCAAAACGGTCGGATTCCGGCCCCGCCAGCGTGATTGCAATGCCGGGATTGGTGCAGAACTGGCCGACACCCATGGTGAGCGAACCGGCCCACCCCTTGGCAATCTCTTCACCGCGGTTTGCCAGAGCATCGGGCAGCAGGAAATTCGGATTGACCGAGCCAAGCTCGCCGAAGAACGGAATCGGCTCGTCGCGCTGGGCGCACAGGTCGAACAGCGCCCGGCCACCTGCAAGCGATCCGGTAAAGCCGACCGCCCTGATCAGCGGATGGGTGACAAGCGCCGAACCGGCCTCGCGGGATGCACCCTGCAGCAGCGAAAACACGCCCGGATGAATGCCGCATTTTTCCGCAGCCGCGGCAATCGCCTCGCCCACGATCTCGGCCGTGCCGGGATGGGCCGGGTGCCCCTTGACGACAACCGGGCAACCGGCGGCAAGCGCGGACGCCGTATCGCCACCGGCGGTCGAAAACGCCAGCGGGAAATTCGACGCGCCGAAAACGGCAACCGGACCGATCGGCCGCTGTACCATTTTCAGGTCCGGGCTGGGCGGCGTCGCATCCGCATTGGCGGGATCATGCCGGCGATCAAGATAGTCCCCATCGAGAATATGGCGTGCAAACAGGCGCAGCTGACCGGTGGTGCGCCCGCGCTCGCCCTCGAGGCGCCCGGCGGGCAGGCCGCTTTCGGCCGAACCGATTTCGGTGATGTCGCTGCCGCGCTTTTCGATCTCGTCGGCAATCTTGTTCAAAAACGCCGCACGCTCCTGCCTGGTCGAATAGCCGTAGGTCCAGAACGCCGCCTCGGCGGATTTGACGGCCTGATCGATCCGCTTTTCATTGGCTTCGCAGAATTCGAGCGGTTCGCCGCTGGCGGGGCGGGATGTGAAGGTAACATCCGTCGCCAGCCATTCGCCACCGATCAGATGTTTGCCATGCGGTTCAAAAGTCATAGTGAATTCTCCTCGGGAGTTATTCTTCAATATCCGGACAATGCCGGTTCAAATGAGATCGCGTTCGGAAAGGTTTGTCATCAGCGCGCGCACGCCGAATGTCCAGGGCGCGCATTCCGTCGAAAGCCGGACGGTGTTTTCAAGGCAGCCGAGACCGGGCGCGGAAATCGCCACCCTGTCGCCCTGCTTGTGGGTAAAGCCTTCGCCCGGCAGATCGCGGTCTTCGGTCGGGGCGAACAGCGTGCCGAGATAGAGCATGAAGCCGTCGGGATACTGGTGATGCCGGCCGATGGTCTGGCGGACCAGGGCTTCGGGATCGCGGCTGATTTCCGCCATCGATGAATGCCCCGTCATCGTGTAGCCGTCTTCTCCCTCGACTGTCAGGGTCAGTTCGGCGCGGCGGACATCGTCCAGCGTGAACTCGCCATCGAAGAGCCTGATCATCGGGCCGATCGAGGCGGATGCGTTATTGTCCTTCGCCTTGCCGAGCAGCAGCGCCGAACGCCCCTCGATATCGCGAAGATTGACGTCATTGCCAAGCGTTGCGCCGACAATTCTGCCGGCAGACGACACGGCGAGAACCACCTCCGGCTCGGGATTGTTCCAGTGCGATGCCGGGTGCAGGCCGACCTCGGCGCCGGGCCCGACGGCCGAAAGCGCCTGCGCCTTGGAAAACACCTCCGCATCGGGGCCGATACCGACCTCGAGATACTGGCTCCACAGCCCCTCGCCGATCAGCGCCTGTTTGGCGGCCTCGGCGGCCCTGGACCCTGCTTCGATGTTCTTCAGGCTGTCGCCGATGGCCGCGCCGATGCGCGCACGAATGGCTTCGGCCTTGCCGGGATCGCCCGCTGCCTTTTCCTCGATCACCCGTTCGACCATCGAGCGGGCAAAGGTAACGCCGCAGGCCTTGACGGGTTGAAGGTCCGAGGGGCACAGAAAGTGGATACGGCTCTCATCGCCGGGCGCGGCTTCGGCGATTTCCTCCAGCATGCCAAGCCGGAAACCGGGGGCCTCGATCACATAACCCGCCGGATCGTCCATCTCGCAGATGTCGCGCACAAGCGGCGCAACCTCGGAGGTGATGTCATAAACCGCGCCGCCGCGCAGGGTTACGACGGCCGGCCCTTTTGCCTCGGGCAGAAAAACGCGCCCGAGCCAGACGCCGTTTTCATCATCAATGATTGCCATGCCCAAATTCCCCCGTGTCCGGCGCGATGAACGCCGTTTCCGTCCCGGACCCAACGTCTGTTCACACTTAAGCGACAATCAGACGGGTTTCCAGTCTCCGGCGAAATTCGTTGAGGAAAGGCAATCGGCCGGACAGGTCTGCGCCCGGCCGAAAGATTTTGCGGCACCGCCGGTCGGCCGCGGCTCAGGCGACCTTGAGCCTGGTCAGGTGTTTTTCGATCTGGGCAACCGGCTGGTTGGCCAGTTCCTTCTGAATTTCGGTGCGCGCCGTGTCTTTGGTCTGCTGCGTGAAATACGGGCGCAGGACGCCGATCGCAGACGGCGGCGCGATCAGCACATAATCCTCGATCGTCTTGTCATAGACCAGGGCGTTGAGGCGTTCGGCCACACCCTTGAGAAAGTCCTGCTCGGCCTGTTCATGCCAGTCGGTCTCATCCATGGCGCTGCGACCGTCGCCGACCGAGGAATGCGAACGGCCGGGCCGGTCTGTTCCGATCTCGCGCGATGCCGCGCTGTTCTGGGCAAAACGCTCGGCCACGCGCAGCTTCAGTTGCTCGACATCACCGATGTTTTCCATGAACATCGCCTGCGCACCATCGCACACGATCACCCAGGATTTCGACGGAACTTTAAACATGGCCATAAGCCAACCTCCTTTGTAAATGCCGATGACATGCCTGAACAGCAACCGATCAGACGGAAACGTTGTTCCTCAAAAAGATGGCATAATTTGCGTTTTGTCATTTTTACCCGCACGGTCCTCTGCCATGCGTCGGGTTGAAAGGCGGAACAGGTCGTGGATATTTTTCGGCAATGTCCCGCGCGGTGTTGCAAATCTGGTCTATGCTATCGTCAGATCGCATTACGCGCCCTATGTGAAGGGCAGGCTGTCCTGGCGCGCGGCCGAGCAGATCAAGGAGGCCCCGGCTCGGACGCGATATTGCCCGGACTGATCGAACAGGCGATGCTTGCCCTGCTCGATGACTTTTTCGCACTCGCACCGTCTGTGGAGGTTGAGGTCGCAGGCGATCATTCAGGGGTCCGCAAGGACCGGCAAGAGAGGGACACATCATGAAACGACTTGCTACATTGACCGGCGCGCTCGCGATCACCGCCTTCGCGTTTACCGGAACCGCCGCGGCCGACCCGGTCGTGGTTTCCTCCAAGATCGACACGGAGGGCGGCGTTCTCGGCAACATCATCATTCAGGCGCTTCAGGCCAACGACATTCCGACCGAAAACAAGATCCAGCTCGGCGGGACGCCGATCGTGCGTCAGGCAATCACGCAGGGCCAGATCGACATCTATCCGGAATATACCGGCAATGCCGCCTTCTTCTTCAACAAGACCGACCTGCCGGTCTGGAACAAGCCCGAAGCCGGCTATGAAGAGGCCAAGAAGCTCGATTACGACGCCAACAAGATCGTCTGGCTGACCCCGGCTGAGGCCAACAACACCTGGGCGATTGCGCTGCGCAAGGATGTCGCCGAGCCGAACAACCTGTCGACCATGAGCGAGTTCGGCGCCTATGTCGCCGATGGCGGCACGGTCAAACTTGCCGCATCCTCCGAATTCGTCACCTCGCCGGCGGCCCTCCCCGCCTTTGAGAAAGCCTATGATTTCGACCTGGCCTCCGGCCAGTTGATCCAGCTTTCCGGCGGCGACACGGCGGCCACCATTGCCGCCGCCGCCAAGCAGACCTCCGGTGCCAATGCCGCCATGGTTTACGGCACGGACGGCGGCATCGCTCCTTCGGGCCTGACGGTGATGAAGGACGACAAGGGCGTTCAGCCGGTCTACCTTCCCACCCCGATCATCCGCGAAGTGCGGCTCGAGGAATACCCGCAGATTGCCGATATTCTGAAACCGATCTTCGAAGGTCTGACGCTTGAAACCCTGCAGAACCTCAACGGCCGCGTTCAGGTCGGCGGCGAACCGGCCGATGCGGTTGCCAAGGACTATCTGACAACGAACGGGTTTTTGAAGTAAAAACGGAATCGGCGGCAGATCACCCAACAGCAACCGCCCCCGCTAAGGTCCAGCGATTGTGTGTGGCGAGCAGCCTTGCTCCATATACTCTCTCCCGCTTGCGGGAGAGATGCCCCGAAAGGGGCAGTGAGGGTGAAGCAGCATTTCCGTTCGTGAGGGCGTCCGCGTCGATAAGCTCCCCCCTCACTGTCGCTGTCGCGACATCTCTCCCCTCCGGGGCGAGAAGACTTGGGGGCTATGCGGCCCAGCCATGCGATCGTCTCCTCCTCAATGGAGGTGATCGAAGACATGCATTCCACCACCCCGCCCTCGCGGGATAACCAACCGACGGCCGAAAGGCATGGCATGACAGCCATCAGCGAATACCGAAAGCAGGGCCGGGCCGCCGGAAGGCTCGACAAGCTCGGCGTCATCGTCACGGCGATTGCGCTGCTGGCGCTCTTTCTTCAGCCGTTTGCGCTTTTCCGCGCAAACCGCATCGTTGCCGCCGACAATGTGATGGTCTGGTCGGCCATGCCGCTCTGGCAGGCCGTCGCCCTCGTTGTTGCCATGCTGGCTGCCATCGCCGTCATCCTGTTCAGGACGCCGGTCAATCTCCGGCTTGCCGTGTCCATTGCCGCCATCGCCGTTCTGGCGCTGATGGTCGGGCGGGCCGGCTATTATCTGATGCCGACGGACAATCCCTATGCCCGCGTCTCGCCGGGCGCAAGCTTCTGGCTCCTGCTGTTTGCCTTTTCCATCGCCATGGCCGATGCCATCGTGCGCAAGGCGCTGCCGCCGATGGTGCGGATCGGATTTCTGCTGGTTGCGGCAGCGGCCATCGGGCTTCTGCTGTGGTCGGGAGCGTGGAACGATCTTTCGATCCTGAAGGAATACAATAACCGCGCCGATGCCTTCTGGCGCGAAGGCCGCACCCATGTGGAGCTGGCTTTCGGCTCGCTGGCCGCCGCTGCCGCCGCCGGTATTCCCATCGGGATCCTGTGCTTTCGCGTGCCCAAGGTGCGCGCCACCATATTGAACAGCCTGAACGTGCTGCAGACGATCCCGTCAATCGCATTGTTCGGCCTTTTGATCGCGCCGCTGGCCTGGGTCGGCCGCAATGTGCCGGGGGCAGCCGAACTCGGCATTGCCGGCATTGGGTTTGCCCCGGCCATCGTCGCCCTGTTTGCCTATTCGCTGCTGCCGGTTGTCTCCAACACGGTTGCCGGTCTCGACAGTGTTCCCCGCGATGCGCGCGAGGCCGCCCGCGGCATGGGCATGACCGGCCGGCAACAGCTGTTTCAGGTGGAATTGCCGCTCGCCTTTCCCGTCATCCTCACCGGCATCCGCATCGTGCTGGTGCAGAATATCGGCCTTGCGGTGATTGCCGGGCTGATCGGCGGCGGAGGATATGGCACATTCGTTTTTCAGGGCATTACCCAGACCGCGACCGATCTGGTGCTTTTGGGCGCGTTGCCTGTTGTCGGCATGGCCTTCGCCGCGGCCATCATTCTCGATGCGCTTGTTGAAATCAGCCAGGGCAGCGCCAGAAAAGGAAGCCGGAGATGATCGAGATCGAGGGTATCACCAAGGTCTATGACGGCTACAGCGCCGTCGACAATGTCTCGCTCACCGTCGAGCGCGGCGAGCTTGCAGCCATTGTCGGCACCTCCGGCTCCGGCAAGACCACGCTGATGCGGATGATCAACCGGCTCGTGGAACCGACCGCCGGCACAATCCGCATTGACGGGCGCGACAACCGCGAACTGCCGGATTACGAGCTCAGGCGCGGCATCGGATATGCCATCCAGGGCCACGGCCTGTTTCCGCACCGCACGGTGGCCGAAAATATCGCCACCGTGCCAAAACTTCTCGGCTGGGACAGGAAAAGGCGCGATGCCCGCGTCGATGAACTGCTCGAGCTGTTTCGCATGGAACCGTCAGCCTTTCGCGACCGCATGCCGCATGAGCTTTCCGGCGGCCAGCAGCAGCGCATCGGCGTGGCCCGGGCGCTGGCGGCAGAACCGGCCGTGCTGTTGATGGACGAACCCTTCGGCGCGCTCGACCCGATCATCCGCGCCAAGGCGCAGGAAGACCTGCTCGACATTCAGCGCCGGTTTTCCACCACGGTCGTGCTGGTCACCCATGACATGGACGAGGCCATTCTGCTCGGCCACAGGATCGCCGTCATGCATGAAGGCAGGCTCGAGCAATATGCCCGCGCCGCCGAGATCATCACCGATCCGGCAAGCGATTTCGTCAATGAGCTGCTCGGCACCGGTGACAAGGCATTCCGCATGCTGTCGCTCGAGGCCTGCGAAAATCTTCTCGAGGACGGACCGGCGGACGGCGAACCGATCCCGGCGGCAGCAAGCCTGAAGGACGCGCTGGCCGCCACCTTGTGGTCCGGCCGCAACGCGCTGCCCGTCGAGCGCGACGGCAAGGTGATCGGCCGGGTCACCCGCGATGCCCTGATCCGCCGTGCCGCAGGGCCGTCATCATGAAAGCCCCGGTCCTCATCCGTCTGGCGCTTCTTGCGCTGCTGATCGCCTTCATCGTCTTTCCGGAGGCCTTCGCCCCGGTATTCCGGCCGTTCACGCAAAATGGCGCACCCGCGATCTATACCCAGACCAGCCTGTTGTCGCTGACGCTCAGCCACCTCGCCATTGTCGGCGTGGCAACCGTTGCGGCAACGCTGTTCTCCGTCAGCCTTGCCATTATCGTCACCCGGCCCTTCGGTGAGGAATTCCTGCCGCTGTCGCGCTCGATCGCCAATATCGGCCAGACCTTTCCGCCCGTCGCCGTGCTGGCGCTGGCCGTGCCGATGTTCGGTTTCGGCCCGATCCCGACACTGATTGCGCTGTTTCTCTATGGCCTGCTGCCGATCTTCGAAAATGCACTGACGGGGCTGACCAACCTGCCCGGCAATGTGTCCGAGGCCGCGCGCGGGGTCGGCATGACCGGGTTGCAGCGTCTCACCCAGGTCGAGTTTCCGCTGGCGTTTCCCGTCATTCTGGCCGGCATCCGCCTTTCGGTCGTGATATCGTTGGCAACGGCCACGATCGGCTCGACAGTCGCGGCCAAGACGCTTGGTGAGGTCATCATCGCCGGGCTGTTGTCGAACAACACCGCTTTCGTTCTGCAGGGCGGGCTTGTGGTCGGCGTGCTGGCGCTTCTGATTTACGACACGTTCGTGATGTTCGAGCGGGCAATCGCGCGACGCACCGGCCGGACTTAAAACAATATCGGGCGATGGCTGATCCATCGCCCGATATTGAAAGCGTAACCGGACGGCCCGCGGACGCAGACCGGATTCCGTCAGATATCCAGATTGGCCACCGAAAGCGCGTTGTCCTGGATGAAGTCGCGGCGCGGTTCGACCTCGTCGCCCATCAGGCGCGAGAACAGACCATCGGCGCTGGTGGCGTCCGACACCTTCACCTGCAGCAGCGAGCGGACATTGGGGTCCATCGTGGTTTCCCAGAGCTGCTCGGCATTCATCTCGCCAAGGCCTTTGTAGCGCTGTGTGGTCAGTCCCCGGCGCCCGGCCTCGAACACGGCTTCCAGCATGGCGCGCGGGCCGTAGATGGTGAGGTCGCCATTCTTGCGGTGCAGGAGCGGCGGCTTGTCGTAGATCTCGAACAGGCGCTGCTGCATCTGGTCGATATAGCGCGCATCGGTCGAGCCGATCAGCCCCATGTCGAGCGAGGCGACTTCCTTGACGCCGCGCACCGTGCGCTCGAAGCGCAGTCCGCCATCGTCACGCACGAAGCCTTCCCAGCCGCGCTCGGTTTCCTCGGCGATCACGTCGAGCCGGGCGGCGATATCGGCGGCAAGGCGCTCGGCTTCCGCCTGATCCGTCACCCGTTCGGCATTGAGCGCGCCGGCAATGGCCGCCTGCTCGACCACCGCGCGATCGTAACGCGAATGGATGCCTTCCATGAGGTTGCGCATGCGGATCGCATCGACGATCACCTGACGCAGGTCCGCTCCGGCACGGACCTCGCCGGAAGCCAGGTGCAGGGCTGCATCCTCAAGGCCCTGATCGATCAGGTAATCCTCGAGCGCCTGCTCGTTCTTCAGGTATTGCGTCGATTTCCCGCGCGTCACCTTGTAGAGCGGCGGCTGGGCGATATAGAGATGCCCGCGCTCGATCAGCTCCGGCATCTGCCGGAAGAAGAAGGTCAGAAGCAGGGTGCGGATATGCGCGCCGTCCACATCAGCATCGGTCATGATGATGATCTTGTGGTAACGCAGCTTTTCCGGATTGTACTCGTCCTTGCCGATGCCGGTGCCGAGCGCGGTAATCATCGTGCCGATTTCCTGGCTCGACAGCATCTTGTCGAAACGCGCGCGTTCGACGTTCAGGATCTTGCCGCGCAGCGGCAGGATCGCCTGGGTTTCGCGCGAACGGCCCTGCTTGGCGGAGCCACCAGCGGAATCGCCCTCCACCAGGATCAGTTCGGATTTCGACGGATCGCGGTTGGAGCAGTCGGCAAGCTTGCCCGGCAGCGAGGCGATATCGAGCGCGCCCTTGCGCCGCGTCAGTTCGCGCGCACGCCGCGCCGCCTCACGGGCGGAAGCGGCTTCGGCAACCTTGGTGACCAGCACGCGGGCCTCGTTCGGATGCTCTTCCAGCCACTGGCCGAGCGCCTCGTTGACACAGCTTTCGACCACGGGACGCACCTCGGAGGAGACCAGCTTGTCCTTGGTCTGCGAGGAGAATTTCGGGTCCGGCACCTTGACCGAAAGTACGGCCGTCAGGCCCTCGCGGCAGTCATCGCCCGTCAGCGTCACCTTTTCGCGCTTCAGAATGCCGGAAGTGTCGGCATAGGACACCATCTGCCGCGTCAGCGCGCCGCGGAAACCGGCCATGTGGGTGCCGCCGTCGCGCTGGGGAATGTTGTTGGTAAAGCACAGCACATTTTCGTGGTAGCTGTCGTTCCACCACATCGCCACCTCGACGGTGATGCCGTCCTTCTCGGTGGAAATGGCGATCGGCTCGTCAACCAGCGGCTTTTTCGAACGGTCGAGATAGGTCACGAAGGCGGCCAGGCCGCCGTCATAATGCATTTCCTTGGAAACCGGTTCGGCATGGCGATTGTCGGTGAGGAGAATGCGCACGCCGGAATTCAGGAAGGCCAGTTCGTGCAGGCGCTTTTCCAGCGTGTCATAGTCGAATTCGACCATGGTGAAGGTTTCGTGGCTCGGCATGAAGGTGAGCTCCGTGCCGGTCTCGTCGCCCGCATCGCCGATCACTTCCAGCGGCTTGTCGGCAACGCCATGGGTGAACGAAATCTCGTGCAGCTTGCCATTGCGCTTGATCTTCAGCTTCAGCCAGACCGAAAGCGCGTTGACCACGGAAACGCCCACGCCGTGCAGGCCGCCGGATACCTTGTAGGAGTTCTGGTCGAACTTGCCGCCGGCATGCAGCTGGGTCATGATCACTTCGGCTGCCGAAATCCCCTCGCCGGTATGGATATCGGTGGGAATGCCGCGGCCATTGTCGGTCACGGAGACAGAACCGTCGGGGTTCAGGGTCACGGTCACAAGGTCGGCATAGCCGCCGAGCGCCTCGTCGATGGCGTTGTCCACCACCTCGTAGACCATGTGATGCAGACCCGAGCCATCATCCGTATCGCCGATATACATGCCGGGACGTTTGCGCACGGCGTCGAGGCCCTTGAGAACCTTGATCGAATCGGCGCCGTATTCGGCCGGAAGGCCGACGGCTGTTTCTGGTGTTTCGCTCATCAACAGGTCTTTCCGAATGTGTCAGGGGTACGGCGGCTCAAAACACGCCGAATCACTGCTTTTTCAAGCGTCGAGCTTAGGGGAAAAGCCGTTTCCGCTCAAATCTCTGCGGCCCCTTTTACAGCCAAATTGGGGATAAACCTAGCCCGTTTCAATGACGCGCCCGCAAGCCCTGACACAGCCGGCAGCAATGGGGTGCCGTAGACAGGCGGATTTTTCCGGAAAGTGCCCTTTCATTCCCGCAAAACACGACAAAGGCGGCGCTCCTCACCGGGAGCGCCGCCTGGAAATTTCGGATCAGTATTGCGACAATGCCTGAGCGGGCTCAGCCTGCCTTGCGGCGGATCCAGCGTTCGCTGGGTTCAATCAGCGCCGCATCGGCGAACGTTGCCATCTCGTGTTCGGCCCTGTCATGGGTCAGGATACCGTTCCAATGAAGGTAGAGATAGCTGTCACGAATAATCTGGTTGGTCGAGGGTAGTTTGGCAGCGGTACTGCGTACACGATCGGAATGGGCGGCCATCAGGGCCATTTCCTTCTCCATGGAATACTTGGCGTTTTGGAAGGCGCTTCAGGCGGGAAACGTCTTTCGCATTCGAGGCTCCATACGAAACTTGCAGGGCCGGATGCAGAAGAACCTCTTGGCCAGAAGCTGTATCGAGGCCCCGAATGCAGTGTCAGGCTAGTAAAGCGGACCGCATTCTTCCTTGATCTCCCTCAAATCCCGTGAAAATCGTCATTTTTCGGGCTTAACGCGCCAGTTTTTGGTCGACCAATAAATCGAGTGCACCGATCGCCTCCTCGTCGAGCTGACCGATGACACGCGAAAGCCGGTTGGCAAAGGCGGTATGCGCGGCCGGCAGGCCGGCGGTGTCGACCACCACGCGCGGATCCGACTGGTCGGCGATTGCAAACAATGCTTCGGCATCATCCCAGATAATGTGGAAATAACCGGCGACGCGCTGGAGGAAATCGAAGCTCGGCTTGCCGCGCCGCCCGTGTTCGAGCGCAGACAGATAGGCGGCCGAAACGCCGATGGCTTCGGCCATCTGTTTTTGCGACACGCCGCGCTCTGCCCTCAGCTTACGAACGGCTTCTCCGAACGGCGTCATGCTCATGTCCCTTTCTCCGGGCAAGGCGCACATAAAGCGCCCCCTCGCCGCCATGCTGCCGGGCCGCCGTCTCGTAGGAAGAAATCAGCGGCCTGAAGTCCGGCAGTGAAAACCAGATCGGCACCGATCGTTTCAACACGCCATCACTGCCGATCGACCCGCCCTTGCCGGTGATCACCAGAATATGCCGGTGCCCCCTGTCATGTGCGCGGCGCAGAAACGCCAGAAGCAGCGCATGCGCCTCGTCCTGAAACAGGCCGTGCAGGTCAATCCTGGCATCGATCGACAACCGCCCGTTGGCCAGCTTGCGCTTGACCGGCCGCTCGAGCGGATGGTGCCTGCGGACCTGATCCTGCGCCTGTTTTTTTGGCAAGGCGAGGGGTGAAACGCTGGTTTTTCCTGTGTCGGCCTTTTTGCCATCGGCGGCAATGCCATTCATCAGGTCGGGAAAACTTTCCGCGCGTGCGACGGGCTTTTCCAGCTTTTTACCGGGCAATGGCCGCGCGGTACGGGCGACCTTGTTCCACAATTCCCGTTCTTCGGACGAGAGCTTCCGGCGGCTCATCTTGACAGAAACTCCCGGCACAAGAAGCGGCGCTCAGGCGCCGCTTTCATCGGACAGAAACAAGACCTATTCGGAGGCCGTGGCGATCAGTTTCCAGTTCGGATCCCGCGCCCGCGTGTCGCGCGCAAAGGTCCACAGATCACGGACTTCGGCGATCTGCTCGGCATCGCCGTCGACAATCCCGCCATCCTTGTCATAGGTCGCGGAAATCATCTGGCTGACGATCCGAAGCGTGATCCGGGCCTCGGTCTTTTCAACTTCCGCCTCGGTGACCTCGGCCTTCTCGATGCCGACAAAGCTTGCCTTGACGGATTCGCCAGCCGCCTCGCGCTCGCTGATCGCGGCGTTGAAGCCCTCATAGACTTCCTTGGACAGCAGGTTCTTCAGCGTACGCCGGTCGCCATCGGCAAAGGCCATGACGATCATTTCATAGGCCGAACGCGCGCCCTTGAGAAACGCATCGGGGTCGAATTGCGGGTCGGCTTCGACAATCGTCCTGAGACCGGTATTGACCGCGCTTCCTTCCGGCGCGATCTTGTCGACAGCGGCCATGCGGGCGGCCTTGTCGTCCTTTTCCGCGCCAGGCAGCGTGATCACATTGCTCTCCGGGCGGGCGTCATCCGTCGCATCGGTGCGCGAGCGCATCGGGCTTTGCTCGTAACGCGGTTTCTCGTTGCCCGTACGGCGGCCCAGAACATTGCGGAGCTGGAAAAAAATCACCACCGCAGCAATCAGGAAGAAGAGTGTAATCAGATCGCTTGTGCCCATTTTGGTGTTAACCGCCGTTTTCCTTGTTGTTTCCCACCCCCATATAGACTTCACAGGGCCATGATTCAAATGTAACACTTCGGATGAAGGCGTTCATTTCGTCATGATCATAACCAAAGACGGACCGAACAGGAAACCGATTTGCCGCTTCTGATTACTATTATCCTTTTCCCTTTCGTGGAAATCGCCGGATTCATCATCGTCGGCCGCGCCATAGGCCTGTTTCCGACACTGGGGCTGATCGTCCTTACCGCCGTCATCGGCGCGATCCTTCTGCGCATCCAGGGCTTCGGCGTGCTGCAGCGGTTGCAGACGGATGTGCGCGACGGCGGCGATCCGGGCCGCGAGATGGTGCATGGCGCGATGATCGTGTTTGCGGGCATTCTCCTGCTGATCCCCGGCTTCGTCACCGACATTATCGGCTTCCTGCTGTTCATCCCGCCATTCAGGGATTTCGTGTGGCGGCGGATCAGCAAGAACATGGTCGTGGTCTCACAGGGCTCCGGCTTCTTTCGCGCCGGTCCCGGACCGGGCGGTGCGCGCGGACCGCGCAAGCCGGGCCGCAAGGGGCCGACCGTGGTCGATCTCGATGCCGAGGACTTTTCCTCCGGCTCCGGCGACCCGGATTCGCCCTGGGCCGAACATGACCGGCTGGACGATGACCGCAACGACGATGACAAACGCAACGGCAAGGACCGTTAGCCTGTCCGCGGCATTTGCCGAGACCGCCCGGCCGCAATCGCCCCAGACCCTGCGCTGCGGGCTTTTCGGCGGCCCGCCCGAGGGTTGTGCGGCGGCTCCCTAAATGCTAACTGGCAACCCAAATTGACCCACTCGAAAGGACGCGAAATGGCAGAAGAAAATGGTGCGGAGAAAAAGGAAAGCCCTTCGCTGAGCATTCTGACCCAGTACATCAAGGATCTTTCCTTCGAAAATCCCGGTGCCCCGGCTTCACTGCAGAAGCGTGACGGCCAGCCGAACATCAACATCAGTGTCAACGTCAATGCCAACCCGCTTGGCGAAGACAATTACGATGTTCTCCTTTCGTTGAAAGCCGAAGCCAAGTCCAACGACAAGACGCTGTTCCTGTGCGAGCTGGTCTATGGCGGCGTCTTCCGGGTCGCGAACTTCCCCAAGGAGCATGTGCTGCCGATGCTGTTCATCGAATGCCCGCGCCTGCTGTTCCCGTTTGCCCGCCAGATCGTGGCCGATGCCACCCGCAATGGCGGTTACCCGCCGCTTCTGGTGGATCCGATCGACTTTGCACAGATGTTCCAGAAGCGCATGGCCGAGGAACAGGCCCGCGCCAAGGTGCAGCAGCCCGCCAACTGAGCAGGCTGACAGATCATTTAAAAAAAACCCGGCCGCCGTGCCGGGTTTTTTATTGTTTCAGCGATCCGATGTTTCCCGGCGCGGATTGAGCCAGGGGGCGGCGTTTTCGGGCGCGAGCGGCTGACGGCCGAGGATGTGGTCGCTGGCCTTTTCGCCGACCATGATCGACGGGGCATTGAGATTGCCGTTGGTGATGCGCGGGAAGACCGAACTGTCGGCGACCCTCAAGCCCTCGACACCGATCACCCGGCATTCGGGATCGACCACGGCCATCGGGTCATCGGCGCGGCCCATCCTCGCCGTGCCGCAGGGGTGATAGGCGCTTTCGGCGTGTTCGCGGATAAAGCCGTCGATCTCGTCATCGCTTTGAACATCGCCGCCCGGCTGGATTTCCTTGCCGCGATAGGGATCGAAAGCGGCCTGCGCGAAGATTTCACGCGTCAGCCGCACGCAATGGCGGAAATCGGCCCAGTCCTGTTCATGGCTCATATAGTTGAAGACGATCTTCGGCGCTTCCTTCGGATCGGTGCCCTTCAGGGTTATTTCCCCGCGCGAGGGCGAACGCATCGGCCCGACATGGGCCTGGAATCCATGGCCCTCGGCCGGCGCGGTGCCATCGTAGCGCACGGCCATCGGCAGGAAATGATACTGGATATCGGGATACTCGACCCCGGCTCGCGAGCGCACGAAGGCCGCGCTTTCGAACTGGTTCGAAGCGCCGATACCGTTCTTGAACAGCAGCCACTGCGCACCGGCCAACCCCTTGCCGAAGATGTTCCAGTGCTTGTAGAGCGTGATCGGCTGGGTGCTGGCCTGCTGGATATAGACTTCCAGATGATCCTGCAGGTTCTTGCCCACGCCGGGCCGGTCAGCAATAACGGGAACACCGTGCTCGGCCAGTTCACTGCCCGGACCGATGCCGGAAAGCAGCAGCAGTTTCGGCGTGTTGATCGAAGAGGCCGCCAGTATGACCTCACGGCGGGCTCGGATCGTCTCGACATGGCCGCCGCGCTCGATCTCGACGCCGATGGCGCGGCCATCCTCGATGATCACCTTGCGGGCAAAACAGCGGATCAGGTCGAGATTTTGCCTTTTCAGCGCCGGCTTCAGATAGGCATTGGCCGCCGACCAGCGCCGGCCCTTCCAGACCGTCTGCTCCATCGGCCCGAAGCCTTCCTGCTTCTCGCCGTTATAATCGCCCGTCGCCTCGAAACCCGCCTGTTTGCCCGCCTCGACGAAGGCATGAAACAGCGGGTTCTTGCGCGGGCCACGCGTGACATGCAGCGGCCCGTTCTTGCCCCGCCACGACGGATCGCCGCCATGGCCGCCCTCATGCCAGTGCTCCATGCGCTTGAAATAGGGCAGCACATCCGCATAACCCCAGCCGGTTGCGCCGCTTGTCTCCCAGTGGTCGTAGTCGCGCGCGTGTCCCCGGACATAGACCATGCCGTTGATCGAGGAGGACCCGCCGATCACCTTGCCGCGCGGGGTCACCAGACGGCGGTTGCCCAGATGCGGCTCCGGCTCGGAAACAAAACCCCAGTCATAGCGCTTCATGTTCATCGGATAGGAAAGGGCTGCCGGCATCTGGATGAAGGGACCGATATCGGACCCGCCGAATTCCAGCACCAGCACGGAATGCTTGCCGTCTTCAGAGAGACGCGCGGCCATTGCCGAGCCTGCCGAACCCGAACCAACGATGACAAAATCTGCTTCAGTCAATTTCGAACCTTTCATTGCCGCGATGGGCAAATGTTTTACGAGGCGCCGCTTGCGGCGATTAACCGCCCCCTCGTTACCCGACACGCTCTCCCCCTCCCTGCGTCATCCTCCGGCTTAACCCGAGGATCTAGTCCCCTTTCCACACGAGACACGTACCGGCTGTCCCGCCAGGGTATTTCACTGCCAGAACCGCCTACTCCGTGCGCGACCAGCCGGCGTTGCACTCTCCCCCCCTATCCCCCTTGCGTCATCTTCGGGCTTGACCCGAAGATCCATGAAGCCTCTCCCCCTGCGCCTGTATCCTCGGGTCAAGCCCGAGGATGACACCGAGTGGTGGTGGCCTTGCTCACCTCAGCCACCTCAAGCGAAGTGATGACGGGCTCCTCTTCCCGCCCCGCTCAATACGGACTGTCGACCTTGCCGAGCGCCACCTGCACGGTCTTCAGCTCAGAATAAAACTCCATCGCCGCGCGTCCGTTTTCGCGGCCGAAGCCGGATTGCTTGACGCCGCCGAAGGGGATTTCGACCGGGGTCAGGTTATAGGTGTTGATCCAGCAGATGCCGGCCTGAAGCGCGTCCGCCACGCGATGGCCGCGGGCAAGATTTTGCGTGAACACGCCGGCCGCCAGACCGAAGGGGGTGCTGTTGGCGCGGGCGATCACTTCCTCTTCCGTTTCGAAGGCGAGCACGCTCATCACCGGCCCGAAGATTTCCTCGCGCGCGATCGTCATGTCGTCGGTGACATCGGCAAAGACGGTGGGCTCGATATAGGCGCCCCGGGCGAAAGCCTCGCCCGCAGGAACGCCGCCGCCGATCACCAGCCGGGCGCCCTCGCCTCTGCCCGCCTCGATATAGGACAGCACTTTTTGTCGCTGCGCTTCGGAAATCAGCGGTCCGAGATGGGTTTCCGGGTCCAGCGGATCGCCAAGCCGGATCGTGTTCGTGCGTTCGACAAGCCGGGCGAGAAACGCGTCCAGAATGGATTTCTGCACGAAGACACGGGTGCCGTTGGAGCAGATCTGGCCGGTGGAATAGAAATTGCCGAGCATCGCGCCGCCGATCGCGTCTTCCAGATCGGCATCCTCGAACACGACCATCGGCGATTTGCCGCCAAGTTCCATGGTGGCGTGACGCATGCCGGAGGCGGCTGCCGCATAGACCTTGCCGCCGGTCGGGACCGAACCGGTGAGCGACACTTTTGCGGTCTTTTCATGGGTGGAAAGGGCGGCGCCGACATCGCCAAAGCCCTGCACCACGTTGAAAAGCCCCTTCGGCGCGCCAGCTTCCATGAGGATTTCAGCAAGCTTCAGCGCCGAAAGCGGCGTCATTTCAGACGGCTTGAACACCATGGCATTGCCGCAGGCAAGCGCGGGTGCGGCCTTCCACGAGGCGATCTGGATCGGGTAGTTCCACGCGCCGATGCCGACGCAAACGCCGAGCGGTTCGCGTTTGGTATAGGCAAAGCCTTCGGCAAGCGGCACGCTTTCACCGGAAAGACCGGCGGCCTGCGCGGAAAACCACTCAAGCGCATCCGCGCCCGAAGCGGCATCGGCCACCAGGGTTTCCTGAATGGCCTTGCCGGTGTCGAGCGTTTCCAGTTCCGACAGTTCGTCATTACGCTCGCGCATCAGGTCGGACGCCCTTCGCAGCACGCGGGCGCGCTCGACCGGCAGCCACGCCGCCCATTCGCGCTGGGCGCGTTCGGCAGCCGTCATGGCGCGTTCGATGATTTCCGGTGTGGCGGCATGAAGTGTGGCGATCACCTCGCCGGTGGCCGGGTTGATGCTGTCAAAGGCCCGGCCGGCGTCATCCTCGACATAGTCGCCATCGATGAAATGGCTGGCTTGTGCACGCATTGTCATTCTCCGCTTGGTCAGCGTTCGTTCTTTCACCGCGCTAAAGCGCCTATTCGTCGCGGGGCCAGCGCTGGCTGGCTTCCAGAATGTTGAGGTCCATGTGGTTGCGCATGAACCGTTCCGAGGCATCCTTCATCGGCTGGTAGTCCCACGGCCGGTAGTCGCCGGCCCTCAGCGCCTCATAGACGATATGGCGGCGCGCCTGGCTTTCGCGGATCTCGGCGTCATAGGCGGCCATGTCCCAGTATTCGCGCACCTTCGCTGCAAAACCGGCAACGGTTTCGGCATGGGCGGGATCGTCTGCCAGATTGGTCAGCTCGTGCGGATCGGCTTCAAGGTCGAAAAGCTGCGGGGGATCGAGTTCGCAGTGATTATACTTGAACCGACCCTCGCGGATCGAAACCAGCGGCGCCTCGGAGGCTTCGGCGGCATATTCCATGCGCACCGGCATTTTCCGTTCCGCGCCCGCAGCCACCGGCACAAGGCTTTCGCCATCGCTCCATGGGGAAACCGCCGCGGTGTCGATGCCGGCAAGATCGGCAAGCGTTGCCGCGATATCGACGGTCGAGGCCGGGGTTTTGACAAGACCGGGTTTCATGCCGGGGGCGGAAATCATCAGCGGCACGCGCGACGAGCCCTCATAGAAGCTCATCTTGAACCACAGCCCGCGTTCGCCGAGCATGTCGCCATGGTCGGAAAGGAACACGATCACCGTATCCTCTGCCAGTCCGACGCCTTCGAGCGCTTCGAGGATTTCACCGATCTTGTCGTCGACATAGGAGACATTGGCGAAATAGGCCCGACGCGCGCGGCGGACATCTTCCTTCGAGATATCGAATTTCTGCCAGTCATTGGCATCGAAAATCCGCTTCGAATGGCCGTCCTGCGCGTCATAATCGATGGTGCCGACCTCCGGCTCCAGATGGTCGCAATCCTCGTAGAGATCCCAGTATTTCTTCCGCGCCACATAGGGGTCGTGCGGATGGGTGAAGGAGACGGTCAGCATGAACGGACGGTCATCCTTGCGGCGGCCGAGATCATAGACCTTGCGCACCGCCTCATAGGCAACCTCGTCGTCATATTCGAGCTGGTTGGAGATTTCGCCGACGCCCGCCCCCGTCACCGAGCCCATATTGTGGTACCACCAGTCGATGCGCTCGCCCGGCTTGCCGTAATCCGGCGTCCAGCCGTAATCGGCGGGATAGACATCGGTGGTCAGCCGCTCCTCGAAACCATGGAGCTGGTCGGGGCCGACGAAGTGCATCTTGCCAGCAAGCGATGTCTGGTAACCGGCGCGGCGCAGATGATGGGCATAGGTCGGGATGTCGGGCGAAAACTCGGCGGCATTGTCATAGACGCGGGTGCGGCGCGGCAACTGACCGCTCATGAACGAGGCGCGCGCCGGCGCGCACAACGGCGAGCCGGTATAGGCATTTTGAAAGCGGGTCGAACGCTGGCTGAGTTTCTTCAGGTTCGGCGTGTGCAGAAAGTCGGCCGGGCCATCGGGAAACAGGGTTCCGGCAAGCTGGTCGACCATGAGAACGAGAATGTTCGGCCGCGCGGTCATGAAGACATCTCCTTGGCGAGTGTGAGTTCGAGATATTCTCTGGTCATTTCGATGGCGCCCTTGCGGCTGGTGCCGAAATCCTTCAGCGCCGCACGCAGGTAAAACCCGTCGATCATCGAGCCGAGCCCGGCGGCGATGCGGTTTGCAGCGTCCCGGCTGACGCGCTGGCGCAGCGCAAAGACGAGATTGGAGCGCAGCCGCGCCTCGTAGATCGACAGAAGCCGGCTGGCATCGCTCTTGCGCTGGGCCTGAACGTAAAAGGCAAGCCAGGCGGCCACCACGGCGGGATCGAACTGGTCGGGGCCGAAACTGGCCTCGATCACGGCCACCAGCCGCTCCTCCGGTGTGCGGGCGGTCTTGTAGCGGGCCTTGACCGAGGCGCCGAACGCGTCGAGGATGCGCCGCATGGCCGCGAACAATATCTTGTCCTTGGAGCCGAAATAATGATGCGCGAGCGCAGGCGAAACGCCGGCCCGCTGCGCGATCTTGGCGACCGTGACCTCGACCATGCCGACCTTGCCGACTTCCTCGATCGCGGCCCGGACAAGGGCATCGCGACGGATCGTTTCCATTCCGGTTTTCGGCATCGGCTTAACCCGCTGAAAAAATGCTCAGAGACGTATAATGGCGAAGAAATATGCAAACTGTGATGCATCGCCGTTTACAGGAATTAACATATGTTATATTGATTGACTGATCAATCAAAGAAGCCAACAGTTTTTCGCCGCGTCGTTTTGAGGCGCAATGGCAATCTTGCAACGGACCCGAAAGGAACGCTGACATGTCTGATAACTTCCGAATGATCCTCGCAGCGCTTGCCGCCGCCACAACCCTTTCCGCCGGCGCTGCAGCAGCCCAGGAAACGGCCTGTGACAGCGTGAGCTTCTCCGATGTCGGCTGGACGGACATCACCACCACGACGGCAACGGCGAAACACCTGCTTGAAGGCCTCGGTTACGATGTCGACGTCAAGGTTCTGTCCGTTCCGGTCACCTTCGCATCGCTGAAGAGCGACGATGTCGACATCTTCCTCGGCAACTGGATGCCGGCCCAGAGCGGCGCGATTTCCCCTTACATCGACGAGGGCGAGATCGACGTTGTCGCCACCAATCTGGAAGGCACGAAATATACGCTGGCCGTGCCGACCTACACCTATGAAAAGGGTCTGAAGACCTATGCCGACATCGCCAAGTTCGCCGATGAACTCGACGACAAGATCTACGGCATCGAGCCGGGCAATGAAGGCAATGCCTATCTCGTTTCGCTGATCGACGAGAACAAATACGACCTCGGTGATTTCGAGGTTGTCGAAAGCTCCGAACAGGGCATGCTGGCCATGGTCGGCCGCAAATACCGCCAGGAACAGCCGATCGTCTTCCTCGGCTGGGAACCGCATCCGATGAACGCCACCTATTCGCTGAAATACCTCACCGGCGGTGAGGACTTCTTCGGCGGCGAAGGCATTGTCCGCACCGTGACCCGCAAGGGCTATGCAGAAGAATGCCCGAATGTCGGCAAGCTTCTGACAAACCTGAAGTTCTCCCTGCCGATGGAAAACGAGATCATGGGCAAGATCCTCAATGACGGCGAGAACGAGGGCGATGCCACCGCCGAATGGATCAAGGCCAATCCGGATGTGCTCGACGCCTGGCTGGACGGTGTGACCACCACCGCCGGCGAGCCGGGACTGCCGGCCGTCAAGGCCTCGCTCGGCCTCTAAAGGCATAAATGGCCCGGAACGGCGCAATGCTTTCCGGGCCTTTCCATATCCAAGCGCGCTATGATGAATGTGCTGCCGCGGCAGCGCGGTCTGGGCGAGACCCAGGCCACCGGGGGAGAAGAAAAGGAGCACCCTCTTGCACTGGCTGACAGACTACAAGATCCCGCTCGGGCGCTGGGCCCAGGATATCTTCGACTGGCTGCAGATGCATGGCGGCTGGTTTTTCGACGGTCTGGCCGAGATCATGGGCTGGCTGATCGACAGACTCCTGTGGTTGCTACAGGCTCCCGGCCCCATCGTGGTGGCGATCATCGTTGCCGCATTCGCCTACTGGCTGCAGCGCAACTGGAAAGTCTCGCTCTTCGTCTTCCTCGGCTTTCTGTTCATCATCAATCAGGGCTATTGGGAAGAAACCACCGAAAGCCTGGCGCTGGTCATCTCCGCCTGCATCATCTGCATGGCCATCGGCGTGCCAATCGGGATTTTCACTGCCCACCGGCCGCGTTTTTATCAGGTGCTGCAGCCGGTTCTCGACCTGATGCAGACGCTGCCGCCCTTCGTCTATCTCATTCCGGCGATCATCTTCTTCGGCATCGGCATGGTGCCGGGCCTGCTGGCAACGGTGATCTTCGTCATCCCGGCCTCCATCCGCCTCACCCATCTGGGCGTTTCCTCTGTGCCGAAGCCGCTGCTGGAAGCCGCCGACGCCTTCGGTGGCACCGGCTGGCAGAAGCTGACCAAGGTCGAGCTGCATTATGCGCTGCCGCAGATCATGGCCGGGCTCAACCAGACCATCATGCTGTCGCTTTCGATGGTGGTTGTTGCCGCCCTTGTCGGCGCCGACGGCCTCGGCGTGCCGGTGGTGCGCGCGCTTAACCAGGTCAATCCCGCGCTCGGTTTCGAAAGCGGCTTCGTCATCGTGGTCGTCGCCATCATCCTCGACCGGGTTCTCAAGATCGGAGGGCGCAACAATGGCTGATGCGGTTGTCTTTGAAGATGTGAATATCGTTTTCGGCGACAGGCCGGAAACCGCCCTGCCCCTGATGGACGCCGGCAAGGACCGCGCGGAGGTGCAGGACGAAACCGGCCAGGTGCTCGGCGTGCATAATTGTTCGCTGACGGTGGGCGAAGGCGAGCTTCTGGTGCTGATGGGCCTTTCGGGTTCGGGAAAATCGACCCTGCTCAGGGCCGTCAACCGGCTCAACCCGGTCTGCCGCGGCCGCGTTCTGGTCAATGACGGCACGCAGATGACCGATGTGACCTCGGCCGACAGCAAGACGCTGCGCCATATCCGGCTGCAGCGTGTTTCCATGGTGTTTCAGCAGTTCGGCCTGCTGCCCTGGCGCAATGTCCGTGACAATGTCGCGCTCGGTCTGGAATTTGCCGGCCTGAGCAAGAAGGAACGGCTGGAAAAGGCCGAAGCCCAGCTGGAACTTGTCGGCCTGAAGGACTGGGGCAACCAGCTTGTGGGCGAACTCTCCGGCGGCATGCAGCAGCGCGTCGGTCTGGCCCGCGCCTTTGCCACCGAAGCGCCGATCCTGTTGATGGACGAGCCGTTTTCAGCGCTTGATCCACTGATCCGCACCCGGCTTCAGGACGAGCTGATCGAGCTGCAGCGCAATCTGAAACGCACCATCATCTTCGTCAGCCACGACCTCGACGAGGCTTTCAAGATCGGCGACCGGATCGCGATCATGGAAGGCGGACGGATCGTCCAGTGCGGCACGCCGTCAGAGATCGTGCGTCAGCCCGCCGACGCCTATGTCGCCGACTTTGTCGCCAATGTGAACCCGCTTGGCGTCCTGCGCGCTGCCGATGTGATGAGCGACGATGACGCACCGGACGACGCGCACCCCGTCAATATCAACACCAAGCTGGCAGACATGATGGATGCGCTCGGCAAGGGCGCGACCCTGAGCGTGGTCGACGGCAACGGCAAAACCGTCGGCAGCGTCCGCCCGTCCAATGTCGTTACCGCGCTCAACCCGGCGACACCGCTCGGGTAGTGCGTTTCAGACTGAGGACAGGTTGCGAAAGGGCGCTCCTTCGGGGCGCCTTTTTCAATGCACGAAGGATACAACCATCAGCGCGGCATCAGGAAAAATTCCAGCACGCCGGTACGGATCGCCCGGCGTTTGACCTTGCTCTTGAACGGCAGCGACATCATGTTTCCAAGCAGGCGGCAGACCTTGTAGGGACGATAGTAGCGATCGATCTTTTCGCGCTCGCCGTCGTGTTCCGGCACGACCGCCTTCGAGTCGACATGCTTTTTATAAAGCCCGATCCATTCATTGTGCGTGTAGCAGGTCCTGAAGGAATTGGGGTGGACCTTCATGAAGAAGATCGGCTTCGACGGCACCAGATTGAACTGGTCAAAAGACAGGAACACGAAATTGGAGGCAAAATAGCGTTCGGTTGCCAGGACAGCCGCCTCGCTACAATCATTGTAGTATTCACACGGCACCGATCGGCCGTCGCGACGGAGGGCGTTGATGAAAATGTGCTGTTCGGGAGTGTAGCGATTATGGCGGCGATCACCGGTATTCCAGCGAGCATCCTCCTCCGTCATCAGCGGCACATCGTAGAGTTTGCGGATGTCATCCGTCCGCCCGAAAAAGGCAAGATCCGAAGGATGGAACGGAAAGTGCAGCCGCGATCTTGGATTGCGGGAGAAATAGCTGCAGGCCAACAGTTTGCGCGAAAACAGCGCATAGGCATCGTCGCGCTCGGGAAAGGCATCGAAAAAATCAAGAAAGTCGCTCCCGTTCAGCCTGAAATCCGTGCGCAGGCGGAAACAATAGGGCGTATCGACCTTCTCCAACCCGGCGCATATCCCGACAATCTGACGGTTGACGTTGTTGATCTTTTCTCCGGGCTGATCGGAATAATAAAAGAACCCCGGATCTTCGCAGAGCACCAGTTCATCGAAATCAAGGCCCGTGACATCTGTTCCGATCCAGCTCGACAGGACGATCCGCGATTGCGGGAACATCTTTCGCACCATCGCAAGGCTGTCTTGAACAAAGGCCTTGTTCACAACCCCCTGGAACAGGAATGTGATATCTTTCATGTCCATCAGCAATTGACTGGCTCCCTGCACCGCGACAATCGGCTATTCAACAGAAGGCACGGGTGACACACCGAAATCCGGCGCAACAGACGCGTTTCAGCCCGCCCCGTTTGCACTGCCGGGATATTTGTCTGCTGTGGCACCCGGCAATTTCACCACCACATTGACGGTTCCATCGGCAAGGCATTCAAAGTCGGTCGCCTCGCCCGGCTCCATGACGATGATATCGCCCTCGCCATATTCCACGCCATTCATTGCAATCCGCCCGGAAACGACAACCGTGTATTCGGTCGCGATGCGATGATGATGCACTGCTTCGCTGTCTCCGCACCGGTAGCGCTTGACGGCCACCTCGACATCTCCGGTCCGACAAAGGCTTGGATCGAAATTGCCGATGAACCAGCCCTTGACCATGTCTTCAAGCTTCGCCGTCCTCAATGCAGAAACGTCTCCTTTTGTTCATGCAACTGAGAAATGTACTGGGCCAGCTGCATCTCCGTCTTCATCGGGTGAAACTGGTCGTTCTTGATGAACTCGATCGCGACCTTCTTGTGTCGCAGCACCATCTCGTTGATGGTCTGGCTGATGAAGAAGGTATCCCTGATCTTCCGGTCCTTGCGTACCACGCTTTGTGCACAGAGAACGAAATCGCTGCCCTTGCGGAAATAATAGAAGCTGACCAGCGCATGTTTGCTGACCGGCCGCTTTTCGGCGACCTCGCAGACGAAACCGTCCTCGTCCAGAAGCGCGAAGGAATAGCGTGGATGGACCGAACGGAAAGCCACAACACCGGCATCGCCATGCTTTTCGCGAAACCTCTTCACGATCCTGGTGAGATCGGCGTCAATCAACTCATCGACCGCCACAAGGACAATCTCCTCATCCCTGTCGATCCGCTCGGCCGCCAGAAGCGCGGTGCACACCGATCCGGTGGTCGAACCGGAAACCTCCACACAAACCGCGTTTTCGGCGATTTGCCTGATCACATCGTCGACGTTGAAGTCCTGAACGTCGGAACGTCTGACACAGAAAATGATCTCGCTCGGCCCAAGCGTCTGCAAAGCCCTGATCTGACGCTCGAGAATAAGTTTCTCGTTGAATTCCGTCATATAGAGCGGATAGCGCTCGCCCTTGATATCGAGGTTTTCGCCCCCCATCAGAACAACGATCTTCATGCCGCAGACCCCATGGATTTACCGGCGGCATCCACCTCGGCAATCCGCCGCTTGATGTGCGCAAAATTGACATCGTCGACATTCTTGACCGACAGGACATGAGCGCCCGAAGCCGCCGCCGCCTTCAGTCCGTTGGGATTGTCCTCGACAATCAGACATTCCTTCGGATGCAGTTTGAACATCTTGATGGCCTTCAGATAGATCTCGGGATCGGGTTTGGACCGCGTCACATCCTGGTTGGACAGCATAAATTCGAGATAGGGCGTGAGACTCGCCTTCGTCATCATCTGCTGAACCGTATCGCGCGTCGAATTGGACGCGACGGCAAGCCGATAGCCTTCCATCTGAAGCCGCGACAGCGCGTATTCATGATCGAACCGCGGACGGCAGCGCTCGACGATAATCTCGAGTGTGTAACGCTGCTTCATCTCGTTGATGAAAGAGTGGAGATAGGTCGGCAGGTTCTTGTCGATACTGAGACGCTGAAGCTTCACCTTCGTCGGCAGACCGTCATAGACCGTTGCGTGTTCATGACGCTCGATCGTGTAGCCGAAAAGACCGAGCGCCTTGTTCAGCGCGTCATAATGCCATTCCTTGGCCTCGATCAGCACCCCGTCCATGTCGAAAATAACGGCTTTTATAGTCATCATCGTGCCTCCCCGAAATAACTCCTCGCCTTCTCAGGCACATCGGTGCACAAAAGGAGCGAGTTTTCATTGACGCATTTGGCAAGTTTTATGATCGACCACTGCGTATCAATATCGCGCTGGTGAAGATCGGCCGAGACAACGCAGACACGCTTGCCGTCGCCCGTCAGTCCGTCGAGCAGGCCCGGCCCGAACCAGTCCGAGCGGAAACAGTCAAGCCAGACGCCCTCACAGTCCGCCAGCAGGGGCGGATAGGGCTGAAGATCGCTCAGTCCTGTGAATACGGGCAGCCCGCAGCCAAGCTGATGCACGAGATCAGGCAGGGCCATATCAAAAACAAAGTAATTCGTATGGCCGAACGCGGCCAGAATTTCCCGTGCGCGCTCACCCAGCCCGTCCGCCTTGATATTCAGCGCAAGCGCCAGGTTTCGGCCTGCCATCAGCGCCAGCAGTTCAGCCAACCGCATTTCGTTCCCGGCCGGCATGTCATGGGCGATGACGATTTCGCCGTCATGATCCCGGATATCGGTTTCGGTTCCGAAGCCAAGATCGAACGAGCGCCGGAAGGCGGCGGCGGTATTCTTCTCCTCCGCCGTTTCCCATAAACCGCGATGAGACAGAACCTCCATCATCGGACCTTTTCTGAAACCGGATGCTGCAGAAAGAAATCGAGATCGCCGGGAATACCGAGCCCGTACATGCCGTCACGTTCGGCGCCGATGCTATAATGTCCAACCTTGCTGCCCGCACGGATCAGGTAATTGTAGACGGGGCAGACATAAAACTCGCCATTGACGCGATGATTGTCCGCAATCATGGCTTCGATCCCGTTGATCAGATCGCCGCCCCGACGAAAATTGAAGATGCCGACGGCGGCATCATGCGAGATCACACGCTTTTCAGCTGTTTCCACGACGCGACCGTTTTCGCTGCGCACGAAAGACCACTTCCGATCGCACGCCTTCATCGTCATGATCAAACCGTCCAGCGATTCACGTTCCATATGGTCGAGATAGCTGTCGATGTCGGTATCGATGAATTGATCCGAATTGGCAGTCATCACCGGATCGTCATTGCCGAGAAAGGGGCTGGCGAGCAAAACGGACGACGCCTGTCCTTCGGTCACGTGGTCGATGCCGATCAACTCGATATCGCCTGCAATCGCACTCAAACTCTGTTCAAGTCGGTATTGGCGGATATGACTGCTCTGACAGATCAGGATAAATCGATGCGGCACCACGGGCGCCAGATTCTCCATGACCACCTGGATCATCGGCTTGCCGTGCACTTCGAGAAAGGGTTTGGGAGTCAGGTAGCCCGCCTCCGCAAAACGACTGCCCCTGCCTGCCATCGGAATGACAATGTTCAGCACGCTACACCTCTATTCACAACGAGCATTGCACCCAGACGTATAGTTATTACAGTAACGTCAAATTTAAGTAACACATCATGTAATGATACCTAAAATAACGTATATCCATTATACACGTCTTATATTTATCTACGTGTATAAAATTATATTAAATTTATTCATAAATTGAAGTAGATTTCAAACGTTATTTCTAATTTATACGTGCACATGATCTAATATACCATTTTCCTGATCGTTATCATTTCATGAGAGGGAATTGACACAGGCTCTCCGAACCACATGAAGAAGCGATAAAATTGGAACATGCCAGATGGGAGAGAGCGCCATGAGAAACGGGCGTTTCCCGGCGCCAGTGTTGTTGCGTTGGAACCTTTGATTGGCGCACTCAGGCCGCAGGCCAACAACACGATAGAAGGTGGTGCTTTGCTTCAGCACGACCCGCGTTTTCGGCTGCGAGGCAGCTCGTTGTTCGGCGTTCCACCCTCTCTCCTCCTCAGTCGTCATACTCGACCTCATTCACCGATGTCCGAAGTGATGAGGGAGAGTGCCCGGCCCTTTCGGGAGAACGTCTGCATCGTGGCTTTTTTCGTGGAACCATCCCACGACCTGACAATCAACAAGGCGCGACAGCTCGAATCAGTTCATCGATAGCCATGGCCGCAACCACTATATGTTGACGATTTTTCGTCTAGATACACCAGATGAAGTGCGGCCTGACCCCAGGAGCCCAACATGTCTGATGTCGTGATCGAAAACGCCTACACCGAAGAACACCTGCCGCCTTTCGTCGTCAAACGCAACGGAGTGCGCAAGCCATTCGATGCCGGCAAGATCGAACGCGCCATCCTGAAGGCCGGCGAGGCATCACATGCTTTCGGCGCCGGCGAGGCGCGCAGGCTTTGCGATCAGGTCGTCAAGGTAATCGCTCACAGCACGGCCGGTGAGACGATTGAAATCGAGCGCATTCAGGACATCGCCGAACAGGTGCTGATTTCGGCGAACTTCTTCGAGACCGCGCGTGCCTATATCGTTTACCGCGAAAAACACGCCAAGCTGCGCGAGAGCGGCAAGGTTGCCGTCGATGTGATTTCATCGATCGATGAATATCTCGACCGCTCCGACTGGCGCGTCAATGCCAATGCCAATCAGGGCTATTCGCTGGGCGGGCTGATCCTCAATGTCTCCGGCAAGGTGGTCGCCAATTACTGGCTTTCCCATGTCTATGCGCCCGAAATCGGCGCAGCCCACCGCGCCGGCGACCTGCATATCCACGACCTCGACATGCTGTCGGGCTATTGCGCCGGCTGGTCGCTTCGCACGCTGATCACCGAGGGGCTGAACGGTGTGCCCGGCAAGGTCGAAGCCGATCCGCCGAAGCATATGTCGTCGGCCGTCGGCCAGATCGTCAACTTCCTCGGCACGCTGCAGAACGAATGGGCCGGCGCACAGGCATTTTCCTCCTTCGATACCTATATGGCGCCGTTCATCCGCAAGGACAGCCTTTCCTATGAGGATGTGCTGCAGTCGATCCAGGAACTGATCTACAATCTCAACGTCCCCTCGCGCTGGGGCACGCAGACGCCGTTTACCAACCTCACCTTCGACTGGGTCTGCCCGGACGACCTGAAGGAACAGCGCCCGATCATCGGCGGCGAGGAAATGCCGTTTGCCTATGGCGAGCTGCAGGTCGAAATGGACATGATCAACCGCGCCTATATGGAAGTGATGACCAAGGGCGATGCCAAGGGCCGGGTGTTCACCTTCCCGATCCCGACCTACAACATCACGCCGGATTTCCCCTGGGAAAGCGAAAACGCCACGCGGCTTTTCGAGATGACGGCCAAATACGGCCTGCCCTATTTCCAGAATTTCCTGAATTCCGACCTGTCGCCCAATATGGTGCGCTCGATGTGCTGCCGGCTGCAGCTCGACCTGACGGAGCTTCTGAAGCGCGGCAACGGGCTTTTCGGCTCTGCCGAACAGACCGGTTCGCTCGGCGTCGTCACGATCAATTGCGCCCGCCTCGGCTTTACCCACAAGGGCGACGAGGCTGGATTGCTGGCCCGCCTCGACGAACTGCTCGACCTTGGCCGCGACAGCCTCGAAATCAAGCGCAAGGTGATCCAGCGGCTGATCGACGAGGGGCTTTTCCCCTATACCAAGCGCTATCTCGGCACGTTGCGCAATCACTTCTCCACGCTCGGCGTCAACGGCGTCAACGAGATGATCCGCAATTTCACCGATGACCGCGACGACATCACCACCGAAGAGGGCTACGCGCTGGCGCTGAGGCTGCTCGACCATGTGCGTGAAAAGATCGTTTCCTATCAGGAGGAAACCGGGCACCTCTACAATCTGGAAGCAACGCCGGCGGAAGGCACCGCGCACCGCTTTGCCCGCGAGGACGCCAAGCGCTTTCCCGGCATCATCCAGGCCGGCACGCCGGAAAACGCCTATTACACCAATTCCAGCCAGCTTCCCGCCGGCTTTACCGACGACCCCTTCGATGCGCTTTCACGGCAGGAAGTGCTGCAGAAGAAATATACCGGCGGCACGGTGCTGCACCTCTACATGGGCAGCCGCATGTCCTCTGGCGAGGCCTGCAAGAACCTTGTCCGCCGTTCGCTGACGAATTTCCGCCTGCCCTACATCACCGTCACGCCGACATTCTCCATCTGCCCGACGCATGGCTATATCGAGGGCGAGCACCAGTTCTGCCCGAAATGCGATGCCGACCGGCTGGCGAAGAAACGCGCGACACTCATTGCCGCTGAATGAAAGGAAAGATCATGTCACTGATTGAAAAAGACGTCGTCGCCGATACCGAAATCACGCTGACCGACGAAGAACGTCAGCCCTGCGAAATCTGGACACGGGTGATGGGCTATCACCGTCCGGTTTCCTCCTTCAACCGCGGCAAGAAAGGCGAATTCGCCGAACGCCGCTATTTCAGGGAACAGGGCGGTGAACGGGCATAACGCAGCCGGACAGCCTCTCCCCGCGTCACCCTCGGGCTTGACCCGAGGGTCCACAAAAGCCGTGCCGCGTGGCATGGATCCTCGGGTCAAGCCCGAGGATGACACAGAGAGAGAGGACGTGCACGGGCTCCGCAACAAGCCCGAGGACGACGCAAGACGGAAGGAACGTGTGTCGGACGTCGCCTCTGCCGCCAAGATCGATTTGCGCGTCGGCGGATTCGAGCCGTTTTCGCTCTGCGACTGGCCGGACAGGATTGTTACCACGCTTTTCCTGCAGGGCTGCCCATGGCGCTGCCCCTATTGCCATAATCCTGGCCTGCTGGATGCCGCGGCGAAGACCGATTTCACCTTCGACGGCATTCTCGAATTTCTGGAGAGCCGCCGCGGGCTTCTTGATGGCGTCGTCTTTTCCGGCGGGGAACCGACCCTGCAGAAGGCATTGCTGCCGGCAATGAAGGCGGTGCGCGCCATGGGCTTCAAGGTGGGGCTGCATTCCGGCGGCGCCTATCCCGAACGCCTGCGCGAAGTGCTGCCGCTGACCGACTGGATCGGCTTCGACGTCAAGGCGCCGTCCTATGCCTATGACCGGATGACGGGAACGCCGAAAAGTGCTGCCCGTGCGTTTGAAAGCCTCCGCCATGTGCTTGAAAGCGGTGTCGACTATCAGATCCGCACCACTGTGCATAAGGGGCTGATGGATGACGCAGACCTTGAAGCGCTCCGCAAGGAACTTGCCGGTTACGGCATTTCCGGCCACAAGATCCAGACCTTCCGCACCACCGGCGTCGATATGAGCCGGATGGACAAGGCGCTGAAGGAGCATAAAAACGCGCTGGCCGCCGGCTGAACCGGCAGGCCATCGGCAGCAAAAGCCGGTTCCGGACCCATTTTCGCCTTGTTCTGACACAATACTCGAAAACAGGCGGAAGAACTTGAAGCCGAAACAGTTCATTTCCATATAGTCTCTGTCGGCAGGCCTTACTGCCGTAACAAAGCGAGGAAAACTTGAGATGAACGAGACCGCATTGCTGCGTCCGGCGTGGACGCCACTTACGATCGCCCTGATGGTGATCGGCTTTGTCGTCTTCTGGCCGCTCGGCCTTGTCATGCTTGCATACATCATCTGGGGCGACCGGCTGAATATGACGAAGGACGAATGGAAGCATTCGGCCAAACGGGCCTTCGGCTCCTGCAAGCGCAACATGCGCAATGCGGATTCCACCATGCATTCGACCGGCAATGCCGCTTTCGATGAATGGCGCCGCAGCGAAATGGAGCGGATCGAGGCAGAGCGCCGCAAGCTCGACGAGATGCGCGCCGAATTCGACCGCTACACCGATGAACTGCGCAAGGCGCGCGACCGCGAGGAATTCGAGCGGTTCATGCGCGAGCGTGGCGGCAATTTCAATGCTTCCGGGCAGAACCCTGCGCCCGAAGCATAAGACTGAATGACCTTCTGACTTTCCGGCATTGCCCTTTCCCCCAGGGCGGTGCCGTTTTTTTGTGCCCGCTTCTGGTGCGCGGAGAAGAAAAGCGCTACCCCTTGCCGGAACCCTAGAGAAAATGAGCTGATACGTGGAAAAACGCGCAAAACCCACGACCATCGATCTCGGCGGCAAAGTGCTGCCGCTCAACCTGAAGACCAATGCGCGCGCGCGGCGGATGACGCTGAAGATCGAACCCGGCGGCCACGCCGTCAGCCTCACCGTTCCCCCCGGCCTCGCCCGCCATGAAGTCGACGGTTTTCTGCGCCGCCATCATGACTGGCTGCTGGAGCGCATGGCGCGGTTCGAGGGTCGCGATACCCATGTCTGCGACGGCGGCTCGGTTTCAATCTTCGGCATTGCCCACACCATCCGCCACAGCGGCAATCTGCGCGGGCTGACCACGATCCATGACGAAGGTGACGGCAAGGTTTTGCGCGTCTCCGGCCCGGCCGAAAGCATTGGCCGCCGGGTCGCCGATTTCCTGAAGAAGGAAGCCCGGCGCGAAATCACCGAACGGGTGAAAGTGCATGCGGCGGCCAGCGGAAGGTCCTATGCGGCGATTTCGTTCAAGGATACCCGCTCGCGCTGGGGTTCGTGCTCGTCGGCCGGCAACCTCAACTTTTCCTGGCGGATCGCCATGGCACCCCTGTTCGTGGTCGATTATCTGGCGGCCCACGAGGTTGCCCATCTTTCCGAAATGAACCACGGGCCGCGCTTCTGGGCATTGTGCGAAAAGCTCTGCCCGCAAACGCCGCAAGCGCGGCAATGGCTGAAAAACGAAGGCTCCTTCCTGCATGCGGTGCGTTTCGAGGCGCCCCTTGCCTGATCAAGCCTTCGCAGTCCGCCCCTGTTTGTGATAGAAAAGCGTCATGAAAAGACCCGAAATCAAGATCTGCGGTATCAGTACCAGACAAACGCTCGACCACGTGATTGCCCGGGGCGCCAGCCATGTCGGCTTCATCTTCTTCGAGAAGAGCCCGCGCCATGTGGACGTCGATGTTGCCGCCGACCTGATCGACCATGTGCGCGGCCGGGCGAAAACCGTGGCCGTGAGCGTCAATGCCGATAACGAGCTGCTCGAGGAAATCGTCTATGGCGCGAAACCCGACATGCTGCAGCTGCACGGCAAGGAAAGCCCCGACCGGGTGGTCACCGTCAAGGCGCTTTACGGACTGCCGGTGATCAAGGCATTTTCGATCCGCACGCCGGAAGACCTTTCCTTTGCCCGCGAATATGAAGATGTTGCCGACCGCATTCTGTTCGACGCAAAGCCACCGGAAAATGCCGAACTGCCCGGCGGAAACGGCGTTGCCTTCGATTGGCGCTTGCTTGCCGGCTATCAGGCGACTATCCCTTGGTTTCTGTCCGGGGGCCTGAACGCGGATAATGCGGGGACCGCGCTCAATGACATCCACGCGCCGGGCCTTGACGTATCATCCGGTGTGGAAAGCGCGCCGGGCATAAAGGATCCGGCCCGGATCGATGCCTTTTTTGATGCCGTCGACAAGGCGCGGATGCGCCAGACGGCCTGATGGAGACTGACGTGAACGAGACGCCAAAACCAAACTCCTTCAAATCCGGCCCCGACGAAAGCGGCCTGTTCGGCATTTTCGGCGGACGCTTCGTGGCCGAAACGCTGATGCCGCTGATCCTCGACCTTCAGGCGGAATGGGACAGGGCCAAGACCGATCCGGCCTTCAAGGCGGAACTGACGTCGCTGGGCAAGCACTATACCGGCCGCCCGAGCCCGCTTTATTACGCCGAACGGCTCAGCGAACATCTCGGCGGCGCGAAGATCTATTTCAAGCGCGAGGAGCTGAACCACACCGGCTCGCACAAGATCAACAATTGCCTCGGCCAGATCCTGCTGGCCAAGCGCATGGGCAAGACCCGGATCATCGCCGAAACCGGCGCCGGCCAGCACGGCGTGGCATCGGCCACCGTGGCCGCCCGCTTCGGCCTGCCCTGTGTGGTCTATATGGGCGCGACCGATGTCGAGCGGCAGGCGCCCAATGTGTTCCGCATGAAGCTCCTCGGCGCCGAGGTGAAGCCGGTGACGGCCGGCCACGGCACGCTGAAGGATGCCATGAACGAAGCGCTGCGCGACTGGGTTACCAATGTCGACGACACCTATTACCTGATCGGCACGGCTGCGGGCCCGCATCCCTATCCGGAAATGGTGCGCGATTTTCAGGCCGTGATCGGCACTGAAGCGAAAGAGCAGATCCTGGAAGCCGAAGGGCGGCTGCCCGATCTGGTGATTGCGGCCGTCGGCGGCGGCTCGAATGCCATCGGCATTTTCCATCCCTTCCTCGACGATCAGGATGTGAAGATCGTCGGCGTGGAAGCGGGCGGGCGCGGGCTTGACGGCGAGGAGCATTGCGCCTCGCTGACGGCGGGCGCACCGGGCGTGCTGCACGGCAACCGCACCTATCTGCTGCAGGATGGTGACGGCCAGATCAAGGAAGGCCATTCGGTCTCCGCCGGGCTCGATTATCCGGGCATCGGGCCGGAGCATTCCTGGCTCAACGACATCGGCCGCGTCGACTATGTGCCGATCCTCGACACCGAGGCGCTGGAAGCCTTCCAGCTGATGACCCGGCTCGAGGGCATCATTCCAGCCCTTGAAGCCAGCCATGCGATTGCCGAAATCATCAAGCGCGCGCCGAAAATGGGCAAGGACGAGATCATCCTCGCCAATCTTTCCGGCCGCGGCGACAAGGATGTGCACACGGTCGGCAAGATTCTCGGCATGGAGATGTAAGGTCCATGACGACGGGTTCGCGCGCGGAGACCATTGAGGAGATGTCGGAACTGGCGGAAGCCCTTTTCGACATTATCGAGGAGGAGAATGCGGACGTGCCGGATATCCGCCACGCCGTGGTGGAAGCACTGGCGCACCAGAACCTCTACAATATCGAGATGGCGGCGGCCCTTTCGGCGCTTTCGGAGGGGCGGCGACCCGAGGCCGAGCTGGACAGTCTCGTTTTGAACATGAAGGCCGTTCACAAATCTCTGGTGAAGGCGATTTCGGCCTGGAATGAAGCGGAATAGGCGCCGCTTTTCATCCGGCCGCAAATCATGAAAGGGAGGCCATGACATCGGAAAGGCTTTCAGAACGTTACGCGCCGAGAGCGGCCGGGTTTCTCCGGACGGTTTCCGCAGATGGCGGCGTGATCAAGCTGAACGGCATTTCGACGTCACCGGATCTCGACTTTACCGATGCCGAGACGGATGCAGCAGCAGCGGTTCTCGAGCAGTCGACGCTCGGCAAGCCGCATCTGAAGGTCGGCTTTGCCGTTCTGCATCGCGGCGAGGAAGCCTTGTGGCTGCTGCTTCACTGGTGGCTTGACGGCGGTATTGCCTCGCATGCCATGTGGCGGGCCGGTCTTCGGACGGCGCGGCCAGAGTTTTCACCGGTTCCGGCAGGGGTTCTGGCCTGCGTCTGGGAACTGGGCGTTATTGATTTCGAGCGGCGGGCGTTTATGGATACAGCCCTGTCCGGCGCGCCGCTTGCCGACTATCTCGCATCGAGGATGCCACGGAGTACAGTATGACCGAACGCATGGAAAAACGCTTTGCAGCCCTGAAGGCCGAGGGCCGGCCGGCGCTGATCACCTATTTCATGGGTGGCGATCCCGATTTCGACACCTCGCTTGAGATCATGAAGGCACTGCCGAAGGCGGGCGCCGACGTGATCGAACTCGGCATGCCGTTTTCCGACCCGATGGCCGACGGACCGGCCATCCAGATGGCGGGTCTCAGGGCGCTGAAAGGCGGCCAGACGCTGGAAAAGACGCTGGAACTGGCCCGTCGTTTTCGCAAAGAGGACGCCGATACGCCGATCGTGATGATGGGTTATTACAATCCGATCTACATCTACGGCGTCGAGCGCTTTGTGGACACCGCCCTTGAGGCCGGGATCGACGGGCTGATCATCGTCGACCTGCCGCCGGAAATGGACAACGAGCTGTGCATTCCCGCACTCGAAAAGGGCCTCAACTTCATCCGTCTGGCTACCCCGACGACCGATGAGAAGCGACTGCCGGCGGTCCTGCAGAATACGTCCGGTTTCGTCTATTACGTGTCGATGAACGGCATTACCGGCTCGGCGCTGCCCGACCCGTCGAAGGTGGGTGAAGCCGTTTCGCGCATCAAGGCGCATACCGATCTTCCCGTCTGCGTCGGCTTCGGCGTGAAGACGGCCGAACATGCCCGCCTGATCGGTGCGGCGGCCGATGGCGTCGTGGTCGGCACGGCAGTGGTCAACCAGATCGCCGGCAGTCTCGATGGTAACGGCAAGGGCGGCAAGGACACGGTTGACGCGGTTTCGACCTTCGTGCGCGGGCTTTCAAGCGGCGTACGGGACGCCCGCCTTGCGGCGGCGGAGTAAATCTGGCAAACCGCAGGCAAAGCTATTCAGGAGGTTCATTTGGTGAACTGGATAACCAATTATGTGCGGCCGCGGATCAATTCCATGTTCGGCCGGCGCGAAGTGCCCGAGAATTTGTGGATCAAGTGCCCCGAAACCGGCGCGATGGTGTTTCACACCGATCTGGAAGAAAACAAATGGGTCATTCCCTCGTCCGGCTATCACATGAAGATGCCGGCGCGCGCGCGACTGATTGACCTGTTCGACAACGGCCAGTTCGAGGACCTGCCGCAGCCGAAGGTGGCGCAGGACCCGCTGAAGTTTCGCGACTCCAAGAAATACGCCGACCGTCTGAAGGAAAACCGCACCAAGACCGGGCAGGACGACACGATCGTCGCCGGTGTCGGCACGCTTGAGGGCCTCAAGCTGGTGGCCGTGGTTCATGAATTCAAGTTTCTCGGCGGCTCGCTGGGCATGGCCGCAGGCGAGGCGATCATTCAGGCTTTCGAGCGGGCGCTCAAGGAAAACTGCCCGCTGGTGATCTTCCCGGCTTCCGGCGGCGCGCGCATGCAGGAAGGCGTGTTGTCGCTGATGCAGATGCCGCGCGTGACCGTGATGGTCGAGATGATGCGCGAGGCGGGCCTGCCCTATATCGTCGTTCTGACCAACCCGACGACCGGCGGGGTTTCGGCCTCCTATGCGATGCTGGGCGATCTGCACATCTCCGAGCCGGGCGCCGAGATCGGCTTTGCCGGCCGCCGCGTGATCGAGCAAACCATTCGCGAACAGCTGCCCGACGGCTTCCAGACCGCGGAATACCTGCTGGATCACGGCATGATCGACATGGTCGTCAGGCGCCACGACATTCCCGAAACGCTGGCGCGCGTGCTGAAGATCATGACCGGCGCGCCGCCGACGGCAAATGCCATGCTGGAACCGCCGAAACCTCACGATGCCATCGCCGACGAGACACCGCACGAAAAGATCGAGAGCGATCAGGCGCCGGCCCAGCAGAGCTGAGGCCGTTCAGGCCCCGGGCAGCACCGGTCCCGACAGCAATTTCCGGGTGGCGACAGGCTGCCCGGAAACAAAAAGATGAAGCAGGGCGCGGCCGATAAAGGCCCGGCGCTCCGGAAATCGGACCCATCATGGACAACCATTCCCTCGGCGCGGCCGAGCGCGTGATCGATCACCTGATGCAATTGCATCCCAAGGGGTTCGATCTGTCGCTCGACCGGATCCGGAACCTTCTTGAAAAGCTCGGCAACCCGCATCTGGCGCTGCCGCCGGTGATCCATATTGCCGGGACAAACGGCAAGGGGTCGGCAAGCGCCTTCAGCCGCGCCTTGCTGGAAGCTGCCGGGCTTTCGGTTCATGTCCATTCCTCGCCGCATCTGGTGCGCTGGCACGAACGTTTCCGCATTGGCGGCCCCGGCGGCGCCAGCGGCTATGTCGACGACACGCTGCTGGCCGAGACGCTGAAGCGCGTGGAAGCAGCCAATGCCGGTGCGACGGCTACGGTGTTCGAGCTGCTGACGGCAACGACCTTTGTGCTGTTTGCGGAAATTCCCGCCGACGTCGTTATTCTGGAAGTCGGCCTTGGCGGCCGTTTCGACGCCACCAACATCATCGACAAGCCCGCCGTCAGCGTGATCATGCCGATCTCGCTCGACCATCAGGCCTATCTCGGCGACCGCGTCGAGCTGATTGCGGCTGAAAAGGCCGGGATCATGAAACCGGGCGTGCCGGTCGTGATCGGCCAGCAGGAATATGAGGCTGCCGAAGAGGTGCTGATTGCCACGGCCGACAGGCTTGGCTGTCCGCTCCACCTCTACGGCCAGGATTACAGCGCCCATGAGGAGCACGGCCGTCTCGTCTATCAGGACGGCGACGGGCTGATGGACCTGCCGCTGCCCGCACTGCCCGGCCGCCACCAATATGCCAACGCGGCTGCTGCCATTTCGGCCGTCAAGGCCGCCGGTTTCGCGATTGACGAGAGCGCTGTCGAAACGGCAATGCGCAATGTGTTCTGGCCCGCCCGCCTGCAGCAGCTGACGGAAGGTGATCTGGTGACGGCAGCGCCCGAAGGCAGCGAAATCTGGTTGGATGGCGGGCACAATCCCGGCGCTGGCGAGGTGATTGCCGAAGCGCTGGCCGGCTTCGAGGAGCACGACCCGCGCCCGCTGTTCCTGATCATCGGGATGATCAACACCAAGGACCCGTTCGGCTTTTTCGAACATTTCGCCGGGCTTGCCAATTATGTCTATTGCGCGCCGATCAAGGGCACGGAAGCCTTCATCGACCCCGTGGCGCTGGCCTCTTCAGCCGCCGATGCCGGCCTTTCGGCCGAGCCGGTCTCCTCGATCGGCGAGGCGCTCGCCGCCATCTGCCTGCGCGCCCGCGTCGACCAGCCGCCGCCACGCATCCTGATCGGCGGTTCGCTCTATTTCGCCGGCAATGCGCTCTTTGAAAACGGCACGCCGCCGCTTTGAGTTTGTAAATTTTCCGGTTTGGGAACGGATTTCCGAGAACCAGGGCGTCCGTTTTGCCGGACTTTCCCCTGCTTTGGCGTCATCCCCAGGCTTGACCCGAGGATCCCTAGACATTTTCACGCGTAAGATGCCGACCGGGACTGGACCCTCGGGTCAAGCCCGAGGGTGACGCGCGTGCATGGTGCTGAAGATCGAAAACCACGCCTCTTCATAGCGCCGCAGCGACGTGTTTCATCCGCTGCGGCCTTTTTTGTCGATCAGTAACGATAATGTTCCGGCTTGAACGGGCCTTCCGGCGTCACGCCGATATAGGCGGCCTGTTCTTCCGACAGCACGGTCAGCCTGGCGCCGAGCTTGTCGAGATGCAGGCGGGCGACCTTCTCGTCGAGATGCTTGGGCAGGACGTGAACGGCGTTTTCGTATTTTTCGCGGTGCTGGAAGATTTCCATCTGCGCCAGCACCTGGTTGGTGAACGACGCCGACATCACGAAGGAGGGGTGGCCGGTGGCATTGCCGAGGTTGAGAAGGCGGCCTTCCGACAGCAGGATCAGCCGCTTGCCGTCGGGAAACGCGATCATGTCGACCTGCGGCTTGATGTTGGTCCATTTGTAATTGCGCAGCGAATTGACCTGAATTTCGTTATCGAAATGGCCGATATTGCCGACAATCGCCATGTCCTTCATCTCGCGCATGTGCTCGAGGCGGATGATGTCCTTGTTGCCGGTGGTGGTAACGAAGATATCGGCGGTCGAGACGACGTCTTCCAGCTGCACGACCTCGAAGCCGTCCATGGCGGCCTGAAGGGCACAGATCGGATCGGCTTCCGTCACCTTGACGCGCGCACCTGCGCCGGAAAGCGAGGCGGCCGAGCCCTTGCCGACATCGCCGTAACCGCAGACGACGGCGACCTTGCCGGCCATCATCACATCGGTGGCGCGGCGGATACCGTCGACGAGGGATTCCTTGCAGCCATACTTGTTGTCGAATTTCGACTTGGTGACAGAGTCGTTGACATTGATGGCCGGGAAGGGGAGCTGGCCGGCACGGGCAAGCTGGTAGAGCCGGTTGACGCCGGTGGTGGTTTCTTCCGTCACGCCCAGAAGCGCATCACGCTGCTTGGTGAAGAAGCCGGGTGTTTCGGCCATGCGCTTCTTGATCTGCGCAAACAACACTTCCTCTTCTTCCGAACCCGGCTTGGACAGCACATCCTCGCCGGCCTCGGCGCGCGCGCCGATCAGGATATACATGGTGGCGTCGCCGCCATCATCGAGGATCAGGTTCGACTGCCCGCCATCGTTCCACTGGAAGATCCGGTCGGTATAGGACCAGTATTCGGCAAGGCTTTCGCCCTTGACCGCAAAGACCGGTGTGCCGGTGGCGGCAATGGCGGCGGCGGCGTGATCCTGGGTGGAGAAGATGTTGCAGGACGCCCAGCGGACATCGGCGCCCAGGACTTTCAGCGTCTCGATCAGAACGCCGGTCTGGATCGTCATGTGCAGCGAGCCGGAAATGCGCGCGCCCTTCAGCGGCTGGCTTTCACCGAATTCCTCGCGCGCGGCCATCAGGCCCGGCATTTCGGTTTCGGCAATCTCCAGTTCCTTGCGGCCGTAATCGGCCAGCGCGATATCGGCAACGATGAAATCTTCTGTGGCGCTCATTGAAAAACTCCCGAGGCAAAAAATGGGTGCGGCAGATCGCGGCCGGCACTGTCAGGCGGGCAACACGCTGCATTCGGTTTGCTTCGTTAGTAACAGCCTTGGGCGTCGCTGACAAGAAAGACATAAAGAAATCTTTATATCTTTCTCTGCTCCCGTTGAGCGTCGGGATCGGCGCTGCGCAAAGCAGCACGACAGGCCTGCAGGATTTCAAGACGGACATACTGACTTTCGTAATAATCCGAAAGCGCCGGATCGGGATTATGGGTGTGTCCGGTGGTCTGCATCGCGGCGGCGGCCTGCTCAAGGCCTGCATGAAGGCCCGATGCCGCGGCGGCGTTTACGGCAGAGCCCAGCAGTACTACGTCTTCCGTTGGAGAAACATGCACCGGGCGGCCGGTGACATCGGCGTAAAGCCTTGAGAGAAGCGGATTGCGCCGATGGCCGCCGGCAAGGTGGAGCGCGGTTGCGGGAATGCCGTTTTCGGCAAGATGTTCGAGGATCTGCCGCAGCGACAGTGCAATGGCAATGCAGGCGCGCCAGTAAAACCGGCAAAGCCCGTCGAAGGACTTGTCGAGGGTGAGGCCCGCGACCATGCCGGTCATGGCCGGGTCGGCAAAGGGCGAGCGGGAGCCGTGAAAATCGGGCAGGATATCGAGCCCATCGGCAAAGCCGGGGCCGTCTGCCGCAATCATGGAGGCAATCCGGGCATTGACCTGCTCGTGACGGGCCTCCGTTGCCGGGCCGCCCTCGGCATGGATTTCAAGCAGGTGGTTGAGCAGGCCGCCAGTTGCGGACTGTCCGGCCTCGAACGGCCATTGGTGCGGATAGATCGCGGAAAAATAGGGGCCCCATACGCTTCCGGCGAAGACGGGATCGGGCCCATAGCCGATAAGGCAGCTGGAGGTTCCGCCGATCAGCGCGAATTCGCCGGGTGCCTTCATCCCGGGGTGCGGCAACGCGCCGAGCGCGCCGGCATAGGCATCCACCATGCCGGCGGCAACCGTCACGGTGCAATCAAGCCCGAGTGCATCTGCCGCAGCTTCGGTCAGCTTGCCAATCGCTTTGCCGGGCGGGCAGGGCGGTATTCCGGCACCGACCTTTTCCGGCAAATCGCCAAGGCTGAACCGGTCGAAAAGCGCACGCGGCCAGGGATCGGCATTCTCAGCCATATGGAACCATTTGGTGGCAAGTGTGGAAAGCGAACGCTGCCGGCGGCCCGTGGCCCGAAAACTCAGGAAATCGGCGAGATCGAAAAAATCGCCGGCCTTTTGCCAAAGCTCCGGCCGGTTCCGCTTCAGCCACAAAAGCTTCGGCACCTGCATTTCCGGCGAAATCGACCCGCCGGAATGCCTGACCGCGGCATCACCCGTGGCGCTCAGCTCCGCCGCCTCGGCTCTGGCGCGGTGATCGAACCAGGCGATGGTATCATAGGACCCGCTGTCATCCGTAAAAAGCGGCAGCGGATCGCCCGCCCGGTCGAGCAGAACCAGCGAGCATGTCGCGCCGAAGGCAAGGCCCGCAATCCGCTCGGGGCCAAGACCGCTTGCAAGGCGCGCACTTCGCACCGCCGTCGCCGTCGTCTGCCAGATGTCTTCGGACACATATTCGCCGCGCCGCGCGCCCGGACGGCGCAGCCGCAGCGGCTCGACCCTGCGGGACAGCATGGTGCCGGTTTTGTCGAAAATGCCTGCCCTGACGCTTGCCGTGCCGACATCGACCGCAATCACGTGATCGCGCATCCTGCACGCTCCCCACCCTGTCAGTCTTTGCGCACAAGGTGGACGAGAATGCAGATTTCGTCAAACATCCTGTCCACGCCGGGCTTTCCCGGGCGCAGGGTCGGATCAATCATTGCTCGACCGGATGCACTATGGCAGATCACCGGCGATATAGCGTTTCAGTGTTTCGGCGGTCCCGGCGGTTCTGAGGCTCTCCAGTGCTGCCGAGAAGCGCTTGCGGAAGGTTTCATTATCGGAGATCGAGCCGAAGATGGCGCGTTCCTCAAGGAAAACCATCGGGTCTTCGCGGCTTGCAAGTGCGGCCTTGTGAAGACGGTCGGCGGCCTCATCGTTGAAGCGGATGGCGCGACCACTGTCGGATGTTCCCTCGAAATAGCGGCACCACAGCGCCGAGACCAGCGCGAGACCGACGACATCAAGGCCCTTGTCCAGCCGCGCCGCCGTGGACGGCAGGATGAATTTCGGCTGCCGGTTGGAGCCGTCGAGCGCCAGCCGCTCGATCGTGTCGCCGATCTTGTGGTTGGCGAAGCGCCGGGCAATCAGCTCGTAATAGCCGGTGAGATCGGTATCGGGCACCGGCGGCACGATGGGAATGATTTCCTCCTTCTCGAGTTTTTCGAGAAAGGCGGCGATCAGTTCATTCTCCATCGCCTCGTGCACGAAATGGATATCGAGCAGTTCGCCGGGATAGGCGATGGCCGCATGACCGCCGTTGAGTATCCTGAGCTTCATCACCTCATAGGGGCTGACATCCTCGACAAAGGTGACGCCGACCTTCTCCAGCGCCGGGCGGCCAAGCGGGAAATCATCCTCCAGCACCCACTGTTTGAAGCCCTCGCAGAACACCGGCCAGTTGTCCGCGATGCCATATTCCTCCCGCGTGATGTCGCGTTCGCGCTTGCCGGTGGCCGGCGTGATCCGGTCGACCATGGCATTGGGAAAGGCGACATTCTCGCGGATCCAGTCCGCAAAGGCCGGATCGGAAAGTTCGGCGAGGCCCGAAACGGTGGCCTTGGTCACCGCGCCGTTATGCGGAATGTTGTCGCAACACATCACGGTGAAGGGCGGTATGTTTTCGCTGCGGCGTTTCTTCAGACCGGCGATGATCAGGCCGAAGGCCGTTTTCGGGGTATCCGGATTTTCACCGTCGGCGACAATGGCCGGATGAGCCGGGTCGAATTTCCCGGTGGCCGGATCGATGAAATAGCCGCCTTCCGTCACCGTCAGCGACACAATGCGGATTGCCGGATCGGCAAGTTTTTCGATCATCGCCGCGTAATCGGGCGGGGCGATCATGTCGATCATCGCGCCGGTGATCGTGGCTTCGCTGGCGTCTGCCTCCTGATCCACCACGGTGGTCAGGAAATCCTGACTGGCAAGGACTTCGCGCATTTTCGTGTCGGAGGGCATGACGCCAGCGCCGATGATGGCCCAGTCGAGATCGCGGCCCTTGTTGAAAAGCTGGTGCAGATAGACCGCCTGATGCGCGCGGTGGAAATTGCCAACGCCGAAATGAACGATCCCTGCGGAAAGGGCGCTGCGCTGATAGGCCGGCACGGCCGCCTTGTCCGCATGCTGATCAAGATTTTTAAGGTTGAGGGGCTCGGTCATGGTCTCAAGGTCCAGTCTTCGCATTTCGCTGTTTGGTCGACGGCGCCGGTCAGGCGGCAAGGCCATCCGCGTTGAAACGGTAAAGCCGCTCGGGATCCGGGGAGATGAACACCATGTCGCCGTGGCGCACCGGAAACTCGCCATCCGTGCGGGTGGTGATATGGCCGAGCCCGGGAACATCGACATGCAGGAAGGTGTCGGAACCGAGATGTTCGGAGACGACGACCTTGCCCTTCCATTTGCCGTTTTCGGTGGAAAGGGCGACATGTTCGGGCCTGATGCCGATCGTGTGGGCGCCGAATTCTTCTGCCGCCTCACCATCGATGAAATTCATCTTCGGCGAACCGATGAAACCGGCGACGAAGAGATTGGCGGGGCTGCGGTAAAGTTCAAGCGGCGAGCCAACCTGTTCGATATTGCCGGCGCGCAGGACCACGATCTTGTCGGCCATGGTCATGGCTTCCACCTGGTCGTGGGTCACGTAGATCGAGGTTGCGCCAAGCTGCTGGTGCAGTTCGGAGATTTCGAGCCGCATATTGACCCGAAGCGCTGCATCGAGGTTCGAGAGCGGTTCGTCGAACAGGAAACATTCCGGCGCGCGCACGATCGCGCGGCCAATGGCGACGCGCTGGCGCTGACCACCGGAAAGCGCGCGCGGCTTGCGCTCCAGATAATCGGTCAGGTTCAGGATCTTTGCCGCCTCCTCAACCTTGCGGTCGATTTCGGCCTTGTCGAAATTGGCCATTTTCAACGGAAAGCCGATATTGGCGCGCACGCTCATATGCGGATAAAGCGCATAAGACTGGAACACCATGGCAAGGCCGCGCTTTGCCGGCGGTTTGGCCGTGGCATCCTCGCCATCGATCAGAATGCGGCCGCCGGTGACATCCTCAAGGCCCGCAATCAGGCGCAGAAGCGTGGACTTGCCGCAGCCCGAGGGGCCGACAAAGACGACGAATTCGCCGTCATTGATTTCAAGATCGATCGACGGAATGACCGCATGTTCGCCAAAATGCTTGGAGACGTTTTCGAGTCTGATGCTGCCCATTGGTCCTGTCCTTATTTAACCGCGCCGAAGGTGAGCCCGCGCACGAGCTGCTTCTGCGAAAACCAGCCGAGGATGACGATCGGCGCAATTGCCATGGTCGAGGCGGCGGAAAGCTTGGCGTAAAACAGGCCTTCCGGGCTCGAATAGGAGGCGATGAAGGCCGTCAGCGGCGCCGCCTTTGAAGCCGTCAGGTTCAGGGTCCAGAAGGCTTCGTTCCAGGCAAGGATGATGTTGAGAAGAAGGGTGGAGGCAATGCCCGGCACCGCCATCGGGGTGAGCACATAGATCAGCTCCTTGCCGAGCGTCGTCCCGTCCATGCGGGCGGCTTCGAGGATCTCGCCGGGAATTTCCTTGAAGTAGGTGTAGAGCATCCACACCATGATCGGCAGGTTGATCAGCATCATCACGATGATCAGGCCGATGCGGGTGTCGAGCAGGCCGAGATCGCGGAAGATGATGTAGATCGGCACCAGCACGCCGACGGCGGGCAGCATCTTGGTGGACAGCATCCACAGCAGGATGTCCTTGGTGCGTTTCGTCGGCGAAAACGCCATCGCCCAGGCGGCGGGCACGGAGATCAGAAGCCCGATCACCGTGGAGCCGAGCGAGATCGCCACCGAATTCCAGAAGTGATGGAAATAGCTGGAGCGGGCCTGCACCTCCACATAGTTTTCCAGCGTCCACTGGAAGAACAGGAAGGACGGCGGCGAGGAAACGGCCTCGCCTTCGGTTTTGAAACTGGTCAGAACCGTCCACAGGATCGGGAAGAAGATCAGAAGCGCCACGACCCATGCCAGAAGCGTGAAGGCCAGCTTTTTCTGTGTTGTAACCCGGCGTGCCATCGTCAGTCCTCCAGATTTTTGCCGATCATGCGAACCAGGAAGATCGCAACGATATTGGCGAGAATGACAGCGATGATGCCGCCGGCCGAAGCGCCGCCCACGTCGAACTGCAGCAATGCCTGCATGTAGACGAGGTAGGTCAGATTGGTGCTTTCCGTTCCCGGTCCGCCATTGGTGGTCACCAGAATTTCGGCGAACACCGAAAGCAGGAAGATGGTCTCGATCAGCACCACCACGGTGATGGCGCGGGCCATATGCGGCAGGATGATGTAGATCAGCCGGTTGAAGGCATTGGCGCCATCCATCTCGGCGGCTTCCTTCTGCTCTTCGGACAGTGATTGCAGCGCGGTCAGCAGAATGAGCGTCGCGAACGGCAGCCATTGCCAGGCGACAATGAGGCTGATTGACGTCAGCGGGATCGAGGATAAAAAATCGATCGGCTGTATGCCGATGAAGCGCGCCAGCGAGGCGAACAGCCCGTTGACCGGGTTCATCAGCATGTTCTTCCACACCAGTGCCGAGACCGTCGGCATGACGAAGAACGGCGCGATGACCAGAATGCGGACAATGCCCTGACCGAAGATCGGCTGATCCAGCAGCAGCGCCAGCGCAATACCGCCGACAACGGTGGCAAACAGCACACCGCCGACCAGGATCAGCGTGTTGCCGATCGCCTGAAAGAAGGCGGGGTCGGTCAGGAAGAAACGGTAATTCATGAAGCCGGCGAAACTCTCGGTTCCCGGCATCAGGAGATTATACCGCAGAAACGAGAAATAGACGGTCATCGACAGCGGAATGATCATCCACAGCAATAGCAGAATGACCGAGGGCGCCATCATCAGCCGCGCCGCATTTTTTGTATGGGTCGTCGCCATTTCGGTTATCCCCGCTCGGTGAGGCCGGCCTTGAGGCCGCATCACGTCTCAATGGTTCCGCACCGGTGTGTGCCCGGGTTTGCGGAAATCACGGGAACCGCCGTCGGCAGGACGCACGGCGGTTCTCGAAAAACGCCTTCGAAGGAAAAATCGGAAACGGGCAGCCGGGCACGGGGCCCGGCCACCTGCCGGAGGAATGCCTATTTCGGATAACCGGCCTTCATCATCTCACGTGCGGTGAGCTGCTGGGCGTTGGACAACGCCTGATCGGCCGTCACATTGCCCGCAAGGGCTGCGGAAAACTGCTGGCCGACCGCCGTGCCGATGCCCTGGAATTCCGGGATCGAGACGAACTGAGCCCCGGTATAGGGAATGTCCTGAACCGACGGCTTCTTGGTATCGACGGCATTGATCGATTCCAGCGTCATTTCCGCGAAGGGGGCTGCCTTCTGGTAATCCGCATTCTCGTAGAGCGAGGTGCGGGTGCCGGGAGGGGCCGCGCGCCAGCCATCCTGTTTTGCAACAAGATCGGTGTAGTGCTTGGAGGTTGCCCAGGCGACAAAGGCCTTGGCCGCATCCGCCTTCTGCGTCGACGCCGGAATGGCGAGGTTCCACGACCACAGCCAGTTGCCGCGATTGCCGATATCGCCCTTTTCCGGGAACAGCGCGAAGCCGACCGAGTCAGCGACCTTGGATTCATCCGGGTCGGTCACGAAGGAAGCGGCCACCGTGGCATCGATCCACATGCCGCACTTGCCCTGCTGGAACAGAGCGAGGTTTTCGTTGAAGCCGTTGGAGGACGCGCCGGGCGGACCGTAATTGTTCATCAGGTCGAGATAATCGGTGAGCGTTGCCTTCCACTCATCGCTCTCGAACTGCGGTTTCCAGTCCATGTCGAACCAGCGCGCGCCGTAGGAGTTGGACATGGCGGTGATAAAGGCCATGTTCTCGCCCCAGCCGGCCTTGCCGCGCAGGCAGATGCCGTAAATGCCATTATCCTTGTCGGTCATGGCGGCGGCGGCCTTCTTGATGTCGTCCCATTTGGGTTCGGCCGGAATGGTCACGCCGGCCTTTTCAGCCAGATCGGTGCGGTACATCACCATGGCGCTTTCGCCATAAAAAGGGGCGGCATAGAGCGTGTCGTCAACCGACAGGCCGCCGGCAATGGCGGGCAGAAGATCGCCGGCATCGTAATCATCCGGCATGCCGTCCAGCGCCAAGAGCCAGTCCTGCTTGGCCCAGATCGGCACTTCGTAATTGCCGATGGTCAGCACGTCGTACTGGCCGCTGTTCGTGGCGATGTCGGTGGTCACCCGCTGGCGCAGCACATTTTCTTCCAGCGTGACCCAGTCGAGGTCGATATCGGGATGCTGCGCGGTGAAATCGTCAGTGAGCTTCTGCATGCGGATCATGTCACCATTATTGACGGTGGCAATCGTCAGCGTTTCGGCCGAAGCGACGCCGGTCAGCGCCACAAGCGAGCACGCGCCCAGAAGTATCGTGTGCAGTCTCATACTCGTTCCTCCCTCAGATTGAGCAATAGCTTACTGTGTGGGCAATTACCCACTATTCACTGCAAACTGTCAAGTGGGCGAATGCTCATACTTTGGGCGAATATATTAATCCGATGTTTTTAAAGAAAAAATTTTGAAGCCATCGCGAAGGTCGGATTTTCGTTTCGACAGGCATGCGTGCCACGGCCGAAAATTCCGGCGTTGCAGACGAGTGCCTCTCTTTGGCGTTGAGACTATCTGGTCGCCCTCACCACTTTCGTCACCATCGGGCTTGACCCGAGGGTCCAATCACGTCTGTCGCGAAAAGCGTCAGCGGTTTTGCCTCCGGCATCACAAAGGGTGAAGACCATAATCAGCGCCGGTTTTGCGGATGGGTGAATGGATTCTCGGGTCAAGCCCGAGAATGACGCCGAAGAAGGAGAGGGGCTTGCGCGCAACAGGTCTCTCTGGTCGGGAAAACGTGCCGCCATGCTCCCCGAAAAGAGCTATTCCTCCAGCAGGAACCGCGCCGCGTCCTCGTCGGTAATCAGCGCGTTGATCAAGCCACCCCTCAGCGCGCCGCGGATGGCGCGGTGCTTGGGCTTGCCGCGGGCCATGCCAAAAATGATGGCGTCATCGGCAAAGGGCAGGGGAATGCTGGCCACACGCTGGTTGATCGGGTGGTCGAGCAGCTTGCCGTCATCATTGTAAAGCCAGCCGCAAATCTCGCCGGCCGCACCGGCGGCGACCAGCTCGCTCATCTCGTCTGCGGTCAAAAACCCGTCGAGCAGCAGCGGGCCTTTGGCGCCGAGTTCACCGATGCCGACGAAGGTGACATCGGCCTTGCCGCCGAGTTCCAGCGTCGGTTTCACCAGCGGCTGGGCATGAAACAGGGCGCGCTCTTCCGGCGTCGACACCAGAACCGGCAGGGGCATGGGAAAATGTCGCGCCTGAATGGCATCGGCCATCAGGAAGATGACGTTGTAATAGGCCGCCGAACCATCGGGGCTGATATTGCCGGTAAGCGAGACAATGCGGTGCTGCGGGCAGGCCATCGGCGGCAGTTGCTCGACCGCCGAGCGCAGCGTGCGCCCCGTGCCCATGGCCAGCACGGTCGGTTCGGCGCGCTTCAGCCAGCGCTCGATTTCGGCAGCACCTTCCTCCGCGATCCCCGTCGGTGCGGTATCGGAATTCGGATCGCTCGGCACGACCTGCACCTGTTTCAGGCGATAACGTTCCTGAAGCGCTGCCGAAAGCGCCATACATTCGGCAATCGGGTGGTCGAGACGCACCTTGATCAGCCGTTCGGACATGGCAAGCGACACCAGACGCTGGGCGCTCTGGCGGGAAATGCCCATGGCAGCGGCAATTTCGTCCTGCGTGCGGCCGGCGACATAATAGAGCCAGCCGGCCCGTGCGGCGTCGTCAAGGCGCGATGCGCTGCCCGATTTTCTCGCCATGTTTTCCGCTACCCCGCTCAATTGAGCCATCGTCAATAATGCGGGCCAGAATAGCCATGTCACCGCCGCTCTGCCAAGCCACTGTGAAAAAACCCGGCAAATCGGTTTGACGCCTCGCGCGGATGGATGCACGATCCGGCCATTCGAGGAGCATCCCAAAAGCGAGGAAAAAATGAGCAAGCGCATCGTTTTCACCGGCGGTAGCGGCAAGGCCGGCCGTGACGTGATCCCCTACCTTCTGGACAAGGGTCACGATATTCTCAATCTCGATCTGGTCGCGCTCGACCATCCGGACGTCAACACCTTCATCACCGACCTCACCGACAGCGGACAGGTGTTCAATGCCATGTCCATGCATTTCGGCATGGAGCGTTATGAAGATGGCAAACCACCCGTCGCACCCGATGCCGTGGTGCATTTCGCCGCCATTCCGCGGGTGATGATCACGCCCGACAACGTCACCTATCAGACCAATGTTATGTCGACCTACAATGTCATCGAAGCGGCGGTGAAGCTTGGGGTGCGCAAGGTCATCATCGCCTCCAGCGAAACCACCTATGGCGTCTGCTTTGCCGAGGGCGACAAGGATTTTCACGCCTTTCCGCTGGAAGAGGATTACGATGTCGACCCGATGGACAGCTACGGGCTTTCCAAGGTCTGCAACGAGAAGACCGCGCGCGCCTTTGCCCTGCGTTACGGCGCGGATATCTACGCGCTTCGCATCGGCAATGTCATTTCACCGGAGGATTACAGCAATTTCCCCGGTTTCCTCGCCGACCCGCCATCGCGCAAGCGCAATGCCTGGAGCTATATCGATGCCCGCGATCTCGGCCAGATCGTCGATCTTTGCCTGCAAAAGGACGGGCTTGGCTTCGAGGTCTTCAACGCCACCAACGACACGATCACGGCCAACGAGAAGACGGTCGATTTCCTGAAGAAATACGCGCCGAATACGCCGATCACCCGCGAGATGGGCGACTATGAAGCGCCGCTCTCCAACCGCAAGATCCGCGAGGTTCTGGGGTTCAGGGAACAACACGACTGGCGCAAATATGTAGGATAGGACCGAATATGATCCGACAAACTGCACGGATCATATTCGGACAAAGTCCTCACTTGTCTGAAACGCTGTTCCACAATGCCTTGTCGCCGATCTCGGCGAGCATTTTCGCATGCGCTTCAACCTCGTCCGCGTGAACGCGCGAAGCCAGCGGGCGAGGGCGGACCAGGGGCGGAAGCTTGCGCAGGTTTCCGTCGCTATCATATTCATCGGCGGAACCGGCATTGACGAGACGGAAGGCGGCCTGCCGGCCGCCCGACATCTCGATATAGACTTCCGCCAAAAGCTCGGCATCGAGCAACGCCCCGTGCTTGGTCCGGTGGGCATTGTCGATGGAATAGCGCTTGCAGAGCGCATCGAGGCTGTTGGGCCCCATCGGATGTTTGCGCCGCGCCAGCGCCAGGGTGTCGACCACCATTTCCTGATCAATCGGCGGTTTGCCGAGACGGCCGAGTTCGACATTGATGAAGCCCATGTCGAAGGCCGCGTTGTGGGCAATCCAGCGGGCGCCGTCGAAAAACGCCAGAAGATCGTCGACAACATCGGCAAATACCGGCTTGTCCTTCAGGAAATCGTCCGAAATGCCGTGCACCTGCAGGGCTTCGGGATGCACGGTCTTGCCATCCGGATTGATATAGACATGAAAGGTCTTGCCGGTCGGAAAATGGTCGATCAGCTCGACGCCGCCGATTTCGATCAGCCGGTCGTCATTCTTGTCCATACCCGTGGTTTCGGTATCGAAGATGATATCGCGCGTGACCTTCATCATCGCTCCCTGTCTTTATCCGCTGCCTTGTCTTCAAGCGCGGCAATAATGTCTCTGACCGCCGCTCGCGCCTGGTCGATGCCGTGTCCGGTATCGACAATATAGTCGGCCCGCGCGCGTTTTTCGCCATCGGAAAGCTGACGTTTCAGCACTGTTTCGAACTTTTCCACTGTCATATCCGGTCGCGCCAGCACGCGTTCGCGCTGGATTTGCGGATCGCAGGTGACCACCAGCACACAATCGACCGATCGGTCGGCGCCGGTTTCATAGAGAAGCGGAATGTCGAGCACTGCAATCGCCGCCCCGTCGGCCCGGGCCTTTTCGAGGAACCGGTCGCGTTCTTCACGCACCAGAGGATGAACGATTGCCTCCAGTCTTTCGAAATTCTCCGACTTTCCGTCAAGCGCCTTGCTCAGACGGGCGCGGTCAATCACGCCATCGACAGCAACGCCGGGAAAGGCCGCTTCCACGGGCGCCACGGCCCTTCCGCGGTAAAGCGCATGGACAACCTCATCGGCATTTTGCACCGGAATGCCGGCCTCGGTGAAAAAGCCCGCTGTTGTGGACTTTCCCATGCCGATCGATCCGGTGAGGCCGAGAATGATCATCCGTTCGCCTCAAGATCGGCAATGATTTCGTCGCGAAGCCCCGCATCCACTTCGGGTCGCGTTCCGAACCATTTCTCAAACCCCGGCACGGCCTGATGCAGGAGCATGCCGAGCCCGTCGACGGTTTTCAGGCCGTGCGCCTTCGCCTGTTTCAGGATCGGCGTTTCCAGCGGCACATAGACAATATCGGTCACAACCGCATTTGCAGACAGAGAAGAGAAATCGATATCGGGCACCGAACCGCCCTTCATGCCGAGCGACGTGGTGTTGACGAACAGCCCCGCACCGGCCATCACATCTGAAAGCCGGTCCATATCATGGGCGTCGACACGATCGCCCAGCCGTGCGGCCAGTTCGGATGCACGCGCCAGGGTGCGGTTGACGATATGGATGTGGGAAATGCCGCGCTGCTTGAGCGCCATGGCCACCGAGCGCGCACCGCCGCCGGCCCCCAGAACAACAGCCTTTTCCACATAGTCCCAGCCGGGACAGGCGGCATCGAGATTGCCGGCAAAGCCGAGACCGTCGGTGTTGGTGGCATGAATGCGGCCATCTTCCACCCACAGCGTGTTGGCCGCGCCCAGAAGCGTGGCGTTTTCATCGGCATGATCGGCAAGTTCAAAGGCGGCCATCTTGTGCGGAATGGTGACATTGCAGCCCACAAAGCCCGTTTCGCCGGAGCGCAGCTTGTCCATGAAGGCCACGATTTCGCCCGGCGCCACATCCTGACGCAGATATTCGCCGGCAATACCGTATTTCTTCAGCCAGTAGCCGTGAACCAGCGGCGAACGGGACTGGGAAACGGGATGGCCGATGACACAGGCCCGTCGCGGCGCGGTTTCACGTGAATCAATCATGCAGTGCTCCGAGTTTGCGCAAGGCCGCCAGAAGCTGAAGCATCGGCATGCCCAGGATCGTGAAAAAATCGCCGTCGATCCTGTCGAAAAGTCGCACACCCGGCCCTTCCAGCTGGTAAACGCCGGAGGAACAGAGCGTCTCATCGGAAATACACGCCAGATAAGCCTCGATTTCCGCATCATCGAGCACACGCATGTGCAAGGCGGCCGTTTCGCAGGCCTCGAACAGAATTTCGCCGTCGCGGGCAATCGCGAAGGCACTCATCAGATAATGGGTCTTGCCGGAAAGACGCTTGAGATGCGCATGCGCCTCCTGCCGGTTTTCCGGCTTCGAATAGGGCTGGCCCTCAAATGCCATCACCTGGTCGCCGCCGATGACGAAAGCGCCCGGCGCGCGCTTTGAAACATCAAGCGCCTTTGCCCGGGACAAAAGTCCGGCCAGAAAATCCGGCGTTGCGCCCGTCGTGATGAAAGGCGCTTCCACGGCGCGTTCGTCCACATGCGGGCGCATACTGGAAAAGGAAAGCCGCGCATTGGTCAAAAGCGCACGCCGGGACGGGCTGGTCGAAGCCAGAATGATCGGAATGTTCATCGCTTTTTTCATTGCCCGCTTTCCCTCCTGCGCCAGGTTTCGGCGTCGTTGCTATTTCATCTCATATTTCAGGGCAAGAATGGCGGCTGCCGTTTCCTCGATCGAACGGCGGGTGACATCGATAATCGGCCAGTTGTTCTGGGCGGCAAGGCTTCTTGCGTGTTTCAGCTCCTCGGCGATCACCGCACGGTCGGTATATTCGCTCTTGCCCTCGTCGGCGCCGCTGCCGAATTCGCGAAACTCGCGCACCTGCGAAATCCGGCCGGGCGAGGCGATCAGGCAGACGACAAGCGTTTTTGTCGCCCGGTAAAGGCTTTCCGGCAGCTGCGCCCCCGGCACAATCGGAATATTGGCGGCCTTCACACCGCGATTGGCAAGATACATGCAGGTCGGGGTTTTCGATGTGCGGGAAATCCCGAGGATGACCACATCGGCCTCGTCATAGGTTTCCGGCATCTGCCCGTCATCATGGTCCATGGCGAAATTCAACGCCTCGATCCGGGCAAAATAATCTTCGTCCAGACTGTGCTGGGCACCGGAACGCCGGCGCGAGGTCGTGCCGAGATAGGACTGAAACACACCGGCGACCGGTTCCAGAACATTGACGCAAGGCACATTCATGTCCCGGCACATCTCGTCCAGAAGCGCGCCGAGTTCCTCGTTTACCACTGTATAAAGCACGATCCCCGGCGCTTCATCGATTGCGCGCAACACGGCAAGCACCTGTTTGCGGCTGCGCACCAGCGGATAGACGTGTTCGATCGGCTCATAACCGCCAAATTGGGCGGAAACCGCCCGTCCCGCCGAAATCAGGGTTTCGCCGGTCGAATCAGAGATCAGATGGAGGTGAAAGAAGTTTTTGCGGTTTTCCACGATGTCCTTCGCCTCCTGTTTATAACGCTGGACAAACCGGGACATCTGCCGAGCGCGTTTTTTGGCCTGTGGGTGATGTCGTGAATTATCCACATATCCCCTTTTGTCGAAAAGGTTCAAACGCCGCTGTTGAAAACGGGGAAAAACTGCGCCTTTCCTTCAAAAATCCAGCAGTTTTGCACAGCCTGGATATTGACGAGGGGATTGGCCAACCATCTGAATCCAAAAATCAATCGTCCGTCTTCCCCACAGTTTTCATTCAGCCGTGATTTTGCCGGCTCACCGATGATGTGAAACGGTGGAAAAGACTCAAACTTCACGAAAAACCTTTAATCCTTGATCCTCACAGACTCTAAGAAATAAAAGGAATCCAAAGATAGAAAGATTCATTATTTAAAAGGGCTGGGGATATGGTGAAACGGACGCTGGAACGCGTGCTTGAAGGCGAAACCGTCAACCCGCCTCCGATCTGGCTGATGCGTCAGGCCGGTCGCTATCTTCCGGAATACCGGGCCTTGAGAGAAAAGGCCGGCGGCTTTCTCAATCTTTGCTACAATCCTGATTTTGCTACAGAAGTGACGCTGCAGCCGATCAGACGTTATGGTTTTGATGCAGCCATCCTGTTTTCTGACATTCTGGTCATTCCGGATGCGCTGAAATGCGGTGTTCGCTTTGAAAAGGGTGAAGGCCCGCGACTGGATCCGATCAACGCCGACGATATAGCAAGGCTGGAAGCCCGCTATGCGGCCAATACGCTTGATCCCGTGATCGAAGCTGTTCGACGTATACGGGCCAGTCTGCCGGAAGAAACGTCGCTTCTGGGGTTCTGCGGCGCGCCCTGGACGGTGGCGACCTACATGATTGCCGGGAAGGGCACGAGCGATCAGGCCCCGGCGCGACTGTTTGCCTATCGGCACAGGAAGGAATTCCTGCGGCTTCTCGATCTGATTGCCGATCTTTCCGCCGATTATCTGATCCGGCAGCTTGAAGCCGGCGCCGATGCGGTACAGATTTTCGACAGCTGGGCCGGTGTTCTGACAGAAGACGACTTTGCCGATTTTGCCGCCAAACCGGTGGCAAGGATTGTCGAGAAAGTACGAATGGCGGTTCCCGGCGCCAAGATCATCGCCTTTGCCAAGGGCGCGGGCGCAAATCTGTCAACCTACCGGCAGGTGACCGGCGCCAATGCCATCGGTCTCGACTGGACCGTCCCGTTAAGCATGGCCAAAACCCTGCAAAAAGAAGGACCGGTACAAGGCAATCTCGATCCGCTCGTAATGGTTGTGGGTGGAAAAATGATGGAAGACCGGGCGACAGCCATAGTTGAAGCGTTGTCCGATGGACCGATGATCTTCAATCTCGGACACGGGATTACACCGGATGTGGACCCTGAAAATGTAGCCGCGCTGGTAAAACGCGTTCGGGGTGAAAAATAATATAACGAAAACAGATAGATGTGGAGGATACTATGGCGGATCAGGGTGAAACCGGAAAAACCGCGGGAAAGAAATCGGCAAGCCGGGCGACAACGGCGCTTCTCTTGTTTCTGTTCATCTGTCTTGGCTTGTTTAAATTCGACCACGACAATTTCTATCTATGGGCGACTGCCATTCATGTGATGGCGGTGATTTCCTGGATGGCCGGTATGTTCTATATGCCGCGTCTTTTCGTTTATCACGCCGACAGTACGCCGGGATCGGAAAAATCCGAAACCTTCAAGGTCATGGAATCCCGGCTGATGAGAGTGATCATGAACCCGGCGATGATCCTGACCTGGATTTTTGGTCTTTATCTGGCATGGGATGGCGGCTGGCTCGTCGATGGCTGGCTTCATGTGAAGATTTTCGCCGTTTTTCTGATGTCTGGCGTTCACGGCTATTTCAGCAAGGCGATGAAGGATTTTGCCGCCGACAAGCGCAAAACGAGCGCGCGGCACTGGCGGATCGTCAATGAAGCGCCGACAGTGTTGATGATTATTGCCGTAATCATGGTGATTCTGAAGCCGTTTTAATCGTTTGATGAATAGATTGCCGCGTTTTCCGGCTTAAAAACGCGCTTTTTCTCTTGTAACGCACGCGGCAAATCAGTATCTTCCAGCCAACCCATCCTAAAGGCTGTGCGAAACTCATCTCCTGCGCCAATCCGAATTGGCACTGCTGTACCAGTGCAACCAGCCTTCTTTATCACCACAACAATTCACGGTTTTCTTCATGTCACAAATGAAGCTTCAGGAACTGAAGAGCAAGACACCTACCGATCTCCTGGCCTTTGCGGAATCGCTCGAGGTCGAAGGCGCCAGCACGATGCGCAAGCAGGAACTGATGTTTGCCATTCTGAAAGTGCTGGCCACACAGGATGTCGAAATCATCGGTGAGGGCGTGGTCGAAGTTCTCCAGGACGGCTTCGGTTTTCTGCGCTCGGCTAATGCAAATTATCTGCCGGGGCCGGACGATATCTACATTTCGCCCTCGCAGATCCGTCGCTTCGCACTGAAGACCGGCGACACGGTCGAAGGGCCGATCCGCGGACCGAAAGACGGCGAACGCTATTTTGCCCTTCTGAAGGTCAACACGATCAATTCCGATGACCCGGAAAAGATCCGCCACAAGGTCCATTTCGACAATCTGACGCCGCTTTATCCGAATGAGCGCTTCAACATGGAGTTGGATAATCCGACGTCGAAGGACTTGTCACCGCGCGTGATCGATCTCGTCGCGCCGCTTGGCAAGGGACAGCGCGGACTGATCGTTGCGCCGCCGCGTACGGGTAAGACGGTTCTGCTGCAGAATATCGCGCATTCCATCACCGCCAATCATCCCGAATGTTTCCTGATCGTTCTTCTGATCGACGAACGCCCCGAGGAAGTGACGGACATGCAGCGCTCAGTAAAGGGCGAGGTTGTCTCCTCGACCTTCGATGAACCGGCCGTGCGTCACGTTCAGGTGGCTGAAATGGTTATCGAAAAGGCAAAGCGCCTGGTCGAACATGGCCGGGACGTGGTCATCCTGCTCGACTCGATCACCCGTCTTGGACGCGCCTACAATACCGTCGTGCCGTCTTCGGGCAAGGTTCTGACCGGTGGTGTCGATGCCAATGCCCTGCAGCGCCCGAAGCGCTTCTTCGGCGCTGCGCGAAATATCGAAGAGGGCGGTTCGCTGACGATCATCGCCACCGCGCTGATCGATACCGGTAGCCGCATGGACGAAGTCATCTTCGAGGAATTCAAGGGAACGGGTAACTCCGAAATCGTGCTCGATCGCAAGGTCGCCGACAAGCGGATTTTCCCGGCAATGGATATTCTCAAATCGGGCACCCGCAAGGAAGACCTTCTGGTACCGCGTCAGGACCTGCAGAAGATCTTCGTTCTGCGCCGGATCCTGGCCCCGATGGGAACGACCGATGGTATCGAATTCCTGATCGACAAGCTGAAGCAGACGAAGAGCAATGCCGAGTTCTTCGAGTCGATGAACACCTGACAGCTGCGAAATGAACACAGGCCGGTCCGGTGTGTCTGTCACGCCGGGGAAGCCTTGGCAGCATGACGGGGCATCTTGTTTCGTCCCATGATGTTTGTCCCCGGGCTTTGTCCGGGGAAACGGCGCAAAATACCTGTCCTGTTTTGCGCAGACTGCTCAAATGGCCCTGCAGAAAGCAAGAGATGCGGCTTAATCTCTTAACGCTTTGAATTGAAATAGTATTCTGTCCGTCAGGCCGTCATAGGCGTAGATGATGCGAGCTTCCGATACCATTTTTGCACTTTCAAGCGGTGCCTTGCCGTCCGGCGTTGCGGTTATCCGCATTTCGGGGCCGGCCGCTTTCGATATCTGCGCCTCGGTCGCCGGTCATGTGCCTGAACCGCGTCGTGCGCAGCTTTTGACATTGCGCGGCCGGGATAACACGGCCATCGACCAGGCGCTGGTTCTGACGTTTCGGGGGCCGGCCTCTTTTACCGGTGAGAACTGCGTCGAATTCCATCTTCATGGCGGCCGCGCGGTTGTCCGCGCCATGCTTGATCTGTTGTCGTCCTTTGCCGATACGCGCCATGCCGAGGCGGGCGAGTTCACCCGGCGGGCCTTTGAAAACGGAAAACTGGATCTCGTCGAGGCCGAAGGTCTTTCCGACGTAATCATTGCCGAGACGGAAATGCAGCGACGCCTTGCCATGGAACAGGCAAGCGGTCATATCTCCAAACTCTATGAGGGATGGGCGCAGGCGCTGACCCATGCCCGGGCGATGATAGAAGCCGAACTCGATTTTTCGGATGAAGAGGATATTCCCGGTTCCGTATCGGAAACCATCTGGCAGAGCGTTGAAGAGATCACCGAATCCATTCGCCGTCATCTGGCCGGTAGCAGAACCGGAGAAATCATTCGTGATGGTTACCAGGTGGTTATCGCCGGACCGCCAAATGCGGGAAAATCAAGTCTTCTCAATGCCCTGGCAAAGCGGGATATTGCCATTGTCACCGATGTGGCCGGCACAACCCGCGATGTGCTTGAGGTTCATCTGGACATTGGCGGCTATGCCGTCCGGCTTTATGATACAGCCGGATTGCGCGAGACCGACGATACGGTCGAGCTTGAAGGGGTGCGCAGGGCGCGTGCCCTGCTGAAAACGGCCGATCTGGTCTTGTCCCTTGCCGATATGAGCAGGGAGGCGGCCGCCGAAGTATTTCCCGACAGGGATTGTTTGAAAATCGGCACCAAGGCTGATCTGTCTTCGGTGCAGCAAGAGGTTGATGCTTTCGATCTGGTGTTGTCCTCGCAAAGCGGAGTGGGGATGGATCGGTTGATTGCGGCGATTTCGGATCGATTGGCCGAGCGTGTTGCCGGGGCGTCGCTCAGTCTACCGGTGCGACAGCGGCAGACGGATTATTTGCGCCAGGCATTGGACGCACTTGAAGAAGCATCGTCGGCACGTGCGCTTTCGCCGGAGCTTCCGTCGGAGTCGCTCAGACGGGCTGCCGAATCTCTCGGACGGATTACCGGGCGGGTCGATGTTGAGGATCTTCTCGATGTGATCTTTTCATCCTTCTGTGTCGGCAAGTAGCGATCCCCGAAAGTGTTTCACGTGAAACAATCTTGACTTGCCGCGGACGAGACGGCAAAACCGACGCCAGATTATCGGGGTAGGGGCGATTATCGTCCGGCCGCGAATGGAGCAGTTTCATGACCGATCATTATGATGTCATCGTCATTGGCGGTGGCCACGCAGGCTGCGAAGCCGCATCTGCGGCAGCGCGCAGTGGTGCAAAAACGGCATTGATCACACATAAACGCGATACCATCGGCGTCATGTCCTGCAATCCGGCGATCGGCGGTCTGGGCAAGGGGCATCTGGTTCGCGAGATCGATGCACTTGATGGGCTGATGGGGCGCATCGCCGATGCCGCTGCCATCCAGTATCGCATGCTGAACCGTCGCAAGGGACCGGCCGTGCGCGGGCCGCGCAGCCAGGCGGATCGCAAGCTCTATCGTCAGACCATGCAGCAGGCACTTGCCGAAATTGCCGGACTTGATGTTCTGGAAGGCGATGTCTTTGATATTGAAACGCAGAACGGTCGGGTTGTCGCGGTAACCACGAAGGACGGTCACCGTTATGCCTGCGGGGCTGCTGTGCTGACAACCGGCACCTTTCTGCGCGGCTTGATCCATCTTGGCACACGCCAGATTCCGGCTGGCCGGGTGGGGGAGGCGCCGTCCGTCGGCCTCTCCGATACTCTCGCACGGCTTGGCCTGTCGCTTGGCCGTTTGAAGACAGGCACGCCGGCGCGGCTGGATGGACGCACGATCGATTGGACATCACTTGATCGACAGAAGGCTGACGACGACGCTGTGCCGTTTTCCTTCATGACCGATGGCGTGCAGAACCCTCAAATTGAATGCGGAATTACCCGGACAACACCTGAGGTCCATGCAATTATCCGTGATAATATCGGGCTATCGGCGATGTATTCGGGGCAGATCGAAGGTGCCGGGCCACGCTATTGTCCTTCGATCGAAGACAAGATCATGCGCTTCGGCGACCGTGACGGACACCAGATCTTTCTGGAACCAGAGGGGCTCGATGACGACACCGTCTATCCCAACGGGATTTCCACCTCGTTGCCGGAGGATGTCCAGCAGGCGTTTATTCGCGCTATTCCCGGGCTGGAGAAGGTCGAAATTTTGCAGCCCGGTTACGCGATTGAGTATGACCATGTCGACCCACGGGAGCTGAAGCCGTCGCTTGAACTCAAGAAGATGCCGGGACTGTTTCTTGCCGGACAGATCAACGGCACCACGGGTTATGAAGAGGCTGGTGCGCAGGGCCTTGTTGCGGGCTTGAATGCCGCACGTCTTGCGGGCGATGCCGAAGCCGTCATTCTGTCGCGGACGGATTCTTATATCGGCGTGATGATCGATGATTTGACGTCGCGCGGTGTTGCCGAACCTTATCGAATGTTCACATCGCGTGCGGAATATCGTCTGACGTTGCGAGCAGACAACGCCGACGAACGGCTGACACCACTAGCGCTGTCGCTTGGCATCGCTTCTTCAGATCGCCGCAGACGCTTCGAGCGTTATACAACGGAGTTGAGCGAGGCGCGGGAAGCATTGAAGGCGCGCTCGTTGACACCGAATGAGGCGGCGACGTACGGGCTGAAACTGAATCAGGACGGACAACGCCGGACTGCCTATGATCTTCTGGCTTATCCGGATCATGACTTCCAATCGTTGGTTGGTATCTGGCCGGAGCTTGGGGAAACCCGCAACGTGGTGCGCAATGCGATTGAGATCGAGGCGGCCTATGCCGTTTATCTGGATCGTCAGGCGGCCGATATTGCACAGGTTCGCAAGGATGAGGGCAGGGCGATACCGGAAGATTTTGACTATACGGTACTCCCCGGCCTTTCCAACGAACTGAAAGGCAAGCTGGAACGGGCGCGTCCTGCAACAATTGCCCAGGCCAGCCGTATCGATGGCATGACCCCTGCAGCGCTGTCGCTGCTGTTGGTGCGTTTGAAAACCGCGCGTTCAGCGGCGGCATGAGTTAAGAATGAAGTTGAACGGACAAACTGTTTCACGTGAAACACAGGAACGGCTTGAGCGCTTTGCGGCCCATTTTGAAAAATGGGCAAGGTCGATCAACCTTGTTGCGCCATCAACGCGCCAGCAGTTCTGGGATCGGCATGTTGCTGACAGTGCTCAGATACATCAGCTCTCGCCAACGCCAAAAACATGGATCGATATTGGAAGCGGTGGCGGGTTTCCGGGGATGATTACCGCTATTTTCCTGGCCGAACAGGGCGAGGGCTGGGTTCATCTTGTCGAAAGCAACAATAAGAAAGCCTCGTTTCTGCGCACCGCGATCCGGCAGACCGAGGCCCGCGCCAGCGTCCACGCTATTCGCGCCGAGACGGCATCTGCAGACATCGAAAGTGCGAAAGCCATGTCCGCACGGGCGCTGGCCGATCTTTCGCTTTTGCTGGGCTATGCGCAGCCGTGGTTTGAAGCTGATCCCGAATTTCGGGCGTTTTTCCACAAAGGTCGGGATTATCAGCGCGAAATCGACAAAGCGCGTGACCAGTGGGACTTCGATCTGGTAAAACATGAAAGCAAGGTTGAACCCGGCTCCGTAGTTCTGGAAATTTCGCGCCTTGCGTCATCATCAGCCTTCTAGACAATGGCGGAATGGTTAATGAATCGTAAAACGCGTGTTATCACGGTTGCCAACCAGAAGGGCGGCGTCGGAAAAACCACCACTGCTATCAATCTGGCGACCGCACTTGCCGCCATCGGCGAGAAGGTTCTGGTGCTCGATCTCGATCCGCAGGGCAATGCCAGCACCGGTCTGGGCATCGAACGTGATCAGCGAGACGTGTCGGCCTATGATGTTCTGGTCGGCGACAAGACAATTTCCGAGGCTGCAATACCCACGGCGGTTCCCAATCTCGATCTTGTCCCCTCGACACTTGATCTTCTGGGGTTCGAGCTTGAAATCGCATCGGACCCGCGCCGCGTCTTCAAACTGCGTGATGCCTTGAGCCAGTCTGATGTTGGCCGGTATCGCTATGTCTTTTGCGATTGCCCGCCTTCTTTCAATTTGCTGACGATGAATGCCATGGGGGCAGCTCAGGCCGTTCTCGTTCCGTTGCAGTGTGAATTTTTTGCGCTTGAAGGATTGAGCCAGCTTCTGGACACGGTTTCGGAGGTGCGCAGCACAATCAATCCGGGGCTGGAAATTCAGGGCGTGGTTCTGACCATGTATGATTCGCGCAATAATCTGGCCCAGCAGGTGGTTTCGGATGTACGCGAATATATGGGGGACAAGGTCTACAAGACGCTGATTCCGCGCAATGTTCGGGTTTCCGAGGCGCCGTCTTTCGGCAAGCCTGTCATTCTTTACGATCTGAAGTGCCAGGGCAGTCAGGCCTATATCCAGCTGGCTTCGGAAATCATCCAGCGTGAACGGGCGCTGGCGGCGGCCTGACAGGCCGTAATGCGTATTTGTCGGTAAGGTGATGATATGAGCGAAGACACTTCAAAACGGCGGCTTGGGCGCGGCCTTGCAGCCCTGATCGGTGATATTGAAAAAACTGAGCCGTCCGAGGAGGCGTCCGTAACGCCGGTGACGGCGGACAGGCGTATCCCTGTCGAGTTCATTTCGCGAAACCCGCGAAATCCCCGCCGTCATTTTGAAGAGGATGATCTTCGCGATCTGGCTGCTTCGGTTCGCCAGCACGGGATTGTTCAGCCGGTCGTGGTGCGCACGATTGGCGAAAACCGCTTCGAGATCATCGCCGGCGAACGCCGATGGCGGGCTTCACAGCTGGCCGGTCTTTCGGAAGTGCCGGTGTTGATCCGGGATGTGGATGACCGGACGGCGCTCGAGATCGCCATTGTCGAGAATGTGCAGCGCGCTGATCTCAACCCGCTTGAAGAAGCGAATGGTTACGAGCTTCTGATGGCCGAACACGGTTATACCCAGAATGATCTCGGCGAGATTATCGGCAAGAGCCGCAGCCATGTTGCAAACAGCCTGCGGCTGTTGAAACTGCCGGAAAGCGTGCGCGACATGCTTGGGGAAGGGGTGTTGTCGGCCGGTCATGCCCGCGCCCTGATTTCAGCGCCGGATCCGGATGCTCTGGCGCGAACGGTCGTTGAAAAGGGTCTTTCAGTGCGCGAGGCCGAGAAGCTTGCGCAAAGAGCGATAGAGGGTGGCGGCACCCACGCCTCCAGGCCGCAGAAGCAGAAAGATGCCGATACGTTGGCGCTCGAACGTTCGCTGTCAGATCGGCTTGGTCTTGCCATCACGATCGATCACAAGAGCAGCGGTGGCCAGGTTCGTATTTCGTATACATCTCTGGATCAGCTGGATGATATCTGCAGGCGGCTTGAGCGAAGCCCGTAAAATTGTATCATGTCAAATTGAAGTGATACAATTTTATCATTTATCATCAGCCTCTTAACGAGTCGCTCTCCAATTTTTTCGCTCAGGTTCGTATCGCCGGCGCTGGATGATAGTCCCTCGCGCTCACTGCCGGTTCCGTGGTGAGAGAAACGGTAAGCGCACCGGTTTTATGTTTCACTATCGATCTGGAAATCGCAGTCAGGCTGTCTGAAGCTGCGGAGGCTGTGCGGCGTTTCTATTTGCGGCGGTTTGATCTCAGTGTGAGGGCCAGCAAGGTCTGCATGGCGATGCTCTCCTCAAGGGCGGGATAACGGCGCGTGTTGAGGACGGCTTCCGACAGCATGCGCAGCGCGCGCTCGGTGGCATTGCCGTCCCAGGTCGACAGCGCCTTTTCAAACACCGGTTTGCGGCGGAAGAATATCTGCTTTCCGTGGGTCTGCATCACCTGGCTTGCCGGCTGGCGCTTGCTTTCCATGTCGGCGCGCATGCGGTCAAGAAGGTGAAACTGTCGGATACAGCCGTTGAGGATCAGGAAAATCGGCGTTTTGGACTGTGAAATCTTCGCCATGGAGTGACGAAGAGCGGCTACGTCTCCGGAAAGCACGGCGTCGACTGCATCATCGGCCGAAATCGCGCTGGCATCGCCAATAACGGCGGTAATGTCATCTTCATTGATGACCTCGAGCCCGCGGCCATAAAGCGCAAGCTTTTCGATTTCATTGCGCGTGGCCAGCCTGTCGCCGCCGATCATGGAGACAAGAAGCTGGCGCGCCTGCGGTGTTATTCGCAGATTGGCTTCGCCAAGCGTCTGGTCAATCAGCGCGTTGAGCGCCCGCGCATCGTCGGCGTAGCAGGGGATTGCAGCGATCTGGCGCGAGGTCTCGGCGGCCTTGCGCATGGCCGTGCCCTTGCGCAGCTCTCCGGCCTCGATGATAAGGCAGGCGCTTTCAGGCGGGCGTTCGGAAAGTGTGTTGAGCGCGCTTGTCAGCGCCTTGTCATTGCCGCCGGCACGCACCCAGACAAGGCGGGACCCGCCGAAAAGCCCGATTGCGTTGACCTCGTCAACGACCCGGCCGGCATCCCCTTCGATGTCGCCGATATCGAGCTTCATGACGGAAAACGGATCGTCGAGCGGAACGCCGGTGCTTTTGGCAATCAGGCCTGCGCGTTCGCTCACAAGTCCGCGGTCGGGACCATAGATCAGGAACAACCGGTACCGCGCGGCGTCCTGCCGGAGGAACTCATCGAACTTGTAGGATTTTATTTCCGTCATCGCTCAACCGGTTCCGATCGTTGCTGCGGACGTTCAGGCCTGTTTTTTAACAAACCCGGGCCTGCGGATATCGATCAGACCCGGGCGGTCACGCGCGCATTGTCGCCGGACAGCCTATTTTACCGGCTGTTTGGGCAGCTCCAGCGGTGGTTCCTTGCTGAGTGCTATTGCCAGATCGGCATTGATGATCTCGGCAACTTCCTTGGAAGCGCGCTGTTCGCCATCGCGAATTGCCCTCAACTTGGCAAATTCCTGCGAAGGAAAGTCGAGAAGCGCCGTCGCCTGACGGCGGCCGCTTGCCAGAAGCTTGTTGTCTTCCCGCCGGCGCAGCGCAAAATCCGCTGTCACGATCGTGCGACCGGCACGCGCGGTATCCGATGAATCATCCTGCAGCAGTTCCGATGTTACGGAAAAGGCGGAAAGGTTGACATCATATTTTGCGTTGATGCTTTCGCCCGCGCCGCCGCCGGTCAGGAAGATCAGCTCATTGCGGACATATTGTGCGACCTGCGTTGTCGGTACGGAAAAGGCAAGTTCGTGCATTTTCGCGTTCAGCGCCGTGCCTTCCGCGCCGCCATAAAGCGGCCGCACCTGGCAGGATGCCAGTGTGGCAACGGCGGCAAGGGCGCCAAGTGAAAAGGCAATCGCTCTCAGACGTGGTTTAGACAACAACATTCACGATCCTTTGCGGCACAACGATGATCTTGCGCGGGGCCTTGCCATCCAGCGCCCGAACGACCGCTTCAAGCTCCAGCACCGCCGATTTGATACTGTCCTGATCGGCATCGCGCGCCACCGTCAGCTCGGCGCGCTTCTTGCCGTTGATCTGGACCGGCAGCGTGATTTCATTGTCGGCGGTCAGGGCTTCATCATAGTCCGGCCAGGCCGCCATGGCGATCATACCCTCAGCGCCGAGCGCCTGCCAGCATTCTTCGGCCAGATGCGGCATCATCGGTGCAAAACAATGGGTCAGGAACAGGCTTGCCTGTTTCACAGCGCCGCGCAGTTCGTCATCCGCCGTCTCGATTTCCGAAAGCGGCTGCGCCAGCACGTTCACCAGTTCGTAGATCCGCGCAATCGCCTTGTTGAACCCGAGGCCGTCGAGATCGGCTGCCACGGCCTTCAGCGTCTTGTGGGCAGCACGGGAAATTTCCAGCGCCTTTCCGTCCTTGCCTGCTGCAGGTTCGACACCGGCGAGCGTCGGGGCGGCTTCGGAAATCAGCCGCCAGATGCGCTGCACGAAGCGGAACGTGCCCTGAACGCCGGCTTCGGTCCAGACCACGTCGCGGTCCGGCGGCGAATCCGACAGCACGAAGAAACGGGCCGTGTCGGCGCCATAGGTCGCCAGGATGTCATCCGGATCGATAACATTCTTCTTCGACTTCGACATTTTCTCGATGGCGCCGATGGCAACCTCTTCACCGGTTTCGGTGAGGATGGCCTTGCGAATGCCGTCCGTCTCGTCCACCGTGACGTCCGTCGGCGGAACCCAGCGGCCTTTCGGCCCGTTGCCGCCGATACGATAGGTCTCGTGCACCACCATGCCCTGGGTGAACAGGCCCTTGAACGGCTCATCGTGGTTCACGTGGCCGGTCGCCTTCATCGCCCGGGTAAAGAAGCGCGAATAGAGCAGGTGCAGAATGGCGTGCTCGATACCGCCGATATACTGGTCGACCGGCAGCCAGCGGTCGGCCACGGCCGGGTCCGTCGGTGCATCCTCATGTGGCGCGGTAAAGCGGGTGTAATACCAGCTCGAATCCACGAATGTGTCCATCGTGTCGGTTTCGCGCCGTGCATCCTTGCCGCATTGCGGGCAGGCGACGTGACGCCAGGTTGCGTGACGGTCGAGCGGATTGCCGGGCTTTTCGAAATCGATGTCGTCGGGCAGCTGAACCGGAAGATCAGCCTTTGGAACCGGCACAACGCCGCAATCATCGCAGTGGATCACCGGGATCGGGCAGCCCCAGTAGCGCTGGCGGGAAATGCCCCAGTCGCGCAGGCGGAAATTGACCTTGCGTTCGCCGCGCGGCGCACCGCGCACGACTTCGCCTTCAAGCTTTTGCGCAACGGTTTCAAAGGCATCCGTGGTGCTCATCCCGTCGAGGAAGCGCGAATTGATCATCACGCCATCATCGGTATAGGCCTCGTCGCCGATGGTAAAGCTTGCCGCATCGCCATCCTTCGGCATCACCACGGCCGTTACCGGCAGGCCGAACTTGCGGGCGAAGTCCAGGTCGCGCTGGTCGCCGGAGGGGCAACCGAAGATCGCGCCCGTGCCGTAATCCATCAGCACGAAATTGGCGACATAAACCGGCAGTTCCCAGCTGTCGTCAAAGGGATGACGCACGCGGATACCGGTGTCGACGCCCTTCTTTTCAGCCGTCTCGAGGGCTGCCAGCGATGTTCCGGCGCGCCGCGTCTCCTCGCAGAAGGCGGCAACCTTGTCGTCGTGCTTCGCGGCTTCCTTGGCCAGTGGGTGGTCGGCGGAAATCGCCATGAAGGATGCACCGAACAGCGTATCGGGGCGGGTGGTATAGACGGTGATCTCTTCGTGTTCGCCGGCCTTGCCCGCACCGTCGGCAATGTCCCAGCGCACCATCATGCCTTCGGAGCGACCGATCCAGTTCTTCTGCATCAGCCGGACCTTTTCCGGCCAGTGGTCGAGCGTGTCGAGCGCGTCCAGCAGCTCCTGGGCGTAATCGGTGATCCTGAAGAACCATTGTGTCAGCTCGCGGCTTTCAACCAGCGCGCCGGAGCGCCAGCCGCGGCCTTCGATCACCTGCTCATTGGCAAGCACGGTCATGTCGACCGGGTCCCAGTTCACCTTCGACTGCTTGCGGTAGACCAGGCCCTTTTCCAGCATGTCGAGGAACAGATGCTGCTGGCGCTGATAATATTCGACATCGCAGGTGGCGAATTCGCGGGTCCAGTCCAGCGACAGGCCCATGGATTTGAGCTGATTGCGCATGGTCGCGATGTTGTCATAGGTCCAGTCCTTGGGGTGGACCTTGTTCTGCATCGCAGCGTTTTCCGCCGGCATGCCGAAGGCGTCCCAGCCCATCGGGTGCAGAACATTGAAACCGCGTGCCCGTTTATAGCGCGCCACGACATCGCCCATGGCGTAGTTGCGGACATGGCCAATGTGAATGCGTCCCGACGGATAGGGAAACATTTCAAGCACATAATAGGTATCGCGCGGGTCGGCATTATCGGTGACGAAGACATTGTCCTCGTTCCACTTCTTCTGCCATTCGGGTTCGACTTTGCGCGGGTTATATCGTTCAGAGGCCATAGTGCAGCTACTCGGTCATTTTCTTTTGGATTTTGGCGGTGAGCTTCATCATGAAAGCGCCTCAGCGTCAAGTTAAACGGGGCGATTTGGCGGTGCGGGAAACCGATGCGGACCCGTTGCGGCGCACCGCACCTTTGCCATAAGGTGCGCCGACATGAATTGAAGGGAGTTCAGGCCGATGGGTGTTCGCGAAAACCTCGAAGATGTGCGCACGAAAATCGCTGCAGCCGAACATGAGGCCGAGCGGGCAAAAGACGCGGTGACGCTGGTGGCCGTTTCCAAGACCCACGAGGCCGATATGATCCGCGAGGCAATTGCGGCAGGCCAGCGGGTGTTCGGCGAAAACCGGGTGCAGGAAGCGCAGCGGAAATTTCCGGAACTGAAGCAGGAAACACCGGATCTTGAACTGCGCCTTATCGGGCCGCTGCAATCCAACAAGGCCGAAGATGCGGTGAAGCTGTTCGATGTGATCGAAAGCGTCGACCGCGAGAAGATTGCCCGCGCGCTTGCCAGGGAAATGGCAAAGCAGGGCAGGGCGCCCCGGCTTTATATTCAGGTTAATACCGGCAATGAGCCGCAAAAGGCCGGAATCGACCCGCGTGAGACGGGGGCATTTCTGACACTGTGCCGTGATGAGCTGGGTCTTGAGATCGAAGGTCTGATGTGCATCCCGCCGGCTGGCGAAAATCCCGGTCCGCATTTCGCGCTGCTTGCCGATCTTGCAAGCGAAAACAGCGTGGCGAAACTGTCCATGGGCATGTCCGGCGACTATGAAATCGCGGTTGCCTTCGGCGCGACCAGCGTGCGCGTCGGCTCCGCGATCTTCGGGGCGCGCGACTACGCGGCGTAAATCGGGTGAGGGGCGGCCGAAGCCGCCCGCCTTTGTCAGTAAAGCTCGGCCAGTGTTTCACGTGAAAACGCTTCGAGCCTGTCGGTCTCGTCGGCCTTTATCTTTTTCACCCATTCCGGGTCCCGCAAAAGGGCGCGACCGACCGCGATGAGGTCGAATTCGTTCTTTTCCATACGGTCGACCAGCCGGGTAATGCCTGCTGCGGAAACCGATGTCTGCTGGCCGCCGAAGGAACCGAGGAAGTCGGCGCCGTCAAGGCCGACGGAACCGACGGAGATCGTCGGAACGCCGGTAATCTTCTTGGCCCAGCCGGCGAAGTTGAGGCCGTCTTCACCATCGATTTCGGGAAATTCCGGCTCCCAGAAACGGCGCTGCGAGCAGTGGAGAATATCCGCACCCGCATCCACCAGCGGTTCCAGCCATTCGGCCATTTCGTCGGGCGTGGTGGCGATCCTGGCGCCGTAATCCTGCTGTTTCCACTGGCTGAGGCGGATGATGACCGGCATGTCGTCGGAGACGGCCGCGCGCACGGCTTTCAGGGTCTCGACGGCAAAACGCACGCGCTCGGAAATGGAAGGGCCGCCCCAGCGGTCGGTGCGCAGATTGAGCTCCGGCCAGAAGAACTGGTCGATCAGGTAACCGTGCGCGCCATGCAGCTCGACCACGTCGAAGCCGAGGCGCTCGGCATCGGCTGCGGCTTTGGCATAGGCAGCGATCGTGTCGGCGATGTCTTCCTCGCTCATGGCCCGGCCGCGTTTTTCGCCCGGTTTGACAAAACCGGACGGGCTTTCGGTTTCATCCGGGTCCGGATAATCCGGGCTGGCAACCGTATTGGCGACATGCCAGACCTGCGGCCCCATCCTGCCGCCGGCAGCATGAACCGTATCGATGACATTCTTCCAGCCGGCAAGCGCCTTTTCGCCATGAAAGTCAGGGATGGCCGGGTCGTTTTTCGAGGTCGGCCGGTCGATGACGGTGCCTTCGGAGAGGATCAGGCCGACATCGTTTTGCGCGCGCCGCCTGTAATAGGCGGCCACATTGTCGCCGGGAATACCTTCCGGCGAAAAGCTGCGCGTCATCGGCGCCATGACGATGCGGTTTTTCAGCTCGAGTTTCTTGAATTTGAACGGTCTGAACAGGGCGTCTGTTGTGCTTTGGGGCATGAATTTTCCTTCTGGTCGGATCTGTCCTGGGAAATGACGCCGCTATAGGTATAAAATATAGACCTAGTGTCAATAAGGCACTATACTTTGCCTAGGTATAGGAGAGGAAACCCATGGATCAGCGCGTCGAACAATGTCCGCAATTCAATGCCGGCTGCATGAGCCGGGAGATTCTCGATCAGATCTCCGGCAAGTGGTCGATCATGACCTTGACGGTGCTTTCCTACGGGCCGCATCGCTTCAATGCCATCAGGAAACGTCTGGAAGGGGTCAGCCAGAAGGCGCTGACCGACACATTGCGCAGGCTTGAACGCAACGGTCTCGTCCGGCGCCATGTGCTGGCGACCTCACCGGTCGGTGTCGAATACGAACTGACCGCGCTCGGCGCGTCGGTGAAAGCGCTCTATTGCGGTCTCTATGACTGGGTTGTGGAGAACGGCGCAGAGATCGCCGAGGCCCGCAAGGATTTTGACCGGAAGATGGGCTGAAAACAACGCGATCAGGAAAAATGAAATATCGCCCTTTTCAGCTATCGGAAGGAGCGTCTTGGAAGGGGCATCTGGGCCCCTCCCTTGCCATGGATGAAGCGTACCGCTGCTGATCAGCGGTTATCGTCATCCTCGTCCTTGTCTTCATCGTCATTGTTGTTGAGCGATGCAAAGCGCGAGAACACCTCGTCGGCAGACATTTCCTTGTCTTCCTGCGACGAAGAGCTGACGCTATCGCCAAGGCTTTCCATCTCGCTGGCAGAGGCAAGCCGTGCATTGTCGAGTTCTTCCGCTGACGGCAGCGGACGGTCCTTGGCGGACTTTTCGACTTCAAGGTCCAGATCGATCTGGCTGCAGAGGCCGAGCGTGACCGGATCCATCGGCGTTAGATTGGCCGAGTTCCAGTGGGTGCGGTCGCGAATCTGCTCGATGGTCGACTTGGTGGTGCCGACAAGGCGCGAAACCTGCGCGTCCTTCAGTTCCGGATGGTTGCGCACCAGCCACAGGATGGCGTTCGGGCGGTCCTGACGCTTGGAAACCGGCGTGTAACGCGGGCCCTTGCGCTTGGATTCCGGCACGCGCACCTTCGGTTCGGAAAGCTTCAGCTTGTGGTTCGGGTTGCCTTCCGCACGTGCAATCTCTTCACGCGAAAGCTGTCCGGTCGAGATCGGGTCGAGGCCCTTGATGCCTTGTGCGGATTCGCCGTCCGCGATCGCCTTGACTTCCAGCGGGTGGAGTTTGCAGAGATCGGCAATCTGATCGAACGACAAGGCCGTGTTGTCCACGAGCCATACGGCTGTCGCCTTGGGCATAAGCAGCTTTTGTGCCATTGGATATAGTCCTTCTGTCGTCCGCGCCGGTGTCGCGGTCCGTGGGTGTTTGCCACAATTTCCGGGAATACATGGGCGTTCATATAATCCCTATGCGCTTCGAATGCAATCACGTCGAAACAATTGACGAATGTCTTATTGAAGACATCGTCTGAGACTGTATGAATGGGGACAACGGAGGAAATCATGAGGAGGAAAGCATGTCAGGCAAGACCTATCCGGTTTTGAAGCAGGCGAAGACGCGTGCTCTGATCGACGCCAACAAATACGAGAAATGGTATCAGGAAAGCGTCGAGGAGCCTGAAATCTTCTGGGACCGGCACGGCCGCCGGATCGACTGGTTCAAGCCCTATACCAAGATCAAGAATACGTCGTTCAAGGGCCGGGTTTCGATCAAGTGGTTCGAGGATGGTCAGACCAATGTCTCCTACAACTGTATCGACCGCCACCTGAAAACCCACGGGGAACAGACCGCCATCATCTGGGAAGGCGACAACCCCTATATCGACAAGAAGATCACCTATAACCAGCTTTACGATCAGGTTTGCCGGATGGCGAACGTGATGAAGAAGTACGGCGTCAAGAAGGGCGACCGGGTGACGATCTATATGCCGATGGTGCCGGAAGCGGTTTATGCGATGCTGGCCTGCGCGCGCATCGGCGCAATCCATTCGGTGGTGTTTGCAGGCTTTTCGCCGGAAGCGCTGGCCGGCCGTATCGTCGATTGTGAATCGACCTTCGTGATCACCTGCGACCAGGGCGTGCGTGGCGGCAAGCCGATCCAGCTGAAGGAAAATGTCGACCTCGCCATCGATATCGCGGCAAAACAGTATGTTCTCGTCAACCACGTTCTGTGCGTGCGCCGCACCGGTGGCCATGTCGGCTGGGCCCGCGGCCGCGACATGTGGTATCACGAGGAAATCAAGACCGTGAAGGGCGATTGCCCGCCGGTGAAGATGAAGGCGGAAGACCCGTTGTTCATCCTCTACACATCCGGTTCCACCGGCAAGCCGAAGGGTGTTCTGCACACCACCGGCGGCTATCTCGTCTGGGCCTCGATGACCCATGAATATGTGTTCGACTACAAGGAGGGCGATATTTACTGGTGCGCGGCCGATGTCGGCTGGGTCACCGGTCATTCCTATATCGTCTACGGGCCGCTGGCCAATTGCGCCACGACGGTGATGTTCGAGGGCGTGCCCACCTTCCCGGATTCCGGCCGGTTCTGGGAAGTGATCGACAAGCACAAGGTCAACATTCTCTACACCGCGCCGACGGCGATCCGCGCGCTGATGGGCGCCGGCGACGATCTGGTGAAGAAATCCTCGCGCGAAAGCCTGCGTCTCCTGGGCTCGGTCGGCGAGCCGATCAACCCGGAAGCCTGGGAATGGTATTACCGCGTTGTCGGAGAGGAACGCTGCCCGATTGTCGATACCTGGTGGCAGACGGAAACCGGCGGCATGATGATCACGCCGATGCCGGGGGTCACCGATCTCAAGCCCGGTTCGGCCACGCGGCCGTTCTTCGGTGTCCAGCCGCAACTGGTCGACAATGAGGGCAATGTGCTGGAAGGGGCTGCCGACGGCAATCTGTGCATCACCGACAGCTGGCCCGGCCAGGCGCGCTCGGTCTATGGCGACCATCACCGTTTCGTCCAGACCTATTTCTCCACCTATAAGGGGAAATATTTCACCGGCGATGGCTGCCGGCGCGACGAGGACGGATATTACTGGATCACCGGCCGCGTCGACGATGTGCTCAATGTTTCCGGCCACCGGCTCGGGACGGCGGAAATCGAAAGCGCGCTGGTTTCGCACCATTTCGTGTCCGAAGCCGCCGTGGTCGGTTATCCGCATCCGGTCAAGGGGCAGGGCATTTATTGCTATGTCACGCTGATGAGCGAGCACGATCCCGACGAGGCGCTGCGGCAGGAACTCGTCAAATGGGTGCGCGCCGAAATCGGCCCGATCGCCACGCCGGACAAGATCCAGTTTGCGCCGGGCCTGCCGAAGACACGTTCGGGCAAGATCATGCGCCGCATCCTGCGCAAGATCGCCGAGGATGATTTTGGCGCACTCGGCGACACTTCGACGCTTGCTGATCCCGATGTCGTCGACGATCTGATCGAAAACCGTCAGAACAAGTCGAAAGCTGCCTGAAAACGGCCGTTTTGGACAATTAGCCCTTACACCAAAGAGGCCCGGTGCCGAATAGCGCCGGGCCTCTGTTTATGTTTCAGATCGGGACAGGGTGGTAAAAGTGGGGCATGTGCGGCGAATGGGAATAAAATCCTGGTGGATCAGCGTGTCGACCCTGCTGGCGGTTTTAACGGTCGTCGTCTCGCTCACTGTTGGCTTTCTGGTAAACGGTTCGCCTTTTGCCACGGTGCCGGTCACCGCGCTTCAGCGTTATGGCGGCATCACACTGAGCGCGATCGGCGCTTTCGAATTCTGGCGGATCGCTGCGGCGCAGCTGCTTCATGCAAAAATGCTGCATATGCTGTTCAATGCGATCTGTATTTTCTTTCTGGGAAACTTGCTCGAAAGCCGGATCGGCGGGTTCAGACTGTTTCTGGTCTGGCTTGTCGCGGGCTGTCTTGCCACACTGTTAAGCCCCGTCCTGTTGCCGCCGCCCTGGAATGTCGGCACCGGCGCGTCACAGGCGGTATTCGCCATGGCGGGCTGCGCCGGCGTTTTTGTGCTGACTGAGGGCCGGCAACGTCTGCTGCTTGCCGGCGCGCTGATGCTGGCCGTTCTGCCCGGTCTCATGCTGGATATGATATCGGCCGGCTATCCGAAGATAGGGCATTTGTCAGGATTCCTGTTCGGCGCGATTTTCGGTTTTTCTTTCAAAGCGTTGGACGGGAGGCCGAACCGGCCCGAACGGTTCTGAGTGATGTTTTCTTTGCGTGTGGTTCTGGCCATTGCCGTTCACGGGCACTATCCTCGATGTGAAAACAGAAGAGAATGGTGACAGGCATGACAATCGGATTTATCGGAACGGGCGAGATCACGCGGGCGGTGGTGACCGGCATGAGCACGGTCGAGGGCGAAAAGCCGACCATTCTTCTGTCGCCGCGTAACGAGCAGATTGCGGCGGAACTGGCCGACCGCTTCGAAAATGTCGAAATCGCCGGCAGCAATCAGGATGTGGTCGATGGCTCTGAAACCGTTTGTCTGGCGCTCAGGCCGCAGGATGGCGAGGCGATCACCGCGGACCTGAAATTCGGGACGGCGCATCACGTCATCAGTTTCATGCCGACCTACAGCCAGGCGCGGCTTTCAAGGATCGTGGCGCCGGCGACGCGGATCACGCTCGTCACGCCGCTGCCGGCCGTTGCCTTCCATGGCGGTCCGACACCGGTCTTCCCGCCGGATGAGGACACGATTGAAATGTTCGAGCCGCTCGGCACGGTCGTTGCGGTCGAAACCGAGGCTGAATATCAGGCACTGTGCGTCGCTACCGCTTCGCTTGCCGGCGCTTATGCCTATTACGAGACCATTGCCGATTGGTTGCAGGGCAAGGATGTGCCGGGCGACAAGGCACGGGCCTTTTCCGGTGCCGTGTTCTATGCGTTGGCGGCAACGGCCCGCAATGCACCGGAAATGTCATTTTCCGAGCTGACCCATGAATCGGCCACCCGTGGCGGCACCAATGAGCAGGTGCTGACCCATCTGAAGGAAAACCAGGTCTATACGGAATTTTCAAAGGCGCTTGACGGGATCTGGGACCGGTTCGAAAATGCGAAACCGTCTTCCGACTGACAGGATGTGACAATGGACACCGTTGCGTTTTTCGGACCGCTGGCGTTTGCCTGGATGGCGTATTTCATCGCCGTTGTCAGTCCCGGGCCGGCAACGCTTGCCATTGCCGGTACAGCGATGGGACATGGCCGGTGCCAGGCCATTGCGCTGGCAAACGGGGTCTTGACCGGTTCGTTTTTCTGGGCCGTGCTGGCGGGCACCGGCATGGCGGCCGTGGTGACAAAGCTGGCCTATGGGCTGATGGTGCTGAAGATCGTCGGCGGGTGCTACCTGCTTTACCTCGCCTTCAAGAGTTTTCGTGCGGCTACGCGGTCGGATGCGCATGCCATGGTGCCGAAGATTGCCGGGCGTTCAGGCTTCGGCGCGTTTTACCGGCGCGGCCTTTACATCCATCTCACCAATCCGAAGGCGATCTTCACCTGGGTCTCGCTTGTGTCCATTGGCCTGCCGCAGAATGCGGGCTATGGGACAATCATCCTGTTCATCGTCGTTGCCGAGTTTATCGGCTTTCTCACCTTCAACACGCTGGCACTGCTGTTTTCGTCCGGCGTGGTCGTGCGTGGCTACCACAAGGCCCGCCGTGCCATCGAGGGGACGATGACGGTTCTCTTTACACTCGCAGGCTTCAAGCTCCTCACAACACGGATCTGATATGCTTGATGAAGACGACATAGCGAACCGGCTGCTCGCAATGGAGCCGGGCGAGTTTCATTTCCCGACGCTTTATGGCGAGGGCTGGAACCGGCTCTATATCGGCGACAAGGTGAAAATCGGCCGCGAATTCCTCAATGCCGTGCGCAAGGGCCGTTTTCCCGATGTGGAAGACACCGGCCGCAAGAAGGGCGGCGGCCGGATCTACCTGAAGAAGGGATAGCGCCCTGTTTCACTCCGCAGCTTGGCTACCTGCACCAAAACGGTTTTCGATATAGTCATCGACCATGGCCTCGAAATCAGCAGCGATGTTGGGGCCGCGCAGGGTCTTGGCTTTCTTGCCGTCGATGAAGACCGGGGCTGCCGGGGTTTCGCCGGTGCCGGGCAGCGAAATGCCGATATCGGCGTGCTTGCTCTCACCCGGGCCGTTGACGATGCAACCCATGACGGCGACGTTGAGGGCTTCCACGCCCGGATATTTCTCACGCCAGATCGGCATGTTCTTGCGGATATCGGCCTGGATCTTCGAGGCCAACTCCTGAAACACCGTCGAGGTGGTGCGCCCGCAGCCGGGACAGGCGGCCACCACCGGCACGAACTGGCGAAAGCCCATGACCTGCAGCAGTTCCTGCGCCACCTGCACCTCGCGGGTGCGGTCACCGCCGGGTTCCGGCGTCAGCGAAACGCGGATGGTGTCGCCAATGCCGTGCTGCAATACATAGCCCATGGCCGCAGACGATGCGACGATACCCTTGGTGCCCATGCCGGCTTCCGTCAGGCCAAGATGCAGCGCGTGGTCGGACCGTTCGGCGATCATAGAATAGACCGCGATCAGGTCCTGAACCTGGGAAACCTTGGCCGACAGGATGATGCGGTTCCGCGGCAGGCCGATTTCTTCGGCCAGATCCGCCGAAATCAGCGCCGACTGGACGATTGCCTCGCGGGTGACATCGCGGGCGGAAAGCGGTGAGCCGGCTTCGGAATTCTCGTCCATCAGCCGTGTCAGCAATTCCTGGTCGAGCGAGCCCCAGTTGACGCCGATGCGCACCGGCTTGTCGTAGCGGATCGCCATTTCGATGATATCGGCAAATTGCTTGTCGCGCTTGTCGCGGAAACCGACATTGCCGGGATTGATGCGGTATTTGGCAAGCGCCTCCGCGCAGGCCGGATGATCGGCCAGAAGCTTGTGGCCGATATAGTGAAAATCGCCGACCAGCGGCACATCGAGACCGAGATGTTCCAGCCGTTCGCGAATGCGCGGCACGGCGGCGGCCGCCTCGTCGCGGTCAACGGTGATGCGCACCAGTTCGGAGCCGGCTTTCGACAGGGCGGCAACCTGCGCCACAGTGGCGTCGATATCGGCCGTGTCGGTATTGGTCATCGACTGGACGACCACCGGCGCGCCGCCGCCGACAAGCACGCCACCGACATTGACGGCAACGGATGCGCGACGGGGCAGGGGATCGAAATTGCGGGGGGCGGCAAAGGTCATCATTTTCTCCGAAACGGAAACTGCCTTTCAGGTGGTACAATGCCGCCATCTTGTCAACTGTCAGCCCACCTTGTCGCGGTCGGCATAACGCATCAGCGGCGCCAGCAGGAAGACGATAACATGCAGCAGCGACAAGCCGACAAAAATCGGTGCAAAGCCGGTATGCTCGGCCAGAAAGCCGATTGCCGAAGGGGCGACCAGAATGCCGGAATAGCCGAGCGTGGTCGTGACTGACAGGCCGATACCCGGCGCCATGCCCGGCAGATTGCCGGCGGCCGAAAACGCAATCGGTACCATGTTGGAAATGCCGAGACCGGCAATCGCGAAACCGATGATGATGACCGGCGTCGTGGGGGCGAGGCCCGCAAGCAGCAGTCCGATGACCGAGAGCACCGCGCAGATCCGCATGGTGGTTACCCCGCCGAGGCGATCGCGCACGAGATCGCCGGCAAAGCGCATCGTCGTCATGGAGAGCTGGAAGGCTGCATAACCGAAGCCGGCCCAGGCGATATCGATGCCCAGTTCGTCATGCAGATAAAGCGCGCTCCAGTCGGTGACCGCCCCTTCCGGGATCATCGAAAACAGCGCCACGACCCCGATCAGCCAGGGAAGCGGTGTCATCGGCAGGCGGATCTTCTGGTGTTTTTCTTCTCCGTCGGGGGTATCCGCCACCAGCCGGGGAAACGACGCGGCCAGAAAGCCGCCGGCGAGCACGGTTGCGGCGATCGCATGGCCAAGCGGGCCGATCGCAGAAATCAGAAAGCCGCCGAGACCGGCGCCCAGAAGCCCGCCAAGGCTCCAGAAGGCATGGCAGGATGACATGATCGCCCGGTGTTCCACCTTTTCCACGGCCACCGTGTTGGCATTCATCGAGACATCCATGGCCGCCATCAGGCCGCCGAAAAAAAAGATCACGATAACGGCGAGCCAGATGCTGTTGACCACGGTGATCAGGATCAGTGACGGCAGAAACATCAGCGCCGCCGCCCTGACGACGCTGGTGGAGCCAAAGCGGGCATTGAAGATGCCGGTCATCGGCATGGCGAGAATTGAACCCACCCCGAAGACCAGAATCATCAGGCCGAGTTCGCCCTCCGAAAGGCTTAGCTTTTCGGCAAAGACCGGAATTTTCGGCGCCCAGGAGCCCATATAGAAGCCGTTCATCAGAAACAGCAGCGAAACACCGAGGCGATGCGGCGACATGTAGCGGCGCGGGCGGCTGGTTTCGGCAAGCGGGGTATCGGTCATTGTTGTTCTCGTCAGGCAGTGATTTCGATGCGGTTTCCGTCGGGATCGGCAAGGACGGCCTCGTAGAAACCGTCGCCCGTGGTTCGGGGCGGACTGAGAAGAAACCCGGTGGTTTTCGCCTCCGCCGCCAGCCGGTCGACGGCGACGGTGCTGCCGAGGCTGATGGCGATATGGTCCCATCCGGGCTTTTCGGCCGACGCGTCGCCTGCCGGAAAAATCCAGGGCGCCTGCATCAGTTCGATGGCAGCGCCGTCTGTCAGTGACACGAAGCGGGAGACAAAACCGGGCCTGCGGCGGCTTTCATAGCGCTCCCCGACGGTAGCGCCGAAGACATCCCGGTAGAAGACGGCCAGACGTTCCAGATCGGCGGTCCAGAGTGCGACATGGGCAATGCGACAGGCATTCATCGGCTGTCTCCTCGTCCGATAAGCGAAAGCCCGGTGGCCTGAAGCGCCTCAACCGCCCCGGCGTCGAGCGTGTGCGGGATGGCAAGGGCATCGAGCGCATCCAGCGCAATCACGCTGCAGGGCGCGCGGGTGGCGAATTTCGCTGCGGTCATGGCGGTTATCACCCGGTGCGCGCAGGCGGCGGCCTCGCGCTTGAACAGGGCATCTTCGTAATGAAAGCAGGTGAGGCCGGCCTCGATATCGAGGCCGCAGGTGCCAAGCAGGCACAGGTCGAAATGAAAGGCCTGAATATCTTCGATCGGACGGGTGCCGACGGCGCCGCCGACGTCGCGGTGAATTTGCCCGCCGATCATGATCACATCGAGGGTCCGATGCCCGTCGAGGGCGGCGGCAATGGCCGGTGCATTGGTGACGATTGTGGCCCGCCGGTCGGCCGGCAAGGCACGGGCGGCGGCAATATTGGTGCTTGCGGCATCGAGAAAAACGGTCATGCCGTCGTCAATTTCGCCGGCAAGCAGGTGGCCGAGCTGCTGTTTTTCTGCGTCGTCCTGTTTGTCCCGAGTGTTGAGCGGTCCGGCGGCCGGGGCGACGGGCAGCGCGCCGCCATAGACCCGCTCGCACAGCCCGCGCGCGGCCATGTCGCGCAGGTCGCGTCTGATCGTATCCTCCGACACGGCAAATTCCGCAGCCAGATCGGCGGCCAGAACCCGGCCTGAAGCCCTGAGGCGTTGAAGAATGATGTCTTGTCGTTCGCGGATCAGATGCATGGTTTCGTCCAAATCGTGCAGAAACGTGCATAATCCGGTTTAAATGTGCATGCAAGGGTGTTGTGGAATGTTTCGGTGGCTCCGCATACAAAGATAGAATGTCGGCTGCAGAAATAGACCCGGTATTGCCCGCACCGGACGGTTCTACTCGAAGGCCGCCAGCCACTTGGCCAGCAGGCGGTCAAGCGCTTCGCGGTCGTCGGTGCCGAGCGTTTCGATCAGCCTGTGCTGGTTTTCAACATGGGCAGTTACCGCTTCGTCGATCAGGGCAAAGCCTGCGTCCGTGAGCGCGATGGCGAAACCGCGGCCGTCCTCCGGATTGCGCCGGCGCGAGATGAAGCCTGCCGCCTCCAGTCGATCGATCCGATTGGTCATCGTTCCGGAGGATACCATCGTCCGTTCCATCAGCGTCGATGGCGAGAGCGCATAGGGCGGGCCGGAACGGCGCAGCGTGGCCAGGACATCGAAACTCGCGGCATTCAGCCCGTAGCGGGAGAAAACCGTTTCCAGATTGCGCGCAAGGTGCACCTGCAGCCGTTTCAGACGGCCCATGACACCCATGGGCATGGCGTCAAGGTCCGGGCGCTCGGCCTGCCATTCGGCAAGAATACTGTCGACATGATCCATGAATGGAACCTGCAGAAATTTTACCTTGACGTCAAGTTAAAACAGGATATCTTGAAATCAAGATAAATGGAGGCTGAAATGCCGAAGACATCCGATTTTCTGCTCACCGCACTGGCGCCGGCCATCTGGGGCAGTACCTATATCGTCACCACCGAACTGCTGCCGCCCGGTCTGCCGCTGACGCTCGGTTTGCTCAGAGCGCTGCCGGCGGGCCTCACCCTGCTTGTCGTGGTCCGGCAGTGGCCGTCATTCGCCATGCTGCCGCGGCTGTTTGTTCTGGGTTTCCTGAATTTTACGTTGTTCTGGACCCTTCTGTTTGTGGCCGCCTATCGCCTGCCGGGTGGCGTTGCCGCAACGCTTGGCGCCACACAGCCGCTGATCGTGCTGTTTCTGGCACGGCTGGCCCTTGGAACGGAAATCAGATTGATGGGACTGGTCGCCGCACTCGGCGGGCTGGTCGGCGTCGGTTTCCTGGTGCTGTCGCCGGAGGCCGTGCTCGATCCGCTGGGCATTGCCGCAGCCTTCGGCGGTGCGCTGTCGATGGCGGCCGGCACGGTCCTGACCCGCAAATGGCAGTTTCCCGTCCCGCCGCTGACCCTGACCGCCTGGCAGCTGACCACCGGCGGCCTGCTGCTTCTGCCTCTGGCGCTCGTTTTCGAACCGGCCTTTCCGGTTCCCTCATTGCAAAACATTGCAGGTCTTGTCTGGCTCGGTGTTGTCGGCGGCGCGCTCACCTATTTCTTCTGGTTTCGCGGCATTGCGAAGATCGGTCCGTCAAGGGCAGCCATTCTGGGCTTCCTGAGCCCGCTGAGTGCCGTGCTCCTCGGCTGGGTCCTGCTGGGACAGGCTTTGTCGCCGCTGCAGATCGCCGGTGCCGTGCTTGTTCTCGCAAGCCTCTGGCTTGGTCGCTCCGCGGGTCGCAACGCTGCAAACGTGCAGCCGGCCTTTGTTGCGCCTGAAAACGCAAAAACCCCGGCCGAATGACCGGGGTTCTGCAAATATTGCGCTGAGTGCGGGGCCTCAGTCCTCGAAAACCACCAGAAGGTCCTTGGCGTCGATCTGGTCGCCGGCCTTGACGTGGACTTCCTTGATGATGCCGTCGCGGTCGGCGTGGAGCGCGGTTTCCATCTTCATTGCCTCGATGGAGACGAGGACATCGCCGGAAGAGACCTGCTGTCCGGCGGAAACGGCAACCGTTGAAATCACGCCCGGCATCGGCGCGCCGATCTGATTCTGGTTGGCGGGGTCCACCTTCTGGTTGGCGCTGCCGGCCGCACCATGCGCCCGGTCCGGCACCTTGATGGAGCGCGGTGCACCATTCAGCTCGAAGAACACCGTGACCATGCCCTTTTCGTCGGGGCTGGTGATCGCCTGGTTGAGAACGACAAGCGTCTTGCCACGTTCGATATCGGCAAACAGCTCGCCGCCTTCGTCAAGACCGTAGAAATAGGCCGGCGTCGGCAGCACCGAGACGGGGCCGTAAGTCTCGTTTGCCATCACGTAGTCGACGAAGACCTTCGGGTACATCAGATAGGAGGCCAGTTCGAAATCATTGATTTCGCGTCCGACCTTTTCTTCGGCTTCTTTCCGTTCGGCTTCGAGATCGGCATCTTCAAGCAGCGAGCCGGGGCGCACGGTATAGGGCTCGTCTCCCTTCAGCGCCTTGTTCTGCAGGCCCTCCGGCCATCCGGCCGGCGGCTGGCCGAGGTCGCCCTTCAGCATCGAGATCACCGAATCGGGAAACGACATGTCCTTGGCCGGGTCTTCGACATCGGCAACGGACAGGTCCTGGCTCACCATCATCAGCGCCATGTCGCCGACCACCTTCGAGGACGGCGTGACCTTGACGATATCGCCGAACATCTGGTTGGCATCGGCATAGGCCTGGGCCACTTCATGCCAGCGGGTTTCAAGACCCAGCGAGCGGGCCTGTTCCTTCAGATTGGTGAACTGGCCGCCCGGCATTTCATGCAGATAGACTTCCGAGGCCGGCCCCTTCAGATCGCTTTCAAACGCGGCATACTGGTGGCGCACGGCCTCCCAGTAAAACGAGATACGGCGGATATAGCCAGTATCGAGGCCCGGGTCGCGCTCGTGACCCTTGAGCGCCTCGACGATCGAGCCGAGGCAGGGCTGCGAGGTATTGCCGGAAAATGCGTCCATGGCCGCATCCACGGCGTCGACGCCGGCGTCGATTGCCGACAGCACGGTGGCTGCGGCAATGCCGGAGGTATCGTGCGTGTGGAAATGGATCGGCAGTTCGGTGGCGTCCCGCAGTGCGGTGAACAGCATCTTGGCGGCGGCCGGCTTCAGCAGCCCGGCCATGTCCTTGACCGCGATGATATGGGCGCCGGCGGCCTCCAGTTCCTTGGCAAGGTCGGTGTAGTATTTCAGGTCATACTGCGGCCGGCGCGCATTCATGATGTCGCCGGTATAGCAGATCGCCGCTTCGCACAGCTTGCCTTCCTCGGCCACGGCATCCATCGAAACGCGCATGTTTTCCACCCAGTTCAGGCAGTCGAACACGCGGAACAGATCGATCCCACCGGCGGCCGCCTGGCGGACGAAATATTTTACGACATTGTCGGGATAGTTCTTGTAGCCGACGCCGTTTGCACCGCGAAGCAGCATCTGCAACAGCAGGTTCGGGGCGTTTTCACGGACCTTTTCAAGCCGTTCCCATGGGTCTTCCGTCAGGAAGCGCATGGATACGTCGAAGGTCGCGCCGCCCCAGCATTCCAGCGACAGAAGCTCCGGCAGTGCCCGGGCATAGGTCCCGGCAATGGAGGCGATGTCGTGGGTGCGCATGCGGGTTGCCAGCAGCGACTGATGGCCGTCGCGCATGGTGGTGTCGGTCATCAGGACGCGCTTTTCGTTACGCATCCATTTGGCGAATTTCTCCGGCCCCATCTGGTCGAAAAGCTGCTTGGTGCCCGGCTTCGGGTCGCCTTCGATGAAGGGAATGACCGGTGCCGCAATCTCGTCGGAGGGTTTCGGGCGGCCCTTGGTTTCGGGATGGCCGTTGACGGTGACGTCGGCCAGGTAGTTCAGGAGCCTGGTTGCGCGATCCTGCCGCTTGACCTGGGAAAACAACTCCGGCGTCTCGTCGATGAAACGCGTGGTGTAGCTGTAATCCATGAATTGCGGGTGGGTGATGATCGCTTCAAGGAAGGTCAGGTTGGTGGCCACGCCGCGAATGCGGAATTCCCGCAGCGCCCGGTCCATGCGGCGGGCGGCCTCCTGCGGGGAGGGTGCCCAGGCGGTGACCTTTTCCAGCAGCGGATCGTAGAACCGGGTGATGACCGCGCCCGAATAGGCGGTGCCGCCATCCAGACGGATGCCGAAGCCGGTGGCCCCGCGATAGGCGGTGATCCGGCCGTAATCGGGGATGAAGTTCTGTTCCGGATCCTCGGTGGTGATGCGGCACTGCAGCGCATGGCCGCGCAGATAAATCTCCTCCTGCGGGGGAACGCCGGATTCTTCGGTGCCGATCACGGCGCCGTCGAGAATATGGATCTGCGCCTTGACGATGTCGATGCCGGTCACGGTTTCGGTCACCGTGTGCTCGACCTGGATGCGCGGATTGACCTCGATGAAATAGAATTTCCCGGTATCGGCATCCATCAGATATTCGACAGTGCCGGCGCCGATGTAGTTGGTGGCCCGGCCGATCTTCAGGGAATATTCGGCAAGCTCGGCGCGCTGTTCGTCGTTCAGATAGGGTGCGGGCGCACGCTCGACGACCTTCTGGTTGCGGCGCTGGATTGAACAGTCGCGCTCGAACAGGTGCACGACATTGCCGTGGGTATCGCCTAGGATCTGGCTTTCCACATGGCGGGCGCGTTCGACGAGCTTTTCGAGATAGACTTCGTCCTTGCCAAAGGCGGCCTTGGCCTCGCGCTTGGCCTCCGTCACCTCGCGGGCGAGATCGTCCTTCGAGCGGATTGCGCGCATGCCGCGGCCGCCGCCGCCCCAGGAGGCCTTCAGCATCACCGGATAGCCGATCTCGTCGGCCATGCGCTCCACTTCCGCCATGTCGTCGGGCAGTGGATCGGTGGCGGGCACGACCGGGACGCCGACCTCGATGGCGAGATTGCGCGCGGCGACCTTGTTGCCGAGCCGGCGCATGGTTTCGGCCTTCGGCCCGATGAAGGTGATGCCGGCTTCCGCGCAGGCATCGACGAATTCGGGGCTTTCCGAAAGCAGGCCGTAGCCGGGGTGGATGGCATCGGCGCCGGAAAGCTTGGCGACGCGGATCACTTCCTCGATGGAGAGATAGCTCTCGATCGGCCCCATGTCGTGATCAAGATGCGGGCCGCGCCCGACCTGATAGCTTTCATCCGCCTTGAACCGATGGAGCGCCAGTTTGTCTTCTTCCGCCCAGATCGCCACCGTTTTTATATCGAGTTCGTTTGCAGCGCGAAAAACGCGGATGGCAATCTCGGAACGGTTGGCGACAAGAATCTTTGAAATCGGCAAGGAAGTCCTCCTCAGGAAAAAAGCGTGAAAATCGCAATTTAAAAGTCATAGCCAAACTCGGGTCCGAGCGCAAACCTGCTTTCCGGCCTGACTTATTTTGAACCAATCAGGAGATGAGGCCAAGCCGGAATGCAAGCGCCACAAGGTTTTGCCGGTTGCGGGCGTGCAGTTTTTGCTGCAGCCCACTCACATACCAGTTGACGGTATGATTGGTAAGGCCGATCGCCTTGCCGGTTTCCACCGATGTCATGCCATCGGCGAGATTTCTGAGGATTGTAACCTCGCGGGCAGACAGTTCCGGAACGATGCCCGAGCGGCGTCGCGTCGGCTTCCCGCATTGCAGAATAAAGAGACTGCGCTTCAATGTTTCCCTGGCAAGGGTGGCGAACAGGCTGACCTCAAGCGTGGAAAGCTCGATCCGGTTTGCGCAGGCAAACACCATTGCGCCTGCAAGCCCTTCGCGCTGATAGACGGGAAAGGTGACGCCGTAATTCAGGCCGGTTTCCGCAGCCCGCACGCAGCGCGTGCGCAGCCTGCGGTAGATAGCAGGGTTGAATTCTTTAGTCTCGACTGTCGCTCTGTCCCAGTAATACGGGTCGCCCGATGTGCCGAACGACAGCAGTATGCCGTCGGCCTCGCTATCGAAAAGCACCGAGACATCCGCGTTCACAATGTGTTCGAAAATGTTCTGCCATGCGACATTGTTGCCTGCGGGGGTGACGGTTCGCTGGAAAAGGCCAAGGCGATCAAAATCGTAACGGAGAGCGACCTTTTCGACTGCGTTGTAAAGGTTGATGAGGCTATCTATCTCATGCATCAGCACGAGATATTCCAACACGTCGTGAAACTTTTTCAAGGAGCGGTTTCTTTCGGGCTAGCGGCAACAAAGTCTTTGCACCGGCCTGGACGATTCATATTACAAGGCTTGGCCGTTCAGGCATCGAGATGCGAACAGCCTTAAAGATACAGTGTTCAAATTTACACGTATTGGGAGCGTTATCAACCATAAGATTAGTGGCGCGCAACGTTTTTGCACGCTTAATTTCGGACGCTCTGTCGAGAGCAATCTATACGGGAATGCGGCCGCGATTTTGCCAGATCGCGGCCGGTATTCTTGTCAGCTTCGCAGTGCGCGATAGATCGCCGGAATGATCAGCACCGTCAGAAGCGTCGACGATATCAGGCCGAACAGCAGCGAGATCGCCAGGCCCTGGAAGATCGGATCGGCCAGGATCACGGCGGCGCCGATGATCGCCGCAAGGGCGGTCAGCAGGATTGGCTTGAAGCGAATCGAACCGGCCGCAATCAGCGTGTCGATCATCGGCACGTCATCCGATTTGGTATGCCGGATGAAATCGACCAGCAGGATCGAGTTGCGCACGATAATGCCCGCAAGCGCGATGAAGCCGATCATCGAGGTGGCCGTGAACGGCGCGTTGAACATCCAGTGGCCGAGCATGATGCCGATGAAGGTCAGCGGCACCGGCGTCAGGATCACCAGCGGCACCTTGAACGAGCCGAACTGGGCGACGACCAGGATATAGATCCCCAGAAGCGCGACCATGAAGGCCGCTCCCATATCGCGGAAGGTGACCCAGGTGACCTCCCATTCGCCGTCCCAGAGCAGCACCGGTGTGGTTTCGTCTTCCGGCTGGCCGTGCAGTTTGATCGCGGGTTTGGGCAAATCGCCCCAGTCCATCGCATCGATGGCATCCTGAACCGCCAGCATGCCGTAAAGCGGCGCCTCGAAATCCCCCGCCAGTTCACCGGTCACCATATCGGCATAATGGCCGTTATGGCGGAAGATAGCATAGGAGGTGGGTTCTTCGCTCACTGTGACGACGTCGCCGAGTTCGACCACGGAGGCCGTTCCGCCGGTGGTCGAGGCGACCGGCGTCGACAGGAAGGTCTCGTCGAGCACCTTCTGGTCCTTCGTCCGGCCGATCTCGATCGGGATCGGGGGCCGGCCGCCACCGCGATGGGAATAGCCGACCGTGGTCGTGCCGTTGAGTGCAGCAAGCGCATCGAAGACATCCTGCTCGGCAACGCCGTAGGATTCCAGATCGTCGCCGGAAATCGTCACCCGCAGGCGCTTTGCCTGCTGGCCATAGCTGTCATCGACGTCGACGATGAAGGGCACGGAGCGGAAGGCCTCCTTGACCTTTTCGGCAACCGCGCGCCGGGTTTCGGCATCCGGACCGTAGATCTCGGCAAGCAGCGTTGCCATGACCGGCGGGCCGGGCGGCGGCTCGACGACCTTGAGCGAGCTTCCGGCCGGCACGGGAACCGCGGCCAGGATCTTCTGCCTGAGATCGAGTGCAATCTCGTGGCTTGAGCGATCGCGATCGCCCTTCGACGTCAGATTGATCTGGACGTCGCCCATTTCCGGCCGGTTGCGCATATAATAGTGGCGAACCAGTCCGTTGAAGTTGAACGGGGAGGCGGTGCCCGCATGGGTCTGGACCGACATCACCTCCGGCGTCTGCAGCACCACATCGGCAACAGCCTGGGCAATCGCATCGGTTTCCTCGACCGAAGCGCCTTCCGGCAGATCGATTGTCACCTGCAGTTCCGACTTGTTGTCGAAGGGCAGCAGTTTGACGGTGACATGTTTCGTATAGAACAGGCTGAGCGAACCGAAAGTGGCGACCAGCACGAGGCCGATAAAGGTCCAGGAGCGCAGCTTCGTCTTCAGGATCGGCCGGGCAACCATCGCATAGGCGCGACCGAGCGCGCCGCCGCCATGGCCATCATCGGCATGGAGCTTGGCCTTGCCGGCAATCCTCACCATCAGCCAGGGCGTGATCATCACCGCGACGAAGAAGGAGAAGATCATCGCTGCGGACGCAACCGCCGGGATCGGGCTCATATAAGGACCCATCATCCCGGAGACGAACATCATCGGCAGGAGGGCGGCAACAACCGTCAGCGTCGCGACGATCGTCGGGTTGCCGACCTCCGCCACCGCCTCGATGGCCGCCTGAGCACGGGTCCGCTCGTCGGGCATGGCCCAGTGGCGGGCGATGTTCTCGATCACGACAATGGCGTCGTCCACCAGAATGCCGATGGAAAAGATCAGTGCGAACAGCGACACGCGGTTGAGCGTATAGCCCATGATATTGGCGGCAAACAGGGTCAGAAGGATCGTCACCGGAATGACGATGGCAACGACAAGGGCTTCCCGAAGCCCGATCGCGACCCAGACTAGAATGATGATCGACACCGTGGCAAGCGCCAGATGGAACAGCAGTTCGTTAGCCTTCTCATTGGCGGTCTCGCCGTAATCCCTTGTAACGGCGACCGTCATCGTGTCGGGAATGAGGGTTCCTTCGAGCTCGTCGACGCGGTGGAGAATGTCGTGGGCGACATTGACGGCATTGGCGCCGGCGCGTTTGGCGATCGCCAGGGTAACGGCGGGCACACGGTCCATCGTGCCGTCCTCGGCCAGCGTGACCGAGGAGGTGATGGCGTCGGCATCATTGGTGATGTAGGTGATATCGGCAACATCGCGCACATAGACCGGGCGGCCATCGGCGCTGGTCAGCAGAAGATTGCCGATTTCGCCGGGCGATGACAGGGTCTGGCCCGCCATCACATTGATCTGCATGCCGTTGTCGCGCACCGTGCCGGTGGAAAAGGCGCGGTTTGCCGCCGTCACCTTGCCGGTCAGCGCCTTCAGCGTCACGCCGTAAAGGGCAAGCCTTTCGGGATCCGGCGCAATGCGGATCGCCTCGCCGGTCTCGCCGACCAGATAGGTAAGCCCGACCTCGTCGATCTTGGTCAGTTCGGTCTGTAATTCGCGGGCCACCCGGGTCAGATCATTGGCGGTGATGCCGGCATCCTGTCCTGCAGCCGGCGTCAGTGTCAGCGCCACAATGGCGACGTCATCGATGGTGCGGCCGACGATCAGCGGCTCTGGAATGCCGACGGGGATATCGGACATATTGGCCATGACCTTGTCATGAACGCGCAGAACGGCACTGTCGGACGGCGTGCCGACCTTGAAACGGGCGGTGACCATGACCTGGTTGTCGGAGATCTGCGAATAGACATGCTCGACATCATTGATGCCCTTGATGATCGTCTCCAGTGGTTCGGAGACAAGCTTGACGGCATCCTCCGCCTTCAGGCCCGGGGCCTGGACGATGATATCGACCATCGGCACGGAAATCTGCGGCTCTTCCTCGCGCGGCAGGGTGATGAGCGCCACGATGCCGAGCGCAAGGGCTGCCAGCAGAAACAGCGGTGTCAGCGGCGAAGCGATGAAGGACTTTGTCAGCCCGCCCGCTATGCCAAGCTTATGCGGTTTCATGGGACGATCACCTCATCGCCGGCGACAAGCCCGGTCAGCACTTCCGTCATGGTATGGCCGTCGATTTCGGCGTTGCCGCCGGTGATCACGGTCTTTTCCCGCGTCTGTCCGCTGCCGAGCGAAACCGTGATGAAATCCAGCCCGTGACGGGTGGTCACAGCCGCAGCCGGCACGAAAAACGCTTCGCGCTCGCCGATCGGCACGCGTACCAGAAAGCGCTGGTTGACATAGCTGGTCTTCAGCCCATCGACCTCGACATCGGCAATCACACGGTTGTTGTCGAGCTCGGGGTAGAGCTTGACCAGTTTGCCCGTGGCCGCGCCGTCCGCATCGGGGCGGGTGATCTCGATGCTCGCGCCTTCCTCAAGCAGGTTTGCGTGGCGGGCGGGAATGGCAAGCCTCAGGAAAAAGCCGCCGGAGCCGATCGTCGCCACGGTCTCGCCGGGCAGGATCACCGAACCTTCGACCACCGGCACCTGCAGCACCCGGCCGGAAGCCGGAGCGACAATGTCGCCCTCGCGCAATTGCTGGCGAACCACTTCCATATTGGCGTTGACCGACGCGATATTGTTGACGACGACATCGACCTGGGTCCTCAGCGTGTCGAGCTGCTGATTGCTCATCACCCCGCGCTTGTTGAGATTTTCGCCGCGTTCCAGTTCCGAACGGGCGTTTTCGAGTGAGGCGTTGAGCCCCTTCAACTGCGCTTCATAGGCGGCGATCTGGTAATCCAGCTTGTCGTCCCTGACGGTGCCGATCACATCGCCTTCGCTGACCGTATCGCCCTCCGTCAGCGTCAGCGATTCCAGCGTGCCGCCGATGCGCGCGCGCGCCGGCACGGTGTCGCGGGCCTTGACCTCGCCATAGACCGCCTTCCATTCCGGCACGGTCATCGGCTCGACCTTTATCATTGCGGCGGATACCGGAAAGGCCGTGAGGACGACGGCAAGAAGCGCGGCCGCGCCGCGCCATGCAAGCGCTTTTGGCATCATCATCTCACTTTCAAAATGCGGTGCCGGACTTGATGCCGAGCTTTTTGAAGATGATGGCGGCCGGGCAGAAGCCGGTAAAGGCCGACTGCAGCAGGTTGAGGCCGACAAAGGCGGTGAGCCACAGCCAGTAGATGCTGACGAAGACCGTCAGAAGAACCGACAGCAGAACCATGAAACCGGCAAAGGCCAGAACGGCACGATCGAGAGACATTGCAAACTCCTCGCTAAAAGATACGTACTTTCGTATATACGTTATTATATCGAATTTGCAAGAGCCGTTCTGCTTTCCATCGGGCGCAGCCGACGTCTGGAAAGCGGACACGGACATTCCCATATCATAAGGCAAGGCGGCCGATCCGCCGATTGATCAAGGTCACAATCATGGTGCAGCAACAACAAGACCCCTATCAATTGCTCGGCGTTGCCAAAACGGCCTCTCAGGACGAGATCAAGAAGGCCTATCGGCAACTTGCCAAGAAACTTCATCCCGACCTCAATCCCGGCGATGCCGCCAAGGCGGAACAGTTCAGCCAGGTGACGGCGGCCTACGACCTTTTGAGCGACCCGGAAAAGCGCCGCCGCTTCGATGCCGGCGAGATCGACATCAACCAGCAGGCGCGGCCGGAGCGACAATATTATCGCGCCCATGCCGAGGCCGATCCGAGCGCGCGCTACGAGTTCGAAGGCGGGTTTGACGATCTCGGCGAATTCTTCGCCCGCGCCTTCGGTGGCCGGGCCGGGGACGGCGCAGGGCAAAGACGGAGTTCGATGCGGATGCGCGGTCAGGATCGGCACTTTCATCTTCAGGTCAGCCTCATCGAGGCGCTTTCCGGCGCAAAGAAGACTGTCGGCCTTCCCGAAGGCGGGCGCATCGCGCTGACGATTCCGGCCGGCATCGAGGACGGCAAGACGCTGAGACTTGCCGGAAAGGGCGAGCCGGGCGTCAATGGCGGCCCGTCGGGTGACGCCTATGTGCGCGTCGAGGTGCTGCCCGATGCCGTCTTTACCCGCGATGGCGACGATATCGTGCTCGAACTGCCGGTCGGCGTGGACGAGGCCGTGATTGGCGCCACCGTCTCGGTGCCGACGATCGGCGGCCGGGTCAATCTGAAGGTCCCCGCCAATTCCAGTTCCGGCCGGGTGATGCGGCTGAAGGGCAAGGGCGCACCGAAACCGGGCGGCGGAGCCGGCGACATGCTGGTCACCCTGAAGATCGTATTGCCGCCGGAGCCCGATCCCGCCCTTGAGGAAGCGCTCAGGGCATGGCGAAGCGAGCATGGCTACGATCCACGCGCGGGCTGGAAAGGAGGCCGGCGATGATCATCATGACGAAAACGCAAGTGCTGGAACGGATCGGCCGGTTGAGCGCCGAGCGGCTGGAAATCTGCGTCACCCGCGCATGGGTCAAGCCGCGTGAGGGCGAACGCGGCCCGGCCTTTGACGAAACCGATCTGGCCCGTCTGCAATTCATTGTCGAACTGACCGAGGATCTGGAGGTCAATGACGACGCGGTTCCGGTCATTCTCGGTCTGATGGATGAGCTCAGTACGCTGCGCCGGCGCATGCGCGCCCTTGATGAGGCGCTCAATGTCGAAGGTGAGGATGTCCGCGAGGCGGTGATTGCGCGCCTGCGGGATCGGGCAGGAGCCTGATCAGAGCCGCCCGGCAATCCAGTTTGCCAGTTTGTCGGCCACATGCGTCTTGTCCATGTCGGGCCAGACTTCGGTCGTTTCCTTTGTTACCAGCATGACCTGATTGCGGCTGCCGCCCATGACGCCGTCTTTCGAAACATCATTGGCGACGATCAGGTCGGCGCCCTTGCGGGTCAACTTGTCGGCGGCATAGGTCGCGACATCCTGCGTTTCGGCGGCAAAGCCGATGACGAGATGCGGGCGCTGCGCATGATGGCCGATGGTTTTCAGAATGTCGGGGTTTTCCGTCAGCTGAAGCGGGGGCGGTGCCTCGCCGGGCTTTTTCTTCATCTTCTGCACGGCGGAATCCGTTGCCCGCCAGTCGGAAACGGCTGCGACCATGACGGCGATATCGGCGGGAAGGGCGGCCTCGACGGCGGCCAGCATATCGCGCGCGCTTTCCACATGCACGGTGCTGACGCCTTCGGGATCGGCAATTGTCACTGGGCCGGAAACCAGCGTCACATCGGCTCCCAGTTTCGCAAGGGCTGCGGCAATGGCGTGGCCCTGGCGGCCGGAGGAACGGTTGGCGATATAGCGCACCGGATCGATGGCCTCATGGGTCGGGCCGGAGGTGATGACGGCGCGCTTTCCGGAAAGCGGCTTCGGCTTGTCATCGAACACCGCTTCGATGGCGGCGACAATCTCCATCGGCTCTGCCATACGGCCGGTTCCGGCCTCGCCGCTTTCGGCCATTTCGCCGGCCATCGGGCCGATGGTCATGACGCCGTCGGCGACAAGGGTCGCAAGATTGCGCCGCGTTGGCGCTGCGGTCCACATTTTCGGGTTCATCGCGGGCGCCAGCAGCAGCGGGCAGTCGCGGGCCAAAAGCACGGCGCTTGCCAGATCGTCGGCAAGACCGTTGGCCGCTTTCGCAATCAGATTGGCAGTCGCCGGCGCAACCACGATCAGGTCGTTTTCGCGCGCAAGGCGGATATGCCCGACATCCTGTTCCTCGGTGCGCGAAAACAGATCGGTAAACACATGCCCGCCGGACAGCGCGCCGACGGCCAGCGGCGTGACGAATTCGGTCGCCGCAGCCGTCATCACCGGCGTCACCCGCGCGCCGCGCTCTTTCAGCCGCCGGATCAGATCGAGGCTCTTATAGGCCGCAATACCGCCGGCGATAGTCAGAAGAATGCGTTTGTCTTTCAGCGACATGATAAGCCCGCCCGTTTCGTTGCAACGGTTTTAGCACGACGCGGACAAAGAAAAACCCCGCAGTGTTGTCACTACGGGGGTTCACGATTTTCCTGTTTTCGGCGTTACTTTGAAAAATCGAGCGCGCGGTCGCCGTTTTCATCCTTCACGCGCGTCGGCAGGCCGATGTGGTTGAGGATGTGGAGGAAGGGCTTGGGCGGCAGTTCCTCGACATTGGCCATGGTCTTCACATCCCATTCGCCGGAGGCGACGAGAATGGCGGCGGCGACCGGGGGCACGCCGGCGGTAAAGGAAATGCCCTGCGAGCCGACTTCGTTATAGGCCTCCTTGTGGTCGGAGACATTGTAGATGAACACTTCGGCCGGCTTGCCGTCCTTCGTGCCCTTGACGAAATCGCCGATGCAGGTCTTGCCGGTGTAGTTCGGCGCAAGCGAGGAGGGGTCGGGCAGAACCGCCTTGACCACCTTCAGCGGCACCACTTCCTCACCTTCCGCCGTCATCACCGGCTGTTCGGAGAGAAGGCCGAGGCTTTTCAGCACGGTGAAGACGTTGATGTAGTGGTCGCCGAACCCCATCCAGAAACGGACATTGGGCGAGCCCATGTTCTTCGACAACGAGTGGATCTCGTCATGGCCGGACATATAGGCCTTCTGCTTGCCGACAACCGGCAGGTCGAATTCATGGCCGACCTCGAACATTTTGTTCTGCGTCCACTCATTGTTCTGCCAGGCGTAAACCGTGCCGGTAAATTCGCGGAAATTGATTTCCGGGTCGAAATTGGTGGCAAAATACTTGCCGTGGCTGCCGGCATTGATGTCGACGATGTCGATATCGGTGATGTCGTCGACATAATCGTCCTTGGCAAGGCGGGCATAGGCATTGACGACGCCGGGATCGAAGCCCGCGCCGAGAATGGCGGTCACGCCCTTTTCAGCGCAGCGTTCCTTGCGCTTCCATTCGTAGTTTGCGTACCACGGCGGGGTTTCGCAGATCTTGTCGGGCTCTTCGTGGATGGCGGTGTCGATATAGGCCGCGCCCGTTTCAAGGCAGGCTTCCAGCACCGACATGTTGAGGAAGGCGGTGCCGACATTGATGACGATCTCGACGCCGGTCTGGTTGATCAGCGCCACGGTTGACGGGATATCGAGGGCGTCGAGCTGGTGGGCGAGCAGAACGCCGTCCTGCTTCATCGCCTGCTTTTCAAGAACACTCTCGATGATCGCGTCGCATTTCGCCTTGGTGCGCGAGGCGATGTGGATGTCGCCGAGCACGTCATTGTTCTGGGCGCATTTATGCGCCACCACCTGGGCGACGCCGCCGGCGCCTATGATCAGGACATTCTTCTTCATCAGGACAACGCCTCCGGTTTTTCAAGTCCGTTGTGTCCGGCCGATGGGCCAGTGAAATCAGGTGCGGCGCAAATCCTTGCGCGCGCTTGTGACGCCTTCATGAAAGGCTCGATACATAATCCGCATAGCCGAATTCGCGCACGGTGCGGATTGTGCCGTCTTTCTCGCGAATGGCAATGGCCGGCATTTTCACGCCGTTGAACCAGTTCTTCTTGACCATGGTGTAGCCGGCGGCATTTTCAATGGACAGACGGTCGCCGGGTTTCACCGGTTCGGCAAAGGAAAACTCGCCGAAAATGTCACCTGCCAGGCAGGATTTGCCGCAGATCATCACCTTGTGCGGGCCTTCATCGGGCGAAAGCCTTGCCGGTTCGCGATAGATCAGCAGGTCGAGCATATGCGCCTCGATCGAGCTGTCGACAATCGCCAGGTCCTTGCCGTTGTAAAGCGTGTCGAGCACGGTGACCTCCAGCGTCGCCGCCCCGGTAATCGCGGCCTCGCCCGGCTCCAGATAGACCTGAACGCCGTATTTTTCGGCAAAGCCCTTCAGCCGTTCGGCCAGCTTTTCCAGCGGATAGTTTTCGCCGGTGAAATGGATGCCGCCGCCAAGGCTGACCCAGTCGAGGCGCGCAATCAGATGGCCGAAGCGTGCCTCGATGACGCCAAGCATCTCGTCGAAACGGTCGAAATCCTCGTTTTCACAATTGTTGTGAAACATGAAGCCGGAAACCCTGTCGAGCACGGCTTCGATCTTTTCCGGATCATGCTCGCCAAGCCGCGAAAACGGCCGGGCCGGGTCGGCGAGGTCGAAATCCGAGGTGGAAACCTGCGGATTGACGCGCAGGCCCCGGATTTTGTTGGCCGACTGGCTTTCGAAACGGGTCAGCTGGCCGATGGAATTGAAGATGATCTTGTCGCAGTTTGCGAGCACGTCTTCGATTTCATCTTCGGCATAGGCCACCGAATAGGCATGGGTCTCGCCGCCGAACTTCTCAAAGCCGAGCTTGACCTCGTAAAGCGAGGACGAGGTGGTGCCGTCCATATAGTCGCGCATCTGGTCGAAGACCGACCATGTGGCGAAACATTTGAGCGCCAGCAGTGCCTTTGCGCCGGAAGCTTGCCGCAGCCAGGCGATCTTGTCGAGGTTCGCCTGCAGGCGGGATCTGTCGATCAGATAATAGGGGGTCTGCATAGCCGGGCCTTTCGGGTTGCGGCGAAAGGTCATGCCGCTTCGGGGTTTGGGCCTTATCTATCGAACGAACCGTCAAAATCAAGCTTGAGGCCCGACAAATCGCCGGCGGAAATGAAAAAGGCGGCCCCGAACAGAAGCCGCCTTTCGAATATTGCGCTTTGCGCGGCCTCAGCCGGGAAGCACGACCACCTTGGTGCGCGTATCGGGATCGACGCGGGCGTAAAGGTCGATAATGTCCTGGTTGATCATGCGGATGCAGCCGGAAGACACAGCCTGGCCGATCGACGTCCAGTTGGGGTTGCCGTGGATGCGGTACATGGTGTCATTGCCGTTGCGGTAGAGGTAAAGCGCGCGGGCGCCGAGCGGGTTCATGATGCCGGGTTCCATGCCGCCGGCAAATTCCTTCAGCTCGGGCTGACGCTTGATCATGGCTGACGGCGGATGCCAGGTCGGCCATTCGGCGCGGCGGCCGATATAAGCCTCACCGGACCAGCGGAAACCGTCGCGGCCGACGCCGATGCCGTAGCGCACGGCCTTGCCGTCTTCGAGCACGTAGTAGAGCAGCCGTTCCTTGGTATCGACGACGATGGTGCCCGGTGCCTGGTCGGTTTCGTAGTCAACGATCTGGCGGCGGTACTTCTCGTCCACATCCGTGATCGGCACCCGCGGCAGGTCGATGCCCTCGTCATTGGTGGCTGCATAGGCGGAAACCGGCGCCATTCTGCCCGAAGACATGCCGTCGGTCGTGGTGCAGCCGGCAACGGCAAGCAGACCTGTTAAGGAGAGTGCAAGAAGAAGTGTTCTGATGTGCATAGGCTGACTCGTGACGACGATTGAACCGAAAAATGATAATGGTTAGCTGATAGAAGCTTATGGTTAACATTTCATTGCATGACAAGCGCAAGTGATGTGAAGTCCCGTGAATGGCCCTACAGGGGCCATGCGCTGTTGTGAAAATGCATCGATCGGAAGGAGGTTCCATGGCGATTGTCGACCTTCACGCGAAAAACCCGACGGCTGACGGGCGTCAGTCCGAGCGCGCCATGCTGGTGCGTCGCGGCGTCCAGCACCTGATGAAGCACATGCGCAATGCCGCGATCAGCGAGATGACGCTCAGGAACGGGCGCCGTGCCGATCTCATCTGTCTGACCGAAAAGGGCGAGATATGGATCATCGAGATCAAGTCATCGATTGAGGATTTCCGCGTCGATCGCAAATGGCCGCAATATCGCGATTATTGCGACCGGCTGTTCTTCGCCACCCATGCCGATGTGCCGCTGGATATCTTTCCGGAGGATTGCGGGCTGCTGCTGGCTGATCGCTACGGTGCGGAAATCATCAGGCCGGCGCCCGAACACAAGCTGGCGCCGGCGCGCCGCAAACTGCTGACGCTCGCTTTTGCCCGCAATGCCGCCGAGCGGCTGACAGCGGCGGAACTGGTGCTGGAACGGCTCGAGGCGGAGGGGATTACGTTCTGAAAGAGCGGATTGTCAGCGCGGCGCGCGCTTGGCCAGAATCCGCTGCAGGGTGCGGCGGTGCATGTTGAGGCGGCGGGCGGTTTCCGAAACATTGCGGTCGCACATCTCGTAGACCCGCTGGATATGTTCCCAGCGCACCCGGTCGGCCGACATCGGATTTTCCGGCGGATCGACTTTTTCGCCCGGCGCCTGGGTCAGCGCGTGAACGATATCGTCGGCGTCAGCCGGTTTTGCCAGATAGTCGAGCGCGCCGAGCTTCACGGCGGTCACGGCCGTGGCGATATTGCCATAGCCGGTCAGTACCACGATGCGGGTATCTTCTCGGGCCTCGCGAATGGCGGCGATCACATCAAGGCCGCTGCCGTCTTCCAGTCTTAGATCGACGACCGCATATTTCGGGGGCCGCGCCCTTGCGCTTTCCACCCCTTCGGCAACGGTGCCGGCAGTGTCGATCGAAAAGCCGCGCGTTTCCATGGCCCGGGCGATACGGCGCAGAAAGGGCGTATCATCGTCAACGATCAGCAGGCTCATTTCGTCGCTGGAACCGCCGGCTGTTTCATCCCGTCCGATACCCGGTATTTGCGTGTCGTCCATATCTGCCATGCCTGAAATCTTCCCGCGGCAAATGACCGCGCTCCAATGGTATCAGATGCTTATGACTCCCGAAAGCCGGGGGGTAAACCCCAAAAGACCCACGGGGAGTGACAGGCAGGCAGGCCGCCGGCGGTGTTTTCGAAAGCAGGCGGAAATGTTGCGGCAGGGCCGGATGCCTGCCGCTCAGGGATATGTCCGAAGCGCTTTAGCCGCTGAGCCGCACGAGGGCGGAGAGCACATCGGAGCGGCGCAGAAGACCCACCAGCCGGTTGCCGTCGACCACCGGAAACACCCGGTGCGGATGGGCAATGAAGGCTTCGGCGGCGGTGACCAGATCGGCGCTGGCCGGCAGGCTGACGGCGTTGTGGCTCATATAGTCGGCCACCGTGCCTTTCCATTCCTGGTAATAGCTTGCCTGAAGCGCCGGGTTGAAACAGTCCTTCTGGGTGAGGATGCCGCAAAGCATGCCGCTGTCATCGACAACCGGGGCGGCGGCCGCCTTGCTTTCGACCAGCAGCGCCACGGCGCGCCGGATCGGCGTTTCCGGGGTGACGGTCAGCGTCTCGGTCTTGGTGATCTCGGCGATCGTGTCCGTCATTTCGCCGGCCTCTGGCTCTGGCCACGGTTCGGGCAGCCCTCACAGGCCGCTTCCTTCATGCAGGCCATGCCGCCGCACGAGCCCTTGAGCGGACCGCGCCCGACAAGAAGGCCGACAGCCAGGCCGCCCATGCCCAGAAGCACGATCGCAATTGCCATCAGGATTTCCATGTCAGTACTCCTCTCTGGAACACTATAGCAGAAAACGGCTGAAACCGCCCGTGGTTTCACGTCGCAGGCCCTCACCGTCATGAAACAGGAAAAGGGCGGAAATCGCGCGGCTGCGCGCAAGCGCCGGTCCGTTGCCGCCGGCAGCCGTCAGTGCCGTTGCCCAGCCATCCGCGGTCATCGCGTCGGGGGCGAGCACCGAAACCGATGCGATGGCACCCTCGACCGGAACGGCATGGCGCGGATCGATGATGTGGCTGTAGCTGTGACCGGACAGCGTATAGCTTTGCGCGCGAAGGCCCGAGGTGGCAACGGCGCCATCGGCAAGTTTCAGCACACCGGCGCCGCCGCTTGCCTTCAGGCGCGGGTCTTCGACGGCGACCTGCCATGGCCGGCCGGCAGGGTGGTTTCCGCGGGCGACAAGCTCGCCGCCGAGATCGATCAGGAAATCCGTATAGCCGGCATCCAGAAGGCGTTCGACCATCAGGTCGAGCGCGCGCCCCTTGGCAATGCCGCAGAGGTCCATGGTCACGCCGCCCTGGGTCTTTTCGAGGCGATTGCCGTCAACGGCGAGCGCATGCCACAGCGGCGGTGCGCCCTCTTCGGCGGTTTTTCCCGTAATTGGCCCGAAGCCGAAACGCGCCACCAGCGGGCCGACACTCGGGTCGAACCAGCCGTCGCTGCGGGTTGCAATATCGAGTGCCGCGTCAGCCACGAAAGCGGTTTCGGCCGAGACCGGTCTGCCACCGGCGCCGGCCGCGTTGAACGCGCTGATCTCGCTGTCGGTGCGCCAGGGCGACATCATCCGGTCGATGCCGGCAAGCAAAGCCTCGATGTCGCCCCGCAATGCTTCCGGCCTGCCGCTATCGGGAACAGTCACCCGCCATGTGGTGGCAAAGGCCTCGCCGGTGATCTGTTGCGTCGCAGGCGCTGATCGCAGGATGGCCGGGGTTTTTGCGTGGGCGCCGGCAGCGGCCAGAAAAGCCGTTCCGGAAAGTGCGAGAACGCGGCGGCGGGTCAGAAAGGTTTGGCGTGCGTTCATGGGTCAGACTCCGAAATCGTCGTAGAAGATGGACTTCGACTCGACACCGAGCCGGTGCAGGGTGGAGATCACCGCCGAAATCATCACCGGCGGTCCGCACATGTAATATTCACAGTCTTCCGGTGCGGGATGGCGGGAGAGTTCCGCGCGCACCACATCGTGGATGAAACCGCTTGCCCCCGTCCAGCGGTCGCCCGGTGCGGGATCGGAAAGCGCCGGTGTCCAGGAGAAATTGTCGTGTTCGGCGGCGATCTTCTCGAACTCCTCGACATAGAACAGGTCGGCAACCGACCGCGCGCCGTAGAAATAGCGCATCCGCCGCTGGGTGTTCTTGCCGATCTGGTCGTGGATCATGGCCCTGAGCGGCGCCATGCCGACACCGCCGCCGATGAATACCATTTCGCGCTCTGTCGGCTGCACCTCGAATTCGCCGAACGGCCCGGAGGCCTCGACTTCATCGCCCGGTTTGAGGGCGAACAGCCAGGAGGAGACGATGCCCGGCGGAATTTCCTGTTCGCGGCCGGGCGGCGGTGCGGCGAGGCGGATATTGAAGACGGCGCGTTCCTGTCTGGCATCTTCCGGCCGGCAGGCAATCGAATAGGCGCGGGTGACGGATTTTTCGGCATATGAAGTCATGTCCGACCAGCCGGAGACCCGCCAGGGCTCGCGAAACGGCGGGTCGATGTCGATATCGCGGAAATCAAGTCCGTATGCCGGTGCGGTCAACTGCATGAAACCGCCGGCAACGAAATCAAATGGTTGGCCTTCGGGCAGTTGCAGCACCAGTTCGCGGATCAGCGGCGCCTTCATCTCGTTGGAAACCACGCGGCAGGTAAAGCCGGTCGCCCCGACGAAATCCTGCGGCACGGTCACAGAGCAGGGGCCTCGAAGCGCGGTCTGGCAGGCAAGGCGCATATGGGCCTTGCGCTCGGCGGCTGAAAGCACGCCGCGTTCGGTGGCCTGCGCTTCGCCCGCGCCTTCGCCCTCCACCTGCACACGGCACAGTCCGCATGTACCCGAACCGCCGCAGGCGGCGGGAATGCCGATACCGGCGCCATGCAGCACACCGAGCAGGCGGTCGCCGCGATTGGCCTCGATCTCCATCGTATCGTTGACCTTGACCATCAGCGCTTCGGCGGGGATCAGGCGCGCGCGCGTGATCAGCAGCGCCAGCGTCAGCACCAGGACGAGGCCGATAATGACAATGGCTCCAACAGCGATCTCGTTCATGGCGTCACCATTTGCGCAAATGCCGAAAAGCCGAGTGACATCATTCCGGCCAGTGTGAAGGTAATGCCGAGCCCGCGCAGCCCCTGGGGCAGGTCGGCATAGGAAAGGCGTGCCCGGATCGCGCCGAGCAGAACCACGGCAACGCCGAAGCCGAAACCGAGACCGATGCCGAAGACCGCCGATTCACCGACGCTGTAATCGCGGTCGACCATGAACAGGCTGCCGGCGAGAATGGCGCAATGCACTGTCAAAAGCGGCAGGAAGACGCCGAAGGAAGAGTAAATGGCCGGAAAGAACCGGTCGAGCACCATTTCCACAAGCTGCACCGTCGCGGCGATAACGCCGATGAACGAGATCAGCTTCAGGTAGGAGAGGTCAACATCCGGCATGCCGGCCCAGGCCCATGCCCCCGGTGCCAGAAGGGCGTGATAGATCAGCTGGTTGAGCGGCACGGTGACGCCCAGAACCGCAGTCACGGCGATGCCCAGGCCGATGGCCGAGCCGGTGCGCCGCGACAGCGCCAGAAACGTACACAGGCCGAGAAACAGCGTCAGTGGTGCATTTTCGACGAAGGCTGCGCTGAGAAACAGGGACCAGAGGTCACTCATCATCTGGCCTCCTCTGTTTCCGGCGGGTTGAATTCGGACGGCTCTGCCTGTTCCGGCAGCACGGAGCGAATGGCCCAGACCAGCCCGCCGAGCATGAAGAAGGCGCTCGGGGCAAGCAGCATCAGGTTGAGCGGCGTGAACCAGCCGCCATCGGCGACCACGGGAAAGACCTGATAGCCCATCAGCTTGCCGGCGCCGAACAGTTCGCGCGCCGATCCGATGATGATCAGCACCAGCGAATAGCCGAGCCCGTTGCCGAGCGCATCGACCATGGAGGGCAGCGGCGGGTTGGAGCGCGCATAGGATTCGGTCCGCCCCAGCACCAGGCAGTTGGTGGTGATCAGGCTGACGAACACCGAGAGCTTGCGGCTGATATCGAAGAGATAGGCCTGCAGGATCTGGTCGATGACCACCACCAGCGAGGCGACGATCACGATCTGCACGATCAGCCGGATGGAATCGGGAATATGGCGGCGGATCAGGCTGACAAGCATGGACGACAGCACCAGCACCGTGGTCAGCGAGGCGGACATGGTCAGCGCGGTCGCCACCGATGTGGTCACCGCCAGCGCCGAACAGATGCCGAGGATCTGCAGCGTCACCGGATTTTGCTGGACGAGCGGCTCCGTCAGCGTCGACCAGAGTTTGGTGCGATCCGCCATATCAGAACTCCCCGCGCTGGACGGCGTCGATCAGCGGGCCGTAACCTTCCGGCCCGCCCCAAAACCGCATGATCTTGGTGAATGCGTTGCCGGTGTTTGTGGCGCCGGTAATGCCGTCGACCTCGTATTCATTGCCGGCAGCGCCCTTGGCAACGGCAAATCGCACATCGCCGGTGGCGTCGGCCAGTTCGGTGCCGGGGAACTGCGCCAGCCAGGCCGGCTCCTCGATGCGTCCGCCAAGGCCGGGCGTTTCCGCCTGGTTGGTGATGGCAAGGCCGGCGATGGTGTTCATGTCGCCGCGCAGCGCCAGGATGGCGTCGATCGGCGCCTGATAGCCCGCACCGCTGATCGGCAGCAATGCCAGCGAGATATCGCCGTTTTCACCGCGCAGCAGATAGATCTGGGCATAATCCGGCCGTCGGCCGAGACCCGCCGTGTCCTCTCCGGGCGAAAGCGTGGTCCAGTTGGCCGCGTCGTCCAGCGCGGTGGCAAGCGTTTCGGGCGTCACGTTCTGCGCGGCCGCGCCCTCGGGCAGGTTGATCACCACCGTTGAAAGCGAACCGCCGGACTGTTCCAGCAATTCGGTCATGCCGGGAATGCCGGCGACCAGCGCTTCCAGCCGGGCCTGTTCTTCCGCCGCGCGGTTTGCCGCCTGGATCGGCCGCAGCACGACGGTCGCCCCGCTCACCAGAAGCGCACAGACGGCCGATACAAGAAAGGCGACAATGACGGTCTTGGTCCGGTTTTCATTCGGCAGTGCGAGGAACCGGCGCCATGCCGAGATGGGGTTCAGGTCAGCCATGACGTCTTCTCCTTTGGGCAAGCCACACGGAAATCGCGGCTTCGTCCAGCAACGGGGCGGCAAGCGAGGTCAAAAGCGCTGCCGACACCGCCATCTGCAAGGGGGCGGCGCTTTGCCAGCCGAGCGTGAACAGGATTATCAATGCGCCGAAAAAGGCGCCGTTGAGCCAGCCGCCGAGCCGGGTCGAGGCGCTGGCAACGGGATCGGCAACCAGAAGAACCAGAACCACGGCGACTGCCGGCAGTATCGGTTCAATCGGCACGCCCGCCAGCTGGGCGCCGCCGATGACGATCACCGCGCCGGCAATGACCCGTGCGGGCATCACGCCGGTCAGCGCGCCGAGCAGGGCAGCCGGGATGGCCGCCCAGGCCAGCGGCAGCGGCAGTTCCGGCCAGGGCGCAGTCACGAACCCGAAGCCGAGAAAGGCCAGTGTCACCGTGGCCGGGTTCAGCACATTGCGCCCCCAGCCGCCGAAGACGAGTTCTGCCATGACCGAACCGAAGCTGATGCCGAGGACCAGTTGAATGATGCTGAGATCCTCGGGCGCCAGCATGGCGATCGCAAGCGCCGTCAGCGCGCCGGCAAAGGATGGCGGCTGGGCGCGCGCCAGCATGAAGATGACATGCCACAGGCCGGAAATGATCAGCGCCAGCAGCAACAGGCCAATGGCGTCCAGCCCGCCATACCACAGCCAGGTCAGCGCCAGCGGCATGACCGAGATCAGAAGAAGCAGGGCGACGGTTTCGCGGTCCCACAAGCCGTGATTCATGCCGGCGCCTCCTCTTGTTCAATGGCATTCAGCAGCCCGCGCAATTGTGCGGCAAGCGATGGTTCGGAGGATGTGACGTAATCGACCAGCGCGAGATCCTCCTCCAGCAGCGATAGGGCGCCGAGGCGGGCCGCGGCCTCCTGATCGCCGGCCGAAAGCGCGCGCATCAGGGCTGCGGCGGGAATATCGCCGCCGAACGACTGGGAAAGGGCCGCCGTCGGAATGATCGGCAACGGTCGGGAAGCGCGTGTCAGTGCGGCGGAAAACCAGTGGCCGCGCCGCCTGCCGGAGCCGCGGGTCACCACGCTGGCCTGCCGGTCGCGCGGACCCAGCCAGTGCGCGGGCCGGCCGTCGAGCACGGAACCGGCGAGCACCTGATAGGGGCCCGGCCGCACATAGCCGTGACAGAGGCCGCGCAGGTCCGCACCGGGCTGACAGCGCAACAGGCGCGGCTCGCGCATGGCCGAACCGGTGACGGTGACCAGACGGGTTTCGGGCAGGAGGCCGGTGGCCAGAAGATCACCGAGATCGGCGACATCCTCGGCATGGATATCCCAGACGCGCGCCTCGACTTCGGCCGGTGCGTGGTGGTGGATCTGGATGCCGGCAAGTCCCTGCGGGTGCAGCTTGCCGCAGGTAATGCGGCGCACGGTGCCGGTATCGGCAAGGTCGAGCGCCTTGCCCTTGGTCTCGCACAGGAAAACGGCGTCTTCGGCCAGAAGGTTGAGCGCGGCAAGGCCGCGTGCCAGCGCCTCCTCGCGTCCGGCAAGCGCTGTTTTCGGGTCGGGGGCGGCGGGCCGTGAATCGGCGGCCATCACGAAAATTGCGGTCGGGGTCTCGGCAAGGCCGGGCATATGCCCGAAGGGCCGGCTGCGACAGAGGCGCCAGAGACCGGCGTCCTGCATCAGCGCGCGCAGGGCAGCAGCGTCATTGCCCGCCCCTTCGGCGGCAAATTGATGCCGGCCGCCGCCGTTTTCGCGGAACAGCAGCATCTGGATCAGCCGACGGCCGGGATTGAGCTCGATGGCTGCCACGCGGGCCGCCATCGGGGCGACGAGCCTGACGTCCGGCGCACCGCGCAGCGAAAGCAATGGCTGACCTTGCGCGACCAGGGCGTCAACCTCGACCAGCGGCACAACCCGGAGTTCTTCCCCGAAAGCAGGCGTGAGCGCCGCTTCCTCGGTGAGAAGCGTGTCGGCAACATGATCGTCTGGCAATGAAGGGCCGGTCGGTACGGACAAACCGGAAGAAAATAGGCGGTCCAACAAAACACTCCTGAGACTTTCCGCATGAAACCCTACGGTCTATCCGACATTTGATTTGCCGGAACGGACCGAATTGATTAGCATACTTAAAACGCAGACTATGAATTTTCAGCGGGGGTGAAAAGCCATGTCTTCAGAAGTGAAGCGATTTTCTTCAATTTTCGTCGCCATTATTGCGGCGAGTTTGACATTTGTCAATTCTAATACTGTTTTGGCGCAGGACAACGATGAAGGCGAAGCGGCTGTCGATGCGCTGGAGCTTTTTGTCATGCCGCAGTCCGGGCCGTTCAGACCGGACCAGATTTCGATACCGCAGCAGACCATGATCGAGGCCTGGGCGCGTTCGGCCCATGCTGATGCCTCGGCTGAAGCCTTTACGCACTGGGATGGCGAGGGCGAGGTGCCCGCAAGCTGTTCCACCTGTCACTCCGGCGCGGGCTTCCGCGCCTTTCACGGGCTGGATGGCAGCGAGCCTGGCGTGGCGGCGGCCGTGCCGGTCGGCGGTGTTGTCGACTGCGAGACCTGCCACAATCCCGGCCTTGCCGAAATCACCGCGATCACCCTGCCCAGCGGTGTCGAGCACCCCGTCAAACCCGGCGTCGAGGCGGCCTGTCTCACCTGTCACTCCGGTCGTGAGGCCGGGGTGAGCGTGTCGAATGCCGTCGGCGACAAGGCCGAGGACACGCCGGATCCCGAAATCGGTTTCGTCAATCCGCATTATGCGCTGGCCGGTGCCGTGCGTCTCGGCGCTGTCGGTGCGGGCGGCTTCGAATATCCCGACAAGACCTATTCGGGCCGGTTCTTCCATGCCCGTCCGGTGGCCGACTGCGTTTCCTGCCACAATCCGCACACGCTGACGGTTGCCGAACAGACCTGTCTGACCTGTCACGAGACCGGAAATGTCGACGAAATCCGGATTTCGCGCGTGAGCTATGACGGCAGCGGCGATCTTTCCAAGGGTATCCGCTCCGATGTCGCCAACAATGCGGCGCTGCTGATGGAGATGCTTCAGGATTATGCCGCCAATGTCGCCGGCACGCCGATCGTGTTTGAACCGCATTACCCCTATTTCTTCGTTGATGCGGATCAGGACGGTCGCGGCGACCAGGTCGACGGGCGCTCTGTAAACTATAATGCCTGGACCCCGCGCAGCCTGAAGGCGGCCTATAACTGGAAATTCGTGACGGCCGACCCCGGTGCCTTCGCACATAATCCGCAATATGTGCTGGAACTGCTCTACGATTCGATCGAGGACCTTTCCGGCCCGCTTGAGGTCGATGTCAGCGAGCTGGGGATCCAGCGCTAGGTATCTTCGGATTTCAGCTTCTCGCCGGGCCTTTCGCCCGGCGGGGCATTCTGTTGCCCGGCGGCGGGCCCGACGCTTCATGCCGATCTCGCTGGCGCACGTCGGTGCGGCACTCTTGAAGGCGCGATAGGATAGGGCAGGGGTGCGCCGCCGATATCGGCAATTCTCCTGAGATAATTGCGGACTTGCCTTTCGCCTGTCGTTCGGCCAACGTCTTTTTCGATGCAATTTTCGGAGGAAAGCATATGGCGGTAACAGCCGGCGAGCGCAATCGGGCGCTGTTTCTGGGCAGTATGGGCGGCGGACTGGAATTCTATGATTTCGTGATCTACGCCTCTTTCGCCTCGCAGATCGGCAAGACCTTCTTTCCTTCCGAAGCGGCGGCGACCCGCCTTCTGGCCGCGTTCGCCGTCTTTGCCGCCGGTTATCTGGTGCGCCCGCTTGGCGGCATCCTGTTTTCGCATTTCGGCGACAGGCATGGCCGCAAGCTGATGCTGCGCGTTTCGATCGCCGGCATGGCCGGCGCCACCTTCCTGATCGCCTTCATGCCCGGCTATGCCACCTGGGGCATTGCGGCAACCATCGCGCTGGTCGTGCTGCGCATGGTGCAGGGGCTTTGTCTTGGCGGGGAAATCCCCGGCGCGATGACGCTGATCACCGAAACCATGCCGAAACGGCGCGGCCTTGCCTGCGGCTTCCTGTTCATGATCATCAATGTCGGCATGCTGGCCGCCCAGGCCGTGCAATGGGCGATCGAGCATCTGTTGAGCGATGCGGCCGTGCTCTCCTATGGCTGGCGCATCGGCTTTTTCATCGGTGGTCTGGTGGCGATTGCCGGTTTTGTGCTGCGCGCGCGCCTTGCCGAAAGCCCGGCCTTTGCCGAAATCGAGGCCTCGGCCCACAAGGTGCCGCTGGCCGCCCTGTTCCGCGATAATGCCCGCGCTGTCTGGCTTGGCCTGTTCATTACCGGGCTTGGCGCTGCCGCCGTGCCGCTGCTTTACCTCTACATGAACAGCTATCTGACCGATTTCCTGCATTATGACCCCGATCAGGTGGCCAGCGCCGTGCTCATCGGCATCATCGTGTTTTCGCTGCCCATGCCCGTTGCCGGGGCAATTTCCGATTTCGTCGGCATCAAGGTTCCGGCCTTTGTCGCGTCCTTGCTGCTGGCGATCGCGGCGATCCCCGTCTATGTCTGGATACATGAAGGGGTCACGTCGCTGATGCCGGCCATGATCGTGATTTCGCTGATCGGCGCCTTTGCCTGGGGTGTTGGCCCGGTGCTGCTGACGGCGATCTTCCCGACCGATGTGCGTTATACCGGTGTCGCCTTCGTCTACAATATCGGCTTTGCCATTGTCGGCGGGCTGACGCCGTTGCTGGCCACCTTCATCATCCAGCAGACCGGCATCACGCTTGCGCCGGGCTTCCTTTTGGCCTTGTTTGCGGCCCTTGCCACGGTTGCGATCTTCCTCACACAGGTGATCCCGGCGCAGAAGTCTCAGCTCTGATCGGCAGCCTCTGTTTCCATCCGCCAGCGTGGCCAGGAAACGGTGATGCGCGCCCCGCCGGCATTTTCGAATGTCAGATGCGCGCCGGAGCGTTCCAGCAGGGTCTTGGCGATGAACAGGCCGAGGCCAAGCCCGCCGGCGCGGCTGTTGGCCGGGTCTTTCGGCCGGTCGGACACGAAGGGATCGCCGATGCGCGGCAGGATATCCGGCGTATAGCCTTCGCCGTCATCGGTGACCGTGATCGTCACCTGTGTTTCGCTGTAACGCGCATCGATCGCGACCTTGCGGCGGGCATGTTCGACGGCGTTTTCGACAATATTGCCAAGCCCGTAGATGATGCCGGGATTGCGGGTTCCCACCGGCTCGCCGCTGGTTTCGCCTGAAACCCTGATCTCCATTTCGGCGATGAACGGCCGGTGCGGCGCCGCAACCTCCTCGATCAGCGAGGTCAGCGGCAGGCGGCGCATATGCGCCTCGTCCTCATTGGAAAGCGAGGTCAGGCGACCGAGAATTTCACGGCAGCGCTGGCTCTGGCTGACCAGCAGCTGTACGTCCTCGCCATGGTCGGGATCATCGGAAAGCGCGCGCGCCATCTCCTTTGCCACCACCGAGATCGTGGCAAGCGGGGTGCCGAGTTCATGTGCGGCCGCCGCCGCCAGCCCGTCGAGCTGGGAAAGATGCTGTTCGCGCTGCAGCACCAGTTCTGTGGCCGCCAGTGCATCGGAAATCTGCTGGGCCTCAAGGGTGATGCGCTGGGCGTAAAAGGCCGCAAAACCCAGCATCGAGATAATGGCGATCCAGATGCCGAATTTCAGGATCGGCTCGATCTCCAGAATAATCCCCTCGTGCCAGGGCAGGGGAAACGGGCTGAGCGCCAGCGCCGAAACGCCGGAAACCGCAAAGGCCAGAAGCGCAAAGGCATAATGCAGCGGCAATGCGGCAAAGGAGATGATCACCGGCACGCAGATCAGCGGCGCAAACGGATTGGCAAGCCCGCCCGTCAGATAAAGCAGCGCGGTAAGCTGCAGGAGGTCGAAGCCGATCAGCGAAAAGGCGATGCGCGGGGAAACCCGCTGGGTCGCCGGAAAATGCAGGCTCAGGACCAGATTGCCGAGCGCAAGGGCCGAAATCAGCGCCAGAACGGGAAACAGCGGCATCGGAAAATCAAGCCCGTAGGCAACCGTCAGTGCGGTTGCGGCCTGTCCGGCAACCGCCAGCCATCTGAGCCGCACCAGCGTCTGCAGGCGCAGGCTGCCGCGACGTTCCTGTCCGACCATTTCCGGGACCGGTGCTTTCATTGCGAAATCTCCCTTCGTCCGTGGCAGCGGCGCAAACCGTTGAATGATGGCGTCATCGTCTCATGTTCCACGCGGTTTTGCGCGCCGTGTCGCTTCCGCATTGGCGGGGTCCTCCGGCCAGACATGTTTGGGATAGCGCCCGCGCATGTCGGCACGCACATCCTTCCACGATCCCGCCCAGAAACCGGCAAGGTCCCGCGTCGTCTGGATCGGCCGTCCCGCCGGTGAGGTCAGCTCCAGCAGCAGCGGCACGCCGCCTGCAATCGTCGGATGGCTCTTCAGCCCGTAGAGCATCTGTACGCGAATGGAAAGCACCGGCTCGTCGCCATCATAGCGGATCGGAACCCGGTCGCCGGTGGGGGCGGTGAAATGCGTCGGCGCCAGCCGGTCGAGGTCGCTCGCAAGCGGATAAGGCAGCAGCGCTTGCAGGCCCTGGGTCAGGCTTTTCGGGCTGATCGCCGAAAGTGCTGTGACATTGCCCTGAAGGGGCGTGAACCAGATATCGAGGCTTTGCAGCAGCCCCTGTTGCGAGACATCCGGCCATGGCGCCCCCAGCTTGCGGTGAAGAAAGCCGATGCGCTCGACAAGATGCGCCGCCTCCTTCGGAAGGGCGAGGAGTTCAAGTCCGTGCGTGCGCAATCCTTCGGCAAGGGCTTCGGCGGCTTCTTCCCCGGAGGGCTTGCTGCCGGGCCGTTCTGCCAACACCAGCGCGTCAAGCCGGGTCACGCTGCGGGCCCGCACCGAAAGGCTCTGGCGGTCGAAGCGGCATTCCTCGCTGGTCGCAATTGCGTCGGCACGCGCTTTAAGGATTGTTTCACGTGAGACAGGGCAGGCGGCCAGAATGCGCCCGCGCGCGGCCGCGCCCGTCAGATCGGCGATGACCAGGAAGTCATGGGCCGCTAGGGGGTCGTCTTCGGCCAGCTCCGCGCCGCGTCCGTTTGCCATCAGATAGCGACCCCGGCCGCCGCGCGCCATGGCAATCCGGTCGGGAAAGGCATGGATCAGGGCCGCACCGGGATCGTAAGGTTCGCCGCTTCTGCCGCCGCCGGTCGTTTTGGCGATCCGTCCGGCAAGGCCGCGCGCGGCCTCTGCGCGCGGGGTTTTCTCATGGCGGAAACGCCGCAAGCGCTCCGAAAGATCGAGGCTGTTGCCGCCAAGCCCCTGTTCACTCAGGAGTACGGCGAGTTCGGCCGCGTCAAAGGCGTTGCCGGCTTCCGCTGCGCTGATGACCATGGCGGCAAGGCGCGGCGGCAGGGGGATGGCGCGCATCAGTTCGCCGGTTTCCGTCAGCCGCCCCGCCGCATCCAGCGCGCCGAGCGCGCCCAGCAGTTTCGTCGCTTCAACATAGGCCGGCCCGGGCGGCTGATCGGCAAAGGAAAGCTGCGCGGGATCGCTCACGCCCCAATGCGCAAGGTCAAGCGCCAGTCCGGAGAGATCGGACGACAGGATTTCCGGCGGGCTGAAGGCCGGAAGTGCGGCGGTCTGCCCCTCATGCCAGAGACGCAGCGCAATCCCCGGTGCGGTTCGCCCGGCACGGCCCGCACGCTGGTCCGCCGCAGCCCTTGAGACCTTCACGGTCTCCAGCCGGGTGATGCCGGTTGCCGGCTCGAAGACCGGCAGGCGCTGCAGCCCGCTGTCGATCACGATACGCACGCCGTCGATCGTGATCGAGGTTTCGGCGATCGCCGTTGCCAGCACCACCTTGCGGCGACCCTCGGGCGCCGGCGCGATGGCCGCATCCTGTTCGGCCCGCGACAGATTGCCGTAAAGCGGCGCAATGGTGACGGTCTCATCAAGCGCTGTGGCGAGCCGCTCCGCCGTGCGGCGGATTTCGGCCTGTCCCGGCAGGAAAACCAGGATCGAGCCCTCTTCGCTGTCGAGCATGGCAAGGGTCGCGGCGACGACATCGTCCTCGATGCGCGAGCGCGGCGGGCGCGGCTGATAGCGATGCTCGACGGGATAGGCCCGGCCCGCGCTTTCGATTACCGGCGCGTCGTCCAGAAGGCTTGCCACCTTTGCCGTGTCCAGCGTTGCCGACATCACCAGAAGCTTCAGGTCTTCGTGCAGGCCGTCGCGAATATCGAGCGCCAGCGCCAGGCCGAAATCGGCATCGAGCGAGCGTTCATGAAACTCGTCGAAGATGACCACCGCGATGCCGGAAAGCTCCGGATCGTCCAGCGCCATGCGGGCAAAGACCCCCTCGGTCACCACTTCGATACGGGTTTTCGACGAGACCCTGGTATCAAGCCGCATGCGATAGCCGACCGTTTCTCCCGGCTTTTCACCGAGAAGGGAAGCCATGCGGAAGGCTGCCGCGCGTGCGGCAAGGCGGCGCGGCTCCAGCAGGATGATCCTGCCCGTGCCCGCGAGCCCGCATTGAAGCAGATGAAGCGGCACCAGCGTGGTCTTGCCGGCGCCGGGCGGGGCGGCAAGCACGGCCCGGCCGTTTTCATTGAGCGCCTGTTCCAGTGGTGACAGGACGTCATTCACCGGAAGCATCTTCGTTCGCTCTCGCATGGGGTCTTTCAAAGTTTTCAACTCCGAAAAATTCGTTTGCGCATTGATTAAAGTAAAAGCGACCTATCGGCAAAGGCGGTATCATTGCGGTTCAAGGCGGCAAAACAGCCATTCAAGGGAGGACGAAAGAGGCGGTTAAAAAACAGGCAAGAGCCGTATCTGCCTGATCATTATGCGCCCCGAAATGCTTAACGGGTCTTAACGTTTGCCTTTGGGCGTGTCTGTAATTTTCGTCAACAAAACCAGTACTTTAACAAAAATGTCATTTTTTTTGGGGTTGGGAGTTGACGGTTTGCGGAAATGGGGTCTATAAGCCGCCTCACCGAACGACGGGGCGGCGCTGAGGCGGCGCCTACGGTTCGAAAAAATCTTCCGACAGGCTGGAATGCTGGGTCAGGCTGAACTTGATAGAGATTAGCCGAGCGAGGATTTGTGACGGGAATTTTCCGTCGGTTATTTGGACAATTTTATAATGAAGAAAGAGAAACGTGGCGAGCGGCTTTGTCGGTGAGCTTTCGGGCTTACCAAGAGACTTAAGAAGCGGTCACGTTTTAGGAAACTGCTTGGATTTTGCGCAGTGATGCGCGGATCTAAGGTGTGTATGAACATTTAGGTGTTCGAACATATATAGGTTTCCGTCAATTCTTACTGAAACAGCTGAGGCTGTTTTTCGGTAATTTGAACAACACAAGCGTTATAGCGAAAGCGAAGATGCTAGTGAACGTGATTTAGCTTGGATAAAATTCTCATATTCAACTTGA
>PVUG01000012.1 GCA_003001975.1 Martelella mediterranea
CGGGTTGTCTTTCCTTGAGAAAGGCCCGGATGCCGCGGCGATTGTTGGGAATGGTCACGCAGGCGCCGCCGTCACTGACGACGAGATTGTCCTTGGCGACATCAATGCCGAAGCATCGATGCGGTGCAGTGTGCAAAATGTCCATTGTCCTGCTATCCTTTGCGGGCTTAGGATTGTTTGCGGGCGTCTTATGCCCAATCAACTCTCCAAGCGGTGAAGCAAAAGGCGGCAGGGAGCCTTGATGACCTGGGGTGCTGTCCCAATCCTCGGACGGTCGCCTGTCGCCGGGACTGCGGGGGGATGCCCGCAGTCCCGCTCTAACAATAGACCGTTTTGAACAAACAATCCTCGGGCTTGACCCGAGGATCCGAGCACCTGGTCCTACGACTGGCGTCTGCGGCTATCGTGAAGTCCTTGCAATGTCTTACTAAAAGTCCGCCATCGCCTCCCGCCACAAACGGGATTGGATCCTCGGGTCAAGCCCGAGGATGACGCCAGTAGGGTGGGCCGAGGAAGCCAAAAAGCCAAGAAGGCAAAAAGAAAATCCTGACGGAAGGGGAGATAACGGGGCCTTCGGTGGCAATGAACTGATCGAAGACCCCGCCCGCTCAAACCTTCTCGAACAGGTCGATCACCTTCATCTCCGGCACCAGAACCAGTCCCTTGTCGGTGATGCGGATTTCGGGGATGACGGAGAGCGGGATGAGATTGAAGCCCATATAGGGGATGGAGCAGCCGGCTTCTTCCCATTCGAGCTTCAGCACCCGCACGGCGTCGGCGACATCGTCGATGCGTTTGTCGGACAAAAGCCCGGCAATCGGCAGTTCGACCATGGCGCGGACCTTGCCTTCATCGACCACGCAGACGCCGCCCTGGCTTTCCTCGATGGCCCGAAGCGCCACCTGCATATCGGCCTCATTGGTGCCGGCGATGATGATGTTGTGACTGTCATGGCCGACGGAGGAGGCAACCGCGCCGCGTTTCAGCGAGAAATCGGAGAGCAGGCCGTGGGCGACATTGCCGTCGGACTTGCCGTGGCGCTCGATCACCGAGACGAAGCAGAGATTGTGCCGGTCGAAATGCTGCTGCCAGTCATTGGCATGTTCCAGTTCAACCGTGTCATGGATCAGCGTGATGCCCGGCAGTTCGGTGCGGATGCAGTGGGCGAGGACCCGCTCGGTCGGCAGGTCCGGAGTCAGCTTGATCTCTTTCGGCAGTTTCACCGTGTGGTAGGCCGCGTCGGGATAGCGGTAGCGCTCGGAAAGCGTCTCGTCGAGCAGCGACGTCACCTTCTCGTCTTCCACCACAAGCTCGCCGCCATACCAGGTGTTGACCGGTTTCAGCGTGTCGTCGAGCAGCACGATGTCGGCGCGCCGCCCGCCGCCAAGCCCGCCGATCTCGTCACCCATGCCGAAGCGTGTCGCGCCGTGGAGCGAGCCCATCGACCAGGCCTGTTCCGGCTTCATGCCGGCCTTGACCGCCTGACGCGTCACCCAGTCCTGGCCGAACATCAGCAGATCGTCGGCGTCGCGGTCGTCGGTGCAGACCGCCACGCGCTTGTGCGAAGCGCCGAGTTCGGTCACGGCCTTGATCGCCTCAGGCAGCGAATGCCAGGCCGTGGTCGGCGGTCCGCCGCGCAGGAAAATCCACACGCCGGCTTCCAGAAGATCATTGGCGATCTCCCGGTCGATGGCCTCGTGCGTGTCGGTCACGCCGGCTGCCGCATAGGCGGCAACGAATTCGCGGCCGTAGACATGGCCGGAAACCGGGCGGCCGCGCTTCAGCGATTCGGCGATGATCGCATGCGAGCGTTCGTCGCTCATGGCCACGGGCACGAAGTCCATCTTTTCGCCAAGGGCGACAGCTTCCGGCCATTTGTCGAAGATCTTGGCGATCTTGTCCGGCGTCAGATCGCCCCCGGCCGTTTCCATTTCCGCGCTGGTGGCCGGCACCGTGCTCGGCACCGTCAGGAAGATCGACAGCGGCGCCTGGCGGGCATCTTCCAGCATCGCCTCGACGCCGGCCACATCCATGACATTGCCGATCTCGTGGCTGTCGCAGAAGATCGTCGTGGTGCCGTTCAAAAGCGCCGCCTCGGCATAGGCGCAGGCCGTCACCATGCTTGATTCGATATGAAGATGCGGGTCGACAAGGCCGGGCGCGACAATGCCGCCTTTGGCATCATAAACGTCCGCCGCCTTGCCGCGATGGGCGCCGGCATGCTTCACCGCGGCGATGCGTCCGCCCGAAATCCACAGTTCCCGGTCATCCAGCATGCGTTCCGAATAGGTTGAAAGCACCCGCGCGCCGGTGATGACGAGATCCGGATCGTTGCGGCCGGAAGCGACATCGGCAAGCTGCCGGGTCATGTCGGAAAGAGGAGAAACGGAAAAGCGTGTCAGCTTGTTCATGATGGGCTTTCATACTGGTCAATGTGGCGTGCGGATCGGCCTGTCCATGCCGAAGAATCCGCCTGTGCCCGAAGCTAACGGCAGTGTGAAATGTGGTCCAGAGATTTCTTGAAAACGTCGTTTCAAGGCAGTTTTGCTGCGTTCAGCCCGCCGACCGTGCCTGGGCGATTGCCGATTCCAGCATGATCCTGTCGAGAATGCCCGGATAAACCGTCCGGCCGATCACATAGGACGGCGTGCCGTTGAACTGGAAGGCCTCGGCCTGATGATAATTGCGGTCGAGCAGGTCGGAAATTTTCTTTTCGTTGTCCTTCACCGCCGCAGCAATGGCATCGAAATCAAGCCCCGCGTCGGTCAGCAGCGTTTCGACCCGTTCATGGGTCAGGCGGGCGCCTTTTGCCGTCATAAGCGTATCGAGCGCGGTTTCGTATTCACCAAGGGCGGCAGCGCCCTGAACGGCCTGCGCGGCATAAACGGAAACGTCGCCGAAAATCGGCCAGTCCTTCATCACCAGTTTGACATTGCCGTCCCTGGCAACGACATCGCGCACCATCGGATAGTCACGCTTGCAGTAGGTGCACTGGAAATCGAAATATTCGACAACGGTGACATCGCCGTCCGGATTGCCGAGGACGGGGGCATTCGGATCGGAAAACACGTTTTCCGGCGAGGGCTCATGGGCATATGCGCCGATCGGAAACAGCGCAAGGCCCGAGCCTGCGAGCATGCCTTTCAAAATGGTGCGGCGGTCCGTCATGCCGGTCTCCTTGATTCTGATCCGGCTTAGTATAGGGGACGGCGCCATCCTGCCACCCATCAATTTTGCGCGAGCGCGCCCTCCTCAAACGCGGGTGTGCCACCGGCCCCCAAAAGGGCCGGGGCGTTTTGCAAGGCCGTTCAGCCGCGCAGGGCTTTTGCGGCTTCGACCATATTGACCAGCGCCGGTTTGACCTCGGCCCAGCCGCGGGTCTTCAGGCCGCAATCGGGATTGATCCAGATCTGGCGGTCATCGAGCCGCTTGCGGGCAAGCGACAGCAGCTCCGTCATCTCGCCTGTTGCTGGAATGCGGGGCGAGTGGATGTCATAAACACCGGGCCCGATTTCGCTTGGATACTCGAAGGCGGTGAAGACATCGAGCAGTTCCATCTTTGAGCGCGAGGTCTCGATGGAAATCACATCCGTATCCATCTCCGCAATCGCATCGATGATGTCGTTGAACTCCGAATAGCACATATGGGTGTGGATCTGGGTTTCATCCGCAACCCCCGAGGATGAAAGCCTGAAGGCGTCGATGGCCCAGTCGAGATAGGTCTTCCACTCCGATTTGCGCAGCGGCAGGCCTTCGCGCAGGGCGGCTTCGTCAATCTGGATGATCGCAGCGCCTGCCGTTTCCAGATCGACAACCTCGTCGCGGATGGCAAGCGCGATCTGGGCGCAGGTCTGCGAACGGGGGATATCGTCGCGCACGAACGACCAGTTGAGGATGGTGACCGGCCCCGTCAGCATGCCCTTGACCGGCTTTTCGGTCTTCGACTGCGCAAACCGCCACCAGTCAACCGTCATCGGCGCGGGCCGGGAGACATCGCCGAAGATCACCGGCGGGCGGACATAGCGCGAGCCGTAGCTCTGCACCCAGCCATGCTTGGTAAAGGCGAAGCCGGAGAGCTTTTCGCCGAAATACTGGACCATGTCATTGCGCTCGAATTCGCCATGAACCAGCACGTCGAGGCCGATGTCTTCCTGAAAGCGGATCGCCTTTTCCGTCTCGGTCTGAAGAAAGCCGTCATAGGCTGCCCGGTCGAGATCGCCGCGATTGAAGGCGGCGCGGGATTTGCGGACCTCGCTGGTCTGCGGGAAGGAGCCGATTGTCGTCGTCGGAAACAGCGGCAGTCCAAGCTTCTTGCGCTGAAGGGCAATGCGGTCGGAAAAGCGGCTCTTGCGGCGGCGGTCGTTTTCGCTGACGGCGGCAAGCCGGGCGGCAACCACATCATTGTGGACGCGGGGCGAACGGCTGCGTGCGGCAAGGGCGTTGCCGGCAGCCGCAAGCGCCTCGTCAATCGCTTCGCCGCCAAGCCCGCGGGCCAGGGCGGAAAGCTCTTCGAGCTTCTGGATTGCGAAGGACAGCCAGCTTTTCAGCTCCGGATCGAGTTCGGTTTCCAGCGCGACATCGATCGGCACATGGAGAAGCGAGCAGGACGGGGCGATTTGAACCTTGTCCGCACCGCGCGCCTCGATCACCGGCCGCAGTTGCTCGAGAAGTGCGGGAAGGTCTGCCCGCCAGATGTTGCGTCCGTCGATGACGCCAAGCGAAAGCACCTGTTCGGGCGCGGCCTTTGCGAGAATGCCCTCCAGCGCATCAGGTGCACGTTTGAGATCGAAATGCAGACCGGCAACGGGCAGGTTCAGTGCCGTCTGCGCATTGTCGCCGAGATCGCCGAAATAGCTGGCGAGCATGAGCTTCAGCCCCGGCACGGCCCTGGTGAGGACGTCATAGGCGTTTTTAAAAGCAGCACGTTCATCGTTCGTCAGGTCGAGCACCAGCGCGGGTTCGTCGATCTGCACCCATTCTGCGCCTGCCTCATGGAGCCGGCTGAGCAGCTCGGTATAGACCGGCAGAAGACGCGACAGCAGCGTGACCGGCTCGAAATCGGATCCCCGCGCCTTGGCGAGCTTCAGGAAGGTGACGGGGCCGAGAATGACCGGACGCGTTTCGATGCCCAGCGCCTTGGCTTCAAGGTAGTGATCGACCGGCTTGGTCGAGGACAGCGCAAAGGTCTGATCTTCCGTCAGTTCGGGCACGAGATAGTGGTAGTTGGTGTCGAACCACTTGGTCATTTCCAGCGCGCGAACGTCGCGCCCGTGTCCGGCATGGCCGCAACCGGCATCGTCTGCGCTCGTCTGTGCGCCGCGCGCCATGGCAAAATAGGTTTCAAGCGAGACGTCACCGCCGGTCCAGCCATATTCCTGCGGAATTGCGCCGACCATGACCGCGGTGTCGAGAACGTGGTCGTAGAGCGAGAAATCATTCGACGGGATCACATCGATCCCTTTTTCCTGTTGCAGGCGCCAGTTCTTGCGGCGCAGATGTTCGGCCGTATCGAGAAGTTCGGCAGCGCCGGATTTGCCGGACCAGCAGGATTCCAGCGCGAATTTCAGTTCACGTCGTGCGCCGATGCGCGGAAAGCCGAGGCTTGCGACGGCAGGTTTCGTATTTGGCATTTCATACCCCAGACAAAGTTGGGGGCATGGGTTGGCGGAAAGCATGAGAAAACACCGCGGGAGCGACCTCCCACGCCGGTTTCGCAGCACCACCGGGACACCCCGCCCGTGGACAGTTACAAGGCTCTGGCAGGTCTCCTGGCTTGCGGGTCGGTGCGCCTTTCCGTCTTCCCGGTTTCCCAGTGACGATGTGGAAAGGCACTCTCCGCTTACAGTTGCGGGGGCAGCTCCGGAATTGCCGCTGACAATGATGTCGCACAGCGCACCGGATTCCCTCTTGGCGCCGGGATGGGCATCAACCCATCACAGCGAACCAGAGCGGATGCAGTGTTATCCGGCCGGTATCGATTGTCAATTGATATAAAGATATATTTATATAATTAATTCATTATGTGTTGACGCGACTCTTCCGGGAGGTTTGAGCCTGACGCCAGTCGCCATTGCGCAAAACACCGATGAAAAGTTCACCCATATTGCGGGTTAGGCGTTTCGCACGATGCCTGAAAAAGGCTAAAAGGCGAGCGGGAAGACGGTCGGTTTGTGCGTAATTCTCAGCGTGGGGCGACCGAGAGCAACAGGGAAGACGGAACATCATGGCAAATGTCGCAGAAACGATCATTCTCAACGACGGCTGGACGGCGACGTGCGACGACGCAGACATCGCAGTCGAACTGAACGTTCCGGGCGATGTTCATTCCGCCCTGCTTGCCGCAGGCAAGATCGAAGATCCCTACTGGCGCGACAATGAAACCCTGACGGACTGGGTGCACCGTTCGGTCTGGACCGCAAAACGGTCGTTCAATCTGGAAAGCGTGGACAACGGGCACTTCACGCTGCGTTTCGAAAGTGTCGATTGCCTTGCCGAAGTGCGTATCAACGGCAAACCGGTCGGGCACTGCGAGAGCCAGTTCCTGCGCTATGACTTCGACGTCACCGGCTTTTTGCGCGAAGGCGAAAACCTCATCGAAGTGACATTCCTGTCCAATTCCCTGGAAGCTGCAAAAAGGGCGGAAAACTCCGATTTCCCGATGCCGTTTTCGACCAACAGCCGCATCGGTCACCTGAATTTCCTGCGCAAGACGCAGTGCCATGGCGGCTGGGACTGGGGGATCGCGCTGTGCCCGCTCGGTTTTTACGGCGATATCGCGCTTGTGCGCACCGGATCGGTCCGTCTCGATGATGTTGCCATCCGTCAGCGTCACGAAGATGGCGCCGTGGAACTGGATGTGACACTCCACGCCTTTGCCTTCGCGCCGGCGGTTGAAGACGCCATTGTGGAAATCGATGGCCACCGGGCAACTGCGACGCTGCATGCCTTTCCCGGTGAAAACCGTGTGACCGTGACGGCCCGGGTGGAAAACCCGCGACTGTGGTGGCCGGCCGGTCATGGCGAGCAGGCATTCTATGACCTGTCCGTTTCGCTTGGCGGCCAGACGAGGGATTTCCGCATCGGCTTGCGTGATGTCGCGTTGCTGACCGACGAAGACAAGATCGGCAACCGCTTTGCGTTCAAGGTCAACGGCCGCGAGATCTTCATGAAGGGCGCCAACTGGATCCCCGGCGATGCACTGCCCGAACGCGCCACGCCTGAACAGGTGCGCGACCTTTTGCAGTCGGCAGTCGACGCCAATATGAACATGATCCGCATCTGGGGCGGCGGGCAGTATGAGGCCGACTGGTTCTATGAACTGTGCGACGAACTCGGCCTGATGATCTGGCACGATTTCATGTTCGCCTGCAATCTCTACCCCGCTCATGAGCGGCACTGGCTCGATCTGGTGCGCAAGGAGGCGCGCCAGCAATTGCGCAGGCTTTCGCGTTTTGCGGCAATGGCACTGTGGTGCGGCGACAACGAGCTGGTCGGCGCCCTGACCTGGTACAAGGAGAGCCTCGAGAACCGCGACCGTTACCTGGCGATCTACGATCGGTTGAACCATGCGCTGGAAGAGGCGGTGGAGGATGAGGATATCGGTCTGCCGTTCCGTCCCTCATCGCCCTCCGTCGGTCGTCTCGATTTCGGCGATGGCTGGCATGTGGACACGTCCGGCGACATGCATTTCTGGGATGTCTGGCATTCGGCGAAGGATTTCGAGCACTACCGCACCGTCAGGCCGCGCTTCTGCTCGGAATTCGGTTTCCAGTCTTTCCCGTCCATGCGGGTGATCAGGAGCTTCACCGATGAGGAGGACCGGAACGTCTCCTCTGCCGTTCTGGATGTTCATCAGCGCAATGAGGGCGGCAATAGCCGGATTGTCGAGACCATCGCCCGCTATTTCCGCTTTCCCGACAGTTTCGAGGATATGGTTTACCTCAGCCAGCTCGGACAGGGGCTGGCGATGAAGACGGCGATCGAATTCTGGCGGGCCAACAGGCCGCGCACCATGGGCACGCTGTTCTGGCAGTTGAACGATACCTGGCCGGTGGCAAGCTGGTCGAGCCTTGAATATGGCGGCGGCTGGAAGACCACGCAGTATCTCGCCCGCCGGTTTTTTGCCGACCTGATGGTGACTGCCCAGCCGGACCCCGATACCGGCGCGATCACGCTGCTGGCCGTTTCCGACAGGACCGAGGATACGCCGGTCACGGTCCGGCTGCGCAGCGTCAATGCTACATCCGGCAAAGTCGCCGAGATCGGCGATTATCCGGTGACGGCGAAGGCTGCCGGTGTTGTCGAAGTGGCGCGCATCCGGCCGGAAACTCTGGAAGAAAGCGCCTTTCTGGTCTTTGACTGGCGCGATCAGTCCGGCAATGTGCTCGGCGAGAACGAATATCTGCCGAAACGGCCGAAGGCCTATCGCTTCGTCGCGCCGCAAATCGAGACGGCGGTGGAGACAGCCGATAATGACGAACGTCGCGTCACGCTGACGAGCGATCGTCCCGCGCTCTACGTGACCTATGGCCACGGCGATGACGACATCTATTCCGACAATTGCTTCACGCTTTTGCCCGGCGAGCCGAAGGTGATCACCGTCACACGCAAGCGGCGCTCGCACCTGCCGGATGACGGCACGCCGATTGTCAGCTATCTTCGGGGTTAGAGCGTTTCAGTCTGAAACGCTCCAAGGCGGGAAACAGCATATTTTGGCCGTGAACAGGGCGCAGGAATAGCCTCAAACGAAGGCTTGCTCTTGCGGGCTGTTTGCCCTATTCCTCACGCGCCGAGGCCGGTCAGGGATAAAAAAACACCATCCCTGCGCAAAACGGAGGCCACGAAATCTATATGGAAATGCGGATCCCCATGCAGCTACCCAAGCCATTGTCCGGTTGGCTCGATGCGCTGGCAGCGCGGTTCCTTCCCAGAGCCAATCGCAGCCTGCTGTTTCGCCTTCTGTCTGAAAACCTGCGTGACCAGGCCCCCTGGTATGCGCTGGCCACGGTCGCGATGCTGATCGTGGCGGGCATGACCTCGCTCAGTGCCTGGATCATGAAGGACGTTGTCAACGAGACCGTGGTCTCCCAGAACATGAACCGCATGTTCATGCTGGCGGGCGGGGTTGCCGCGATTTTCATCGTCAAGGGGATCGCCACCTATTTTCAGATCGTGATCCTGAGCAAGGCCGGCAACAATATCATCGCCAAGACGCAGAGCAGCATTTTCGGCCGCATCCTTCAGCAGGATCTGAATTTCTTCATCCGCTTCCCGTCTTCCGATCTGGTCATGCGCCTGACGAACAATGCTCAGGCGGCGCGCACGGCGATGGATCTGATCCTGACGTCGGCGGTGCGCGACCTGTTTTCGCTGATCGGGCTGGTTGTCGTGATGTTCATCCAGCAACCGGTTCTGTCACTTGTGGCTTTCATCATCGGTCCGCTCGCGTTTACCGGTGTTCGCTATCTGACGAAAAAAGTTCGTGACATCATGCGTCAGGAACTGACCGCTTTTGCGAAAATCATCGAAAGTGTTCAGGAAGCATCGACCGGTGTGCGCATCATCAAGGCTTTCGGCCTCGAAGATCACATGCGCGCGCGCATGGACCGGCAGGTCACTCAGGTGGAGCATCGGGCCAACAGCATTGCCCGTCTTTCGGCCGCGACCAGCCCGATCATGGAAACGCTTTCCGGCCTGGCCATTGCCGGCGTCATCGCGCTCAGCGGCTTCTGGGTTGTCGGCGGCAGCCAGACGCCCGGCGAGCTGATGTCGTTCATCACGGCGTTGCTTCTGGCGTATGAACCGGCCAAACGGCTCGCCCGCATGCGCGTCAATCTGGAATCCGCCATGGTCGGCGTCCGGATGATGTACGAGATCAAGGATCACCCGATCCTTCTGACGGAAGCGGAAAACCCGAAACCGATCCCCGCAGGCGGCGGCGAGATCGTGTTCGACAATGTGGGTTTCTCCTACGACCCGTCAAAACCGCTGTTCAAAAACCTCAACCTCGCATTTCCGTCGGGCAAGACCACGGCTTTGGTGGGCGCTTCGGGCGGTGGCAAGTCGACCATCATCAACCTCGTCATGCGCATGTTCGATCCCGATGAAGGCGTGATCACTGTGAACGGTCTCGATCTCAGGGAGGTGTCGTTCGAATCCCTGCGTGCGCACATGTCCTATGTCGGACAGGATACGTTCCTGTTCAACGGAACCGTGCGCGAAAACCTTCGGCTCGGCCGGCAGGGGGCAACGGATGAGGAGATCGTCGAGGCGGCAAAGTCGGCCCATGCGCATGACTTCATCTTGAACATGAATGATGGTTATGACTCCCTTGTCGGTGAGAACGGCGGCAACCTGTCAGGCGGACAGAAACAGCGCCTGGCGATTGCACGTGCCATGCTGCGCAATGCCGACATCCTGATCCTTGATGAAGCCACGAGCGCACTCGATTCCTATGCGGAATCTCTGGTTCAGGATGCGCTGGCGCGGCTGACCAAGGACCGCACGACAATCGTGATTGCGCACCGTCTGGCAACCATTACCTCGGCCGACAACATTGTCGTTCTTGAAAACGGCGCGATCCTTGAACAGGGGCCGCAGCGTGAACTGCTCAACCACGACGGCCCCTATCGCCGCCTGTATGAGCTGCAGATCCTGCCGCAACTCGAAGAAGCGTAAAACCTGTTTCGGGCGTTCGTTAGCGTCCGCACCGGTTTTCAAAAGCCTCGCCATTTAAACGGCGAGGCTTTTTTGTTCATGTTGTCAGTACCTTGCAAATTGCAATTTCCGGCTGTTTCCCACCGCTTTTCACCATTGTTTAAGGCGCGGGCATCCCCTGTTCCTCAGTCGCTTCAGACATATATCAGCCCGTGCAGGCCGCTTGGGGCGTACCTGTAAGGCGTGACAGGGATTGATTTGCGACGAGGTTTTGGCGATGCTAGCCGGAATATGGCATTTTCGTGTCCGGCTTTGTCGAGCCGTGCCGGCTCGCTGTATATGGCGGGTCAAAAGAGGAAGGAAATATGCGGGTCGGCAAACCCGCAAACGGACAAGGACCGTAATACAAGATGTTCAATAAAATCATGGTGCCTGTCGATCTTGCGCATGTAGATAAGCTGACACGCGCACTCAAGACGACGGCTGATATCGCCAAACTCTATAATGCATCTGTCGTTTATGTCGGTGTGACCTCTTCGCTTCCCGGAGCGCTCGGCCACAATCCCAAGGAATTCGAGGCGAAGCTCAAGGCCTTTGCCGAGAAACAGTCCGCCAGCCACGGTGTGACGTCTGAGTGCCGGACCGTCATCAGCCATGATCCGTCCGTCGACCTCGACCGGTCGCTTGCCCGGACCGTCAGCGAACTGGGGTGTGATCTGGTGGTGATGGCCACGCATGTGCCGAACCTGGCAGATCATTTCATGCATTCGCATGGCGGCCAGTTGGCCACCCATACCGACGTATCGGTGTTTCTGATCCGCGGCTGAGCATATATCGCCGTCCGCAAGCGGGCTGGCGCAAATGTATTGAAAAACAAGGAGATTATTCATGTCCGACACGGGGATTCCCGAGCCAGAGGGCGAAACGGAGATTATCGATACCGATTATGAGATCGGTCAGGATAATATCACGACGAACATCGGTCCCTTCGGGCTGGATATCCACAACCCGGTCTTTCTGATCTCCGGTCTCGCCGTTGTCGCCTTCGTTCTGGCCACGCTGGCTTTCCAGGAGGAAGCCGCAACCATCTTCAACGGCATGCGGGACTGGCTGACATCGACCTTCGACTGGTTTTTCCTGGTTGCCGGTAACATCTTCGTATTGCTCGGCATTTATCTTATCTTTTCACCTTACGGAAAAATCCGTCTCGGCGGCGCCGAGGCAACGCCGGACTATTCCTACGCCGGCTGGTTTGCGATGCTGTTTGCCGCCGGCATGGGTATCGGCCTGATGTTTTACGGCGTGTCCGAGCCGATTTCGCATTATACCGCGTCGGTTGCGCAAAATGCCGGGGCGCCCGAAAGCTGGGCTCCGCTTGGCGGTGCGCCCGGAAATCCGGCTGAAGCCAAAAGCCTGGCAATGGCATCGACCATCTTCCACTGGGCGCTTCACCCCTGGGCGATCTACGCGATTGTTGCGCTGGCGCTGGCACTGTTTTCCTATAACAAGGGCCTGCCGCTGGCCATGCGTTCGGTATTCTACCCGATCTTCGGCGAGCGTGTCTGGGGCTGGACCGGTCATATCATCGATATTCTGGCCGTGCTTGCCACACTTTTCGGGCTTGCCACTTCGCTGGGTATCGGCGCCGAACAGGCAAATGCCGGTTTGAACCACATCTTCGGGCTTCCGGTGGACGATCTTTCGAAAGTCGTGTTGATCATATTTATCACCGGCATTGCGCTGGGATCGGTCGTTGCCGGTATGGATGCCGGCGTTCAGCGGCTTTCGATGATCAACATGGTGCTTGCAGGCATCCTGCTGCTGTTCGTCATTCTTGTTGGCCCGACGCTTTCCATTTTCGGAAGCCTGGCTTCGAACTTCGCTGATTATGCCCGCTACCTGCCGGAACTTGCCAACCCGTTCGGGCGAACCGACAAGAACTTCCTCGATGGCTGGACCTCGTTCTACTGGGCCTGGTGGATTTCCTGGTCGCCCTTTGTCGGCATGTTCATCGCGCGTGTTTCGCGTGGCCGCACCGTGCGCGAGTTCATCACCTGTGTGCTGATCATCCCTTCGGTCGTTTCGATCGTCTGGATGACGGTGTTCGGCGATACGGCGATCCACGAGATCCTCGTGAACAATTACGAAGAACTTGGCAGTGCACCGCTCGACCTGAAACTGTTCGTGATGCTGGAAGCGTTGCCACTTGCAACCATCACCTCGATCATCGGTATTGTTCTGGTCATCGTCTTCTTCGTGACCTCGTCGGACTCCGGCTCGATCGTGATTGACACCATCACGGCCGGCGGCAAGGTCGATGCGCCCGTGCCGCAGCGCGTGTTCTGGGCAAGCTTCGAGGGACTGGTGGCCATTGCGCTGTTGCTTGGCGGCGGACTGAAGGCGCTTCAGGCGATGGCGGTCTCGACGGGTTTCCCGTTCACGATCGTTCTGCTGCTGGCCTGTGTGGCCATCATCAAGGGGCTCAGAAGCGAACCGCGCTGACGTGACACCTGTTTAACCTTGTCCGGCGGCGGCCTTTCGGGGCCGCCGCTTTTTTGTGCCGGATTTGGCGCTCCGACGACAACGGTCTGGTTTTCGCATGCGCTTTCCCGGAGCGTTTGTCGTCGCCTGAAGAAAGGAAGGATTTTTATCTCTCCGATTGAAATCGCCACATCCATGCAGCCGATCACATCGTATTGTAAGCATGCCTGAAATCCGGCGACGTGTGATGTTGAGCTCAACTTCGAATGCGGCTTCGCCGTGCAACATTTGCCGGGTATAGTACGGTTGGGCGAAAAACAGAATGACGCTAAACGACAGGGGAATGGATATATGGCGATCTTGTACAGACTGGCTCTTGCGGTTGCGACCTTGAGTGCCGGTACGGCGGCGGCACAGACCACACTGGATTTTTCGACGCCGTGGGGAGAAAACAATTTTCAGGCCAAGGCTGCGCGGGAATTTGCCAGATCTGTTGGCGAAGCCACTGACGGCAATGTGCAGATCAATGTCCTGAACGCTGGCGAGATTGGCGTGTCCGGGTCGCAAAGCATGGCTGCCGTGGAGACCGGGATCGTGCAGATGGCCGATTTCCTCCTGTTCCAGCAGGCCGGTGAAGAACGGCTGCTTGCGATCGATACGCTGCCCTATCTGATTCAGGGGCAGGAGGAGATGGCGGCATTTCTCGAAGTTGCATCACCGGTGTTCGACGAGATTGCCGCCCGCCACAACCAGAAAATCCTGTACTATGTGCCCTGGCCGTCGCCGGGGCTTTTTTCGGAATTCGAGATATCAACCCCGGAAGATCTGCAAGGGCGCCGGATTCGCGCTTTCAATCCGGGCAGTTTTGAATTCCTGCGACGGCTTGGTGCCGCGCCGCTGGAAATGCCGTGGGGCGATGTCGTTCCGGCCCTTGCCGCCGGAACGATTGACGGCGTTGCAACCTCGACCTCGTCCGGCGTCATCGGCAAGCTTTGGGACATGACGCCCTATTTCAGCCCGCTGCAATGGTCGACGTCGACCGATGTGGTCACCGTCAATCTCGATGCCTGGAATGCCCTGTCGGAGGATGACCGGGCCGCAATCGAAGGCGTTGCCGAAACGCTTGTCGCAAAATTCTGGGCGCAGAGCGCAGCCGAGGATGCCGCCAATACCGAAATCCTCATTGAAAACGGTATCACTGTCCTGACGCCGCAGGATTCCCTGAAAGCGGCGATGTACGAAGCGGGACGCGGGATGTGGGACACCTATATCGGGCGTATTCCGGCCGCCGAGCCGATTATCAGGGAATATGCCGCTGCGGTCGGAAAATAGGCAAGTGCCGTGCCGGCCCGTTTCATGATCGGCAGTCTGTATCACCTTTCGGCGGCGCGGCAGTGTGGTATATCGCTTCCGCCCTTTCTTAGAAAAAGCGCCTTGCGAGCAAGCCCGCAAGCCTCCCATGTGCAGGAAATGCAATGGTTCGTGCCTTTCTCATCTTGACGGACTGGACCGCCAGAATTTCCCAGTTCGTTGCAATGCTCCTGCTTTATGGCTTTTGCGCCATGATGCTGGCGGAGGTTTTCAGCCGCAGTTTTCTAAGCCGCAGCCTTGCCTTCTCATGGGAATATTCGGCCTTTGCGATGGGCGGGGTGTTTCTTCTGGGCCTTGGGCCCGCGCTTCAGCACGGAACGCAGGTGCGGGTCACGCTGCTGCTTTCGCGGGGCCCTCGTTTCCGCCGGATCGTCGATATTACCGCAACACTGGTCGGGCTTGTGCTTGCCTGTCTGCTGCTCAGGGCATTCTGGAACATTTTTCACACGTCGTTTTCAGGCGGGCTGCGTCAATCGAGCTATGTCAATACGCCGCTTGCCATTCCCCAGGCGGTTGCGGTTGTCGGTGCAGGTGAATTCGTGCTGGCGATGGCGGCAAGGCTTGTGCGGCTGGCGCTGAACATGGCGCCGGAAACCGGCAGGGAACACGTAGATGGTTGAAATCGGCGCGGTCACGTTGCTTCTCTTTGTTGTCCTGCTGCTCGGTTCCGTCTGGGTCGGCCTGTCGCTTTTCGGCGTTGGCTATATCCTGCTTGCGATCTACAAACCGAACATCCCGCTTGATGCCTATTCCGGCATGCTGATGTGGAAAGCCGGCACAGCCCCGGAACTGCTGGCGCTGCCGCTTTTTGTTCTCATGAGTGAGATCCTCGTCATCGCACGGCTCGGGCGTTCGCTGTTTTCCGGGCTTGCGCCATGGATGAGCCGGCTTCCCGGTGGTCTTGTTCATGTGAATGTTGCCGGTTCTGCACTGTTTGCCGCCGTTTCCGGGTCATCGGCGGCGACGACGGCGATTGTCGGGCAGGTCACGCTGCCGGAACTTCAGGCCCGCGGCTATGACCGGCGCCTGTCGATCGGATCGCTTGCCGGGGCGGGCACGCTTGGCTTTCTGATCCCGCCGTCGATCATCATGATCATCTACGGCGTGGTGTCCGAACAAAGCATTCTGCGCCTGTTTCTTGCCGGCGTCGTGCCGGGCCTGCTGCTGGCATGTCTCTACAGTCTGTATATTGCCGTGACCCACACGGTTTCGGGCGAACGCAGGACGGCAGAGCGCTTTTCCTGGAGTGACCGGTGGCGCGGCCTTGCCGATATCGCGCCGCTGCTGGCACTGATTGCCGGCGTCATGGGGGCGCTTTATTCCGGTCTGGCCAGCCCCACGGAACTGGCTTCGGTCGGTGTTCTCGGTGCCCTGCTGCTGGCCGCCGCGAGGCGGGAACTGAGCCTTGCCAATCTCGCCAAGGCCGGCACCAGGGCGGTTCGCACGAGCGCGATGATAGGGCTGATCCTGATCGGTGCCGCGCTCCTGAATGCCGCACTCGGTTTCCTCGGTCTTCCGCGCGCTGTTGCCGGCTGGATTGCCGTGCTCGATCTTGCACCCTTTGCGCTGATTACCCTGCTGCTTTTGTTTTATGTTGTGATCGGCATGTTTCTCGATGGCACCTCGATCATCGTGATGACATTGCCGATTACGTTGCCTATGGTTACATCCGCAGGTTTTGACCCGATTTGGTTTGGTGTTTTTGTTGTTGTTGCTGTAGAGATATCTCAGATAACGCCACCGGTCGGGTTTAACCTGTTTGTCATCCAGGCGCAGACCGGCGAAACGATGGGAAAACTCTTGCGTGCCGTGGCACCCTTTTTTCTCATTCTGGTCGCCTTCGCGTTATTGTTGGTGATTTTTCCACAGATTGTTCTATGGCTGCCGGGAAAGATGGAATGAGCGCACCGCGACACAAACAGTTAACTCTTTCTTTGCGTGAGGAAATCACTTCGGGGCGCTGGAAAATCGGAGAACGCCTGCCGCCGGAGGTCGACTTTGCCGTTGAATGCGGTGTCAGCCGTACGACATTGCGACGGGCTCTGAGCGAGCTGGAATCCGAAGGCCTTGTCGCACGCCGCAAACGTGTCGGCACGGTCATCGCCTCGCAGACACCACAGCAGCATTTTCGCATGGCGACGAACAGCCTGCCGGAATTGATGCGCGTTACGCGCGAAACGGTGCTTGAAGTCTGGACATCACGCCATGTGGCGAACCATTCCGATCCGGCGCTTGGCGGACGTGAAAGCGCGACCGGTTTCTGGCTCGAGGTAATCGCTGTGCGCCGCATACCCGGAAGGCTCCGGCCGCTCAACTGGTCGCGCATGTTTGTTGCCGGGCCCTATGCCGGTGTCGAACCGTCGTTATCGCGTCACCGGCTCGGCTCGGTCTATCGGCTCGTCGAGGAAATGTTCGACCGGCCGATTGTCCGGGTCAGCCAGACCACCAGCGCAATCGCCTGTCCCCAGGTGGCCGCCGATGCGATCGGCCTTTCGGAAGGGGCCCCGGCGCTCTGCATCGACGCCGATCTTTACAGCCACAATGGCGAACTGGTTGAAATCTCTCACGCCGTTTATGATCCGTCGCGTTTTCAGCTGCGCAATGATGTGCTGCTGAGATAAGGGCCGCGCCGTCTCAGGGGCTTTCGATTTCCGTGATGATTGCTTTGACCGTCTCGCGGGCTTCAAGCAGACAGGCTTCGGCTTCATCCTGTTCCACCAGCCTGAACCGGAAGGGCTGGCCGCCCGGCATCTGCGCGATGCGCGGCAGGTCAGCGGAAATCACGGTTGCGATCTTGGGGTAGCCGCCGGTCGTCTGACGCTCTGCGGTCAGCACCGTCGCCGTGCCCGACCCCGGCACCTGGATCGAACCGGGCGGCGTGCCGTCTGAAACGATATCGTGGCCGCGTGCTGCGTTGAGGGCAGGGCCGAACAGCAGGCTTGCCATCCGGTCGCGGCGTATCGAAACCGCAAACGGTTCATCCAGAAACAGCGACCATGCGCGCGCATCGAAATAATCGTCCTGCGGGCCAGCAATCACGCGGATCGGGCCCGAAGCCCGGCGGAAGATCGACGTCATCCTTCGCGGCCAGAGCGTTGCGGACGGGCCAAGCTCAAGCTGATCGCCGACTTCAAGCGGACGGCCCTTGAAGCCGCCCATTGCGTTCCTGACATGTGTGGCGCGCGAGCCCAGCAGAACGGGCACGTCAATACCGCCGGAAAAGGCGATATAGCCCCACATCGCGCCACGGATCGCACCGACATCGAGGCGTTGTCCCGGTTTCAGGAGATGGCTTTCCCAGCAGGGCACGGGCCGCCCGTCAATCGACACCTGGGCCGCACCGCCGGTGACGGCGACAAGTGTGGGCTCGGAAACATTATAGCTGCCGCCGAACTGGGCGAATTCGAGCGCCGCAGCCTCAGTGTCATTGCCGACAAGGGTCTGCGCAATCTCAAAGGCGTCTTCATCCATCGGTCCCGACGGTGAAACGCCTGCGGCAAGGTAGCCGGTGCGCGGTCTTGCCTGCACCGTGACCATCAATCCGGCTTTTGCAACTTCGAGCATCACCATGGCTGTTCACACTCCACGATGGGGTCACCGGCGGCAACGCGCCGGTCGAGCGCGGCGACTGCATCTGGCGAAACCGCACGGAAACGAATGAAATCGCCGGCCCGGAAAAATGCCGGATCGTTCCGTTCGGGGTCGAACAGTTTCACCGGGGTCCGGCCGATATAGCGCCAGCCGCTCGGCCCGGCGACGGAGTTGATCGCGGCCTGTGCTCCGCCGATACCGACGGCGCCGGCCGGCACTTTCTGGCGCGGTTCCGTCAGCCGCGGCGTATGAAGCGCCTCCGGCAGACCGCCGAGATAGGTGAAACCCGGGGCAAAGCCGATCATGAAGACACGGTATGTCGCGCCGGTATGAAGCGCGATCACCTCCTGCTGGCTCAAGCCTCTGGCTGCCGAGAGTTCGGCAAGATCGAGCGCATCGATGCCTTGATAGCAGACCGGAATGGTGAAATGGCGCGCCTGCGTCTCGTCGGGCTCGGCGCTGGCGTCCACGCGGTCTTTAAGCGTCGCCATCAGGGTGCGGCCCGGCAAGATGGCGGGGTCGAAAAATACCAGCAAAGAGCGGTAGGTCGGCACGGTTTCGGTGATGCCTGCAACCGGATCGGCCTTCAGGTCGCGGTCGAGCGCAATCACGCGCGCGCTGACGGTTTCGTCGATCACATCTGCAAATTCTACTGTTACGGCCTGATCGCCGGCCGGTTTGATCTTCACCAACAGACTGTCCCGGATTGTACATTGTCCGCACGGCGAAGCCATTCGGCCCGCCGCTGCGATCTATGACTATCAGGTCCCGACGGTCTTGCGAAAGGCCTCAATTGCCTTACAGGCGACTTCCAACAGCGAAATGGGGTTTTATGACAGCAGGTGTTCCCCAACAGCGTGGCGTTGAGGCCATCCACCGCAATGTCGCTTTCCCATGCAGGGCGGAAACGAAAAAGGGCGGCCCGAAGCCGCCCCTCAAACTGCTGACAAACCCGAAGACGTGCGGGTTGTCGCCTCCCTCAGCCGTCCCCACAGGTGTCATGCTCGGACGTGATCCGAGCATCCATTCTGCTTAACCCTTTGATAAGAAAGGGTTTCACGCAAAAACACATCGTGTAGCCCTGGATCCTCGGGTCAAGCCCGAGGATGACCCGGAGGGAGGAGGCAGCTTTGTCAACAAACCGAAGGGCAGCCCGAAGCCGCCCCTGGTTCCTGATGATCAGCCCGCCGCGCGGGTCTTTTCGAAGCGCTTGCGCTCGTTGGAATCGAGGTAGATTTTCCGAAGGCGGATCGATTTCGGGGTGACTTCCATCAGCTCGTCGTCCTGGATCCATGACAGCGCCCGGTCGAGCGTCATCTTGATCGGCGGCGTCAACTTGACGGCTTCGTCCTTGCCGGCGGAGCGGATATTGGTCAGCTGCTTGCCCTTCAGGACGTTGACCTCGAGATCGTTTTCGCGGGTATGGATGCCGACGATCATGCCGGCATAGACCTTGTCGCCCGGCTCGATGATCATCGGGCCGCGATCCTCGAGGTTGAACATCGCGTAGGCGACGGCCTCACCGGCCTGGTTGGAGAGCAGAACACCCTGATTGCGACCGCCGATCTCGCCCTTGAAGGGCTGGTAGTCGTGGAACAGGCGGTTCATGATCGCCGTGCCGCGGGTATCGGTCAGAAGCTCCGACTGGTAGCCGATCAGGCCGCGCGTCGGGGCGAAGAATACGAGGCGAACGCGATCGCCGCCGGACGGGCGAAGCTCGACCATCTCGCCCTTGCGCTCGGCCATCTTCTGCACGACGATGCCGGAATGCTCCTCATCGACGTCGATGACGACTTCCTCGAAGGGTTCCATCAGCTGGCCGGTTTCCGCGTCATTGTGCATGACGACGCGCGGACGCGAAACGGCGATCTCGAAACCCTCGCGGCGCATGGTCTCGATCAGCACGGCAAGCTGAAGCTCGCCACGACCGGAGACGTAGAAACTATCCTTGCCTTCGGCTTCTTCGATCTTCAGCGCCACATTGCCTTCGGCTTCCTTCATCAGGCGGTCGCGAATGACGCGGCTTGTGACCTTGTCGCCCTCGGTGCCGGCCAGCGGTGAGTCATTGACGATGAACGACATGGTGACCGTCGGCGGGTCGATCGGCTGGGCCTGAAGCGGTTCGGTCACGGCCGGGTCGCAGAAGGTGTCGGCAACTGTGCCCTTGGAAAGACCGGCAATGGCGATGATGTCGCCGGCCTGCGCTTCCTCGATCGGCTGGCGCTCGATGCCGCGGAAGGCGAGGATCTTGGAGACGCGGCCGGTCTCGACCGTCTTGCCATCCTGGGAGAGAACCTTGACCGGCTGGTTCGGCTTGATCGAACCCGAGAATACGCGACCGGTGATGATGCGGCCGAGATAGGGATTGGCTTCCAGAAGCGTACCGATCATTTTGAACGGACCTTCGGCGACCTTCGGCGCTGGCACATGATCGACCACGAGGTCGAGAAGCGGGCCAAGGCCCTCATCCTGCGGGCCCTCGGGCGATGTGTTCATCCAGCCGGCGCGGCCTGAGCCATACAGAATGTGGAAGTCGAGCTGTTCGTCGGTGGCGTCGAGTGCGGCAAACAGGTCGAAGACCTCGTTGACGACTTCTTCGGCGCGGGCGTCCGGGCGGTCGATCTTGTTGATCGCGACGATCGGCTTGAGGCCGACCTTCAGCGCCTTGCCGACCACGAACTTGGTCTGCGGCATCGGGCCTTCGGCGGCATCGACCAGAACGATCGCGCCGTCCACCATGGAGAGGATACGCTCGACCTCGCCGCCGAAATCGGCGTGGCCGGGGGTGTCGACGATGTTGATGCGGGTGTCTTTCCACACGACCGAGGTCGCCTTGGCGAGAATGGTGATGCCGCGCTCTTTTTCGAGGTCGTTACTGTCCATCACGCGCTCGTCGACGCGCTGGTTTTCGCGGAATGCGCCGGACTGTTTCAGAAGTTCGTCGACAAGGGTCGTCTTGCCATGGTCAACGTGCGCGATGATCGCGATGTTGCGAAGTGCCATATCTTAAATCTCTGGGGCTGGGGCGCAGTCAAAGGTTTTGGGAGGAGCGCCCTGTAACTCTTGAGGGCGCTCTTACACATTTTTTGACGAAAACGAAAGAGAATGTTTTGTGGCGGGGTTTGCGGGGTGTTGTCCGCCCTGTCGCAACGGAGCCGAATCCGTCAGCCTGACAGGCCCGGCTGGCAGGCATCGAGACGGTGTGTCAGCAGGTCGTAGAGCGCGCCACCGGTCTGGGGGCGGCCATTGCGGGACTTGAACGGCGCGCGGATCTTGTCTTCCGGCTTGAACACCGGCAGGTGGCCCTTGGGCGCGTCGTCGGGGGAAAACGACATCGCGTCATAGGTCAGCCATTCGCCATCCCTGCGCCAGCCGACGGCCTCACCGAAGGCGACCAGCGTTTCCGGGGCCGATGACAGCAGCACGCCATCCGGGGTGGTTTCCAGCAGGGCGTCCAGCACCTCGCGCTGGGCGGAAAGCCCGAACTTGCCGCCGGAGGCTTCGGCAAACAGCCGGTCCATATAGATGATGTCGGCGCAGGGCAGGTTTTCGACGTCGTCCTTGCCGAGCCAGCCCTCATTGGTGCGGTTGGCGAGTACCAGTGTGATTTCCGAGGCCTCGGTGTTGGCGGCCCGGAAATCGCCGTTGGCGAGGTCGGCGCGTAGTTGTTCGTAGCGGTGCGCGGGATTATAGGCCGCCCGGCCCTGAAGGAAGGTGAGCGCGGAGATGACGACAATCGCGATAACGCCGCAGACGGCAACAAGGGTCTTGTTTTCAAGAAGTTTTTTCATCTGTTCTCTCCCTCACTCAAAGCCCAGCAGAAGGGCGCCCTGATAGAAGGCGAAGGCGATCAGCCACGCATAGAGGAGAGACACGACCAGCGAGAAGATCATGAAGCCCCATGACCGGCTTTCCGCCTTCACGGTGGCGACCGTGGTCAGGCAGGGGGTGTAGAGCAGACAGAACAGACAGAAGGAATAGGCCGCAGCCGGCGATACGGTCGTCGCGATCTGATGGGCGACGAGGCCGGACGACATTGCGTAGATGGTCGACAGCGAGCCGATCACCACTTCCTTGGCGATGAAGCCGAAGATCAGCGCCAGCGTCAGATAGGCGTTGATGCCGATCGGGGCCATGACTGGCTGCAGCAGTTCGCCGAGCTGACCGCCCCAGGTGTCGAGGCCCGTGGCGTTGGTCGGGAAATTGGTGAGGAACCACACGGCGACGGTGCCGATGATGATGAAGTTGGTGGCGCGATGCAGGAATTCCCTAAGTTCGCCAAAGCCGCGCAGCCACACCTGTCTCAGCGTCGGCACCCGATAGGGCGGCAGTTCCAGCACGAAAGGCTCGGTGTTCTTGAACTGTTTGGAGCGGGAGAAGATGGCCGCCGCCAGAAACGCCGCCGCGAAGGAAATGACGTAGAAGGAAAACAGCACGAACGGGCCTTGTGCGGGCGGGAAGACGGCGGCGATGATGAACACGAACACCGCCAGCCGCGCCGAACAGAGCGAAAACGGGATGATCAGCATCGACAGCAGGCGCAAAGGCTGCGAGCGCATCACCCGCGTGCCCATCAGCGCCGGCACGTTGCAGCCGAAACCCATCATTTGCATCACGAAGGAGCGGCCGTCCAGACCGATGCGGCGCATCCAGGTATCCATCAGATAGGCCGCGCGCGACAGATAACCGCTGTCCTCCACCGCCGCCATGCAGAAGAAGAACAGCATGATCAGCGGCACGAAGGAGGCGACGGTGGCCACGCCAAGCCAGATGCCGTTGATGACGAAATTCTGCAGCCAGCTCGGGCCGAGGCTCAGCACGGGTTCGAGAATCCGGTTCTGGATCCAGTCGGTGATAATGCCGACCCAGTCCTGCGAGGGCAGGCCGATGGTCCAGACGACATAGAACACGAACAGCATGACCGCGAAAAACAGCGGCAGGCCGAACACCGGGTGCAGCAGGAAGCGGTCGAGCTTCTGGGTGATTGTCTGCGGCGGCACGTCGGGATAGACAACCGCGCCGGAAAGCGTTTCGGCCAGCGTTTCCTCGGTCATCAGCGTTTCGCGCAGCGCGTCGTAGTCGGCATAGGCCGGCGGGGTGTTTTCCCGTACGGACAGCATCTCGTCGACGCTGGAGATCGCCTCGGGATAGCCCTCGCCATATTTGGCGCTGATCAGGTGGACCGGCATGCCGAGCCGGGCCGAAAGCGCTTCCGTGTCGATTTCGATGCCGTTCTTGCGGGCCTCGTCGACCATGTTCAGCATCACCACGGCGGGCAGGCCCAGCTGCCTGATCTGTAGAGGCATCAGGATCTGCCGGTCGATCTGGCTGGCATTCATGACGACGATCACGAGGTCGACCGGATAGGTTTTCAGAAAGTCGGCGACGACGGTTTCGTCTTCGGAAAAACCTTCCAGATCGTAGATGCCGGGCAGGTCGACGAATTCGACCTCGCGGCCGGAAAGCGTCACCCGTGCATTGGAGAGCGACACCGTGATTCCCGGCCAGTTGCCGACATAGGCGCCGGCGCCGGTAATCCGGTTATAGAGCATCGACTTGCCGGTATTCGGCTGGCCGAGCATGGCAATGCGGGGGACGTCGTTGGCTTCAAGATTGGCCTGGGCGGGCGAACAGTGGCTCATAGCGGCTTCCAGATAGCTGACCGGACACGGCAATATCGCAGCCTGACCGGAGTGTTCGTCTTTGGACGCACCGGAAAGGAAATCTCCGGCGGCGTATATTCAGCGTCTGACCCTGTGTGCCCTTTGGACATCTTTGATATATCGCTGGCCTGCGCCCTTCAGGGCGCAGACCGGGTGCTGAACTCCGTTTTCAGAGCTTGCGAACCTTGACGAGTGCGGCTTCCGCGCGGCGGATGGCGATTTCGGTCGCCTTTCCGGCGCGCACGACCAGTGGCCCGCCAAACCAGGCGCGCCGGACCATGGAAACCTGGTGGGTGCTGGAAAGGCCAAGGGCCCTCAGCCGCACCGAAAGTCCGTTTTCGAAATCGCCGGCCTCGACGATTTCGACGATGCCGCTTTCGCCGGGCTGAAGACTTTCAAGCGAGACGATCCGGCCTTCGCGCAGCGTCTCCATGGTCGGGTCGTTGCTCATTCGTGTCCCATGCCCGCGATTTCGCGATCGATGTAGTAATTGGCATGCGGGCCATCACCGATCAGGTCAATCTTGTCGAGGATATCGCCGAAAAGGGTTTCTTCCTCCCGCTGTTCGCGCACGAACCACTGCAGGAATTCGAAGGTGGCGTGGTCGCCTTCCTCTTCGGCGCGGGTGGTGGCCGCATAGATGTTGCGGGTGACCTGTTTTTCGGTCTCCAGAATGGCGGCGAACAGGTCCCGCGGCGTTTCCGCCTTGATTTCGGGCGCTTCCATGCCGTCAATCTTTACGGCGAAGTCGAGGTCGAACAGATAGGCCAGGAAGCGGCGCATATGATCGAGTTCCTCATTGGCATGGCCGAGAAGGAAGGTCTGGCAGCCGGACATGTTGCGCTGGTTGCACCATGCGGCAGCCTGAAAATAAAACCGTGCGGCTTCCATTTCGCCGTTCAGGAGCTCATTGAGCTGCGGTGCCATGGCACCGGCATTGGTTACGGTCATTGCATTTCCTTTCCTGTCCATCCGCTATTTCTATGACACGCGGCATAATTGCGTGCAAGATACTTAACTAAAATGGACAACATTTATTAAAGTGCTGTAATCGCGTCTGAAAACGGATATTCACTTGATATGTGAGTTTTCATGAACGTTAGCTGAACATGACCTATGTCAATTCCGGCTTTTGTGCATGTGTTGCCATCCGGCAGACGCAGGAACCGGCTATCGTCCTCAAAAACGGACGAAAAAAGGCCGGACGCTGTTTCGCGTCCGGCCTTTGTATGCTTCTCGGGTTGATGCGGGGAACTACATCACCGCGCCGACCTGCCAGGGAACGAACTCATTGTCGCCCAGACCCATTTCCTCCGACTTGGTTTTTTCGCCGGAGGCGGCCTTCAGAACATAGTCGAGGATTTCCTCGCCCTTGTCCTGAATACTGATGCCATCGGAGAGAATGTCGCCGCAGTTGAGGTCCATATCGTCGGGCATGGCGGCAAACAGCGCGGAATTGGTGGCCACCTTGATCGTCGGCGTCGGCTTGGAGCCGAAGGCGGAGCCGCGGCCGGTGGTAAACACCAGCATCTGCGCGCCGCCGGCAATCTGCCCGGTTGCGGAGACCGGGTCGTAGCCGGGCGTGTCCATGAACAGAAGGCCCTTTTCGCGGATCTGTTCGCCGTATTCGAGAACATCCATCAGCGGCGTACTGCCGGCCTTGGCGACAGCGCCGAGCGATTTTTCAAGAATGGTGGTCAGCCCGCCCTGCTTGTTGCCGGGCGAGGGGTTGTTGTCCATCGAACCGTGATTGGCATCGGTGTATTCCTCCCACCACTTGATGCGGGTTAGCAGTTTCTGCGCCACGTCATCGCTGGCTGCACGGCGCAGCAAAAGCTGTTCTGCGCCATAGATTTCCGGGGTTTCGGAGAGAATGACCGTGCCGCCCATGCCGATCAGGCGGTCGGAGGCGATGCCGAGCGCCGGGTTGGCGGTGATACCGGAAAATCCGTCGGAGCCGCCGCACTGAAGCGCAAGCTTCAGTTCCGAAGCAGGAATTTCGGTGCGGGTCACATCATTGACCTGCGGCAGCAATTCCTTGATGTGGTCGACAATCTTGTCGATCGAGTGTTTCGTGCCACCGTTTTCCTGAATGGTCATCTGGAAGAACCGGCTTTCATCCATTTCGCCATGGATTTCACGCATGCGGGCCAGCTGCATCTGTTCGCAGCCGAGGCCGACGAACAGCGCCGCACCGGTATTGGGGTGTGTTGCATAGCCCCAGAGCACGCGCTGGAGATTGTCGAAACCGGGGCCGGAAGAGGCCATGCCGCATCCCGTGCCATGGGCAAAGGCGGCAACGCCGTCGACATTCGGATAATTGTCGAGAATACCGGAATGATTGATGATGTCGGCGGCCTTGCGGATGACCGTTGCCGAACAGTTCACCGTTCCGCAAATGGCAATATAATTACGGGTTCCGGCAGAGCCGTCCTGACGGCGATAGCCCATGAAGGTGCGGGGCTTGACCGCGGGAATGGCAGCTTTCGCGGCTTCAAGGTCCGCGCCGATTTCGTAGTCGCGGCCGTGATCGCCGAACGTGCAGTTATGCACATGGACATGTTCGCCGGCCTTGATGTCGCGGGCGGCATAACCGATGAGCTGGCCGAACTTGTAGATCGCGCCGCCTTCGGGAATATCGGTATTGGCAATCTTGTGGCCGCGGGTGACCGGGGCTTCAAGCGGCACGCCGAAACCGAGCGGCGTATCGCCCTTGTCGGCGCGCACGGCCAGAATGGACACCGTGTCCTTGGGGTGGAGTTTGAGACAGTGGTCAGCCACGATAGATACCTCCGCACCGGATGAGCCCGGTTGAATTTCATGCAGGCAGGCGCCGCGCTGGCCGCGACGCCTGTGCTCTCTGGTTTATTGCACGACAGCTTCAGCCATCGCGCGTGCGCCCTTTTCGACAAGGCCTTCATAGGCGGCAACGAGGCCTTCCACGAAGTCCCTGTTGTCCTGCAGCGCCTTGGGGAAAACGTCGGAAACGCCAACCAGCGCTTCGACCTTTTCGCGCGGCGTTGCGCCGGCGTCGGAAAGCGCCTTGAGCTTGCCGGCGAGCGGGTCGCGCACATCGATCGGGTTGCCGCGCTCGTCAACGCCGCCGACGTAACGCATCCATGCGGCAATCGCGAGCGACAGGCCCGGGACCGGACGTCCGGCCTCGAGGTTTTCCTGCACCGTTTCGAGAATGCGCTGCGGCAGTTTCTGCGAACCGTCCATGGCGATCTGCCAGGTCAGGTGGCGGATCGACGGGTTGGAATAGCGCTCGAACAGGGCGGCGGTGTATTCCTCGAGGCTGACGCCGGGCGGCGCATCGACGGCCGGAATGATTTCCTGTTCCCAGAGGAACTTGCAGTAGGCCGCAAACACCGTGTCGGACACCGTGTCGTAGATGGTTTCCTTGCCGGCCAGATAACCGAGATAGGAAATCGAGGAATGCGTGCCGTTGAGGCAGCGAAGCTTCATATGCTCGAACGGGGTCACGTCCTCGACAAGCTGGGCGCCGACCGCGCCGATATCCGGGCGCTGGCCATCGACGAACTTGTCTTCGACAACCCATTGCCGGAAGGGCTCGTGCATCACCGGAACCGGATCGTAAACACCGGTCAGCTCGGCCACGCGCTCGATGTCTTCCGGCTTGGTGGCCGGCACGATGCGGTCGATCATGGTGCAGGGGAAGGTGACTTCCTTCTCGATCCAGGCGGCAAGCTCGGGATCGATCATGCCGGCCAGTTCGACAACGACGGCGTGGACGACATGGCCGTTGTTCGGCAGGTTGTCGGAGCTCATCATCGTGAACGGGCGGATGCCGGCCTTGCGGCGGCGGTCGAGCGCGCGGACGATGTAACCGATGGCCGATTTCGGCTTGTTCGGATCTTTCAGGTCTTCAACGATGAACGGGTGTTCGCGGTTGAGCTTGCCCGTTGACGGGAAGTGGCAATAGCCCTTTTCCGTGACCGTCGAGGTGACGATCCTGATCTTCGGATCGGCCATCAGGGCGAGAACGGCTTCCGGGTCTTCCGGCGCATCGAGCACGTCGTTGAGCACGGGAATGACCTGCGGCTCGATCCCGTTGGGCGCGAGCGACACGGCGGTATAGGCAAAGCCCTGCGGCTCGAAGATTTCGCGCTGCCTGGGCGGCGTCATCAGATTGACGCCGACAATGCCCCAGTCACCACCGGATTTTTGCATTGCTTCATAAATATAGATTGCGCCATGGGAGCGATAAAACGCTCCCAGGCCCAGATGCACAATCCCCGAGCCCGGACGCGGTGCGTCCGGGCGTTTCAACCGGGGAAGGTTTTCGGCTTTAGCGGGCAAGCCACCCTCCATCGACATTAAGGATCGCCCCGTTGATGTAGTCGGACGCGGGCGAAGCAAGAAAGACGGCAGTGCCGCCCAGGTCTGCCGGGTCGCCCCAGCGATTGGCCGGAATCCGGCCAAGAATTTCCGCAGAGCGCTTTTCGTCGGCGCGCAGTGCGGCAGTGTTGTTGGTGGCGATATAGCCCGGCGCAATTGCGTTCGCATTGATGCCCTTGGCCGCCCACTCATTGCACATCAGCTTGGTGATGCCGGCCACACCGCTTTTCGAGGCGGTGTAGGAGGGAATGCGAATGCCGCCCTGGAATGACAGCATCGAGGCGATGTTGATGATCTTGCCGGTGCCGCCGCGCTCAAGAACCTTCTTGGCGAAGCCCTGGCAGGCAAAGAACACCGCCTTGACGTTCATGTCCATGACATCGTCCCAATCCTTCTCGGAGAAGTCGACGGCGTCTTCGCGGCGGATGAGACCCGCATTGTTGACCAGAATATCGATCGGCTTGTCATAGGCCTCGATAAATTTCTTGCCATTCATCGGGTCGGAAAGATCGAGGATTTCGCTGACGGCCTTGCCGCCGGCATCCCTGATGATCTTCACCGTCTCATCGCTGTCCTGATGGCTGGTGCACAGAACTTCCGCACCGGCTGCGCCAAGGGCAATTGCAATGCCCTGGCCGATACCGGTGTTGGCGCCTGTCACCAGCGCGCGCTTGCCTTCAAGAGAGAAAGAAATAGCCATTATTTCAGCGTCTCCATGGATACCATTTCGACATCCTTGTAGTTGACGTTGTCGCCGGCCATGGCCCAGATGAAGGTGTAGTTGGAGGTGCCGGCACCGCAATGGATCGACCAGGGCGGTGAGATTGCGCCTTCCTCGTTCTTGAGAACCAGGTGGCGGGTCTCATCCGGCTCGCCCATCATGTGGAACACGCGGGCTTCTTCATCGAGGTCGATGTAGAGATAGGCTTCCATGCGGCGGTCGTGGACGTGGGCCGGCATGGTGTTCCAGATCGAGCCCTTCTGCAGCTTGGTCATGCCGACAACGAGCTGGCAGGACTTCATCACATCGGGATGGACGAACTGGTAGATGGTGCGCTCGTTGCAGTTTTCGGCCGCGCCCAGCGTGACGTTTGCCGCCTCGGCAATCTTGATGAGGCGCGACGGGTAGGTCTGGTGCGCCGGTGCTGAGAGAATGTAGAAACGGCCTTCACCGGAAAACGTGATCTTGCCCGCACCCATGCCGAGATAGAGCATGTCGCCGTGGACCATGTCATATTCGGCATCGCAGGTGACCTTGCCCGGACCGCCGAGCTTCACGATGGTCATTTCACGGCGGTCGAGGACCGAATCCGTGCCGCAGGGCGCGACGTGGTCAAGTTCCAGCGGGCCGTTTGCCGGGCAGGCGCCGCCGACGATCATGCGGTCGTAATGGGTGTAGATCAGGTTGATTTCGCCGGGGACGAACAGATTGCTGGTCTGAAAGTGCTCGCGCAGTTCGCTTGTATCGAACGTACTCGCCGTGACCGGATCGATCGCATGGCGAATTTCAATATTCAGCATTGTTTTCTCCTTCACTTATTAAAAATGCTTCACGCTTGGGACGTGAATGCGTCGGTCATCGTGCCCTTTTGAATGCCTCTCTCGGGCTCAAGGCCTTGGCCTTGCGATGACACCCCCGCCGGTTGCGGCGAGGGCGGATTTCAGGACCGTTTTGCCGGTCAGCCTTTGCTCCTAGTGGAACAGAGACGGCAGGAAGAGGGTAAGCGCCGGAATGTAGGTGACCAGCAACAGGGTGAACACGGCCGCAAAATAGAACGGCCAGATGGTTCTGATGGCCTGGGTCACCGGTATCTTGCCGACCGCGCAGCCGACGAACAGAACCGATCCCACCGGTGGTGTGCATAGCCCGATCCCCAGATTCAGGATCATGATGACGCCGAACTGAACCGGATCGACCCCGAATGCGGTGGCAACCGGCAGGAAGATCGGCGTGGTGATCACGATCAACGGCGACATGTCCATGAAGGTTCCAAGGATCAAAAGCGCCACATTGATCAGCAGCATGATGATGATCGGGTTTTCCGAAACCGTCTGCATGAAGGCGACGATATTGGCCGGAACCCTCAGATAGGCGAGCAACCAGCCGAAGCAGGCGGCAGAGCCGATGACCAGCAGCACCATGGCCGTGGTCTTGACCGCTCCGACGGTGACATCGACGAAGGTCTTGAAGTCCATCGTCTTGTAGAGGAACACCGTGCAGGCCAACGCGTAGACGACGGCGATATCCGAGCTTTCCGAAGCGGTGAAGATGCCCGAACGGACACCGCCGAAGATGATCGCAATCAGGATCAGCCCGGGAATGGCGTCGACAAACAGGGCGCCGGCGATTTTCGCACCGGGGAATTTCTCCGTCGGATAGCCGCGCCGTTTGGCAACGAACCAGGCCGCCGCCATCAGCGAGAGCGCCAGAACGATGCCGGGGATGATGCCGGCGGTGAACAGATCGGCAATCGAGATACGGCCGCCGCCGGAAATCGAATAGATGATCAGGTTGTGCGACGGCGGCAGCATCAGGGCGATCATGGCGGCCGTCACGGTGATGTTCACCGCATAGTCGGCGTCATAGCCGCGTTCCTTCATCTGCGGCACCATCAGGCCGCCAATGGCCGACGCGTCTGCCGCAGCCGAGCCGGAAATCCCGCCGAACAACACGGAAGCGGCGATATTGACCTGACCGAGTCCGCCGCGGAAATGGCCGACGGCCGCGCCTGCAAGCGCCACGAGGCGTCTGGCAATGCCGCCGCGCACCATGATTTCACCGGCATAGATGAAGAACGGGATTGCCATCAGCGCAAACACCGATACGCCGGAATTCAGGCGCTGGAAGACGATCAGCGGCGGCAGGCCGAGATAGATGATTGTGGCAAAGGATGAGATGCCAAGGCAAAAGGCAACCGGGGTCCCGATGAAGAGCAGGACAGCGAAGGTGCCGAAAAGGACGACGAGTTCCATGGTTCCTACTCCTCCTCAAACAGGTCTGTTTCGCCGAAGCGGGCCGTGGGAAGGCCGGCCGCGCGGCGCGCGATGCGTTCAAGCGAGAAGACGATCATCAGAAAACCGCCGGACACCAGCGACAGGAAGGCGACGCCATCCGGAATGCCGAGCGAGGGCATCGTTGCCTCCCAGGTGCCTTCGACAAGCTGCCAGCCATAAACGACCATGCCGACCGAAAACCCGACGACGCAGATGTCCGAAATGGTGAAAAAAATCAGCTTCAGCCAGCGCGGGATGACATGGATCAGAATATCGAAACTTAAGTGATAACCTTCGCGAATGCCGACGGCAGCGCCGAGAAAGATGAACCAGCCCATCAGCAGGATCGATGTCTGCTCGGTCCAGATCGGTGTTGAATTGAGAACGTAGCGGCCAAAAACCTGCCAGGCGATAAAAGCCGTCATCAGGGCAAGCCCGACGGCAGCCCCCCAAAGCGCGATCCGGGCAATGACACCCAGGCCCAGCGCTATCGATTTCATTATGTCTTGCACTGTTTCAACTCCCCCAAGGAGAAGAACGCGGCGGCGAAATGCCGCCGCATCCGTAATGTGCTTACTGAACGGCCTGTACCCGTTTCACCATGTCCTTCAGCTTTTCGCTGGTGACATGCTTTTCGTAGACGGGGCCCATCGCTTCAATGAACGGCGTCTTGTCGATGTCGGTGATGACCTCGACGCCTGCCTCGCGCACGATCTTTTCGGATTCGGCTTCGCGTTCAGCCCATTTCTCACGCTGATATTCGACCGATGCCTTGGCCGTGTCGCGGACGCATTGCTGGTCCTCGGGCGTCAGCTTGTCCCAGGTCGCTTTCGACATCACCAGCACTTCCGGCACGATCAGGTGCTGGTCGAGCGTGTAATAGGGGGCGACATCGTAGTGGCTGGAGCTTTCGAATGACGGCCAGTTGTTTTCCGCACCGTCGATAACGCCGGTCTGGATCGAGGAATAGACTTCGCCATAGGGCATCGGCGTGGCATTGGCGCCGAGCGCGTTGACCATGTCGACAAAGATGTCGGACTGCATCACGCGGAACTTCATGCCGTCGAGATCGTCGATCGAGGTGATCGGTTTTTCGCGATTGTAGAAGGAGCGCGAACCGCCGTCGTAGAAGGCCAGCCCAACGAGGCCGTAGGGTTCGAAGGCGGCCAGGATTTCATCGCCGATCTCGCCGTCCATCACATGATGCATGTGGTCGGTGGAGCGGAAGATGTAGGGCAGCGACGGGATCTGGGTTTCCTCGATCAGGCCGTTGAACGGCCCGAGGCTCACCCGCAGCATATCGATCACGCCGAAACGGGTCTGTTCGATCGTGTCCTTTTCCTCGCCAAGCTGGGCACTGTCATAGACTTCGATGCCGATCTTGCCGTCCGTGCACTCTTCGAGCTGCTCTCCCATGTACTGGACGGCAACCACCGTCGGATAGCCGGCCGGATGCGTATCCGACGAGCGCAATGTCATTTCGGCAGCCTGTGCCGATACAGCGCCTGTCGCGATGATCGCGACAGTTGCAATTCCCATTCCCAGTTCTTTCAAGCTTTTCATAAGGTCCTCTCCCTGCTTGAAAATGGCTGTAGCTACAGCCTGTATGCGCGCTTGACCAGATTGTAGGTCAAGTCACGCGCGACTTCGGGCGCCTCGTCTTCATCGAGGCGACCAGTGGCGACGAGGGTCGCCAGAAATGCGCAGTCGACGCGGCGGGCGACATCGTGACGTGCGGGAATCGAGCAGAATGCCCGCGTGTCGTCGTTGAAGCCGACCGTGTTGTAGAAGCCCGCCGTTTCCGTGACCATTTCACGGTAGCGGCGCATGCCCTCGGGGCTGTCGTGGAACCACCATGCGGGGCCAAGCCTCAGTGCCGGATAAACGCCGGCAAGCGGAGCCAGTTCGCGCGAATAGGCGGTTTCGTCGAGGGTGAACAGAACGATGGTCAGGTCCGGTTCCATGCCGACGGCATTCAGGAGCGGACGCAGCGCCTCGACATAATTGGTCTGCGAGGGGATGTCGAAGCCCTTGTCGCGGCCGTGACGGGCCATGACTTCGGCCGAATGGTTGCGGGTCGAACCCGGATGGATCTGCAGCACCAGCCCGTCCTCGACGCTCATGCGGCCCATTTCCGTCAGCATATGGCCGCGGAAGGCATCGGCTTCCTCGGCCGTGCATTCGCCCTTCAGCGCCTTGGCGAACAGGGCTTCGGCTTCCGCCTTCGGCAGGTCCTCGGTGCGGGCCGTGGGGTGGCCATGGTCGGTCGAGGTCGCGCCATACTGTTTGAAGAAGGCGCGGCGCACGCGGTGGGCTTCGAGATAGTTGTCGTAATTGGTGGTGTCGAGACCGGTGATTTCACCGAACTTTGCGACGTTTTCGGCAAAGCCCTCGAAATCGGGGTCGACAACCGGGTCGGGGCGGTAGGCGGTGACGACCTTGCCGCCGGTCCAGCCGGAATCGCGGATCATCGCGTGCCATTTCAGGTCATCGAGCGGGCTTTCCGTGGTCGCGATCACTTCGATGTTGAAGCGTTCGAACAGCGCGCGCGGCCGGAATTCCGGCTTTTGCAGGCATTCGTCGATATGGTCGTAGAATTCATCTGCGGTGTCGGGGCCGAAACGCTTGGTCAGACCGAAGACGTGCTCGAAGGAGTGTTCCAGCCAGCCGCGGCTCGGTGTGCCGCGCAACAGGTAGAAGTTTTCGGCAAACAGGCGCCAGATCTTGCGGCTGTCGGTTTCCGTCTCGCCGCCGTCAACGCGCGGAACACCCAGATCGGTCAGCTTGACGCCCTGCGAGCAGAGCATGCGAAAGACATAATGATCGGGAACCACGAACAGCTTGGCCGGGTCCGGGAAAGGTTCGTTTTCCGCATACCAGCGCGGATCGGTGTGGCCGTGGGGGCTGACGATGGGAAGCGTGCTGATTTCGTTGTAGAGTGCGCGGGCGAGATCCCGCGTCTTCGGTTCTGTCGGAAAGAGCCGGTCCTTGTTGAGCATGTCGTAGCCTCCCGCTCGCATTCTGAAATGTCGGTAGAAAATGCGCGATTGCATTTCTCTCGAAAACTAATATGTTAGTATGCGAAACCTGTCAATGGAGGAATGGATGGTCGGAAAATTAGATATCGGTACGTTGGAGCAGGCGCGCCAGCCCACCGTGACCGACCTGGTTTATGATCACCTTTACCGGCAGGTTATCGAGAATGAATTGCCGCCGGGGTCGAAACTATCAGAAGTCGAGGTCGCCCGCATCCTCGGAGTGTCGCGTCAGCCCGTACGTGATGCTTTTTACAGGCTGTCGCAGCAGGGATTTCTGCTCGTGCGGCCGCAACGAGCGACGCTTGTGACCCATATTTCCAAACGCGCCGTCATGCAGGCTCACTTTATTCGCAGCGCTCTTGAACTTGCAACAGTCAGGGCGGCGGCGGCCGGTTGCAGCAAGGATGATACCGCCGCACTCCGCGCCAGCCTGGCCAAGCAGGAGGCCGCCATCAGCGATGGAGACAAGACCGGTTTCCACGTTCTCGATGACGCCTTCCACAAGCAGATTTGCGAGCTTTCCGGCCATGGTGACGCCTGGTCATTGATCCGCGACCACAAGGCGCATATGGACCGTGTACGGTATCTCAGTCTGTCGTTTGGCGCGGAAAGCGCGCTGAATGAACATACCGTGATACTGGATGCAATCGAGGCGCATGATGAGGACGCGGCCGTTGAGGCCATGCGAAGCCATCTGGCGCAGATTGCCAAGATCGTCGAGCGTATCAACGTCTCGCATCCGGCCTTTTTCGAAATGGAAGACGAATGAAAAACCTGCCCAGAAAAATCCTGTGTGTCGGCGAGTGCATGGTCGAAATGGCCCCGCGCGAAGACGGCGCCTATACGCGCGGCTTTGCCGGCGATACGTTCAACTCCGCCTGGTATCTCGCCCGCCAGCTGCCAGATGACTTTGCGGTCGACTATTTTACCGGCGCGGGCACCGATACGGTTTCCGACGAGATGCTGGCCTTCATGAACGAGGCGGGCGTGGGAACCGCCTCCATTCGCCGGATCGAAGAGCGCACCGTCGGGCTTTACATGATTGCGCTGAAGAACGGCGAGCGCAGCTTTTCCTACTGGCGCGGCCAGTCGGCGGCAAAGCTTCTGGCCGAGGACCCCGAGGCGCTCGCACAAGCGCTGGCGGGCAGGGGGCTTGTGCTGTTTTCCGGCATTACCATGGCGGTGGTCAATGAAGAGCATCGCGCAACGCTTCTGAAAAAGCTTGCCGAAGCACGCGCCGCCGGCACCGTCATCGCCTTCGATCCGAACATGCGCGCCCGGCTCTGGCCCTCGCGCGATGTCATGGCTGAAACCATCATGCAGGCCGCTGCCGTCAGCGATATCGTTCTGCCGTCCTTTGACGAGGACGGTGCGGTGTTCGGCGACGAAAACCCGCAGGCAACGATTGCGCGCTACCGCACCGCGGGCGTGAAAACGGTGATTGTGAAGAGCGGCCCCGACACGATCTTTGCCGAGGATGAAGATGAAGGCCCGGTGACCTTCAAGCCGACGCCTTCGGACAATGTCGTGGACACCACCGCTGCCGGTGACAGTTTCAACGCCGGCCTGATTTCCGCACTGATGACCGGCGCGCCGCTGGTCGAGGCGCTTGCCAAAGGCTCGGCCCTTTCCGCCCGCGTCATCGGCGCGCGCGGTGCGCTTGTCGACGTCTGATCCGCTCTACTCCTGCGGACTGAGCAACGGGAAGACGGCCATGCCGTCTTCCTCGCCGCGCGGATAGGCGCCTTCCTGGTGGCGTTTGTTCAGCAGTTTGTAGCCGGCCGGGCTGACGCCAATATAGCGTTTGAACATCCGTGAGAAATAATAGCTGTCGTCGTAACCGACAAAGGCGGAGGCCTGTTTGACGGTCTGGCCGCTGGCGAGCACCGCCATGGCGCGCTCCATCCGCTTGAACTCCTGATATTTCGGCGGCGTGAGGCCGACCTGTTTCTTGAATTCGCGCCGGAAATAATCCTGATTGTAGGGGATCGAGCCGAGCACCCGGTCAACCGTGTCCGGGCTCAGCGGATCGGCCGCAATCTGCGAGGCGGCAACCATCACAGAAAGCGAGAGACTGTCGGGGTTGTTGACCGCGACATCCTGTTGCGGGCGCCAGCGGATAAAGGCCGCCTCGATGAACTCGATCAGCAGCACCATGAACAGATGATGCTGGGCGAAGGTGGTCGAGGACAGCGGTGCGGTTTCGCGGTAGTGGCGGGCCAGCGGCGCAATCATCTCCCAGCGCGGCAGATCGACCCACAGCCGGCAATCCATCTGTTCGAACAGGTCCATCCGCGCGAAGACCTCGGCACGGAAATGCTGCGCCACGCCGGTATAAAGCTCTTCGGAGGTGGAACGCCCGATGAAGCGCTCGCCGGCGGGAATCAGCAGGGCGCGGCCCGGTTTCATCGCAAAGGTTTCGCCGGCAACCTCGTATTCGGCCTGTCCGGTCAGACAGATGACGAGGTCGTGCACCTTGTTGACCTTGTCTGCCGTCCATGTCGATGTGTGCAACATTCTGATGGTCGAGCGGGTCAATGTCAGATTGAGCGCATTCACCGCAAGGCCGTCCAGAACTCCACCTTCGATTTTCTCCATCCTTTTGTCCGAAACCCTCTATTCCAAATCAGCTTGCAACCATGATTATGAACACTGGAAACGCTGAAATAAAGGCGTATTACTTTAAAAACCATCTGGGAGGATGTCGCTCGTATGGGAAAAGTCGAAACCCGACTGGGTTGATCCCTCGCGCTGCGCACTAGCGCCATGCACAATTCAGAACACAATAACATCCGTGCGGCCCTTCGGGGGCAGCGCCTTTTGCGTTTGCCGCATGTTGCCTGCCCGTCTTTCGGGCAAGGCCGTGCCGACACGCCTTTGACGGGCTGCCGGAAACAACAAACGGGAATGCGGTCATGAGCGGTGAAAATCGTTTCATGGGGCTCGCCTATCTGTCCCCATACATCATCGGCCTGCTGCTGTTTACGGCAGTGCCTTTTCTTGCCTCTTTCGTGCTGTCGTTTACCGACTATTCGCTGATGAGTTCGCCCCATTTCGTCGGGTTGAAGAACTATATCCGGCTGTTCACGCATGACCGCACGTTCAACAAGTCGCTCAGCGTGACGTTGATCTACGTGTTCTCGACCGTGCCGCTGAAGCTGGCCTTCGCGCTGTTCATCGCGGTGATCCTGAACTACAAGCTGAAGTTCATCAATTTCTTCCGCACGGCCTTCTATGTGCCGTCGATCCTCGGCGGGTCCGTCGCGATCGCGGTGCTGTGGCGCTATCTGTTTGCCGATGTCGGCCTGATCAACATGATGCTGGAAGGCCTCGGCCTGCCGGAGGTCAACTGGTTCGGCGATCCCACCAACGCGCTGTTCACCATCACCCTGTTGCGGTTGTGGCAGTTCGGCTCGGCGATGGTGATCTTCCTGGCAGCCCTTCAGAGCGTCGACAATTCGCTTTACGAGGCCGCCGCCATCGACGGGGCCGGCAAGTGGAAGACCTTCTTCTTCATCACCCTGCCGCTGATCACGCCGGTGATCTTCTTCAACCTCATCATGCAGACGGTTCAGGCGTTCCAGGAGTTCAACGGTCCCTACATCATTACCGGTGGCGGTCCGCTGAAATCCACCTACCTGCTGCCGCTCTACATTTATGACGAAGCGTTCAAGAACTTCCGCATGGGCTATGCCTCGGCCATTGCCTGGGTCATGTTCGCCATCATCATGGTCCTGACGCTGATTGCCTTCTGGTCGTCACGTCACTGGGTCTACTACGCCGGCGACAAGAGGAGCTGATCATGACCGAGCAAACCTTGTCCAGCATGCTGTCCGCCCGCGACCTGGAAGCCATCCGCGCCCGCAAACGCGAACAGCGCAAAGTCGCGATCTCGTCGTTCATCCGCTATGTGGTCCTGCTTGTGGTCGGGCTGATCATGCTCTACCCGCTGATCTGGCTGATCGGCGCGTCGTTCAAGACCAACGCCGAAATGTTCACGAGCGCCGGCTTCTGGCCGACCCATCCGACCGTCAGCGGTTATATCGAAGGCTGGAAAACCTCGACGCCCTATACGTTCGGTCGGTTCTTCCTCAACACCTTCCTGATCCTGATTCCGAAAATGATCGGAACCGCGATCTCGGCCACCGCCGTTGCCTATGGCTTCGCCCGGTTCGAGTTTCCCGGCAAGAAGATCCTGTTTTCCTCGCTGATCGCGATCCTGCTTCTGCCCAACGTCGTCACCCGTATTCCGCAATACCTGCTGTTTCGGGAATTCGGCTGGCTCGACAGTTTCCTGCCGCTGTGGGTGCCGTCTGCCCTTGCCGGTGATGCGTTCTTCGTCTTCATGCTGGTCCAGTTCCTGCGCGCCATCCCGCGTGACATGGAAGAGGCCGCACGCGTTGACGGCGCCTCGAGCTGGCAGGCCCTTCTCTTCATCGTCGTACCGCTGCTCACACCGGCCCTGATTTCGGTCTGCCTGTTCCAGTTCATGTGGACGATGAACGACTTCCTCGGGCCGTTGATCTACCTGTCCTCGGTCGACAAATACCCGGTCTCGCTGGCCCTCAAACTGTCGATCGACACCACTGAAGCATTCGCCTGGAACAAGATTCTCTCCATGTCGGTGCTTGCGATCACGCCCGCTCTCGTCGTGTTCTTCATGGCACAGAAATATTTCATCGAAGGTATCTCCGCTGGCGGAGTCAAAGGATAACAACCATGGCCAGAGTTCAGCTGAAAAATCTCGAAAAAGTCTACGGCAAGTTCAAGGCCGTTCACGGCATCGATCTGGAAATCGAGGATGGCGAGTTCATGGTGCTGGTCGGCCCGTCCGGCTGCGCCAAGTCGACGACGCTGCGCATGATCGCCGGTCTCGAACGCATCTCCGGCGGCGAAATCCGCATCGGCGACGATCTCGTCAACGACAAGGCCCCGGGCCAGCGCGGCATCGCCATGGTGTTCCAGAACTATGCGCTTTACCCGCATATGAAGGTGAAGAACAACCTCTCCTTCGGTCTTCGCCTGAAGCATGCACCGAAGGACGAGATTGCCGCGTCCACCGACGAGGTCTCCCACATTCTGGAGATCGAGGAATATCTGGAACGCCTGCCGAAGCAGCTTTCCGGCGGTCAGGCCCAGCGTGTGGCGCTCGGCCGTGCCCTGATCAAGAAGCCGCAGGTATTCCTGTTCGACGAACCGCTGTCGAACCTCGATGCGAAACTGCGCGCCTCGATGCGGGTGCGCATCACCGACCTGCACAAGCAGCTTCTGGCGGACGGCATGCATTCGACCGTCGTCTACGTCACCCATGACCAGACCGAAGCGATGACCATGGGCAATCGTATCTGCGTTATGAAGGAAGGCCGGATCATGCAGGTCGCCGATCCCTTCACGCTGTACCAGAGGCCGGCCAACGCCTTTGTCGCGGGCTTCATCGGTTCGCCGGAAATGAATATCGGCGATGCCACCCTCGTTGACGGTGGAAAGCTGAAGATCGGCACGCAGGTCATCACCATCGATGAAAAGGCGCGCGCGCGCATCGACAAGGATGCCCCGACGGAGGTGACCTTCGGCGTGCGTCCCCAGCACTTCCACATTGTCGACCAGAACGCGGAAGAAGGGCTGCTCGGCCGCGTCTCCCATGTCGAGTTCATGGGCCACGAGGTCTACCTCTACATCATGGTGGAGGGGCATTCCTTCATCGTCGTCGTTCCGGCCACGGGGCTGGAGCGGCAGAACCTGCGGGATGAGCAGATCCGCATCATGCCGCAGGAAGACGCCCTGCATATCTTTCACCGCCGCACCGGCGAGAACATCTCGCTGTCGGCATGAGTTTCGTAAACCGTCTTTTTCAAAGGGAGGAAAATATGACCATGAAACTGACAATCCTGGCCGGCCTGATGGCTGCCACATCGCTGACGGCAGCCAATGCCGCCGATCTCCGCATGTCCTGGTGGGGCGGCGACAGCCGTCACCTGGCCACCCAGGAAGCGCTGAAATATTGCGGCGACAAGCTCGGCCACACCGTCTCTCCGGAATTCACCGGCTGGACCGGCCATCAGGAAAAGATCACCACGCAGCTGGCCGGCGGTACCGAAGCCGACATCATGCAGATCAACTGGCCCTGGCTGCCGCTGTTCACGCCGACCGGTGAAGGTTTCGCCGATCTCAACGACTTCTCCGATATCATCGATCTGTCGCAGTGGACCGATGCGGAGCTTGCCACCTCGACCGTCAATGGTCATCTGCAGGGCCTGCCGCTGTCGATCACCGGTCGTGTACCGTTCTTCAACCAGACGACCTTCGAAAAGGCCGGTCTGGAACTGCCGAAGACCTGGGACGACATGGACAAGGCCGGCATCACCTTCAAGGAAAAGCTCGGCGAAGATTATTTCCCCTATGAAGCCTCGAGCCCGACCCAGAGTGGTCTCGACATTCGTCTTCTGATCACCGCCTATCTGACGCAGAAGACCGGCAAGACCATGATCGAGCCCGATACGCTCGAATTCAATTACAGCAAGGAAGAGCTGGTCGACGGGCTGAACCTCTACAAGAAGTTCGTCGAAGACGGCGTCGTCATCCCCTGGCCGAAGGTCGCTGCCGGCGGCAATCTGGTGCTCAATGAAAATCCGGAATGGGCCAACGGCCACATTGCCGGCACCTATGCCTGGGATTCGACCTATTTCAAGATTGGCGACGTGCTTGAGGAAGGTCAGGTGCTGACGGCTTCGACCATTCCGCTTGCCGAAGGCGCCACCAATGACGGCGTTTATCGCAAGCCTTCGATGCTGTTCTCGATCTCGAAGAATTCGGACAACCAGGACGCCGCGGCCGAAGTGGTCAATTGCCTCCTGAATGATGAGGGCGCGATTGATATCCTCGGCACGACCCGCGGCATTCCGGCCTCGAAAAAGGCTCTCGAACAGCTGGAAGCGGGCGACCAGATCGCGCCTGAGCAGATGAAGGCTCACCAGATCATTCTGGCTGCGACCGGTCCGACGATTTCGCCGTATTTCGAACATCCGCAGATCTCGCAGGCGATCGGCGATCCGCTCGAAGAGTTCGCCTATGACCAGATCGACGCCGAAACGGCCGCCGATGACATTCTTTACAATGTCGAGGACGTTCTGGACCGTATCCGCAACTAGACCTTGCCGGGGGCGGCAATAGCCGCCCCCAATACTTTCGTATCCTGCTTGGACGACCATGATGACTGCCATTGAGTTGCTCGCCGTTTCGGCGAGGACGGTGACCTTTGCCGTCTTTTCCGGCGAGAATAAATACTTCCTGAAGGCCCCGGTGTCCTGGCGGCTTGCGACGGAGAACACCGGTGAGACGGTGGCAGAAGGCGTGAGCGAGCGCACTGTATTCTCGATCAATGGCCTTGAGCCGCACACGGCCTATCGTCTGGTCATCGGCAGCGAGGCGCTTGATTTCGTCACCGCGCCGGAAACCGAATTCGCCGATGTTGCTGATTTCGGCGCCAGCCTTCAGTCGGAAAACAATGCGGTTGCGATCCAGAAGGCGATCGACGGTCTGCCCGAAGGTGCGACGCTCTATTTCGGCCCGGGCGTGTGGAAAAGCGGCCCGCTTTTCCTGAAATCCGGTCTGACGCTGATGCTGGACCCCGAAGCCGTGCTTTACGGCATTGCAGACCGCGATCAATACCCGATCCTGCCCGCCCGCGACGAAAACGGGCGTGTGCTCGGCACCTGGGAAGGTGTTGCCGAGCCCTGCTATGCGAGCCTGCTGACGGCAATCGATGCGTCCGACATCGCCATTGTCGGCGGCGGTGTCATCGATGCCGGCGGCGATCGCGGCGACTGGTGGCAATGGGCCAAGGAAACCCGCAATGGCGCGCGGCGGCCGCGCAGCCTGTTCTTCAACCGCTGCAGCAATGTCACTGTCACAGGTGTCACGGTGCGCAATTCACCGTCCTGGATGGTGCATCCGGTGTTCACCAGAGATATGCTGGTGGCCGATGTGAAGATCGAGAGCGATCCGGGTTCCCCCAATACGGACGGGTTCGATCCGGAATGCTGCGAAAATGTCCGCATGCGCGGCATTCATTTTTCGGTCGGCGATGACTGCGTCGCCATCAAGGCCGGCAAGCGCGATCCCAAGGGCGGGCTCGACGGGCCGACCCGTAATATCCGCATCGAAAACTGCTTCATGGAACGCGGTCATGGCGGCGTCGTCATCGGCTCGGAAATGAGCGGCACGGTCTCCGGCGTCACGGTGGCGCGCTGCGAAATGCGCGACACGGATCGCGGCCTGCGTGTGAAGACGCGGCGCGGACGCGGCGGTTTCGTTTCCCGCATTCTGGTCGAGGACTGCGACATGGACAATGTCGCAAGCCCGTTCGTGATGAACGCATTCTATTTCTGCGATGCCGACGGCAAGTCGGATTACGTACAGTCGCGCGCCGCGCTGCCGGTTGATGACCGCACGCCGCGCATGTCGGAGATTACCTTCCGCCGCATCGTCGCACGCAATGTGCACACTTCGGCTGCCGCCTTTTACGGCCTGCCGGAAATGCCGATCGAGAATGTGACGATCGAGGACTATACCGTCTCCTACGCGCCGGACGCAGAAGCGCAGCCGCCGGTCATGGCCTGCGGGATCGATCCCGTGCGCCATGGCGGCGTCATCGCCGAAAACGCTTCCGTCACGGCCCGCAATGTCATTTTCGGCAACGAAGGCGCCGAAGAACCCTATTACCGTCAGGCGCTGCTGCGCTACTGCGACGAATACGCCGCGGATTACCGCGCCTACAAGGGCGGTTCGCTCTGCTATGAGGACGGCTGCCTTTATCGCGGTCTGATTGCGCTTTACGAGACGACCGGGGAAACACGCTGGTTCGATCACCTCGTCCGCCATGTCAACGCGCAGGTTGACGAAGATGGCGTGATGAATGGTTATGTGGCCGAAGACTTCAACATCGATAACATTCTTTCCGGCCGCGCGCTGATCTGGCTGGCGCGGCGCTCCAACGATCCGCGCTATCGCAAGGCCGCCGACCAGCTTGTTGCCCAGTTGGCCGAGCATCCGCGCGTCAAGGAAGGCCCGCACTGGCACAAACACCGCTATCCCGAACAGGTCTGGCTTGACGGGCTCTATATGGGCCTGCCCTTCAAGGCTGAATATGGCCTCGCATTCGACCGGCCGGATCTCGTGACCGAGGCGGCCAATGAATTGCTGACCGGGCTTGAACTGACCTATGACGCCGAAAGCAGGCTTTATCGCCATGCCTATGATTCCGCCAGGGCGCAGCCCTGGGCGGACAAGGATACCGGACAGTCTCCGGCCCACTGGTCGCGTGCGATTGGCTGGGCGGCGATGGCGATGGTCGATCTCGTCGAATACCTGCCGGAGGACGAGCAGCGCTCGCAGATCATTGCGCGTTGGGCTGCGCTTGCCGAAAGGTTGGCAGCGCTTGCGACCACCGACGGCCGCTGGCTGCAGGTGCCCGACCGGCCGGAGCTTGGCGGCAATTATGCGGAAAGCTCGGCAACGGCCATGTTTGCCTACGCCTTTTTGAAAGCGGATCGTCTCGGTCTTGGCGCAACCGCCGGCACCGGCCGGAAAGCCTTTGAATCGCTTTACAGGAACGCGTTCAAAATCGACGGCAATGGCCGGCGCGTGCTGGGCGCCATCGTCTGGGTTGCCGGTCTCGGCGGTTTCAATGGCCAGTATCGTGATGGCACGCCCGGCTACTATCTGACCGAGACGCTCAATCCCGACGATATCAAGGGCGTCGGCCCGTTCATGATGGGATTTGCCGAGCTGCTTGCCCGCTCACAATCATAAAAAAGCTTCCTCCCGAAGCTGGCGGCTGGCCGAAAGGTCAGCCGCCTTTTTTGTGGCTCCACAGCTAGGCCAGCACGAGCTGGTCGTCGTCGATATCGGTGCCGGCGGCGCGGCCGAAACGTTCCAGCAGGTCGGAGACCTGAAGTCTGGAGCGTTCCTCGCCCTTGATGTCGAGGACGATCCGGCCGGCATTCATCATCAGCGTGCGGGTGCCATAGGCCAGCGCGTCGCGCATCGAGTGGGTCACCATCAGCGTGGTCAGCTTGCGCTCCTTGGCGATCTCGTCCGACAGGGTCAGCACCTTGTGGGCGGCGGATGGATCGAGCGCTGCCGTATGTTCGTCCAGCACCAGGATCTTCATCGGCAGCAGCGTTGCCATCAACAGGCTGACAGCCTGCCGCTGGCCGCCCGACAGCGCCCCGATCGGCGTGCCCATGCGATGCTCGAGCCCGAGGCCAAGCTTTTCCAGATGCTCGGCGAACATCGCCTTCTGGTTCTTTTTGCCAAGTGCAAGACCAAGACCGCGCTTCTTGCCGCGGGCAGCGGCAAGCGCCAGATTCTCCTCGATGGAAAGTGAGGAACAGGTGCCCAGTCGCGGTTCCTGAAACACGCGGCCGACATAGCGTGCGCGCTTGGCCGCGGGCCAGTCGGTCACATCCAGCCCGTCGAGCTTGACGGAGCCGCTGTCGGGTTTGACGGTGCCGACCACGGATGACAGCAGCGTCGACTTGCCGGCGCCGTTCGAGCCGATCACGGTGACGAATTCGCCTTCTTCGATCGCCATGGAAACGCCGCGCAGGGCCTTGACTTCCGTTGCGGTGCCCGGATTGAAGGTGAGGCGGATGTCGGAAAGGGAAAGCATCAGTCCTGTCCCTCATCTGGCTGCTGCGCGCCGCGCACCAGCTTGAAATTGAAAAGGCTCTTGCGTCCGCGCTTGCCCCGGTTCTGCGAGAGAACCACCGCGACGGCCACGACGATGGCGGTGATCAGGTTGAGGTCCTGCGGGCGGATGCCGATGAAACCGGCCGAAAGCGCAAATGCAATGAAAAGCCGGTAGACGATAGCGCCTATGACGCAGCCGAGCGTTGCCAGAAACACGGTGCGACGGCCGAGAATGGCTTCGCCGATGATCAGCGCTGCAAGCCCGGTCACGATCGTGCCGACACCCATGGTCACATCGGCAACGCCCTGCATCTGGGCAAACAGCGACCCGCCGAGCGCGCAGAGCGCATTGGCAATCGACATGCCGAGCAGCGTCATCGCGCCGTTGCGAATGCCCTGGGCTTCGGCCATGGCCGGGTTCTCGCCCGAGGCCCTGAGGCCGAGACCGATCTCGGTCTTCAGGAACCAGTCGACAATCAGCTTGGCGCCGATGGCGATGATCAAAAGCAGGATCGTATTGCTCCACAGCCCCGCATCGACAGCGCTTTCAAAACGTGAAAACACCGTGTCATGGCCGTAGACCGGCAGGTTTGGCCGTCCCATGATCCGAAGGTTGACGGAAAACAGCGCGACCATCGACAGGATGCCCGCCAGAAGGTTCATGATCCCGAAGCGCACGTTCAACAGGCCGGTCACGAAACCGGCGGCGGCACCTGCGAGCATGCCGAAAAACGTTGCGAGGAAAGGGTCGACGCCGTTGATGATGCTGGCGGCCGAAACCGCCGCGCCGAGGGGAAAACTTCCGTCCACCGTCAGATCGGGAAAGTCGAGAACCCGAAATGACATAAAAATGCTCAACGCCACGAGGGCGAAGAGCAAGCCGGTCTCAAAGGCCCCGGCGAGTGCGAAAAGCGTCATATTATTCGATGACCTTCTTGGCGCTGTTCTTGATGTCGTCAGGCACCGTGATGCCCATGGCTTCCGCCGCCTTCATGTTGAGGAACAGGTCCTGATTGCCGGGCACGACAACGGCGATTTCCGATGGCGTCTTGCCGGCCAGGATTTCGGCAACCATGTCGCCGGTGACCTTGCCCATTTCGGCATAGTTGAAGCCAAGCGCTGCAATCGCGCCGCGCTCGACGGAATCGGTGTCGGTGGTGAAGACCGGCAACTGCGCGCGCTCACCGACGGTGACGATGGCCTCAAGCACCGAGATGACCGAATTGTCGGTCGGCAGCAGGATGGCATCCGCCTTGCCGACGAGATTGCGGGCGGCGTCCGGCACCATGCTCGACTGTGCGGCGGGGCTTTCAACGACCTCAAGGCCGAGTTCTGCGGCGCCTGCCTTGATGTCTTCAACCTGTACGACCGAATTGGCTTCGCCGGGATTGTAGATCACGCCGATGGTCTTGACGTCGGGCACCAGTTTCTGGATCAGCTCCAGTGCGGGTTTGGGCGGCTGCTTGTCGGAGGTGCCGGTAATGTTGGCTTCCGGATGCTCGGGGTTTTCGACAAGACCGGCAGCCACCGGATCGGTGACGGCGGCGAAGATGACCGGCGCATCGCCCATGGAATTCTTCAGGGCCTGGGCCGACGGCGTGGAAATGCCAACCGCGACATCGGGCTTGAGACCTGCAAATTCCGAGGCAATCTGCGTCTGGGTGGTCATGTTGTTCTGCGCGGAACGGGCAACCACCGTCAGGTTGTCGCCTTCGGTATAGCCCTTTTCGGCGAGGCTTTCGATAATGCCCTCGCGCACGGCATCAAGGGCGGGATGTTCGACGATATAGGTAATGGCGACGGTTTTCTCGTCGCTGTCCTGCGCCAATGCCGGCGCGGCAAAACCCGCCATCGCGGCCACGGCGGCGGTGGCCAGCACCGCTGTCTTCAGATTGAGCATATTGAACCCCCTGTCAGGATTATTCTTGCGCGGCGTCGCGCGGCGTAATCACGCCCGGCAGTTTGGCCTGCCGCATGGCGGCGGTCAACGCCGGAACATCGCCCTTGACGACTTTATTTTGTTGACGACAGGCAAGCAGACACCGCGCGCCACAGGGGCTGCGCCGTCGGGCGTCGCATTGGGTGCGGCCGGTCCGGCCTCAGGTGATCTGCAGCGAGCCTTCCGCGTTCATCAGAAGATCGATCACGTCGGGGGCGGCGATGATCTCGAAATCGGGGTCCATGTCTTCCGCGCTGAAGCCGTTATGCTTCATGCAGGCGCCGCAAATGGCAATATTGCCCCCGGTCTCGCGGAATTTCGCCAGAAGGTCGGGTACGGGGTCAAAGGGCGCGCCGATCGCCATTCCGTCGGCGGCCCCCGGCCTTCCGAGCTCGACGGCCTCCGCCATCAGGATCAAGGTGGCGCTGTGTCCCTTGGCAAGGGCATTGACCGCCATGGTGAAGGCGACCGTGACCTTGTTCGGGTTGGATTTTCCGTCGAAAAGCGTCGATACGAAAGCTGTGGGCTGCATGGTTGATCCTCCTTTTCCCGTCACACATCTAATACGCGACAGGGCGCGCACAAGTGTGACATTTTCGCAGGCAATTGCATCGCCGCGGCGGCGGCGATAACAAGGAGAGCGTCTGACAAGGGATAGGGTGTGTGATGGCAGAAAGCGACATCAGGCTTGAGGAACGCTGGCGGCAGAAACTCAAACCGGAATTCGAGAGCGCCTATATGGCCGCGCTCCGTTCCTTTCTGGTGGAAGAAAAGCGCGCCGGGCAGACCGTTTTTCCCAAGGGAAACGAATATTTCCGCGCGCTCGACCTGACCCCGCTTGAAAGCGTCAGGGTCGTCATTCTCGGGCAGGACCCCTATCACGGCCCGGGCCAGGCCCACGGGCTCTGCTTTTCGGTGCAGCCGGGCGTGCGTGTGCCGCCATCGCTAGTCAACATCTACAAGGAACTGGCCACCGATGTCGGTTTCCAGAAGGTCAATCACGGCTTTCTTGAGCATTGGGCGAAGCAGGGCGTGCTGCTGCTGAACTCCGTTCTGACCGTGCGGCAGGCCGCTGCGGCCTCTCATCGTGGCAAGGGCTGGGAGAATTTCACCGATGCCGTCATCCGCGTTGTCAATGACGAGTGCCCCCATGTCGTCTTCATGCTCTGGGGCGCCTATGCGCAGAAAAAGGCGTCGTTTGTCGACACATCCCGTCATCTGGTGCTGAAATCGCCCCATCCATCGCCGCTTTCCGCCCATAACGGTTTTTTCGGTTGCCGGCATTTTTCCAAAGCCAACCAGTTTCTTCTGGAGCAGGGGATGGAGCCGGTGGACTGGCAGTTGCCGGAAGATCCCGAAGACAGCTGACGGCGTGCGCCGTTCAAGACAGGCGGCGTCTGCGATTTCGCTGCCGCCTGTCTATGTTACATCAAGGCTTGAAAACAATCAGAGGAGGGGCGGATGTCGCACCATTCGAATTTCTTTATCGACGGCAAATGGGTCAATCCCGACCGGTCGGAGACGATCGATGTCATCAATCCCGCGACCGAAGAGGCCATTGCCACCATTGCCCTTGGCGGCGCAAGCGATGTGGACAAGGCCGTGATGGCGGCGCGCAAGGCCTTTGACAGTTTTTCACGCACCACGCGCGAAGAAAGGATGCAGCTTCTGGAGCGTGTCCTGCAGTGCTACATGGCGCGCACGGATGACCTTGTGGCGGCCGTCAGCAGCGAAATGGGTGCGCCGCTGGCCTTGGCGAAGGGCGCGCAGGTGCCGGTCGGCGCCGCGCATATTCGCTCGACGCTGGAGGCGCTCGGCACGTTCAGCTTTTCCGAGGTGCGCAATCGTGGCCTGATCGTGCGCGAACCGATCGGGGTCTGTGCGCTGATCACACCGTGGAACTGGCCGCTGAACCAGATCGCGGCAAAGGTGGCGCCGGCGCTTGCGACCGGCTGCACCATGGTGCTGAAACCGTCCGAAATCGCGCCGCTGACGGGGATCATCTTTGCCGAAATCCTCGAGGAGGCGGGCGTTCCCGCCGGTGTGTTCAACCTTGTCAACGGAACCGGCCCGGATGTCGGGCAGGTGATGGCCGAACACCCGGAAGTCGATATGGTGTCGTTTACCGGTTCGACGCGCGCAGGCATCATCGTTGCCAAGGCGGCGGCCGATACCGTCAAGCGGGTGTGCCAGGAGCTCGGCGGCAAATCGCCCAATATCGTGCTGGATGATGCCGATCTCGAAGATGCGGTCTCGCGTGGCGTGCGGGATTGTTTCCAGAACAGCGGGCAATCCTGTGATGCGCCGACGCGCATGCTGGTGCCGGCAGCAAAACATGATGCGGCCGTCGACATCGCTCGGCGGACGGCCAAAACCCTGAAGGTCGGCGATCCTGGGTCCGAAGATACCGATCTTGGCCCGCTCGTCAGCGACCGGCAATATGAAAAGGTTCAGGGCCTGATCGAGACGGCGATTGCGGAAGGCGCGACGCTGGCGGTCGGCGGACCGGGCCGTCCCGACGGGATCAATCGCGGCTATTTTGCGCAGCCGACCGTGTTCGCCAATGTCGACAACAACATGACCATCGCCCGTCAGGAAGTGTTCGGTCCGGTCTTGTCGATCCTGCCCTACGGCAGCGAGCAGGAGGCAATCGACATTGCCAACGACACCGAATACGGGCTCGCCGCCTATGTTCAGTCGGGCGATATGGACCATACGCGCGCCGTGGCGATGCAGCTTCGCGCCGGCAACGTTTCGCTCAACGACAGCGACTGGGATACATCGATCCCCTTCGGCGGCTACAAACAGTCCGGCAATGGTCGCGAATTTGCCGATTGGGGCATGGAGGATTTTCTCGAAATCAAGGGGATACGCGGCTACAAGGCTTAAAATTCCCGCAGAAGACGCTACATTGTGGCCGGACCCGCTTGGCCGTTGCAGCCGGGTCCGGCTGCGGTCAGGCGGTAAGACAGGTTTTCAGAGGCGGTTTCACATGAAGAAAAGCATCAATCCGGCCGGCGTTCGCAAGCCTTTCGGCAACTACAGCCACGGCCTTTATGTGCCGCCGGGCGCCGGGCTGCTTGTGACATCCGGTCAGCTCGGCATCGGTGCGGACGACGTGATCCCGCGCTCCGTCAGCGCGCAGGCGGAACTGTGTTTCGAGGCCATCGGCAAGATCCTCGCTGAAGCCGATATGGGGTTTGAGGACGTGATCCGTATCAATGGCTATGTCACGACCCGCGAGGATTTTCCCGCCTATATGGATGTCCGCGACCGCTTCGTCACGGACCCGAAGCCGGTTTCCACGCTGCTGATCGTCAGCGGTTTCACCCGCGCCGAGTTTCTGGTCGAAGTCGAGGTGACGGCCGCCAAACTGCCGTGACGCCGGTTTTCACGCATCTGGCCGGAGGTCAGCGGGCAGGCTCTGGCACAGGGCAGGCGGCGATTATGGGCTTGGAAACAGTGAAAATCGCCCTAAATCGGTAATACTATGGCGGTCGGTGCGCACAGCTTGCCGTGAATGCTTTCAGCGTCTTGCTTGCCGCCGGTTGACACCGCTTCTATAAGCGAAAGGGACAAGGCTGGTGCGGGACGCTGTGAACCGCCCCCTTGCGCACCGCAACACTGAGACAGAGCGCGTTTGTTTTCAAAGCAGGCACGCGTCACCCGGAGATCAGGCCGATGAATAACGCCGCCAAGACGACAATCGACGACAGCCAGGTCGAGTGGTTCACGAAAATGGCGGCCGAATGGTGGGATCCGACCGGCAATTTCAAGCCGCTGCACAAGTTCAATCCGGTGCGGATTTCCTATGTCCGGGAAAAGGCGTGCAAGCATTTTGGCCGTGATGAGAAATCGGCGCGCCCGCTCACGGGCCTGAAGATCCTTGATGTCGGCTGCGGCGGCGGGCTTCTGGCGGAGCCGCTGACACGCATGGGCGCCAGCGTTACCGGCATCGATCCGGCCGAAAAGAATATCGGCATTGCCACCACCCACGCCGCTGAATCGGGGCTGGAGATCGATTATCGCGCGACAACCGCCGAAGCGCTGGCCGAAGCGGGCGAGACCTTCGATATCGTGCTCAACATGGAGGTGGTCGAGCATGTTTCGGATGTCGACTTCTTCCTGAAGACAAGCGCTTCTCTGGTAAGGCCCGGCGGCATGATGCTGGTGGCGACCATCAATCGCACGCTGAAGGCCCGGGCATTGGCGATCTTTGCGGCCGAGCGGGTGCTGCGCTGGCTGCCGCCGGGCACCCACCAGTATGAAAAGCTGGTGCGGCCCGAGGAAATCGAAAAGCCGCTGAAAGCCGTCGGCATGGAGATCGTGGAACGCCAGGGCGTGTTCTATAGCGTGTTGACCGACAGCTGGAACCGTTCGACGGACACCGATGTCAACTACATGGTGCTGACGACCAAGCCGGAGGCCTGAAGCGGTCTACCGGAAAACTTCGTTGGGATAGACGCCCCAGAGATCGTTCTGGTGCATGTAGCCGGAAACGCCCTTGACCTCGAGTTCGCACCAGGTGCCGTCGCATTCTTCCAGATGGACGATCACGCCGGGTTCGATGCTGGCAGCATTGCGGGCTGAATCATTGGCGCTGGCCTTCACAGCGAGATAATTGTCCTCTTCCGCACTGTTGCCGCGCAGCCATGGCGCGACCATCGCGTTGCGCACCGAAGACAGTACCGACACATGCATCCAGCCTTCCGTGCCGTCGGCATCGCGGACCTGGCGCCAGACGGCGTATTCCTCGATGATCTCGACGGGCAAGCCGGGACGCTGGTAGATCCATTTGGTGGCGTAGTTGAAACCCGGGCCGACGCGCATGCGGGCACGATCCGGCTTGATGATGGCAAAGCGGGGAAGCGGCGCACCGGAGGCTCCGCGCCGTTCGCTCTGTGCCTGAACCGGCGACACAGGCGAGACAACGGCGAAGACGAAAAGCGCACACAGGAACAGACTGACGATACGACGCATGGCAACCCTTTGATAGTCCGCCCGGTTTGAGGGCTTGCATGGCGTGATTTCGGCACGGAAACGGCTTTGGCGCTGCGACAGCAATGTTTTCGCGCCGCGGCGTTCCGCTTCCGGTGGAAATGCGCCTGCAATATGTGCATTATCGCCAAACATGTTTAATGAGCTGTTAACCGATGACCCACCCGAAGAAACCCGATGTCTTTGTCACGCGAAAACTGCCCGCGCCGGTCGAGGCGCGTATGCAGGAACTGTTTTCGGTTACGCTGAACCGCGACGACCGTCCGCTGTCGCGTGACGAACTGGCCGATGCCATGGGCCGGGCCGATGTTCTGGTGCCAACCCTGACGGACCGGATCGATGCGGAACTGATCGAAAAGGCCGGGCCGCGGCTGAAGCTGATCGCAAGCTTTTCCAACGGCGTCGACAATGTCGATGTCAACGCCGCCGCCAAAAAGGGCATCACCGTTACCAATACGCCGAACGTGCTGACGGAAGACACCGCCGACATGACCATGGCGCTGGTGCTTGCCGTGCCGCGCAGGCTTGCCGAGGGCGCGCGTTTCCTGTCGCGCGCCGAACCCGGCGAGTGGCAGGGCTGGAACCCGACATGGATGCTCGGCCGGCGCATCTGGGGCAAGCGTATCGGCATTGTCGGCATGGGCCGCATCGGCACCGCGGTCGGGCGCAGGGCCAAGGCCTTCGGGCTTTCGGTGAACTACCACAATCGTGGCCGTATCAGCCCGGAAACCGAGGCCGAGCTTGAGGCGACGTACTGGGACAGCCTCGACCAGATGCTGGCCCGCGTCGATATCGTGTCGGTCAACTGCCCGTCGACGCCGGCGACCTATCACCTGATTTCCGCCCGCCGCCTGCAGCTGATGCGGCCGGAAGCCTATATCGTCAACACCTCGCGCGGCGATGTCATCGATGAAGAGGCGATGATCAGATGCCTCGAGGAAGACAGGATTGCCGGTGCAGGTCTCGATGTTTTCGAAAACGAACCGGATATCAATCCGCGCCTGCTCGAACTGGCGAAGAACGGCAAGGCCGTGCTGCTGCCGCATATGGGCTCGGCAACGCTCGAAAGCCGGGTTGATATGGGTGACAAGGTGATCATCAACATCCGCACGTTTTTCGATGGCCACCGCCCGCCGAACCGGGTTTTGCCGGGGCGGGATTGAAGCGGAGCGAAGTCGATGCGCCGTTTGCACAGCCTTGTGTTCTTCACCTTGCTGATCGTCGCCGGTGGGCCGGTCGCGGTTGAATCGCGCATGCCCGCACCGATGTCGCCGGCGGTTTTGCCGGTCGTGCCAGTCGTGCCGGTGGCCGGCTGGACCTGCGGGCAGGCATCCAGCTGCGCAGAGGCGGTGCAGCACTGGTGCGGCGGCTATCGCCGGGCCGACGGCGACAGTGACGGCATCCCTTGCGAAAACGTCTGCAAATCACGGATCGAGGTTAATCGCATCCGCAGCCGGATCGGCTGCTAGAGCCCTTCAGTTTTATATGGAAACAGTTCTGTTTGCCCAAACCGGTCATTCCACGCGAAGAAGCCCGCGCGGCATAGCCATAGCTATGGCGAAGGGTTTCGACAAAGTGGAGGGCCGGTTTCGGCAAACCCTGAAGGGCGGCATGAATTTGCGCCATTACCAGCGGTCTTCGGCTTGGACATAGCTTCGGCTATGCCCTGCGCCAAAGCCCTTGGTCCTGGCGCAAATTCCTTGCCGCAGAACGCTTCCATATAAAACTGAAGGGCTCTAACGCGTTACCCCAATGCAGCAAAAATCCCGTCGGCGTCATTGGTGGTGATCTGGTCGGCTTTTAGCGCCAGAAGCCGCTCGACGCGCGCAAGGTCTTCCGCGCTGCTGCCCCTGATCGTCCATGCATCAACAGTCTTTCCGGCGGCATGGAAAGCGGCGATCATGTCGAAACCGGCGTTTTCTGCGGCGAAGATCAGTTCGAAATGGAGGTAGAACATCTCTGCTTCGGGCGCGGTTGTCAGGGCATCGGCGACAAACGCGGCGTAGCGGCCGTTTGCCATCACCTTCTCCATCGCGCCGTCCAGGCAGGGATCATGTCCCGTCAAAAGACCGGGTGCGGCTTGCGAAAGCCGCCTGACGGCGTCCGCATGCCCGCCGGACAGGATCATGTGGCGGGCGACCGGGCGGACGGCTTCGGCAAAGCGGGCAATGCTGTCCGGTGAAAAGGCGGACAGCGGCTCCTTGAGATCGAGCTGCAGAATGGCGGTCTCGTCGACGCTGCTTGTTGCCACCAATGCGGCCAGATCATCGAAAAGCATCACGTTTTCGCCGCTATCCCGCCCCGCAGGATCGAGAAGACGGGCAGCGCGGACCTCATCGGCGCTTGCCATGGCGACCGGTCCGGTGCCGGTGGTCGATTGTTCCAGCCGTTCGTCATGCAGCACCGCCAGGGCGCCGTCAGCAGTCAACTGCAGATCGATTTCGCTGCTCGCGCCGGCTTGCAGGCCCTCGGCGATGCGGGCTCTCGAAAAGGGCGTATCGGCGGGAAAGCGCTTTCCGCGATGCCATTTCAAAAGCGTGCGGTGGCCTTTCCGGATAATGGCGACGGGCGCTGTCACGCTCAGTTCTTTCGTTGGGCGACGAAACCGGCCGCCTCGACCAGGGTTTCGGCTTTTGCACCGAAGGGCGACAGCAATGTTGAGGCCTCGTCCACCAGTTCGCCAAGGCGGTTTTCCGCCCATTCGATCCCGTGAAGGGCAACCAACGTGCCCTTGCCGCGTCCGGCATCCTTGCCGGTTGCCTTGCCCATGGTTTCGCTATCGGCCGTCAGGTCGAGCAGGTCATCGGTAAGCTGGAAGGCAAGGCCGACCACGGCGCCGTAGCGATGAAGCCGCGCGCGTTCGTCCTCGCTGGCGCCGGCAATGATCGCGCCCGCTTCGGCTGCAAACCGGATCAGCGCGCCGGTCTTCATGGCCTGGAGCGTGACGATGCCGGCTTCGTCGGGCGGTGATTTTTCCGCCGCCAGATCCAGCGCCTGACCGCCCACCATGCCGCCAACCCCGGCCGCCCGCGCGAGCGCCGAGACGAGCTTCAGCCGTGCCGTAGGCTCAAGCCCGGTGGCGTCATCGGCAATGATGTCGAAGGCAAGTGTCAGCAGGCTGTCGCCCGCCAGAATGGCGCCGGCCTCGTCAAAGGCTTTGTGCACCGTCGGCCGGCCGCGCCTGAGGTCGTCATCGTCCATGGCCGGCAGATCGTCGTGGATCAGCGAATAGCAGTGAACGCATTCCAGTGCGGCGGCCACCCTGAGCGCGGCCTCCTGCGGACCGTCGAAAAGCCGGGTGCTTTCGATTACGAGAAACGGTCGGAAGCGCTTGCCGCCGTTTAGGACGCCATGGCGGATTGCCGCCATCAGCGTTGGCGGACGGGCGGTTTCGCCGGCAAGGGGGGCGGGGCCGAGAAGTGCGTCGAGGCGGGCTTCCACCTGCTGGCGGGCATCGTCAAGACGGGCGGTGAAGGTCTGATCTGTCATGCGCTTCTCTTGGCATGGCGCAGGGCGCCGTTCAAGCCGGAATGACCGGCGCATATTGCCGCTGCCTTCTTTTCAAACAGGCCGTTTTCGGGCTAAGGAGAAGGCGGTTTTTATGAGGATCGGTTGATATATGGGCGAAACGCCGGAGTTTGATGAGGATGAAGCCCCGCGGCGGAGCTTTTTCCGGCGCTGGTTCCGTATCGTCGCGCTTGTGCTGCTTGTTGCGGTTCTTCTGCCTTATTTGCTGCTGCCGCTTTACCGTCCGGCCTTCGTGCATCCTGTTTCGATGCCGATGCTATCGCGGATTTTTACCGGCTATGACCGGGAGTGGGTCGCCTTCGACGATATCGCGCCGGTTCTGGTGCAATCGGTGCTGATGTCGGAAGACGGGCAATTCTGCAATCACTACGGCATCGACTGGCGCGAATACAAAGCCGTGGTCAAGGACGCGCTGGCCGGTGAAGAGACGCGCGGGGCCAGCACCATCCCCATGCAGACGGTCAAGAACCTGTTTTTGTGGAACAGCCGCTCTTATCTGCGCAAGGTTCTGGAGCTGCCGCTGGCGGTTGCCGCCGATGCTTTCTGGCCGAAGAAACGGATCATGGAGGTCTATCTCAACATCGCCCAATGGGGGCCGGAGACCTTCGGCATCGAGGCTGCGGCACAGGAGCAGTTCGGGGTTTCCGCTGCCGATCTTTCCCGCCGTCAGGCCGCCCTGCTGGCCGTGTCCCTGCCGAACCCCACCGGCAGGCAGGCCGCCGCACCGAGCGCCCATATGAACCGCCTTGCAAACCGGGTGGAGCGGCTTGCTGCACGCTCCGGCGCATACATTCACTGCCTTTATGACTGATATCCGATAAATCCATTGGTGTGCCGGCAGCGTTTCAGGGTAATTCCCGCTGAAGAGTTATGAACGGAAAGGACACCGCCCCATGCGTGATCTGACGCTTTATATCGGCAACAAGCGCTATTCTTCCTGGTCGCTGAGGCCATGGCTTGCCATGGAGGCATCGGGCATTCCGTTCAAGGAAGTGCTGATTCCGTTCGACTTTCCGGCCGGCAACCCGCGTTTTCGAGAACTTTCGCCGGTCGGCCTCGTGCCGGTGCTGCATCACGGCAAGGTCCGGATCTGGGAATCGCTGGCGATCATCGAATATGTCGCGGAGCTTTACCCCGAAGCCCAGCTCTGGCCCGATGACAGGGTCGAGCGCGCCACCGCCCGCACGCTTTCTGCGGAAATTCACGCGGGTTTGCGGGCGCTGCGCGGCGCCTGCCCGATGAATTTCGGCCGCAAACCGTCGCCGCTGGCGGTTGATGATGCCGTAAAGGCCGATGTCACGCGTATCAAGACCATGTGGCGCGATGCGCTTGAAGCCTCGGGCGGGCCTTTCCTGTTCGGCCATTTTTCTGCTGCCGACGCCATGTATGCGCCCGTCGTCAACCGTCTGGAGATCTACGAACTGGCCGATGACAGCGTGACGCTTGCCTATATGAATGCGGTCAAAAGCCTGCCCGCTTTCCAGCGCTGGCGTGACGGCGCATTGGCCGAAAGCTGGATTATCCCGGAAGAAGAGATCTGAGGCCGAATGGCTGCTTTCCGGTATGAGTCAAAAAAATGCCGGAGGGACTGGTCAAACGGGCACAAGACCTGTATAAGCGCGCCAAATTTCATGAATTTCAAGGACGAACTTGCGGTGGTTATGCCCGCCGCGGATCAGGCCTTGCCGAAACTGGAGTAGTCCAATGGCTGTACCGAAAAGAAAAACGACCCCGTCCAAGCGCGGTATGCGCCGTGCTGCAGACGCTCTCAAGGCTCCGGCATATGTCGAAGACAAGAATTCCGGCGAACTGCGCCGTCCGCACCATGTCGATCTGAAGACCGGCATGTATCGCGGCCGTCAGGTTCTGACGCCGAAGGAAGCCTGATCGAAAGATCGGTTTACCGAAAAGCATTTGAAAAGCCGTCCCTCGGGGCGGTTTTTCTGTTTTCAGGGCCCGGCGAAATGGATGGCGTCTGAAACCGTTTCAGACGCCATGCGCTTTAAAGATTGTCGATCCGGTCCTGCAGAACCCGCAACTGGTTGCGCAGGTCGTCGAGGTCTCCGGTCACTGCATGAACCGCCGGTTCCTCTGCATCGCTGTCGTCGGCTGCGGCTTTGGTGCGATAGCTGCTGGCGCCAAGGCCGGAGCGGCGCGCCGCCTCTTCCTTGCGGTAATATTCCCGCTTGAGCGGGTTTTCATAAAGCGCCTTGTCCATCTGCTCGCGCATATGGGCCTGCTGTTCGGAAAACGCCTTCATGGCATTGTCGAGAAAGCCGGGCAGCATGGCCTGCATCTGGTCGCCGTAATAGCCGATGATTTCCCTCAGGAAGGAGACCGGCAGAACGCCCTGTCCGGATTTCGCTTCCTGTTCGAAGATGATCTGGGTCAGCACCGTGTGGGTGATGTCGTCGCCCGACTTGGCATCCTGAACGGTGAATTCCTCTCCCTGTTTCACCATGTCCGCCAGATCTTCGAGCGTCACGTAGCTGCTGGTGCCGGTATTGTAGAGCCGGCGATTGGCATATTTCTTGATCGCAGTCGGTCCGTCGCGTACGGGCATTTGTCTCTCCTCCCCGCGTTTGTCGTTTCCTCTTCCCACCCCAGATGTAACCTCAAAAAACGTGGCGTTACAATCGTTTTATCGCAATGCAGCGACAACGGTCCGTCCTGCAGCGGCCGGCTTGTCATCGCCGGTGCGGGGCCAAGACGGTGTTTTGCGGGCCGTTTGGAACCCCGGATTTGTGACGGAAAGACCGAGGCCGCAAACCGGACATGGCTTTGCGCAGGGCCGATATCGCAAGTGCAGCACCTGCGTCGTTCGGCTTTGTCGGGCCGTGTGTTGTCACCGGCTTTTCCACAGGCCTCATGCCTCTCGTCTTTTCGGGCCGGCGGCCGCAAACGCTATCGGGGCAGGGCATCTGGAAACCATGTGTCGCAGACATCACATCATATGTGCCTGACTTCGAACGAAGCTGCAGGCTGTCGAAACGGGAGGAAAAATCATGGGCATTGAAAAGGTTGACGATCTTAAGGTGATCGTCAGTGGCGGAACCGGCGGTATCGGCGCGGCAACCGTGCGCTTGCTTGCCGCAGGCGGTGCGAAGGTCATGATCGGCGATCTTGCTGACGACGCCGGTGAAAAACTTGCCGGGGAACTGGGTGAAAACGTGCGTTTCCACCGGCTTGACGTCAGCCGGCCGGAAGACTGGGAGGCCATTGTTGCGGCTGCGGAAGAGGCTTTCGGCGGCGTCAATGCGCTGTTCAACAATGCCGGCATCGTGCAGTTTTCCGGTGTGAAGGACTGCACGCCCGAAGATTTCCGCAAGATCATGGACATCAACGCCAATGGCGTCTTCTACGGGATGCATTTTGCCGCACCGGCAATCATCAGGGCAGGCGGCGGCGTGATCGTGAATACCTCGTCCACCGCCGGCCTTTACGGGGTCGCATCCGTATTCGGCTACGCGGCCTCGAAATGGGCGGTGCGCGGCATGACAAAGGCGGCCGCGCTCGATCTGGCGCGCGACAATGTGCGGGTCTGCTCCATTCACCCCGGGCCGATTGCCACACCGATGACGGCGGATCTCGGGGATGACCTTGTCGCCAGCCAGCCGATAGCGCGCTACGGACAGCCGGAAGAAGTCGCGCGCCTCGTCAGGTTTCTGCTGGTCGAGGCGAGCTATTCCACCGGTGCGGAATTCATCATCGATGGCGGTGCAACTACCGGCTCGCTCGAACCGGTCAAATAAACTGCCGCCGTAAAGGCTACAAAAAAGAGGCGGTCCGTCGAGACCGCCTCTGTCTGATGCTCTGCAGTTTAACGTGTGAACGTCTTCAGCTCGTGCGGCTTGCCAGCTGGACGCTCAGGCCTTCCTTGAGGCTTGGCACGGCGACGATGTAATCGACCTTGTTGGCCTTATAGGCCTTCAGGAACTTGTAGTAATCCTTGAAGACAAGGCACCCGTGTGAATCGCCCGGTGTCCGCAGCATGTAGGTGTGGGCCAACAGCCCGGTCCGGCCGAGAGGATGGGTGCCGTCAACCGACGTCATCCGCAGGGCCGGCACGCCATGGAAAAGCGACTCGCGCATGGTCAGCTTGTAGGTTGCCGCGGGCACGGCGCCGGCCATCTTCACATGGGTATAGTCCGGGTTGTCGCGGTATTTACCCTTGCCGGAATGCGCCTCCATGACCTCGCCGTCGGGCATGTAGACCTTGCCGGCAGCGATATCGTAAACGGCCACCTTGGATGTGCGTTCCGGCACTTCGCCGAAAATGCCGTCGAGGCCGTCATGGCCGAAATCGGCATAGGCAAGGGTGAGGGCGGCCGGGCGTTTTTCCGGTGTGGGGATCTCGCCCGGCGCAAGCCGGGAATCGTCAGCGCCCTGCAAGACCAGCTTGAAGGCGTCGTCCGCGCCGTCTGCCGGGTGATCCTTGGGCGAGACGCTGGCGAGCGCGGTGCTTGCAGGAATGGTTTGCGGCGTTTTGGTTGCGGCCGGTGTTGCCGGGGTCAGCTCCGGCGGCAGGCCAGCAAGGGCAACATTGGCATCGGCATTTTCAGCGATCTGCTTGCCGACCAGCTTGCGCTGCCGGTCCGTCAGGGCGGAGTGGCCGCTGCGTTCAAGCTTCGGCTTGAGATAGGAGAGGCGCACATCCTCGGGCTTCAGCGTCTGTGCCCGTCCCTGTCCTTCCCGCGCGGCCAGAAGACGCGACGCCTTGACGCTTTGGGCGCGTTCCGGTGACCGGAAGGCCGGGTTTACCGTCAGAAGCGCGCTGCCCGAAGCGGCAAGATGCGGCCTGGAGACTGTCGCCGAAATGATGGGCGATGATGCAATCGTGGCGATCGCGCCCCCTGTGACAAGCAGGACGGCGGATGCTGCCACCAATCGGAACAAACGGCTTTTATGGCCGCCACGAATGGACGAATGTCTGGTTTTTCTCGACGTCACGAGCCACACTTCCTACGCAATACTCAAAGATGGTGTGTCTGTTTTCAGCCGGCAAATTAATGCACTCAGGGTAAATTTTTCATTACCCCGGCTTTCGCAGGCGTGTTTTTTTGTCAGAGCAGGTTTTTCACAGAAACACCGGGGAACTTTGAAACCAGATTTTGCGTTAGGGCGTTCGGTTGAAGTGTGTGGCAAAAGAGCCGCGAGAAATGCCGCTGTCATGCAAATGCCTTTCGTGTGCTGAACGGCCCCCGAAAGGACCTTGACGTTCGCGTAAATTTTTCGTCTGAATTTGCCGGTATTGGCAAAAAGCGGACAAAATGCGGCCGGAAGAAAAAAGGCCTGGCGCGCAGCGCGTCGCGGGAAACATGCGGCATGAAACAACAACATTCCACCCGCTGCGAGGCTTGCGAAGGTCTCTGTTTCCGTTCAATATCCGCCCGACCGGTCCTGGTGCCGGTCAATTTCAGATTGCCAATTTCATAGCAAGCTGCGGACCGGTTTGACAAGTTTGGCCTGCTTTTCTCCGGTTGGCCCGCATTGATCGGTTTTCGGCCATGAGGCCTCGACTTGGTTGAGAATTTTCATCTCTACGCCACGCTGGCAATTATCGCCGGAACGATTATCTTCTATGCACTCGACCGCTTTCCTGTCGAGAGCATAGCACTTGCCTCGATCTCGCTGCTGCTGGTGCTGTTCGGCACGTTTCCCTATCAGACGGAAACCGGCAGCGCGGTTTCGATTGAAGCCCTGCTTTCCGGCTTCGCCTCGCCGGCACTGGTGACCGTTCTGGCGCTGCTGATCGTTGGCAAGGGGCTGTTTGCCACCGATGCGCTTGAAGGCCTCACCAACCGGATCGGCAGGATGTATGGCGGCAATCCGCGGCTCTCCATTGCCATCATACTTGTCGTCGCGGGCGTGACGTCGGCGTTTTTGAACAATACGCCGGTGGTTGTCATCTTCATTCCGGTGCTGACGTCGCTTGCGGCCCGTTTCCGCCTTCCGGCCTATCAGATCTTCATGCCGCTTTCCTTCATCACCATTTTCGGCGGCATGACGACGATGATCGGCTCGTCCACCAACCTGATTGCCGCCGGCATGGCGGCGCGGGAGGGGTTGGATATCGGTTTCTTCGATATTACCGGCATGGGGCTGATACTGGCGGGGATCGGCTATCTCTATGTTCTGTTCATTCTGCCCCGGATTCTCGACAGCGAACGTTCGGAGGAAAAATCCGGTCTTCAAAGTTCAGGCACGCAGTTTCTGGGCGAGATCGTCCTGCAGTCGTCCAGCCGTTTTGCCGGCGACAGTGCGCGCTCGGGGTTCTTTCCCAACCTCACCCCCATGTCGCTGCACGCGCTGATCCGCAATGGCCGGGTTCTGTTGCCGCCCTATGATGACGGGCTCACCCTTGAGCCGGGCGACCGGCTGCAGATGACCGGCACGCGCAAGGCTTTCATGGACATGCTTGCCAAGGGCGAGATCAGCCTTTCCGAGCCGCCGGATGGCACCGTGCCGGCGCGTGAGCGCAAGGTCGGGCCGCACTATCACCTTGCCGAGGCCGTGATTGCGCCCGGTTCGCTGTTCGAGGGCCGAACGGTGCGGTTCAGCGGCATTCAGCAGCGCTTTCACGTCACGATCTTCGGGGTCAGGCGCAAAAGCCGGATGGCGCGCACGCCGCTTTCGCAGCTGCGGTTCGAGGCTGGTGATACGCTTCTGATCGGCGGCAATGAAGATGACGTCATGTCGATGCGGGGCAATCATGATCTTCTGCTGCTCGAACATTCGGCCGAAAGCGTGCCGCCGCGCGACAAGTCGCTGATTGCCAGCGTCATTTTCGGAGGCATCGTGGCGCTGTCGGCAACGGGGCTTTCGCCGATGGTGGTCAATTCGGTGGTCGGCGCGCTGCTGATGATCGTTTTTGGCTGCCTGACCTTTCAGCAGGCCGCCCGCGCCTTCGACCGCCAGATTTTCCTGCTTGTCGGCGCTTCCATTGCCATGGCCACTGCGCTGGAGGCGACCGGCGGCGCGCGCCTGATTGCCGAGGGTATCGTGGGGCTGGGCGGCGGCTCGTCGGCGCCGGTGGTTCTGGCCCTGCTGTTCATTGCGGTGGCGCTGTTGACCAACCTTTTGTCGAACAATGCGACATCGGCGCTGTTCATTCCGATTTCACTGGACATGGCGCGCCGGATCGGGGCGCCGCCGGAGGTGTTTGCCGCTGCCGTCATCTACGCCGCCAACTGCTCGTTTGCGACGCCGATTGCCTATCAGACCAACCTCATGGTCATGGGGCCGGGGCATTACGGCTTTCGCGACTTCCTGCGCGCCGGTCTGCCGCTGATCGCGCTCATTACCATCGTCTTTTCGCTGCTGGCGCCGTGGTATTACAATCTCTGATGCGCCGGTTCAGCCGGTGGCGTCGCGATAGTCGAGGCCAATGTCGAGAACCGGGGCGGAATGTGTCAGCCAGCCGATGGAGATCAGATCGACACCGGCTTTTGCGACGTCACCTGCCGTTTCCGGTGTGATCCCGCCGGAGGCTTCGGTGGTGGCACGGCCGGCAACAATTTCAACGGCGCGGCGCAGCGTCTCGGGGGACATATTGTCAAGGAGGACCGCATCGACGCCTTCGGCCATGGCTTCTTCGAGTTGGGCGAGCGTATCGACTTCGACCTCGATCTTCACCATATGGCCGGCGTTCTCCTTCGCGCGGCGGATCGCGGTGGCAATGCTGCCGGCAATGGCGATGTGATTGTCCTTGATGAGCACGGCATCGGCGAGCGAGAAACGATGATTGCCGCCACCGCCGGCCCGCACGGCATATTTCTCCAGCGCCCTGAGCCCCGGCGTCGTCTTGCGGGTGCAGACAATGGCAGCGCCCGTGCCGGCAACCGCCTTGACCACGCCTGCCGTGACCGTGGCGATGCCGGAGAAATGGCCGAGAAAATTGAGCGCGGTGCGCTCGCCGGTCAATAATGCACGCGACGGACCGGTCACGGTCGCGATGATATCGCCGGCCGCAATGGCGCTGCCGTCTTCCGCGTGCCGGGTCAGGCGGATCGATGGATCGACGAGCGTGAAAGCGAGTTCTGCGGCATCGAGCCCGGCGACCACGCCCGGCTTTCTGGCAGCCATGACCACCGAGGAATGGTGATCCGGTGGAATGACTGCATCGGCGGTGATGTCGCCGGCAAGGCCGAGGTCTTCTTCAAGCGCACGGCGGACGGCAGGTTCGATGACGAGGCGGGGCAGGGATTGCATGTCAGGCGCTCCGGGCGAGTGAATGGCGGATCGGGTGTGCGCCGGAAATGGTCCCGGCGGCCGTGAAAATGTCATCGAGGGTCATGGTCTGCCGGCGCGGATGCGCGGTTTTTTCCGGAAAATCGCTGCGGGCATGGGCACCGCGCGATTCCGTGCGCAAGGTCGCGAAAACGGCGATTGAAAGCGCCACCACGGCCGGATCGGCGTCTGGGCCGGTGCTTTGCGCGAGCGGCAGAAGTGCAGTGACGGCCGTTGCAAGCGCGGGGCCGTTGCGGATCACCCCCAGATGGCGGGAGACGATCGAACGCACCCGGTCCGTTTGGGCTGCCGGCGGCACGGCCGTGGCAATCGAATGGCTGGTGGCAATGCCGGGGCGGGCGGCGATATCCCGTGCTGCGGCCAGACCTGCCGCTGCGGCTTCCAGCAGCGAATTGCTGGCAAGCCGGTTGGCGCCATGCAGGCCCGTGGCTGCGCATTCGCCGACGGCCCACAGGCCCGAGACGGTGGTGCGGGCATCGATATCGGTGGCGACGCCGCCCATGTGGTAATGCTCGGCGGGACGCACGGGTATGCGATCTGTCGCCGGGTCGATCCCTGCGCGCGCGCAGATTCCGGTAATGGCCGGAAAGCGTGTGGCAAAGCGGGCCCGAAGTGCGGGCGGTGCATCGAGAAAGACTTTTCGGCCAAGGGCCATTTCAGCGGCTATCGCACGGGCGACAACATCGCGGGGCGCCAGTTCGGCGCCCGGTATTCCGGCAAGAAAGCGCTCGCCCCTATCGTCGACCAGGATTGCGCCCTCGCCACGAACCGCCTCGCTGATCAGCGGCAGAGGCCTTGTCGCGGTGGCAAGGGCCGTCGGGTGGAACTGCACGAATTCCATATCGGAAAGGGCGGCGCCCGCACGGGCGGCCAGCATCACGCCCTGTCCGAAATTCCCGGCCGGGTTGGTTGAGGCATGATAAAGCCCGCCAATGCCGCCGGTTGCCAGCACGACGCGACCCGTTTCGATGGGGATAGCCCGATCGTTGCGGACGCAGAGAAGGCCGCGCACGGTGTTGTTCTCAACCAGCAGGCGGCGGACCTCGGTGCCGGACATTACGGTGACGGAGGGCGTGGCGGCGACCGCCTTTGCAAGGGCCGCGACAATGGCCGCGCCGGACGCGTCGCCGCCGGCATGCAGGATCCGGTGTCGTGAATGCGCCGCTTCAAGGCCGCGCTGAAATGCGCCGTTTTCCTCCCGGTCAAAAATAACGCCGTGGCGCTCCAGAAAGGCGATAACCTCGGGTGCTGCGGAGACAATGGCGCGGGCGGCATTGCGATCGGAAAGACCGTCGCCTGCGCCAAGGGTGTCTTCAAGGTGCAGTTCGGGGCTGTCGTCCTCGCCCAATGCTGCGGCAATGCCGCCCTGGGCCCAGGCACTGGAGGTCCCGGCGCCGAGTTCGGCTCCGGTGATCAGCAGAACCGGCTGCGGCGCGAGCGCCAGCGCGGTGACAAGGCCGCCAATGCCGGAACCGATCACGGCGACTGGCGCACTCATACCGCAAGCATCCGTTCAACCGCGCGCCGTGCGTCATCGGCAATCGCCGGATCGACGGTCACCTCATGGCGGTTTTCTTCAAGGGCCGCGCGGATATTGGCGAGCGAAATGCGCTTCATATGCGGACACAGATTGCAGGGGCGCACGAAATCGACCTCGGGGTGCTGCACGGAAACATTGTCGCTCATCGAGCACTCCGTCAAAAGCACCACGCGTCCGGGTTTGGCGCTGCCGACATAATCCGACATGCCGGCCGTGGAGCCGGAGAAATCCGCCTCCGCGACAACCTCGGGCGGGCATTCGGGATGGGCGATGATGGTGACGCCCGGCCAGGCCTCGCGCATCTCGCGCACATCATCGGCCGTAAACAGTTCATGCACTTCACAATGGCCATGCCAGGCAATCAATTCGACATCGGTTTCGCGCGCAATGTTGCGGGCCAGATATTCGTCCGGCAGCATCAGCACTTTCGGCACGCCAAGCGATTCCACCACGCGTTTGGCATTGCCCGAGGTGCAGCAGATATCCGAAGCCGCCTTCACGGCCGCCGATGTGTTCACATAGGTCACCACCGGCACGCCGGGATGGGCCTGGCGCAGAAGTGCGATGTCTGCGGGGGTAATGGAATCGGCAAGCGAACAGCCGGCGCCCATGTCGGGGATCAGGACGGTCTTTTCCGGGTTCAGCAATTTGGCGGTTTCGGCCATGAAATGAACGCCGGCCAGCACGATCACGTCAGCCTCGACCCGGGTTGCCTCGCGGGCAAGCGCCAGACTGTCCCCGACGATATCGGCGACGCCGTGAAAGATCTCGGGGGTCTGGTAGTTATGCGCCAGAACGACGGCATTGCGTTCGTTTTTCAACCGCAAAATGGCTTCGATATCGTCTTCGAAGCTCAGCCATTCGGCTTTCGGAATCACATGCGAAACGCGCTCATAGAGAGCGGCGGAGAGGGGAGCGTTCATCTGCATTTCCTCCTTGCGGTCGGATATCGGCTCCGACGATCTATTATACTCATTTAGAGTATATATAGAGCGGAGTCATAATCTCATGCCCCGGCAATGTCAAATCGACCTTGCCGTTGAGGCCTGTTCTGTTTCGGCGGAGCGGGGGAGGTGCAGCGTTCGGCGGCTGCGAAGATGGCCGATTACATCGGCTGTTTCGCGAAGGGAATGCGGCCTTTGATGCCAGCTCTGCGCAGAAGCTCGTGGTGCCGCGAGCGTGCTACGGATGCCGTGTGCAGTCGTGGCTGTTCTGTTTATGAGGTCTGCGTAGAATGGTGCTCTACATGCGCGCAACCGGCAGCCGTGAACCGGCGAGCGCGCGTTCGGTCAGGATGGCGTGGCGGTAGCGGTAAAGCCGGGCCGGACGTCCGCCGGTCTCGCTCGTCGTTTCGCCGGTTTCCTCAATCAGCTGCTGCTGGTCGATCTGGCGGCGGAAATTGGGTTTGTGCAGCTTCAGTCCGGCCAGCGCCTCGACGCCCTTTTGCAGCTGGAGCAGGGTGAAACTTTCCGGCATCAGCTCGAAAATCACCGGCCGGTACTTGATCTTGGCGCGCAGGCGGGCAATCGCCGTGGCGAGGATGCGGCGGTGGTCGCCGGCCATCGGCTTGCCGAACCAGAACGCGGGTGCCAGCCCCGCTTCGGCAATCAGCCCGGCCTCATACATCAGTTCATAGCGCTGCAGCACCAGTTCCTCGTTCCAGGTCATGTCGTCCAGTCCGAACGCATAGGCGATGCGGTGCAGGCGATGCGCCCGTCCGGGGCGGTCGCTCATGCCCCACTGGGTCAGCATGTCGGTGATCTTCTCGAGGATTTCGGGTCTGCCGCCGCGCAGGTCCTCCCATGGAAAATAGGTGTACCAGTCTTTCCACAAAGGCCGTCCGCCGCCCGGTGGTGCCTGTTCGCGCACAAGTCCCAGATAGCTGATCGAAATGGTCCGCAGGTCATCCGGGCCGCGGTCGCGGTCGGCAAAGGTGTAGAGTTGTTCGAGATAGCCGACGGGGTGGCCGGTCTGGCTTTCCACCCATGAGCGCAATCCGGCCTGCAGGCTGCGGTGGTCGCTTTCGAACGGTCCCGAAGGCAGGGCAGCGCCGGTGCGCACGGTCATGACGCGCGGCACGTCATCCGTCAGCGCGGTCAAGACGGCAATCAGTTCGGGGTGGACGAGAGCCTCGGTCACGGTCGCTTCGCTCTTTCTCATGTATAAAGGGCGGTAGCACCAAATGCCTTTTGCGCCAAGAAAAAGCGCGCGGTTATTTTGCACCGGGCAGGAAGCGCGCCCGCACCCGCTCATCGACCGTGTCGCTGTGTTCGGCGTCAAACCAGCGCGCGTCGTGCACTTCCAGAAGGTTTGGCGTCAATGTGCCTGAAACGATCGCGGCGAAGCGGATATCGAGATGATAGTGTTCCGGTTCGCCCTTTCTGCTGTTTTCCGGGATGCGATGCAGATCGAGGCTGACGGGCATTTCATCCGGAGCGAGTTCGGCGATCAGGCCGGTTTCCTCCCTGCATTCGCGGCAGGCCGCCTCCGCCGGCGTTTCGCCGGGGTCCAGATGTCCGCCGGGCTGGAACCACTTGCCCGTCGCCCTGTGATGGATCAGCGCAATGCGCGTGGCGTCCGGCGAAAATGCAAACAACGATGCCGTTGCGTGCACCGGAAAGGTGTGGCGGCTCGCATAGTCGACGGCGTCGCGCACAAAGGCGCTGTAGCGGGTGGAAAAGCGTGCGTCATAGGCGGCAATAACGGATTTTACGGTATTGTCCTGTTTCACGTTGCCTCTTCCGCCCTGTTCCGGTTTGACGGATGACAATAAACCGCGAACCTCTGCTTTCATAGCGAACCGGCAGGTCACCCTGTGGACAGTAATCTTGTGCAACCCAGACCCGTGTTGCGAGACATAGCATTGCGCGGAAGCTGCCTTAATTTGCCATTTTTGTCGTATTTCGCAAAGTTATAGCGATTTCATTGCGGTGTGACGATTTGCGATATGTCCGGTCTTTTGTTTTTTGATTGCATGGTCAAGAAAAAGCGCTAGTCTCGCCACAAGTGTGACATCTGCGGTTGGGGCAGATGAGCACGGGTCTTGATGACGTTGCGCTGTCCATAGCGGGCCGGACGTTGAGAAGGGTCTCCTGCACGACAGAACAGACTGATGACTGGCATTGCCGGAGACATTCTGCAGATCATGACGGGCCTTGCCCGTTTCAAAGGCTGATTTCACTTCAACAAGGGGAAAATGATGAAGAAACTGAAAGCTTTGGCTCTCGCTACGAGCGTCTTTGTCGCGCTTGGCGGTGCTGCCAGCGCCAAGACGCTCGTCTACTGCTCGGAAGGTTCGCCGGAAGGCTTCGATCCTGCGCCGTATACATCCGGCACCACCTTCGATGCCGCCTCGCGCACGGTCTATAACCGTCTTGCTGAATTCAAGCACGGTTCCACCGAAGTCGAGCCCGGTCTTGCCGAAAGCTGGGATGTTTCCGACGACGGCCTGGAATACACCTTCCATCTGCGTCCGGGCGTCAAGTTCCAGACGACCGACTATTTCACGCCCACGCGTGAGATGAATGCCGACGACGTCATCTTCTCCTTCATGCGCCAGATGGATGAATCCAGCCCCTGGTATCAGTATGCGCCGGGCATCTCCTGGGAATATTTCAACGGCATGTCGATGCCCGAGCTCATCAAGAGCATCGACAAGGTCGACGACATGACGGTGAAGTTCGTGCTGAACCGCCCGGAAGCGCCGATGATCGCGAACCTGGCCATGGACTTCGCCTCCATCGTTTCCAAGGAATATGCCGATCAGCTTGAAGCCGATGGCTCGATGGAACAGTTCAACCAGAAGCCGGTCGGTACGGGTCCGTTCACCTATGTTGCCTATCAGCAGGATGCCGTCATCCGCTACAAGGCCAACCCGGACTATTTCAAGGGCCAGCAGGCGATCGACAACCTGATCTTCGCCATCACCACGGATGCCGCCGTGCGTCGCCAGAAGCTTGAAGCCGGCGAATGCCAGATCATGCCTTACCCGGCGCCGGCAGACATCGAGGCGCTGCAGGAAAACGACGACCTGACGGTGATGGAGAAGGAAGGCCTGAACGTCGGCTACCTCGCCTACAACACCAAGATGGCGCCGTTCGACAATCCGAAGGTCCGCAAGGCGCTGAACATGGCGATCGACAAGCAGGCCATTCTGGAATCGGTGTTCCAGGGCGCCGGTGAAGTGGCCAAGAACCCGATCCCGCCGACCATGTGGTCGTATAATGACGACGTTCAGGACGATCCCTACGATCCGGAAGCCTCAAAGGCGATGCTGGAAGAAGAAGGCGTCACCGATCTCTCGATGAAGATCTGGGCAATGCCGGTTCAGCGTCCGTATAACCCGAACGCCCGTCGTATGGCCGAGCTGATGCAGGCTGACCTCGACAAGGTCGGCGTCGATGTCGAGATCGTTTCCTATGAGTGGGGCGAATATCTGGCCCGTTCGTCTGCCGAAGACCGCGACGGTGCGGTTCTGCTCGGCTGGACCGGTGATAATGGTGACCCGGACAACTTCCTTGCCGTTCTGCTCGGTTGCGATGCTGTCGGCGGTTCCAACCGTTCGCAGTGGTGCTACCAGCCGTTCGAGGACCTGATCCAGAAGGCCAAGGTGACGTCGGATACCGAAGAACGGACCGAGCTCTACAAGCAGGCTCAGGTGATCTTCAAGGAACAGGCGCCGTGGAACACGATCGCCCACTCCAAGGTGTTCATGCCGATGACGACTTCGGTTGAAGGGTTCGTCATGGATCCGCTCGGCTACCACCGCTTCGACGACGTCGACATCACCGAATAACAAGAACGACATTCAGCATTGGGGCCGGCTTGTCCGGCCCCTTCGCAATGAAGGCGTAATCGCATTATGCTCAGATTTCTTTTCAGCAAACTGCTGCTGATCATTCCGACCTTTATCGGAATTACGATCGTTGCCTTTGGCTTTGTGCGTGTCCTGCCCGGCGATCCCGTGCTGCTTCTGGCCGGCGAGCGCGGCATGGACCCCGACCGCTATCAGGCGCTTCTTCACCAGTTCGGCTATGACCGCCCGGTTGTCATTCAGTATCTCGACTATGTGTGGGGCCTGCTGCATGGCGATTTCGGCATCTCGATTGCCACCAAGCAGCCGGTCTTCAGGGAGTTCCTGAACCTGTTTCCGGCAACCGCCGAACTTGGCCTGTGCGCGATGATCCTGGCGGTTGCCATCGGCATACCCGCCGGCATCCTGTCTGCGGTGAAGCGCGGATCGGTCTTCGACCAGGCCACGATGGGCATCGCGCTCACCGGCTATTCGATGCCGATCTTCTGGTGGGGGCTGCTGCTCATCATCCTGTTTTCCGGCATTCTGGGGTGGACGCCTGTCTCGGGGCGTATTTCGCTTCTCTACTATTTCCCCTCCGTCACCGGCTTCATGACCATCGACTCGTTGCTGTCGGGGGAAAAGGGGGCGTTTACCTCCGCGCTTTCCCACCTCATTCTGCCGTCGATCGTGCTGGCCACCATCCCGCTTGCGGTGATTGCGCGGCAGACGCGCTCTGCCATGCTGGAAGTGCTGGGCGAGGATTATGTGCGCACTGCCCGGGCCAAGGGGCTGGCAAACAAGCGGGTTATCGGCGTTCATGCGCTCAGAAACGCCATGATCCCGGTTATCACGACCATTGGTTTGCAAATCGGCATGCTGATGGCGGGCGCTATTCTGACGGAAACGATCTTTTCGTGGCCGGGGATCGGCAAGTGGATGATCGATTCGATTTCGCGGCGCGACTATCCGGTGGTGCAGGGCGGACTGGTGCTGATCGCCGGTCTGGTCATGCTCGTCAATCTGGTTGTCGATCTGCTTTACGGTCTCATCAACCCGCGTATCCGCCACCAGTAGGAGCTCAGCCATGTCAGACAACACGCTGGGCCAACCGGCCCGACAGAAAAATATCCGCCTGCAGATGCTCTCCGAATTCTGGCATTATTTCAGCCAGAACAAGGGGGCGGTCGTCGGACTTTGCATCATCGTGGCGCTGGTTCTGGTGGCCATTTTCGCCCCGCTGATTGCCCCGCACAATCCCGACCAGCAATATCGCGACATGTTCCTCACGCCGCCGTTCTGGCAGGAGGGCGGCACGCTTTCCTTCCCGCTTGGCACGGATGCCGTTGGCCGCGATATTCTCTCGCGTCTGATTTTCGGTTCGCGCTATTCGCTGGCCATCGGCATGATCGTGGTGTCCATTGCGCTGCTGCTCGGCATCACGCTTGGCCTTCTCGCCGGGTTCTTCCGCGGCTGGGTCGATGTTGCGATCATGCGCGTCATGGACGTGATCCTGGCGTTCCCGCCGCTTCTTCTGGCGCTGGTGCTGGTTGCCGTTCTCGGCCCCGGCCTGTTTAACGCGATGATCGCGATTGCGCTGGTGTTGCAGCCGCATTTTGCCCGTCTGACCCGCGCTGCGGTAATGGCCGAGGCACGGCGTGAATATGTGATTTCGGCACGCGTTGCAGGCGCGCGCAATCTGCGCCTGATGTTCAAGACCATCCTTCCGAACTGCCTTGCGCCGCTGATCGTTCAGGCGACGCTTTCGTTTTCGAATGCCATTCTGGAAGCGGCAGCCCTTGGCTTTCTCGGCATGGGCGCGCAGCCGCCGACACCGGAATGGGGCACGATGCTGGCCGAGGCGCGCGAGTTTATCCTGCGTGCATGGTGGGTCGTGACCTTCCCCGGCCTTGCCATCCTGATTACCGTGCTTGCCATCAACCTCGTCGGTGACGGGCTGCGCGATGCCCTCGATCCCAAGCTGAAGCGGAGTTAAGCCCATGCCGCTACTGGATGTTCAAAATCTTTCGGTCAGCTTTCCCACGGCAAACGGCCAGTCCACGGTCCTGCACAAGGCGTCCTATACGGTTGACGCGGGCGAGGTTCTGGCCATCGTCGGCGAAAGCGGCTCGGGTAAATCCGTCGCCATGCTCGCCGTCATGGGCCTGCTGCCGCCGACGGCAACGGTCACGGCCGATCGCATCGCCTTCGAGGGGCGCGATATCTCGCACCTTTCGGCAAAGGATCGTCGCAGGATCATCGGCAAGGATATTTCGATGATCTTTCAGGAGCCGATTGCCAGCCTCAATCCGTGCTTTACCGCCGGTTTCCAGATTGACGAGGTTCTCAAACAGCATACCGATCTCGACAAGAAGGCCCGTCATGCGCGCGCGCTCGAGCTTTTGAACGATGTCGGCATGCCGAACCCGGAAGACCGCCTGAAAGCCTATCCGCATCAGATGTCGGGCGGTCAGTGCCAGCGCATCATGATCGCGATTGCCATGGCCTGCTCGCCGAAGCTGCTGATCGCCGACGAACCGACAACCGCGCTCGACGTGACGATCCAGAAGCAGATTCTCGATCTGCTTGCGCGCCTGCAGGCCGAAACCGGCATGGCGCTGATCATGATTACCCATGACATGGGGGTTGTCGCCGAAACCGCCGACCGTGTGATCGTGCAGTATCAGGGCCGCAAGATGGAGGAGGCCGATGTGCTCACCCTGTTTGAAAATCCCGCACACGCCTACACCAGAGCCCTGCTTTCGGCACTTCCCGAAAACGCCACCGGTGACCGGTTGCCGACGATCGACTACGCGGCGGACTACACGGGAGAACAGGCATGAGTGATATCGTTGCTGCGGGCAGAAACATCGTCCGCGATTACATCGTGCCGGGCGGGATGTTCCACAAGGCCCGCACCGTCAGAGCGCTGAAGGGCATCGATTTTTCGGTCGAGCGCGGCAAGACGCTGGCGCTGGTCGGCGAATCCGGCTGTGGCAAGTCCACACTTGCCCGGATCATCACCATGATCGACGCCCAGACCGACGGCACGCTCGAGATCGGCGGTCAGTCCATCGACATCAACAAGCACCGCCCGACGGCCGAGATGCGCCGCAAGGTGCAGATCGTGTTCCAGAACCCCTATGGCTCGCTCAATCCGCGCCAGAAGGTCGGCGATGTGCTGATGGAGCCGCTGCTTCTCAATACCGACATGAGTGCTACCGACCGTCGCGACAAGGCGCATGACCTCCTGAAAAAGGTCGGCCTCGGTCCGGAGCATTTCGAACGCTATCCGCACATGTTCTCAGGCGGCCAGCGTCAGCGTATCGCCATCGCCCGCGCGCTGATCCTCAATCCGAGCCTGCTTGTGCTGGACGAGCCGGTCTCCGCGCTCGATCTTTCGGTGCAGGCGCAGATCCTCAACCTTTTGGCCGACCTGCAGGACGAGTTCAACCTCACCTATGTGTTCGTCAGTCACGACCTTTCGGTGGTGCGTTATATCTGCGACGAGATCATGGTGATGTATTTCGGCGAGGTGGTGGAGCGCGGTACGCGCGATCAGGTGTTCACCGATCCGCAGCACGAATATACGCAGACGCTGTTCAAGGCGACGCCACGGGCCGATGTCGACAGCATCCGCGCCCGTCTGGCAGCCAAACAGGCGAAGATGCAGTCTTCGGCAGGCTGAAACAGCGGTGGCCCCTTCACGAGGGGGCATGCAGCTTGTTGACAAACCCTGTAACCAACCACAGCTTTGTCTGTCCTCCGCCGTCATACCGGCCTTGAGCCGGTATGACGAAAGAACGAGGGACGAGCTTTGTCAGCAGTCTGAGTGCCCCCTTCACAAGGGGCCACGCCTGCCGGTGTGTTCCGGTTATGAAGCCGGATACTTTCCTCTCAAGGCATGCCCGGGCCTTGTGCATATCACTCGATTTTCCTTCTGAACACGGTGCGCGCCCGGATTGCTTCCGGGCGTGATGTTGTCTGGCAAGGCGATGGCAGAACGTCGTCAACGAGGTGACTTTGCCGGCGCGCGCACCGCGCTTTTTTCATCGATAATACGGTTTGTCGCTGTTCCATCAGGCGTCGCGTCCAGGCGACAAAATTATCGAACTGAAACGATACAGTTATCCCGATAATGCGTTTGCAATCCTGTTTCGGTATTGGGTTTTTCTCGGTATCGGTGGAACCTGTCTTGCGCTCTACATCTATTGCTATCTCGATATAAAAGCGGTTTGAATACAGAAAAAATGCGAAATAAGCATGTTTTTCTTTTGAGCCATGCGAGAATGTGTTAGGCGATGAGAGCAGGAGGATGCGCGTCAGAGCAATCTGCAACGATACGGATTGGCCAGGCTGATGTGCGGCACGCTAGGAACGGGAACACATCATGAAATACGGTTTTTTTGACGATCAGGCGCGCGAATACGTCATTACGCGACCGGACACGCCCTATCCGTGGATCAACTATATCGGCTGCGAGGGATATTTCGGCATTCTGTCGGCAACCGGTGGCGGCTATTCCTATTATCGTGACGCGCGGCTGAGGCGCATTACCCGCGGCCGTTACAACAATGTGCCTTACGACAATGGCGGGCGGTATGTGTATGTCCGCGACAATACGGATGGTGATGTCTGGTCGCCCTCATGGATGCCGACCCAGTCGGAGGTGGAGGATTTCTCCTGCCGCCACGGCATGGGCTATTCGGTGATCGGCTCCAAACGAAACGGCATCCGCGTTTCCAACCGCTACTTTGTGCCGCTCGGCGAAACGCTGGAAATCTGGCAGCTGACCGTCACCAATGAGCGTCTCGTTCCCGCCGACCTGTCGCTGTTCTCCTCGGTCGAGTTCTGCCTGTGGGATGCGCTCGACGACCAGAGCAATTTCCAGCGCAATCTCTCGACCGGACAGGTCGAGGTTGAGGACGAAGTCATCTTCCACAAGACGGAGTATCGCGAGCGGCGCAATCATTTTGCCTGGTTCGCCTGCTCGGAAGCGCTTGCCGGTTACGACACCAGCCGCGAGGAATTCCTCGGCCCCTGGCGCGGCTGGGACAAGCCGGCGGCCGTTACCGAAGGCCGGTCGCGGAATTCCGAAGCGCATGGCTGGTCGCCGATGGGGTCGCATCATGTGAAGATGACGCTTCAGCCCGGCGAGACCCGTCAGGTGATTTTCGTTCTCGGCTATCATGAGAATGACAGGGACGAGAAATTCGACCCGCCCGGTTCGCAGCGCATCAATAAATCGACGGTGATGCCGATCATCGAGAGGTACCGCAAGGTCGAGAATGTCGAGGCTGCCTTTGCGGAGCTCGCCAAACACTGGGACGATCTTCTCGGTGTCTATCAGGTGTCCTCGCCTGACGAACATGCCGACCGCATGGTCAATATCTGGAATGCCTATCAGTGCATGGCGACCTTCAACATGTCGCGTTCCGCATCTTCGTTTGAAAGCGGCATCGGCCGGGGCCTCGGCTTTCGCGATTCCAATCAGGACCTGCTCGGCTTCGTCCATATGGTGCCGGCGCGCGCCCGTGAGCGTATTCTCGATATCGCTGCAACCCAGCTTGCCACCGGCGGTGCGTACCACCAGTACCAACCGCTGACGAAGAAGGGCAATAACGACATCGGCGGCGATTTCAACGATGACCCGCACTGGCTGATCATCGGCGTCGCGGCCTATCTGAAGGAAACCGGCGATTTCTCCATTCTTGAGGAGCCGGTGGCCTTCGACACCACGCCGGGTACGGAAGAACCGCTTTACGCGCATCTTCAGCGCTCCATGCAATATGCGCTGGATCGCATTGGCCCGCATGGCCTACCGCTGATCGGCCGTGCCGACTGGAACGACTGCCTGAACCTCAACTGCTTCTCCGACACGCCCGGCGAAAGCTTCCAGACCACCACCAGCAAGGACGGCAAGGTGGCTGAATCGGTCTTCATCGCCGGGCTGATGGTGCTTTCTGCCCGCGAGCTTTCCGATATCGCAAAGGAAAGCGGCCGCAGTGACGACGCCGAACGCTATGCGAAGGTGGCTGCCGATATGGACGCCACGATCCTCCAGCATGGCTGGGACGGCGAATGGTTCCTGCGCGCCTATGACGATTTCGGCCGTCCCGTCGGTTCGAAGGAAAATGAGGAAGGCAAGATCTTCATCGAGAGCCAGGGCTTCTGCGTGCTGGCCGGTGTCGGCGTTGAAGGCGGCAAGGCCCGCAAGGCGCTCGATTCGGTCGCGAAACACCTGGCAACGCCGCACGGCATTGTCGTGCTGCAGCCGGCCTATACCAGATACTATATCGAATACGGTGAGATCTCGACCTATCCGCCGGGCTACAAGGAAAATGCCGGCATCTTCTGCCACAACAATCCGTGGGTGGTGATTGCCGAAACCGTGCTGGGCAATGGCGATGCGGCATTTGATTATTATACCCGCATCAACCCGTCGGCGCGCGAGGGCATTTCCGATACGCACCGGCTGGAGCCTTACGTCTATTCGCAGATGATTGCCGGCCGCGATGCGACCCGCTTTGGCGAGGCGAAGAACTCCTGGCTGACGGGTACGGCCGCCTGGAATTACTATGCCATCACCCAGTTCATCCTCGGCATTCGGCCGGAATATGAGGGCCTGCGCGTGGCGCCCGTCATTCCGGAGCGCTGGAATGGCTTCTCGGTCAAGCGCACATGGCGCGGCGTGACCTACGATATCACCGTTACCCGCAAGGGCCCGGGCAACACGGTCGCGCTCACCGTCGATGGCGCGCCGATAGAGGGCAACCTGATCACGTCGCCGGCTGAAGGCGTGACGGCGGTTCAGGTCGAGGCTGTCATCGGTTAAAAAGGCTTCATTGCGCCGGTTCGTTGACTAAACTATCCTCACTCTGAGCGTCATTCTCGGGCTTGACCCGAGAATCCAGGGCCACACGATGTGCGCCTGCGAGAACGTCCTGACGCGCACGGACTTGAGTGGTTTGGATGCCCGGATCAGGTCCGGGCATGACACCTAAGGGAAGGTTGATGGTGGTATCAACCTAAGTGTCCACGGCTTCATCAGCAGTTTGCGCCCGCAACTGCTGTGCGGGCGTTTATCATCGAATATCGAAGCGAAATATCAGGCGTTCGCGCTCTTTTCGAGGAACTCCTCGGCGAGTGCCTTGTACCACTTGCCGGAATTCTTCAGCGTGCGTTCCTGGGTCTCGTAATCGACGTAGATGAGGCCGAAGCGCATGTTGTAGCCCTCGGCCCATTCGAAATTGTCCATCAGGCTCCAGGCGTAATAGCCCTTCAGCGGAATGCCGGATTCGACCAGATCGGCGGCAATCGAGATGTGTTCGGAAAGATATTCCGTGCGCGGCGCGTCATCGACGATCCCGTTGACGGGAGCCATGTTGTAGCAGGCGCCGTTTTCGGTGATGTACATCTCGGGCAGGTCGTAGCGCTGGTAGACCTGTTCGGTCAGCATTTTCATACCCGGCGCGTAGGTTTCCCAGCCGATATCGGTGATGACATTGTTGACCGGCGCACCGGTGCTGACGGCGGGATATTCCGCACCCGATGCACTGTCGTCGGCAACACGGTCGGGCTTGTAATAGTTCAGGCCCCACCAGTCGAGGTTCTGGTTGATAAAGGCGAGATCGCCGTCTTCGATCACCGGCATCCGGTCGCCCAGCGCCGCCATGAAGCCGTCCGGATAGGCACCCTTGAAGATCGGATCGAGGAAGACGCCATTGTTGAACTGGAAGCTGCGTTCGGCAGCCGCGTGATCGGCGTCGGTCTCGCTGACGGGATAGAAGGCGTGAAGATTGAGGACGATGCCGGCCTTGACCTCCGGCGCTTCCTGCCTGATGGCCTCGACGCCGAGCCCGTGGGCAAGGTTGACGGTGTGCAGGGCGGCAAGCGCTGCGTCCATGGATTTTTCGCCCGGGGCATGAACGCCATAAAGATGGCTGAGCCAGACGATGCACCAGGGTTCGTTGAAGGTCGAAACCAGATCCAGGCGATCGCCGAGGCGTTTCATCACCGTCTGGACATAGCGCTGATAGGCATAGGCCGTAGATCGCGCCGTCCAACCGCCGTCGCCGGCAAGTGTCAGCGGCAGGTCCCAGTGGTAAAGCGTGGCATTGGTTTTCAGCCCGCGCGCCTTGCAGCCGTCGATCAGGCGGTCGTAGAAATCGAGCCCCGCCTCGTTCACCGGCCCGCGGCCGTCGGGGATGATGCGCGGCCATGCAATCGAAAACCGATAGGTCTCGACGCCGAGATCCTTCATCAGGTCAAGGTCGTCTTCCATGCGGTGATAGTGGTCGCAGGCGACATCGCCGGTATCGCGATTGTGCACGCGCCCGGGCATATGGCTGAACGCATCCCATATGGACGGCTTGCGGCCGTCTTCGCGGGCTGCACCCTCAATCTGGTAGGAGGCGGTGGCAACGCCGAAAATGAAATCTTCCGGAAAGCGTCGTGCAAGCTGTTTCGGGTCAATCATGGTCGGTTCCTTTACATGACGATCCGGTATACGGCCGCAGCCTGTCGGCGGATCGGGTCCTGTCGTTTTTTGCAGTCTCCTCTAGTGGAGTTCAGCCTGTTTGTACATAAACGCAAACGTGAAACTGAAACGTTGCAGGATTTCCTGAAACGCCGTTGCCGATTTGCGTCAATGCCTGATTGTGGTCAAGAAAAGCGGCTGCCGCCGTGGCCTGCATGAGAGCTTTCAGGGGACAAGGCAGCGCCGCCCGGGGCGTGCGGCCCCGGGCGGAGTAAAACCTTTCAGCGGTGGTCTGCCGGGTCAGACATCCAGCCTGATCCACTTGCCGTCGGCGTTTGAGGAGGCCACGCAGGCTTCGATGAAGGCAAGGCCGATCACGCCGTCCTCGATTGTGGGATAAACAACGTCCTCGGGCGTCTTGCCATCGCGGAATGCCCTGATGGCGCGGGCGGCTTCGCAATAGAGATTGGCAAAGCCTTCCAGATAGCCTTCCGGGTGACCGGCCGGGATGCGCGAAACACGGGTCGCAGCCTCCAGAGCGTCGGCTCCGTTGCGCGAAAGCAGGCGTTTGGGCTCGCCGAAAGGCGTGAACCACAGATAGTTCGGGTTTTCCTGCATCCACTGGATGCCGCCCTTGGTGCCGCAGATCTTGAGTTGCAGGCCGTTTTCGAAGCCGGGCGCCACCTGGCTTGCCCACAGCATGCCCTTGGGTCTTACGCCGTTCTTCTCCTTGAAACGCAGCATGATATGGGCGTTGTCATCAAGCTGGCGGCCTTCGACGAAGGTGTCGAGATCGGCCGAAAGGCTCTCCAGTTCGGCGCCGGATGCAAACAGCGCAAGATTGAGCGCATGGGTGCCGATATCGCCGATCGCGCCGCCGGCGCCCGAGCGCTTCGGATCGGTGCGCCATTCGGCCTGTTTGGAACCTTCGCGTTCGGCCGGTTCGGTCAGCCAGTCCTGCGGGTATTCGGCGTGGATCAGGCGAATATCGCCGAGATCGCCATTGGCGATCATGGCGCGGGCCTGCCGGATCATCGGGTAGCCGGTGTAGTTGTGGGTCAGGATGAACAGCGCATTGGCCTTGTCGGCGATGGCTTTCAGCGCCTTGGCGTCGGCGAGGTTCGAGGTCACCGGCTTGTCGCAGATGACATGGATGCCCTTTTCGAGAAAGGCCTTGGCCGGTTCGAAATGCATGTGGTTCGGCGTGACGATCGCGACCACCTCGATACCGTCTTCGCGCGCGGCTTCCTTTTCCGCCATCTCCTCATAGGAGCCATAGGTCCGCTCGGGATCGAGGCCCAGTTCCTTGCCGGAGGCCAGCGCCTTTTCCGGTGTTGACGACAGGGCGCCGGCGACAAAGGTAAAGTGGTCGTCAAGCCGGGACGCCATGCGGTGGACACCGCCGATAAAGGCTCCGGAACCGCCGCCAACCATGCCGAGCCGGATGCGGCCTGAATGGATTTCGTCTTTGCCTTCGATAGCCATTTGTTTTCTCCTCAATGTGTTGTCCGGGGCGCATACCGCTGCATGCACGTTCCGGCTTTACCGGAATGCATGAGATCCGACATGGTTCTGCCGCTCTGGCAGCTCTTGCTGACAGGTGACTGCGGCCAGGTGGGTCAAAGATTGCCGTTCACGCGATTGCGCCCGTTCCTCTTGGCATCGTAGAGGTGCGAATCCGCAATGTCGATAAACTGTTCAAGAGTATCGGTCTTGCCCGGAACGGTGGAATAGAAACCGATACTGATCGTCAGGCTAAAGGTCTCGCCGTCTATCCGTGCCGGGCTTTCTTCCACCTTTTTGCGCAGCTTTTCCAGAAATGCCCGGATCTGGTCCGTCTCGCCGGACAGCGTATAGGCCACGAATTCCTCGCCGCCGTAACGGGCGACAAGGTCGCCGGTCCGCCGGAAATGGTTATCCAGAAGTTCGGCCAGATGCTTGAGGCAGGCATCGCCGAAGACATGGCCCATCCTGTCGTTGATCGGCTTGAAGTGGTCGACATCGAGCATGATCGCGGTGAAACGCCGCCCGCGCTCCCGGCAAAGGGCAAATTCCGCGTCGCCGCGGTCGGTGAAATAGCCGCGATTGAAAAGCCCGGTCAGGCCATCGGTGATGCTGATCTCGTGCAACTGGCTGTTGGCCCGATTGAGCGCGCGGTTGAGCGAGCGCAGCTTGCGGACCCAGTACAAAAACAGCACCAGCACAACGATACCGACCGAGGTCACGGCCAGCAGGAGGCGGTAGTCGACCCGCCGCTCGAAGGGCGCCAGCTTTTGCCGGCTGACAATGTGGTCGACGGCATCGGGATCGAGATTGACGACAAGCTTACCGAAAATCCGGCCCAGATCCGGTTCGTCGGGTGCGGTGGCGACCACCACCTGCAGGCCTTCGGGAATGCGCCCGGAAATCTTCACATCGTTTCTGTTCATGCCGGCGATCAGATAGGCAAGGCTGTCGAGTGGGCCGACGATGGCATCGAGATCGCCGTCCTCCATGGCTTCCAGTCCCTGTTTCTCGCTCTCGAGATCGACAAGCGTGACATCGGGATAACGGTTCGTGAGCAGGTCTTTCGGCACATGTGTGGGCACAATGCCGACCCGCTGGCCCTCAAGTTCGCGCAGGCTGTTGACGAACGGGGCCTGCAGCGGCGCGGCCACGGCGAGCGCGATGTCGAGATAGGGCGGCGCGAGATCGAATGTGGTGGAGCGCATGTTTTCGCGCGCCACGAAGGGCAGCACGTCGCAGCCGGCTGCAAGCGCGCTTTCGTTGTCGGTGTTCGGCAGCGCGATGGGTTCGATCTGGCGGTCGAAACGGCCACGCTCGCTCATCAGCCCGAGAATTTCGGCGACCGCACCGCCGAACGCGCCGTCATCGTTGATCGTCGTATAGGGCGGGGAGCGCGGCTCGACGCACACGCGGATCGTGCCTTTTTCGGAAAGATACCGTCGCTCGTCGCCGTCCAGCAGGTCGTGGCTGGTTTCCATGCCGGCAACCGGCGGGCCGAGCCAGCGTCGTTCCATTTCTTCCCAGCGCGACAGCGGGATGGATTCCAGCGCATGGTCGATAATGCTTTTCAGATAGGGATAGCGCGGGGAGACGCCGAAGCGCAGGTCCTCCCGCTCGACGCCGTCCATCAGAAATTCGCCGCCGATCTGCACGTTGATCAGTCCCAGCTGCCGGATGATGGCGTTGCCGTTGCTAAGCGAAGTGACCGCCGCATCGATATCGCCGTCGGAGAGCGCCCGCATCAGGGCTTCGCGGCTGCGGAAACCGCGGACATGGTCGAAGCGTTCACGCAGGGCATCGGCGTAGTATATGTCGCGGCTGATGCCGATGATCTTGCCGTCGAGGTCTTCAAGGCCGTGATAGGGGCCATCACCGGAGCGCAGGAAAACCGCATTCGGCACACGGTAGTAGAGGTCGGAATAGAGCGTGTATTCGGCGCGCTTGTCCGTGTAGGAAATATTGGTGATCACATCGAGTTCGCCCGCGCGGAAACGTTCAAGCAGTCCGGTCCAGTTGTCATAGACGCGCTCGAAAGCAAGGCCTGTCGATGATGCGATATATTGGGTGATGTCTTCGGCAAACCCCTTGCCGTTTCCGCTCTCGAGAAAGCTGAAGGGTTCGTAATCGGCCGAAAAGCCGATTTTCAGCGTTGGCGCATCCGTGACGAAGGCCTGTTCTTCGGGAAGCAGACGCAGCGGTCCCGTGCTCATCGCCCGGTCGCTGCGGTAGCCAAGCCAGCGCACGGTGATGGCATCGAGGGTTGTCGTGGGAAGCGCATCGACCGCCTTCGACAGAATGCCCGACAGCATCCTTGCGTCCGTGTTCCCGTCCCGGGTCATGACACCGAAGCGAAAATCCTCCAGTGCGACGGCCGTCAGCGGTGGCGTTCCGGCATCGACCACATTGGTAAAGCCGTTTTCGCGCACGAAGTAATGCCCGGTCATCTCTGCGGCGAGCACGCCATCGACCCAGCCGAAGGCAACGGCGGCCATCAGGTCGCGATAGGTGGCGTAACTGACCGGCGTCATGCCGGTTTCGCTGAGCGCATCGGCATAATAGATATCGCGGATGATGCCGATGCGCTTCTGTTTCAGCCCTTCCAGCGTGACCGGTTTTTCAAGCGGGTGGTCGACATTTTCGAACAGTACGGTGCGGCGCAGATGATAGGGATCGGTGAAGGTGATGAAGTGGCTGCGTTCCTCGGTTTCGGATATATCGGCGATCACATCGAGCCCGCCGGCGCGAAACTGGCCGTAGACCTCCGACCACGAGCCCATGCGCAACCTGAAATCAAGCCCGGTCATGGTGCCGATCGCGCCGATGACATCGACGGTCCAGCCCATGATGTTGCCGTTGCGATAGAAGGAATAGGGGTCGTTGTCGGCCACCACGCCGATGCTCACCGCTCCCCGTTCGGCAATCCAGTCGCGTTCATCAGCGCTCAGCTCAAGATCGGACGCGCTTGCCGGTGTTCCGGCGGACAGGAGCGTGAGGAAAGCAACTGCGATTATCGCCAGACAGTACGCGATGCCGGACAAGATGGCCGGGTTGATCGGAACATTGTGAGTCCACCAAGCCTTGCCGTTTTTGTCCGTCACGTGTGTCTGATGTCTTTTCTCAAGATGAAAATGGGTATGACAGCGCAAAACCTCGGCCCTTCTGCGTGGAATGGTCATGGGGCGCGGGGCCTTGTACATTCGTCCTCCGGTCCATTTCACCCTGAAGCAAGCCATAGCATAAATTTCTGCAGTTCAAACGTTTCAATCATCAAATCTGCATGGCGCGGAATACGGGGTACATTTCCGCGAATGGTTCGTTATACTCTACAAACCACAAAGACAAAGCCCCCATATATTTCCGGCCGGCGAAGATTTCTGGCCGATTTTTCCGGCTTCCCTTTTCGTGTCCTGCATGGGGAAGCGCCTTCATGACGGAGTTATTTGATGTATTGCACGTTGCTCGGTGTTCCCGTTCAGTCCGGTGCCGGACGGAAGGGCTGTAATATGGGACCGAACGGCCTCAGGGCGGCCGGCCTTGCCGAAGCGCTGGCCGGGCTGGGTCATGATGTTGTCGATTTGGGCGACCTGCAGCCCGCGCCGGAACGCGCGGTGTCGCATTCCAACCCCAGCCTGAAGGCGCTTGCCGAGACCGTATCCTGGCTCGATGCCCTTTCGGAGAAAGCCTTCGAGATTTCCGAAAACGGCATTCCGGTTTTCATGGGCGGCGATCACGTGATGGCGGCGGCAAGCGTGGCTGGCGTTTCCAAGCGGGCGCAGCAAAAGGGCCGTCCGCTGTTTGTGCTCTGGCTCGATGCCCATACCGATTTTCATACGTTGGAAAGCACCGAAAGCGGCAATCTGCATGGCACGCCGGCGGCCTATTTTACCGGCAGGCCGGGTTTTGAAGGGGTTTATCCGCGGCTCGATGCGCCGGTTGATCCGGCGAATGTCTGCATGCTCGGCATTCGCAGTGTCGATGCCCCCGAGCGCGTGGCCGTCAGTCAGGCCGGTGTTACGATCCACGATATGCGCGCGATTGACGAAAGCGGTATCGGCGCGCTGCTGTCGACGTTTCTTGAAAGGGTAGCGGCCAGCAACGGCATGCTGCATGTGAGTTTCGATATCGATTTTCTCGACCCGTCGGCCGCGCCCGGCGTCGGCACCACCGTTCCGGGCGGGGCGACGTTCCGCGAGGCGCATCTGGTGATGGAGATGCTGCATGACAGCGGGCTTGTGACCAGCCTCGACCTTGTGGAGCTCAATCCGTTTCTCGATGAGCGCGGCAAGTCCGCAATCCTGATGACCGATCTGGCGGCAAGCCTGTTCGGGAAACGGGTGATGGATCGGCCGACCCGCAGTTTCGGCTGATCAGCCGCTGCCGATCAGCATGCCCGCTGCCAGAACAAGACCGCCGCCGAGCACGACCTGGAAGGCGGCGCGCATGAACGGCGTTTCCATGTATTTGTTCTGGATGAAGGCGATTGCCCAGAGTTCGAAGAACACCACGATGATGGCGACGATGGTCGCTGTCCAGAATTCGGGGATCAGGTAGGGCAGGGCATGGCCCAGCCCGCCGAGCATGGTCATCACGCCCGATGCGATGCCGCGCTTGATCGGCGAACCGCGCCCGGAAAGCTTGCCGTCATCATGGGCCGCTTCGGTGAAGCCCATGGAAATACCGGCGCCGACGGCGGCCGACAGGCCGATGAGAAAGGTCTGCTTGGTATCCTGGGTGGCAAAGGCGGCGGCAAAGATCGGCGCCAGCGTCGAGACCGAACCGTCCATCAGCCCTGCAAGGCCCGGCTGCACCCAGGTGAGCACGAACTGGCGGCGTTCCTTCATGGTCTCTTCGTCACGCACATCTTCCGGGGCGTGTTTTTCGGTCAGCGCCCGGGCCGTTTCCTCGTGGGCTTCTTCGGCCATGGCCAGATCGCCGAGAAGCTTGCGGGTGTCGGCGTCGCTGACCTGGGTCACGGCGGCGCGATAGAACCGGCGCGCCTGATCCTCCATGACGATCGTCTGCGCCCGGATTTTTTCAAGCGGCATGGATTTGATCAGCCAGTCCGGCTTGCGATCGTAAAAACCACGGACATATTCGCGCCGGATGAAGGGAATGGTGTCGCCGAAACGCCGTTTGTGCTGGTCGATCAGCATGCGGCGGTGACTGTCTTCGACCTGTGCCATGTCATCGAAGATCCGCGCCGAATCCGGATAATCCTCACGCAGATGCTCGGCATAGGTCTTGTATATCCGGGAATCATCCTCCTCCGCCGAAATCGCCAGGGCCAGAATCTCTTGCTCGGACAGCGAGGAAAATGCCCGCCGCGCGCGGGGGAAGAAGTTAAGCGCCATGATCGTCGTCCCGATATTAGTTTAGAATATTTCTAATCTAATATCGGGAGAAGGTCAAATGCGGTGATCCGGGAAGGCGGAGCGTCGCCATGATTGCCGCTTTTTGCAACAATCATGCGACGATGGCCGGTTTCACATGTTTTTCTCGCTTGCACCCGGTGCGTTGCTGACCCAGTAGCCCGATGCGTTCATCCAGGTGAGGGGATGGTTGCGTTCTTCCAGCAGGTGGGTGCGAACGGCCCGTGCGACGCGTGCTTCCGCGCCGACCCAGACGAATGTCTGCGGCGGAAGATCGATCCCCTTCAGAATGTCGAGAAACGGCGCCGGATCGGTCGCGTCTGCACCTTGACGATCAATCCAGTGGATATGCGTATCGGCTTCGGTTTTAAAGCTTTGATGATCATCGGGCGAGGGCACGGCAATGATGGCCGTGAAGGTCGCGCCGGCGGACGCTTCTTCGATGCGACGCGCGATTGCCGGCAGGGCGGTTTCGTCACCGATCAGCAGCCAGTGATCGACCGGTCCCCTGATGACCTTCGAGCCGCGTGGTCCGCCGATTTCAAGCGTATCGCCGGGCTTTGCCGCAACGGCCCAGGCCGTTGCCGGGCCTGCGTCGTGGATGGCGAAATCGATGATCAGCGAATTGTCGTCATTGTTGTACCGGCGCGGCGTGTAGTCACGCATCGCCGGCTTGTCGTCGCCGGTTTCGAAAAACAGTTTGATATGGTCGTCGGGCGCAGCACTGATGAAATCGCTGAGTGTCGGGCTTTCAAAGTGAATGCGCAGCATTACCGGCGTGATGTATTCGCAGGCGGTGACCGTCAGCACCCGGCGCTTGAGTTCATGGCGGACGCGTTCGATCTCGGGCGGGGCGATCTCCGGCGGAGCAACCTCCGGCGTGTCGATATCGGGCGAAGCGGTGTTGTTGGTCTGGTGGGACATGGCGGACTCCGAAAAAGATACCGCGCCATTGATGAGGGCGGTATCATGCAGAAAATATGATTGTTTTTGTCATGAATAAGTCACGACAGTCAAACAATCATTCGTCGCGTGAGCGGAGGGGGCGGGCGTTACCGGCCAGACAGAAGCGTTTCGACGAAAGCGGGGACGGCGGTTGCGGCCGGCCCCTCGCGACAGTCCTTGAATAAGGGATTGCCGGTCGCTTCAAGATTGAGTTCGACAGTGCGCGCGCCTTTGCTTGCTGCCTCCATCACGAAGCCGGCTGCCGGGTAAACGGTGCCAGACGTGCCGATGGCCACGAACAGTTCGACCCGGTCGAGCGCGTCCTCGATCCGCTCCATGTCATAAGGCATTTCGCCGAACCAGACGATGTCGGGGCGCAGTGACGCACGCGCGCAGCTCGAGCAGACCATGCCCTCGTCGAGGTCGCCTTCCCATGGCTGATGGCTGCCGCATTCATAGCAGAGCGCCGAATTCAGCTTGCCATGCATGTGCAGAACGTTTTTCGAGCCGGCTTTTTCATGCAGGTTGTCGACGTTCTGGGTCACCAGCAGAAAATCGCCGGGCCAGGCGTTTTCAAGGGCGGCAAGTGCGTTGTGGGCCGCATTCGGGCTGGCCTTGGCCGCCTCGCGGCGCCGCATGTTGTAGAAATCGAAGACGAGGCCGGGATTGCGGTAAAAGCCTTCCGGGGTGGCGACATCGCGGATATCGTGATCGGCCCACAGGCCGCCATTGTCACGGAAGGTTGCAAGTCCCGATTCAGCGGAAATGCCCGCACCGGTCAGAACCACAATGGAAGCTTTGGGTGAAATCTGCATGAGACCGTTCGTGCCTTGATATGCGGTTGCCCTGCCGATCGGTCGTGTCCGTGTCAACGCAGTGCGGCCACGGGCAGGTCCCTGCCGGTTTCAACCTTGACCCAGCGTCCGCTGTCGAAAGAGGCCTGACGCTTCAGGAAGGTATAGGGCGTTTCGGACCATGGCAGGATCTCGTCGCTGAGATTGTCGAGGACGTAATCGCCCTGCGTGCTGCGCAGCGTCAGAACGGCATGGCCTTCGCCATTGGGCTTGCGCACGACCGTGATCAGGAGGTCGGTGGCGGAGAAACCGGCCTTGATCAGGCGCCGCCGCTTTTCCAGAACGAAGTCCTCGCAATCGCCGGCGCCGTTTTTCGGGTAGGACCAGACTTCCTCGCGGCCGTAGAGTTCCTCATCGGTAACCGGTTCGATCGTCGCATTGACGGAAAGGTTGATTGTCTGGACGGCTTGCCAGCCGTAATCCGTCAGCCGGGCGGGGCCGGTATTGCCGCGATGAGCGCGGCACTCGTTGCGATGGGCCTGGCAGAATTCGAAATGGCCGATGGGCTGCGAGGTAATGCCGCCGATGGGCATTGCAGGCATGCCGGCCGCGAGCACCGGGGCGAAAAGGCCTGCCCCGAAAACCCCTGCTACTGCACAGAATACCAAATAAGCCAGTTGACTGAAACGAGGCACGCTATACCCATCCGCCTGTGAATTCTTAACAAAGAGTTAAGAAGAATTGGCGGACGGAGTCAATCAGACAAGCGTGAACCGGGGGCAGGTTCTTAAGGAATGGTTAACTGCTGCGTGCCGGCGAGACGAGATCGCCCACAGCCTTGAGCATACGTTCGATATCGGCGGGCCGCGAAAGCCGATGGTCGCCATCCTGCACCAGCGTCAGCACCACATCGTCGGCCGGCAGGTGCGCCATCAGCTTCAGCGCATGGGCGTAGGGCACATCCGGGTCCTGCCGGCCCTGGATGATGTGTACCGGGCATCCGGTTTCGATAATGCCGTCCAGAACGCGGTTTCGGCGTCCGTCATCGAGCAGGTTGGCCGTATAGATGGTCGGCTCCGGGCCATAGATCGAGGCTTCCTCGAAATATCCCTTGTCGGCAAGCGCCTTGCATTCAGCCTCCTTCAGGCCCGGCTCGATAAGCTCGTTGGTAAAGTCCGGCGCCGGCGCCAGCAGCAGCAGGCCCTCGATCTTCGGTCCGTCCGACCGTTTTTTCAGCTCCTGAACGGCCCTGAGCGCCAGCCAGCCGCCCATGGACGAGCCGATAATGATGATCCGCTCGGGCGCGGCATGGTCGATTGCGGCCAGGCTGTCGGCAAGCCAGCGCGAAATCGTGCCGTCGGCAAAAGCGCCTTCGCTCTCGCCGTGCCCGGTATAGTCGAAGCGGATCATGGCAAGGTTTTCTTCCGCCGCATAGGCGTCAAGCGCCTCGGCCTTGGTGCCGAGCATGTCGGAGCCGTAGCCGGAAAACCAGACCAGCGCCGGCTTGTCCGTGTTGCCGGGGCGCAGCCGCATGGCGATCTTCAGCGGACCGTCGCCATGGTCGATTTGCGTATAGCTCAAGGCAATGTCCTGCTGCATTCTGGTCTCCGTTGATTTACCGGAAAAGCCCGCAACCGCGCCGATTGCGCGATGAAGTGGTGATTTTCTTTTTGGGCTGTGTTATTGACATGGGACGGGTTTAACAACCATTTGTGTCCGATACGTGCTTATAGTCCTGCACTTGGCACTTACGAACCCGTTTTTCAACAATTGAGGAGATCACGACCATTCGCAGACCCCATAGAGCCGCTCCCCCGACCAAGGAAGGTCCCCGCGCCAATCGCGACATTCGCATTCGTGAAGTGCAGCTGATTACCGAGGACGGGGAGAACCAGGGCGTTGTTCCAACAGAAGATGCGCTGAGAATGGCTGAAGAAGCCGGGCTTGATCTTGTAGAGATCGCCCCCAACTCGACGCCGCCCGTTTGCAAGATTCTCGATCTGGGCAAGCTGAAATATGCCAACCAGAAGCGCGCCGCCGAGGCCCGCAAGAAGCAGAAAGTCGTCGAAGTCAAAGAAATCAAGATGCGTCCCAACATCGACAGCCACGATTACGAGGTGAAGATGAAGGCGATGAACAAGTTCTTTGAAGGCGGTGACAAGGTCAAGGTGACGCTGCGCTTTCGCGGCCGCGAAATGGCGCACCAGGAACTGGGCATGAAGCTTCTGAGCCAGGTGAAGGAAGACACGGCGGAAATCGCCAAGGTGGAAGCCGAACCGAAGCTGGAAGGCCGTCAGATGCTGATGGTGCTGGCGCCGAAATAAGCCTTGCCACACACGTTTATGCGCCGTCCGGGACTTTTCCAAAGTGCCGTGGCGGCGAATTGCGTGTGTTGTTTGAGAACCGGTTGCGCTTTTCCAACAAACCGCGTATAAGCGCGCCGTCCGAGCGGAATGCCGACAGGTTTTCCTCCCGGACATTTTGAATGTGCACCTTTTTCGATATCGGGAAAGCGTGCACCGGAACAGGCCGGCAGGGCATGCCGTGTGTGTTCTCAATGCCAAAGGCCCCGGATTTCTTCGTCCGGTGCAATTAACAACAACGGAGTAGCAAAATGCCCAAGATGAAGACGAAATCGTCGGTCAAGAAGCGTTTCAAGCTGACCGCGAGCGGCAAGGTCAAGGTCGCGGCTGCAGGCAAGCAGCACGGCATGATCAAGCGTTCCAACAAGTTTATCCGTGATGCGCGCGGCACGATGGTCCTGTCCGATCAGGACGCCAAGATCGTCAAGCAGTTCATGCCCTACGGCAAGTAACGCCCGCAAAATTTTAACGCATTCCGATAGATTTCAAGGAGAACCGATATGGCTCGCGTAAAACGTGGCGTTACAGCACACGCCAAGCACAAGAAAGTCGTCAAGCAGGCAAAAGGCTTTTACGGCCGCCGCAAGAACACCATCCGCACGGCCAAGGCTGCTGTCGACAAGTCGAAGCAGTACGCCTACCGCGACCGCAAGGTCAACAAGCGCAATTTCCGCGCTCTGTGGGTCCAGCGCATCAATGCCGCTGTGCGTGAGCATGGCCTGACCTATGGCCGCTTCATCGACGGCCTGAACAAGGCCGGCATCGAAGTTGACCGCAAGGTCCTGTCCGACATGGCCATTCATGAGCCGGAAGCATTTGCAAGCATCGTTGCAGCTGCCAAGAAGGGCCTCGAGTACCTCAAGAAAGAGGGCACGGCCAACGAGTTTGAAAGCGCGGTTGCATAAGCCAGCGCTTCCCAAGCTCTTTTGAAATTCTACCTTTTGGGAAACCCGCGCTGGCAGGACCAGTGCGGGTTTTTCATTTTCAAATCACGAAAGTCATGTATCTGGCCGAGGGGCGAGCGGAGCGGGTCCGCTCCGGCAGGAAAGAGATAAGAGATGTCCGATCTTGAGGATCTGAAACAGAAGCTGATGGACGAGATCGCCGGGGCGGCGGACGAGGCGGCAATCGAAGCCGTGCGCGTTTCCGCCATCGGCAAGAAAGGTTCGGTCTCCGAGCTTTTGAAAACGCTCGGCAAGATGGACCCGGAAGAGCGCAAGACGCGCGGGGCGGCCATCAATGCGCTGCGCAACGAGGTCGGCGAGGCGATTGCCGCCCGCAAGGCCGCGCTGAAGGATGCAGCGATTGCCGCGCGGCTGAAGGCGGAGACCGTGGACGTCACGCTGCCCGTTCGTCCGTCGCCGTCGCTGTCCGGCCGCATCCATCCGGTCAGTCAGGTGATCGACGAGATCACCGCCATTTTCGGCGATATGGGCTTTTCGATTGCCGAAGGACCGGAAATCGAGACCGACTATTATAATTTCACCGCGCTGAACTTCCCCGAAGGGCATCCCGCGCGCGAAATGCACGACACCTTCTTCTTCAATCCGGATGAGAACGGTGAGCGCAAGGTTTTGAGAACCCATACCTCGCCGGTGCAGATCCGCACGATGGAGAGCCAGGAACCGCCGATCCGTGTTGTCATTCCCGGCAAGACCTATCGCCAGGACAGCGATGCGACGCACTCGCCGATGTTTCATCAGCTTGAAGGCCTCGTCATCGACAAGACCACCCATGTCGGCCATCTGCGCTGGACGCTGGAAGAATTCTGCAAGGCGTTCTTCGAGGTCGACACCGTCACCATGCGTTTCCGCCCGTCCTTCTTCCCCTTCACCGAGCCGTCTTTCGAGGTCGACATTCAGTGCGACCGTTCCGGCGAGCAGGTGAAGTTTGGAACCGGCACGGACTGGATGGAAATCCTCGGCTGCGGCATGGTGCACCCGAATGTGCTGCGCTATTGCGGCCTCGACCCGGATGTCTATCAGGGCTTTGCCTGGGGCATGGGCCTCGACCGCATCGCCATGCTGAAATACGGCATGCCGGACCTCAGAGACTTCTTCGCCGCGGACGAACGCTGGACATCGCATTACGGCTTCCGCCCGCTCGATATTCCGACGCTGTTCGGCGGGTTGAGTTCGTGATGCAACTGCCGGAGCGCTATAAAGGGGCTGTCACCTTCGCATTCGGCGACACGCCGGCACTCATGGATGAGCTGCTGGCGCTGGTCATTGCCGGCAGGAAGACGGCGACCTGTGGCGCGCTTCGGGATGTGACTGAATCCGGTGAGCCGATGCCCAGTGTCGGGCGCCGCGATGTCGTTCTGGATGGTCGCGGCCAGCCGGCAGCGGTCATCGAAACGACGGAAGTGAGCATTCGCCGTTTCGACGAAGTGGATGCGGGTTTTGCCCATGACGAGGGGGAAGGCGACCGGTCGCTTGCCACCTGGCGGCAGGAGCACCAGGCATATTTCGAGCGCAATGGCGGCTTTGCCCCGGACATGGAGCTCATATGCGAGCGGTTCCGGCTTGTCGACGTTCTGGGCGCGGAAGACAACGTTTGAGAAAACAGAATTCGGCTGGTACGGATTTCGGCAATCCGGGCGATGGTCGACTGAAATGGTGAGACGAGAGACATGAAATTCACACTGTCCTGGTTGAAGGAACATCTGGAAACCGACGCTTCGCTCGATGAAATCTGCGAGCGGCTGACGACCATCGGCCTGGAGGTCGAAGAGGTTGACGACAAGGCGGCCTACAAGCCCTTCACCATCGCCAAGGTGGTCGACGCCAAACAGCATCCCGATGCCGACCGGCTGAAGGTGCTGACGGTGGATGCCGGGGACGGCAAGCCGTTGCAGATCGTCTGCGGCGCGCCGAATGCGCGCGCAGGGCTCGTCGGCGCGCTGGCGCGGCCGGGCACCTATGTGCCGGGCATCGATGTGACGCTGTCTGTCGGGAAAATTCGCGGCGTCGAAAGCCACGGCATGATGTGTTCGGAAAAGGAACTCGACATTTCCGACAATCATGACGGCATTATCGATCTGCCGGAGGACGCGCCGGTCGGCGCAAGCTTTGCCGAATATGCAGGCCTTGACGATCCGGTCATCGAAATCAACCTGACGCCGAACCGGCCGGACTGCACCAGCATTTTCGGCATTGCCCGCGACCTGGCGGCCTCCGGTCTCGGCACGCTGAAGACGAAACCCGCGCCGTCCTTCGCGGTCGAAGGCGATATGCCGGTTTCGCTGACGCTCGATTTCGCTGAGGACGACAAATATCTCTGCCCCGGTTTCGCGCTGCGTCTGGTGCGCGGCGTCAAGAACGGCCCGAGCCCGAAATGGATGCAGCAGCGGCTGATCGCCATCGGCCTGCGTCCGATCAATGCGCTGGTCGATATCACCAATTACATGACCTTCGATCAGGGCCGCCCGATGCATGTTTTCGACGCGGCCAAGGTCAAGGGCGGGCTGACCGTGCGCCGCGCAACGGCCGGCGAGAAAATTCTGGCGCTCGATGAACGTGAATATGAATTGAATCATGACAATGTTGTCATTGCCGATGACAATGGTGTGGAATCCATCGGTGGCGTCATGGGCGGCGAGCATTCCGGCTGCGATGAAAACACCACCGATGTGCTGATCGAATCGGCGCTGTGGGACCCGATGAACATCGCCCGCACCGGCCGCACGCTCGGCATCATCACCGATGCCCGCTATCGTTTCGAACGCGGCGTTGATCCGGAATACATGGTGCCGGGGCTTGAGCGCACCACCGAACTGGTGCTGGAGCTCTGCGGCGGTGCGGCGAGTGAAAAGACGGTGACCGGGTATGACGGTTATCAGCCCAAAATCGTCGAATATCCGTTCTCCGAGGTCAAGCGACTGACCGGTCTCGATGTTTCGGCGGCAGAAAGCCGCGATATCCTGACCCGGCTTGGTTTTGCCGTTGAGGGTAATGGCGAGACGGTGTCCGTCGCCGTGCCCTCCTGGCGGCCGGATGTGGAAGGCAAGGCCGATCTGGTCGAAGAGGTGATGCGCATTCACGGCGTTGACAGCATCAAGCCGGAAGCGCTGCCGACGCTTGGCGCGGTCAATGAAAAGATCCTGACGCCGCTGCAGATCCGCTCGCGCGCCGCCCGGCGGGAGCTGGCCGCGCGCGGCATGATGGAGGCCGTCACCTGGTCGTTCATCTCCGAGGCGGAGGCGACGCTTTTCGGCGGCGGTGCGCCGGCGCTGAAGCTTTCCAATCCGATTGCGGCCGACATGTCCGATATGCGCCCGTCGCTGCTGCCGGGGCTTCTGGCCGCCGCCAAGCGCAATGCCGCCATCGGCCATGGCGATGTGGCGCTGTTCGAAGTCTCCGGGACCTATGAAAACGACACGCCCAAGGGCCAGCGCCGCGTTGCAGGCGGTGTGCGTCGCGGCTCCGCCACGCTTTCAGGCGCAGGCCGCATGTGGTCGAACGGCGAAACGGGTGCTGGCCGTGGCGTTGGCGTGTTCGATGCCAAGGCCGATGCGCTTGCCGTTCTGGAAGCTTGCGGCATGCCGATGGGCAATGTGCAGATCGTCGCCGGCGGGCCGGACTGGTATCACCCCGGCCGTTCGGGCACCATCAAAATGGGACCGAAGATTGTGCTCGGCCATTTCGGCGAGTTCCATCCGAAAGTGCTGGAAACACTGGATGTTTCCGGAAAGCTGGCCGGTTTCGAAATCTTCGTCGATGCCATTCCCGCGCCGAAGAAAAAGGCGACCCGCACCAAGCCGGCGCTGACGCTGTCGCCGTTCCAGGCCGTCTCCCGCGACTTCGCCTTCGTCGTTGACCGCGATATCGAGGCGGCGGCAATCGAACGCGCCGCAGCCGGCGCCGACCGCAAGCTGATCACCGGCGTTACCGTCTTCGATATCTTCGAAGGCGCTTCGGTGGGCGAAGGCAAGAAGTCGGTCGCCATCGAAGTCGCAATCCAACCGGCGGACCGCACGCTGACGGATGAGGATTTCGAGGCGCTGATGAAGAAGATTATTGCCAATGTCGAAAAGTCGACGGGCGGTGTGATCCGCGCCTGAATTGCCGGCGCGGAAATGCCCACGGACGATTGTGTCCGCATACAATGTTTGCAAACGGCCCGGCCTTGAAACCGGGTCGTTTGTCAGACGGCTGACAAAGCTCGCCCCACTCTCTTTCGTCACCCTCGGGACAAGCCCGAGGGTCTAAGCACGCATGAACGCGACAAGCGTATCGGGTAAAAAGTCAATTTCAAACAAATCATTACGGACCGCCAACGCCGCTCGTGCTGAGCCGTGGTTAGATCCTCGGGACAAGCCCGAGGATGACGTCCGTAAAAAGAATAGGTTTGCTTTGCCGTCCACGCAGAAAACCAGTGTCACGACCTCTGGCCCATTGCATGAAGCGGGCTGTTAAAGCGCGAGTGACCACACCTTCGCCGACTTGACCGCGCCTTCGCGAATTCTGAGCGAATGCACGGGATCGAAGCCGGCAATGCGCTTGGTGCCGGTCCAGCGGCCGTTGTCTGCGAAGACCTCGACCGATCCGATATCGAGAAACACCCGGATGTGGCTCGGCGTGGCGCCGGGCGCGATGTAGTCAGGGCTCTGTTCCTTGCTGTCATCCAGATAGATCAGCCGCAGGCCTTCGTCGTCCACCTTCACCATGATCTCGATATTGTTGTGGTAGAGGTCGAGTTCGAAGGGGCCGTCATTGCGGTCCAGTTCGATCACGATTTCGGCCTGCCCGCTCTCCAGCATCACGGGTTCGCCTGCAGCAAGCACGCTATCGTCGATCAGCTGATCGCGCAGCACTTCGACGCCTTCGATCGGCGGCGTCAGAAGCGTATCGTCGGCCGCGTCATAGACGATGTTGCGCGGCAGCGTCATGGCGGTGGGAAAGTCGATTTCGGGTGCGGCGTCGGCCCAGTTGGCGAGCCAGCCGATGCCCACGGGCGTTCCCTGATCGAGGAAGGCCTGAAAGGCATAATTATCGGTGGCGAAATCGAGTTCCTGCTCGAAATCGGGTGTAAAGCTGCTGCCGTCGAAATGACCGACGGTGGCCATGGTCAGGTTCTTGCGGCCGGTCTTCTCGTGATGGCTGTGCATCAGGCCGCAGACCAGCACCCAGCGGGTCTGCGGGTCGCCCGCCGGCCCGTCAAGCGGCAGCAGGCAGGGGCATTCGATGACCTGGGTGTTGAACCGGCCTTCACGGTGCAGAATGTCGACGAACTCCCAGCCGCCGGCGGCCGTCAGGTCGGCAGTCTGGTAAAGCAGGACCACGCCTTCCTCGCCCTGGCGGCTGCCGAGCAGCATTTTCCAGTAGCCGTCCGGCCCGCGGAAAACATACGGGTCGCGGAAATCGAGCGTCAGCCCCTCGACCTCCGGGCGCTTGTCGATCAGCGGGTGCGCCGCGCCGGCAAAGATCAGCGATTGCGAGGTTGCGACCATCTGGATTTCGCGTTCGGGATCGCGTTCGATCACGCTTTCGGTGAAGAACACCCGAACGCCCGCGGAATTTTCCAGCGGTATAGCCGAGCCCGAGAAGGCGCCGCCGCGCTTGTCCGGCTTGGCCGTCAGTTCCTCGGAGGGAAACAGGAAGATCGGCAGGTGCCGCCAGTGCAGGAAATCCTCCGACACCGCATGGCCCCAATGCATGGTGTTCCATGTCAGCCCGTGCGAATAATGCTGATAGAAAAGATGGGCGGAGCCATTGAAACGGCCGAAGCCGTTGGGGTCGTTCATCCAGCCGAAGGGCGGACGGAAATGGTAGGAGCCTGGCGCGGGGGCAGGGGCGTTGGCGGCATGCGTGCGCAGCACGGTGATGCCTTCGTCCAGCACCTTGGCATCGGTGAACCAGTAAGCCACCGAAATCGTCGTCGTTTCCGGGTCGTAGGCGCATTCCAGCTCACCGCCATGGGGCACGAAGAACATGCGGAATTCATATTCCTCGGAGTTCTGCACATAGATATTGCCGAACACCTGCTCGTTCAGCGAAAGCCGCATTTCGGCAGGCGCGTGCGGATGAACGGATTTCAGCCAGACATGAAGCACGGCATTGACCGGCACAGTGCCGCGCAATTTGCGCAGGCGGGTCTCGTCGGCGGTTTTCTGCTCAAGCATGGACATTTTGGCCTTATTCCCCGCGTCTGGCGCATGGCGGATCTGAAAAACCCTAAAAAATATGCGCTATTTCTCATATTCTGCCGCGTGCCCGGTGCAAAATACATCATCTCGGGCGCTGCGGTATCGCTCAAAAGAGCCCGCAAGCGCCTGTGAGGTGCGCTTGCGGGGTAGTCTTAGACCTAGTGGTCTGAGCGGTGATGTAAAGGGGGGGCGATGGTCTGAAACCTCAGAAAGCCTCCATCTCGGCCTTCACTTTGGCCAGAAAATCGGCGCGCGTCCTGTCGGTGCAGTTGTTCATGTCGTAATGGGCCATGAAGGAAACCGGTGCGCCGAGCTTGATCTGGGCGCGCAGCACGCGCTTGACGATCTTCTTCGGGGGATTGCCGGCCAGAAAGGCGCGCATCGGCGTTGCGCCATAGGTGAAGACGGCGGCGAGTTTGGTGATGTGGCGCAGCGTCGGGGACAGTTTGCCGTCTTCAAGCGCGAAGGAAACGCCCGGTAGCCAGACCCGGTCGAAATAGCCTTTCAGCATTGCCGGAAAGCCGAAATTCCAGACCGGCGAGACGATCACAAGCGCTTCCGCCTTTCTGAGCCTTTCGACATAGTCTGCCACCGGCGCGGTATTTTCGGGATAATCATGATAGCCGATCCGCTCCTGCCGGGTCAGAACCGGCTGGAAATTTTCGGTATAGAGATCGCAGTCGTCGACGTCGTGGCCGGCCTTTTTCAAACTTTCCACGACCTGGGCATGCAGAGCCGCGCCATAGCTGGTCTCCACCGGATGGCTGTAGAGAACGAGAACCCGCATCTCATTGCGCCTCCGTTTCGGCCAGCCCCTTGAACAGGAAATACCGGCCGGCCTTGAAATCGAAATCCGGATTTTCCCAGGCGATCATCTTGCCGGGGTTGAGCAGGCCTTTCGGGTCGGTTTCCTTCTTGAAGGCGAGTTGCAGCGTATCGGTCTGCTTCATGCCGCCTTCTTCCAGCGTGTAGCGGTGCGGGTTGAAGATCGGGCAGCCGTTTTCCTCGTGAATGCGGATGATCTCTTCCAGCCGTTCGGCCGTGGTGTAGCGCACCAGCGGCAGGCCGGAACACTGGATGGCGCCGTCGAAGCGCATGAATTCAAGATGGCCAATCACCTCGTCGCCGAAGATTTCGCACATCTTCTCCACCTTGGCGACATGATCGGGGCCGGGATACTGCACCTGAAGATAGGTGAAGGAGCCGGGCTGTTTCTTCAGCGCCCGCAGCGTGGTGTGGTTCCAGGCCAGCTCATAGGCGCGCGGCATGCCGCGCAGGCTTTCCGCCTCATCGGCACGGAAGCGGATTTCGCCCTTGTGCAGCTTCACCAGCGCTTCGAAAGGAGCCATGGCATGCGGCGCAACCATGACCACGGAGACGGCTTCGTTTTCCTTCAGATAAGGCTGATGACGGCTGAAAAAGGCATGGGGAACCGGTGCGGCAATCGGCGCGATTTCCTTGGTCAGGATGCCGTTGCTGGCGGCCAGCGCATCGGAAAAGCGTACCGCATCCATGAATGTGTCGTGCCCGACAATCACGTCGACCCAGTCATAGGCGGGCGCCAGCGGCATTTCCACTTCGGTGATGATGCCGTTGGTGCCGTAGGCGTGGCTCACCTTCATCAGGTCGCGCGCGGTCAGTTCCATCACGCGCGGCTCCGCCTCCATCGTGACAATTCTGAGTTTGAGGACATTGCCGAGATCGCGCAAACCGCCCCAGGTGATCGAGCCGACGCCGCCGGAGCCGCCGGCGACAAAGCCGCCAAGGGTGGCCGAACTGGTGGTCGAGGGGTGAAAGCGAAGTTCCTGTCCGGTCTCTTCCTTCAACTGCTTGTCGAGCCGGGCACAGATGATGCCGGCTTCGGCGACCACGCGGCCGGCATGCACCTCCTTGATGGCGTTCATCTTGGTCATGTCGAGAACGATACCGCCCGAAAGCGGCATGCACTGGCCGTAATTGCCGGTACCGCCGCCGCGCGCCGTCACCGGGGCGTCATGCCTGAAGGCGGTCTTCAGGACCCGGATAACCTCTTCCTCGTTCTTCGGCGAGACGACCAGATCGCCGGTCACCTGTTCGAGCTGTTCCTTCAGGATCGGCGAGTACCAGTAGAAATCCCGGCTCTTGCGCAAAACCATGTTGGGATTGTCGTCAACGGTAATGCCGTCGAGTTCGGCCTTGATCTGCTGATAGTCCGGCATGTTCACTTATCCATAAGCGGGTCAAGTTCGCGATAATCCGGCAGGCTGCGGTCGATGCCCATGCCATTCCGCATCACGATGCGGTCGGCCTGCGGACGAGAAAGAAATTCGCTCCAGCGCCGTGCGCTGAAAAGCACGAGATCGGCGGGACCGCCTGCGGCGATCATCCCGCGCTCGCCCCGCCCGAGAATTTCGGCAGGCGTGCGGGTGACGATCCGGGCGGTGTCGTCCAGCGGGTGGTCGAGCTGGAGAATGCGCACGGCCTCGCGGATGACCTCGACGGGGTCGAGATCGCCATAGGCATAGAACGGATCGCGGGTGTTGTCGGAGGCGACGGCCGTCTTCACGCCGGCAGCCGCAAGCTCCTTGAACAGCGTCACGCCCCGCCACCGCGGCGTGCGGCCCTGGTGGCGGTCTTGCAGATACATGTTGCACATCGGCAGCGAGACGACGGAAAGCCCGGCCTCGGCCACAAGGTCGATCGTGCGTTTTGCCGTTTCCTCGTCCTGACGGGCCAGAGAACAGCAATGGCCGACGGTGACCGAACCTTCATAGCCGTTGCGCAGCTTGGCCTCGGCAATGCGGCTTAAGGTCAGCACCTCACGGTCCTCTGTCTCGTCGACATGAAGGTCGATATCGAGGCCGTTGTCGCCTGCCGCCTGAAACAGGCGATCAAGCCGCGCGTCGAGGTCCGGCAGCATCTGTGTCACGCCGCCGACAAGGCCGTTATGGCGTTTCAAAAGCGCGATCAGATCGTCGAAAAACGGCTCGAAGATCATGTCGATTGCAAACAGCGCCACGGCCTGAAGCTCGACCCGTCCCGCCCATCTGGCGCGCATGTCGGAAAATACCTCGAACGAGATGTCGTGTTGCGGCGGCAGGCTGTCGATATGGGTTCTGAGAAGGCCGGTGCCGTGGGCATAGGCCGATTTCAGCGAGAATTCCATGCGGGCGGCGACGTCTTCGGCCGACCAGTTGGCCTGACGGTCGGCCATCACGTTTTCAAGCGCGCCCATGAAGGTGCCATCGGGATTGCGGCGGCGCTCCCAGATATGGCCCTTGTCGATATGAGTGTGCATGTCGGTGAACGAGGGCCAGACCATGCCGTCGCGCATATCGGCTGCAGGAAGGGCGGTGGGCGCCGTGCCGGCCGGCAGAATGGCGCCGATCTTGCCATCGGTGACCACGATATCGGTTGAAACAAGGCCTTCCCGGGCCGCAAAGCCGTTCGCATCCGGAAGGCAGATTGCGGGGATGGTCGCCCGTGAAAGTGCAAATGACGGCGCGTTCGGCAGTGTCATGAAATCCGCCATCAGTTTTCCCTCTTCAGGCTGCTTTCATGCCAGCGATGCAGGAACAGCCAGGCGATGAAGGATGTGAGCGCGAAGATGGCGACGCCGAGACAGGCGAGCATGAACAGTGCTGCGAACAGACGCGGAATATTGAGCCGGTACTGCGCCTCCAGAAGCCGGAAGGCAAGGCCGGAGCCCGCACCGGCCGACCCGGCCGCAAATTCGGCGACCACGGCGGCAATCAGCGCCAGCCCGCCGCCGATCCTCAGCCCGGTCATGAAATAGGGCAGCGAGGCGGGCAGTTTCAGGTGGATCAGCGTCTGCCAACGCGAGGCGCCGTAAAGTTCGAACAGGTTCAACAGGTTGTGGTCGACGCTCTTCAGCCCCTGCGCCATGTTGGATAGGATCGGAAAGAAGGCGACCAGAAAGGCGCAGATCAGCAGCGCCACCTGCGTCGTCGGCGTGTAGATCAGGATCAGCGGCGCAATCGCGACGATCGGGGTGACCTGCAGGATCACGGTGATCGGGTAAAGCGCGGTCTCGATCCAGCGCGACTGCACCATGATGACGGCAAGACCGACACCGCCGGCCAGCGCAAGACCGAGCGAAATGAAGGTGATCTTGGTTGTCACCCACAGCGCCGGGGCTAGTATGCCCCAGTCCTCGACAAAAGCTTCGGCTACCAGCGCGGGGCCGGGCAGGATGTAATGCGGGGTCTGGTAGATGATCACGATCGCCTGCCAGATTGCCACCAGAAGCGCGAGTACGGCAATCGGGATCAGGATTTTGAGAATGGTTTCGCCGTGACGGGCGAAGAAGCCGGGTTGGGCGTAAACCGTGTCGTCCGGCTGCGTGGCGGTTACCTTGTCGCTCATCAGTGTTCTCCCCCGGCGGCGTGGATTGCGCCCTGCAGCGCATGAGACACTTTCGCGCAGGCCTGGTGGTATTCGTCCGAAGAACGATAGTCCTCATCGCGAACCTGGCTGGTGTCGAGCGGGAAATCGTCGAAAACCTGCCCCGGACGGGCGCGCATGACTACGATGCGGTTTGAAAGATAGGCGGATTCGAACACCGAATGGGTCACGAACACGACGGTGATGCCGGTTTCGCGCCAGAGCCGCAGAACATCGTCGTTGAGCCGCTGGCGGGTGATTTCGTCAAGGGCTGCAAAGGGCTCGTCCATCAGCAGCAGTTTCGGGTTGGTGACAAGCGCGCGGGCAATCGAAACCCGCATTTTCATGCCGCCGGAAAGCTCGCGCGGATATGCATCGGCAAAATCCTCGAGGCCGACGGTTTTCAGGACATCCATGATCCGCTCGCGTGTGCCGGCTTTTGACTGGCCGCGCAGTTTCAGCGGCAGGTAGACATTGCCGAAAACCGTGGCCCAGGGCATCAGCGTCGGTTCCTGAAACACGAAGCTGATATCGCCTTCGGGACGGCCCTTGGCGGAAATGCGTGAACTTGGCCAGTCAATAGTGCCGCGGGTGACATCGCCGAGTGCCGCGATGATCCTGAGCGCGGTTGATTTACCGCAGCCGGAGGGGCCGAGCAGGCTGACAAACTCACCCTGACGCACGGTCAGCGACATGTCGGAAAGTGCGATGGTGCCGTTGGAGAAGATCTTGGTGACATGCTCCATCCGCACCAGGGACTTTTGCAAAGGCGGCGATGCCGGGGTCTCGGCACTAGCGTTCGGCATGCGGTTATCCTGCATTCAATTCAAAATCCCGTTTCGCGCGGCAAGGCGCGAAACGGAGTGCCGGGGTATTTCCCGTTTATTTCATCAGATCCATGCCAACGCCCTTGCAGACGAACTGGGTCGTGAAGGCCTTGGTATAGTCGAGATCGGCTTCAAACAGGCCGATATCGACCATGTCTTCAAAGAAGGTCTTGTAATGGGCGTCGGTAATGCAGCCGATGCCGCCTTCGTCGGCATCACCGGAGACAACGATGCCGTATTCCTTCATCTTGTCGATGGAGAAGGCGATCTGCTCATCCGTCATTTCCGGATTGTCTTTCTTGATGAGGTCGTTGGCAGCCGTGTTGTCGCCATAGAGGTAGTTGTACCAGCCCTCGATCGAGGCATCGACGAAACGCTGGACGAGGTCCGGGTTTTCGTCGACCAGCTTCTGCTGGGCGGTGATCATCGTCGAATAGGGTGAATAGCCGCTGTCGGCGAGCAGGAACACTTCCGGTGTCCAGCCGGCTTCCCGTTCCACCGAGTAGGGTTCGGAGGTCAGATAACCCTGCTGGGCCGATTCCGGATCGGCGATGAACGGTGCCGGGTTGAAGGTATAGGGCTTGTACTGGGCATCGTCGAAGCCGTCGAAATTGGCCTTCATCCACTGGAAGTAGGAAAGAAAACCGTCCTTGCCCATGAAAATGGTCGGCAGCTTGGCCAGATCGGCGAATTCCTCGATGCCCTGATCGGGGTGGGCCATCAGGATCTGCGGGTCCTTCTGGAACATGGCGGCGACATCGATCACCGGAATGCCCTCGACCACGGCATCCAGTTCGCCCTGCGGCGATCCCATGTAGAAATCGACCTTGCCGGCAATCAGAAGCGAGCGGTTGGCGGCCTGCGGTCCACCCTGAACGATGGTCACATCCAGCCCGTATTTTTCATAGGTGCCATCGGCCACGGCCTGATAGAACCCGCCATGTTCGGCCTGTGCCAGCCAGTTGGTGCCGTAGGTGACCTCATCCAGCGCAAAGGCGGGCGTGGCAGCCGCTGCCAGCAAGGCAGCGCCGGCTAATGCGGCGGTCTTTGAGGTAGTCGACATAAGCTGTTCCCCTTCGCTTTTCGTCGTGTCGCTTTCCAGAACTGCATTTGAGCGGCTTCACCGCTGTTTGAGAAGCATCAAATTTCGTGCGCATTGATGCCTTTTTTGCACAGGCGGCGCGATTGTTATAAATGTAATCGAACTGCGCAAAATTTGGTCAGAGCCGGTTCTTTTACGCTTGAGTTTACGCCCATGCTGCACTCCAGGAAACTGCAATATATCGATGAAATTGCCCGATGCGGTTCAATCCGCAAGGCGGCCCAGCGGTTGAATGTCGCCTCATCCGCCGTCAACCGGCAAATTCTGGCGCTGGAGGAGGAATTCGGCGCGCCGCTGTTCGAACGGCTGCCGCGGGGCTTGCGGCTGACAGCGGCCGGCGAAATGTGCGTGGAGCATATCCGCGAGGTGCTGAAGGGCTATGAACGGCTAGAATCACGCATCCGCGCATTGAAAATGCCACAGGCCGGCAAGGTGACGCTGGTGGCAACCGTCGGGCTTGCAGCCGGTCCGCTGCAGGAGATCATCGGCCGTTTTGTCGCCGACAATCCGAGAATCCGTATCCATCTCAGGTCCGATGGCGGCACCACGACGATTGCCAATGTGCTGACCGGCGATGTCGATCTCGGCCTCGGCTTCAACATTCCGCCGACCCCCGGCATTCGCACGCTGGCATCCTTCGATGTGCCGATCGGGGCCGTGATGCCGACGGACCATCGCCTCGCGAAGGAAGACCGCGTGAATGTCTCCGATGTCGTGCAGGAGCCGCTGGTTCTGGCGCAGCCGGGAACCAGTCTGCGTCACGTGATCAATCTGGCGCTCTCACCGCTGTCGCTGCCGATCGAGCCGGTGGTCGAGACCAATGCGTCGGAGATGCTGAAAGGTCTGGTCAAGCGCGGCACGGGGCTGACCTTTCTCAACCCGCTCGATGTCTATGTCGAATGCCAGAAGGGTGAGCTTGCCTTCCGCCCGCTCGCCGATCCGCATGTGCGCCATCAGCCGATGAAGCTGTTTTCCCGCGCCCGCGCGCCGCTGGATGCGGCCAGCAGCCTGTTTGTCGATTACCTGCTGAAGGAAATCGCAGCGATGATCGAGACGCTGCAGGAGCGCCACCACCTGCCGCCGTCGCCGGGCTGATCAGGCCGGCGTATAGAGTTTGTCGAGCGGATAGGCGACGACATCCTCGACCAGCTCGATAAAGCCCTCGATCTGGTGACGGGCGATTGCTGCGCCCTTTTCAGCCGTCGCAATCGCGGCATTGCCGAGCGCGCCCTTGGGGTTCAGATCGTGGGCGACCCAGGCGAGCGCATTCGGAGGCGTCGGCTGCAGGCGGCGGGTGTTTTCCTTCTGCCATTTGGCCAATGACGCGAAGTTTTCGGCATTTTCCATTTTCACGAGTTCCGGGCGGAAGTGAAGCATCAGCGAAGTTTCGACCTCGCCGCCGTGAATGCCATAGGTGCGTTCTTCCTCGCTGATCATGCCGTCCGGCGTGCCGAAGCGCGCCCATTGGGTGGCAACGGCGACCATCTCGAAGCGCACCCGCATTTCGCGCGCGACGATGCTCATGATGTCGAGATTGCCGCCATGGCTGTTGACCATGATGATTTTGCGAAGCCCGGCGGCTGCCACCTTTTCGCCAATCGTCGTCCAGGCCGGGATCAGAAGGTCCGCCCCGAAGGAGAGCGTGCCGGGGCCGTGGATATGCTCGTTGGCCTTGCCGATTTCCTGAACGGGAAGCACCAGCACGTCGAGATTGTCGGGGATGTTTTCCTGCAGCGTGTCGAGCATGCCCTGCGCAATCGCCACATCGGTGGCGACCGGCAGATGGGGGCCGTGCTGTTCGGTCGAGGCAAGCGGCAGGATGGCAACGGTGTTCGCCGGGTCCAGAGCGCTGAATTCCGGGCTTGTCAGTTCATTCCAGTAGAAGCGCTTGGCCATGTCGATCAACCTGTTTGATGTTCCCGTGCCGCATCCCCTGTGCGGCTTCAAAACAGGTGTAGGAAAAACATCATGCGGACAAAAGCATCGTTTTGTGTTCCGTCCGCTGCCTTTTTGCGCGCGCTCTCAGGCCTGTTTCGGTTTGCCCCATTCCGCAAGGGCGATACCGCCGATGGCCAGCAGGAACGCGATGGCGTGATAGCCTTCGGGGCTTTCGCCAAGCACGACCACGGCAAGGATCATGCCGAAGACCGGAATGAGATTGATGAACAGGCCGGCGCGGTTCGGCCCGATCATCTCCACGCCGCGGATAAACAGAATCTGCGAGACCAGTGAGGGAAACAGGCCGATAAAGACGATAACGCCGAAGCCGGTGAGGTCGTGCGGCAGCATGGAAAGGCCAAGTGCGGCTTCCGTTGCCACCATCGGCAGTGAGGCGATGAAGGCCCCGATGAAACAGGCCATGGCCATGGCCCGCCAGTCGAGGGCCGGTTTGTAGCGCAGGCAGACCGTGTAGAACGAATAACACAGCACCGCCATCAGCACGAGAAAATCGCCGAAATTGATTTCAAGGCTGAGCAGCCGCGATATCTGGCCATGGGAAACCGTCACGGCAACGCCTGCGAGGGTGAGCGCAAAACCGGCGAGTTGCGCCAGCGAGGCGCGAACCCTGAAAAACACGAAATTGAGGGCGAAGATCAAAAGCGGAATTGCGGCCTGGTCGATGGCGCCGTTGATGGCGGAAGTGAACCTCAGACCGGAATAGAGAAAGGCATTGAAGCTGGCAAAGCCGACAGCGCCGAAACCGAAGAGGATCGGCCAGTTCTTCTTGATGGCCGGCCATTCACGACGGATCTGCGGCATGGCAAAGGCCGAAATGACCAGTGCGGCGATGCCCCATCTGAGCGAGTTCATCACCATCGGGGAGACGTGGCCGATGGCGAGTTTGCCGACAGTGAGGTTTCCGCCCCAGAAAAGTGTGGTCACTGTCAAAAGAAGATAGGCGCGCCATTGCATGGCCATAGTCCCCTATTTGGCTCATCCGCAGGTCGTATCTTCAAAAAAGAAGGGATGATGGTTTTACCGCGCTTTCGCCATAATCTGTCGCGCGGGCCAAAGTCACGCAAAATTTTTGCGGGCTTGCGGCTAAGGGGTGTCGCAATATACGTAAGGGATGGTTATAGATGCTGCGGTTCTGCCGCAGGCAAGGCATCGGTTTCTAGGTAGGTAAAATGACAAATGTTGTAGTGGTCGGCTCGCAATGGGGCGATGAAGGCAAGGGCAAGATCGTCGACTGGCTGTCCGAGCGCGCGGATATCGTGGTGCGCTATCAGGGCGGCCATAATGCCGGCCACACCCTCGTGATTGATGGCGTCAGCTACAAGCTGTCGCTGCTGCCGTCAGGCGTTGTGCGTGAAGGCAAGCTTGCCGTTATCGGCAATGGCGTGGTCGTCGACCCGCATGCACTGATTGCCGAAATCGGCCGGCTGGAAGCGCAGGGCGTTTCGATCTCGCCCGACAATCTGCGCATCGCAGACAACGCCACGCTGATTCTTTCGCTGCACCGCGAACTGGACGGCATGCGCGAGGATGCGGCGTCCAATTCCGGCACCAAGATCGGCACCACGCGCCGCGGCATCGGCCCGGCCTATGAAGACAAGGTCGGCCGCCGCGCGATCCGGCTGATGGATCTGGCCAATCTGGAAACGCTGCCGGCCAAGGTCGACCGCCTGCTGACCCATCACAATGCTTTAAGGCGCGGTTTTGGCGCAGCCGAAATCGAGCATGACGCGATCATGGACGAACTGACCTCGATCGCCGACAAGGTTCTGCCGTTCCGCGAAACCGTCTGGCTGCTGCTCGACAAGAAGCGTCGCGCCGGTCAGCGCATCCTGTTTGAAGGCGCGCAGGGTTCGCTGCTCGATATCGATCACGGCACCTATCCCTTCGTCACCTCGTCGAACACGGTCGCCGGCCAGGCCGCCGCCGGCTCCGGCATGGGCCCGGGCGCGCTCGAATATGTGCTCGGCATCACCAAGGCCTACACCACCCGCGTCGGCGAAGGCCCGTTCCCAACCGAGCTTGAGGATGAGGTTGGCCAGTTTCTCGGCGAGCGCGGCCGTGAATTCGGCACGGTGACAGGGCGTCAGCGCCGCTGCGGCTGGTTCGATGCCGTGCTGGTGCGTCAGGCTGTTGCCACCAACGGCATCACCGGCATCGCGCTGACCAAGCTTGATGTGCTGGATGGCCTCGATGAGCTGAAGATCTGTGTCGCTTATGAGCTTGACGGCGAGCAGATCGAGGCGCTGCCGGCCAGTCAGGGCGCGCAGGCACGGGTCAAACCGGTCTACATCACGCTCGAAGGTTGGAAAGAATCAACCGTCGGCGCACGCAAGTGGGCGGACCTTCCCGCACAGGCTGTCAAATATGTACGCCAGGTTGAAGAGCTGATTGGTGCACCAATTGCGCTTCTATCCACAAGTCCTGAGCGTGAAGACACCATTCTTGTGACCGATCCGTTTGAGGATTAAGCATAAATCATAGTATTGTCGCGGAATACGACCCGCACAATAGGGGTAATTAATGGCGGATTTCACAGCAGTCATTCGGCGTGCCGTCGAGGGCCTTCCGGAACAGTCTCCGGAATTGCGCGCGCGCGTTTACGAGAAGGCGCGATCCGCCGTCGTCCGGCAGATGGAGAACATGTCTCCGGCCCCGCCCGAGGCGTTGATCAAGCGGCAGATCGACAAGATCGACGCCGCGATTGCCGAAGTCGAGGTCGAATTTGCCGAGGCGCTGCCGCCCGAGGATGCCGATCTGCCGGAAGAACCTGTTGCCGCGCAACAGGAGCGGGACGATATTCCGGCCGATACGGGCGATGACGAGCCGGCCCGCGCGCCGGAAGACGCACGACAGGAATGGCCCGCCGATGAGGCGGAAGCGCAGCAGGATGACGAACCGGCAGAGGTTCCCACTGGTGAGCCGGAACGGGTCGTTTCCGATGCGTCCTACCCCGAATATGACGATCACCATGTGAGTGAGGAACCGGCGGAGCCGGCCGCTCGAATGGCCGAAGTGCCGGCGTTTGCAGACAGGCCTGCTGTCGACGAAAGTGCGGAAACGGAGACCGCGCCTTTCGATGAAGAAGCGCCCTCTGCGTCGCGCAATCTGCTTGAAGGCGCAACCTTCGAGACGGTCAGCACGCCGGACCGGGTCTATCACGATGATGGCGCCGAAGACCGCGACAATGCCTATACCTATGATGTGACCGACGAACCGGTCGAAACCGATGCGGGCACCGTGATCGTCGAACCCGACGAGGAAGAGGCGCTGCGTCGGGACTGGGATGAGGAAGAAGAACAGCAATCCGCGCCGCATGACTGGAATTTCGAGGCGACAACCGCAAAGGCCGGTCCGTTCGAGCCGGCTCCGCCGCCGCCCCGCCGGTCCGTGCCGGAAAAGGACTGGGCGCATGTCGACAGTCTTTTAGGGCTGGAACCGGAAGACCCCGGTTCGGGCTTCGATGATTATGACGAGATGACCGGCGCTCCGGCGCAGGCTGGAGATGATGACGCCGAGGCCGGACGCAAGCGGCGTATTTTCATGATCGCCGGCGCCGTTGTCGTCGCGCTGGTTCTCGTTGTCGGCGGCTATTTCGCCTGGGACAACCGCGATCGTATCGTGGCGGCGATTTCGCCTGCCGATCAGCAGCAGAGCGCGGGAAGCGAGCCGTCTTCGGCATCGGGAGAACCCGCATCCGAGACGGACGAGACGCAAACGGCCGAAAACACCAAGCCCTATACCCAGAGACTGCTGCCCGACGGAACCGAGGTCGATGAAGGCCTGCCGGCTGCCGGTGCCGTGTCCGGGCCGGCGCGCTCGGTTGCCAACCAGACATCGCCCTCAACGCCGTCGGAGACAGCCTCCGCCACAGAGACGGCCGATCCCGCGCCGCCGGTCGGGTCCGGGCAGAAGATGTATCTTTATGAAGAGCAGCTTGGCCAGTCGGTGCCCTCGGCCTTCCAGGGCACGGTTGAATGGGAGCTGAAGCAGGAAAACACCGGAACAGCGGTCTCCGAACCGGTCGTCGAGGGCGTTTTGAATGTGCCTGATGCCGGTCTTTCCGGTGTCCTGACCTTCCGGCGCAATGACGACCCGTCGCTGCCGGCAAGCCATCTCATCGACATTTCCTTCACGCTCAGCGATGATTTTGACGGTGGCGGGATCGAAAATGTCCAGCGCATTTCGATGAAGGGCACCGAGGCGGCACGCGGCGATCCGTTGATCGCGGTTTCCGCCAAGATCACGGACGATCTCTACATGCTCGCGCTCAACGATTTCGATCAGGCACGGGCGCAGAACCTCTCGCTTCTGGGGGAACGCAACTGGATCGACATTCCGGTGACCTACCGCAATGGCCGCCGTGCGCTGCTGACGCTCGAAAAGGGCACGACCGGCATGGCGATCTTCAACCGCGCCATTCAGGAATGGCAGGCGCTCGGCGATATCAACAGCGGCAACTGACGCGGTTTTTCGAGAACGCGCAAGGCTGCTTGCGGGCGTGAAATGGGGCCGGACAGATGGGTATCACTCTTGGTCAGGCAATTTCCCGCCGGCGCTCGGTCCGCACTTTTGCGGACCGTCCGATACCGCTCGCTTCCGTGGAAAAACTCCTGTGGGCGGCCCAGGGCAGGTCTGGCGAAGATGGCAAAAGGACCGCTCCATCCGCGCACGCGCTTTATCCGATTCGCCTGTTTGTCCTGGCGGGCAGGGTCGCCGGTCTTGAGAGCGGGTTATACGCCGCTGAACCGGCCGGGTCTGACCTGAAAGCCGTCAATCAGGCCGATCTGCGACCGGCCCTGTGCAAGGCGGCGATTGGCAATCCTGAATGGGTTGCGAATGCGGCGTGCATTATTGCTATCTGTGGCGACATGCTGGCCGCGGCGCAGGCGTTTGTCGAGCAGCAGCCCTATGGCGCGCGCGGTGAGCGATATGTCTATCTGGAAGCGGGCGCGGTTGCGCAGAATATCCAGCTTCAGGCGGCGGAAGAAGGGTTGGGAAGCGTTCTGGTCGGCGGCTTTGATGATGAAGCCACGGCAGGTGTTCTTGAGCTGCCGGCGCCACTGGCGCCTCTTGCGCTGATGTGTATCGGCTTTCCGGCTCTCGAGAACTGATAACGGCCGGGTGGCCCGATCATCGCCGTCTCGCAATAAAAAACGCCCCCGCGAAGTCATCCGTGGGGGCGTTTCAATATGTTCAGGCTTCTTGTTCCCGACTGGCGAAAACGCTCAGGCCGAGGCGATCCTGTTATTCCGAAGCGTCGTCGCCGTCGCGCACGGCGCGGACCGCGCGGGCATTGGCGGCAACCTGTTTTTGCACGGCGTCCTGCACCTTCTCGAAGGCGCGGACCTCGATCTGACGAACGCGCTCGCGCGAAATGTCGAACTCGCCGGACAGCGATTCCAGTGTTTCCGGGTCTTCGGAAAGCCGGCGTGCCACGAAAATCCGCTTTTCGCGGTCATTCAGCACGTTCATCGCCGATGACAGCATGTCGCGGCGGTTTTCCAGCTCATCCTGATTCATCAGGATGTCTTCCTGGCTGTCATTCTCGTCGACCAGCCAGTCCTGCCACTGCCCGCTTTCGCCCTCGGTCGCGCGGATCGGCGCGTTGAGCGAGGCATCGCCGGACAGGCGGCGGTTCATCGAAACGACCTCTTCTTCGCTGACTTTCAGCTTGGTGGCGATTTCGCTGACCTGTTCGGGATTGAGATCGCCGTCCTCGATTGCCTGGATCTTGCCCTTCAGCCGGCGCAGGTTGAAGAACAGGCGCTTCTGATTGGCGGTTGTGCCCATTTTGACGAGCGACCACGAACGCAGGATATATTCCTGGATCGAGGCCTTGATCCACCACATGGCGTAGGTCGCAAGCCGGAACCCGCGTTCGGGATCGAATTTCTTCACCGCCTGCATCAGTCCGACATTGCCTTCCGAGACAACTTCGCCGATCGGCAGACCGTAACCGCGATAGCCCATCGCGATCTTGGCGACGAGGCGCAGATGGCTCGTCACCAGCTGGTGCGCGGCATTGCGGTCGTCATGCTCCTGATAGCGTTTGGCGAGCATGTATTCCTGCTGCGGCTCCAGCATCGGAAACTTGCGGATTTCCTCGAGATAGCGGTTGAGACCGTTTTCTCCGGCGCGAATGCTGGGTAATGTATTGGCCACTGCTTTCACCCCCTTGGTGTGTCTGAACCTTCCATGAAACAAGCATAGCATAGCCAGCGAGGTCTTGACCCCGCAAACCAGTCACTGATGTCATGAAGGGAAAACCGGATTTAAGTATGGCAATCCCGTGTTTCAAGGTTCTCGAACGGTGAACACTCCATTCACTGGAATGTTTTTTACGCTGATGGCCCGAATGCCGCGCACAATGCGGTCATATCGTCGGGAAGGGCGGCCTCGAAGTGCATCTGCGCGCCCGTTGCGGGATGTTCGATGACCAGAAGGGCGGCATGAAGCGCCTGACGCGGAAAGGCGCGCACAATGCTGCGTGCCGGTTCTTCTAGCAGGTTGGCCTTGGTCTTGAAGCCGGAACCATACAGGCTGTCGCCGATCAGCGGATGGCCGGCATGGGCCATATGGACGCGGATCTGGTGGGTGCGTCCGGTCTCAAGACGGCATTCGACGAGGCTTGCAAGCGCCGTTCCGTCCGGCCGCTCGCCGAAGCGTTGCTCGACATTGTAATGGGTGATCGCGAAATCGGCATCGGCGCTGTCGGCGGATTTGACCGCGCGGCGGATGCGGTCGGAGGCGCGTCCCAGCGGCGCGTCGATCGTGCCGTGCAGGTTGCGCGGCCGTCCCCAGACCAGCGCCTTGTAGGCGCGCTGCAGCGGCCCGGTGCGGCCGTGGTCGGCAAATTGTGCTGCCAGCGCCTGATGGGCGGCATCGTTCTTGGCCACGATCATGACGCCGGTGGTATCCTTGTCGAGGCGATGGACAATGCCCGGCCGCCGGACCCCGCCTATGCCTGAAAGCGTGTCGCCGCAATGATAGATCAGCGCATTGACCAGTGTTCCGGTCCAGTTGCCCGCGCCGGGATGGACCACAAGGCCGGCCTGCTTGTTGATGACGATGATATCGTCGTCCTCATGCAGGATGTCGAGCGGAATATCCTCGCCTTGCGGCTCGGCCTCGACGGCTTCCGGGATGATCACCGTGATTTCCGCACCGGGCTTCACCTTGCGGCTTGCCTCGAGAACCGGCGACCCGTCGACCGTGACAGCCCCCTTGCCGATCAGTGCCTTGATGCGGGTGCGCGATACACCGTCGCCCATCTGTCGTGCGACAAAAGCGTCGAGGCGCTCTTTCGTTCCTTCGGGAACGAGAAAGACTTTTCTATTGGCCTCTGTTTGTTTAAAGGGATCGTCTGTCATCTGAGTGTTTGCGTGAGGGCTGGTGCGAGACTGGCGCTTGTATGCCAAACAAGGCTGCGGAGCAATGGACAATGTCGCAACATCTTAACGAAGACCAGGAAGAAGAACAGCCGCTTGACCCGGCCGTCGAGCTGGTGCGGCGGCGGATGCTGCGATTGCAGATCGTTTCGGCGCTGATCATGATCGTCTCGCTGATGGCGGTTTTCGGCGCGATCCTCTACAAGGTCTTCAACAAGCCGGCCGACGAACAGACGGCGGCAACCTCCTCCGGGGCGATCGTGCCGGCCGATGCGCCGCGTGCGCTGACGGCCACGCTGCCGCGCGGGTTCCAGATCGCCGATATCAGCTATGGCAACGGCCAGGCGCTGATCTACGGCCAGAAGGAAAACGGCGAGCAGACCTTGTACCTGTTCGACCTTCACACCGGCCGGATGGCCGCCGATGTTGAAATCCGATTTGACTGATGGCGGCTGAACCAGTTGCGATCCTTGACCCCGAGGACGAACGGATAGCGCCTTTTCGCGCCATCCGGGAAAAGGATCTGGTCGGGCGTCGCGGCCTGTTCATTGCCGAGGGCACCGTGGTCTTGCGTGTGCTGTCCGAGGCGCACGGCAAGGGGCGTTTTGTCGCTGATCGCATTCTGGTTCTGGAAAACCGGCTCGCCGGTGTTGCCGATGTGCTTGCGGGTTTTCCTGACGACATTCCCGTTTATGTCTGCGGCTCTGCGGTGATGAACGCGATTGCCGGTTTCGACATGCATCGTGGCGTGCTGGCGCTCGGGCGGGTGTCGGAAAGCCCGTCGCCCGCCGGGATGATTGCCACGCTGCCGGACAATGCGCTGGTTGCGGTCGCGGTCGGCCTTTCCAATCACGACAATGCCGGCGGGATTTTCCGCAACGCCACGGCCTTCGGCGCCGATGCCGTGCTGCTCGACGAGACCTCCTGCGATCCGCTCTACAGGAAAGCGCTGCGGGTCTCGGTCGGGTCGGTTCTGAAAATGCCGTGGAGCCGTTGCGGGTCTGGCGCAGAAATCCTGACGGCGCTTGATACCGCCGGTTTTCAGGTCGTCACCCTTTCTCCGGCGGGTGAAGATGCGCTTCATACCCTGCGGCCCGGTCGGCGCACGGCGCTGGTGCTTGGAACCGAAGGGGAGGGGTTGCCGCCGGATATCCTGAAGGCTTTCCGGCCGGTGCGCATTCCGCAGTCGCCGGGGCTCGACAGCCTGAATGTCGCCACAGCCGCCGGGATCGCGCTTTATCAGCTTGCGCTTTCGACCGGCCGCATCGGCTGACCGGTCGTCAGTTCCCGTTGTCTTTCGCGATCCGTTTCAATGCACGAGCGGCCAGGCTGAGGCGGGCGGGGTTGGTCCTGCCTTCGTCGGCGCGCGAAAGCGCTTCGACAAGCGCCTGTTTGGCGCCGGTTTCGTGGCTATAGGCAATCATCATTGCAGCAAGTTCGGCAAAGGCGTCCCTGAGCGCGTCGTCTTCCTGCGCGGAACCGGCGGCTTCGTCCACGCGCGCGCAAAGTGCGGCGTAACGAGCCTCGATTTCGCGTTTTTCTGCTTCAGGGTCGCCTGCCAAGCCGCATTCTCCGGTCAGAAGGGGTTCCAGGTCGGTCTCTGGGTCAGTTTCAGATATCCGGCATTGACGCCAAGTCGCGCGCCGATGCCGGAGCGGACGGGGACCAGAACGATATTGCGGTTGGTATAGACCTGCATCGAGAACCCGGCAACGACGTAGGCCGAACCGGAAACGCCCCCGAAGCGGCGGAACAGTTCGGGCACTGCCGGCAGGTTATAGACCAGCATCATCACCCGCGAACCGTCGCCGCCGTAATCGATGCCGATCGAGGGGCCTTGCCAGAAGACCTTGTGCATGCCGGCATTCTTGGTGTTGAGCTGGCCCTCGCCATAGGTGAGGCCCGCGATGAATGCGCCGGAGCCTTCCGAGCCGAGAATATAGCCGTTGGGCAGGCCGTGTTTGGCGAAGGCATTCTGCAGTGCCGTGGCCAGGCCGGAGCTTGCCGAGCCGAAAAAGGTGTTGCCCGCGTCAATAACCTCCTGTGCGGAGAAATTGCCGTTTTGTTGCGGCTGGACTGCTGCGGGCGGCGGTTGCTGTGCGGTCTGCGCGGCTGCCTGCAGGGTGCAGAGCGCCGTCAGCAGGAGCAGAGCGAAAATGAGGGCCGATGCGGACCTTGAGACTGTTCTGGCGAGCATGGCGGTTCCATTCCTGTTGCTTTATGGCATTACCGGGGCGCTACGCCATTGCCTTTTTCTGTGAATGTGGCAAGCGTGGAACCCGCCGCTATTGTGAGGGAGACCTCTTAACAATGGATTTACCAAATGCGGCGATTTTCCGGAAAGGCGGGAAATGCTATGGCGTGGTGGCCGGCCAAACCGGAAGGAAGTTTGCAGCGATGAAAAATCCGAATCTGACACTGAGCGGAGCCGATCTGGCCGCGCTTCTGGCCAGCCGCATATGCCACGACGTGGTCAATCCTATCGGTGCTGCCGGAAACGGACTGGAGCTGCTCGATGAAGGCGGCATGGACGAGGAAGCGCTGAACCTGATCCGTCAGAGCACGCTCAGCGCCACGGTTCATCTGAAATTCGCCCGGATCGCGTTCGGTGCCTCGGGCACCCTGGAAGCCCCGCTTGATACCGGCGAGGCCGAAACGGCCGCGCGCGAGCTGATCGGACTGGGTAAACGCGTGACGCTGAACTGGACCGGGCCGCGCCTCAATGCGCCCAAGGACCGGGTGAAGCTGCTCTTGAACCTGTTTCTTGTCGCCCAGTCCACCATTCCGCGTGGCGGCACGATCGATGTCGGGCTTGATTCTGCCGGTGACATTTTCGCCTTTATTATCCGCGCCCGCGGGTCGTATGTGCAGATGCCGGCCGATTTTGCCCGGATCTATGGCGGGGTCATGGAAGACCCGATCACCTCTCACAACGTCCAGCCCTATTACACTGCGCTTCTGGCCGAAGAATCCGGCATGTCCGTCGAATTTGTCGTCAATGATGGCGAAGTGGTGTTCGAGGCCAAACCGGCGGTCTGATCAGCGTGCGGCGTGGCGTGATTTTGCGTTGCGGCAAGGCGCGATCCAATTTTTGTCACGCTTTGTGCTCATATTGGGTTTTCTTTGCCGTGTCGCATTGGTGGTTGATGAAACAATTTTGCCGGTGCGACGTTTAGAAAATACGTGACCACAACTGTCCCGTCAGTTTCTGAGGGAGCCCCGCCTTGCGTTTTAATGAAGTTTCGCTGCGATTGTCAGCGGGCGCGCTGGTTCTGGCGCTGCCGGCAACGGCCTTTGCCGATCCGCCGAAGACCTACCAGATTGCCGTTGCCGACCCGACGCGGGAGGTGCGGCGCGTGCCTGTCGAAATGCGCCCCTTCCCCGAAGAAATCGTTCGCAGTTGCAAAATCGGCTACGGACGGCCCCAGGCCGTGGTGGCGCCGGTCTCCGGACGGCTGACGCTCAATGTTGCAAACGGCCGGGCGGTGACCCCGGGCGATGTCATTGCGCGCTACGATACCGAAGCGCTTGAGCGTCGGGCGGAGGAGGTCCGGCTGGACATCGACTATATGCAGGCACGGCTTGATTACCGGACGGGCCCGTATCAGGAAAATACCCGCGCCATCCAGAACCTCAACGAGGCGGAAAAAGAGGCGACCCGTGATTATCTGGCTGCGCAGTTCGCCGAGATGAAGCGGCTTTACGGTCAGGGCCGTCTGGCGCTTGGCCGCTTTCAGGAAGCCCAGCGCAACCTTGATGCGGCGGATGCGGCGCTGGAGCGCGAACGGCGGCAGAACGTGATGGCGCGTCAGGAGTCCGGGCTTGAGGTGATCCGGATGACCCATGATATCCGCAAACGCGAAAACGCGCTTGCAGAGGCCAATGACAAGCTCGACAACGCGATTGTCAGGGCAAGCGCATCCGGCCGTCTTGTGGATGTCGAGACCAGCACGGCTGCCGACGGCAAGTTGACGGTCGATGAAGGCGACCGGCTGGCCCTGCTTGTCGATCCCGGGCAGCTTGGCGCGCGGCTCACATTCGATGATGCCGAGATGCGTCTCGTGCGCAATGCCGCAGTCACCGTGGCGCCCGAAAGCGACGGAAAACCGAGGCCCGCGGAAATCTCTGCCTTTCGACCGCTCGAAAAACCGGTGGAACGCCGCCGCGGGGAGCTGACCACCGAAGTCGAGGTTGCCTTCCGCGATCCTGCCGGGGCCGATCTTCTCAACCAGACGGCGACCTGCCGCTTCACCAAGCCGAGTGTGCGGCCGGAGCCTGCTGTGCCGGTGTCGGCGGTGGTGATCAGGGATGACCAGACCTTCGTGCGCAAGGATGACGGCGACGAACCCGAACTGATCAAGGTGGAGCTCGGCAATATGTCCAATGACTATGTCCGGGTGATTTCGGGTCTCAATCCGGGTGATTTTGTCCTTGACTAGACGTGCAGTGCCCCTCTCCAGCCGGCGACCGGTCCTTCCCCGCCGCCGCTCCGTTTCCGCCTTCGCAGGCCTTGCCCTGTGCAGCGTCGCACTGGCGGGCTGCGCTTCGACGCAGCTCAAGGAAACCGAGACACGCATCGACGTGATGGAAGCCGAGCTCAACGCCCCGCCGCCGGTGCCGCCGGATGACGGAAAGGCGCTCGGGCCGTCCGAACTGCTCACCAGCGCAAACAGTCGCGGCAAGGATTTCATGCGCGCGCGCATCAGCCGTGCCCGCTCGGTGCTGGACCTCGACAAGGTCAAGTCGGGCCGCTATCCGCGCGTCAGTGCCGAAGCCCGGCAGATTTCGACATTCAACCGTGAAAACGATGAAATCGAGACTGTTTCAAATATCGTTCTCGGTGTGAACTGGGACGTCTCGCGGGCGCTTCTTAGGCTGGATCGCCGGACGGTGAAAGTCGCCGGGCGTCTTATTCCGGTGCAGTATCAGGTGGCCCAGCGCAATGCCACGCGCGCGCTTCTGCATACCTATAACGACTATACCGCGCTTGATTTCCAGCGCGAAAATGTTGCCCTGAAGCAGAAGGGGCTGGAATGCCGGGTCGAGGATATGGAAGTCGAAGTGGCGCTGGGCAATTCCAGTCAGATGGAGCTCGACACGCTCAGGGACCAGATCTCAGCGGCCCGCCGTGAAGCGATGGCCGTGTCCCGTTCGCTTGCCTCCAAGCGGGATGAGCTTCTGGGGCTTTCGGGGCTTGCCGAGGGTGGTTATGACGTTTCCCCCGGCCGCTCCATTCTTTCGGCGCTGTCCGACTACCCGCCGGTCAAGACGGAGGATGCAGAAGCCTGTTTTGCCGTCTCGGGCAAGAAGCAGCTGGAGGACCTTCTGGTGGAAGCGGCGGCTGCCCAGCTGGATATTGCCGAACAGTCGCGGTTTACCCGGCTGACGACCTCGATCCCGAGTTTCATGACCCAGACCGGCGGCTTCAATCTTCAGTTCCTGATTTCCTATGTCTTGCCGCTCATCGATGAGGGCGATGGGCTGCGCATGACGCAACAGGCGCGGCTGACCCTGCTCGACACGATCCTGACCGCGCGTGACAACCGCCGTGCGTTCATGAGCGACTTTGATTCACTGAAACTGGGGATCGCCGCCGCCGAAAGTGAACTGGCCGCGGCCAGTTCGGTGCTGGCACGCGCCGAAACGCTACTGCAAAGCGCCGATCCGTTGGAGCGTTGTGCTGCGGAAAACGATGTCGCCAAGGCCCGGGCATCGGTGAAATCGGCCGAATACAAGATCGAGCGACTGAAGGGCGATCTGCGGCTGCTGTGCGCCCCGCTGGGCGAGCGGCGCGACGACATTGCCCAACAACAGCCTGCTGCTGAATAGGCTGCTTCCGCCCTTCCTGGCGCACACAAAAAAGCGGCGCCGGGCGCCGCATGATTTTGAGGGGAGGAGGAAAAGGCGGGCTCAGGCCCGCTTCTGCATTTCCTGCTGGTCCGGATCGCGCAGCACATAGCCGCGACCCCAGACGGTCTCGATGAAATTGGTGCCGCCGGCGGCGTTCGCAAGCTTCTTGCGCAGCTTGCAGATGAAGACGTCGATGATCTTCAGTTCCGGCTCGTCCATCCCGCCATAAAGGTGGTTGAGGAACATTTCCTTCGTCAGCGTCGTGCCCTTTCTCAGCGAAAGCAGCTCAAGCATCTGATATTCCTTGCCGGTCAGGTGTACCGGATGGCCGTCCACCTCGACAGTCTTGGCATCGACATTGACGGCAAGATCGCCGGTGGTGATGATCGACTGCGCATGGCCCTGGGACCGGCGGACGATGGCGTGAATGCGTGCGACCAGTTCTTCCTTGTGGAAGGGCTTGGTCAGATAATCATCCGCGCCCGAGCCGAAGCCGCGCACCTTGTCGTCGGTGCCGGACATGCCGGAGAGGATGAGGATTGGTGTGGAGATCTTCGAAACCCGAAGCGCCTTCAGCACTTCATATCCCGACATATCGGGAAGGTTGAGATCGAGAAGGATGATATCGTAATCGTAGATCTTGCCGAGATCGACGCCTTCCTCACCGAGATCGGTGGTATAGACGTTGAAATTTTCGCTCTTCAGCATCAGCTCGATGCTCTGCGCTGTGGCACTGTCGTCTTCGATTAAAAGAACCCGCATGTCTTCCCCCTTGAACCGCCGCAATTGAAAGGTCTGGTGTCGCCCCGACGCGATACGGACTCAGTGATGACCTGAAACAGAAGCTGCCATTGAATGGTTAACAAATTCTGATTCCTTTTGGCAAGGTGAACAGAATTTATTAATGAACATAGTGACATCATTGATTTCATTAAGTTTTTTAGTTTGTGAAACTCAATAAAAAAGATTAACCAAACTGGCTAAGTGACTCATTAGACTCGCAAGTTTCCGGTTTTTTTCGCTTTCGGTTTACCGACCCTTAAGTGATGACCGCTATGGTCTTCGATGACTGTAAATGAAAGGTTACCGGGATTTCGAATTCGTTAATCATCCCCGAAAAAGGGAGAACGAATCAGAAATCAACAAGGGGGGCGCCTTTCGGCAATGCGTTCGTCAGCCGGGGAGTTTTGCGTATGAAGGCACGAAACAGTCTGTTGCGTCTGAAGGCGTTTCAGGTGAAGGAAAAGAAAAGGCAGTTGCAGCAACTGCAACTCATGATGGACGAGTTCGCACGCATGTCGGACGAACTCATGCAGCAGATTGCTGCGGAAGAAAAAAGGTCCGGGATTTCCGATCCCGCCCATTTTGCCTATTCCACATTTGCCAAGTCTGCGCGTCAGCGGGCGGATAATCTGGCCGTGTCGGTAGCGGATCTGCGCCAGCAGCAAAACGTTGCGGAAGCGGAGCTTGCCCAGATGGAAATCGACTACGAGCGTGCCGCTGCCCTGGAAATGCGGGACGGCGCCAACAGGAAGCGCGCCTGACCGTCTCACGGGTATAGGCTGGCGTATAATTGAACGAGGCCGCATCCATCGGGTGCGGCCTTTTGCCGTTTTGGGAACTGCTGAAAAGCAGAAAAAACGCCACCATCATTTCTGACGGAGGCGCTTTTCTTTTACCAGAGGCCTTGGCCGCGCTTGAAAGCGTCGGTCGTGCTGCTCTCGTGATTCAGTTCCGGTATTGCTGAATGCGGGTCGTGCGCAGACCGGCAAGGCCGTGATCGTCGATCGACGCCTGCCAGGAGAGGAATTCCTCCACGGTCAGGCAGTAGCGCTCACAGGCTTCTTCCAGGCTTAAAAGCCCGCCACGGACGGCCGCCACCACTTCGGCCTTTCGCCGGATGACCCAGCGTCTTGTGTTGGAGGGCGGCAGGTCGGCAACAGTCAGCGGACTGCCATCGGGACCTATGACGTATTTTGCGCGAACGCGGGCTAGCTCGGTCATCGTACTCTCTACACAAACTCACAACCTATGACTTCAAGCTAGCGCGGTACTTTTAAAATTTGCCTAAGGACACGGTAACGCTCTGGTAACCAGAAGCGCCTGTCTCCCAGACGCTTCCGGCATACTGGCAGGCAACAAAAAGGGCGGAACACATGTCCCACCCGGTTGTTGATTTTGATGGCTGTTGTTCCTGTCTAGAACCCCGTGCCGCGCCCCACTTCCGAACGCAGCGTTGCAAACAGGATCTGCATGTCGAGCATGAAGCTGTAGTTCGACACATAATAGAGGTCGCACATGATGCGTGCACGGGCTTCGCCGCGTCGCGTGGTCGGGCCGCGCCATCCCCTGATCTGCGCAAGACCGCTGAGGCCGGGGCGCATGACGTGACGCTGGTGATATTCCGGCACCAGTTCCTCAAACAGCATGCCGCTCGCCAGCATGCCGACGGCGTGGCAGCGTGGCCCGATCAGGGACATGTCGCCGCGCAGCACGTTGAAGAGCTGCGGTAGCTCATCGATGTTCGTCCGTCGCAGGAAGGCGCCGATTTTGGTGATCCGCGGGTCATTCTCGACCGTCTGCTTCACGCCCGACTTGTCGCCAAGGTCGTTGCGCATCGAGCGGAATTTGAAAATTTTGATCTTCGTGCCGTTTCGCCCCCAGCGCACCTGGCTGAAAAATACGGGGCCGGGGCTGTCGAGCCTGATCAGGATCGCAATCACAAGAAACAGCGGGCTGAGCGCCGCAAGGGCGCCAAACGAGATGGCAATATCGAACAGACGCTTCAGGGCCAGCTGAAGCTTTCGCCGTTGGTAATGACCGGAAAAGACAAGCTCATGACCGAACGCACGTTTGGGCAAAGTATTCGTTTCTGAAACATGGGCCGTGGGGGAGGCCTGAAAATCCGCCGCGCTCACTACAGCACCTTTTGGGTTGTAAATGTTTAAGTTGATTAAAATATTAGAATATACTGTTTTTACCCCCTCACGACCGAATTGTCATCAGCGTTTGCCTGTTTTTCGGACTTTCATTGACACAATCGTTGCTGTGCTGAAGTGGTCGAATATGTGCCAGTCACAGACCATTTCTACGATTTATTTTTAATAGACTGAATTGTTTGATCTATTTTTTCTAATTTAGAAAAATGTTGTAAAATTGTTTCTGCCTCATATGCGCCAAAGATGAAGGTTTGACAAAAACGCAAGATAGGTATTCCGTGGTTGCATAGCTCAGCTTCGTCTTACGTACGCTGGCGTTTCTCGATCGAAATACTGTGCTGAAGTGCATTTGCTTTACCGTCAGTGATAAACACCGACATAAAACCCGCATGCAGGGGAAAAGTTCCACGCGCCACGGAAAAACGCGTTGTGTTCGCAAACGAACAGGCAAGCGCCTTTTTATTGCGCAACCAAAAAATTATGAAGGTAAGGAAAACTGGAGCGGGCGAAGGGATTCGAACCCTCGACCCCAACCTTGGCAAGGTTGTGCTCTACCCCTGAGCTACACCCGCTCATCAAACCGGTCCGGGGTAAGTCAGTGACCGGCGATGTCACCGTGTCGGCGACGAGGGCGTATATGGCCTAACCCGATTTCAAATGCAACAACGAAATGATGGATTTCTGCATTTTTTTGTGTGCGAAAAATCGCGAAGCATTTTCAGTGCATTAACGGAAGAAAGCGGAGCGGGGGCGGAATTTCCGTGTGCGCCGGGTGTTCTCGCATTGGATGAAGGCGAGAGGTCGGGGCATTTGCCCTGCCGAGGAATCCCGTCATTTCGGGATGATGCTTGCCGTCGCCTGTTCGCCTGCATCCTGCCGGAAAACGTCGTTTTGTCGCGCACCCGTTTGCTGCTGGACAAGTGCCATTTCCGGGGATAACACGGGTGCTGACACGAATTTGCTAACGAAAAATCGGGATTTCGTTTCAAAATTGGTTTCCGGGTCGCTGGTCATGGTTTTATCCGGCGCGCGCAACCAGCCAGTCTGCAGGGGACGTGATCTCGCTTTCATGACAACCGGGAGGAAATGGATATGACGGATATCATGCTGGTTGCCAGCGGTGACCTGCGCGAAAGCGCCAACACCAAGTGCTGGCCCACGCAAAAGGCGATGGAGGACAAGCTAGCCTTAGTCGTTGCCGAAATGGGGCATACGCTGAAGCGTGCTCATCCGGTCAAGCCCGCCGGACACGGTTTCATTGCCACCCAGCGTGAGGGCATGGATGTTTTCAGGGCCATCGATCCGAACGCGCCGATCATCGTGGCGGAGGCCGTCTGGCAATATTCCTATCATGTGCTGCCCGGCCTGCTGGCGCACAAGGGGCCGATCCTGACGGTGGCAAACTGGTCGGGGCAATGGCCGGGTCTCGTCGGCCTGCTGAACCTGAATGGCTCGCTGACCAAGGCCGGCGTTCCCTATGCTTCGCTGTGGAGCGAGACCTTCGATGACGATTTTTTCCGGGAAGGCCTGAAGAGCTGGCTCGAGACCGGCACGATTGCCCACGATGAAAGCCATGTCCGCCCGTTCGATGCGGCTTCGCTGCCGGCCGAACTGGCCGGGCTTGCCGATGAGATCGCCGCCGATCTGGCCGGCAACAAGATCATTCTCGGCGTTTTCGACGAGGGCTGCATGGGCATGTACAATGCCATCATCCCGGATGAAATCCTGATGCCGCTCGGTGTGTTCAAGGAGCGGCTGTCACAGTCCGCGCTCTATCACGCCACGAAACAGGTGAGCGACGAAGAAGCGCGTGCCGCCTACCAGTGGATGCTCGACAAGGGCATGACCTTCCACTTCGGCGCCGATCCGAAGGAGGAACTGACCGAAGATCAGGTCATCGATCAGTGCCGGATGTATATCGCCGCCGTCCGGCTGGCCGATTTCTTCGGCTGTGAAGCGATTGGCATCCAGTATCAGCAGGGCCTGAAGGATCTGTTGCCGGCATCCGACCTGGTTGAGGGCATGCTCAACAATGATGACCGCCCGCCGGTGACCCGTGAAGATGGTTCGATCATCCGCGATGGCCGGGCAATCGTGCATTTCAACGAGGTCGATGAATGCGCCGGCCTCGATGCGGTGTTGACCAACCGGTTGCATCGCGCGCTCGGCCAGCCGGTGGAAACCACGCTGCACGACCTGCGCTGGGGCGACGGCGACAAATCGGGCTCGCGCGACGATTTCATCTGGGTGTTCGAGATTTCCGGCGCGGTTCCGCCCGCCCACCACGAAGGCGGCTGGGCAGGGTCGGAAAGCTATCGCCAGCCGGCGATGTTCTTTCCCTTTGGCGGGGGAACGCTGAAGGGCTATGCCAAGCCCGGCGAAATCGTCTGGAGCCGCATCTTCCTCAAGGACGGCGCCCTGCACATGGATATCGGTCGCGGGCAGGCGGTCAAGCTGCCGCCGGAAGAGTGCGAGCGCCGCAGCCGGGCTACGGACTATCCCTGGCCGATCATGAATGCGGTTCTGACCGGTGTTTCGCGCGACCAGATGATGGCGCGCCACAAGGCCAACCATATTCAGGTTGCCTATGCGCTTTCGGCTGCGGAAGCCGACAAGGCGATGATGGCCAAGGCCGCGCTTGCGGCGAAAATGGGTATGACGGTCAGCGTCTGCGGCGTTTAGCACGCCTTGCCGTGATTTTATTGCAATGGCCCTGCGCAGGCGGGGCCATTGTTGCATTCGGCCTCGAATGGTGGTGAAACAGGCGCGTTGTGATTTCACGCCGTCGAAAAGCACCTGGCCGCCATGACTGTTTCCAAGACCGCCCCCAAATCGTCCGAAGAGCTGTTCACCTATCTCGATGAACTCGGGATTGCCTACGACAACCGGGAGCACCGCGCCGTCTTCACCGTTGCCGAAGGCGATGATCTCCGGGAGGAAATTCCCGGCGGCCACACCAAGAACCTGTTCATCAAGGACAAGAAGAGCCGCTATTTTCTGCTGACCGTCGAGGAGTATGCGACGGTGGACCTGAAACAGGTGCATAATCTGATCGGTGCATCCGGCCGGGTTTCCTTCGGCAAACCGGATGCGATGATGGCGTATCTCGGTGTCGAACCGGGATCGGTTACCGCGCTGGGCGCGATCAATGATACCCAGCATCAGGTGACCTTCATCCTCGATGCGGATCTGATGGAGAGCGAAACCATAAACTGTCATCCGTTGCGCAACACGGCGACGACCTCCATCCACCGTGATGATCTTCTGCGCTTCATCCGGGCGACGGGACACGAGCCGCTTGTCTTGAAAGTGACGGCGTGACACACGATCTACAGGCAAAGTCGGAACAGGCCCTCCGGGCCAGACGGGGAGATATTGATGAGCGGTTTTGACAACCCATATGGCGGCTCCTTCAGCGGCCAGATGAACGTATCGGCCGATGGCGCAACCAACGGCGCGACACCGCCCGGCGGGCTGATCAAGGACACGACAACGGCCGATTTCACCAAGGACGTGATCGAGGAATCGCGCACCCAGCCGGTGCTGGTCGATTTCTGGGCGCCCTGGTGCGGGCCATGCAAGCAGCTTGGTCCGATCATAGAAAAGGCGGTGACGGGAGCCGGCGGCAAGGTCAAGCTGGTCAAGATGAATATCGACGATCACCCTGCCATTGCCGGTCAGCTCGGCATTCAGTCGATTCCCGCCGTTATCGCGTTTTCCAACGGTCAGCCGGTCGATGGTTTCATGGGCGCCGTGCCCGAAAGCCAGGTGAACGAGTTCATCGCCAAGCTGTCGTCTGCCAACCCGTCCGAGCAGGATCGCAAGGCCGAGATTGCGTCGGCGCTCGAGCAGGCAGAGCAATTGCTGGCCGAGGAGAAATTGCAGGAAGCCGGCCAACTTTTTGCCGGCGTCATGCAGGCCGATCCGGAAAACCCCAAGGCGCTTGCCGGTATCGGTCGCTGCATGGTTGCCGCTGGTCAGCTTGACCGCGCCAAACAGGTTCTCGATCAGGTGCCCGAGGAACTGAAGGAAGATGACGCCATCAAGGCGCTCGCCACCCGCATCGCGCAGATCGAGGAAGCCCGCAAATTCGGTGATCCGGCAGCGCTTGAACAGGCATTGGCCGACAATCCCGACGATCACGCCGCCCGCATGAAACTGGCCAAGGTGCTGAATGCGGAAGGCAAGCGCGAAGAGGCGGCCGAACATCTGCTGACGATTATGCGCAAGGACCGCGAGTTCGAGGATGACGGCGCACGCAGGCAACTGGTGGACTTCTTCGAAGCCTGGGGCCCGAAGGACCCGGCAACGATTACCGCGCGCCGCAGGCTTTCCACGATCCTGTTTTCGTAACGGGAGCATATCATGCAGATTGGCAATGCCCGATATCTGACCCGCAAGGATCTGCCGGACGTGGTTCCGGTGTTTCCGCTGACGGGCGGGCTGTTGCTGCCGCAGGGGCAATTGCCGCTCAATATCTTTGAGCCGCGCTATCTGGCGATGGTTGACCATGCGGTCGCGGGCAACCGGCTGATTGCCATGGTCCAGCCCGTTCATCACGACGAGACGCTGGACGTCGACGCGCAAACGCCGCTTTCCAATATCGGTTGCGTCGGGCGCGTCACCTCTTTTGCGGAAACCGGTGACGGGCGCTATCTCGTGGCGCTCACCGGTATTTGTCGTGTGCGGCTGATCGAGGAGGTGCATACCGCCAAACCGTTCCGCAGTTTCGAGATCGCCCCCTTCATGGGCGACCTCAATGTCGAGGCGCAGGAAGCCGGTGTCGACCGCGCCGCGCTGCTGGAAGCCTTCGGCGCCTATCTTGAGGCCGAGGGGCTGGAGACCGAATGGGAGCATATCGAACAGGCGGGTAATCTGACGCTGGTCAACTCGCTTTCGATGATGGCGCCGTTCGGGCCGGCGGAAAAACAGGCGCTGCTTGAGGCGCCGGACCTCAAGGCCCGTGCGGAAATGTTCGTGGCGATCATCGAATTCGCGCTTGCCGGAGAGCCCGGCGACAAGCTGCAATAGGGCATCCCCGATGAACAGGAAGGATGCCGGTATCGATCCGAAAATGCTGGAGCTTCTGGTCTGTCCGGTGACCAAGGGACGGCTGACCTATGATACCGAGCGTCAGGAGCTCGTCTCGCAGAAGGCGCGGCTGGCCTATCCCATCCGCGATGGCGTGCCGATCATGCTGGCCTCGGAAGCACGCCCGCTCGAACTTTAAGCATTCGGAAAGGCTTCTTCACACTGGATCGGCTTGTCACTTGCTGATGACCGGGCGCTCGATTACGTTTGCCCGCAGCGGGGGCTGTGAATGCGATGGTACGTGTGATCATTGAAAGCCCGGCCGGAGATGAATTCTATCCGGCCCGGGTCAAAAGAAACTATTTCGAATCGGGCGACACGATCATCAGCGGTGATCCGCTTTATGATCTGGAGACGGCCAATGGCCGGCTGCTCCATATTCACGCCAGTCACAGCGGCGAGGCGGTGACATCGCCGTTTGCTGTTGGCGCCGTTCTGAGCGCGCGTGAAACGCTGATCGAACTCAACGTTGCCGATGATGACGCGCCGGAGGAATTCCATCCGCAAACGCCGGCGGAAACGGCCTTGCCAACCGGCACGAGACGGGTGGAGCTGCGCACACCTGTCGATGCCGCGCTTTATCCTGCCAATCTTATGAAAGTGCACGCCGAGCCGGGAGAATGGATTGATCGCAACAGCGTGCTCTATACGATCGAAGCGGCAACCGGGGCGGTGGTTGAACTCCAGATGCCGCTTTCGGGGCGGATTCTCTCCAGCAATGATGCCCGCAATCTTGTGCGTCACCGCGCGATCGCCGTCATCGAACCCGATGCGGATGATCCGCTGGCCGCGGCATTGGGCACGGCGCAGGGCGTCTATCTGCTGGCCGATGGTGTGTTTGCAAGTGACGAGGACGAGACCGCCGCCGACAAACCATCTGCGACCGTCGCCGCGGCGCGCGACCGGACAGGGAAACGGCGGATCGGCCTTTTTGCCGGTCTCGGCGTGATTGCCGCTCTGGCCGTCTCCGGCTGGTATGTGCTGACCTATGTGCCGTTTGATCACGTCGGTGCCGGTGCCGACGGCTATTATGGCCAGCGCCTCAACATCGAAACGCTTGGCGGAAAGCGCAAACTCTTCATTTCGGACGAACAGCAAAGGGGATTTGAAGCATGGCTCGATTCCTGAACGGTCATTGTGCCTGGCCGGTGGCTATATCGTCTGCAAAACTGCGCAGCGCTTTGCACCGGATACCGGTACTTTTTCTGGCTGCACTGATGCTGTTTCCGGTGGCGGCGCTGGCCGATGACGCGCGCGTGATCACGGCCGAAGGCAATGTATACCAAGCCGAATTCCGGCATCCGATGCTTGAAGAGGACGCAGCTCCTGCCTCGACGGTGACGCTCGGCTGGGACAGCGAACTGACAATGGAGCTTAGTGCCGGCAAACCGGTGGTTTCCGCCCGGTTTCGCTATGAGCTCGAGGATTACCGCTACGCCTTGCCCACGCTTGGCCCCGGTGCGTTTCAACTCTGGTCGCCGACAGGCAGCGTGCCGGAAAGTGCTGTACTGCCGGAGGCCGCACCGCCCGTCCTGCCTTATGCAGTTAACCTGATCTTTCGTTTTCGCGTGCCAGGCCAGGATGCCGCGATCGGCCTCGCGCAGACTGTCGAAGCGCCGGGCCTGCCGGGAGCGTGGGGGAGCAATCAGCCACAAAGCCCGGAATGGTCCGATGTTTTCGTCTGGGAAAGCGGGGATGCTGCGGGGGAACCGGTCCCTGCCGCCACCGCGGAGCAGATCTGGAATGACGGCGCATTGCAGCCGGACGGTGTGCGGATTGCCGGCATCAGTTGGTCGATCGCGGACCTGATGGCCTATCTTGCCGAAAACAATATGCGCAATCGTTCCATCGCCACGGCCGAGGCGGTCAATCGCCTGCTTTCCGGCGCTGCCCGCAGTTTCGGCTATGAGGTCGCGGCACAACTCGAAGACACGGCGCAATTTGAAGAGCCCGCCTTCCGGCCAGCTGTACCGCTCGAATTGTTGCGCAAGTTCGAGCGGCTCTTGAGCCTGCCGGACAGTCTGAAGGCGGGCGATCCGACGGCCTATGACGAGGCACGGGGCGACGCCGCAGCGATCATCGCGCTGATGGAAGACGATCAGGCTTCCTACGAGGAGATCGGGCCGACGCGTGCAGACCTTGTCGCGGACGTGGCGATGGTTCCTGCGCAAAACGGCATTCAGCCGGTCGACGGGCGAGCGACAGACAACCGTTCGCTGGCGGCCATTGTCACCGGCATCGATCAGGTGGTCTGCAGCGCAACCGTGGTCGGGCCGCGCCATGTTCTGACCGCAGCCGCCTGCGTTCTCGACCCCGAAACCGGAGAGGTGCTTGCCGACCGGCAGGTCATGCCGCGGATCGATCTCGATGACGGCTATATCCCTGTTTCGCGACGGTTCATTCAGCGCGTCTATCTGCCGGTGGATGCAGCCCCCTTCAGCACGGCCGGCGCGCCTGAAAGCCAGATCACCCTCGTTGAGGTCCGCGAGCCTTCCGAGCGCCCGCCCTTTGCGGCCGAAACGGACGAAATATCCTTCTACAGAGGGGAGGAAGCAGGCGCTGGCGACGGTCGCCCGGTCGTGCAGTTTCATGATGCGGCGACGGGCGGGCTGATGATGGCTTCGGGCTGTGCGGCGCTTGAAATCGAGCCAGGCGATCTGATGCCGGTGAACTGCACGCTGCCCGATGGTGCGTCGGGGGCCGGCATTCGTGCCGGCTCAGGCATTTTCGGGGTCTATCTTTCACCCGGACTTGGACGATATCTCGGAAAAACGGAAGTCGAGGCCATCGAGGCCATTGTGATGGGCAGCGGCTCGCCGTTTTTCCGCGCCATCGAGGCCAATCCCCGCTTTGCGATCACCTTCGTGTTGACCAACCGCTGCGATGTGCCGATCGATTATAATCTGCGCTATCGGGCGATGGAGGGCGACGGGCGCGGAGAATTCACCGACATTTCAGGGCGTATCGAGGGTGGCGCGCGCCGCTTCGTCGATCTGATCACGGATAACGGCGTTGTCTACATGCGCGGAACCGCCAGAGATGGCGACCTTGTCTGGGATGGTGGCCGGGTCTTCGACAGCGGCCGCCATTTCGGCATCCGCATCGATAGCTGGGGCGACTATTTCCACGCGCTGAGCTGTGACGATAAGTAAGACGCGCCGATGGGGCGAAACTTCATGCGGTGGGTCTTGACGATCCGGAAATTCTCGACCTAATCGATGTCATCGCCTTTTCGGCCGGGCCCGCCGGCTGATGCACACCGGGCGAGCCGCATATCAAGGACGAACCTGTTTTGGAAACCGCTACCGGTCGCGTTCCGCGCCCTTTTTCGGTGACGCACCGGCAGGTGCTCACCATCGCCCTGCCGATGATGATCGCGCATTTTTCCACCCCGCTGGTGAGCCTTGCGGCCACCGGCGTGGTCGGGCAATTGCGCGACGAGGTGCTGATTGGCGGTGTGGCGCTGGCGGCGGTGATTTTCGATGTGCTGTTCACCACGTTCAACTTCCTGCGCGCGGCGACCACCGGTTTTACCGCGCAGGCCGTCGGGGCGGAGGATCCCCGTGCCGAACAACGCATGCTGCTCGGCGGCATCCTGATTGCGGTCGGCTCCGGTCTTCTTATCCTGGCGCTGCATGTTCCCATCGGCCGGCTTGGCCTTTACGTGCTCGATGCCGACGGCGCGGTGGGGGACGCGGCCTGGACCTATTATGCCTGGCGGGTGTGGTCGGCGCCGTTCGCGCTGTTCAATTTCGTCGTGTTCGGCTGGGTTATCGGCCGCGGCGAGGCGATCACCGCGCTTCTCCTGCAGGTCGCGCTGAATGCGCTCAATCTGTTTTTCAGCTTCTTCTGGGTGTTGTGGCTGAACTACGGGCTTGCGGGCGCGGGCGCGGCAAGCCTGGTGGCCGAGGGGCTGACGGCGATTGCCGGCGTCGTTCTCATCCTGCGCCGTACCGACCGGCACAAATGGGAGGTTCCGGATCTTGCCACCGTGAAACGGCTTTTCTCGGTCAACCGCGACATGATGATCCGCTCCTTTGCGCTTTTGATCGGGCTTTCGTTCTTCACGCGGCAATCGGGCGTTCTGGGCATTGATGTTCTGGCCGCCAACACAGTGCTGTTGCGCTACTATTTCTTCGGTGTTGCCTTTCTCGATGGCTTTGCTACCGCCGCCGAGCAGCTTGCCGGTCGCGCTGTCGGGGCTTTCTACCGTCCGGCCTTTGACCGGGTGATCCGGCTGACCACGCTTTGGGGCGTGGCGATGGCGGTGTTTGTCTCCGCTGCGTTTTTCATCTCCGGGCCATATGTGGTCGCGCTGATCGCGCCGATCGCCAAGACCCAGGCGCTGGCCCATGTCTATCTGCCTTACGCGGCGATCATGCCGCTTGTCGGCGTCATCGCCTTCCAGATGGACGGCGTATTCATCGGCGCGACATGGTCACGCGAAATGCGCACGCTGATGCTGTTTTCGCTCGCCTGTTACTTTGCCGCCTGGGCCGTGCTGCAGCCGCTTTTCGGCAATCACGGCCTGTGGATTGCCATGCTGCTGTTTCAGGGCGTGCGCTCTGTCGCTTTCCGCTACATGCTGCCGAAGCTTGCGGACCGCACTTTCCCGGAGCATCATCCGGCTTGAGATTTTTGGCCTATTCTTCCGGTGTGTTTTCAGGTTCGCTGAAATAGGAACTGTCCGGAGAAATGAAGAAGGCATAGGCCATGTAGGCTGCGGCCGCGCCAAACAGGATCGACCAGTAGGGCGAGCCGATAAAGATTTCGGCAACAGCCCAGCCGCCACATACCGCAACCGCCAGGACCCGGATCCAGAGCGGCTTGAGAGACGGATGTTTCAGATTAAGGCTTTCGCGCCAGTCGATCTTGCCTGCCATGTCATCGCCTTTCCGGGGTGTGTTTCGACAAGGCATAGCGGGGAAGGGCGGTCGATGGCAAGACGAACCTCAAAGCAGCATGGCCGTCATTTCCGTCGCGCCGTAGCCAAGTTCATAGGTTGCGGTGCCGGAAAAGGCGAGGCGGGCATAATCGCCGGCCGAAAAATAGCTGATGGCGGAAGCCGAATGGGTAAGCGGACTGCCACCGGTGGCAATTCCGCGCAGGATGACGCAGTTTTCCGACCCGTTCTTTTCGAGGGACACCGTGTAATTGCCCGTGGCGGAGGCCGTGACGGTGAGGTTAACGGCATAATAGCCGCTTGTCGGAAACATAAGCCGGTTGCCGCCGCCGGTGACAGCCCCACCCAGTGCAAATCCGCCTTCACCGACATGCAATGTGCCGAACCCACGGTTTGCCGGGCCGGTAATCAGGGTGGATCCGCTCGGGGCCGCCGCGCGGGCAAGCGGTCGCGACGGCATGACAACGGCGCCTTCGGGGGTGATCCGAAGCGCCTCGTACCAGCTTGCGCCGTCGGGACTGGTCTTGATCGCGAAATTGTCCGAGCCCGCAAGCCCCATTTCCGCCCGGCCCGACCAGCCCGTCTGGTAGAGCAGGGATGCCGTGTCGCCTGCCGTCGCCTTGTTGATTTTCAGTTGGTGCCCGCTGCCGGCGTTGTTGAAAAGCGTTGCGGGGGATGAAACCGAAAGCCGGTTTGTGGCATCGGCGGCGGCATTGATGCCGAGCATGGAAGCTGAGAGATCGGCCGGCAGCGGCGGGGAAACCCAGTCAGTGCCGTCGAAAATGCGCAAGGCGCTGTCTGCTGCAAACCAGGCAGACCAGCCGGTGACCGGTGTGATGAACTGCCAGTAACCGTCCTGAAAGATCGCAATCGCACCGGCATGTCCCGCCCATTCGCCGGTTGGCGCCTCCGTGACCAGATGGCAGGTTCCGTCATCGGGGCTTGCAGGCGGTGCAGTGCCGGCGCTGAGAACCGTGAGATGGACGATTGCATCGAGCCGCTGAAGCGCCTCGTTGTGGGTGACGTGTTTCTGGGCCTGTGCGGGCAGTATGAAGGGAAGGCCGAGTTTGGCCGTCTGATCCGACATGTTACACTCCTGTTGCGGGCCTGTGGCCTGATGGCTCAAGCCTAGCGCCGTCGGAGTGCGCGGGGAAAAAGGTGGGCGATGCCCCTATGCTGCGGTATTGACGCGTTCGGCCGCAGAGACCCTGTAGGCAATGGCCTCGCCGATATGCACCCGGCCGACTGTTGCCTTGCCGTCAAGATCGGCGATGGTGCGGGCAACCTTCAACACCCGGTGATAACCACGGGCAGAAAATCGCATCTTTTCGGCTGCTTCCCGCAAAAGCGCGAGCCCCGGCGCATCGGGTTCAGCAAGCTTCTCGATCACATTGGCCGAACAGCGGGCATTGACGGTGGCCGGATCGCTTCCGAGCGCCGCAAAGCGTTCGCGCTGGGCCTGGCGGGCCCGGGCCACGCGGTTTGCCACGGCGGCGCTTGTCTCACCGGTGGCGCTGGCGCCGATGAGATCCATGGCGCTGACGGCCGGGACGTCGATGCGGATGTCGATCCGGTCCATCATCGGGCCGGAGATGCGGGCCTGGTAATCGGCGGCGCAGCGCGGTCCCCGTGCGCAGCTATGGCCGGGTTCGCCCGCCATGCCGCAGCGGCAGGGGTTCATGGCAGCGACGAGCTGGAAGGCGGCCGGATAGGAGACTCGGTGATTGGCGCGCGCAATCACACACTCACCACTTTCCAGCGGCTGGCGCAGCGCATCGAGCACCTGCGGTGAAAATTCCGGCAGTTCGTCGAGAAACAGGACGCCGTGATGGGCAAGTGACGCTTCCCCCGGTCGCGCCTTGATGCCGCCGCCGACGAGTGACGCCATGCTGGCGGAATGATGCGGCGCGCGGAAAGGCCTGCGGTCGGACAGGCGCCCGCCCGAAAGCTTGCCCGCAATCGAATGCACCATCGACATGTCCAGAAGTTCCTGCGGCAAAAGCGGCGGCAGGATCGAAGGAAGACGCGCGGCCAGCATTGATTTGCCCGATCCCGGCGGGCCGACCATCAGCAGGTTGTGGCCACCGGCGGCCGCCACTTCAAGCGCGCGCTTGGCGCTTTCCTGCCCCTTGATTTCGGCAAGGTCCGGCAGGTTCCGGGCCGAGGCGCGGACGGCGGGGGCCGGGCGCGAAAGAACCTGTGTGCCCTTGAAATGATTGGCGATCGCAATCAGGCTTTTCGGTGCCAGAACATCAATGTCGCTTCCGGCCCATGCGGCTTCCGGCCCACAATCGGCCGGGCATATCAGCCCCTTGTCCTGTGCGTTTGCGGTGATGGCGGCCGGCAGCGCGCCGGCGACGGCGGCAATCGTGCCGTCGAGATTGAGCTCGCCGATGACGACGTAACCGGTCAACGCATCCGCCGGCACGGCGCCAAGAGCTGCCATCAGCCCCAGCGCAATGGCGAGATCGAAATGCGATCCCTCCTTCGGCAGGTCGGCAGGCGCGAGGTTGACGGTCACCCGTTTGGGCGGCAGGGCAAGCCCGGTGGCATGCAGGGCGGCCTGCACCCGCTCACGGCTTTCGGCGACCGCCTTGTCGGGCAGGCCGACGATCTGCATGCCGATCTTGCCCGGCGCCACCATCACCTGAACATCGACCGGAACCCCCTCGATCCCCTGAAATGCAACCGTCTGTATTCTCGACACCATGACAAGCCCCGCTCCGATCGGTGTTCGCTGAAAACGACATTTCGTCAAATCTTTTGGTTGTAAAGATTCCACAATGCGCGCATTAATGCAAGAACAAAAGAGGAACTTATCGGAGCGCTGGATGTCTCAATGTCATTGGGGATGGACATTTGCCGTGTTCGCACCGTAAACGATTCGAAACACAGGCTTGCCGGCAAGATAAGGCGGAGATTGAAATGGGACTGACAACCGAAGAACAGATCCTGATCGAACAGCGGATAACCAATGGCGCGAAATCGGCGGCTGCGGCCTATCTGCTCTGGTTTTTCGTCGGCTGGGCCGGCGCCCACCGGTTTTATCTCGGTCGGCCCGGCACCGCCGTTACCATGCTGCTGCTGAATGTCGTCGGCTGGCTGACACTGGTTTTCTTTATCGGTTTTCTGTTTCTGGCCATTTTCGGCATCTGGTGGCTGGTCGACCTGTTCCTGATCTCCGGCATGATCGAAGCCCAGAAGAACGAACTGCGCACCTCACTCACGCAGCAGGCGCTGGTCGGGCAGACGAAATAGCGTCTCAACCGCGTTTCTTCTCGATCGCGTCCCACATCAGCGCTGAAATATCCGCGCCGCCGAACTTCTGTACTTCGCGGATGCCGGTGGGCGAGGTGACGTTGATCTCGGTCATGTAGTCGCCGATGACGTCGATGCCGACGAGAATGAAGCCGCGTTCCTTCAACGCCGGGCCGATGCGGTCGCAGATTTCCTTCTCGCGCGCCGTCAGCTCGGAGGGTTCTGCGCGGCCGCCGACATGCATGTTGGAGCGGCTGTCGGTTTCGGCCGGCACACGGTTGATCGCGCCGGCGAATTCGCCATCAACGAGAATGATGCGCTTGTCGCCCTTGCGCACGGCCGGCAGGTAGGCCTGGGCGATATAGGGCTCGCGGAACATCTGCGCGAACATTTCCAGAAGCGAGGTGAAATTGCGGTCGTCGCGGGTGGAGTGGAACACGCCGGCGCCGCCGTTTCCGTAAAGCGGCTTCAGGATGATGTCGCCCATTTCCTCGCGGAACCGCGCAATCTCGCCTTCGTCCTTGGTAATCAGCGTCGGCGGCATCAGGTCGGCGAATTCGGTGACGAAAATCTTTTCCGGCGAATTGCGCACCCAGGCCGGATCGTTGACCACCAGCGTCTTCGGGTGGATGCGCTCCAAAAGATGGGTGGAGGTGATATAGGCCATGTCGAAGGGCGGGTCCTGGCGCAGCAGCACCACATCCATGGTCGAAAGGTCGACGCGTTCGGCCGCGCCGAGCGTATAATGGTCGCCCTCGACATCGCGCAGCGTCATCGGCTCGACGGCGGCGAAGACCTTGCCGTCGCGCAGGCTCAGCCGGTCGGGCGTGTAGTGAAACAGGTTATAGCCCCGGTTCTGGGCCTCCAGACACATGGCGAAGGTCGAATCGCCTGCAATCTTGACGGTGGAGATATGGTCCATCTGGACAGCGACGTTTTTGATTGCGGCCATGAAACTGGAGCCCCCGATATGGTTTGAAGCGCCACGATATGTAGTCATCGCGGTGCGGCTTGGCAATCGTTCCCGATCAGGAGCGGACGCCGGCGACAGTGCAGATCAGCAGGTCGTGGTCCGACAGGGGCTTGCCGTCGGTATCAAGAGCATCGATGACACGGCTTTCGGAAATGTCCAGCCCACGGGACAGGAACCAGTCGAGCTTCATCGGCTTCGGGTGCTGTTCCGAGATCAGGCTCGGCCGTGTTGTCATCCGGTCCGCCGGTCCGCCGTGGCGCTCATAACCTTTGTCTGCGGCAAGCGAAAACAGTGTCTCGACGTCCGGGTCGTCGCCGCTGCGGTTGACGGTGTTGAGATCGCCGCCGATCAGCACCGGAAGGCCGGAAAAATGCCAGTCGACAAGCGCGAAGATATCGGCCATCTGCCGTTCGCGAAGCGCAATGTCGCCATGGCTTTCCAGATGGGTCGACAGCGCGACGAGGGGCCCTTGCGCCGTTTCGATCTGTGCACCGATGGCCATGCGCGCGCCGATGCGCGGCTGGTCCTTGTCGCGGCTGAACCAGATCGGGTCGCCGGAAAGCGGCAGCATGAACGGGCTGACAAGCGGCGTACGGGCAAGCAGCGCATTGCCATGAAAGCCCCTGGCGTTGAAATCGTCAGTGCAGAAGGGTCGCTCTGCGGCATTGCCGAGACCGAGTTCGATGAACTCGACGCCATAGGCATAGGCCATGGCCAGATCGCCGGCGATTTCTGCGGTCGGGTGGCGCTGGGCTGTGCGCGCCATGCCGTTGTCCATTTCCGAAAGCATCACCACGGCGGCGTTTTCCGCAGCAAGCCTTGAAGCGCTTTCATGCGGGAAAAGACCGCGCTGCAGGTTCCAGGCGGCGGCCGTAAAGGGAAAGGCAAGCGGCATGTCCCTGTCCGGCCTGCCGCCGGTCTCGATCGTGTGCAGGCATCCAAGCTCCTGCTGCAGCCGGTCATGGATGTGGTTTGCCTTCTCAAGGCCTGAGATACGCGCGCGCTCGGCGCGTCCGGGCGCATCGAGTGCGGGGACACAATCGGTAAAGAGTTCTGGCATGGGTCGCATTTTCAAGCTTCAGCCGGTGCGCTCCGGGAATGGACCCGCTTGCCGGTTTCGCCATCATAGAAATGCAGCCTGTCCGGATCAATTGAAAAGCGCATCTCCTCACCCAGCGGAATGGCGGGCGACAGGGCCGCCGTCAGTTTCTGTTCGCCGATCAGGCAATGGGCAAGGCGGGTGGCCCCCAACTCCTCGATATAGTCGAGCTTTGCCGTGATCGTGTGCGCGGAAGGCTGGTCGGCGACCTGCAGGTCCTCGGCGCGGATGCCGACGGTCAGCGGGCCGGAAACCGGCAGGTCGCGCGTCATGTTCAGCACATTGTAGCCAAGCGCGAGCCGGTCATCGTTAAGCTCTGCGGAAAGCAGGTTCATCGCGGGTGAACCGATGAAATTGGCAACAAAGGTGGAGGCCGGCTTGTGGTAGACGTCGAGCGGCGTGCCGATCTGCTCTATGCGCCCGGCATTCAGCACCACGAGGCGGTCGGCCAGCGTCATCGCCTCGAGCTGGTCATGGGTGACATAGATCGAGGTGGTGCCGAGGCGCTTTTGCAGATGCTTGATCTCGCCGCGCATGGAAACGCGCAGCTTGGCATCGAGGTTTGACAGCGGCTCGTCAAACAGGAAAGCGGCGGGCTTGCGCACGATGGCGCGCCCCATGGCCACACGCTGACGCTGGCCGCCGGAAAGCGCACGCGGCTTGCGCTCCAGATAAGGCTCCAGCTCCAGCATGCGCGCGGCTTCCTTCACCCGCGCGTCGATTTCGGCCTTGGGAGTCCCCCGGTTTTTCAGGCCATAGGCGAGATTGTTATAGACCGTCATATGCGGATAGAGCGCGTAGTTCTGGAACACCATGGCGATGTCGCGCTCGGCCGGTTCGACATTGTTGACCTGCCTGTCTCCGATCAGGGCAATGCCTTCGCTGATGGTTTCCAGTCCGGCGACCATACGCAAAAGGGTCGACTTGCCGCATCCCGACGGACCAACCAGAACGATCAGCTCTCCATCGGCTATGTCGAGATTGATATCGCAGACGGCTCTGGTGCCGCCGACATAGGTTTTTGCGACATTTTGAAGCGAAATTGACGCCATTGATTATTTCTCCGTCTCGATGAGGCCCCGGACAAAGAGCTTCTGCATGAATATGACGACCAGAACCGGGGGAAGCATTGCAAGGGTGACGGCGGCCATGACCAGATGCCAGCGCGGTTCGGCATCAACGGCATCGGACATGCGCTTGATTCCCATCACGATCGTGTAGAACCGCTCGTCCGTGGTCACCAGAAGCGGCCAGAGATACTGGTTCCAGCCAAAGATGAAGAGGATGACGAACAAGGCGGCGATGTTCGTGACCGAGAGCGGCAGCAGAATGTCCTTGAAGAACTTCATCGGCCCGGCGCCGTCGATGCGCGCCGCCTCGGTCAGTTCGTCCGGCATGGTCAGGAAAACCTGGCGAAACAGGAATGTCGCGGTGGCCGAGGCGATCAGTGGAATGGCAAGACCCGCATAGGAGTTCAGCATGCCAAGATCGGCAACCACCTTGAATGTCGGCATGATGCGAACCTCGACCGGCAACATCAGCGTGATGAAGATCAGCCAGAACGCCAACATGCGGAAACGAAAGCGGAAATAGACGATCGCGAAGGCGGATGTGATCGAGATGGCGATTTTTCCGATTGCGACGATCAGTGCCATGACCAGACTGTTGAACAGCATCAGGGCGATTGGCGGTGTGCCTGAATTGTTGATGCCGGAAAACAGAACGGCTTTGTAGTTTTCGAGCAGATGGGTGCTCGGCAAAAGCGGGATCATACCGGACAGGAAGTCGCCGGAGGCGTGGGTCGATGCGACAATGGCGATATAGACCGGGAAGGCAACGACCAGCAGGCCAAGCAGCAGAACAGCGTGGGCGAGAACATCGAGCCAGCGTTTGTTTTCAACCATGATGCTTTTCCTCAGTATTCGACGCGGCGCTCGATGAAGCGGAACTGGAACACCGTGAGCGCGATAACGATCAGCATCAAAATGACGGACTGCGCGGCGGAAGACCCGAGATTGAGACCGATATAGCCGTCCTGATACACTTTATAGACCAGAATATTGGTCGCCTGTGCCGGTCCGCCCGATGTCGTGGCGTCGATAACGCCAAAGGTATCGAACATGGTGTAGACCACGTTGACGACCATCAGGAAAAACGTGGTGGGAGACAGTAGGGGAAAGGTAATGGTCCAGAAGCGCTTGAACGGTCCCGCCCCGTCGATTGCCGCCGCTTCGCGCAGCGATGTCGGTATCGATTGAAGCCCGGCCAGAAAAAACAGGAAATTGTAACTGACCTGCTTCCAGCTCGCCGCGATCACCACAAGGATCATGGCGTCGGTTGCGGAAGCTGTCTGGCTGAAGTCATAACCGATCTGCTTGAGCAGGTAGGGCAGCACGCCGAGCGTGGGATTGAAAATGAACCACCACAGGACACCGGCCACGGCAGGCGCCACCGCATAGGGCCAGACAAGAAGCGTGGTGTAGGCCTGCGCAGATTTGACCAGTCTGTCGACAGCCACGGCAAAGATCAGCGCCAGCCCCATGGAAAGAGCCGCCACGGACAGGGCAAAGACAACCGTGACCTTTGCCGAATTGAGGTAGACCGGGTCATGAAAGAGACGGCTGTAGTTGGCCAGACCGACAAAGGTGGTTTTGAAGCCGAAGGCGTCTTCGCGCAGAAAGGACTGTCGCACCGCCTGGCCCGCAGGCCACAGAAAGAACACGGCGGTGATTGCCAATTGCGGCGACAGCAGCAGGTAGGGCAGGATCGGATTGCGGAAAATCGTGCGTTTTGTCGTCATGGCGGGCTTTTTTCAAAAACGCTGACCTGCATTCAGGTAAGCGGATAGAAGAAGGTCCGCGCAGTCTTGCGCGGACCCATGTGTTTCCGTGACCGTCGGGATTACTGATTGGCGTCCTGGAAATCGACGAGCAGTGCATTGCCGCGCGACACAACGCTGTCGAGTGCGCCCTGGGCGTCCTTGCTGTCGTTGAGCAGGGCCTCGAATTCCTCATCGATGATGTTGCGGATCTGAACATAGTTGCCGAAACGAAGTCCCTTCGAATTGGCCGTCGGCGGGTTCAGCGTGATTTCCTTGATGCCGACATCGGCACCCGGATTGGCTTCATAGTAACCCTGCTGTTTGCCGAGGTCATAAGCAGCGGCGGTGATCGGCAGGTAACCGGAGAACTGGTGCCAGTCGGCCTGAACTTCCGGCGACGAGAGATAGGAGAAGAAATCGGCAACGCCTTCGTAGACGGCGTCATCCTTCTGTCCCTGAAGAACCCAGAGTGTTGCGCCGCCGATGATCGTATTCTGCGGAGCGCCATCGACATCGTCGTAATAGGGCAGCATGCCGAAACCGACGTCGAAATCCTTGGCGTTGGCCATAACGCCAGCGCGGGACGCCGAAGAGTTCATCATCATCGCGCAATTCTGCGAGTAAAACAGCGGCTGTGCGTCGTCGCCGCCGACAGGCCCGGCGTATTTATAAAGGCCTTCGTCAGCCCATTTCTTGAGATTGCCCCAGTGCTTGACCTGAACCGGACCGTTCATGGTCAGGCGCGCATCAAGGCCGCCAAAGCCGTTTTCCTCGGTGCCGAGCGGTACATTGTGCCATGCGGAGAGGTTTTCTGTCTGGATCCAGGAAACCCAGCCCGTGGTGAAGCCGCATTCTGCAGCGCCGCTTTCGACGATCTTCTTTGAAAACGCTTCCATGTCCGCCCAGGTCTTGGGCGGCGTGTTCGGGTCGAGGCCGGCCTCTTCGAAGACATCCTTGTTATAATAGAGGATCGGCGTGGAAGAGTTGAAGGGCATCGACAGCATGTTGCCGTCGGTATCGGTATAGTAGCCGACGACAGCGGGCAGGAAGGCGGACGGATCGAATGCCTCGCCGGTTTTGTCCATCAGTTCGTAGACCGGATAGATCGCGCCCTTGGCAGCCATCATCGTGCCCGTGCCAACTTCGTAAACCTGAACGATAGCGGGCTGCTGACCGGCGCGGAAAGCGGCGATCGCGGAGTTCATGGTCTCGGCGTAGCCGCCCTTGTAGGATGCGACGACCTCATATTCGTCCTGCGAGGCATTGTAGCCGGCGACGATCTCATCGACCTTCTTGCCGAGTTCACCGCCCATGGCGTGCCACCACGGAACCTGCGTAGCGGCCAGGGCCGTCGAGGTGGAAAGACCGGCGAAAATCGCCGCCAGAACAAATTTCTTCATCGTCAAAATCCCCGTTCAAATAGGTTTGAAATCATCGCTCGGGATGATGGATCGGACCTATTGCGGTTGCGTGACGCCTGAACGAAGGATTTGTTTCAGATTTGTAAAACCGGATATGCGCGGAGGTTCACTTGCGCATTCTCAATGCCGTATTGTCAGAATGCGTCCGGGAAGTGCAGGGGCAGGCGGCCGGGCAGGCAGGCGATGATGTCGTAGCGCTGCGACAGACGATGGGCATCGGCCTGCCGCGAAAGCCAGATATCGGACGCTGAACGAATGCGCCTTTGGGCGGACGCTGTCACGGCATCGATGGCCAGTTGCTCGCTTCTGCGCGCCTTGACCTCGACGAAAATGGCCAGGTCGCCCTTGCGGGCGACGATGTCGATCTCGCCGGCATGGCATTTGAAACGCGTGGCCCGGATGCGATAGCCCTTCAGACGCAGATAAAAGGCGGCAAGGCGTTCGGCGCGCCGTCCGCGCCGTTCCGCGCTGCGCTTCTTGTCGGCCTCACGCGCCATCGCCGTCCTTTATCGCCAGAAGCCGTTGGTAGAGGTCCTTGCGCGGCAGGCCGGTTTCCTTTGCGGCCTGCGCTGCGGCTTTGGCCGCCGGCATGTCGGCGACCAGCAGTTTCAGCAATGCGTCGATATCTGCTTGTTGCGGGGCTTCCGCTGCCGGCGGCGGGCCGATGACGAGGACGATCTCGCCTTTCACCTCCGCACCGCGATAGGCTTCGGCAAGTTCGCCCAGCGTGCCCCGCCGGAACTCCTCATAGGTCTTGGTCAGCTCCCGGCAGACGGCGGCCGGCCGGGCCTCGCCCAGCACATCACAGGCGGCCTGAAGCGTTGCGGCGATGCGGTGCGGTGATTCGAAGAAGATCAGCGTTGCCGGAACATGCATGAGTTCTGAAAGCCGGTCGCGGCGGCCCTTGTCCTTGTGCGGCAGGAAACCGGCAAAGAAGAAGGCATCATTCGGCAGGCCTGCGCCCACAAGGGCTGCCAACGGCGCCGATGCGCCGGGGATCGGCACGACCTTGATGTCTTCCGCAATGGCCATGCCGGCAAGCCTGTAGCCGGGATCGGAAACCAGCGGCGTGCCGGCATCGGAAACAAGCGCGACGCTTTTGCCCTCCCGCAGTGCCGCCAGCAGGTGCTCACCGGCCTTTTCCGCATTGTGTTCGTGATAGGCGAAGGGGCGCTTGCGGATCGCGAAGCGGTCCAGGAGCTTGCGGGTCACGCGCGTGTCCTCGCAGGCGAGAATATCGGCGCCGGCGAGGGTTTCAAGCGCGCGCACGGTCATGTCGCCGAGATTGCCGATCGGCGTTGCCACCAGATAAAGGCCGGGCGCCAGCGGGCGGGCCTCGATGGAATGTCCCGCGATTTCGAAACGGTTGCTGTCGCTTTCGTCTATACTCATCTTCCCGACCTTGCTTTTTCCTCTTTGAACATGACCTTAATGCTGCGACAAGGGGTAAAGGTCAGGCGGTGACAGCGGATACCGGCGACAGAAGTGGAATAAATGCGCGCGCGCCATGGCGGCCCTTGCAATCGGCGCTGAATTGCTGTCATTTTGTCTCCCCGCCTGTGGCCTTTCCGGCTGCGGGCCGTGTTCGACTGCCGTCCGGTATTTGTCCCGTGCGAAAGAGTGAAAGCGAAAGTCATGCGTATCACGCTCGAGAGATCCAATCTGCTGAAGTCCCTGAACCATGTTCACCGCGTGGTCGAACGCCGCAATACCATTCCGATTCTCTCGAATGTTCTGTTGAAGGCCGAAGGCGCCGATCTGGAAATGAAGGCGACTGACCTGGACCTCGAGATCACCGAGAAGACCCCGGCCATGGTCGAGCAGGCAGGCGCGACCACCGTGCCGGCCCATCTGCTTTACGAGATCGTCCGCAAGCTTTCCGACGGTTCGGAGGTTTCGCTGGCAACCGCGCCCGACGGCCAGACCATTTCCGTTTTTTCCGGCAAATCCAAGTTTTCGCTGCAATGCCTGCCGCAGGAAGACTTCCCGGACCTGACCGCGGGAAGCTTCAGCCATGCCTTCAAGCTGAAGGCTTCCGATCTGAAGATGCTGATCGATCGCACCCAGTTTGCGATTTCGACCGAGGAAACCCGTTATTATCTGAACGGTATTTTCTTCCATGCCATGGCAGAGGGATCCGATCTGAAGCTGCGCGCTGTCGCCACCGACGGTCACCGTCTGGCGCGCGCTGAAATCGATGCGCCCTCGGGCTGCGAGAACATGCCGGGCGTGATCATTCCGCGCAAGACCGTCGGCGAGTTGCAGAAACTTGTCGATGATCCCGAGATCATTGTCGCCGTCGAAGTGTCCGATGCCAAGATCCGTTTCACTATCGGTTCGGTGGTCATCACGTCCAAGCTGATCGACGGCACCTTCCCGGACTATCAGCGCGTGATTCCGGCCAACAACGACCGCGAAATGCGGATCGAGTGCGATGCCTTCGCCAAGGCCGTCGACCGCGTGTCGACCGTTTCCTCGGAGCGCGGGCGCGCCGTCAAGCTGTCGCTTGGCGAAGGGCAGCTGACGCTCACCGTCAACAATCCCGATTCGGGCAGCGCCACCGATGAACTGGCCGTCGGTTACGACAGCGAGGCGATGGATATCGGCTTCAACGCCAAATATCTGCTCGATATCACCGCGCAGCTGACCGGCGACGAGGCGATCTTCCTGTTCGCCGATGCGGGATCCCCGACGCTGGTGCGTGATACCGACAACGAAAACGCGCTCTACGTTCTGATGCCGATGCGGGTTTAAAGCGTCAGATGAAAAAGGGTTACCGGTTTTCCGCTAACCCGCCGCGCCACAACAAAGAATCTGAACAACCGGGCGATGCTGGCGCGTCGTCCGGTTTTCCATATGGCGCTTTGCCCTTTTCATCGAACGGCTTTTGTGCCAATTGAAGCGCGAAAAAGTTGCGGAACGAAGGGGCGATACCATGGGCGCACGCGAACGCTTGATCGTGGGGCTGGATGTCCCGACTGTTGACGAGGCTGAGCGAATGGTCTCGCGGCTTGGTGACAGTGTCTCCTTTTACAAGATCGGCTATCAGCTAGCCTTTGCCGGCGGGCTTTCCTTTGCGCGCGAACTGGCCGCCGACGGCAAGCAGGTCTTCCTCGACATGAAGCTGCTCGATATCGACAACACGGTTGCCAAGGGCGTCGAGAATATCGCCAAGATGGGCATGTCGATGCTCACACTGCATGCCTATCCCAAGGCAATGCGCGCGGCCGTCGAAGCGGCCAGCGGTTCCGGGCTCTGCCTGCTCGGCGTGACGGTGCTGACCTCGATGGACAATCACGACCTCGAAGAAGCCGGCTATCCCGGCGATGCGCAGGCGCTGGTGAAACGGCGCGCCGAACAGGCTGTGGAAGCCGGCATGGGCGGGATCGTCTGCTCGGCGGCGGAGGCAACGCTGGTGCGCAATATTATCGGCCCGGACAAGGCGCTCGTGACGCCGGGCATCCGCCCGACCGGCGCGGCGGCAGACGACCAGAAACGCGTGATGACACCGGCTCTTGCGATTGCGGCGGGTGCATCGCATCTCGTTGTCGCCCGTCCGGTGATCCGGTCGGAAGACCCCAAGGTTGCTGCCGACGGCATCGTTTCGGAGATTGAAAGCGCCGTTGCGGCAAATTAGACTTCCGTCATGTGTCCGTTTCGACACGACCGGCAGGGTTTTTGACGCTGATGCGGTGACGTTGACGCGACTGCGTCAGCTTGACCCTTCACCTTGGGTTCGGTTTGGTCTATTGGACAAGATAATCATTCAGGCATTCGGCGATCTCAGGAGCTCGGCATGACGCTATCGAATATACCCCCGCTGGTCACGGTTTTCGGCGGCTCGGGTTTTGTCGGGCGCTATGTTGTCCGCGCCCTTGCAAAACGGGGCTATCGCATTCGTGTGGCCGTTCGCCGTCCGGATCTGGCGCTGTTCCTGCAGCCGCTCGGCAATGTCGGGCAGATCACGTTCTTCCAGTCCAATCTGCGGTTTTCCGATTCGGTGCGCCGCGCGGTGGAAGGCGCCGATCATGTCGTCAACTGTGTCGGTCTTCTGTTTGAAAACGGCAAGAACGGTTTTGACGCGGTTCAGGCCGAAGGCGCCCGCCTCGTGGCGGAAGCTGCGCATGAACAGGGCGCAACCCTCACCCATGTTTCCGCAATCGGCGCCGACAAGGACAGTCCGTCGCATTATGCCCAATCCAAGGCTGCGGCCGAAGCCTCCGTCCAGAAGATCGTGCCCGATGCCGTGATCGTCCGTCCGTCGATCATCTTCGGGCCGGAAGACGATTTCTTCAACAAGTTCGGCAAGATGTCGCTTATCTCGCCGTTCCTGCCGTTGATCGGCGGCGGCAAGACCAAATTCCAGCCGGTCTATGTCGGCGATGTTGCCGAGGTGATCGCACGCTCTGTCGACGGACAGCTTGCCGGCGGTCAGGTCTACGAGCTTGGCGGTCGCGATGTGCTGAGCTTCCGCGAATGTCTTGAGGAGGTCCTGAAGGTGACCGGTCGCAAGCGTGCGCTTGTGTCGCTGCCCTTCGGCCTTGCATCCTTCTTCGGCGGGATCGCCGGCGCCATTCCGCTGATCACGCCGCCCCTGACCGCCGATCAGGTCAGGCTTTTGAAAACAGACAATGTCGTTTCGGAGGCTGCGGTGGCGGAAGGGCGCACGCTGAGCGGGCTCGGCATTCGCGCCGCGCAGCTCGATGCTGTGTTGCCGACCTATCTCGTGCAGTACCGTCAGCACGGGCAATTCGGAAGAGCAGCCTGACAAAGTGGGACGCGAAGACCCCTTCGTGCGCTTTTTTAACAAAATTTAGCCACAATCGGGAACCTGTCACGCGGGTTACGTCTTTAATAACTATTCGTTGGCAATCATGAGAATGGTATTGCCGGTTTTTTGTTGAAAAGGTGTCCATAAAAATGGGTAAATCGATCGCTGTTCTGTTTGCAGGTGCGGCTTTGATCATCATGGCAGCTTCGCTTGCCGCGCCGGGGTCCATTGCAGCAAGCAAGCCCGGATGCGCGCCTGCCTATGGCATCGATCCCTGCGCCATGGCCGCGTTGAAATAATATCGGTGCCGGCGGTATCGGATCAGCCGGCACGGTTTTTACTTCAGGCCTTTGGCCTTTCCCGGTTACTTTTTCCCGACAGTATTGCGATTTATGCGGACCGGCTTCAGATCGATGAGGCTGGTGCCGTCCAGGCAATCCAGAGCGTCGACCGTCAGTCCGGTGTCATCGGCTTTAATGACCCTGACCCGCGATAGCGCGATCGGGTTGGGGCGGTGCGGCGAGCGCATTGCAAACACACCGCGCTCCACGCCGTCATGCGGCGTCGCCGAGCGCAGCCGGTCGCGTGGCGCCTTGTCGAACCAGTAGAGCACGTCGACTTCTTCCGCACTGAAATTGTAGAGACCGTCGCGGAAAGGCGCGAAAACCTCGATGCGGGCGGTGCCGTCCCTAAGGCCCGGCGCGGGCGGGCAATCGTCCAGTGTGCTGAAGCCGGTGTGGATGGTGCCGATCGGATATATTTCCATAATGTTCTCCATGGCTGTGCGCCTTTGTCAGCAGGGGCTGACGCAGCGCGGCGAGGCAAATGCAGCGCCGCAAATCGTGAACACGGAATCGACGAAGAAAACTTGACAAATTGCCTCGTATTTCGCAGATATTCCCATTGAATATGGTGGTCAATGGTGAACCCATGCTTGTCTGCAGCTGCAATTTCGTAACGGAAAAAGAAATCGAGGATGTCGTGACCGAACTCCTCGACGAAGACTGTTGGCAGATCATCATTCCCGGCAAGGTCTATAACCGGCTTGAAAAGCGCGGTCGCTGTTGCGGCTGCTTCCCCAGTGTCATCGATATCATTGTCCGTACATCCGAGGCGTATCACCAGAAACGAGACTCGACCGAGGATGAGATTTGTGATTTCCTGAATCGGCTAAAAGCATTTCAGGAACACAAAAGGAGAACGGATATTGAAAGGCGACAAAAAGGTCATAGAACGATTAAACGAAGCGCTCTTTTTGGAGCTGGGAGCCGTTAACCAGTACTGGCTGCATTACCGTCTTCTTGAAGACTGGGGTCTGACCAAACTCGCTGCGAAAGAGCGGGCTGAGTCGATTGAAGAGATGCAGCATGCCGACAAGCTTATCGACCGCATCATCTTTCTCGAAGGTCACCCGAACCTGCAGACGGTGGCGCCGTTGCATATCGGGCAGAATGTCAAGGAAGTGCTGGAAGGCGATCTGGCTGGCGAGTATGAGGCGCGCAACGCCTACAAGGAATCCCGCGACATCTGTCACACCGCTGGCGATTACGTCAGCATGAAACTCTTCGAAGAACTGATGATCGATGAGGAAGGCCATATCGACTTCCTCGAAACCCAGCTTGAGCTTTTCGAGTCGCTTGGCGAGAAGAAATACGCCCAGCTGAATGCCGGTGCGTCCGACGACGCCGAATAGGCACTTCTGTTCTCTTGGTTTCCAGAGCCCGGGATTTGTGTCCCGGGCTTTTTTATTGCATCGCGCCGGCTATTGTCAGTCCTTGGCGAGATGGCGGAACTCGGCAACTACCTGGTCATAGACCGCGCGCTTGAAGGCGACGATGAGCTTCGGCAGTTCGTCGATATCGGTCCATTGCCAGGCATCGAATTCGCGTTCGTGGCCTTCCGGCGGCGGGTCGATGGCAATTTCGCTGTCGTCGCCGAGAAACCGGAAGGCGAACCAGCGCTGGGTCTGGCCGCGGAATTTGCCCTTCAGTCCGATGCCGATCAGGTGTTCGGGCAGGTCGTAATTGATCCAGCCTTTCGATTCGCCGAGAAACTCGACGGTCTTGATGCCGGTCTCCTCGTAAAGCTCGCGTTTTGCCGCCTCGAACGGTTTCTCGCCGGGGTCGATGCCGCCCTGCGGCATTTGCCAGAGCTGCGGCGAACCGTCGGATTCCGAATTGCCTTCCGACAGCCGCCGGCCAAGCCAGACCTTGCCTTCACGGTTCAGGATCATCACCCCGACATTGGGGCGGTAGGGCAGGTCCTGGGCTTTTGGGTGGGGCATTTCTTCAGACATGATGCGCTCCTTGGGCGGGCGGGAGGAATTCGATCCGGTCCTATCACGCCGCAGGCGCCTGCCAAAGGGGTATCGCCCTATGCCGAGCGTTCCATGAGCGCCGTCATCGCCTTGCGAAAGCGCGACGTGATGGCATCGCGCCTCAGATGGCGCCCGTCTTCGACCTGCTTGTTTCCGTTCACCCACACACAGTCGGGCCTGACCTGACCGGCGAAGATGAAACCGTCCAGCGCCTGATCTTCGGTTAGCCACGGGGCGGCGCTGTTATCGAGGGACAGGAAGCTTGCCGGTGCGCCCTCATGAATACCGGCCTCAATTCCCATCGCCTGTGCGCCGCCGGCAAACGCGCCGTCAAGGAGCCTGCGGCCGGTGGAGCCGCCGGTTTCGGCAATCACATTGCGGGCGCGGGTCCCAAGCCGCTGTGCATATTCCAGCTGGCGCAACTCGTCGGCAAGGCCGATGAGAACGTTGGAATCCGAGCCAATGCCGAATTGGCCGCCTGCTTCCAGAAACCGGCCTGCTGGGAAGATGCCGTCGCCGAGATTGGCTTCGGTGACCGGGCAGAGACCGGCAATTGCGCCGGACCTTGCCAGCCCCGCAGTCTCGGTGTCCGTCATATGGGTTGCGTGGATCAGGCACCAGCGGGCATCGACATCGGTGTTTTCAAGCAGCCAATCGACCGGGCGCTTGCCGCTCCAGGCAAGGCAGTCATCCACTTCCTTCACCTGCTCGGCAATATGCATATGGACCGGGCCCGCCGTCAGGCTTGCCGCAAAATCCAGCTCTTGCGGCGTGACGGCGCGCAGCGAATGCGGAGCGACGCCGAGAACCGCGCCTTCCAGCCCGGCGACGACCCTGGCGGAAGCCTCCATCAATCCGGCAAAACTGTCGCGGTCATGGATGAACCGGCGCTGGCCGTTGTTCGGTTCCGCGCCGCCGAAATTCGAATGGGCATAGAAGACCGGAAGCAGGGTGAGGCCGATGCCGGTTTCGGCTGCCGCCGCGCCGATACGTTCGGCCATTTCGCCGATATTGGCATAGTGACTGCCGTCCCTGCTATTGTGCAGATAATGGAATTCGCCGACCCGGCAAAACCCGGCCTCGAGCATTTCCATATAGAGCTGCGCGGCAATCGCCTCCGCCTCGTCCGGCTCGATGGCGAAGGTGAAGCGGTACATCACCTCGCGCCAGCTCCAGAAATTGTCGCTTGCCGGGCCCCGGCGTTCGGCAAGGCCGGCCATGGCGCGCTGGAAGGCGTGGGAGTGCAGGTTGGCGACGGCGGGCACGATCATGCCGTGGCGTTCGTCTCCGGCTTCGGGTTTCGTGTCGAAGGCAAGCGCCGCAATGCGGCCTGCCGCCACTGAAAGCCGTGCGTTCTTGCGCCAGCCGTCGGGTGTCAGCACGTTTTCTGCGAAAATCCCGGTTGTCATTCTGCCTGTCCCGCCTCGAAATTTATTCTTGCCGATTATTGTGTTATGTATATACATAATAATCAACCAAGACAATAAGGGGAAGAAGATGCGTTCAGCGCCGAACACGCTTTTTACCAATGCCAATATCGTGGTGATGACCGGCGACGACATTGCGCCGGTTTCCGGCGTTCTGGCGATGCGCGATGGGCGGATTGCCTATGTCGGTCCCGGGGACGGCCTTCCGGCAGACTGCGCGGATTTTCCGGTCGTCGATTGCGGCGGCAGGCTGGTCACCCCTGCGCTGATCGATTGCCATACCCACATCGTCTATGGCGGCAGCCGCGCAAAGGAATTCGAAATGCGGCTTGAGGGCGTGCCGTATGAGGAGATCGCCCGCGCCGGCGGTGGTATTGTTTCCACGGTTTCGGCGACCAACGCGCTTTCCGAAGACGAACTGGTTGAAGCCGCATTGCCGCGCCTCGACACGCTGATTGGCGAGGGCGTTGCGACCATCGAAATCAAATCCGGCTATGGCCTCAATATCGAGGCCGAGCTGAAAATGCTGCGCGCCACGAAACGTTTGGCGGAACTGCGCCCGGTGCGCATCAAGACGACCTACCTTGCCGCCCACGCCACGCCGCCGGCCTACAAGGGCCGCAATGCGGATTATATCGCCGATATCGTTCTGCCCGGCCTCGAAGCGGCTCACGGGGAGGGGCTCGTGGATGCGGTCGATGCGTTTTGCGAGGGCATTGCTTTTTCGCCCGAGGAACTCAAGCCCCTGTTTGAAAAGGCGCGGGCGCTGGGCCTGCCGGTGAAACTGCATGCCGAGCAGCTTTCCAATCTTCACGGCGCGGAAATGGCCGCATCCTTCGGCGCGCTGTCATCGGATCATCTCGAATATCTCGATGAGGCCGGGGCACGGGCCATGGCGGCCGCCGGGTCCGTCGCGGTTCTCCTGCCGGGCGCATTCTACACGCTGAAGGAAACGCAACATCCGCCGGTCGCAGCCCTGAGACAAGCGGGCGCAAAAATCGCGCTGGCGACGGACTGCAATCCCGGCACCTCGCCTTTGACCTCGCTGTTGTTGACGATGAATATGGGCGCGACGCTGTTCGGCCTCACCGTCTCGGAATGCCTCATTGGCGTCACCCGCAATGCCGCGCAGGCGCTCGGGCTTTCCGGTGAAACGGGAACGCTCGAAGCGGGCAAAGCCGCCGATATCGCCATCTGGGATGTGGCAGCCCCGGCAGAACTTGTCTATCGCATCGGCTTCAATCCGCTTCATGCGCTCTATGCCGCAGGCCGGGAGGTTCAGCCATGACCGTCACGCTTGAACCCGGTTCGGTCACGCTTTCAACGCTTGAAACGATCTATCGCGGCGCAATGCCGGTGAAACTTGCGCCCGCCTGCGATGCCGCGATTGAAAAGGCGGCCGCCCGCATTGCCGATATCGCCGCCGGGAATGCGCCGGTCTATGGCATCAATACCGGTTTCGGTAAACTTGCCTCGATAAAGATCGACGCTGCCGATACCGCGACCCTGCAGCGCAACCTGATCCTGTCGCATTGCTGCGGCGTCGGCCAGCCGCTTTCCGCCGATATCGTCCGCCTGGTCATGGTGTTGAAGCTGATTTCGCTCGGGCGCGGGGCCTCCGGCGTGCGGCTCGAACTCGTCCGGCTTATCGAGGGCATGATCGAAAATGACATCACCCCGGTGATCCCGGAAAAGGGCTCCGTCGGCGCCTCCGGCGACCTCGCGCCACTCGCCCATATGGCCGCCGTGATGATGGGCGAGGGCGAGGCGTTCTTTGCGGGCGAGCGGCTTTCCGGCGCTGCGGCGCTTGAAAAGGCAGGGCTTGCGCCGGTTCAGCTTGCTGCCAAGGAAGGGCTGGCGTTGATCAACGGCACGCAGGTGTCGACCGCGCTGGCGCTCGCCGGCCTGTTTCGCGCCTTCCGCTGTGCCAGAACCGCACTTGTCACCGGCGCGCTTTCCACCGATGCGGCGATGGGCTCGCCCGCGCCCTTCCATCCCGATATCCACACGCTGCGTGGCCACAAGGGCCAGATTGATGCGGCCGCCAGCCTTCGCCACCTGCTGGAAGGTTCGGAAATCCGCGTCTCCCATATCGAGGGCGACGAGCGCGTGCAGGACCCCTATTGCATCCGCTGCCAGCCGCAGGTGGATGGCGCCTGCCTCGATCTTCTGCGCCAGGCCGGACGCACGCTGGAAATCGAGGCCAATGCGGCGACCGACAATCCGCTGGTGCTTTCCGATGACAGCGTGGTTTCCGGCGGCAATTTCCACGCCGAGCCGGTGGCCTTTGCCGCTGACCAGATTGCGATTGCCGTCTGCGAAATCGGCGCGATTGCCCAGCGCCGTATCGCGTTGCTGGTGGACCCGGCGCTGTCCTTCGGCCTGCCCGCATTTCTGTCGAAAAAGCCGGGGCTTAATTCCGGGCTGATGATTGCCGAGGTCACATCCGCCGCGCTGATGAGCGAAAACAAGCAGATGTCGCATCCGGCCTCGGTCGATTCCACGCCGACATCGGCCAATCAGGAAGATCATGTGTCGATGGCCTGCCATGGCGCCCGGCGGCTGCTGCCGATGACCGACAACCTCGCCGCCATCATCGGCATCGAGGCGCTGTGCAGCGTGCAGGGCGTGGAACTGCGCGCGCCGCTGGAAACCAGTCCGGTGTTGAATACGGTGATTGCTGCTTTCCGCGCCATCGTGCCGGGGCTCGAAAACGATCGTTATATGGCGGGCGATCTGGAAAAGGCCGCACTTGCCGTTCAGGATGGCACCTTGATCGGCGCAGTCAATGCAGGGGCGTTGCCGGAGATTTCGACATGATGGTGTCTGTGGACATGGGCGGTGTATTCTCGCCAGCGCTGCGGGTTCCACCCCTCACCCGGCGCATGCGCGCCGCCCTCTCCCCTGAGGGGCGAGGGGGAGCAAGCAGTCAGCACCGGCGCATGCAGAAAGGCACTGCATCGCCGGCGTTCCCTTCTCCCCTTGGGGAGAAGGTGGCCAAAGGCCGGATGAGTGCAAGCTGCATCGGCCATAACCCCAGACAAAGGATTATTTTCCCATGACAGATCCGGTCATCGTCAAGCACGGTTCGTCCCCCGTCGTTCTGGGCTTTCCCCATACCGGCACCTATGTGCCGCCCGAAATCGAAAAACGGCTGAACGAAAACGGCCGGCTTCTCGCCGATACCGACTGGCATGTCGACAGGCTCTATGACGGTCTGCTGGACGGCGCGACGATGGTGAAAGCGAATTTCCACCGCTATGTCATCGACGCCAATCGCGATCCGGCGGGCGTCAGCCTCTATCCGGGGCAGAACACGACCGGTCTGGTGCCGGAAACCGATTTTGACGGTGTCGCGATCTGGAAGGATGGCGAAGCGCCGGGCGAGGCCGATATTGCCGCGCGTATCGAGGGCTTTCATCGGCCCTATCACGCGGCCCTTGCCGCCGAGCTGGAACGCGTGCGCAAGGAACATGGCATTGCCATTCTCTATGACTGCCATTCCATCCGCTCGCATATTCCCTTCCTGTTTGAGGGCAAGCTGCCGGATTTCAACATCGGCACCAATCTCGGCGTTACCTGCGCGCCGGAATTCGAGGCGGCCGTGGAAGGCGTCGTGTCGCTGGCCAATGGCTATACCCATGTCGTCAACGGCCGCTTCAAGGGCGGCTGGACCACGCGCCACTACGGCAAGCCGGAAACCGGCGTGCACGCCATCCAGATGGAACTGGCGCAGTCGACGCATCTGACAACGGAAGCGCCGCCCTTTGCCTATGACGAGGAGAAGGCCGCAAAGCTGCGCCGCCATCTTCAGGGTGTTCTCGAGCGGATCGAACGCCTGTCGTTTTCCGCACGGATGTAGAGATGAAACAGGAATAATGGGCCTTCCACAGACAGCCCGTCCTCCCTTTCTGCGTCATGCCCGGACTTGATCCGGGCATCCATACGGCCTTTGTGATGGATCCTCGGGTCAAGCCCGAGGATGACACGGTGGGGAAGGAGCGCTGCCCGAACGAGGCACCACAAGGACAAGAAGTGAGGGACAAGCCATGACCGATAATCCGCGACTGAATTCCCGCGAGATCCACGCGCCCACCGGCACGGAGCTGAACGCCAAGAGCTGGCTCACCGAAGCACCGCTCAGAATGTTGATGAACAATCTCGACCCGGACGTCGCGGAAAAGCCGCATGAGCTGGTGGTCTATGGCGGTATCGGCCGGGCGGCGCGCACCTGGGGCGATTTCGACCGGATCGTCGAGACGCTGAAAACGCTGGAAGACGACGAGACGCTGCTGGTGCAGTCCGGCAAGCCGGTCGGCGTGTTCCGCACCCATGCGGATGCGCCGCGCGTGCTGATTGCCAATTCCAATCTCGTGCCGCACTGGGCGAACTGGGATCATTTCCACGAACTCGATCGGAAGGGCCTGATGATGTACGGCCAGATGACGGCCGGGTCGTGGATCTATATCGGCGCGCAGGGCATTGTGCAGGGCACCTATGAGACCTTCGTGGAAGCCGGTCGCCAGCATTATAACGGCGACCTGAAGGGCAAATGGATCCTCACCGGCGGCCTCGGCGGCATGGGTGGCGCGCAGCCGCTTGCCGCCGTCATGGCCGGCGCCTGCTGCCTTGCGGTCGAATGCGACCCGACTCGCATCGATTTTCGCCTGCGCACCGGCTATGTCGATGAAAAGGCCGAGACGCTGGACGAGGCGCTCGCCATGATCGACGCCTGGACCAAAGCGGGCGAGGCGAAGTCTGTCGGCCTGCTCGGCAATACCGCCGAAATTCTGCCGGAACTTGTGAAGCGCGGCGTGCGTCCCGATATCGTCACCGACCAGACCTCTGCCCATGATCCGGTCAACGGCTATCTGCCCGCAGGCTGGAGCCTCGGCGAATGGCGTGAAAAGGCCGAACGCGATCCCAAATCCGTGGAGAAGGCGGCGCGGGCTTCGATGCGCACCCATGTGGAGGCCATGCTGGCGTTTTGGGACAAAGGCATCCCGACCGTCGATTACGGCAACAATATCCGCCAGATGGCCAAGGAGGAAGGCTGCGAACGCGCCTTTGATTTCCCCGGTTTCGTGCCCGCCTATATCCGTCCGCTGTTTTGCAGGGGCATCGGCCCGTTCCGCTGGGCGGCCCTTTCCGGCGATCCGGAGGACATCTACAGGACCGACGCCAAGGTCAAGGAACTGCTGCCGGACAACACCCACCTGCACAACTGGCTCGACATGGCGCGTGAGCGCATCCATTTTCAGGGGCTGCCCGCACGCATCTGCTGGGTTGGCCTCGGCGATCGCCACCGCCTTGGCCTCGCCTTCAACGAAATGGTGAAGAATGGCGAGTTGAAAGCCCCCATTGTCATCGGCCGCGACCACCTCGACAGTGGCTCCGTCGCCTCGCCAAACCGCGAGACCGAAGCCATGCAGGACGGCTCGGACGCCGTTTCCGACTGGCCGCTCCTGAATGCGCTGCTCAACACCGCGTCCGGCGCCACCTGGGTGTCGCTCCATCACGGTGGCGGCGTCGGCATGGGCTTTTCCCAACATGCGGGCATGGTGATTTGCTGCGACGGTTCCGATGATGCCGCGCGGCGCATCGGCCGGGTGCTGTGGAACGACCCGGCCACCGGCGTCATGCGCCACGCCGACGCGGGCTACGACATCGCCATTGAATGCGCAAAGGAAAACTGCCTCCGTCTGCCGGGTATTCTCGGCAATTGAAGAATGACGGCCATCGGCGTTTCGGAAATCTTTACCCGAATCGCACATCAGGGCGGGACGCTGCGCGTATTGCGCGGCTCGTTCGTTGACAAGCCTCTCTCCCACCTCTGCGTCATCCTCCGGCTTGACCGGAGGATCCAGAGCCATACGACATGCGCTGGCGGAAGGGCCTTTACGTTCAACCCATCGGGAGGCTCGTCTCAAATGCGCGACGGAAGGAATGTCATGCGCTGGTTTATCGCCATCCTCGTTTCGTTCGTCATCGCAATACCGGCACGAGCCGCCCTTGCCGAAACGCTCTGCACACTCGTCGCCGATGCGGCAACGGGCGCGGTGCTGCTGGAAGAGGGCGATTGTCAGGCCCGGGTCACGCCGGCGTCCACCTTCAAACTGCCGCTGGCGGTCATGGGTTTTGATGCCGGATTTCTGACAGATGCCGGACATCCCGTTCTGGCCTATCACGACGGCGATCCCGACTGGGGCGGGGCGAGCTGGCGACGCGATACCAATCCGGCGGATTGGCTGCGCTATTCCGTCGTATGGTATTCGCAGCGGATCACCCATGCGCTGGGGGCAGAGGCGCTGACGGCCTATGCGCAGTCCTTCGGCTATGGCAATGCCGATTTTTCCGGCGATGCGGGTTTTGACAACGGGCTTGATCGGGCATGGATCGCATCCTCGCTTCAGGTTTCGCCCGTTGAGCAGGTGCGTTTCCTGCGCGCCCTTGTTCTTGGCACCTTGCCGGCGCGCGCGGATGCCATGGCCCAGACGCGGGCCATCGTTGAAACCCGGCCGGCCGGCGGCTGGCGGGTGCATGGGAAAACGGGCGCTGCCTTTCCCCGCAGGGCGGATCGCAGTTTCGATTATGCGCGCGGCTGGGGCTGGTATGTGGGCTGGGCGGAAAAGGACGGGCAGACCCGCATCTTCGCCCGACTGACACAGGCACGCGAAAGAATGAAGGGCTCCCCCGGTGTTCGCACCCGCGATGCCTTTCTGTCCGAATGGCCAGCGCTTTCAGGGCAGATCGAATGACAGTGCCCGGTCGCGGCTCGCGGATATTTTGTCTAGACAAAATATCCGCGAGCTGGCTACTATGCCCACCGGAATAGCAATCAGAAAAACTGCCTAAAATCGTGCAAAGAGGGGTTCCAACATGAATTTCAAATGGTTTGCAGCAACTGCAATCGCCGTGACGGCTGTCGCCGCCGGTGCTCAGGCACAGGAAACCAAGGTTGCCGTCGGCCTTTCCGGCTGGACCGGCTTCGCGCCGCTGACACTGGCCAAGGACGCCGGTATTTTCGAGAAAAACGGCCTCGATGTCGATCTCGTCAAGATCCCGCAGGCAAGCCGCCATCTGGCGCTCGCTTCCGGCGATATCCAGTGCGCGGCGACCACGGTGGAAACATGGATCGTCTGGGGCGCTGCCGGTGTGCCGACCACGCAGATCTTCCAGCTCGACAAGTCCCATGGCGCTGACGGCATGGTCGTGCGTTCCGATATCGAGAACATCACGGACCTGAAGGGCAAGACGATTGCGGCCTCTGCACCCGGCACGTCGCCTTATTTCTATCTCGCCTGGATCCTCAAGGAAAACGGCATGACCATGGACGACGTCAAGGTCGTCAATCTGGAGCCGGGCCCGGCCGCGCAGGCCTTCATCGCCGGCCAGAACGACGCCGCGATGACCTATGAGCCTTATCTCTCCTCCGTCCGTGAAGCACCGGACGCCGGCAAGATCATCGCCACCACGCTCGACTACCCGGCCGTGATGGACACCTTCGGCTGCACGCCGGCCTTTCTGGAGGAAAACCCGGATGCGGCCAAGGCGCTCGCGACCTCCTATTACGAGGCGCTGGACATGATCGCAGCCGAGCCAGAAAAGTCCTATGAGATCATGGGTGCCGATGTGAACCAGTCGGCCGAACAGTTTGCCGGATCGGCGCAATATCTCGAATGGCAGGATCGCGACGCCGCGATTGCCTTTTTCGGCGGCGAGTTCAACGACTTTTCGGCCGATGCGGCGCAGCTTCTGCTGGATGCCGGCGTGATCCGCGAAATCCCGGACCTTTCGACGCTCGCGGACCCGTCGTTCATTCAGGAGTGAGGGGGCCAGGAATAGAGAGCGGCGTCCTGGTGTCGTGGCGCTGCCTTTCTCTCAGGCGTCATCCTCGGGCTTGACCCGAGGATCCACCGACCTTGCCTGAAGGACGGTGTGGGTTTGCTTAAATCGGGATTGCCCTCGGGCCGGAGGCTACTTCGCCCGAGAGGGAAAGAGACTGGATCCTCGGGTCAAGCCCGAGGATGACGCATCGATGAAAAGCGAGGCCGGCGTACAAAACCGGCCTTTCCGTCAAAATCGGAGTATGACGCATGAAGACTGGCCCTCAGCGGCATAAACGCCCCACCGCGATACGGGAAACCCAATGAAACCGCTTGAGCCTATCAGTCCGAAGCTCAGATTGTCGCTTGGCATCCTGTTCTTCGTGATCTTCTTCGCCGGCTGGTCGTTTGCGACCTTTGGCGGTTTTGTTTCGAAGACCTTCCTCGCCGATCCGATCACCATGCTGCAGGATGGCTGGTGGCTGCTGTCGAAACGCGGTTTTCTCGGCGATATCGGCATCACCGTCTGGCGCGTTGTCGGCGGCTTCGTGCTGGCCTCGGTCATCGCCGTGCCGCTCGGCATCATCATGGGGGCATACAAGCCCATCGAGGCGCTGCTGGAGCCCTTCGTCTCCTTCGCGCGCTATCTGCCGGCCTCCGCCTTCGTGCCGCTTCTCATCCTTTGGGCCGGGATCGGCGAGATGCAGAAGCTGCTCGTCATCTTCATCGGCGCGGTGTTCCAGATTATCCTGATGGTCGCCGTCTACGTCGCCAATACGCGCCGTGATCTTGTCGAAGCCGCCTATACGCTCGGCGCATCCGACACCGGCATTGTCCGCCGCGTTCTGCTGCCGGCAAGCGCGCCGGATATTGCCGAAACGCTGCGCCTCGTGCTCGGCTGGGCGTGGACCTATGTCATCGTCGCCGAGCTGATCGGCGCATCGTCCGGCATCGGCTACATGATCATCAATTCGCAGGCACTGATGGCCACCGGCCAGATCATTTTCGGCATCATTGTCATCGGCGTGATCGGCCTGATTTCGGACTTTGCCTTCAAGATGGCGAACCGCCGCCTGTTTGCATGGAGGTTCGCATGAGCTTCGCCGAGCTTGAAATCAACGGCGTTTCCCGCGTGTTTCCGAGGCGGCGTGGAGCGGAGCCTGTGCAGGCGCTATCTCCGACCGATCTGACGCTGGAAAAGAACGATTTCGTCACCATTCTCGGGCCGTCGGGTTGCGGCAAGTCGACGCTTCTGCGCATCGTTGCCGGCCTCGACAGGCCGACGACGGGTGCTGTCTATCTGGAAGGCAAGGAAATTCGCGGGCCGGGTGCCGACCGGGGCATGGTGTTTCAGTCCTACACGCTGTTTCCCTGGCTGACGATCCGGGAAAATGTCGGTTTCGGCCTGCGTGAAAAGGGCATGAAAACGGCCGAAATCCGGGCGGTCGTCGATCTTTATCTCGACCGCGTCGGCCTTTCGGCATTTGCCGATCACTGGCCGAAACAGCTTTCCGGCGGCATGCAGCAAAGGACGGCAATTGCCCGCGCGCTTGCCAACGACCCGAAAATCCTGCTGCTCGACGAACCCTTCGGCGCGCTCGACAACCAGACCCGCGGGCTGATGCAGGAACTGCTGCTCGGCATCTGGGAGCGTGACAAGAAGACCGTCATCTTCGTCACCCACGATATCGAGGAGGCCGTGTTCATGGCCTCGCGCGTGGTCACCATGTCGGCGCGGCCCGGCCGGATTTCGTCGGTCACACCGGTGGATTTCCCCCATCCGCGCGATTACCGCCTGAAAGCCGACCCCGAATTCGCCAGGCTTCGCATGAAGCTGACGGAGGAAATCCGGGCCGAAGTGATTGCGGCAGCAAGCAGGGGGTAAGGCGATTGGCGCGTGCAGCAGATGGCCGGGACAACACAGGGCAGGCACGCCGTCCGACCGCCCTTCATGCCCGCATTCAGCAGGATGTGGAGAGCCGGATCGTTTCCGGTGAATGGCCGCCGGGCACGCGCATTCCCTTCGAACACGAGCTGACGGCCGAATATGGTTGTTCGCGCATGACGGTCAACAAGGCGCTGTCGGAGCTGGTCCGCAAGGGGCTGATCGAACGACGGCGCAAATCGGGATCATATGTGCGCCAGCCGGAAGTGCTGTCGGCGGTTCTGGAAATTCACCAGCTTGAGCGCGAGGTGCGGGCGCTCGGGCTCGATTACGATTTCAGGCTGATCGAGCGCGTCGAGCGGATTGCAGACGATCAGGACTGCCGGCGTCTTGCTCTGGCGCAGCCCGGAAATATACTGGATCTCAAGGGGCTTCATATTGCCGGGCAGCGGCCTTTCTGCCTCGAGGATCGGCTGATCAGCCTTGCGGAGGTGCCGCTGGCGCAGGATGCCGACTTTTCCCGCAATCCGCCCGGTTCCTGGCTTCTCGAGCAGGTGCCATGGAGCGCTGCCGAACATCGTATCAATGCCAGAGGCGCCGACGCTCATGCAGCACGGGCGCTCGATCTGGCAGAAGGCACGCCCTGCCTTGTCATTGCCCGGCGTACCTGGAATGCGAACGGCTCGATCACCCAGGTCAACCTCACCTATCCCGGCGACATGCACACGCTGGTCGCTCAGTTCGGCCCGTCCCTGCGGACGGCATAGCCGGTTTTTACGGTTATCCGCCGTTCCGGTGCTTTTTTGTAAAAAGCAAAAGGCTGGGCGAACCCGGCCTCAGTTTGTGGACAAACCCGAAGACGTGCGGGTTGTTGCCTCCGTCATCTGTCACCACAGGTGTCATCAACTCTGTTGGATGATTTGATCTCTGAACCTTGCATTGAGGGTTACGACGATTTTTCGCATGACTGCGGCGATAGCAATGATTGGCTTTTTGCCGGCTTCGACAAGGCGTTTATAGAAGATGGCGAACTCGCCTCTTCCACAGGCTGCCTGCATGGCCGGCATGAACAGGATGGTTCGCATGACCGGTCTTCCGCCGCGCATTCTCCGGTAGCCGATTTTATTGCCGCTCTCGTTTGGATGAGGTGCCAGGCCGGCCAGTGCCGCTGCTTTCTTTCGATCCAGCGTCCCGAGCTCGGGCATTGTGGCA
>PVUG01000013.1 GCA_003001975.1 Martelella mediterranea
GGTGGTGTCCTTCAGGTTAGTCTTGAACAACCCGACCCTACCGGAAATCTCCGATGGCTATGAAATCCTGTTACACCACGCGCTGGGACACGATCGGCACCCCAGACGGCGCTGCTCTGCGATATTGGCTTCGCGCTCCCTATTTTTCTGAATGATCTGATAGCTGATTGCGACAATCGCGCTTGGGAGTGCCGAAAGCTGCGATCGAACCTCTCTCTGCTTTCAAAGGAGGTCTTCCACTTGTGAAATTACCGATGTGGCATTTGTGATCTGCACTACAGCCATAGCCTGTGGGAGCCGGGACGATCTCAAGACCAGCTTTCTTCCTGCGCCCTCTGATGCGTCTCGCCATCCAGGCACAATCGAGGTGTGAGCAGTAACTGCAAAAAGCACCGCTTCGTTATCGGCATTTCCTGTCGGCGCCCATGCAGGTCCTCAATTTCAACGTCATTTCACTTGTGCGATGGTAAACTGGAGTTGATTGATATATATATAATTTTCAATTATAAGTTGTTAGTAAAGAATGTGAAATGCTTGTTATGTCCACAGGACCCAAAAGACCCATGCAATCGAAATCAGGTCATCTGGCAGCTGAATCGGCGGCTCCCGTATGGAGCGCCCCATCGCTTCTCCTGACGGACCGGACGGCTGCCGGGCCGCGCTGCACTTGTCTGAACGGTGTTACCTGGGTGGTCTGGAAGGATTTCCAGTCCAGCGAAATTTTTTATACCTATGGGCGGGACGGTGAATGGAACCCGCCAGTGTCTCGCGGCATCCGGACCGTGTCGGCGCCGACGATCACGGCTCACAACAACCAAATTTATATCGCCTGGCGGAATTTCACTGATAATTTTATCTTTTGGTCGGCTTATAGCGGCGCGGGCTGGAGTATGCCGTCACCGGTTCCCGGCGCCAGGACCTTCGAAAACCCGACGCTTGCCAGCTATGACGGCAAGCTCTACATGGCTTGCAATGCCGGGGGGTATGCCGGACAGACCGCTGAGCTCTCCTATAACTGGTTTGACGGGGAGAGTTGGTCTGAGCCGCAACAGTCCGGCTTGTCCGTCTACAGCGGCCCGGCAATGGCGACCCATGACAATGCACTTTATATCGTCGTTTGTCCCGGTCGCGGCCAACCCATCGCCTGGTGCCGGATTGTTTCAGGCTCGGTGACCGGCAGGTGGTATGCGGATCAGGATAAAGTGACCGATTCCGGGCCGGCGCTTGCAAGCGATGGCGACCAGTTGTGGTTTATGTGGAAGGAACGTTACCGGTCGTCCCTGGCGTCTGCGGCCTGGGCTGAAGATACCGGTTGGGGGGAAACGGGACAGGTCAATGGATCGGAAACGATATTTTCACCTGGCTTGTGTGGTGACTTTTCCGGTCTTCGGACGGTTTGGAAAAACTATTCCAACAGTAGTTTGTGCACAAATACGCTTGCTGTCACCGGTGGCAGGGACAACCTGGTGTCGGGGTCAACAAGCCCGGGAAATTATGTGACAGTCTCCCTGACAAAGGGCGAGATGTCCCAATCATATTCGCCGGTGCAGGCCGACGACGATGGCAGGTGGTCGACATGCATCTTTGCTAGACTGTCTGATGGAAATATCATCAAGGCCACCACCTCTTTTGAAAAGGACGGCCGGCAATCCGACGAATATGTTAGGGTAGTGGGTATGTCGCAATCCGGACCTCTCCTTATCGACAGCGTCACGCCGGCGGGCGTTTCCGGATACGCCCCACAGCCCGGCCAAATTATCAAAGGCTGGCGGTCGAGCGATGGATTACTGGTTGTGGCCTATACGATGCCATCTAACAGCAGCAAACGTTTCGAAGCGCCGTATCTATTCTATGGCGCCTACAAATATGGTGACACCATCAATCTCGTTTCGCAGTTTCCTGATAATGGCACAATGACAAAATTTAGTGGCGGGCCGGCGCCTTATTCCTATCCCTGAGATATCCACGCTGACAGCGCCCGACGATGTGTGTACTTCTTCAGAATAAACGCTTGACTCTCTTATAATGGAATTCCATGATCTCATCATGGAAAATATCGATCTCACCTTTGACCGGACCATTGCGCTCAACCTCAAGCGGCTTCGCGCCGAAAAGGGGCTGACCCTTGACCGGCTTGCCGAATATTCCGATGTCAGTCGGGCGATGATCTCGCGCATCGAGCGGGCTGAGGCGTCGCCTTCGGCCCTGGTGCTGGCCAAGCTCTGTGCCGCGCTCGGCACTTCGCTTTCTGCTTTCTTTGCCGATGCCGACAGGCCGTTCGATCCGTTGTCGCGGCGGGCCGATCAGCCGGTCTGGCGCGATCCCGAGACAGGCTATTCGCGCCGTTCGATTTCGCCTGCGGGCACCGGATCGTCGGTCGATATCGTGCTGATCCGTTTTCCGGCCGGCGGCCGTATTGCCTACCCGCCCAAGCATGGCGCCGAGGGATTGAACCAGCATATCTGGGTGCTGTCGGGCGTTCTCGATGTCACTTTCGGCGAGGAGAACTGTCAGCTTTCCAAAGGGGACTGCCTGTTCATGCCGGTCGCCGAACCGCATGTTTTTTCAAACCCGGGCCAGGTCGACGTCACCTATTCCGTGATCATTGAACGCGCACCATAGACAGGGTTTATGATGGAAATCACGCTCCTGAACGGGCAGCAGGCCGAAGCCGCCATCCCCGCACTTTCAGCACTTCTGGCCGACAGTATCGAAGACAATGCCTCCATGGGCTTCATGGCGCCCTATGATAACGAAGGGGTTGAAACCTACTGGCAGCAGGTGGCCGCGGGGGTCGCCGCCGGTTCCCTTGTGCTTCTGGCGGCTGAGATCGAGGGTGAAATCGTCGGGACGGTGCAGGCCGGTTTTGCCCAGAAACCCAATCAGCCGCATCGCGCCGACGTGATGAAGCTGATCGTTCACCGCAAGGTTCGGGGACAGGGGATTGCCCGCAAGCTGATGGAAACACTGGATGCGGTCTGCATCGAAGCGGATCGATGGCTTCTGGTGCTCGACACGGCGACGGGAAGCGATGCCGAGGCCATTTATCCGCGCCTTGGCTGGCAGCGGGTGGGCGTTGTTCCCGACTATGCGCTTTATCCCGAAGGCGGTTATTGCGGCACCACGTTCTTCTACAAACGGCTCGGTGATCAGCCACGGTAAAAGCCGTTATTTTCGTTCCGGGACGGCGGGGCCGGACGGGCAAATGGCATGCCGCTGCAATTGTCCGGCCGAACTTGTCGTGTGTTGTGGATTTTGCGTCAGAATGGGGCTACCGAAAGGGAGTAACTCTTGAATGAAGGGGCCTCGAAATGCGTGTTATCTACTCCGAAGACCACAAGCTGCGTGATGCCAGAACCGAGCTGCATGGCGGTGAACTGGTGCAGCCCTTCGAGGGACCTTTCCGGGTTGAGTGGATCCGCGCGGCGTTGAAGCAAAAGGGCTTTGCCGACGAGGTCGCGCCGACCCGATATGATCTTTCCGTGCCGCTGAAACTGCATGATGCGGGCTATCTCGCATTTCTTGAAACGGTATGGGAGCGCTGGCTTTCAGCCGGCTTCACCACAGAGGCAATCCCGATTTCGCTGCCGGTTCGTCGCTCTGATCATGCCCGCCCGCCACACAATATCGACGGTCTCATCGGTTACTATGCCAATTCCGTCGAAACCTCGATCACCGAGGGCACCTATCAGGCCGCACTGGCGGCCAAGGATTGCGCCATGACCGGGGCCGACTATCTGAGCAAAGGGAACCGCTTTGCTTTTGCGCTCTGCCGTCCGCCGGGCCATCATGCCGGTATCGACCTGTTCGGCGGCTACTGCTTCCTGAACAACGCTGCGATTGCCGCCCAGCGGCTGCGCGACAACGGCGCGAAAAAGGTTGCGATTCTCGATGTCGATTTCCACCATGGCAATGGCACACAGGATGTCACCTATGAGCGGGATGACATTTTCTTTGCCTCGCTGCATGGCGAGCCGGACCATGCATTTCCCTATTTCTGGGGCCACAAGGAAGAAATCGGCAAGGGCAGGGGCGAGGGCTTCAACGCCAATTTCCCGATGCTGCGCAATACCGCCTGGCCGGTCTACAGCGAAACGCTGGAGGCGGCGCTGGAGCGGATTTCGGCTTTCGGCGCCGAGGCGCTGGTGCTGTCGCTCGGCGTTGATACCTTCGAGAAGGACCCGATTTCCTTCTTCCGCCTCAAGACCGAGGATTTCCTCACCATGGGGACACGCATTGCCGCATGCGGATTGCCGGTGCTGACCGTCATGGAGGGCGGCTACGGCGTGCATGAGATTGGCGACAATGTTGCCAATGTTCTGATCGGGTTGGAAAACGGCAAAGCCTGAACGGCCGTCCAGGGCGACATATTTTCGATGCCTTTTGCGTTAATGTTGCATTCAGGTTGAATGTTCTAACGAGACGACCCAGGATTGCGGACGGGTCGCTTATGCGGTGATCCGCCGACGCTTCCGATGTTTGTTCAGGAGGCAGCTCATGTTCAAGACAGCGAGAAAGGCATTTGTTACACTTGTAACGGCGGGCATGTTGGCCTCGGCGGCCATCGTTCCCGCACAGGCGCGGCCCATGGGTGGATTCCATGGCGGCGGCATGCATTTTCACGGCGGCGGGATGCCGCATGCCGGGGGATCGGCTTTTCACGGTGGTTTTCCCAGAGGCCCCGGGCCGGCGCTTCACGGCGGACTGCACCGGCCACCGGCGTTTCACCCCACAGGCAATCCCTATTGGCATGGCGGCCCCCCGCACGGCCACGGCCACGGGCATGGTGGCCCTCCCCATGGGCACGGCGGTCCGCATTACGGACATGGCGGCCCGCATCATGGCCATCCGCCGCCGCCCTACAGGCCGTATCCCGTGCCCTATCCGGTGCCGGCCTATGGCGGCCCCTACGGCCCTTACGGACCCGGCTGGTATGGTGGGCCGTACTGGAACAACTGGGGCCCGGCCCTGACCTTCGGTGCAGGCGCTCTGATTGGCGGTGGGGTTGCCGCTGCGGCAACGAGCAGCAATACGGTACCGACCCAGGCGGGGATAAACCCCAAGCATTATCAATGGTGTGAGGATCACTACAAATCCTACAGGGCGTCCGACAACACCTATCAGCCCTATCACGGGCCGCGCAAACAGTGCACCTCGCCGTATTACTGACAGGCCGGTGAAACACGATTTGTGAACGCATGCGCTGTCATTTTACCGGCAGCGCGTGCACCCTATCTGGTTTCTGAAACGTTAATCCCGGGTTCAGATTGGATCTATTAGCATCTGCTTTGAAAGTAACGAATTCGGCGTCCGGTCGTTCGGCACTGAAGCAGAAAACAGGAGAAACAGATGACCAGATTGGCAAACAAAACGGCAATCGCCGCAATTGCCTCCGCATTCATGGCGGTAAGCGTTCTGCCTGCGGAAGCAATGCCGGTAATGAACCCGGCTTCCTCGGTCAGCGATAATATCGAGACGGTGCAGTATCGCGGTGGCGATCGCCGTCATCACGGTGGAGGCCATTACCGTCACGGCGGCAGGAACTATCACAATGGCCATCACAACAATCATGGCTGGGGCCATCGTCCGCCGCCCCGTCACCATCGTTATGATGACGATAATGATTCATGGGTTCCGCTTGCCATTCTCGGCGCGGGCGCCCTCATCATCGGTGGCGCGGTTGCCTCAAACAACCAGCGGAGCCGGCCGCAGCAGGCTTACGGGCTCAATCCGAAGCACTATAACTGGTGCGAGTCGCGCTATCGCTCCTATCGCCCGAGCGATAACAGCTTCCAGCCCTATCACGGGCCGCGCAAGCAGTGCCTGTCGCCGTATTACTGATTTCGGCGCATGCCATGAGAACGAAAACCCCGGCGGCCAGTGGCCCCGGGGTTTTTTATGTCCTGGATCATCGGGCGGTTCATCTGAACCGCCCGATGATCTAACCGCGGCTGAGGAAGGCAACCGCCTCCACATGGGCGCTTCGGAAAAACTGGTCGATCGGAACAACCCTGTCGATGCGATAACCGCCCGCCTTCAGGATTGCCAGATCGCGACCAAGTGTCTGCGGATTGCATGACACCGCAACAATGCGCGGTACCGCAGAACGCGCCAGTTCTTCGGCCTGTTCTTTTGCCCCGGCGCGCGGCGGGTCGAACACGACGCCGTCATAGGGCGCCAGTTCGCGCGGCAGAAGCGGACGGCGGAAAAGGTCGCGCCGCTCGGTCGTCACCTGCCGCAGACCCTGCCGGTTTCGCGCCGCCTGATCCAGCGCGGCCAGCGCCGGTCCGTCGAACTCCACGGCATGAACGCGTGCTTTTTCCGCCAGCCGGAGTGCGAATGTACCGAAGCCGCTGAACAGGTCTGCCACACGCTTGCGGCCTTTCAGGTGTTTGAGAACCAGTGCGGCCATGGCCTCTTCCGCAGCGCGCGTTGCCTGGGCAAAACCGGCGGGCGGCGGCAGAATTCTGGTGCCCGCCATTTCGAGCGCGGCTTTCACCGGTTCCACGACGATTTCGTCACCGATTGTCAGCCGGGCGATGCCCTTGACGGTCATGACCGCGCGAATTGCGGCCTGCCGGCGTTTTTCAGACGGGGTCGCTATATCGGTAAAGCTGATGTCGAGGCCGGTCTGCGTTTCCAGCACGGCGATACGGAACGGTTCGCCGGAGGAGACCAGTATGCCGGCAAGAAGCTTCAGTGCGGGCAGGCGCGCAAACAGCGTCGGCGTCAGCACCGGACATTCCTCGATGGCAACGATGTGATGGCTTTCCGGGCTGGAAAAACCGAGCAGGATGCCCTTTTCTGTGCGTCGACCGGCAAAGCTTGCCCGTCTGCGCTCGCCGGGCCCTGATGGCACCAGCGGCGCGACGGGACAGTCGATACCGTGGGCGGCAAGCGCATCGATCACCACCTGCCGCTTGAAGGCATCATAGGCGCTGCGCTCGAGATGTTGCAGGGAACAGCCGCCACAGGTGCCGTTCTCGCCGTCCGGGCCGAAATGGCGACAGAGGGGAGCGATGCGCTCGGGCGACGTCTCCAGCAGCGACAGCATTGTCGCTTTCGATTTCTCTCGCGCGACGGTGACCTTCTCTCCGGGCAGGGTGAAGGGGATATAGACCGGTCCTTCGGCGCTTGCAGCAATGCCGTCGCCCTGGCTTCCGAGCCGTTCGATTACAAATGTTTCAGCAGCCATGGCGGTCCTGTTTTCCGGTTGCGCCGGGCTTTTTGCCGGCAAGCAGATATTCGCGGTTTCCGTCTCCGCCTTCAATCGGCGAGGGGGCGATGCCGAAGCTTTCCCATCCCTGCCCGTCAACGAGCCAGGTTTCGAGTTCGGCGGCAATTTCCGGGCCGAGCGCTGCATCCCTGAGCAGGCCCTTCTTGCCGATATTCGCCTTGCCGGCCTCAAACTGCGGCTTGACCAGCAACACGCAGAATGCGCCGGGTTCGGCCAGCGAAAGCGCAGGCGGCAGGGCAAGCTTGAGCGAAATGAACGAGACATCGGAGACCACGAAGTCGACAGGCCTTTCGCCGATGTCGTCACGCGAAAGATGCCGCGCATTCACACCCTCGATATTGGTCACGCGCGGGCTATCGGCAATCCGTGCCGCCATCTGGTCATGCCCGACATCGATGGCAGTCACATGGGCCGCGCCGCGTTCCAGCAGAACCTGCGTGAAACCGCCGGTGGAAGCGCCGATATCGAGCGCGTTCGCATCCTTCGGCGACAGGGCGAAATGGTCGAGCGCGGCAATCAGCTTCAGCGCCGCGCGGGAGACATAACCGCCGGCCGGATCTTCAACCGAAATCAGACTGTCGGGCGAAACGGTTTCACCCGGCTTCCTGGCGGTTTTTCCGTTGACGCTGACGGCGCCGCGCAAAATGGCATCGCGCGCCCTCGAGCGGGTTTCAAAATGGTTGAGGCTGACCAGAAGCTGGTCGAGGCGCCGGGCGGTATCGGTCATAGCCGCTCCATGAACGCATTTTGCCGAAAGTGCAAGCGGCGGCGCCTGCGACAGCCCCTGTTACCCCGTCGTGCCGGTCGAGATGCCGGAGCGGCCGAGTGCGCGGAAGACCGTATCGACGATGCCGTCACGATCAAGCCCTGCCTTCCGGTACATGTCCTCGGGTTTGGCCTGTTCCATCCAGATATCGGGCAGCACCATCTGGCGCACCCGAAGGCCCTGATCGAGCAGGCCCTCATTGGCGAGGAACTGGATGACATGGGCGCCGAAACCACCGGCTGCACCCTCTTCGATGGTCACCAGCACTTCGTGATGTGCGGCAAGCTGGCGGATCAGGTCACGGTCGAGCGGCTTGGCAAAACGGGCATCGGCGACTGTCGTCGACAGGCCTGCCGCATTCAGCACGGTTGCCGCCTCGCGACATTCGCCAAGGCGCGTCCCGAAGGACAGCAGCGCCACCTTCGAGCCTTCCGAAATGATCCGGCCCTTGCCGATCTGAAGGATATCGCCGCGCTCCGGCAGTTCGATGCCCGTTCCCTCGCCACGCGGATAGCGAAACGAGATCGGCCCCTCGCTGTAATCGGCGGCGGTGCGGACCATGTGCATCAACTCCGCCTCGTCGGCTGCCGCCATCACCACGAAGCCGGGCAGGGTGGCAAGGTAGGTGGTGTCGAACGAGCCGGCATGGGTCGGGCCGTCAGCGCCGACGAAACCGGCCCGGTCAATGGGAAAGCGCACAGGCAGGCCCTGGATTGCAACGTCGTGAACCACCTGGTCATAGCCGCGCTGCAGGAAGGTCGAATAGAGCGCACAGAAGGGCTTTATGCCTTCGCTCGCCAGACCCGCCGCAAAGGTGACTGCGTGCTGTTCGGCAATGCCGACATCGAAAAGCCGGGTCGGATAGAGTTCCTGAAATTTATCGAGGCCGGTGCCGGATGGCATTGCCGCGGTAATCGCCACGACATTTTCGTCGCGCCGCGCTTCCTCGATCAGGGCCTTGGAAAAGACGGAGGTATAGCTCGGCGCATTCGGCTTCGATTTCGTCTGCGTCCCGGTCACCACGTCGAAGCGGCTGACGGCGTGGCATTTGTCGGCCGCGGCTTCCGCCGGCGCATAGCCCTTGCCCTTCTGCGTTACCACATGGATCAGCACGGGGCCGCGGGCATTGTCGCGGGCATTGCGCAGCACCGGCAGCAGGTGCTCGAAGGAATGGCCGTCAATCGGGCCGATATGATAGAAGCCGAGCTCCTCGAACATGGTTCCACCGGTGACGAAACCGCGGGCATGGCCGACGGCGCGCGATATCACGCGGTCGATCGACTTGCCGAGATAGGAAGTGATCCGCTTGGAGAAATCGCGAACCTCGAGATAGGCGCGACCGGAGGCAAGACGCGCCAGATAGGCGCTCATCGCCCCTGTCGGCGGGGCAATCGACATATCGTTGTCGTTGAGGATCACGATCTGGCGGGCGCCAATTGCGCCGGCATTGTTGAGCGCTTCGAAGGCCATGCCGGCGGACATCGCGCCGTCGCCGATGACCGAGATGACATTGCGCGGATTTTCCTGCAAATCGGAAGCAACCGCCATGCCCAGCCCGGCGGAAATCGAAGTGGAGGAATGACCAGCGCCAAAGGGATCGTATTCGCTTTCCGCGCGGCGGGTGAAGCCGGAAAGGCCGTTTTCCTGCCGCAGGGTGCGCATCCGCTCACGCCGCCCGGTCAGGATCTTGTGCGGATAGCACTGGTGCCCGACATCGAAGATCACTCGGTCATGCGGTGTATTGAAAACCTTGTGGATCGCAATCGTGAGCTCGACAACGCCGAGACCTGCGCCCAGATGGCCACCGGTGCGCGAAACCGCGTCGATCATCTCCGCGCGCACTTCGCCGGCAAGCTGCGGCAAATCGTGATCATCCACCTCACGCAGGTCTGCGGGCAGGTTGATCCGGTCGAGAATGGAAGTTTTGGACGGTAGCGTCACTGCAACGGGCCTCATGCGCGAGCCGATCGCGCTCTTGTTTCTAAATCGTTTCTAGCGAATTTCAGCGTCCGGGCAAAGGAACAAATTCGGTTTCGTCGCCGGGCACCAGGCCGAAACGGCCCTGCCGCCAGTCTTCTTTCGCCTGTTCGATCCGTTCCTTGGAGGACGAAACGAAATTCCACCAGATATGGCGCGGTTTTTCGAGCGCCGCTCCACCAAAAAGCATGAGACGGCATCCATGTTCCCCCGCGCCCGAAATTGTGATCGTGTCATGCGGGGCAAGAACCAGCAATTGCTCGGCCTTGAAGACATCCCCGGCAATCTCGATTTCGCCTTCTAGCACGTAGATCGCGCGTTCTTCATGTTCGGCGGGAAAGGAAAACCGGGCGCCGGGCCTCAAGGCGAGATCGACGAACAGCGTATCGGTGAATGTATGCACATCGGCCTTCAGGCCCGAAAAATTGCCCAGTACAACGCGGCCGCTGACGCCGTTTTCCGAAATGGTGGGCAGGGCGTTCTTTTCGGTGTGGCCGAAGGTCGGGTCGATCTCCTCGTCGTTTTCGGGCAGGGCAAGCCAGGTCTGGACGCCGGAAAGGGCGTGCGGGCGCAGCCTCAGGTCTTCCGGCGTGCGCTCCGAGTGGACAATGCCGCGCCCCGCAGTCATCAGGTTGACATCACCGGGGCGGATGACGGTGTGGTTGCCGAGCGTGTCGCGATGACCGATCTCGCCGGAGGTCAGATAGGTGACGGTTGACAGCCCGATATGCGGATGCGGCTTGACGTCGAGCGCCTCGCCATTGCCGCCGAAACGGGCAGGCCCCATGCGGTCGAAGAAGATAAACGGCCCTACGAGCCGCCGCTTGATGGTCGGCAGTGCGCGACGGACTTCGAACCCGCCAATGTCGCTGGTGCGCGGAAGAATGAGCTGCGACACGGCCTTGCAGGATTGCGCATCACCGAATTCAGGATCAGGTCCCGGAAAGAACGACATTGCTGCACACCCCCTGCGCTTCCCGCGCTGTCATGAGTTCGTCAGGCCTGATCGAGCGGTTCTGTCGCCGCGGGCTGGCCATCCCGGTCGAGACGGATCTTTTCAACACGCGCCTCGGCGGCATTCAGCAGCTTTTCGCAGTGTTTTTTCAGTTCTTCGCCGCGGGCGTAAATGGCAATCGATTCATCGAGCGCCACATCGCCGCGCTCGAGGCGCGCAACGATCCGCTCGAGTTCTTCCACGGCCCGTTCGAACGTCAGCTCGGAGACGGCGGTGGGCTTTGCTGGATCGGTCATAGTCTTGCCTCTTGAAATTTCGATAGTCGCCCGCACTTATCGTGGCGATGCCGTTCAGGCAAGGTAATGCAAGGCGTGGCGAATGCAAGGCGCTGTCGTGTCGACAATCGGGCGGCCGGCAGGCGAGGCGGCCATTGCCCCAAGCTTTCAAACAGCCCGTCATGGCATTTGATGTGGAAAGGTTCTATAGAACGCAGACGTGGACCGCATTGTCGCAGATATGCGCAATGCCGGTTTGCCGGGTTTTGCGTAAAGGGTTGCGTGACCGCAAGCGGTGAGCGTGGCCGGGAAGGTGTGGCCGATGGATGACAGGCATCCGGAGCGAATTGAACTGCGTGTTCCTTACCGGGATATCGATATGCATGGGCGCATGCACACCGCCGCCTATATCGAGCATGCGGAAGAGGCGCTGGCGCGTTTCTGGCGCTATCGCCCGGCGGTGGACGGCGAGCCGGCCTATGTCGTGCGCAAGGTCGGCTGCACCTATTACCGGGGCCTGAGAAACGGCGAACTGGCGCAGTTGACCGTGCGCGCGGCAAAGATCGGCGGCAAGTCGATCGGGTTCAACGTCGCCGTACAGGCGGGAAACGAGATTGCCGCAGAGGTCGAACTTTTGTGGACTGCCGTGCATCAGGAAAGCGGCGAGCCCGCGCCCCTGCCGGAGGCGACGCGGGACTGGCTTTATTCGTTTCTGGACTGAAGCGTTCAGAGCGACCTTTTCGGCAGCAATGGATATCCCAGCATCACCGCTCGGCCGGCAAGGGCTGCAAGCCCGGCCTTGATCAGATCGCCGGGCACAAATGCCAGCGTTCCGGCCACCGCTTTCGAGACGCCGGTGCCTGCGCCGTAGGCCAGCCAGGCAATCCCGAGGAAATAGACCACCACAATGCCGCCCATGGCAGCCGCGATGAAAAAGCCGAAGGTCTGTTTCAGCGGGCTTTGTGTATCGGCGTAGATTTCGGCTAGCGCGCCCGCAAAATAGGCGCCCGGCAGCCAGCCGACCAGGAAGCCGGCCGTGGGGCCGACAAACACGCCAAGGCCGCCGCGTCCGCCGGAAAGCACCGGCAGGCCGATGATGATCAACACGAACAGCAGCAACACAGCCGCCGCGCCGCGTTTGCGGCCGAGGATGATGCCGGCCAGCATGACGCCGAGTGTCTGTGCCGTGACCGGCACGGGAATGAAGGCGATCGGGATCGGCGGGAGAATGCCGAGCGCCGCGATGATGGCCGCAAAGAGCGATACCAGAACCAGGTCGCGTGAGGTCATTTCGTCTTCCTTTTCTGTGGCCGTCCGCGAATGCCGCGGGCGTCGATTGCATCGGCGATACTGTCCGCATCCCGCAGGGTCAAGATGATCAGCGGAACGATTGCGCCGGTTGGCCTGAAGGCAATGCCGCGCGCCCGGTGCGCATCGCGAATGGCGCTGTAGCGCGAAAGGATATCCGGAACGAAGCGGATCACAAGTCCGATTGCAAGGCCGATGTCTGCAGCTCTGATGAGCCCGGCGCGTTCAAGCGGCATGGCCCAGCGCGTGATGGTGTCGATGAAGGCGGGAACCGGTGTTGCCGCCGTGATGGCCGCGGCCAGAAACATCAGTGCCGAAAGCCTGAGAACGGAGGTGGCCGCGACCTGCCAGGGATTGAAAATCAGATTGAAACCGCCAACCAGGAGAATTGCCGCACCGATCGGCACAAGGCGCGCCAGCGCCTGACGCGGCTGCATCGGCAACATGAAATAAAGGCCCGCGGCAGCGGCCATCATGAGGGCAAGCACAGTCAGACTGCCGATCAGGAAGATGGCGATGCTGAATGCAATCAGGCCGGCGAGCTTTATCCCGGGCGCCATGCGGTGGAGGAATGAGTTGCCTTCGACGTAAAGCGACTGCATCAGCGGTTCATCGCCTCGTATTGCTCGATGACTGTCCCGGCGGGGCCGTCGCCGATGAGACGGCCTTCGTGAAACAGCAATACGCGCTCAAATGAAGCGAGTGTCGCCAGATCGTGCGAGATCGCGATGACGTCCTCGTCCAGCGCGTCGATGGTTTCGGCAACGCGGCGGCGGTTTCTGAGATCGAGCTGGTTGGTCGGCTCATCGAGAATGACCAGCGAGGGGCGGGGGGCGAGCACGGCGGCAAGGGCGGCGAGCTGCAGTTCCCCACCCGAAAGCTCATGGGCGCGCCGTCTGGCGAGATGGGCGATGCCGAGCCGTGCAAGGGTGCTTTCGGCCCGTGCGGCAATGTCTGCCTTTGCCACGCCGCGCGCCTTCAGTCCAAGTTCGATATCATCCTGCAGGATCGGCAGAATGATCTGGTTTTGCGGTGACTGGAACACATAGCCGGCATCGGCATTGACGGCAGCCAGCTCTTTCACCGTATCGCGACCGTTGACGGTAACGGTTCCGGTGCCTGGTTTCGTCAGCCCGTTGATCAGCCGCGCAAAGGTGGTCTTGCCGGAGCCGTTGAGCCCGATAATGCCGATCCGGTGTCCGGTCAGTGTCAATGTCAGCGGATGAAGCGCCGTGCGGCCCTCAAAGGCCACGCCGGCTTCACGGAATTCGATCTTCAAAATGCGCTCCCGGTCAAGACCGCATCCTTATAGTCATCGAAATCACATTTCGATAGGGGGAGTTAGGAGCTCCCGAAAGGCAAGGTCCTCGCCATGCTGCGCTGGCCGGCGCATTTTGCTGTGTCCTGTCGTTCCATTACGGGGCACGGCTAGCCGTTGTGGCCTGTTTCTGTTCGTATCCGTGGTCTACTGACTGAAAACTTACGGCACAACGACCATGGGGCTGTTGGGTGAGGACGCGCCTGGGCCGCCGTTCGATAAAATCGCAAACGCCCGCGCGTAGATATGATCACCTGCTGTGGCAAAGGATGTCGAGATCTGCCAACTGCCATCGCTGTTTACTGTGGTCAGCATCGGGTTCAACGTGTTGTTGTCCTTAGACCGATCGAAGACTTTTATTCCGACCGTTTCTCCGTCCGGAAGATTGCTGGTATCCTCCGTACCCTTGATGCAAAATCCTTTCGTTCCGAAAAACGTGATGGGTGTAATACTCACGATGACGGGTGGGTTCGGGATAATCATATTTGTCATTGTCATGTCTCCTGTTTGGCTTGTCACCGTCGTCCGTACTTTCAGCAATCATTGGTTGTTTTGGTCGGGTGGAGTTATGGAAATGCTCTCGCTGATCGATACGGCACTGGTGGCGGCGTGTGGGTTTGTGACGGCCTTGGTTTTCAATTCCGCTGCGGCACAACGACGGTGAGACTGGGGCGCGAGGTGGCCCCCGGGCTGCCGTCTGGGGTGAGCGTCAATGCCATGGCGTTGATCAGGTCGCCTGAATTGGCTGCAATAAGGATCTGCCAGCTACCGTCGCTGTTTGTCGTCGTCGGCCCTCCAACCACTGCACCGCCCGTACTCTGGTCGAAGATGTCGATTTTGACCGAATATCCGCTCGGAATATTGCTGATATCTTCTGTTCCCTTGACGAGAAAACCGGGAGTTCCGACGAAGGTCGTCGGTGTAATGCTCGTGATGACAGGTGAATTCGGAATAACGACTTGGCTTGTCATTGCTGTATCTCCTGTTTGGTTTGATGCAGTTTTTTGTATCAATTGCAATTTAAGGTTGCAATATATCTTGTTACGCTTTATTTGCGCGTCTTGTGCAAATTGACTGCCGTTGAGAACCGGCTTTCAGGGCGCATGATCTGTGTGGGCGGAAGCGCGTTTGAAATCGAACTGGACCCTGGCTGGTACTTAAATGCGTACTTGTTCTTATTTTGTCCGAATCGGACTACAGTCCGTCCATGACAAGATTCATCGAAAACGGGCAGGCGCGCCGCATCTTTCTTGCCCGGCAGGGGCTTGCGGGCTCGCCGGCGCAGGCGATGGACAAGGCTGGCCTTATGGCGTTGATCGAGAAGATCGGCTTTGTTCAGGTCGATTCGATCCGCACCGTTGAGCGGGCGCACGATCTCATTCTGTTTTCCCGAAACCAGACCTTTCGCCGCCATCACCTGACGGCACTTCTGGAAAAGGACCGCGGCCTGTTCGAGCACTGGACCCATGACGCCTCGCTCATTCCCACGCGCTTCTATCCCTACTGGAAGCACCGCTTTGCCCGCGAGCGGGAACGCCTCGTTGAACGCTGGCGCAAATGGCAGGGGGAGGGCTTCGAAGCGGTTTTCGAAGAGACCTATGCCGCGGTCAGGGACAATGGCCCGCTTTTCTCCCGTGATCTCAAGGACGATGATCACGTCTCCGGCGGCTGGTGGAACTGGCATCCGGCCAAGACTGCGCTTGAATATCACTGGCGCACCGGCCGCGTAGCGATTTGTCATCGGGTCAATTTCCAGAAGGCCTATGACCTTTCCGAGCGGGTGATCCCGGACGAACACCGCCTTGGCGAAGTCGATCATGACGCTTTCGTCGATTGGGCCTGCCGAGCCGCCCTCAAGCGGCTGGGCTTTGCGACCTCGGGCGAGATCGCAGCCTTCTTCGATATCGTCACGCCGCAGGAGGCGAGGACCTGGGTGGAGAATAACCGTGACCATCTGGCGGAGGTCGCCCTCGAGACCGTGGATGCGGGAAAGCTGCGCCAGGCCTTCGCGCTTGCCGAAGAGGTCGATACGCTTGCCGAGGTGCCGGAACCGCCGGGTCGCGTGCGGGTGTTGAGCCCGTTCGATCCGCTGTTGCGCGACCGGGCGCGGGCCGAACGGCTGTTCGGCTTTTCCTACCGGATCGAGGTGTTCGTTCCCGAACCGAAACGGCAATATGGCTATTATGTTTTCCCGCTTCTGGAGGGCGCGCGGCTGATCGGCCGCATCGACATGAAGGCGGATCGCAAGCGTGGCACGCTTGATGTGCGCAAACTGTGGCTTGAGCCCGGCGTGCGGCCGTCGAACGGGCGGCTGGAAAAGCTCGATGCCGAGCTGTCGCGGCTTGCCCGCTTCACCGGCGTGGAGCGGGTGGAATACCTGTCGGGGTGGCGCGACGTCTGACGCTTTGCGGTGCTGCCGGATGCTCCGGCAAATCTCAGTCCAGCCGGCCCGTCTGTCCGCGGTCGCGCAGATAGTGGTCGGCAATCGTGCAGGCCATCATGGCTTCGCCGATCGGCACGGCGCGGATACCGACGCAAGGGTCGTGGCGGCCCTTGGTTCTCAATTCCACTTCCTGCCCGTCCTGGTCGATTGTCTGGCGCCGGGTGAGGATCGATGACGTCGGCTTGATCGCAAAGCGGGCGACAATCGGCTCGCCGGTCGAAATCCCGCCGAGAATGCCGCCGGCATGGTTCGACAGGAAGCGCGGGGTGCCGTCCTTGCCGATGCGCATTTCGTCGGCGTTTTCCTCGCCGGTCAGTTCGGCTGCGCCGAAACCTTCGCCGATTTCCACGCCCTTGACCGCATTGATCGACATCAGCCCGGAGGCGATATCCTGATCGAGTTTGGCATAGATCGGAGCGCCGAGACCGGCAGGCACGCCTTCGGCAATCACTTCCACCACCGCACCGACTGAGGAGCCGGCCTTGCGGATGTCATCCAGGTAACGCTCCCAGATCGGCACCATTTCGGCATCGGGGCAGAACAACGGATTGTTGTCGATTTCCGACCAGTCCCAGTTCTCGCGGTTGATCCTGTGCTTGCCGACCTGCACCAGCGCGCCGCGGAAGGTGACATTCGGCAGCAGCTTGCGGGCAATGGCGCCGGCGGCCACACGGGTTGCCGTTTCGCGCGCGGACGAGCGGCCACCGCCGCGATAGTCGCGCAGACCGTATTTGACGTCATAGGTATAATCGGCGTGGCCCGGACGGTATTGCCGCGCGATCTCGCCGTAATCCTTGGAGCGCTGATCGGTATTCTCGATCATCAGCGAAATCGGCGTGCCGGTGGTGATGTAGCTGTCGCGTTCGCTTTGCGGCAGAACGCCGGAGAGAACCTTCACGGCATCCGCCTCGCGGCGCTGGGTGACGAAACGTGACTGGCCGGGCTTGCGGCGGTCGAGATATTTCTGGATCTCGGAGAGTTCGAATTCAATGCCGGGAGGGCAACCGTCAATCACACAGCCGATGGCGGGGCCATGGCTCTCGCCCCAGGTGGTGACGCGGAAAAGATGTCCGAATGTATTATGCGACATGAAATACCTCTGCCGTCGTTTCGCGGCTTCGCTCTATCGCAATTGAGGGCAGAGGGAAAGCCTACTCCATCCAGCCGATGGTTTTCGCCTCCGCATCGATGCGCAAAACGGCATCCTGCGGGATCGGAAGCTCGGCGGCGTCTTCGGTAGAAACACCGCCGACAAGGCGGAAAAGAGACCGGATCACGCCGCCATGGCAGACGCAGACGGTCGGACCGACCACATCCTTCAGCCAGGCGCCGACACGCCAGGACAGGATTTCATAGCTTTCCGCATCGTTGCCGGGTGGTACGAAAGCCCACTTGTCCTTTTCGCGCTTATGCAGAAGTTCCGGGCTGAACCCACCGACCTCTTTCAGCGTGCGTCCTTCCCAGTCGCCGAAGGAAAGTTCCTTCAGCCGGTCGTCGGTGCGGTAGAGTTCGGGTGTCAGCCCCATGGCGGCACGTGCCCGCTCCATGGTTTCGCGCGTGCGTGACAGCGGGCTTGCGACAAAATCGTAGTGGCGGGCTTCATTGCCGAGGATTTCGCCGAGTCTCACGCCGTTCTTCTTCGCCTGGCCGCGTCCGGTCTCGTTGAGTGGAATGTCCTTCTGGCCCTGCAGCCGGTATTCGGCGTTCCAGTCGGTTTGCCCGTGGCGAATGGCGTAAATCAGCAATGTCTTTTACCGTTCAATTTTCGTTAAAGGATGATGCGAAAATTCAAAGCGTTAGAATGGTTTTGCACATGTTTTGAAATTTCTGCGCCCGCAAAAGCGGTGAGGACAGGAGGGAATCTATCGGCAGCGGGCGGAAAGCGCAAAGCAAAACGGCGCGGGATGAGGTCCGCGCCGTCTGGAAGATCAGTCTTTCACGACCGAAATATCAGGGGCATCGACGGCCTTCATGCCGACGACATGATAGCCGGAATCGGCATGCAGAACCTCGCCGGTCACCGAGGTTGAAAGGTCGGAAAGCAGGAACAGCGCGGTGTTGCCGACCTCGTCGATGGTGACGTTGCGCTTGAGCGGCGAATTGTATTCGTTCCACTTCAGGATGTAACGGAAATCGCCGATGGCAGACCCGGCAAGCGTCTTGATCGGTCCGGCCGAAACGGCGTTGACGCGGATGCCGCGATTGCCGAGATCGACGGCCATGTAGCGGACGCTGGCTTCCAGCGCGGCCTTGGCAACACCCATGACATTATAATGCGGCATCACCTTTTCCGCACCGTAATAGGTCAGCGTGATCATCGATCCGCCTTCATTCATGATCTGTTCGGCGCGCCGGGCAATGGCGGTGAAGGAATAGACCGAAATATCCATGGATTTCGTGAAATTCTCGCGCGACGTGTCGAGATAGCGGCCGGTCAGTTCGTCCTTGTCGGAAAAGGCGATCGCATGCACGACAAAGTCGATCTTGCCCCATTCCCGCTCGAGGGTCTTGAATACTTCTTCGACGCTGTCCGGGTCGGTCACATCGCAATGACCGGCCATCAGCGCGTTCAGTTCCTGAGCCAGCGGTTCGACCCGTTTTTTCAGGTTGTCGCCCTGCCAGGTCAGCGCGATCTCGGCGCCTGCTTCATGACACGCTTTGGCAATGCCCCATGCGATCGATCGGTTGTTGGCAACACCGAGAATAATGCCGCGTTTGCCTTTCATGAGGCCGTTTGCTTCAGCCATGTGTCGATGCTCCTTGCAACTCTCTTCGTTTCTGCCTATGGCATAGGCAGCAATGCGGTTCAAGCAATCAGAACCGTGTCGAACCCGCTTTAGCTTCCGAAAAGGTTATTGCCAAGCCCTTGCAAAATTCGCCGCCACCCGCTGGCGGGTGCCCGGAATGCCTTTTGAGGCAGCAGGACGGCAAATGACATGGTTTCGGTTTCGGGCGGGCATGCGCAATGAAATGCACCGGCCCGGTGCAATGCGGGAGACCAGATCATGTCCCAGTCAGACGAAACCTCCAACGACTTTACAGCGGAAAACGATCCCTTCGCGCTCTTCGGCAAGTGGCTGAAGGATGCCGAGGCGAGCGAGCCGAATGACCCCAACGCGGCCTCGATTGCCACCGTCGACGAGGATGGCCTGCCGAATGTGCGCATGCTGCTGGTAAAGGAAGTCGATGTGAACGGCTTCGTGTTCTATACCAATTTCGAAAGCCAGAAGGGCAGGGAGCTTATCGCCCAGCCAAAGGCGGCGATGTGCTTTCACTGGAAATCGCTGCGCCGCCAGGTGCGTGTGCGCGGCCCGGTCGAGGTGGTTTCCGATGCCGAAGCCGATGCCTATTTCCAGTCGCGCCCGCGCGGCAGCCGCATCGGCGCCTGGGCCTCAAAACAGTCGCGCCCGCTGGAAAGCCGGTTCGCGCTGGAAAAGGCCGTTGCTCAGAAGACCGCCAAATATGGCGTCGGCGAAGTGCCGCGGCCGCCCTACTGGTCCGGTTTCCGGCTGAAGCCGCTTTCAATTGAATTCTGGCACGACGGCAAATTCAGATTGCACGACCGTATCGAATTCCGCCGGTCGAAGCCCGAGGGTGGCTGGCATAAGGTCCGGATGTACCCCTGAAACTGGTTTGTCGTTGAGCATGGGGCCGATTTTCAAGCCTATCCTTTTTACGGACGTCATCCTCGGGCTTGTCCCGAGGATCTAACCATCGCTCAGCACGAGCGGCGTTGTCGGTCCGTAATAGATTGTTTTAAAAGCCTTTTTTCTCGATATGCTTGTCGTGTTCATGCGTGCTTAGACCCTCGGGTCAAGCCCGAGGGTGACGAAAGAGAGTGGGGCGAGCTTTGTCAGTAGTCTGGGCGCAGGCAGACGCCTGCGCTCATGCCCCCAGCGGCTTCAACTCCACCAGATTCTGTCCACGCTGCATGGCGATGTTGATGCGCATGGCGTTGGCGATTTTCTGGGCTCTTTCGGTGAAGCGGAGCGCGGTTTCGGGTGTGCAGTGCTGCTGCGCCGTTTCGCTGAACAGTTTCAGCCAGCGCAGGAAGTGCTCATCGGAAAGTTCCGGGATCGCCAGATGTTTGGGCATCGGCTTGCCATGATAGCGCTGGGTCTTCAGGAATACCGAACTCCAGAAATCGGTAATCGTGTCGATATGCGTGGCCCATTTTTCATCCGGTACGACACGTTTGAAGATCGGACCAAGAAGCTCGTCCTCGCGTGCCTTGGCGTAAAATTCGGTCACGACGTCGCGGATCAGGTCTTCGGTGACGACATCGTCTTTCGGGGTGTTTTCGGGAGTTTCTGACATCGCTTCTGTTCCATTTTTCTGATGCGCCTGCTTCAGTCGGTGTCCTGCCGGACCGAAGCTGCGCATCCGATGTGTTCAACGCGTCAATCATGACCAGCGTCCGGCAAGGCGCGGGTTGTTGCCTCGACGTCCGCTCAAGACTGAGGGGGCGGGCGTGAACGCATTCATCTCGCTTCGCGCCACGCCAGCCTGACGCTCTGCTTTCAGCGCGCCGTCAGCCGTCTGTCCTGTGATCGCCGATTAATTTTCCAAGTCTTTTCTTGACATATTCAGCCGCATGATTTTCAAAGGCATTGCTTGTTAATTAAACCGGCGCGCTTCGGCGCGCAACCACGGGAGAAACAAAATGGCTTTTGAACTGCCCGCCCTGCCTTATGCCCATTCCGCCCTTGCCGAACGCGGCATGGGACAGGAAACGCTGGAACTGCATCACGGCAAGCACCACCAGACCTATGTGACGACGCTGAACGGCTTCGTTGAGAAGAATGCCGATCTTCAGGGCAAGTCGCTTGAAGAAATCATCGCCTTTTCCAAGGACAAGGCCGATCTTGCGCCGGTCTTCAACAATGCCGGCCAGCACTGGAACCACCTGCATTTCTGGAACGCGCTTTCGCCGAATGGCGGCGGTATTTCCGGCCGTCTGGAAGCCAAGATCGTCGAGGATTTCGGTTCCGTCGACGCGTTCAAGGATTCCTTCAAGGCAGCCGCCGTCGGCCAGTTCGGCTCCGGCTGGGCCTGGCTGGTTCTCGGCGAAGACGGCAAGCTGAAGACCGCGAAGACCCCGAACGGTTCCAACCCGCTGGCCACCGGCGAGGGCAAGGTGCTGCTCGGTCTCGATGTATGGGAACATTCCTACTATCTCGATTTCCGCAACCGCCGTCCCGACTATGTCGGCAATTTCCTCGACAAGCTCGCCAACTACGAATTCGCCGAAGCCAACCTCGGCTGATGAAAAGGACGGATGCCTTGCGCCCCAAAAGCGCAGGGCGCCCGCCAGCAGTGATCTCATGACCTATGTCGTTACCGAAGACTGTATCGCCTGCAAGCATATGGACTGTGTGGAAGTCTGTCCCGTGGACTGTTTCTACGAGGGCGAGAACTTTCTCGTCATCCATCCCGATGAATGTATCGATTGCGGTGTGTGCGAACCCGAATGTCCGGTGGAAGCGATCATTCCCGATGTCGATGGCCCCGACCTCGATTTCTGGATCGAGCTGAACCGGAAATATGCCGAAGTCTGGCCGAATATCATCGTCAAGGGCACGCCGCCGGACAATGCCAAGGAAATGGAAGGCGTGCCGAACAAATACCGGGACCTGTTTTCCGAAAAGCCGGGAGACGGATCATGACGGTCGATGCCTTTGCCGCAAACGGCGCTTCCTGGCCGATGCCGCTTGCCGAGCCGACCCGCCCGTCAATCGATCCACGTGACTTCCGCGATGCGATGGCCTCGCTTGCCGCAACCGTCTGCATCGTGGGGGCAGCCTCTGAGGGGGAGCGGGCCGGTCGTACCGCGACCGCCGTTTTCTCCCTCAGCGGTTCGCCGCCCTCCATTCTGGTGTCGATCGACACCAGTGCGCATCTGACCACGCTGATCGGACGCGAGGGCACGTTTTCGCTTGCCATGCTTGCCGGCACGCAATGGACCGTGGCTGATGCCTTTGCCGGACGCATTGCGCCCGCTCACCGCTTCAAATGCGGCACCTGGACGGCCTGGTCTTCCGGCAATCCCAAGCTCGAAGGGGCCATGGTGGCGCTTGATTGCGAGGTGATCGGCCGGATTGATACCGGCACGCACACATTGTTTGCCGGCGGTATTGTCGATATCGCGCGCGAGGAGAGGGCGTCGCCGCTGATCTGGCATGATCGTGGCTACAAGGCGGTCTCCGGCTAGAGCGCTTCGGTCCGAAGCGCTCTAGGATTTCGCCTTTGAAAGCTTGCGGTGCAGAACCTGCATCTGACGTGCGGCCTGAAGGTCACCCTTGCGGGTGGCAACCTCCGCCCCCTTTTCGAATGTCTCGACGGCCTTTCCGGTCTCGCCCTTGCGCTGGTAGGCGCGGCCGAGGGCAGCATAGGCGGCGGAGTAATCCGGGTCGAGTTCGATCGCGCGCAGAAGATGGGCGATGGCATCGTCAAAACGGTCTTCGGCGAAGACGATGCGACCAAGGGTCAGCCGACAGAGCGCATTGTCTCTGCCTGCGGCGACCTGCTTTTCAAGTGCCTGACGTATTCCGGGCGGCATGCAGCTCTCCCTCATTCTGGTCATTGCGTTTCGCTCAGCACATAGGTGCAGCGCCTGCCGCCATTGACGATATGTTCATCCCGCCGGATCTCGACGGAGGGGCCGAGAAGCATGCGGAAAATCGCCATTTCCGAGCGACAGAAGCCCTGACAGGCCGTTGCCGCCGCGCAGATCGGACAATGATGTTCGACAAACCGCACCGTTCCGTCCTCCTGTTCCGACCAATCGGCCATATAGCCTTCCGCCGAGCGCAATTCGCTCAGGACCTCGACCTTTTCGTTGAGGCTCCGGCAACCGGCCATTGCGGCGGCGTAGACGTTTCCGGTGCGCCGTTCGCGTGCGGCAATCACCGTGTTCAGCGCCTGTTCTCCAAGCTCGGAGCGGATGCTGTCGAGTAATTCGACGGTCAGTGTTGCATGAGTGTCGGGAAAGCGTGTCTGGCCGGCCTCGGTCAGGCTCCATTCCTGGCGCGGGCGGCCGACGCCGGAACGCTGGCTGGTTGCGACAACGAGGCCGCTTTCGCCAAGCCGCATCAATTGCTGCCGCGCAGCTTCGCCGGTTGTGCCCAGGCGTTTTCCAAGGTCGGCTGCCGTCAGCGGACCATGCATCTTCAGCTGCATCAAGATGCGGTCGCTGGTTCGGTGGAACCCACGCTCGGCGCGCTCAGCATTACTGTCGCTGCTGTGGAGTATTTCGGTGTCGCGTGCCATGCTCTGCCGGTGTTTTGTCCTGCCTTGCAACATATAACGATCACGTCTTTTCAAAGCAATAGCTTTGTAAATAGCGTGGGTCGCTATGCCACTGTTGTTCGGGGCGAACCAAAGCGGCGGGACACGGAAAGCCTGTTTTCGGCGCCATTGTCAATGTTCGTCATGAAGCAGGCACGGCTGGCGGCACGATCCGCAGGCTCGCTCACCTTGCAAAAGGTGGCGGCAAGGATATTGGCCCGTCTCCGGGCGACCGTCAGAGATGTCCCCTATGGGCCGGATGAACAACGGACATTCAGCGTGCGGACGGAAAATGCGGTGTTCGCCGGCTCCCGATCAGGAAATCACTGCCACAACAATCGCTACGAGTGCGATCACAAGAGCTACGACCAGGAGAAGCCACAATTGAAGACGGTTGTATATCGGTGTCGGTTGATAGCAACTCGAACAAATTGAGCGCCTGAACCGCAAATTATGTCCGCAATAGGTGCAATGAAAAAGCCGCATTGTAATATCTCGATATTTTTACCGAATTTCTAATCTGAAAATATGTCTCGAAATAATCAAATTGCGCTTACATAAGAGGATTCGTATCCATAAAAATTTGTTTTCAAATTTCTTGTATCGGATTTCTTACGTATGCGTAATTTCTTAATCCATAGCCCAGCACAGTTGTCAATTTTTCTTACATCCTGGCGCTGGAATTTTCAGAATTTCAAAGTTCGTTGTTGCCTACACGGGTGTCGTACTCGTCGTTTTTTTTGTAAGTTTTTACTTTCCTATTGTGATCGCGCTAACAAAATCAAGTTATGTTTGATAATTATCAGCTGTTAGGCGAGACTTTTTTTGGTATTATCAACTAATGGTTGATACCTTAATGAAGGTCTTTCACTGGAAGCGCCATTTGTGAGTCTTCGTCCGGGCAAGAGAAGCCGGCTTTTATGCCGGCTTTTCCAGCGGCAGGGTGACCGTTACCCTCAATCCATTTCCAGCGGAACGGTTTTCCAGTGCAATGCTTCCGCCATGGGCCAGTATGATGGTGCGGGCAATCGAGAGGCCAAGTCCGACACCGCCTGTTTCGCGTGATCGGGAGGTTTCAAGCCGTACGAAGGGTTCGAAGACCCGGTGCATCTCGTCTTCGGGAATGCCCGGTCCTTCATCCTCGATCAGGATGGTTGCCGATCCGGCTCGTGTTACGGCTGAGATATTGGCGTGGTGTCCGTATCGCACGGCGTTTTCAATGAGGTTGCGGATGGCGCGCCGCATCGAAACGGAGCGTAGCCTGAGGTTCGCATCCTCGATGCGGTTGACGGTGATATCATTGCCGGCATCGTGCAGCTCTTCGACGAGATCGTTGAGAAAGGTCTGCAGATCTATGGTTTCGACCGGCTCGCTCAAGGCCATGCCGCGCGAGAATGACAGTGTGGCTTCGACCATTTCCTGCATTTCCACGATCGTTGCAATCATGCGGTCGCGGGTTTCGTCGTCATCGACCATCTCCGCGCGCACCCGAAGCGCCGTCAGCGGCGAGCGCAGGTCATGGCCAAGCGCACCCAGCAATTGCGTGCGCTCGCGCACGAAACGGTCAAGCCGCGCCTGCATTTCGTTGAAGGAGGTTGCCAGTTGCCGCATCTCTTCCGGCCCCCTGGGGGCAATCGGCTCGATATCCTCACCCCGGCCCAGCCGGTCGGCAGCGGTGCCGAGGGTGCGCAGCGGGCCGATCAGCCTGGAAAGTGCGACCCAGAGTACGGCGGCCAGTAATCCGGCCGTAATGGCAAAGGGAAGCGCTTCCGACCATACCCACTGGTAAGGCGGATCGCGGAAACGGGAGGTGACATTGAGCCAGCCTCCGTCATCAAGCGCAATCGAGAGATCGAGTTTTACGGCGCTGACCGGCGGCTGTTGCGGCGACTGCGGCCGCATCTGGCCCATGTGGTGCATGCCGCCCGGGCCGAAACCGGGGGCAGGTCCCGGCGGCGGGCGCGGTCCATTCTGGTCGGTGCGCAGATCAACACGGATGGTTCGCGGATCGTCACTCGATAATACAGTGCGGATCCGGCGCTCGATCCAGCTTGGCGCCCGGCCGGTGGTGCTGGTAACGGACGGCGTTTCGCTCACGGTAAACTGAACGAGAGACGAACTGGCCGCCTGCAGGATTTCAGGCCTGAGGGCCGCCGGCGCATCTTCGAGAAGGCGGGCGGTACTGCCGGCGCGATCCGCCGCTTCGATTGCGAGTGCGGAGCGGACGGCAAGCGCGCGCTGATCGACGAAAAGCCACAGCGTCAGGGCCTGGGCGAGAGCGAGAGCCAGAACAATGAGCGCGATGATCTGGCCGCGCAACGTGCGGGGAAGCAGCGTTCTCACGATACATGCTCCACATCGCAGGCCAGGCTGTAGCCACCGCCGCGCACCGTCACGATGATCTCCGGTGTTGCGGGGTCGCGTTCGATCTTGCGGCGCAGACGGCTGATCTGATTGTCGATGGTGCGATCGAAGACATGGGCGCTGCGCCCGGATGTGGCCTCCAGCAGCTGTTCGCGGCTCAGCACGAAGCGCGGACGGGACAAAAGCACGGTCAGAAGCCGGAAATCGGCCGTTGTCAGTATTTCTTCCTTGCCGTCATCGGATGTCAGGCGCCGTGTGTCGGTGTCGAGCGTCCAGCCTGCAAAACGGAGCCTGTCGCCTGCCGGTGCGCCGACAAGGTGGGGCTGGCGCTCCGAACGGCGCAGGATTGCACGGATACGTGCCAGAAGCTCACGCGGGTTGAAGGGTTTCGGCAGGTAGTCGTCGGCGCCGACTTCAAGGCCGATGATCCGGTCTGTCTCCTCGCCCAGCGCCGTCAGCATCAGGATCGGCACCTGGCCCTGTGCACTCAGGCGACGGCAGACGGAAATGCCGTCCTCGCCCGGCATCATCACGTCCAGAACGATCAGGTCGAAGCTTCCGCCGCGCAGCTTTTCGTCCATCTCCGCAGCATCGCGCACGGCGGTTGCCCGGTAGCCGTTCCGCTCCAGATAGCTACGCACCGCATCGCGGATTTCCCGGTGATCGTCGACGATCAGGATGTGGGGTTCCTTGGTCATGGCCTCATATTATCTCAGTCGAAGGCATGGATGCGCAAAACTGTGTCACGTTTTGTATCAGGCAGAGGGGGCTGCGACCAATGGATACAATTGAACGCGATACCGGCATCGTGCTGCGACAGTGATGCATCAGATTGAGGACATCGACGAACCGAAAAGGAGCGATGTCATGAAACGCAGAACGATATTTGCAGCAGGACTGGTTGCAGCACTCATGGGGGCCGCCGCTACACCGGCATTCTCGGCCGGACCGGATGGCGCATGGGGCGGTCGCGGTCAGGGTGCCCGACAGATGATCGGCGATTGCAACGGTCCTCACGGTGCCGCAATGGGCCAGCGGGGCTGGAATAACATGCGCGGTCATCACGGCGGCGCTTATGGCGGTGGCTACGGCCCGGGCATGATGAATGACCGGCAGGGCGGGCCACAGGGCAATTTCGGCCCCGGTTTCATGCGCGGACCCGGCAATGATCAGCGCGGTTATGGTCCCGGAATGATGGGAGATCTGGGCGCCTATGACAGCAATGACGACGGCTTTCTCTCGCTTGACGAGTTCGAAGCCTTTCACGCCGAGGCCGGACGCCCGATGATGGAGCGTCAATTCCGCTATTTCGACAGCGATGGCGACGGCCGGGTTGCGATTTCCGAACTGCCGGCTCCCGGCAGCCGCAGCCCGAACAACTGATCCGTTTTTCTAACGAAATGAGCGGGTGGCGGAGCAATCCGGCACCCGCACTCCCGCGGTTGCCATCATCGTGTCTTCCGCGCCGTTACAGAGCCGTCTTTTCATCATCCTCAGGCCGTTCAAGCCGGTCATGCTCGAACAGGCCCGGATAGGTAACGCCCACTTTTGCCTTGAGCCCGCACCACCAGTAACGGTTTGCCGGACAGTTGATCGGATGTTCCAGATCGGGCATGCCGTTGACCCGTTTCTTGCCGGGGTTTTGACGTGCGAATGTCATCAGCGGCCCGAGAAAGAAGGAGCGCCGTGTCAGAAATGGGCGGTTTGACCAGCTGATACAGTCGGACCGTGTAAGATAGAGTTCATCTTCGAGCTTGCGGATAAAGCGATTGCCGTTTGCAGTCGTATCCGGCAGCGCTAGAGAGCCATGCACGCGCATTCGCGCGGCGCGCGGCCACATGTGACCGCGCAGGTTTTTCCGGAGCGGGTCGTCTGATCGCCAATAGCGCAGAAAGCGGTCTGACAGGTGGGTGGGGCGCATGGAAAGCTGAAACGCCGTCATCTCATGCTGATCGAACAGGATCAGCGCGCGTTTCAGAAGGTCGCGCGCATTGTCCTTTTCGACAAACATGTTGTCGCTTTCAACAATCAGGACACGCTCGCTCTCAAGACATTCTGCGCAATGGGCAAGGCCTTCCTGAATGCCGAGATTGGTCTTTGTCGGGACAGGATCGAACCCGAATTTCCGGGCGATGTCCATTTCCTCCGGATCGCCTTCCTGACAGACGACCTTGCGCTCGGCAAACAGGTCGCTGACAGGGGCAAGGGAACGCAGTGTGCGTTCCAGCGTCTTTGGCGATTTCCATGTCAGGATGGAAAGCCCGACATCGGGAAGGCGGTCTTCCTGCATGTCCGAAGAAAACGGCATTGGTTCGGCGTCCCGGTGCACTGCGTTCAGGTCGGATTGGCGGGGCAATCTGTCAGGGAGACAGGCGCAGAACGAATTGTCCACGCACCTTGATCCCCTTGTTGCCCGCCAGGCAGTTTTACCGCCAGATCACTTCGAGGACTTCATATGCACGGGCGCCGCCCGGTGCATTGACCTCGATGCTGTCACCGACTTCCTTGCCGATCAGCGCGCGGGAGATCGGTGAGGACACCGAAATCTTGCCGGCTTTCACATCGGCTTCCAGGTCGCCGACGATCTGGTAGACCTTCTCCTCTTCCGTTTCCTCGTCCACCAGCTTCACGGTTGCGCCGAAACGGACCTTGTCGCCCGTCATCTTGGCCGGATCGACGACTTCGGCGCGCGTGGTCACGTCCTCAAGCTCGCTGATGCGGCCCTCATTGTAGCTCTGGGCCTCCTTGGCGGCGTGATATTCGGCATTTTCGGAAAGGTCGCCATGGGCGCGCGCTTCGGAAATCGCCTGAATGATGCGCGGACGTTCCTCCTGCTGGCGCCAGCGAAGCTCTTCCTTCAGCTTGTCGGAACCGGCCTTGGTCATCGGTACTTTTTCGACCATATTCTTGTCCTTTGGTCATTTGCGAAGCGGCGGCCGGGGCCGCCCGTCTGGGGCCGCTTTGCGCCGCCGCTTCTCGTGTTCCTGTAATTTATGCGTGAAACAAGCAGCCTCCCACTTAGGTAGTCCCCAGCTGCGTTGCCACATAAAAAGAAACAGGTTCCGAAGCATTAACTCCGGAACCAGTTTCAAACCTGACGCGCTTTATAGCAGAAGCCGCCACGTCATTTCCAGATAAATCGGCAAGGCGGCGGGGCGACAAAACGCCGTGGCCGTGAAAGGAGCGCCGCCGTCAGGGCATCAAAGCCGCCTGTCGCTCACGTGTTAAGCACAACGGGGCAGGGACTGGGTTTACACCCACCGCCTTATTTCAAAGCGGCTTCAAGCCGGTCGAAATACTGTTCGTTCGCAGCCCGGAAAAGATGCCAGATCGCCTCGGTTTCCTCCGTCTTGTCGTAGAGCGTGCACCAGGTAAGGCGCGCGCCGTCGGCATCATCGGCAAAGGTCATTTCCAGCGTGAAGACGTGGACCGGCTCGTGATGAACGGCGCGGATGAAACGGCCGTCGACGATCTCGTCAAAGCGCCAGCGGTTGTGAAAGTCTGTGCCGTTCGAGGCCGTCATGGTGATCAGCCAATGGCCGCCGGGTGCAAGATCGAAGGCTGTAATATGGTTGGTGAAGCCATGCGGTCCCCACCAGCGTTCCAGCATGGCCGGATCGGCAAAGGCGGCATAAAGCGTCTGCCGGTCGACGGCGAAGACGCGTTCATTGGTGATTTCGATCTTGTCGGTCATCTGTTTCCTGCTTGGCCGGGGATCGTGAAAGAAAAGGCGGGTATGGCCCGCCGCGCCTCAGTTTGTTGGCAAACCCTGCGAGCGGTCACAGCTCTGCCTATCCCCCCGCCGTCATACCGGCCTTGAGCCGGTATCCAGTAAGCGCAAGTCCTTGCGCGCAAAGACTCTTTCTGGAAGCGCACAACAAGCGGCCCTGGATACCGGCTCATGGCCGGTATGACGAAAAAACGCGGGACGAGCTTAATCAACAAACTGAGGCGAGTCTGGCTCGCCTTCTCGTTGTTTTCTCGCTCAGGCGTCTACGCCTCAGGCATAGCTTTGCAGTGGCCGCACTTCGAGCTGGCCCTGACGCAGCGCCTTGATCGCCTGGGCGGCGGCCAGAGCGCCGGCCATGGTGGTGTAATAGGGCACTTTCTGGGTCAGTGCGGCACGGCGCAGCGATTTGGAGTCCGAAATCGTCTTGTCGTTGCTGGTGGTGTTGAACACCAGCTGGACCTGACGGTTGCGGATCGCATCCTCGATATGCGGGCGGCCTTCGCGCACCTTGTTGATCTTGGTGGCGGCGATGCCGTTTTCCTCGAGGAAATCGCGGGTGCCGCCGGTCGCCATGACGGTAAAGCCCTGTTCAACCAGAAGCTTGACGGCCGGAAGCACGCGCTCCTTGTCTTCTTCCTTGACCGAGACGAAGACGCAGCCCTCGCGCGGCAGATCGACGCTGGCGCCGAGCTGCGATTTGGCGAAGGCGATGGCGAAATCGGTGTCGAGACCGATGACCTCGCCGGTGGAGCGCATTTCCGGGCCGAGCAGCGTATCGACACCGGGGAAGCGGGCGAACGGGAAGACGGCTTCCTTGACTGCGATATGCTTCAGATTGCGCGGGTTGGGCCTGTCGCCGTAAGAGGCGATGACGTCATTCAGCTTCTCGCCGGCCATGACGCGGGCGGCGATCTTGGCAATCGGCGCGCCGATGGTCTTGGCGACGAACGGCACGGTGCGCGATGCGCGCGGATTGACCTCGAGAATGTAGACAACGCCGTCCTTGATGGCGAACTGCACGTTCATCAGCCCCTTGACGTTGAGGGCCAGCGCCATGGCGCGGGTCTGTTCCTCAAGCTCATCGAGAATGGCCGGCGACAGCGAGTGTGGCGGCAATGCGCAGGCACTGTCGCCCGAGTGAATGCCAGCTTCCTCGATGTGCTCCATGATCCCTGCGATGAAGACATTCTCGCCATCGGACAGGCAATCGACGTCGACTTCGGTCGCATTCGTCAGATAGCTGTCGAACAGAAGCGGGTTCTTGCCGAGCATGGTGTTGATCTGCCCGGTCTTGTCGTTCGGGTAGCGCTGCTTGATATCTTCGGTGACGAGTTCCGGCACGACTTCCAGCAGATAATGCGAAAGGCCGGCTTCGTTGTGGACGATTTCCATGGCGCGGCCGCCGAGAACGTAGGACGGGCGCACGACCAGCGGATAGCCGATCTCGCCTGCCACCAGACGGGCCTGCTCGACCGAATAGGCAATGCCGTTGTTCGGCTGGTTGAGGTCGAGCTTGATCAGCAGTTTCTGGAACCGGTCGCGGTCTTCCGCCAGGTCGATCATGTCGGGCGCGGTGCCGAGGATCGGGATACCGTTCTTTTCCAGTGCTTCGGCAAGCTTCAGCGGCGTCTGGCCGCCGAACTGGACGATCACACCGGCAAGCGTGCCCTTTTCCTGCTCGGCGCGCATGATCTCGATTACGTCTTCGGCCGTCAGCGGCTCGAAATAGAGCCGATCGGAGGTGTCGTAGTCGGTTGAAACCGTTTCCGGGTTGCAGTTGACCATGATCGATTCGTATCCCGCATCCTTCAGCGCGAAGGCGGCATGGCAGCAGCAATAGTCGAATTCGATGCCCTGACCGATGCGGTTCGGGCCGCCGCCGAGAATGACGACCTTCCTGGCATCGGAAATGCCGGCTTCGGAGCGGGTGACGCCGTCAAACGGCATTTCGTAGGTCGAATACATGTAGGCGGTCGGCGAGGCGAACTCTGCCGCGCAGGTGTCGATGCGCTTGTAGACCGGGTGCACGCCGAGCTTGTTGCGCAGCTGGGCGACTTCCTTCGGGCGGCCATGGGTGAGGCTTGCCAGCCGCTGGTCGGAAAAGCCCATCGCCTTCAGCATCCGCAGATTGTCGGCGTCTTCCGGCAGGCCGTGCTCGCGCACGCGCTCTTCCATATCGACGATTGCCTTCAACTGCTCCAGGAACCACGGGTCAATCTTGGAGTGCTCGTGAACCTCTTCGAGCGAAACGCCGAGACGCATCGCCTGTGCGACCATGCGCAGACGATCCGGCGTGCCGGTGCCGATGGCGGCGCGAATGGCGTTGCTGGGTTCGCCGTTTTCGATGCCCGGAATTTCGATTTCATCGAGGCCGGTCAGCCCGCGCTCGAGGCCGCGCAGGGCCTTTTGCAGCGATTCGGGGAAGGTGCGGCCAATCGCCATCACTTCGCCGACGGATTTCATCGCCGTGGTCAGCGTGTTTTCCGCACCTGGGAATTTTTCGAAGGCAAAACGCGGGATCTTGGTGACGACGTAGTCGATCGACGGTTCGAACGAGGCCGGGGTCGCGCCGCCGGTAATGTCGTTTTCCAGCTCATCGAGCGTGTAGCCGATGGCAAGCTTGGCTGCGACTTTGGCAATCGGAAAACCGGTGGCCTTCGATGCCAGCGCGGAGGAGCGCGACACGCGCGGGTTCATCTCGATAACGACGAGGCGGCCGTCTGCCGGATTGACGGCAAACTGGACGTTCGATCCGCCGGTTTCCACACCGATTTCGCGCAGCACCGCCAGCGAGGCGTTGCGCATCATCTGGTATTCCTTGTCGGTCAGCGTCAGCGCCGGGGCAACGGTGATCGAATCGCCGGTATGCACACCCATCGGATCGATATTTTCGATCGAGCAGATGATGATGCAGTTGTCCGCCTTGTCGCGGACCACTTCCATCTCGTATTCCTTCCAGCCAAGCACCGATTCCTCGATCAGAACTTCGGTGGTCGGCGAGGCGTCGAGACCGCGCTCGACGATGTCGAAGAATTCCGAACGGTTGAAGGCAATGCCGCCGCCGGTGCCGCCAAGGGTAAAGGACGGACGGATGATCGCGGGCAGGCCGACATGGTCGAGCGCCTGCACGGCAATCGCCATGGCATGCGACATGTAGCGCTGCTTGCGGTCGGTATTGCCGAGGTTCCACTGGTTTTCGAGATCGTCCAGCGCCTTGTCGAGCGCATCGCCGGTGAGTGTCTTCTTCAGCTCGGCGCGCTTGGCTTCGTGTTCCTGGCGGTGCTGGTCCTTGATTTCGGTGGCGTTCGCCAGCATGGAGCGCGGCGTTTCCAGCCCGATTTTGGCCATCGCCTCGCGGAACAGCGCGCGGTCTTCCGCCTTGTCGATGGCTTCCGGCTTGGCGCCGATCATCTCGACATTATAGCGTTCCAGAACGCCCATGCGGCGCAGCGACAGCGCGGTGTTGAGCGCGGTCTGGCCGCCCATGGTCGGCAGCAGCGCATCCGGGCGTTCCTTGGCGATGATCTTGGCGACGACTTCCGGCGTGATCGGCTCGACATAGGTTGCGTCGGCAAGCTCCGGATCGGTCATGATGGTGGCCGGGTTGGAGTTGACCAGAATGACCCGGTACCCTTCCTCTTTCAGCGCCTTGCAGGCTTGCGCGCCGGAATAGTCGAATTCGCAGGCCTGGCCGATAACGATCGGCCCCGCGCCGATGATGAGGATGGACTTGAGGTCTTGGCGCTTTGGCATGGTCGTGATCCGTCGGTTCTTGCTGTTACCTGCGTCAAAAACCGGCACGGAAAACCGGGCCGGGCGCTGGCTATGCTCATTTGGGCTAGGTGGGCCTTATAGGCAAAATGTAGTGCGAACGGAACCCCGAAAATGCTCCGCAAGGATGCAGCGTGGCATCAGGCGGCCGCGCCGCCGGAAAAAAGGCTGCTTTCGCGGATTTTGAGTTCAAAACCGAGGTCGCAACAAGCGCTTTCCACAGACTGACCGCGCACGAGGCGAAGCAGGGTGACGGCCCCGTGCCGTCCGATTTCGTCAAGCGGCGTTTTTACCGACGTCAGCCGCGGCGCCATATGCGCGCTGAGCGGAAGGTCGTTGAAACCGACGATGGAGAAGCGTTCCGGGATCTCGATCTGGAGGCGGCTGGCTTCCATGAGTGCCCCCCAGGCCAGGTCGTCATTACAGAAGAACAGGCCATCGCGGTCCGGGTATTCGCCGAGAATGCTGCGGAACTGGTCGGCTCCGAGGCCGGGTGAAGACGGGATCGGGGCCCTCAACTCGATGGCAGGCTCCAGACCGTGGCGTGCAATTTCCCTTTGAAAGCCCTGGCCTCGATATTTGGCGCGCGGGTCGAGCTGGGCTGCGATATAGGCGAGTTTCCGGCGGCCGGTTGCAATCAGGTGGCGGGCGACCGCCGCGCCTGCCTCTTCCTGAGAAAAGCCGATGCTGATGGTGCCCGGATTTTCCAGCAGGTCCATCATGTAGACACAGGGCAGACCGCTATCCTTGAGCATTTTCGCGGCTGCCGCGCTTTGCTCGTTGCCGGTCAGCAGCACGCCGCTCGGGCGATAGACGAGATAATCGCGAATGAGCTTTTCTTCCTGGCGGGCGTCATAATGATAGTTGCCGAGGAAAATCTCATAGTCTTCCGCCCGCAGGGCTTTTTGTATCTCCTCATACATGCCGATGAAAAGCTGATTGGAAAGCGCCGGTATCAGAACCAGAATGGATCGGCTTCTCTTTGACGCAAGTGCGCGCGCTGCAGGGTCGGGTATGTAGCCGACGGCCTTTGCCGCCTGTTTGACGGCTTCGGCAAGTTCCGGTCCTACGGTTTTGACGCCGCGCATCGCACGCGATGCGGTGATTTCGGAAACACCGGCGCGTTTGGCGACATCGGCCAGCGTCGGTCTTCCCGATGCGCGATTTTTTTTTGGTTTCATCTCCGATTACGCCTCTTGCAACCGAAAGCGGAAAACTTTATGAGTAACGTCCATCAGGCCGTCTTCAGGCCTGAATAGACGAAGCGCGGGAATATGTCCAACAAGCTTCGTTTTTTTTAATATAAATGAGACAGCGCTGTCTGTCTCTATGGCGCGGGAGGTTAGATTGGGAAAGAATCCAGCCATAGTCGTCATGGGAGTTTCAGGATGTGGCAAGTCCAGTGTCGGCCAGGCCATTGCTGATGAAATCCATGGGGAACTGATTGAGGGAGATGCCTATCATCCCCCCGAAAATATCCGCAAGATGAGTGAAGGGCACCCGCTTGACGATTCCGATCGTCAGGGATGGCTTGAGCGCCTGGCGGATCTGCTTGCCGAAGGTGTCGCCGGCGAAAAAGTGCCTGTTCTGGCCTGTAGCGCGCTGAAGAAATCCTATCGAGACATACTGCGGTCCAAGGTGTCCGGCGTTGCCTTCGTGTTTCTGGATTTGCCGCATGATGTCGCCAAGGACCGGGTTGCCAACAGGCCTGGTCATTTCATGCCCGCCAGTCTCATCGACAGCCAGTTCGATACGCTCGAGCGTCCCGACGCGGAAGCGGGTGTCTTCGTGGCCGACGCAACACTGCCGATCAGCACCATCGCGGAGAATGCCGTTTCATGGTGGATGACCAGTGGTTCCGATAACGAAAAAGATGGAGAAGGCCGGTGAATTTCCGGCCTGATCTTCTGTCGCTGTTCGGTGAATTTTTGTATCGGAACGGGGTAGCGCTGTCTCAAGTTACAGTGCGCAGGGCAGTGGAAACTCGGTTGCACGCACAGGCAACCCGTTCCTCCGGGACTTTTCGAGGAGTGTAAAATGTTCGGACTTTCAACGCAGACCTATCTGCTGATTGATGCCGCGGTCGCTATTGTCGGCCTTGTCATCCTGATTACCAACTTCAAGTTTCATCCTTTCGTCGCTCTCATCATCGCTTCGCTGTTTCTCGGTCTCACCTCCGGCATGGCCGTCGGCGAGGTTGTCGGGGACTTCGAAACAGGTTTTGGCGGCGTTCTCGGTTTCGTCGGCATCGTGCTCGGGCTCGGGACCATGCTCGGCAAGCTGATGGCCGAATCAGGCGGGGCGGACCAGATCGCCCAGACCCTGATCAGGGCGTTCGGCCGCGAAAGAGTGCATTGGGCCATGGTGGTTGCCGCTTTTCTTGTCGGCATTCCGCTGTTCTTCGAGATCGGTTTCGTGTTGCTGATCCCGCTCGTCTACATCGTGGCGCGGCGTTCGGGCGTTTCGATCGTCAAGGTCGGCATTCCGCTTCTGGCCGGGCTGTCCACGGTGCACGGTCTTGTTCCCCCGCATCCGGGACCGCTGGCGGCCATCGGCATTTTTGATGCCGATATCGGCAAGACCATTTTCTACGGTCTGATTGTCGGCATTCCGACCGCAATCATCGCCGGTCCGATCTTCGGGTCGTTCATCTCCCGCTACGTGCCGGGTGAGGCATCGCCTGATCTGGAAGCGCAGTTTGTTCGCGATATCGACCCCGAAAACCTGCCGAGTTTCTCGGTCACGCTCGTAACCGTGCTTCTGCCGGTCGTGCTGATGCTGATGAAGGCCCTGGCCGATGTCGCCTTGCCGGAAACAAGCCTGCTTTATGTCTGGATGGACTTCATTGGTAACCCGGTCACTGCGCTGCTTCTGGCCTTGTTGCTCGGCACCTACACATTTGGTTATGCCCGTGGGTTCGGTCATCAGAAGGTTCTGGATCTGCTGGGCGACAGCCTTCTGCCTGTTGCCTCCATCCTGCTCATTGTTGGTGCCGGCGGCGGCTTCAAGCAGATGCTGATCTCGAGCGGCGTCGGTGATGTCATCGGTAATCTTGCGGTTCAGGCTCAGATCAATCCGATTCTGCTGGCCTGGCTGGTTGCGGCCGTTGTGCGTGTTGCCACCGGTTCGGCAACCGTTGCGACGATCACGGGTGCGGGCATTGTTGCCCCTGTCGTCACCCTTATCCCCGGCGTCAATCGCGAACTGCTGGTGCTGGCCGTTGGTGCGGGCTCGGTCGTTCTGTCGCACGTCAATGATGCGGGCTTCTGGCTGGTCAAGCAGTATTTCAACATGAGTGTCGGCGAAACCTTCAAGACATGGACGGCAATGGAAACCATCCTGTCGGTTACGGCGCTTGTCTTTGTCATGCTGTTGTCGCTCGCCGTCTAGGGCACTCAACGCATCCATTTTCAGATGACGCCCGGGTTCTCGCCCGGGCGTTTTCGTTTCATGGACACGCCAGGATCTCTGGAGCGAGTTGTTTTGAGAAATCGCAGAAAAAAGTGAACTATTCGGCGCTTCGGTGCGTTATCAGGGCAAACAGAGGAGTTAACAATGTATGAATTCCTGCCTCTCATTGCTTTTCAGAGTGTTTTCGTGGCTGCCGGCCTGACTATTCTTTACCGCATCATCGGCGGCCGGATTTCGCCTGTGCCGGATCAGGTCCGTGAGCGTTCGCATCGGGGCTGATTGAACTCTCCGGCCTTGGCATATGCGTCGTCAGTCGAAAGTGTGCGGTTCGTCGCGTGTGGCTGTCAGCCGTGTCGCCTCGCCATCGCCGAGAATGGCGCGGCTATAGGAAAACGTTCCTGCGTTCATCACCTCGTCGGCTGCGGCTTTCAGGCCGGCAAGAGCTGCCCGCGCGAAGGAGCCGCCGACGCTGATGCGTTTGACGCCCGCATGCGACAGATCTGCGACGGAAAACAATGGGCCCTGGAGGCCCATGACCACGTTGACCGGTCGCGAAACGGAACTGCAGACAGTCCTGATCGCCTGAAGGTTGGGTAGTCCCGGCGCGTAAAGCACATCTGCGCCGGCTTCTTCGAAAGCCTGCAGCCTCCTGATTGTGTCGGCAAGATCGGGGCGGCCCCACAGAAAATTTTCACAACGCGCTGTCAGAAGAAAGGGAGCCTTGCCCGCAGCTTCCGCTGCCGCTCTGACGCGGTCGACCGCAGCGTCAAAGGCATAGATCGGGTCCTCGGCATCGCCTGATGCGTCTTCGATCGAACCTCCGACAAGCCCTGTTTCAGCAGCCCGCCTTACCGTCTCCGCACAGTCCTCCGGCGAGGCGCCGAAGCCGTTTTCCAGATCGGCCGATATCGGCAGATCGGTGGCCGCGACAATGGCGCTGGCGTTGGCTAGAACCTCGCCCCGTGTCAGTGCGGCGGCGGAATTGCGTTTGCCGATGGAAAAGGCAAGGCCGGCGCTGGTGGTCGCCAGTGCCTTGAAGCCCAGATTGGCCAGCAGTCTTGCGCTTCCTGCGTCCCATGGGTTCGGTATCACGAATGCGCCGTCTGCTTCATGCAAGGCTTTGAATGCCGCATATTTCACCTGTTGGCTGACCATGCACGTTACCTTTTTATAAGAACATAAAGGGAACAAATATTAAATATTCCGCGGACCGGGAAGTCCGTCGGGGTGTTCTCCACAGGAATGAACAAAGACGCGGCTGACGCGTTGCCTGAACAACACGGAGAACAGAATGGATTTCGAAAACCTGTCGCTCGTCTGGCTGATGGCGATCTTTGCCGGTGCCGGTCTGGTCATCCTGGCATGTGGTGTCAGGATTACCGATGTTGCCGATCGCATCGCCGATCGCACGGGGCTTGGCGAGGCGCTGATCGGTGGCCTCCTGCTTGGCGCTGCAACCTCGCTGTCCGGCACGGTGGTCTCGATTACCACTGCGTTCGAAGGGCGCGCCTCGCTCAGCTTTTCCAATGCCGTCGGCGGGATTGCCGCACAGACGGCATTTCTGGCGCTGGCCGATATCATCTATCGCCGCGTCAATCTGGAACATGCGGCGGCCGATCTCTCCAATCTGTTTCAGGGCGCGCTTCTGGTGCTGCTGCTTTCAATTCCGTTGATCGCCTATGTCGCGCCGGATGTTTCGGTTCTGGCGGTCAGCCCGTTTTCCATCATTCTGTTTGCAATCTATACTGCCGGCGTCGTGGCATCCAAACGGGTGCGCGATGACCCGATGTGGCGGCCGGTCGGCACCCGTGAAACCCGGACCGACACGCCGGATGAAGATCAGCAGACGGCCCGTGGCAATGTCACGATCTTTGCGGTGTTTGCCACGCTGATGCTGCTGATGGGGCTTGCGGGCTACGCCATTTCGGGCGTGGCCGGCGTGATGACCGACCGCTACGGGCTTTCCGCCTCGCTGGTTGGTGCGCTGATGACGGCGGTGGTGACCTCGTTGCCGGAGCTTGTGACCACGCTGGCCGCCGTGCGGCGCGGGGCGCTGCAGCTTGCTGTCGGCGGCATTATCGGCGGCAACACATTCGATACCCTGTTCCTGACGCTCTCCGATATCGCCTATCGTGACGGCTCGCTCTATCATGCGATCACCAGGGATGACCTGATCTGGCTTTCGGTTGGCCTGTCGGCCACCGCCATCCTGCTTCTGGGTCTGATCGTGCGCCAGAAGGCCGGTCCGGGACGGATCGGTTTTGAAAGTGCGGGCATTTTGCTGCTCTATGCCGGCGCTGTTGCCATAACGGCTTCTTGAAAACGAACGGGCTTGTCTGCCGCGTCAAACCGGCTATCGTCAAAAAAAACGAACCGAATGGTTCGATTTAAAGCGGGGTTATCCATGTTGCTGGTTCATTATCTTGAAGATTCGCGTGCCCATCGCATTGTCTGGCTGCTGGAGGAGCTGGGCGTTGAATATGAAGTCAAATCCTACAAGCGGGCCGCCGACATGAGTGCGCCGGAAAGCCTCAAGGAACTGCATCCGCTTGGCAAATCACCGGTGATCGAGGATGACGGCGTCATCATTGCCGAAAGCGCGGCCATCGTTGAATATCTGATCGACAAATATGGTGCCGGCAGCGGTTTGCGGCCTGCGCCGGGAACCGATGCGGCGCTGCGCTATCGCTACTGGCTGCATTATTCGGAAGGTTCGGCCATGCCGATCCTGGTGATGAAACTCGTCTTCCAAAAGATCCCGGAGCAGGGGCCGAAACTGCTGCGCCCGCTGTTGAACGCAATCTCCAAAGGCGTGATGGGCAGGCTCACCGACCCGCAGCTGAAGACCCATGGCGCCTTCTGGGAAGAAGAACTGCAGCGCGATGGCTGGTTTGCAGGTCCGGAATTTACCGCCGCCGACATCATGATGAGCTTTCCCGTGGAAGTGGGCATGGAGCGTATCCCCTTCGACCAGCGCCCGCAGGCATTGCTCGACTATCTGATCGCCATCCACGCTCGCCCGGCCTATCGTCAGGCATTGCAGCGCGGCGGCGCCTATCGCTACGGCGGCAATCCCATTTCCTGACCCTGAAGCCCGCAAGGACGACCTATTTGTACATCCCGTCGCGCAGATTGATGCCATGCTCGATGTAGACGCGGAGCGCGCAGAGCATTTGTTCCCAGCCCGCGCAATTGATGTAGGACGCTTTCAGCCCGCCTTCGGTTTCGCGCCAGCCTTCCTCGGTGATCGTCACCAGCGTGCGGGCATTGTCGTCAATCGGCGAAAAGGTCATCGTCACCGTGGTGTCATAGCCTGCGTCCTTGCCGTTTTCACTCGCTTCCCAGTTCAGCACGATCTTCCGGTTTTCCTCGACCTCGCGCACGCGGACCGGACAGGCGCCGGGAAAGTCATGGAAGTTCCAGATCACGGTCGCGCCCGGCGCAATCCGCTCCGACGCGCCGCCGGTGGTGAAATAGCCCGACAGTTTTTTCGGATCGACGACGGCATCGAAGACCTCCTCGACCGGCTTTGAGACATGGGTCGATACCCTGAATTTGAGTTCCATGGCATTTCCTCCTTGCTGTGCGATCAATCATGTTATAAAAAGACAACATGTCAAGCAGAAGCAAAGATGATCTTGTTTTTAAAGCACTTTCCGCTCCGTTGCGGCGTGAGATTCTGGACCTTTTGAAAGATGATCCGAAAACGACGGGAGCCGTGTGTGCGGCCTTTCCCGCTTTTGATCGTTGCACGGTCATGCAGCATCTGGGCGTGCTGGCGGATGCTGATCTGGTGATTGTCCAACGCGAGGGCAGGGAACGCTGGAACCATCTTAATCCCCTGCCGATCAAGGCGATCCATGATCGCTGGATCGGTGATTACGCCGCCCTGGCGGTCGAGAAGCTGGCGCGGTTGAAACATGATCTGGAGATGACAGGCGATGAGCCGGCCCCGTATGCCGGCCAGGACAAGGGTGGTCACGGACGTTAAAAGCGGCTAATGAGGCTTGCCGCTCGGGCCCCGCTATTGTCTGGCCCCGGCGTGTCAGCCTCTGGTGAAATCATGTCTGTCACAATGCCTCCTGCAGCCGCAGCCGGTCATTCGTGGTTGTCCCATTTCCGGGAAACCTTTGCTCTTGGAATTCCGCTCATCGGTGCCCAGCTTGCCCAGCAGGGGATCAATGCCACCGATATCTTCATTCTCGGTCAGCTGAGCGCGGTCGATCTGGCCGCCACGGTTCTGGCAACGCAGTATTTCTTTACGATCTTCATCTTCGGCGCCGGCCTTTCAATCGCCGTCATCCCGATGGTAGCCCAGGCCTATAGCCGCGGCGACGAAGTGGCGGTCAGGCGCTCCATGCGCATGGGCATGTGGGCGTCGATCCTGTTTGCGGTGATCATGATGCCGCTGTTCCTGTGGTCGCGGCCGATCCTGCTGGCCATGGGGCAGGAGGCGGATGTCGCGCAGAAGGCCGCGCAGTATCTGCATATCGTCGGTTTTGCGCTGTTTCCGGCGCTGCTGTTTTATGTGCTGCGCTCGTTGGTCAGCGCCACCGGGCGCGCCAGCATCGTGCTGTGGGTCACCGTGGCCATGCTGGTGCTCAATGCCGTGCTGGCCTATGCGCTGGTACTCGGCCATTTCGGGCTGCCGCAATTCGGCATTCGCGGTGCGGCGGCCGCTGCCTTTCTGGTTCAGCTTTTCGGATTTCTGTTTCTCGCCGTCTATATCGAGCGCGATCCGGAGCTGAGGCGCTACGAATTGTTCGTGCGCTTCTGGAAACCGGACTGGCCGGCCTTTGGCGAGGTGGTGATGCTTGGCCTGCCGATCGGCATCGGCGTGCTGGCTGAAGTCTCGATGTTCACCGCTTCCTCTGTGCTGATGGGCCAGTTCGGCGCTGTGCCGCTGGCCGCCCACGGCATCGCCATTCAGCTGTCCTCGATCACCTTCATGGTGCCGCTCGGCCTGTCGCAGGCCGGCACGGTGCGCGTCGGCCTGTTCCACGGTGCCGGCGACCGGGCCAATGTCATCCGTGCCTCGGTGACGGTTTTGGTGGTGGCGATCGGCTTTGCCGCGGCCAGCGGGCTGGCCTTTGCGCTGGCGCCGCAGGCCCTGTCATCGCTGTTCATCGATGTCACGCTGCCGGAGGCCGGAGCAGTGATTGCCTATGCCGCGCCGCTGATCATCATTGCCGCCCTGTTCCAACTGCTCGACAGCGCCCAGGCGATCATGAACGGGTTGCTGCGCGGGCTGAAGGATACGCGCATTCCCATGGTGCTGGTGCTGTTGGCCTATTGGGGGCTCGGCCTGCCTCTGGCCTGGCTGCTTGGCTTCGTCTTCTCTCTGGAAGGCATCGGCATCTGGATCGGCTTCCTCTGCGGTCTGGGGGCCGCTGCGATCATGCTCAGCATCCGCTACTGGAAAATGCTGCAAAAGGAGAAGGGCTGAAACCGGAAGCGTAAAGTTGGCCTTTCGTTTCGGCCTGCAAGAGAGCATTCTGCCGGGGATGGGCCCATCGGGGCTGCATCTTCAGGCAAGGGGAGGGGGTATGCGCAACGATATCATCTTCGGGGCAGTTCTGCCCTGGTTGACCTATCTTCTGGCCAGGCACTACGACTATTCCACGGTGCACGCGCTGGCGCTCGGCTTGGTGTTTCCGATCGGGGTGATCGTGGTCGCCTATGTCAGGAGCAACCGGCTGGCGGCGATCGGCGTCATCACGCTGGCGGCAACGCTTGCCGCGCTGGCGGGCAGTCTGTATTTCGACAGCCCCTATCTGGCGCTGTTGAAGACATCGCTGATCACCGGGTTCATCGGTCTGGTGTTTGCCGCCTCGCTGCTGATGCCGCGCCCGCTGGTCTTTCACTTCGCGAGCGAAGGCGATGCGGAGGAGCGCAAACGCCTGAATCTGCTTTATGCGGCTTCTGCGGACTATCGCGCCCTGATGCGCCGGATGACGCTGGCCTGGGCGGTGGTTCTGATTGCCGAGGCCGCGGTGAGGGCCGCGATCATTCCGCTGATGCCGGTCAGCGTGTTTCTTGTGGTTTCGGAAGTGATGTGGATTGCGGTCTTCGCGCTGATGATGACCTGGAGCTGGCGTTACGGCGCGGCCAAGGGCAATGCGATTGCAGAGGCTGAAGCTGCGCGCGAGCGGCACAGCTATTCTCGCCATCCACGCAAAAAGGGGCCGCATCGCGCAGCCCCTTGATGGCATTTTCTAAAAAAGTGCGTTCAGGCGCGCTCTTCCAGCAGCGCCTCGCCCTTGTTCTCGCGCACCAGATTGATGAAGCGGCGGAACAGGTAGTGGCTGTCCTGCGGGCCGGGGGAGGCCTCGGGGTGATGCTGGACGGAAAATACCGGCTTGCCGGCAAGCGAAATGCCGCAATTGGAGCCGTCGAACAGCGAGACATGGGTTTCGCTGACACCCTCCGGCAGTGAAGCCGAATCAACCGCAAAGCCGTGGTTCATCGAAACGATCTCGACCTTGCCGGTGGTGAAGTCCTTCACCGGATGATTGGCGCCGTGATGGCCCTGATGCATCTTGACGGTTTTGCCGCCAAGCGCCAGAGCCAGCATCTGGTGACCGAGGCAGATGCCGAACACCGGCAGGCCGCTGTCGATCAGCGCGCGAATCACCGGCACGGCATATTCGCCGGTCGCTGCCGGGTCGCCCGGGCCGTTGGACAGGAACACGCCGTCGGGCGACAGCGCCAGAATATCTTCCGCCGATGTCTTCGCCGGAACCACGGTGACCTTGCAGGAAAGGCCGGCAAACAGCCGCAGGATGTTGCGCTTCACACCGTAATCGACGCAGACGATGTGGTATTTGGCATCCGCCTCGTCGAGCGCGCCATAACCTTCGTTCCAGACCCAAGGCGTCTCGTTCCACCTGGAAGACTGGCCGGAGGTGGCGACAACGGCAAGGTCGAGCCCTTCGAGGCCGCCCCAGGCCTTGGCCTCAGCCTTCAGCGCATCAAGGTCGAAATTGCCGTCCGGATCGTGGGCAATCACCGCGTTGGGCGCGCCATGCTCGCGGATCCAGGCGGTCAGCGCGCGGGTGTCGATGCCGGAAAGGCCGATGATGCCGCGGGCCTTCAGCCATGCATCGAGATGGCCGGCCGAACGATAGTTCGACGGCTGGGTGATGTCGGCCCGGAAGATCGTGCCCACGGCGCCGCGGCGCGCGGCCGGCGTCAGGTCTTCGAAATCCTCGTCATTGGCGCCGATATTGCCGATATGCGGGAAAGTGAAGGTCACGATCTGTCCGAGATAGGACGGATCGGTGAGAATTTCCTGATAGCCGGTGAGCGCGGTGTTGAAGCAGACTTCGGCCTGCACATGGCCCGTGGCACCGATACCCTTGCCGAAAATCGTCGTGCCGTCGGCCAGCACCAGAACGGCCGTCGGCTTTTCCTTGATCCATGCGGAGGAGGTCGTCATCATAATCCTTATCGTGTTCCTCGACGGTGTGAAGCCGATTGAACAAGGCCTGCATTGCACTATATATTGCCCGCACGAACGGGTTCACTCTTTCGGACCGGTCTTTAACCGGATGACAGAGACAAGGGCAGACCTTATTTTGATGCGGTCGCGGGAAAATAGTCAAACGCTGCTTGCGGGTCAATTGCTCTCGGTGCAGACTTGTGGCATCTGGTCAAATTATATGACGAACCCGTTTTTTAATTTGATTGCAGTCCACGATTTCGGTAAACGCCGCCGCTTGTCGGCATGTGTCGGCAGTGGTTTTTAAAACTGGCGTTGCCAGGAGTAGCTTCATGTTGCGCGATCAACTCGCCCTTGCACTCAAAGAAAGCTCGAAAGCGGATGAGCCTGTCCGTTTTTGCACGCTGCGGCTGGTTCATGCCGCCATCAAGGATCGTGATCTTGCCCACCGTGCGAGCGGGAAAGACCCCGTCAGTGACGATGATATCGGCCAGATCCTGCTGAAAATGCTCAAGCAGCGCAAGGAATCCTCCCGTCTCTACGAGGAGAAGGGCCGTCACGACCTTGCCGCCCAGGAGCGTCAGGAAATGGCGGTGATCCGGGAATTTCTGCCTGCCCAGCTGCCCGAGGAAAAGATTCGCGAGGTCTGCGCCTCCGTCGTCGAGGAGACTGGTGCGCAGGGTCTGCGCGATATGGGCAAGTGCATCGAGACGCTGAAGGACCGCTATTCCGGCCAGATGGATTTTTCCAAGGCCTCCGGCGTCGTCAAGGAAATGCTGAAATAACAACCCTGCGCCAAGGCTGTGGATAACTCCGTGGATATGGGGGATAATCTGTGCCGGCGGCGCTGGATGATTACGGGAGGCCGTAAGGTGAGCTTCCCGCCGGCCGGCTGCTTCGCCCGGCACAAACGAGGGCTTTATGCGCTTTCCGTCGTCATTTCTGGATGAAATTCGTGACCGTGTGCCGATTTCGGCTGTTATCGGACAGCGGGTGACGTGGGACCGCAAGAAGACCAATGTGACGCGCGCCGACTACTGGGCCTGCTGCCCGTTCCACGGCGAAAAATCCCCGAGCTTTCACTGCGAGGACCGCAAGGGCCGCTATCATTGCTTCGGCTGCGGGGTTTCCGGCGATCATTTCCGCTTTCTCACGGATCTCGACGGCATGAGCTTCCCCGAGGCGGTGCAGCGGATTGCCGACATGGCCGGTGTTCCGATGCCGGCAATGGATCCGCAGGCCGAAAAGCGCGAGGAAAAGCGCCGCACGCTGATCGATGTGATGGAACTGGCGGCAAGCTTCTTTCAGGACCGGTTGCAGACAAGCGAGGGGGCGAAGGCCAGGGCGTATTTGCGTGAAAGAGGTCTTTCCGCCCGCACCATTGATACGTTCAGGCTTGGCTATGCGCCGGAGAGCCGCAACGCGCTGAAGGAATTTCTGGCCTCCAAGGGCGTGGAAAAGCAGGAGATCGAGGCCTGCGGCCTTGTTGTCCATGGCCCCGATATCGCGGTCTCCTATGATCGCTTCCGCGATCGGATCATGTTTCCGATCCTGTCATCGCGCGAAAAGGTGATTGCGTTCGGCGGCCGCGCCATGCGCCCCGATGCGCTGGCCAAATACCTGAATTCCAACGAGACCGAGCTGTTTCACAAGGGCAATGTGCTGTTCAATTTCGCCCGTGCCCGCCGTGCGCTGTCGGGGGCGGATGGCGCCGGCACGGTGATTGCCGTTGAAGGCTATATGGATGTCATCGCGCTCAGTCAGGCCGGTGTCGAAAACGCAGTGGCCCCGCTCGGCACGGCGCTGACGGAAAACCAGCTTCAGCTTCTCTGGCGCATGACCAGCGAACCGGTGCTGTGTTTTGACGGCGACAGCGCGGGCCAGCGCGCCGCCGAACGCGCGGCCGGTGTTGCGCTGCCGCTTTTGAAGCCGGGGCACTCCCTGAAATTTGCCTATCTGCCGGAGGGCAAGGACCCCGACGACCTGGTGCGCGAGGGCGGGCGGCAGGCCTTTGACCAGATCCTGCGTCAGGCAAGGCCGCTTGCCGATACGGTGTTCGAACGCGAAGTCGGCAATGACGACAATGCAACGCCCGAACGGCGGGCGGCGATCGAGGCCAGGATCAACACGCTGGTGCAGACCATCGGAGACGAGAATGTGCGCCGGCATTACCAGCAGGATTTCCGCAATCGCCTGTTTCAGCGTTTTCGCGGTGGCGGTTCGCGCGGCGGTGGCAATTTCAGGCCGAAACAGGGGCAGGGCAGGGGCTATGGCGCACAGCAGGGCGGTGGCTTTTCCGCCTCCGAACGGCTTTCGCGCTCGCCGCTTGCAAGCTTCCGTCCGGTGGGCGCTTCGCTGTCGTTTCGCGAGTGTCAGCTGGTGTTCTGCCTTCTGACCCATCCCGAACTAGCCCGGGAAGATTTTGACAGCATTGCCTCGCTTTCCTTCGACGCTGCGGAAATGCGGGCGCTGTGGCCTGTTTTTCTGGCCGAGGCATCGCGCCCTGACGCCGGACGGGAGCGCATTCGCCAAAAGCTCGAGGATGCGGGCTTCGGGCCGCTGGTCCAGCAGTTGCAGAGCCATGTCAGCCGCAATGTCAGCTGGATTGCCGGGCCGGATACCGCCCTTGAGGATGTGCGCGAAGTCTATCGCCAGGCGCTTTCTCTCCACAACCGCGCCCGCTCGCTTGCCCGCCAGAAGGGCGATCTTGAGCGCGAGATTGGCGAGGCGACGGAGGAGGGCAATCTGGCGCTTCTCGAGGAACTGATGCCGGCGCTGGTTTCGGTGCAGAATGAAATCAACCGAATTGATAATCAGGAGGCCGAAATTGACGGTTTCGGGCTGATGTCGGGGCGTGCCGGGCGGTCCGGCGCTGCGGGATAAGGATATCCGGACGGTAAACCTTGCAGGATTCGGATTGATGTGGGTGGCCGGTACTTGTATTTCTTTAACTTCGTTCTAAATGTACTCTCGCGGGTCGTCAGAAAGGCTGCATCGGTCCGGACATCGATAGAAGCGTCACACGGGTGGCTTTTGAAGCGATTTTAGGATATGAAATCGCGCGATCCTCGAATTGGCGCTTGACGGATGGCGAAAATCTGGGAATCACCAGTTTGAATGGCACAACGCAGCGCAATTTCATGATCTGGACAGTGTTCACCCGGGGTGACAGGCTCCGCGGCGGTGAATTCTGTCCTGTTCATGGTTGAAGTTTTTAAAGCCGGCTGGAGCGGTCCCCATAAAGGGTCCTTAATCATTTGCCGGTATTGCCGCTGTGGAATTACGGCATAAGCGTCAGGGAAACAAAATCTATGGCAACAAAAGTCAAGGAAAACGAAGAAGCCGAAACCGAACGCGAAGGCGGAACCGACGGCCCTCTTCTGGACCTTTCCGATGATGCCGTCAAGAAGATGATCAAGGCCGCCAAGAAGCGCGGTTTTGTGACCATGGACGAGCTGAATTCCGTTCTGCCTTCCTCCGAAGTGACCTCCGAGCAGATCGAGGACACGATGGCGATGCTGTCCGATATGGGCATCAACGTGATCGAGGACGAGGAGGAGATGGAGCAGGACAACGACAGCGGTAACAGCTCCGGCGACGGCAGCGCGGCTGAAAGCGAAAGCACGGAAGTGGCGACTGCCACGGGCACTGCGGTTGCCGCCACCAAGAAGAAAGAGCCGACCGACCGGACGGATGATCCCGTGCGCATGTATCTGCGCGAGATGGGCTCCGTCGAGCTTCTGTCGCGCGAAGGCGAAATCGCCATTGCGAAACGCATCGAATCCGGCCGCGAGACGATGATTGCCGGGCTTTGCGAAAGCCCGCTGACCTTCCAGGCGCTGATCATCTGGCGTGATGAGCTGAACGAAGGCACCACGCTTCTGCGCGAAATCATCGATCTTGAAACCACCTATTCCGGTCCCGAGGCCAAGGCTGCGCCGCAGTTCCAGAGCCCGGAAAAGATCGAGGCCGACCGCAAGAAGGCCGAGGAAAAGGAACAGGCGCGCAAGAAACGCTCCGACGACGTCACCGATGTCGGCGGCGAGGGCGTGCAGCCGGAAGAAGACGACGAGGAGGATGATGAATCCAACCTGTCGCTTGCCGCCATGGAGGCCGAGCTTCGCCCGCAGGTGATGGACACGCTCGACCTGATCGCCGAGACCTATGTGAAGCTGCGCAAATTGCAGGACCAGCAGGTGGAGGCCCGTCTTGCCGCCACCGGCACGCTGACCAATGCCCAGGAGCGCCGCTACAGGGAACTGAAGGACGGGCTGATCACGGCTGTGAAGTCGCTGTCGCTCAACCAGAACCGTATCGATCTTCTGGTCGAGCAGCTTTACGACATCAACAAGCGTCTCGTTGAAAACGAGGGCAAGCTGCTGCGCAAGGCGACCCATCGTGGCGTTGCGCGGGATGACTTCCTGCAGCACTATCACGGCGCAGAACTTGATCCGAACTGGATGAAGTCGATCGGCAATCTCTCCGGCAAGGGCTGGAAGGAATTCGCCAGCCGTGACGGCGACGATATCCGGGCTCTGAGGTCCGAAATCCAGAGCCTTGCCACCGAAACCGGTATTTCGATTGCCGAGTTCCGCCGCATCGTTCACATGGTCAAGAAGGGCGAACGCGAAGCCCGGATCGCCAAGAAGGAGATGGTCGAGGCCAATCTGCGACTGGTGATCTCGATTGCCAAGAAATACACCAATCGCGGTCTGCAGTTCCTCGATCTCATTCAGGAAGGCAATATCGGCCTGATGAAGGCGGTCGACAAGTTCGAATACCGCCGCGGTTACAAGTTCTCGACCTATGCGACATGGTGGATCCGGCAGGCGATCACCCGTTCGATTGCCGACCAGGCCCGCACGATCCGCATTCCGGTGCACATGATCGAAACGATCAACAAGATCGTGCGCACCTCGCGCCAGATGCTGCATGAGATCGGCCGCGAACCGACGCCGGAAGAGCTTTCCGAAAAGCTCTCCATGCCGCTTGAAAAGGTTCGCAAGGTGCTGAAGATCGCCAAGGAGCCGATCTCGCTCGAAACCCCTGTGGGCGACGAGGAAGATTCGCATCTGGGCGATTTCATCGAGGACAAGAACGCGCTTCTGCCGATCGATGCCGCCATTCAGGCGAACCTGCGTGAGACCACCACCCGTGTTCTCGCCTCGCTGACCCCGCGTGAGGAACGCGTGCTGCGCATGCGCTTCGGTATCGGCATGAACACCGACCACACGCTGGAAGAAGTCGGCCAGCAGTTCTCGGTGACCCGCGAACGTATTCGCCAGATCGAGGCCAAGGCGCTTCGCAAGCTGAAGCACCCGAGCCGCAGCCGCAAGCTGCGCTCGTTCCTGGACAGCTGATCACGCGTGAGAATGCGAAATTCTATGGAAACCCGGTCGAAAGGCCGGGTTTCAGTTTGTTGACACCTCCGCAAGCAATCACGGTTTTGCCTCCTTCCCCGCCGTCATTCCGGCCTTGAGCCGGAATCTAGTAAGGGCCAAGTCCTTGCGCGCAAAAAATCTTTCTGAAAGCGCATACCAAGCGGCCCTGGATACCGGCTCAAGGCCGGTATGACGAAAGAACGAGGGACGCGTTTTGTCAGCAGTCTGAACCCGGTCGAAAGGCCGGGTTTTTGTGTTTGGATTCGGTGGTGGCCGTAAGAAGGACGCGCCGTGGCGGAGAGGTACTGTAGCGGGACGATGCGGACAGGATCATACCCAAGAAGCGGTATGACAAGCAGGCGGATGGTCTTGCCAAATGGCCTTCTGGTTTAAGCAGCAGCTCTCGCCAGAAATAAAGACCCGCAGTGTGTGTTCAATGTATGCAAGGGCGGCGCTTCCAATCCGGCCAAAAGTCAGATGCGGCATGTAAAAGCCCGCCGACCGCGAGAACCAGCCACGCACAGCACAAAGACATAACCGTACCGCCTGAGATGAGACAGCGGCACACTGAAAAAACAGAACAAAACCCAGGCGCGGCCGAAAGACGCGCCTGTAGCTGTTCACTGCGACCAGAAGGCTGCCGCCTTCGGTCCTATCCGGCTTCAAAGAAGGCCGGAGGGAACAGGGACTATTCAGTGACCTGCAGATTGACCGCTTTCGGGCCCTTGCCACGGCGGTCGGGCTCGGTATCGTAGCTGACTTTCTGATTTTCCGTCAGCCCGGTCAGGCCCGAGGACTGCACGGCGGAGATATGGACGAAAATGTCCGCGCCGCCATTGTCCGGCTTGATAAAGCCGTAGCCCTTGTCAGTGTTGAAGAATTTCACGGTGCCAGTTTCGGCCATGCTTCAAGGTCCTTTTCTCACCGCCCCGCTTGCACAAATGGGCGGATATTCCAATGCTCGTTTGCCCTTGTGGGCAGCGCAGGCGTTTCTCGAATTGTTAAGGAAAGGTACCTTTATTACCGCGGCCTTCTGTCGCCTGGACACGTTTACAGGCCAAATCCTACAAGGGCCGCCCGGAAAATTAGCGTTTCCGACGCGCATCAGATTATATGGTCTTCCCGTGCTCGCAAAATGCCCGAACGCGATCAGAATGCGGTTTTTACACGACTTTGGCAAGCGAAACTTTGAGGCTTTGTGAAAAGTCGTGTCGATGCAGGGGCATGTCCTGTATTCATGCTGACTAACGGATACTGTGGCAAGAACATCGATCATGGATATACTGGCGCCACTGTCCACCTGTTTTAGGCCGCCGGGGACACGATAGCGGCAGGCATTGGGGCGTTGTTTTACAGGGGATTAGGCCAGGCCTAGCTTTTTGACCCGAAGCTGGTGTAGGAGCGTGGTGCCGGCGAAGCCTCCGGGTGAGAGCGCGCGCCGGCGGTGCGCAATGACATATGATGAAATTCCGGGAGATGCCCATGCGTCGACACATATCATTGAGGATTGCTGCACCTGCCTTGCTCGCGCTCGCATTGTCCAGCCTGCCTGCCGGCGCTTTTGAATATCGTCAGGTCGGGGGATGGGCCGTCAGCTGCAACAACGCCTATGTCTGTACGATCTCGCTCAATCCGCAGGCGGCGCAGGACGAGGATGCGGCGCTGGCGGCCATTCAGTGGCACAGAACGGCCAACCCCTCCGCACCGCTTACGCTTAGCCTGCCGTCTCCGCCCGGTTTTTTCCAGAGAGGCGATGACGACGGGCAATTCACGATCAGCGTTGACGGAGTGGAAGCCTTCGCGGTCGGTGTCGACGATCTGATCCGGGATGAGGCTGTCGGCACGTTCGGCGTCAACAATCCCGATGCGCTCCCGCAACTGTTTGCGAAGATGGCGCACGGTCAATCGGCAACGATTGCCTATAGCGGCGATCTGGGAGCGTTTTCGACGACGATTGCGCTGGATGGCCTTCTTGACAGTGCGCGCTTCGTCGATGACCTGCAGGGGCGCAAGGACCGGACGGACGCCCTGGCCGACAAGGGCGACATTGCGCCGCCCGAGGATATTCGGGTGTGGTCGATCAATAGCTACGCGCAATTGCCGGAATCGATCCTGCGCAATCTGTCCGACGCCGAGAGTGCCTGTTACACCGACGAGGCGCATCTCGATCAGGCCGATGCCTTTGCCTTTGCGACCGGGGCCAGCACGATTATGCTTCTGCCCTGCGGCCCGTCTGGGGCCTATAATCAGCCCTACCAGCTCTATGTCGGCAAGGATCAGGAATTTCGTCGCGCCGAATTCCCGAATGTCAGCGAAGCCGGCATCACGGTTCTTGATACGGTTTACAACGTCAATTTCGATCTGGAAAACCGCAAGCTTTCATCCGTCTATCTTGGACGCGGTCTTGGCGATTGCGGGCTGGCGCACTACTGGAGCCTTGACGCAAAGGCGACCGGCAACCCGCTGGTGCTGACCCATGAGCGCGCCAAGAGCGCGTGTGACGGCAATGATGTCGGTGCCGCCAAGTGGCCGGTGACATGGCGCTCGGATATCGGGAACGACGCTGATGAAGCCGATACAACGGCGGACAAATAGGCTCAGTTCCTGAAGAACTCTAAGGCCGATATATTCGCAGCAAGCGTCCGTCGGGCTCGTCGGTGGTTACAAGAACGGCGCCGTCCGGCGCAATCTTGACGTCGCGCAGCCGGCCGAATTCGCCGGCAAAGAGGCGGTTTTCCGCCGTCGGCATGCCGTTTTCATCGACCGCGATATGCGCGAGAAGCTGGTCCTTCAGCGCGGTGACGAGAAAGTCGCCGTCCCATTCGGGAAACATCTTGCCGCGATAGACGGCGATGGCGCCGGGCGCAATCGACGGGTCCCAGTAATAAAGCGGCTGCTCTAGCCCTTCGGCATGGGTGCCCTGACCGATCTTTGCGCCGGAATAGTGCACACCGTAGGAAATTTCGGGCCAGCCATAATTGGCGCCTGCTTCGGGCGTGTTGATTTCATCGCCGCCGCGCGCGCCGTGTTCGACGGTGTAGAGCGTGCCGGTTTCAGGGTCGGTGGTGATGCCCTGGGGATTGCGGTGGCCGATTGACCAGAGTTCAGGCTGCGCCTCGTCCGAGCCTGCGAAGGGATTGCCCGCCGGCACGCCGCCATCGGGACGGATCCTGAGAATTGAGCCTGCATGGTCGCTGCTATCCTGAGCCCGGTCGCTTTCCCCTCTGTCTCCGATGCCGAAGAACAGGTTGCCGTCGCGATCGAATGCGATCCGGGAGCCGAAATGTCGGTTGGTTCCGGAAAGCCGATTCATGACGAAAATCTGCTCGACAGCTTGAAGACTGTCCTGACGGCGGTTCAGCTGCGCGCGGAAGACGGCGGTTCCCTGACCTCCGTTTCCGGAAACGGATGCGGTAAAGTAGATGGTGTCGTTGGTCGCAAAACCGGGATCAAGCGCCACATCCAGAAGGCCGCCTTGACCGGAGGCGTAAATCTCGGGAAGGCCGGAAACGGCGCGTGTCCTGCCATCGGCAGTGACGATGTTCAGCCGGCCCGGCCTTTCGCTGACAAGGTAGGCGCCGTCTTCCAGCGGTTCGACGGACCAGGGATGCGCCAGCCCGGAAGCAATCTCCTCCACGGCAAGCGGTGGCGTCTGTGCGCTGGCAGCGAAAGCAGGCAGCATCCCGCCGAGTGTAGCGACAATGGCGAACAGTCGGATTCTGATAAGCGAGGCTTTCACAGGCGTCCTCCCCGGGCAAAACGTGAGTGGTGTTGTCCTGTTCAAAAAGCTAGGGCCTGTGCGCGCATCAGCAAGGGGTGGTTGTCACACAAGGTCGTGAGGCGTTGTCGACGCAAGCGAAGACGGGAAGGAGCGCAGCGGTTTTCGGGGCCGCAAACGGCGTGCCGGATATTTCGATCTTGCAGGAAAACGGCACGCCGCGTGACGATGCGAACGATGTCCACGCGATAGGGTCCTGCAAGCAGGCTTCCATCGGTAAAATGGCCTAAAGCGTCGTCGAGCACTTATTCCGGGGGCGGCAGCGATACATGGCCGACCGCGTAGAATTGCGCATTTGTCGTTTTCGGTACTGTCGGCCAGAGGCAGAATTGCAATTGCCGCCATGCGCCTGGATCAAAGGCCTTGATGACCGCGAGCGCGCCAGTATTGAGGGCGGCCTGGGCCTCTCTGCTGGTGGCCTCGCGCGTCTCGGCAAGGTCGGAATAAGGCGCAATCGGCTGGATCTGCCGCGTTGCAAAGCGGGCTGCGGCAAGGTCCGGGCCGAGGTCGGCTTGCCAGATGAGCCATGTTGCGACCGATGGCCAGCCGAAATCCCGTGTCAGCGTGGCAAAGCCGGGGCTGGACAGAAAACTGTCTATCCCTTCCGGTTCGTCCCAGAGATAGAAGGGGGCGTAAAGGTTTTCACTGCTTGAAAAGCCGGCGTCCTTCTTTCTTGCTGACAGATATGCCTTGAAGCGCAAGCGCGGGAAACCATCGAGCAACGGACCTTTGTCGCGGATACGCCGATCTATGATCGTCATGTTGTAATCGGCCGGCAAGGTGAAACTGTATTGCATCGCGATCATTGCTGAAAACCTTTCTGATTGACGGGGCCGAACCATGCGACCGCCGTTCCGTTCTTAACCGGTTGGACACTGAGATAGCTGAAGGGGCATGCCGGCGATTCACCGTGCCAATGGGTCACCACACCCGGCGGCACAAAGGCACGCATCGCCGTCATTTCGCCCTCCGTGCGGCTCGACAGCAGCATCTGCACCAGAAACGAGCCGCTTGCGATGTCATCGGGTGCCGCGACAATTCCGGTGCCGGCGCGATGGATGTGCATCATGGAGGGGCAGCGTTCTTGCATGTCGAAAGCCGTGCTCATCGGCGCGCTTCCTCTGGCAGGGCCGTGGCGGAAACGCCGGATGCGAAAGACCAGTCTTCCATGGTCGAATTGACGATGGAGACCATCACGTCTTCCGGCCGGACGCCCGGAGATGCTGCAAGGTTTTCGACCAGTCGGCGGTAGAATAGCGCCCTGGTTTCCGGCGAGCGCGTCTTGCCGGTGGTGATCTGGAAAAAGATATAATCGTCCGAACGCGGCCCGCCATTATAGTTTCGATCGAAAATGAGTTCGCCGGGCTGGTGCTGGTGGATGGCGGCGAAACGGTCCTTTTCGGGAACCTCGAAACAATCGACAAGCGCGCGGTCGAGGCTGTCCGACACGGCGGCGAGATAATCCGGGGATTTGCCGACCAGAAGAGAAATACGGGTGAACGGCATATGTGGGCTCCATCAAATGTGATTGACAGGCACAGTATGACGCGGCACGATCATCCTGATAATCAGATTATTCAGGATTTAGTGTCCTGTTTTTCAGGAATAAAAATGCGTTTTACCAATCTCGATATGGATGCGCTGCGCAGTTTTGTCGCCGGCATTGAGGCCGGGTCCTTCGCGCAGGCCGCCGACCGGCTCGGCCGCTCGACATCGGCGGTGAGTGCGCAACTGAAGAAACTGGAAGAGCAGACGGGCACCGAACTTGTGCGCCGTTCGGGGCGCGGGCTGGTCCCGACGGATGGCGGCGAGGTGCTTCTTTCCTATGCCCGACGGCTTCTCAATCTGAATGACGAGGCGGTCGGTGCGGTTCGAAGCCCGGAACTGGAGGGCTGGGTTCGTCTCGGCATTCAGGAGGATTTCGGCGAGACCGTCTTGCCGGAAGTGCTCGGTCGTTTTGCCCGGGCGCATCCCAAGGTCCGGATCGAGGGCCGCATAGGCAGAAACAGCGAATTACGGGAAAAGATTGCCTCAGGCCATCTCGACCTGGCGCTTGCCTGGGATGACGGGGCTTCGTCGGATGCTGAAAGGATCGCCGCACTGCCGCTGTGCTGGCTCGGTTCCGCACAGGAGGAACCGCTTTGGCAAGCAGCCCGAAACGAACCGCTGCCACTTGTCACGCTGGAAGCGCCGTGCTTGCTTCGCACGCTCGCCTGCAATCGCCTCGACAGCGAAGGTCTTGCCTGGCGCATCGCCTTCGTCAGCCCAAGCCTGAGCGGGCTTTGGGCGGCAACGGCGGCAGGTCTCGGGGTCGCGCTGCGCACGCCGTTCGTCCGGTCTGCGGACGTGCGCGTGCTGGATGCGCGCCAACATGGCCTGCCCGAACTGCCGTCACTGGGCCTGAGCCTGCTGCGACCCGGACGGCCCGAAAGCTCAGCGAGCAGCCATCTCGCAACGATTATCCGCCAGGCGCTTCACGACACACTGCCGGAAGCATGGATGTCACAGCCGTGACCTACGGCTCACCAGGCGCATCGAAGCGCAAATCCGGTATAGTCCGCCGTCATGCAATTTCGTCCCCACAGGATTTAAGCAAGCCTGCTGATTGCCGGGTTGCACACAGCAGCCGAGGAAGGTGTGCTCCGTGCAACCGGGCAATGTTTGAAGGTCTGGAATGGGCGGTGAAACGGACCGTCGGGTTTCGGCGGGAGGTTTGGCGAAAGCTGCCGTTCGCAATTTTCGACATGTGCTGAAGGCGGTCGGCTAAGCGTCGGGGTCCAAAAGGTGTGAATTCTGGTCAAATGCCTCGATCAATGCGTCCATCGTGGCGCGCATTCGGGGCATCTTGCGGAGGTCGGTATGGATGCCCATCCAGATTTCACGTCTGAGGTCGGGCAGGTCTTTTCGAACCCGTATGAGCCGCGCGTCATGGTCGGCACGGAAACGGGGCAGCAGGCCTATTCCGCCGCCATTGCAGACGGCTTGGTACTGGACGTTACGGTTGTTGGAGCGGAGCCCGATCCTCAATTCAGGAAAGTGTTCCACGATTCGCCGCGCTTCAGGCAGATGCGATTGATCCTGTAAAACGGTCACGATCTGCGGCGCAAGATTTTCCGGGAAATTGGATGCGTCTGCCGCCTGATAATAGGCAAGCGCCAACGTCCCGATCTTGCGCTCGACAATGAGATCGCCTTCAAACCGTCTCGTCCTGATGGCGATGTCGGCCTCGCGCCGTGACAGATTAAGGGATTGTTGGGAGGGAACGAGCTCGAAGGACACGCCGGGATTTTCACGCTGCAGTCTCACCAGAGCGGGGGTAACCAAATCGCCTCCGAACATGTCGAGGGTCGTCACCCGGACAACTCCGTCAAGGTGAACATCGCTCGCATTGATCAGGAGTTCGGCGCCCAGCATTTCTTCTTCTATTCTTTCTGCTTTGTCGAGGATCTGTACGCCGAGCGGCGTCAGCAAGAAACCATCCGGGGTTCTGATCAGAAGCCTGGCGCCGGTCGATTTCTCCATTGCTGTCAGCCTGCGCCCCATGGTGGGCTGGGTCACGCCAAGCGCGCGCGCCGCTGCCGAAAGACTACCGTGCCTGGCGATGGCAAGAAAATTTTGCAGATGGTCCCATTCCATATGTCATATCCATGCGAAAACGCATGGATCGTAGTCGATTTTCGCCAATTTCGAAAGACTTTCGTTTGCCCTAAGTTTCCAGTCACACCAAGCCAAGCGCTGGTCGTCAGCTTTGAGTGAACCTGAAAGGTAGATATTATGTCATTGAAAATACAAACATACGTGCCTGAAAACGCAATCTTCCCGATCGCCTCCACCTTGATCTACGGCGACAGGGAGGCGGTTCTCGTCAACGGACAGTTTCAGGCCTCCAGGGCGCGCGAACTGGTCGAGCGCATCCAGGCGACCGGGCGAGAACTGACAACGATTTTCGTATCGCACAGCGACCCTGACTATTATTTCGCCCTCGATACGTTGCGCGCTGCATTTCCGGCCGTCAAAATCGTGGCGACCCCGCAGACCGCCTGGCTGATTGAAGCAACCAAGAATGACAAGCTGGCGGTTTGGAAAGATCAGCTTGGGGATGATCTTCCGCAAGAGTTGATCACGCCGGACGCCTTCACCGGAAACATCGGGATCGAAGGCGAGGTCGTGGAAGTCCGTCAGGCCAGCGACGATCCATCCCATATCTTCCTGTGGGTTCCCGCATTGAAAACGGCATTGGGCGGGATTTCGGTCTTCACCGGAGCGCACCCGTGGCTGGCCGACACGACCGATCTGGCGGCGGTCGACCAATGGATTGCGCGACTTGAAGATATTGCCGCCCTCGCGCCGGAAAAGGTCATCGGCGGGCATATTATCGGCGCATATTCGGATTCGCCCGAAGTTGTGGCCTTCCTGACCGGCTATCTGCGTGACTGGCGTGCGGCCGCGGCGAATGCCAAGTCTTCCAGCGATATCATCGACCCGATGGCTGCCAAATATCCCGACCTTCCGGCACGAGAGTTTCTGGACATGGGGGCGAAAGCCTTCGTCGGCGAAATCCCGTGGCAGGTCGCCCAGCTTTATCCGTTCGTCGGGCACAAGGCGAAGGCCGACTTTGGCGACTTTGCCTTCCAGCTGGACTTCAAGGATCACCGTCAAATGACATTCACGGACCTGACCGGCGCCTTCGGCGGTATCAGCGATACGGTGAATTACACCGCCGTATCCATCCGGCCGGGTGTGTTCATGGTTTACTGGTCCGAGCCAAACAGCACGGGTGCCAACGTGACCCACGTACAGGACATCGCCCAGGGCATCCTCTACACCAACATCGCCGGCACTGATGGCTCTTTCACCAATCTGAAGGGCAAGCTGAGCTTGCTGGACTATGAACCGAGTTGTGAGGCCATCAAAGGCTCCCAAAAGGGAAACAACGACTGTATTGAAAATTAAAGGTAATCAGTTGCAACACGGCGCAACACGATTTTAGATACTGTGTCGTCCACGTTTTTGATTTGATTGGCGCGCCCGACAGGATTCGAACCTGTGACCTTTGGAATCGGAATCCAACACTCTATCCAGCTGAGCTACGGGCGCCCTTGCAGGCCGGCTTGCGCCGTCTGCTTTGCGGGGTTGTTTAGCGCAGCTTGCCGCGTGCATCAATCTTAAAAACAGTTGAGTCCTTGAAAAAGCGGGGACGACGGCGGCAAACGACTTCTGTGTGCGATCGGTGGATACCGGAGGTACTAAACTAAAGTTTAAGTAAGGGGATACGAACTTAAGCGCATGGCCGGGAAAAGCTCATATCTGCCAAAATCTTACCGTCCTGTCATTTCGACATATAGCAGAATTGGTATATCTGCTTCGGTGTTCTCAATTTGACAGCTCATGCCTCTTCTACCAACCTCCACCCGCGATCTGCCCCTTGCAAATTGCTTCGTATCAGCCCGCCGGGAGGGCAGAGGCCGCCTGAGGGGTTCCGGCGCAAGGGCAGACGAAACGCACGTTTCGTGAATTGGGAGAGAGAAATGAAACTGGTAGTATCTGCACTGGCCGTTGCGGCAATGGCCGTGACAAGTTTTGCCGTGCCGGCCTTTGCACAGGACAAGGGCACGATCGGTATCGCGATGCCGACGAAATCATCGGCCCGCTGGATTTCCGATGGTGAATCCATGGTCCGGCAGTTCGAGGAGGCGGGGTATGATACCGACCTTCAGTATGCCGAGGATAATATTCCCAACCAGCTGTCGCAGATCGAAAACATGATCACCAAGGGGGTTGATGCACTGGTTGTCGCCTCGATTGACGGCACCACGCTTTCCAACGCGCTTGCCAACGCGGCCGCCGCCGGTATTCCGGTTGTTGCCTATGACCGCCTGATCCGCGAAAGCGGCGATGTCGACTATTATGCGACCTTCGACAATTTCCAGGTCGGCGTTCAGCAGGGATCCAGCCTCGTCAAGGGGCTCGAGGAGCGCTTCCCTGAAGAAGAAACCTGGAATGTCGAGCTGTTCGGCGGTTCGCCGGACGACAACAATGCCTATTATTTCTATGACGGCGCCATGTCGGTGCTGCAGCCGCTGATCGATGAAGGCAAGATCGACATCGTTTCCGGTCAGATGGGCATGAACCAGGTCGGCACGCTGCGCTGGGACGGTGCCGTTGCCCAGGCCCGCATGGATAACCTGCTTTCGGCCAACTACACCAACGAAACCATCCACGGTGTGCTTTCCCCCTATGATGGTCTTTCCATCGGTATCCTGTCGTCGCTGAAGGGCGTCGGTTATGGCTCGGGCGATCAGAAAATGCCGATCGTGACCGGTCAGGATGCCGAGCTTCCCTCGATCAAGTCGATCAATATGGGTGAGCAGTATTCCACGGTGTTCAAGGATACCCGTGAACTGGCCCGTGTGACCGTCGGCATGGTTCAGGCGCTGCTTGAAGGCGGTGAGCCGGAAATCAACGACACCGAAACCTATGACAACGGCGTCAAGGTCGTGCCGTCCTACCTGCTTTCGCCGGTCGCCATCGACAGCTCCAACTGGGAAGAGATCCTGGTCGATCAGGCCGGCTATTACACGCTCGAAGAAATTCAGAATTGAGATTGAACTGAGCGATATGAAAGGCGGGGTTTTCATTCCGCCTTTCAGTATTTTTCGATCTTTGAGAAAGCGTAAAGTTACAAAAGAAGCAGACTGATGAATTTGGATTCGATATTGTTTCGGGTTCAAATTCATTCGTATGTATAGTTTTGTTTTATGATGATTTTTTTCATTTTTATACAGTGTGTCTGTATGCATTGTGAATAACGATTCAATCGAATAAATTTATTTGACTTACGTTACTCAAGTTGTATCGTCATCATGTCCGCTGTGACCGGAACGGCAATTGCCGGGTGTCTTGCGGAAAGAGCCGGAAGGGTGCGTCGGCATTGTGTCCGGCGGATTTTTACGTTTCTGAGGACAGGCCGGAACAAGAGGTTACGGCCGCCAAATGGGAGAGAGACATGAAAAGCGTTATCTCTATGCTTGCTGCCGCAGGCGTGGTCGCTGCGGCACTTGCAGCGCCTGCGATCGCGGCAGACAAGGGCTATGTCGGTATTGCCATGCCGACCAAGGGGCTCGACCGCTGGAACAAGGACGGTGCGTCCATGGTGCAGCAGTTCGAGGAGGCCGGTTACAAGACCGACCTTCAATATGCGGAAAACGAAATTCCCGCACAGCTTTCGCAGGTTGAAAACATGATCACCAAGGGCGTCGACGTCCTCGTGATCGCCGCGATCGACGGTGGTTCGATGACAGCGCCGCTGGCCAATGCCGCCGCTGCCGGTATTCCGGTCATTGCCTATGACCGGCTGATCCTGAACACGCCGAATGTCGATTATTATGCCACCTTCGATAATTTTCAGGTGGGCGTCATCCAGGGCAACAGCCTTGTGGAAGGCCTGAAAAGCCGTTTCCCCGACGTTCATCCCTGGAATGTCGAACTGTTCGGTGGTTCGCCCGACGACAATAACGCCTACTTCTTCTACAACGGCGCGATGTCGGTGATCCAGCCGCTGATCGATTCCGGCGATATCGTGGTGCCGTCCGGCCAGATGGGGATGGACAAGATCGGTACGCTGAACTGGTCCAACGCTGCTGCGCAGGCCCGTATGGATAACCTGCTGTCGGCCTACTACACGCAGGAGCCGCTGCACGGCGTCTATGCCTCCAATGATGACCTGGCCATGGGCGCAATCTCCTCGCTGAGAAGCCTCGGCTACGGTTCGGGCGATATGCCGATGCCGATCATCACCGGTCAGGATTCGAACCTGCCCAACGTGAAGGCGATCATCGAAGGTCTGCAGTATTCCTCGATCTTCAAGGATACCCGCAAGCTGGCCGAAGTCACCGTCGACATGGTCGAGGCGATTTCCGAAGGCAAGGAACCGGAAATCAACGACACCTCGACCTATGACAATGGTGAGAAGGTCGTGCCGTCCTATCTGCTGGAACCGGTCGCCGTGACCCAGGACAACTGGAAGCAGATCCTGGTCGACGACAGCGGCTACTACACCATGCAGCAGATCGAAGAATAACCCCGAGAGTTTGCGCAAGGGCTGCCGCCGGCTGCAACGGTCGGCGGCGGTGCCGGGCGCCAGCCGGGTGAGGGTGTCATGACAACATTGCTCGAAATGAAAAAAATCACAAAGACCTTTCCGGGCGTGAAAGCGTTGAGTGATGTCGATCTCGCTGTCGAGGAAGGTGAAATTCACGCGCTTGTGGGCGAAAACGGTGCCGGGAAATCGACACTGATGAAGGTGCTCTCAGGCGTCTATCCCCATGGCAGTTACGAGGGCGAAATCCACTATGCCGGCGAACTGGCGTCGTTCGCCAATATCGCCGACAGCGAAAAGAAGGGCATTATCATTATCCATCAGGAACTGGCCCTGGTTCCGCAATTGTCAATCGCCGAAAATATCTTTCTCGGCAACGAGGTCGCCAGGTCCGGCGTGATCAGCTGGCCGGATACCTATCAGCGCACGGAAGGCCTTTTGAAGAAGGTCGGGCTGAGCGATCCGCCTGCCACGCTCGTGGAAAAGATCGGCGTCGGCAAGCAGCAGCTGGTCGAAATCGCCAAGGCGCTTTCCAAGGATGTGCGGCTTCTGATCCTCGACGAGCCGACTGCAGCACTTTCCGAAAGCGACAGTGCCAAGCTTTTGAGCCTGCTGCTGGAACTCAAGCAGCAGGGCATTACCTCGATCCTGATTTCCCACAAGCTGAACGAGGTCGAACAGATCGCGGACACGATCACGGTGCTGCGCGACGGGTCGTCGGTTGCCAATATCGACTGCCGCAAGGAAGAGGTCAGCGAGGCCAGTATCATTCAGGCCATGGTCGGCCGTGCGATGGAAAACCGCTACCCCGAAAGGGAACGCAAGATCGGTGAGGAACTGCTGTCGGTGAAGAACTGGACCGTCTGGCATCCCGAGCAGGCCGATCGCAAGGTGATCAAGGGTGTCGATTTCAACGTCCACGCCGGCGAGATTGTCGGCATTGCCGGGCTGATGGGCTCCGGGCGCACCGAGCTTGCCATGAGCGTTTTCGGCCACAGCTATGGCCGCAACATCTCGGGCGAAGTCACGCTGGGCGGACAGAAAGTCGATGTCTCGACGGTGCCGAAGGCGATCTTTGCAGGCCTGGCCTATGTGACCGAAGACCGCAAGGCGCTGGGGCTGGTGCTCGATGAGCCGATCACCAAGAATGTCACGCTCGCCAATCTTCCGGGTGTGTCCAAATATGGCGTTTTGAACACGGCAGAGGAGACCAAGACGTCGGAATATTATCGCAAGGCGATGAATATCCGTACGCCGACGGTGGCCCAGAGGGTGGTGAACCTTTCCGGCGGCAACCAGCAGAAGGTTGTCCTGTCCAAATGGCTGTTCACCCAGCCCGACGTGCTCATTATGGATGAGCCGACGCGCGGTATCGATGTTGGCGCGAAATTCGAGATCTACAGCCTGATGAACCAGCTTGCAGCCGAAGGCCGCGGGGTGGTGATGATCTCGTCGGAAATGCCGGAACTGCTCGGCATGTGCGACCGCATCTACGTTATGAACGAGGGGGCATTGGTGGGAGAGCTGGACGCCGAAGAGGCGAGCCAGGAACGCATCATGTCCTTCATTGTCAGAAAATAGAAAGAGATGACGATGAGTACTCCTGAGGAAAATGCAGGTCAGAGCAAACCCTCGATCCGCTCTTACCTGACCCTTCGAATGCGCGACTACGGCATCCTGCTTGCCCTGATCGTCATTATCGCGTTCTTCCAGATCGTGACCGACGGCGTGTTGATGCGTCCGGTCAATATCACCAACCTGTTCCTCCAGAACAGCTATGTCATCATCATGGCGCTTGGCATGTTGATGATCATCGTGGCGGGGCATATCGACCTGTCCGTCGGCTCCATCGTCGGTTTCATCGGTGCGCTTGCGGCGGTGATGATCGTGCAGTGGCACCTGCCGGTTCTGGTGGCCATTCCTGCCTGTATCCTGGCGGGCATGCTGATCGGCGCCTGGCAAGGCTATTGGGTGGCCTATTGGAAAATCCCGTCCTTCATCGTGACGCTGGCGGGCATGCTGATCTTTCGCGGGCTGTCGCTGTGGCTGTTGAATGGTCAGTCCGTCGGGCCTTTCCCGTCCGGCTTCCAGCTGCTGTCCACGGGTTTCGTTCCGGATATCTTCGGGGTCGGACGCCCGAACATGACGGCGCTTGCCGCCGGCATCATCGCCGCTGCCGCCATCGTCTATCTTGCCTGGCGTGCCCGTTCGCGCAATGTCGCCTACGGCATCGAGGATGAACCCTATTCCTTCTTCCTCGGCCGCAACATCATCGTGGCTGCGGTTCTGGTGTTCGTCTCGTGGAAGCTTGCATCCTTCCGCGGTCTGCCGAATGTTCTGGTCTCCATGGCCATCCTGACGGTGATCTATACCTTCATCACCGAAAGCACGACATTCGGTCGCCGCGTCTATGCCATCGGCGGCAATGAAAAGGCGGCTGCGCTTTCCGGTATCAATACCAGACGGCTGAACTTCATCGTCTTCGTCAATATGGGCATGCTGGCAGCCCTTGCCGGTCTCGTCTTCGCAGCCCGCCTCAACATTGCGACGCCGAAGGCCGGTAACGGCTTCGAGCTGGACGTGATCGCGGCCGTCTTCATCGGCGGTGCGTCGATGTCCGGTGGCGTGGGCAAGATCGTCGGCGCGGTTGTCGGTGCCTTCATCATGGGCATCATGAACAACGGCATGTCGATCATGGGTATTGGGATCGACTACCAGCAGGTCATCAAGGGCCTCGTCCTGCTCGCAGCCGTCGTCTTCGACGTCTACAACAAGAACAAGGCCTGACGGCGAAAGCCATGGTCTGACAATCCAAAGGGGCAGGGCGGTTTTCGCTCTGCCCTTTTTTGTTTTGAAAAGCATGTCAGGCTGATACGTCTGTTCAGACGAGCTTTCGCAATTCGGTTCTGCCTGCGTTGAGGAAGCAGGCTTTGGAAAACGTTCCTTTTGTGACCGGGTTTGGCAGGCGAATATCGCTCAGTTCCGGCACGGCAGAGCGCGATGGATCAAATGCGCGATCGATCTGCGAAATGCAGCCCAGTATGACGCCGGTTTCGCGAGCAAACTGTACGGAACCTCCATTGCGAGCCGAAAACGCAATCCCTCCTTATGCGCATGCCCGAATGGTTGATTCGGTGATCGTGTTACCCCGTATGTGCAATACGTCCCGAAACGGAGGGCGGAGGCGCGGGTCGAGCCTGACGGTAGAATATATCGCCGCGTGGGAAACCCGGCAAGGGCGACGGAGGGGGCTCAGTTTCCGCTGATCGACCGGCAGGACGAGCGCACGATCAGCCGGGCCGGCAGTCGCCGGTACCTCGGTGGCCCGGTGCGAATGGCGGCGTCTTCGGTCTCCAGCCGCTCGGCCAGCATCTCGGCTGCGGCTTCGGCGATTGCCGGAATATCCTGATCAAGCGAGGTGATCTCTGGATCAAAGCCCGCCGAATGATGCAGCCCGTCAAAGGAAATCAGCGAGACGTCATCCGGCGCCTTCAGCCCCATGGAGCGTAGCCCAAGCAATATGCCGCGGGTTTGCGCCGTATCGACGGTGACGATTGCCGTTGGCCGTTTTTGTCGCGACATCAGGTCCTGAGCGGCGCGGAAGGCCTGGTCCTCGCGCTCGTGGCTGGCATAGATGCAATCGTCGGAGACCGGATATCCGGCCTCCGCCATCGCCGTGCGGATCCCCGCCAGTCGCTCATCGGAAGCCGAAATGCCGGTGCGCCCGGCAATGACGGCGATAGCGCGATGACCAAGCTGCAGCAGATGGTGGGCGATCAGCCGTGCGCCAAGTGCATTGTTGTCGACGACGCAGTCGAACGGCGCGCCTGCAACGACGCGGTCGACGACCACCGTCGGGCACTTGATCGCCGATATGATGTTTTGGGCATAATTTGCACCGCGGCAGGTGGGCAACAGCACCAGACCCGCCACCTGATGATCGTTCATGCGGGCAATATCGGCAAGTTCGCGCACCGGATCGTCGTCGTTTGAGGCGAAAAAAGTCGAATAGCCCTTGTCGGATAGTGCCTGCTGCACGCTACGGGCGATGCCGGCGGCATAAGGCGCGGCAATATCGGGCACCAGCAGACCGATCTGGCGCGAGCGGCCACTGCGCAAATTGCGGGCAACCGGGTTGGGGACATAACCGACCGCCGCGATGGCGGCATTGACGCGCGCGCGCAAAGTTGCGCTGACCGGCGCGCTGTCATTGATCGTGGCCGACACGGTCGTCACCGAAACACCGGCGGCCTTTGCTACATCCTTGATTGTCGCCATGTTTCTCCGCGCTCCAATGCCCCCTATTTAGGAGCTCGTTCGGCAATAGCCAGCGTTTTCGGAGACTTTGACTGATCGGAAAACGGCCGCAGCGCTGTTTCAGCCACTGCGGCCGTTTCCTGACCCTTGAAACCATCCCCGGCACATTTCATGTGCCGGGGCGGGCCGCACCCATCCCGGACCGCAGTTTTTTTGCTCGCACTGCTTGTCCGGTAGACATGTAACGGCAATCCTCCCCGATTGGTTTCCGATTCGCTAAAATTTAATTCTGCCGCCTTTCTTGATCCCGCATTGCGTCATGCAATTTCATCATTCGCCAAAATGCGCTAATGCGGTCGCAGGAAAGCGCCCCGGAGGAAAGAAAAACAATGGCCAGTCTCACGCTGCGCGACATCGTCAAGAAATACGGTCAACGCCAGGTTATCCACGGTCTCGATCTCGACATTGCCGATGGCGAATTCGTTGTCCTCGTCGGCCCGTCCGGTTGCGGCAAGTCAACGCTGCTCAGGATGATTTCGGGGCTGGAGGAGATCACCGGCGGTGAGGTTCTGGTCAACGGCGTGGTTGCCAACAAGATGCAGCCGCGCCAGCGCAACATTGCCATGGTGTTTCAGGATTTCGCGCTCTATCCGCATATGAGCGTGCGCAAGAACATGGCGTTTGCGCTGCGCATGGCCGGTATCTCGCGCGCCGAGCGGGATGCCGCCGTCGAGCGCGCGGCCGAGATGCTGGGCCTGACCCCGGAGCTGGAGCGCTATCCGAGCGAGCTGTCCGGCGGCCAGAAGCAACGCGTTGCCATGGGCCGGGCGCTGGTGCGCAATCCGGAAGCCTTCCTGTTCGACGAGCCGCTGTCGAACCTTGACGCCAAGCTCCGTGCCCAGATGCGCGCCGAAATCAAGGCGTTGCACCGCAGGCTTGAGACGACGATGATCTATGTGACCCATGATCAGATGGAAGCCATGACCATGGGAGAGCGTATCGTGCTGATGCGTGCCGGCGTGATCGAACAGGTCGGAACCCCGCTTGAGCTCTATGACCGGCCGCAGAACGTTTTCGTTGCGGGCTTTATCGGCGCGCCGGGCATGAACCTCATTGAAGGCACGGTCGAGGGTGAGGACGGGGCACCGGTGCTGCGCAGCAAGGGCGGCGCGCTCTGGCCGCTGCCGGCGCTTCCCGCAGTGCAGGCCGGGGCCGCGATCACCATTGGCGTGCGGCCCGAACATGTGGCGTTTTCCGACGCGGGAACCGATGCCGTGATCGAGTTTACCGAGACCACCGGTTCTGAAACCCATGCGACAATGACGGCGGGTGGTGATCAGGTGCTGCTGCTGACCCCGGAACGCGTTCCCTATGAGCGCCATCAGCCGGTGACGATTGCCTTCGATGCCGAGCGGATGCACATCTTCGACACGGAAAGCGGCGCGCGGCTGAACTGAGGTAGAAGATGATCCGTCGTGACCTCGACCCGCTTTTCGATCGGCTGTCGCATTCGAAGTTCAGAAGCCGTTTTGCGCTTTCGGCCAAAGACAGGGCCTATGCCGCGGCAAAGGGCCGGGCGGAGGTGAATGCCCATGCGGAGGATTTTATCCGCAAGCGGCTGGCCCCCGCCGCACCGGCCAATGACGGAAAACAGACGCCGATGCGTGGCCATCCGGCCTTTGTCGCCCAGCATGCCACGGCCACCTGCTGCCGGGGCTGCCTGATGAAATGGCACGGTATCGATGAGGGCAGGGCGCTCGAGGAAGACGAAATCGCCTATGTGGTTTCGGTGCTGGACCGCTGGATCGTCAGCCAGATGTCGCCTGGCAGCGACTGACGCGCGCCGTTTCAGGCGGAGCGTTTCAGCGCTTTCAGTTTTTCGGGCTTCTCGCCGCCATAAGCCCAGTCCAGCAGTTCCACCGTATGCAGGATCGGCACGGCGGTGCCCGAGGCAATCTGGGTGATGCAGCCGATATTGCCGGTGGCGATGACATCCGGTTTCACAGCTTCGATATTCTTCACCTTGCGGGATTTGAGCTTGGCGGAAATTTCCGGCTGCATGATGTTGTAGGTGCCCGCCGAGCCGCAGCACAGATGGCCTTCCGCCGGTTCGCGCACGGTAAAGCCGGCCGCTTCCAGCAGCAGTTTCGGACCGGCCTTGATCTGCTGGCCATGCTGCATCGAACAGGCGGAGTGATAGGCGACGGTCATGTCCTTGCGCTGCTGTTCGGCAAGGTCGAGCGTGGTCAGATATTCGGTGATGTCCTTGGCCAGCGCGGAGACCCGTTCGGCTTTTTCGGCATAGGCGGGATCGCGCGCCAGCATGTGGCCGTAATCCTTGATCGTGGTGCCGCAGCCCGATGCGGTGATGATGATGGCATCAAGCCCGCCAGCATCGATTTCACGACACCAGACGTCGACATTGCGCCGGGCCTCGAAAAGCGCCTGTTCCTCGCGGCCCATATGGTGGACCAGCGAACCGCAACAGCCTTCGCCCTCCGGCACCACCACTTCGATGCCGAGCCGGGTCAAAAGCCGGACTGTTGCCTCGTTGATTGCCGGGGCGAGCACCGACTGGGCACAGCCGGTCAGCAGCGCCACACGACCGCGCTTTTCGGTGCTTGCCGCATGGGTGGCGGGCTTTGAAACGGAAGATGCGGGCGGCAGGCGCGCCGGCGCCAGTTTCAGCATCGCCTCAAACGGTTTCAGCGCGGAAACGCGGCCGAAAAGCCCCGCAAACGGCCGTCCCAGCCGTGCCAGCGAAAGTGCCGCGCGGAAACGGGCGGGATAGGGCAGGACCGCCGCCAGAACAGCGCGGGTGAAGCGGTTCATGAACGGCCGCTTGTAGGTCTCTTCGATATGGGCGCGGGCATGGTCGACCAGATGCATGTAATCGACGCCCGAGGGACAGGTGGTCACGCAGGAAAGGCAGGAGAGACAGCGGTCGATATGGGTAACCACTTCCTCATCCGCCGGCCGGCCGTTTTCCAGCATATCCTTGATCAGGTAGATGCGCCCGCGCGGGCTGTCCAGCTCGTTGCCGAGCGTCACATAGGTCGGGCAGGTCGCCGTGCAGAAGCCGCAATGCACGCATTTGCGCAGGATGGATTCGGCTTCGGCGACCTTCGGATCGGCGAGCTGCTCGTCTGAAAAACGGGTCTGCATGGCGGCTGCCTAGACCAGCCAGCTTTCCGGGCGCTCGATCGGCTCGGAACGGTTGACCTTCTGCAGGCCGACAATCATGCGGACGATGACCCAGACACCCGTTGCGACAAAACCGAGAATGCCGATGAGCACAAAGGTCAGCACGAAGGAAATCGCCGAGAACAGAAGCGCGATCCAGAAGGTGCGGATTGCCCAGGTATAGTGGGTCTTCAGCCAGTCCTCGGCCTTGTCCCGGTTCATGTAAGCCGAAATCAGGCCGATGATGCCGGCGATGAAGATCACGCAACTGACCAGATAGAGGATATAGATCAGGATGACGTTGTTCTTGGTCGGGTCCATCCATCCATCGCCAAAGCGTGGGGGCGGTGTCGTTTCGGGGTCGCTCATGCTACCATCTCCTCGGTGTTGATCTTGCCGGGGCTGAATATCCCCTTGGGGTCGAGTTTCTGTTTGATCCGCGCTGAAAGTGCCGCGATTGCCGGTGCTTGCGGCTCGAAAGCGGGAATTGCGGCGCGCGCTTGCGGATCGGCCCGCACCAGCGTTGCGTGCCCGCCGCCATGCGCCTTGACGAGCGCGCGCATCCGCTCGGCTTCCGGTGCGCCATCCATGCGCATCCATATGAGGCCGCCCTGCCAGTCGTAAAGCGCATCGACGGCAGCCTCGAGGCGAAGGGCGGCAACGAGTTTCGCGGCCTCGGACGGGGCGACGCTGACACGCCAGAGCGGCCGCAGCGATTTTTCGGCATAGGGCGCGACATCGCGGATCTCGCGCCACAATGTTTTCGTGTCGGAGCCGTCGCGTTCGAAGACCGGCCCGAGCGCGCTTGCATAGTCTTTCAGCTTTTCAGCCCGCACCGCGACCGATTCCGGCAGGCCTTCCAGCCGCAGGCAGGTGGCGCTGTCGCCTGGAAGTGCACCCGAGAGAAACGCGGAGCGGACACTGTAGGGCAGGTGGGCAGCACCCGAAACTTCCAGCGGCAGCGCCATGGCGGCCGCCATCAGGGCAATGGCGTCATCCTCGGTGAGGTCGGAAACCACGATGGTGGTGGCGGCCTTCGGGGCGGGAAGCACCTTGAAGGTCACCTCGGTCAGGAAACCGAGCGTGCCGTGGGACCCGGCCATCAGCCGCGCCAGATCGAGGCCGGTGACATTCTTCATCACCCGGCCGCCGGCCTTGATGCATTCGCCCTTGCCATTCACAAACCGTGCGCCGAGCAGATGGTCGCGTGCCGCCCCCGCCAGCGCGAAACGGCGGGGCCCGGAAACATTGGCTGCGAATACCCCGCCGATCGTCGGCATGCCTTCGGTGTTCATGATGCCGCGATGGTCCATCGGCTCGAAGGCCAGGAACTGCCCGTTTTTGTGCAGCGCCGCCTCGATTTCCGCAAGCGGCGTTCCGGCTCGCGCCGTCATCACCATTTCGGATGGCTCGTAGGCGACAATGCCGGAAAGCGCTGAAGACGACAGGCTGACTGCAGCCTGTGGCGGATTGCCTAAGCCAGCCCGGGTATTGCCGCCGCAAAGGGCAAGCGGCACGCCGCTTTCGAAGTGACGGGCGATGATGCCGGCAGCCTCTGCCTCGCTTTCAGGTGTCACTTTTTCAGTCATTCTCGTCCCTCGAGCGGGAAAACTTTGGACGGGTTCAGGTGCCAGTCGGGATCGAAAGCCGCGCGCACCGCCATCTGCTGGCGCAGGTCGGTCTCGGAATACTGGTGGCGCATCAGGTCGCGTTTCTCGATGCCCACGCCATGTTCCCCGGTCAGGCAGCCCCCGGCATCGACGCAGAGTTTTAAAATTTCAGCGCCCGCCTCTTCCGCACGCGCGGCGTCTTCCGGGTCGTTGATGTTGTAGAGGATCAGCGGATGCATGTTGCCGTCGCCGGCGTGAAACACATTGGCAACGCGCAGGCCGTAACGGTCGGTGATCTCGCTGGTCTTCTGCAACACCCAGGACAGCTGGCTGAGCGGCACGGTGCCATCCATGCAGATATAGTCGGCGATGCGCCCGGTGGCCCCGAAGGCGGATTTGCGGCCCTTCCAGATCAGCGCGGCTTCCGTTGCCGACTGGCTGCGGCGGATCGCCATTACGGCATGGCGTTCGGCAATCGCCACGATTTCGGCCAGCATCGCCTCCATCTCGGCTTCCGACCCCTCGACCTCGATGATCAGCAGCGCGCCGGCATCCAGCGGATAACCGGCCTTGGCAAACGCCTCGCAGATTTCGATTGCCGGCTTGTCCATGAATTCGATGGCGACGGGAATGATGCCGGCGGCGATGATATCGGTGACACAGGCGCCGGCCTGTTCCGATGTCGGAAAGCCGAACAGCACGGGGCGTGCGCCTTCCGGGCTTGCCAGAAGCCGGACGGTGGCCTCGGTGACAATGCCGAGCTGGCCCTCGGACCCGCAGACCAGCGCCATCAGGTCGTAACCGCCGGAATCGAGCGCCTTGCCCCCAAGGTCGATGACGGTGCCGTCGATCAGCACCAGTTTGACGCCGAGCAGGTTGTTCGTGGTCACGCCGTATTTCAGGCAATGGGCGCCGCCGGAATTCATGCCGATATTGCCGCCGATGGTGCAGGCAAGCTGGGAGCTTGGATCGGGCGCGTAGAAAAAGCCCTCGGGCCTTACCGCTTCGGAAATGGCGATATTGGTGACGCCGGCCTGCACCACGGCCGCGCGGTTCGGCAGGTCGATGTCGAGAATGCGGTTCATGCGCGAAAGCCCGAGGATGATCGCATCTTCCTGGCCGATGGCGCCGCCCGAAAGCGAGGTGCCGGCCCCGCGCGGGACCACGGGAATGCCGTTTTCATGGCAATAGGCCAGCACATTGGCTACCTGTTCGGTAGTCTCAGGCAGGCAGACAGCCAGCGGCACACGGGTATAGGCAATGAAACCGTCGGTCTCGAACGGCACCAGTTCGCGCCCCTCGCTAACCAGCGCGTCCTTGGGCAGCAGGGCTTGCAGATCGGAAATAATCTCGTCCCGCCGCGCCAGAATTTCAGCCTTTGGCGTGCTGAACGCAATTGCGCCTGACAAGGGCTCACCTCCGCATAACAGGAAACGCCATTCCGGCCGTTTCGATCTCCTGTCGCGTTCTAACACTGGCTGTAGAGCAAGACAAATGCTAACACTTGTTCCAAAATGGAAATAATGGTGAGGACTATGAACCTCAACGATATCGAGATATTTGCCCGTGTGGCGGCAACCGGCAGCATGACCGAAGCGGCGCAGGAATTGCGCCTGTCGCCTGCCGTCGTTTCCAAGAGCATCAAGCGGCTGGAGAGCGGTCTCGGCGCGCGGCTGTTGCAGCGGACCACCCGCCGGGTGATGCTGACGGAAACCGGCCGCGGCTATTATGAGCGCATCCTGCCGGTTCTGGCCGGCGCGGAGGAGGCTCAGGCGTTTGTGGAGGGGCGCACGTCGGCCGTGCGCGGCCGGCTTCGCGTTTCCGCGCCGACATCTTTCGGGCGCATGCACATCGCGCCTCATCTGGCCACCTTCATGAATGCCCACGCGGCGCTGCAGATCGAGCTGCTCCTGAACGACTCGTTCGTTGATATCGTCGCGGAAGGCTTCGATGTTGCCATCCGCATCGGCGAACTGAGCGACAGCACGCTGGTGGCGCGCAAGCTTGCGCCCGTCCGGCGTGTCCTTTGTGCCGCGCCCGCCTATGTCGCGCGTATGGGACAGCCGGAAACGCTCGCCGCACTTGACCGCCATGTCTGCCTGCCGGCGCATAACGGCGAACACTGGAAGCTGGAAGGGCCCGAGGGGCCGGTCGCGCTGCGGCCGGAAGGCCGCCTTGTCACGAATTCGAGCGAGGTCATTCGCGAAGCGGTGCTGGCGGGCATGGGCATTGCGCTGCGCTCCACCTGGGATATCGGGCCGGAGCTTGCCGAGGGACGGCTGGTTCAGATCCTTCCCGATTATGAAAGCCCGGACGATGTCGGGCTGTTTGCCGTCTATCCGAGCCGCAATTTCCTGCCCGAGAAAGTGCGGCTGTTCATCGATTTTCTGGCCAGGCTCTACGCCCCCGCATCCTATTGGGACAAGGGGGCGTGAGGTGTCGCGTCAGGCCACGATCAGTATGCCGGTGACAAGCGAGATCAGGATAACGACAAGGACGATAAAGATCAGGATACGCGCAATGCCGGCCGAAAGGCCTGCCACGCCGCGGAATCCCAGAAGGCTCGCAACTGCTGCGATAATCAGCAATATCAGTATCCACTCAAGCATCGTTTTTCCTTTCCTCAAGGTCACATGTTGAAATGAAAACGGCGTCGCTGGCGGAAAGTTCCGCGATGCCCTGTCTGGGCGGCGGCGCGGCGGGATGGTTTTGCTGCGGAAAACCGAAATTTCACAAAAGCTTCACCTGCCGGTCGTTACGGCCTGTGCAAGCTGTGATAGAAACATCTTTTATCAAATTTGCAGGATATCCAGTCTGTGCTTCAGCAGGCATGACGTCCGGAAGGAAAACAGCGGGAAATGCCATCAGACAACAGGTTGGCTGCCAACAAGACCATGCGCGAAGCCCGCCAGCAATACGCCGCCCTCTGCTACAGGCTCACGAAAACGAAAAAGAAGACCGCGATCGAGGTTCTGCTGATCACCAGCCGCGATACCGGGCGCTGGGTGACGCCGAAGGGCTGGCCGATGGCCGACAAGGCCCCGCATGAAGTTGCCGCCCAGGAGGCATTCGAGGAAGCCGGCATCCGGGGCAAGGTCTCGGAAAAGCCGCTGGGAAATTTTTCCTATCTGAAACGGCTCGACAATGGCACGTCGGTTCCCTGTATCGTCGATCTGTTTCCGCTGCGGGTGCGCAAGGCCAAGTCGAAATACCCCGAAGCCGATGAGCGCACGCGCAAATGGACCTCGCCGGAAGAGGCGGCCGAACTGGTGCAGGAAAGCGAACTGAAAACCCTGCTGATCGATTTCATCAACCGTCTCGACGGCTGAGGTTTCCTGCTGTCCGGGGATTCTGATCCGGTATAATTTGTACTAGGCTACCCGCATTCGAATCGCGGGGGCCTTTATGCGCGCCAATTATCGCCTGCAGCGCCTTTTTGTGGATGCCGAACTTTCCGTCGGCGCACAATTTGAAGCCGACAAGGATCAGTTTCATTATCTCGCCCATGTCATCCGTGCGGAGGAGGGAAGCGAGCTTCTGCTCTTCAACGGGCGTGACGGGGAGTGGTTGTCGCGGCTTTCCTATCCGACCCGCAAGAAGATCGTGCTCGAGCCGATCGAACAAACCCGCCCGCAGCCGCCTTTGCCCGACCTGACCTATCTGTTCGCCCCGCTGAAGGTCGGGCGGATGGACTATATGGTGCAAAAAGCCGTCGAGATGGGGGCAGGGCGCATCCAGCCCGTTCTGACGCAGCATGTTCAGGGCAAGCCCGCAAAACCCGAGCGGCTACGGGCCAATATTGCCGAGGCTGCCGAGCAATGCGGTGTGCTCGCCGTTCCCGAACTGGAAGAACCGGTGAAGCTTTCAGATCTTTTGGAAAACTGGGACGACGGGCGGCGGCTGATCTTCTGCGACGAAGCCGACGCGCACCAGAACCCGGTAACCGCGCTTGCGGGCATTCAGGAGAAAAAACTGGCGCTGCTGATCGGGCCGGAAGGCGGTTTTTCCGATGATGAGCGTGCTCTTTTGCGGGCTCAGCCGTTCGTGACGCCGGTACCGCTTGGCCCGCGCATTCTCAGGGCCGATACCGCTGCCGTTGCCGCCCTTGCCGTCATTCAGGCCACAATCGGCGACTGGATGTGAAATCGGCGCGCACACAAACCGGTCACGTCCACGTGCATTTACGCCTCAATCAAGGAAATTGACTTGATCGTCCGGAAAAACCGGGCCAATAGCGGGGACGACCGGCCCGAACCGGCATTTGATATCGAGGACGCTTCCATGGCCCGTGACACTTCCGACGACACGCCGATTACAGACACGGCAGAACTCGCTGCCTATCTGGAAACCGGCTGCAAGCCCGAAGCCGAATTCCGGATCGGCACCGAGCATGAGAAATTTCCTTTCTTCAAGGCCGATAATTCGCCGGTTCCCTATGCGGGCGAGCACTCGATTTCCGCCATTCTGGCGGGCATGAAGGAAAAGCTCGGCTGGGATGCCATCATGGATGGCGACAATATCATCGGCCTTGCCGAACCCGCCGGCATGGGCGCGATCTCGCTGGAACCGGGCGGCCAGTTCGAGCTTTCGGGCGCCGCCGTGAAGACCCTGCACGAGACCTGTCGGGAATCAAACCGCCATCTGGCGGTGCTGCGCGCCGTTGCCGAACCGATGGGGATCGGTTTCCTCGGGGTTGGCGGCAGCCCGAAATGGCGTCTTGAAGAAACCCCGCGCATGCCGAAATCGCGCTACGAAATCATGACCCGCTATATGCCGAAAGTCGGCAGCCAGGGCCTCGACATGATGTATCGGACCTGCACGATCCAGGTGAATGTCGATTTCTCCTCGGAAGCCGACATGCGCCGCAAAATGGCGCTGTCGCAAAAGCTGCAGCCGCTGGCAACCGCGCTGTTTGCGTCCTCGCCTTTCACTGAGGGAAAGCCGAACGGGCTGCTGTCGTGGCGCGGCGATATCTGGCGCGATACCGACAATGACCGTTCCGGCCTGCTCGACTGCGCCTTTGAACCCGGCTTCGGGTTCGAGCGCTATGTCGAATGGGCGCTGGATGTGCCGATGTATTTCATCATCCGCGACGGGCGCTATCGCGACTGCACCGACATCACCTTCCGCCAGTTCATGGCCGGCGCATTGAAGGGCGAGATCGAGGCATGGCAGCCGACCATGGGCGACTGGACCAATCATCTCTCGACGCTGTTTCCCGATGTGCGGCTGAAGCGTTTTCTGGAAATGCGCGGCGCTGACGGCGGCACCTGGCGGCGCATCTGTGCGCTGCCGTCCTTCTGGGTCGGTCTGCTTTACGATGCAGGTGCCATGGATCAGGCTGAACAGCTGACGGCGGACTGGTCGATTGCCGATATCCACCGCCTGCGTGATGAGGTTCCCCGTCTTGCGCTGAAGGCCGAAATCGGCGGACGTTCGCTGCTCGATATCGGTCGTGATGTGATCGAGATCGCGCGGGCGGGGCTGAAGGCGCGCAACAATCTCAATGCCAGCGGTCAGAGCGAGGCGGTGTTCCTGATGACGCTTGACGAGATCATTGCCAAGAAGGCGACCTTTGCAGAGGATCTTCTCGCGCTCTATAACGGCCGCTGGAACGGCTCGGTCGATCCGCTGTTTGCTGAATTTCAGTACTAGAAGTCGGGGCAAAGAGCCGGAAGCTGGCCTTCCCGAAATCCGCTGCTGAACATCCGTCAATTTCCAAAGGACAGGCACCTGTTGCCGGTCTATAGTCATCGCGTCCGGTTTTGCGCGGAGGCTTTGCGATGGGTGTTACAGGGATTGGCGGTTTCTTTTTCCGGGCACGCGATCCGGAGGCGCTTCGCGCCTGGTATGCCGAACATCTCGGTGTTGGCTCGGTGCCCTACGGAAGCTGGGAGACGGCATCCGGCCCTTCGGTGTTTGCGCCGTTTCCGGCCGATACCGATTACTTTCCGGAAGATCGCGGCTTCATGCTCAACCTGCGCACCGACGACCTCGACGGGCTCTGCGACAGTCTGCGGGCGGCGGGCATTGCGGTGATCACCAATCCCGATTGGGACATGCCCGGTGTCGGCCGCTTCGCGCGTATTCACGATCCCGAGGGCAATCCCCTCGAACTCTGGCAGCCGGACACGCGCGAACAAAAAAGCCCGGAAACGTGAGTTTCCGGGCAAAATGCAGAGTGAAGGCTGAACCACTCTGCGGGGAAAATGACGCTTATCTCCGGCCGTGGTTGGGAATACGACCTTCAAACCGACGTCAAATCTTCAAAAGCAATGCGCAATACCGGCGATGTCGGATGCGCAGAACCAGACGGGCATAAAGCCCGCCTGCCGTCAACGGCCGGTTTTCAGAGCACCATGCGCTGGGCGCGGTTGCTGGCTGCCTGCTGCAGTTCCACCATCGGGTCTTCCTTGACGGTGCTCATGTAGGCGCGCTCGACTTCAGCGCGGTCAAGACCGATATCCTTCAAAAGAGCATCGTCCATCTCGTTCATGTAGCGGATGGCCGAACGGTTTCTCAAAAAGCGTGCGACAGCGGCGCGAAACGCGCGCAGTCCTTCTATCCAGAAGTGGGACCGGTGCGCCAGGGACCGGCTTTCAGACGCTCTTTCAATCAACGACATTGTCGCCTCCTTCGGTCGGCCGCTCCCATTGTGGTTGCGGCCCGGTAAACAGTTCCGGCTGCATTCCCTCCACGCACGTTTCGGTGCGCCTGCGTCCGGCCAAATGTGAGCAAACCGAAAAAGATGTGCTGCTGCCACCCGATTCATGCCAGGGTGCGTTGCGCTGCCAATGGAATGCTCATTTCGTTGTTTGACAAAATGGTGATTCCTTATTGATCAGTCCAACGAATGTTTCTAATATCAAACATCAATAGTGTTGATGGGTGATGTTATGGTTGCGCCTTTGGATATCGATCAGCTTCAGACCTTCGTTTCCATCGTGGACAACGGGTCGTTCACACGTGCTGCAGAACAGGTGTTCAAGACCCAGTCGGCCGTGTCGATGCAGATGCGCCGGCTTGAGGAGCGGATCGGCAAACAGCTGTTTACCAAGGATGGTCGCGGGGTGCGGCTGACGGACGAGGGCGACAAGCTTCTGAATTATGCGCGCCGTATCATCCGGCTCAACAACGAAGCGATTTCTGCTTTCGACGACAACCGCCTCGAAGGCCTGATCCGCATCGGCACGCCGGATGATTATGCCGACCGCTACATGCCCGATATCATCAACCGGTTTGCGAAATCGCATCCCAATGTCGAGCTTTACATCGTTTGCGAGGATTCCAACGATCTGGTCGAACGGCTAAAGCGGGGCGAACTGGATATGGCGCTGGTTACCCACAATCCGCGCACGCGCAATTCCGAAGTTGTCCGCACCGAGCCTTTGTGCTGGGTTGCCTCTGCCAATCACGCCCTGCCGATCGACCGCCCTGTGCCGCTTGCCGTCGGGCGTCGCGACTGCCGCTGGCGTCAGCTGGCGATCTCTGCCCTTGAAGGCGTGGATCGCGAATATCGCGTTCTGTTTACCAGCTGGTCGGCAACGGTGGTGGCATCAGCCGTGCTTGCCGGCATGGCGATCTCGATCCTGCCGGAATCGGCGCTGCGCAACGGCATGCGCGTGCTTTCCCAGGCCGATGGCTTTCCGCCGCTGCCGCCGGTGCAGATTGGCCTGATGAAGCGTCCCGGCGCTTCTGTTTCGCTGACAAATGCGCTCTCCAATCACATCATCGCCTCGCTCGACAATATCAGCGCGGTGGACGTGTCTTCGGATATCGATCTGGGCGTGAAGGCGCTGTCGCGTCCGCAGCGGATGAAACAGGGACATGTTTCTGCCAGCTGGTAGGCGCTGATCAATCGCTATACAAAGACCGGCGCCTGATGCGCCGGCCTTTTTTTATCATGCCCTGAAGCCGATATGGGGTTGCCCTTTTATCATCAGGCGATCGCCGTGTCCTTCTCAAGCGCGGCCATGTCGGCCCTGGCGTCCGCGCCGGCCGGACTGCGCATCGGTGTGGCCGGATCGGTTGCCGCCTGCAGCACTGCCGCCGCAACGTCCTGCTGATGCGTCACCAGATCCGCAGGCGCCTCGGCCCATTGCCTGAAAACGCCGTCCGCCAGTTCCCGATAGGCCATCGGCACGTTCATGCCGGTGGGGGAAAGAGCGGCTGCATTCTTGCCGAAATCTGTCGTGGGGGCCCTGCCGGGCAGGACAATCCGCACGCCGATGCCGAAGGGCGCAAGTTCCAGCGCCAGGCTCTCGGAAAACGCATTCACCGCTGCCTTGCTGGCCGTATAGACCGACAAAAGATGCAGCGGCTGGAGCGTAACCGAGGAGGTGACGTTGACAATCATGCCGGACTGGCGCGCACGAAACTGCGGAAGAAAAGCCTGGGTCAGTGCCATCACGCCGATCGTGTTTGTCTCGAATACCTTGCGGATGACCTCGACCGGCGTGCCTTCGAGAGCGTTGAGCCAGCCGACACCGGCATTGTTGACGAGGATGTCGACGGGGCCGGCAGCCTCGACCAAGCCGGCTATGCTGTCGAGATCGGTGACATCGAGCGGTAGCACTTTGAGGTTTTCCGATGCAGGAAACAATTCTTCGCGCGGGTTTCGCATCGTGGCGATCACCCTGAAGCCGCGATCGAGGAAGGTTTTTGCGGTTTCTAGGCCGAAACCGGATGAGCATCCGGTGATCAGGACGTTTTTCATGACGGACTCCTTTGCTGCGACCACGGGCGCTTGTGCACGCGTCTCGGGTTCGCAGCAGTTGGACAGTTTTGGTTCTAGGGTGGGGCAGCAATCGTGCTGACAAAGCCACTATAGACGCCAGCGTCTGGACGAACCATAATGGATCATCGCTATCACATCATAGAAAGTCCGGTTTGTCTGATCCCCTTGCCGATATTGTTACGTTCCTGCAGCCGCGCGCACCCTATTCGAAATGGGTGACGACGGTGGGGCCCTGGCTGATCCATCGTGAACAGGCGGGACAGGTTTTCTATTGCCTTGTTCTCGAGGGGGAAATTCGTTTTCAGGCCGACGGGCGGGAGGCGGTTATACTCAGGCAGGGCGATTTCGTGCTGGTGCCCTCATCCTTTGGTTTCACCACCAGTTCTCTCGATACGCGGCCGTCGGAGGTGTCGATACCGGTGCCTCTCGACAACGGCGCGCTCAGGCTCGGCCGTTTGAGCGGCCCGGTGGAAAGCCAGTATCTTGTTGGTCACTGTGTTTTCGGCGCGGATGATGCAGCGTTACTGGTTTCGCTTTTGCCCGAAGTCCTGGTCGTTCGCCGGGAAGAAAGGTTGGCAGCGCTTGTCAGGATGGTGCGGGAGGAAACCCTGTCACGGCGTCCGGCGCGTGATGTCGTGCTCGAACGCCTGCTGGAAGTACTGTTTATCGAGGCTTTCAGGTCCACGGCTGCCTGCGACGCCGCCCCAGGCCTGCTGCGGGGACTGGGGGATGCGCGGCTGGCTGACGCGATCCGTGCCATGCATCGTGCGCCGGAGCGCAACTGGACGGTCGCTCAGCTTGCCGATCTTGCGGCCTTGTCGCGTTCAACCTTCTTTGCGCGTTTCAGCAGGACGGTCGGCGTTCCGCCAATGGAATATCTGTTTTCGTGGCGGATGGCTCTGGCCAAAAATCTTCTGCGCGAGGGGCGGTCATCGGTCGCGGCCATTGCCGAAAAGGTCGGTTATGGCTCGTCCAGCGCCTTCAGTCTTGCCTTCACCCGTCATGCCGGACTTGCACCAGCCCACTTTGCCCGCGCGTTGACGGCAGCGGAGTGAGGTCACCTCAACCCTGCGCCGTCGGGCGGATGATGATATCGCCGACATCGACATCGGCCGGCTGGGAGACGGCGAAGATGATGGCCCGGGCGATGGCTTCCGGCGAAATCGCCATATCCATGCCGCTTGCGACCTGTTCTCTCAGCTTTTCGTCGGGGATGGCATCGCCGAATTCGGTTCGCACATAGCCCGGTGAGATTCCGGTGACGCGCAGATCCGGCCCGGCCTCCTGCCGCAGCCCCTCATGCAGGGTCCGCACGGCATTCTTCGTGGCGGCGTAGACCGCCATTCCGGGTGCCACCCGCAGCCCCGCAACGGATATCACGCTGATGAAATGACCGGCCGACTGCCGCCGGAAGACGGGAAGAGCCGCCGCAATGCCATAGAGCGCGCCCTTGAAATTGACGTCAACCATTGCCTCCCAGTCCGCAACGCGCAGATCGTCGAGACCGGAGATCGGTCCGACACCGGCATTACCGATAAAGACGTCGAGCCGGCCGAAGGTCTCCGTCGCGCATTCGACAAAGCGTTGCACCGAGAGCCGGTCTGTAACGTCGGTCTCAAAGGCAATCGCGGTTCCACCGGCAGCCTCAATTTCGTCGGCGAGTGTCGTCAGCTGCTCAATGCGACGCGCGCCGAGAACCAGTCGGGCGCCGGCGTCTGCCAGCATCAAAGCCGTGGCCCGGCCGATGCCGCTGCTGGCTCCCGTGATCGCGATGACCTTGTCTTTCACATTTTCCATAGGCTGTCTCCTTTTGCGCTCAAGGAGATATCGCGTGCAGGTCCGTTCGTTCTATAGTGTTTCATCCATATTATTGTAGCGAACGTTCAGATGATGGCCGATACACTCACCACACTTTTCAATCTGCTCGATCTCAAAAGCGCGCGCTGTACCCGTTTTGAAGCGGGTGGCGACTGGTCGCTGCGGTTTCCCGAAAAGAGCGCGATCAAGTTCGTTGCGGTCCTTCGCGGAGCGTGCTTCATGCTGCACGGCGACAAGCCGCCGATACGCCTGCGCGCCGGCGACGTGTTCCTGCTGTCGCAATACCCGTCCTATGTTCTGACGAGCGACCCGGCGCTTCCGCCGGAGGATGGAGCGCGGGTCATCGACTGGTCACGTTCCGATACCGGCCGCTATGGCGGCGATGAGGTGGTGATGATCGGCGGCGCCTATCGCGTGAGTTCCTTGCATGAGCATCTTCTGGGCGATGCCCTGCCGCAGCAGATGCTGATTCCCGCCGAGGCGCCGTCTGCCGCCCAGCTCAGCCGGACGCTGCAGACCCTGGAAAGCGAATTTACCCGCACCGATATCGGCTCGGACATGATGCGGCGGCATCTGACTGACATGTTGCTGGTGCAGATGTTGCGGGCGATCTCCGCCCGCGAGGGAGAAACGGTGTCAAATGGCGGCCAAGGCAACTGGATCGGTGCGCTTGTCGACAAGCGTCTCGGCCTGGCGCTGGACGCCATCCACGCAAACCCCGAACGACCCTGGACCGTTTCTGCGCTTGCGGGTGTCGCCGGCATGTCGCGTACGGCGTTTTCGGAGCGTTTTCGCAAGGCGGTCGGGCGTGCACCGATCGACTATGTGGTGCACTGGCGCATGCAGGTGGCCGATGATTTCATCCACCAAGGCAGGAGTGTATCGGAGGTTGCTGGCTTGCTTGGCTACGGCTCCCAAAGCGCCTTCGGCGCTGCGTTCAAGCGGATCAAGGGCCGCTCGCCGCGTGCAACCCTGCGCGGAAAGGGCTCGCAGCGCCCATAGAAAAGGCCGGCGCAGATGGCGCCGGCCTCCGGACCGTTTTCAACGGTTGAGCCTATTCAGCCGCGTTTGGCGTTCCCGGGGTCGAGATCGCATTGGCCTCGTAGCCGTGGGCTTCCTTCAGCGCGGCGCGCACGCCGGCCTCATAGTCGGGGTGGACCTGTTTGAACAGGGCGAGCTGGCGTTCGATGATCTCGCCCGGCACACCGCCCATGGCCGCGGCAACATTGGCGAACAGACGCGCCTTCTGACCGTCATCGAACAGTTCGAACAGCGCGCGGGGCTGTGAGAAGTCATCATTGCCCTCACGATGATTGAACCGGCCCATATCGCCTTCGATTGCGAGCGGCGGCTCCATTGCCGACTTGTCTTCGACGGCGCCACCCATGCTGTTGGGTTCGTAATAGGCGTCGGTTGCCCCGGTCTTCTGGCCGAAGAAGTTCATCTGGCCATCCTTGTGATAGTGATGGACCGGACATTTCGGCGCGTTGACCGGCAGTGCCTCGTAATGCGTGCCGAGACGGTAGCGGTGGGCATCGGCGTAGGAAAAGATGCGCGCCTGCAGCATCTTGTCCGGCGAATGCGAGATGCCGGGGACGATGTTGGACGGCGAGAACGCCGCCTGTTCGATTTCGGCGAAGTAATTGTCGGCGTTGCGGTTCAATTCCATATAACCGACATCGATCGGCGGATAGTCGCTGTGCGGCCAGACCTTGGTGAGATCGAACGGGTTATAGGATGTCTTGTCGGCGTCCGCTTCCGGCATGATCTGCACCTGCAGCTTCCAGCGCGGATATTTGCCGGTCTCGACCTTGTCGAACAGCGCTTCCTGATAGGTTTCGCGGCTCTTGCCGACCAGCTTTTCGGCCTCATCATTGGTGTAATGCTGATGGCCCTGTTCGGTCTTGAAATGGAATTTGACCCAGACGCGTTCACCGGCCTCGTTCCACAGCGAATAGGTATGCGAGCCGTAGCCGTTCATGAAGGTCGGGTCGACCGGGATGCCGCGGTCGGACATCAGGATGGTGACCTGATGCAGGCTTTCCGGCGACAGCGACCAGAAATCCCACATCGCCGTCGGGGATCGCAGATTGGTGCGCGGGTGGCGCTTCTGCGTGTGGATGAAATCCGGGAACTTGTAGGGATCGCGGACGAAGAACACCGGCGTGTTGTTGCCGACCAGATCCCAGTTTCCGTCTTCGGTGTAGAATTTCAGGGCAAAGCCGCGCACATCGCGCTCGGCATCAGCAGCACCCAGTTCGCCGGCGACGGTGGAAAAACGCGCGAGCATCGGCGTTTCCGCCCCCGGCTGGAGACACTTGGCCTTGGTGTATTGCGAAATATCACCGGTGATCTTCAGCGTGCCGAACGCGCCCCAGCCCTTGGCATGCACCACGCGCTCGGGGATGCGCTCACGGTTCTGGTGGGCGAGCTTTTCGATCAGCTGATAATCCTGGATCATCACGCCGCCGCGCGGGCCGGCGGTGATCGAGTTCTGGTTGTCCGGCAGCGCTGCGCCGGCCGTCGTCGTCAATGTCGGTTTCTTGTCGGTCATGGTTTCCTCCTTCTCTGGACATATTGTCATGCCGAAAACACGGCATTTTCACGGCGTGTGCCGCAAACTTGGGGACGCAGTAAAATCATCGCATTGGTTTTGAATAATTTCCAATTGTGATTTCTGTATTTTTAGATAAGAAAAACCTATGGTAACGCTCAAACAACTCCGCTATTTCGAAGCGCTGGCGCGCGAACGCCATTTTGGCCATGCCGCCGAGACGGTGAATGTCAGCCAGCCCGCGCTTTCCGCACAGATCATGGAGATGGAAGCCGATCTGGGTGTGCGGCTTGTCGAGCGCGGCCGCCGGCAGGTTCTGTTGACGCCGGAGGGCAAGCGCGTGCTTGGCCATGCGGGCACGGTGCTTGCGGCGATGGCCGCGCTGGAGCGTGCGGCAAAGCCGTCCGTCACGCCGCTTTCAGGCCCTCTCGCCATTGGCCTCATTCCGACCGTTGCGCCCTATCTGATCCCCGGGCTCGTGCCCTATCTGAACACGCATTTTCCCGATGCCGAGGTCTCGCTGCGGGAGGCGGTCACCGACCGGCTGCTTGATGATCTTGAGGCGGGAACGCTCGACGCGGTGATTGCCGCGCTGCCGCTGGAGCGCGACGGGCTTTCCACCGTAAAGCTGTTCGAGGACCGGTTCTTCATGGCCGTCGCGCGCAATGACACGACGGTACTGGCCTCTCCGCTGACACAGGCGAGCATTGCGCCCGAACGGCTGCTGCTGCTGGAGGAGGGGCACTGCCTGCGCGATCAGGCGCTGGCGCTGTGCACCCGCACGCCGCGGCGGGCCATTGTCAATGTCGGCGCCACCTCGATGACCACGCTGCTGCAGATGGTTGCAAACGACATGGGCATGACGCTGATACCGGAGATGGCCATTGCTGCGGAAACCGCGCGCACGGCGCTTTCGATACTGCCCTTTGCGGACCCGATGCCGGCACGCTCCATCGGTCTTGCCTGGCGGCGTTCGGATGCGCGCAAAGCCGACATGACCGCGCTTGCAGAGGCCATTATGGCCTGCCGGCAGCCGTCAGCACCGGATAAAACGCGTTGATCGTGTCACCGGGGTGTCAACAGAGATAGCTATTTCTCTCCAGACACGGCATGATTGCGGTGACGGGCGCCGGGGGCTTGGCGTCGCCCCCGCATTCAGGAGAGGGACATCATGATTGATACGGCAAAACGGTTGCTCACTGTAGCATTGTTGGCACTGATACCATCGGTGGTGTTTGCCGATGATGATGTCATGGTCTTCGGCGGCGATACCTATGCCAGCGGGAAAATGTCCAATCTCGACACGAACAGTCCGCGCAGCGCCTTCGTCTCGGGTTTTTCAGCCTCCCTTGACGGCCCGGTGGCCAAGGACGCCCATATCGCCGGCGGTCATGTCAGCGTCGATGCGCCCGTTTCCGGCGACCTCTATGCCGCCGGTGTCTGGGTTACAGTCGATGGTCCGGTCGGCGGTGATCTGTCGGTCTCGGCCTATTCGGTCGCGGTTGAAACGAAAGCCACGGTCGGCGGCAACAGTCGTATCGCCGCCCGCTCGGTCGAGATTGACTCCGATCTTGCCGGCAGCCTGCTGGCGGTGGCGCAGGATGTCACCATCAACGGCACGATCACCGGCGATGTGATGCTGGCGGTCGACAATCTGACCTTCGGGCCCGATGCGAAGATTGCAGGACTGCTGTCCTATGTCGGGCCGCAGGATATCGAAATCCCCGAAAGCGTGATCGCGGCCGATCGCGTCATCCACCGGCGGGTTGCCGGCGCGGCGCTTTCCTCGCTGGCGCAGATGACGGCGGCGGGCGAAGCGCTGCATGACCTGCGCGAAAACGGCACCGTGCGCACGGCAGCCGAAATTGCCGCAGGCAAGGAAGCGGTGAAGATCGCCGGTGAAGAGACCTTCGGCCACGACGACGGTTTCTGGGCGCTGCTGGCCGGTTTCCTGGTGACCCTGATCGCCTACGTCATTGTCGCCGCCATCTTCTTCAATTTTGTGCCCGAACGCACCGAGGCGACCCGCGCGCGGCTGATGGCAAAGCCGCTTGCGTCGCTGTGCTACGGCTTTCTGGCGCTTTCCATGCTGGTCGGCGCGGTTCCGGTCGCTGCCATCACGATTGTCGGCATCGTCTTCATTCCCTTTGTGGTGCTGGCGATCTTCGTTGCCTGCGTGCTGGCCTATCTGGTGGCCGCCTATGCCTTCGCCTGGGCGATCCTGTCGCGGATCAAGCCGATATCCCCATCGCTGACCAACAAGCTGCTGGCGACGGCTGCGGGCATCGTTCTCTTGTCGATGACGCATTATCTCTGGTTCTTCGGCTGGATCATCAATCTCGCCGTGGTTCTGATGGGGCTTGGCGCGCTGGCTGCCGTCTGCGGCCGGCGAATGCTCTCGCGAAAGGATGGTCCGACCGCGACCGGGCCGGAGAACATCGAGCCGCAAGGTGCCCCGGCGCGCGAGAACGGCGAGGGGCCGGCTGGACAGCCGTAACGTCAGAAGCTGAAACTGACGCCGAGATTGACGGCGTTGGTCCAGATATTGCTTTTCATGCTGTCGCCGCTGTCGATGTCGACATCGACCCAGGAATAGTTGGCCTTGTATTCAAGGAAGGCGTCCCAGTTCCGGGCGAAGCTGTAGGCGAGGCCTGCCTGGGCCTGAAGGGTCGGCCCGCCGAACTGATAGCCATAGGTCCTGCCCGAAGGCCGGGTGACCTCGACATGCGGCACGTTGATGCCGGCGCCAAGGCCGACATAGGGCGTCCATTTGCTGTCATTCAGCGGAAAGCGGTAGAGCGCGTTCAGCGTCAGAAGGTTGAGGCCATCGGAGTATTCGAAATGGCTCCAGCCTGCTTTCGCCAGCGTTTCATCATCGGCATAGACCTTGGTATGACTGAAATCGAGCGCGATGCCGAGATTGGGCATCTGATAGTCATCCAGCCACAGCGTCCCGCGCGCGCCCCAGTAGACGGGCCACGTAAAGGAACGTCCTTCCCAGCCGGCGGTAAATGCGCGCACGCCGTCGATATCGATTTCCGAATGCGGGGCGGACTGATAGCCGCCGTAAAGCGAAAGCGTCATCTCCGCTGCGGCAGAACCCGCCGATCCCGCCATCGCGGCAAAAGCGAGGGGGATGACGGAAGCTCTTTGCAAAAATGGAGAAAGCATTGGCAACGGTACTCTTGGGAGAGGATTTTATACTGCATGCAACCTGAATATAGTATGTTTAAAATTGCCTTAAAATGCAATTCAGAATTGTGATATCCACACTTCTCTAGCGTGCGCCCAAATGCGGCCTTGCGAATGATCCGAAAACATGTTTCTGTTTTGTTCTTGGTGGAATCAGGAGAGATACGTGACGGATAAACCGGGTCTGATCGCGAGCGAAGATGGCAAGCTTCGCTGTTTCTGGCATGGTAATCTGCCGGATTATCTGCGTTATCACGATGAGGAATGGGGCCGTCCCGTCACCGATGATTTTCGGCTGTTCGAGAAAATCTGCCTTGAAGGGTTTCAGTCGGGGCTTTCCTGGCTGACCATTCTGCGCAAGCGCGAAAACTTCCGTGACGCTTTTGACGGTTTCGATTTTCACAAGGTCGCCCGCTATTCCGAAGCCGGTGTTGAACGACTTCTCGGCAATGCCGGGATCATCCGCCATCGCGGCAAGATCGAGGCGACAATCAACAATGCCGGCCGTGCTATCGAGATGGAGCGCGAATGTGGCTCGCTTGCCGCCTGGTTCTGGGCGCGGGAGCCGGACCCGGACGAACGCCCCGAAACCGTCGATCTTGAAACGCTCAGGGCCAATCCGACGACGCCGGTTTCCGTAAAGATTTCGAAGGAACTGAAAAAGCGCGGCTGGAAATTCGTCGGCCCCACCACGGTCTATGCCTTCATGCAGGCCATGGGGCTGGTCAATGACCACCTCGAAGGCTGCTGCTGCCGGGGCGAGGTGGAAAGGCTGAGGGCGGAACTGGTCCGCCCCGCGATCAGGTCGGCTTAGCCGATCTGCAATACGAAGATCAGGCCAAGCGCGATCGCCGTCAGCACGAGGATGGAGAGGATCGCGGTGGCGATCACCCGGCCGCCGGCACGGCCGAGCGAGCGGACATCCACCGCAAGCCCGAGGGCGGCCATGGCGAGCACGGTGAGCGCATTCGACGTATGGGCCAACGACGGCACGACAGCCTCGGGAATGGCGCCGGCCGAACGCAGCGCCATCATCAGCGCAAAGCCGATGATGAACCACGGGGCGACATGCCTGAGCCTCACCTTTGCTCCCGCACCATTGGAAGCGGCGCGTGCGCTCATGCCTAGCGCGAACAGCACGGGGCCGAGCATCATCACCCGGATGAGCTTGACCAGCGTGCCGGTCTGCACGGCAATCACGCCGCCCGGCTGGGCGGCGGCCAGCACCTGCGGCACGGCATAGACGGTGAGCCCCGACAGCACGCCATATTGCGGCCCGGTCAGCCCGAGGCCAACAAGCGCCAGCGGCAGCGCCAGCACCATGACGACGCCGAGCACGGCGGTAAACGCGATGGCCGAAGCGATATCCTCCGGCTCCGCATCGATGACCGGGGCGGCAGCGGCAATTGCCGAATTGCCACAGATCGAATTGCCGCAGGCCACCAGCGTTGCCAGTTTGTGCTTCAGCCCGAGGCCGCGACCGATCCCATAGGAAATCGCGATGGCCGCAACCACGGTAAACACGATGCCCAGCACCAGCGCCGGGCCTGCCGCCTTCAGCGCCTGCATGCTGATCGACGCGCCAAGCAGGACGATGGCGACCTCGAGCACAAATTTCTCGCAGAAGCGAATCCCGGGCGTGAATGCCGCCGGCAGGTTGACCAGCGAGCGGATCGCCGTGCCGATCAGGATGGCGAGCACCAGGTTTTCAACGAAGCGGTGCTCGGTCAGGTGCACTTCGACCGCCTCCAGCCCGAAGGCTGCAAGCGCGACGATGCATGACAGCACGATGCCGGGCGCCAGCGACAGAAAGGGGGCGGCCCATGGATGGGTGTTTTCGTTTTGAAGTGCAATGCGCATCGGAAAATCCTGTGTTGCGCAAAGCATGTCATGCTCAAATATAACCTTCCATCGAATAATAATTGACGTTTCGTTCGATTAAGGCGAATGTTTTGCCATGATGACGCTTGAGCAAATCGTGGTGTTCGTGGCGGTCGCCGAGCGTGAGCATCTGACGCGGGCGGCCGAAAGCCTGCATCTGACGCCGTCGGCGGTCTCCAGCGCCATCCGCAAGCTGGAGGATTTCTATTCCGTCACCCTGTTCGATCGTGTCGGGCGCGGCATCGTGCTGACGGCGGAGGGCAGGGCCTTTCTGGACGAAGCGCGGGCGACGCTGGCGCGGGTTCGCGCCGCCGAACGCGTGCTGGGCGAGCTTGGCGGGCTGGAACGGGGCGCGCTTTCGGTGTTCGCCAGCCAGACCATTGCCAGCTACTGGCTGCCGCAGGTGCTGATGCGCTTTCACGCGCGCTATCCCGGCATCGAGCTGAAACTGTCGATCGGCAACACCATGCGGGTGGCCGATGCGGTGGCCCACGGCGAGGCGGAGCTTGGCTATATCGAGGGCACGCTCGACAATCCGCTTCTGGCCAAACGTCACCTCACCGACGACGCGCTGATGGTTGTGGTGGCGCCCACCCATCCGCTGGCCGATGGCAGGCCGGTCACCCCCGGCGAACTGGCCCGCAACGTCGCCTTCGTGCTGCGCGAGGAAGGCTCCGGCACGCGCTTTGAGTTCGAGCATGCCATGGCCGGTTTCGGCATTTCCACGGTTGATCTCAATGTGGTCATGGTGCTGCCGTCAAACGAGGCGGTGTTGTCGGCTGTGCGTTCCGGCCATGCGGCAACGGCGATTTCGGGCGCTGTCGCGGCCCCCTGGCTGGCCTCGGGCGAGCTGAAACGGGTCAATTTCGACCTGCCGTCGCGCGCTTTCCAGCTTCTGAGCCACAAGGAACGGCACCTGAGCAAGGCGGCGAACGAACTGGTGGCTTTCTCGCTCGATGCCTGAGCGTTCAGTCGATGCTGACCGCCAGAACGCGGGAGATTTCGGTGAGCGAGCGGCCGGATTGCGCCCGCCATGTGTTGAAGGCCGCCTGCACCGCCGCCATGGCGGATCTTGAAGACGGCGCCTTGTCGACCACGCCTTCGGCAATCAGCCGGTTGATCACGCTTGCAGACAGCACGAAGCTGTCGACGCCGGAAAACCGCAGAAAATACTGCCCGGTATTGCCGCCAAGCCGGGTGCCGCGCTTTTTCAAAACGTCCAGAAGGCCGACATAATCCTCCGCCGGCCAATCGGCGAAGAATGCACCTGCCGATCCGTGTTCTTCCGCAAGAGCTGCAATAAAACGGGCGTTTTCCTGCACAGCGCGGATTTTTTGGCCGTGGCGGACGATGCGGGTGTCGGAGACCAGCCGCTCGAAATCCTCGTCATGCAGCATCAGGCAATGGCCGATGTCGAAACCGGAAAAAGCCGCCTCGAAACCCGGCCACATGGCATCGACGACCTTCCAGTTGAAACCGGCATTGAAAATGCAGCGCGTCATCAGCGACAGATAGCGGTCATCCGGCCGCGCGCGGATTTCATCTGCGGGGGAGGGGCGTTGCAGCACCGCCTCCACCGCTTCCGCGCCGCCCTTGCGGGTCTCTGCGATGGCATGGATTTCGTCGAATGAGCGCATATCTTTCCGTCCTCGGGTGTCGTTGCGGGCAGAATACGGCTTTCGCGGCATTTGGAAAGCTGATCTTCGTCCGGACTTCCGGTTCCAAAGCCTTGCCGCACGGGCGTGCATCTTCTAAGACTGCCGCCAGATTTTGACCGAGAGACACGGATCCCATGAGCGACAAGAAGAAAAAGAAACCGCAGAAACTGAAGGCCCGCCTGCCGCGCGGCTTTGTCGACCGCTCGGCCGCCGATATCCGCGCGACGGAAGAGATGGTGGCGAAGATCAAGGCGGTCTACGAGAATTACGGCTTCGATCCGGTGGAAACGCCGCTGTTCGAATATACCGATGCGCTGGGCAAATTCCTGCCCGATCAGGACCGCCCGAACGAGGGCGTGTTTTCGCTGACCGACGATGACGACCAGTGGATGAGCCTGCGCTACGACCTGACGGCCCCGCTCGCCCGCCATGTCGCCGAGAATTTCAACGACATCCAGCTTCCCTACCGCACCTATCGCGCCGGCTATGTGTTTCGCAACGAAAAGCCGGGACCGGGGCGCTTCCGCCAGTTCATGCAGTTCGACGCCGACGTCGTCGGCGCGCCGGGCGTCCAGACGGATGCCGAAATGTGCATGATGATGGCCGACACCATGGAAGCCCTCGGCATTCCGCGCGGAGATTATGTGATCCGGGTGAATAACCGGAAGGTGCTGGATGGGGTTCTGCGCGCGCGCGGCGTTGCTGCTGACAAAAACCTCGATGTGCTTCGTGCGCTTGATAAATTTGACAAGTTCGGCCGGGAGGGAGTCATGTTACTCCTGACGACTGGGCGCAAAGATGAAAGCGGTGACTTCACTAAGGGGGCGGGGCTATCAGAGCAAACAGCTTCTATTTTATTGAGGTTGTTCGAAACGCCTAAATTTCTGAGCGCAGCAGATGAGCCTTTGAAAGTTCAACTTGGTGAAGAGATCATCTCCTTTCAGCAGACCTGGTATGAATATGTTTCAGGGTTTCTTGTTGATGGTCGGCCGGTATTTCCTGAGGGTGAGTTTGCGGACGAGAGTGTCTCTTGGACAATCGCGGTTTCGACGGCACTCGCTGATCCAGAAACTGATGCAAGTGCAGGCGTCGCAGGCATTGGTGAACTCTTGGCTATGCACAGAGCGTTTGCAGCAGCAGGCTACGGCCCCGATCGTATCAAAATTGACCCCTCCGTCGTCCGCGGCCTCGAATACTACACCGGTCCCGTCTACGAAGCCGAACTCACCTTCGACGTCACCAATGAAAAAGGCGAAAAGGTCGTGTTCGGCTCGGTTGGCGGCGGCGGGCGGTATGACGGGCTGGTGTCGCGCTTCATGGGCCAGCCGGTGCCGGCGACGGGCTTTTCCATCGGTGTGTCGCGGCTGATGACGGCGCTGAAGAACCTCGGCAAGCTCGGCGCCTCCGAGGTGATCGAGCCGGTGCTGGTCACCGTCATGGATGGCGATGCCGAGGCCATGGGCCGCTATCAGAAGATGACGCAGGAGCTGCGCGCTGCCGGCATTCGCGCCGAGATGTATCAGGGCAACTGGAAGAAATTCGGCAACCAGCTCAAATATGCAGACCGGCGCGGCTGCCCCATCGCCATCATCCAGGGTGGCGATGAGCGCGCCGAAGGCGTCGTCCAGATCAAGGACCTGATCGAGGGCAAGCGCTTGTCCGGCGAAATCGAGGACAATGCCGAATGGCGCGAGGCCCGCGTGGCGCAGGAAACCGTGCCGGAAGGCGATCTGGTCGAAAAGGTGCGCCAGATGCTGGAGGCACAGGCGGAGGACCGGCGTCGGGCCGGATGATGCGGCGGGGGAGGCGTCGGCTCTCACAACCTCCCCTCTTGAGACAGGACAGTCGCATCTACCCTTGCGGCTTGCTCCATATACTCTCTCCCGCTTGCGGGAGAGATGCCCCGAAAGGGGCAGTGAGGGTGAAGCGGCGTTTCAAAATCGTGAGGGCGTCCGTGTGGATAGGTTCCCCCCCTCACTGTCGCTGTCGCGACATCTCTCCCCTCCGGGGCGAGAAGATTTGGGGGCTGTGCGGCAAAGCCCTTGGCGATAGCCGTCCCCTCGAGGGGAGAATGGTGGTCTTGGCTTTCATCGCGATTTTCCGGCAATCGTGCTACATATTGCAGCGATGAGGGGGCCGCCATGCTCAAATCCATTCATCACATCCAGCTTGCCATGCCCGAGGGTCGGGAAGATGAGGCGCGGGCGTTTTATGCCGGCGTGCTTGGCGTGCCGGAGGTGGAAAAGCCTGACAATCTGAACGCGCGCGGCGGGTGCTGGTTCGAGGCGGGTGGCCTGCGCATCCATCTGGGCGTCGAGAAGGATTTCCGGCCCGCGAAAAAGGCGCATCCGGCGTTTCTGGTCGATGATGTCGCGGCGGTTGCGGCGGCGGTGGAAAAGGCCGGTTATGTGGTGAAGCCGGACGCGCCGCTTGAAGGCTTTCTGCGGACCTATGTTTACGATCCCTTCGGCAACCGGATCGAACTGATGCAGGTTTTGGGCTGAAGCTGGCCGCAATCGTTGACTTTTGCCGCAAAGGATGGTCATCGGATGCGGAAACTCGAATGACGATGGGACAACGATGCCCTCCACCAGCCTGCCGGATTGCGCCGGCGCCATCCTTGCCGCTTTTTCCGCGCGCGACACGGTTCTGACCGATACACCGGTGATCCAGCCCGCCGCGCCGTTTCTGGACATGACCGGCGAGGCGCTGCGCCGCCGTATCTTCATGACCGAGAGCGAGACCGGCGAAAGCCTGTGCCTGCGCCCCGAATTCACCATTCCCGTCTGTCGCCACCATATCACCGACAACGCCGGAACGCCGAAGCGCTATGCCTATTGCGGCATGGTGTTCCGTCAGGCGCGCGAGGACGGCGCGGACGAGTTCTTTCAGGCCGGTATCGAAGACCTCGGCACGGTGGATGTGGCCGCCGCAGACGCCCGCGCCATCGCCGATGCATGGAGCACGCTCGGCGCCTGCCTGCCGGGCGCGCGTTTTTCCGTGACGCTGGGCGATCAGGCGATCTTCGAGGCCGTGGTGCGCGCGCTCGGGCTTCCCGGCGGCTGGCAGAAGCGGTTGATCCAGGCTTTCGGCAACCATGCCCGTCTTGCAGCCCTTCTGGAGGCATTGGCCCGCCCGCAGCCGGTTTCCGGGCTCGACCGCCGCGTGGCCGCGTTTCTGGCCGATGGCGACGAGGCCGGGTTGATCGATCATATCGACCGGACCATGCAGCAAACCGGCTATTCCACCAATGCCAGCCGCAGCCCGAAGGAAATTGCCCGGCGGCTGAAGGAAAAACTGGCGCTTTCGGTCACCAGTCTCGACCGCGAGGCGCTGGAAGCCCTGAAAACATTCCTGTCGCTTGAAGTCGGCCTTGATGCCGCGTCGTCCGAACTGGCTGCCTTTTCGGAGAAATTCGGCCTCGATATCGGTGCGGCCATCGGCGTGTTCGAGCGGCGCATTGCCGCGCTGCGGGCCGCCGATGTCGACGTTGCGGCGATCACCTATCGCGCTGCCTTCGGCCGTCCGCTCGATTATTATACCGGTCTGGTGTTCGAGATCGCGGAGACCGGCGCGCGCGGTGCGTTGCTGGCCGGTGGCGGACGCTATGACCGCCTGCTGACGCTGCTTGGCGCCAGCGATCATATTCCCGCCGTCGGCTTTTCGCTGTGGCTCGACCGGATCGAACGCGCCGGAGAACAACAATGACCGTCACCATCGCACTGCCCTCCAAGGGGCGTATCAAGGAAGGCGCGGAAAAGGCCCTAGAAAAAGCCGGGTTCCCGGTCGAGACCAATGGCAATGACCGCTCCTATCGCGGTCAGGTGCGCGGACGCCCGGATATCGAAATCGCCTTTCTGTCAGCCTCGGAGATTTCCCGTGAAGTCGGCAATGGCGCTGTCGATTTCGGCGTTACAGGTGAGGATGTGGTGCGCGAGAATGTGGCTCAGGCCGATGCCCGCGTCGAGTTCGTCTCCCGCCTCGGTTTCGGGCAGGCCGATGTGGTCGTCGCCGTGCCGGAAATCTGGCTCGATGTCGACACCATGGCCGACCTCAACGACGTTGCCTCCGAATTCCGCAGCCGTCATGGCCGCAGGCTGGCAATCGCGACAAAATTCTGGCGGCTGACGCAGCAGTTCTTCACCGCCAAGCACGGCATCCAGCTCTATCGGATCGTCGAAAGCCTGGGCGCCACCGAAGGCGCGCCGATGGCCGGCCAGGCCGATATCATCGTCGATATCACCTCCACCGGCTCGACGCTTGCGGCCAACCACCTGAAGATCCTCTCCGATGGCGTGATCCTGAAGTCGGAGGCCTGTTTCGTGCGGGCCCGCAAGGCCGCGCATGAGGGCGATCCGGTTGTTGATGAAATCCTCACGGCGATGCGCAGCTGAAGGGGGCGCAGGCCAATACCCGTGTCGTTTTTCCTGCGATGAGGCGGGCCGTGCGTAAATTTTAAGTGATGTTTCCGGAAAAACGTCATTTTTTTGGCGTTGTGACACCGTTTTGCCAATAAAGTGACAAGTGTGGGCTTGCGATTCCTTTTTGCACTGCACATCTCGCACCTATCCCTATAACTTTTCAGGAACATCCATGCCACGCTTGTCCGCATTTCCGATCACCCAGAAATGGCCAGCACAAAACCCCGACGTCATTCAGCTCTATTCTCTTCCCACTCCGAATGGCGTGAAGGTTTCTATCGCTCTGGAAGAGCTGGAACTGCCGTATGAGGCGCATCGTGTGTCCTTTGATACCGATGATCAGATGACGCCCGAGTTTCTGTCGCTCAATCCCAACAACAAGATCCCGGCGATTATCGACCCGCACGGACCGGACGACACGCCCATCGGCCTGTTCGAATCCGGCGCGATCCTGCTTTACCTCGCCGAAAAGGCCGGCCGGCTGATCCCCAACGATCCGATCGGGCGCTATGAGACGATCCAGTGGGTGATGTTCCAGGTTGGGGGCGTGGGCCCGATGTTCGGTCAGTTCGGCCATTTCTACAAATATGCCGCCGACAAGGTTGCCAATAATTCCTATCCGGTGGAGCGCTACACCAAGGAAGCGCGCCGTCTGCTGGGCGTTCTGGAAGGCCGGCTGCTCGACCGTCAGTTCATCATGGGCGATGAGTATACGATTGCCGATATCGCGATCTTCCCCTGGGTGCGTGGCCTGACGAACGGCTATGATGCAGAGGAAACCCTGCGGCTTTCCGATTTCAAGGTCGTCAATGCCTGGGTCAAGCGCTGTTCCGAGCGTCCGGCCAGTGTCAAAGGTCTTGCGGTTCCGGCGAAGAACTGAGCCGTTCTCAGGACAGTACAAACGATAAAAGGCGTGGCCGGGCGGCCGCGCCTTTTTTGTTTGCAAAGCTCGCCCCTCGTTCTTCGTCATGCCGGCCGGGGGATAGGCAAAGCTGTGATTGCTTGCAGGGTTTGTCAACAAAAAAGGCGCCCCCCGAAGGAGCGCCTTTCTGAAATTTTGAATGGTCGAGCTAGGCTCTAAGCAATCAGGCCCAGGCCTGATTACATCATGCCGCCCATGCCGCCCATTCCACCCATGCCGCCCATGTCGGGCATGCCGCCGGCAGCTTCCTTCTTCGGAAGTTCGGCAACCATGGCTTCGGTGGTGATGAGGAGCGAAGCAACCGAGGCTGCGTCCTGCAGAGCGGTGCGGACAACCTTGACCGGGTCAACGATACCCATGGTGATCATGTCGCCATATTCACCGGTCTGGGCGTTCCAGCCGAAGTTGAAGTCGTTGTTTTCAAGAACCTTGCCAACAACGATGGAAGCTTCGTCACCGGCGTTCGTGACGATCTGGCGGGCCGGAGCCTGCAGAGCGCGACGGACGATGGCGATACCGGCATCCTGGTCTTCGTTTTCACCCTTGACCGTAACGGCAGCCGAGCAACGCAGGAGAGCAAGACCGCCACCGGGAACGATGCCTTCCTGAACGGCCGCGCGGGTCGCGTTCAGAGCGTCGTCGACGCGGTCCTTCTTTTCCTTCACTTCGACTTCCGTGGAGCCGCCAACGCGGATCACGGCAACACCGCCGGCGAGCTTGGCAAGACGTTCCTGCAGCTTTTCGCGGTCGTAGTCGGAGGTGGTTTCCTCGATCTGAGCCTTGATCTGGGCAACACGTGCCTCGATGTCGGCCTTCTGGCCGGCGCCGTCGACGATCGTGGTGTTTTCCTTGGTGATCGAGACCTTCTTGGCCGTGCCGAGCATGTCGAGGGTGACATTTTCGAGCTTGATGCCGAGATCTTCGGAGATAACAGTGCCGCCCGTCAGGATGGCGATGTCTTCCAGCATGGCCTTGCGGCGATCGCCGAAGCCCGGTGCCTTGACGGCAGCAATCTTCAGGCCGCCACGCAGCTTGTTGACGACGAGCGTTGCAAGGGCTTCGCCCTCGACGTCTTCAGCAATGATGATGAGCGGCTTGTTGGACTGTACGACCGATTCCAGAACCGGCAGCATGGCCTGCAGGTTGGAAAGCTTCTTTTCGTGCAGCAGGATGTAGGCGTCTTCCAGCTCGGCAATCATCTTTTCCGAGTTGGTGACGAAGTACGGCGACAGGTAGCCGCGGTCGAACTGCATGCCTTCAACGACTTCCAACTCGGTTTCGGCGGTCTTGGCTTCTTCAACCGTGATCACGCCTTCATTGCCGACCTTCTGCATCGCGTGGGCAATGTCTTCACCGATCTGCTTTTCGCCGTTGGCGGAGATGGTGCCAACCTGAGCGACTTCAGCAGAGGTGTTGATTTTCTTGGCCTTGGCGACCAGTTCCTTGGCGACTTCGGCAACAGCGAGGTCGATACCGCGCTTGACGTCCATCGGGTTCATGCCGGCAGCAACGGCCTTCGAACCTTCCTTGACGATCGACTGTGCCAGAACGGTCGCCGTGGTGGTGCCGTCACCGGCGGTGTCGTTGGTCTTCGAAGCAACTTCGCGGACCATCTGGGCGCCCATGTTTTCGAACTTGTCTTCGAGTTCGATTTCCTTGGCGACCGAAACACCGTCCTTGGTGATGCGCGGAGCGCCGAAGGACTTTTCGATAACAACGTTACGACCCTTGGGGCCGAGCGTGACCTTCACAGCGTTGGCGAGAATGTCGACGCCGTCGAGCATCTTTTCACGCGCCGTACGGCCGAATTTGACTTCTTTGGCAGCCATTTGAAAACTCCTGGTTTCTCAAACCTTGATGGGCTCGAAAGCCCGGCTGAATGGAATGGTAAGCGTCAGGGATGACCGCCGATCAGGCGACAACACCCATGATATCGGCTTCCTTCATGATCAGAAGGTCTTCGCCGTCGAGCTTGACTTCAGTACCCGACCATTTGCCGAACAGAACGCGGTCGCCGACCTTGACGTCGAGCGCGACAACCTTGCCGCTGTCGTCACGGGCGCCGGAACCGACGGCGACGATTTCGCCTTCCTGCGGCTTTTCCTTGGCGGTGTCGGGAATGATGATGCCGCCCTTGGTCTTTTCTTCGGACTCAACACGACGTACGACAACGCGGTCGTGCAGGGGGCGGAAAGAAATGCTTGCCATTGTCTATACCCTCGATCAAATGACACTCGCAGCCGGCATGTGCCGGCGGCCTGGATATGGTGTTAGCACTCTCCTGTGTTGAGTGCTAATGGCGGACATTTAGGCAGGGGGTGACTGAGTGTCAAGAAATTGGCGAAAGATTTTTTGCCAGTACCGGTGAAGGGGGGCGCCGGTGAGGGCGGCACGTCGTTTTCACAAAGCCTTCGTATCATCGCGATAGATGCAACGAAACCTCTATCTGTAATGCGGGGATATTGTGGCGCGTGGCATGGCGGATGTAACCGGCCCCTCCTTTCGTGAATTTCTCGCGGTGTTTTTCCGCATCGGCATGCTGTCGTTCGGCGGCCCTGCCGGTCAGATCGCATTGATGCACCGCATCGTGGTCGATGAAAAACGCTGGATCGGTGAAAGCCGGTATCTGCATGCGCTCAACTACTGCATGCTGTTGCCCGGCCCGGAGGCCCAGCAACTCGCGACCTATCTCGGCTGGCTGCTTTATGGCGTCCGTGGCGGCGTTGTCGCGGGTATTCTGTTTGTGGTGCCGGGGCTTGTCGTCATCATCGCGCTGGCGCTGGCCTATGCCTTTTTTGCCGATACCGGCTGGCTTCAGTCCGTTTTTCTGGGTCTCAAGGCCGCCGTGCTGGCCATTGTCGCGCAGGCATTGTGGCGCATGGCGAAAAAGTCGCTGAAGGGGCCGCGTTATGCCGGTTTCGCATGTCTGGCGTTTTTGGCGCTTTTCGTTTTCGGTATTCCGTTTCCGCTGGTTATTCTGTTTGCCGCGCTTGGCGGGTATCTGCTGCTGCAGGCCGAAATCGCGGACGCTGATGATGAAGATACGGTGGCAACGCGCGATGGCGGTCACGGGTGGCGCGCCCTTGCAAGCGTTGTCGTCTGGGTGCTCGTCTGGCTTGCACCGCTGGGCATTTTCATGGTTGTCGGCGGCGGCACTCTGGCCGAAATCTTCACATTCTTTGTGAAAATCGCGGTCTTTTCCTTCGGTGGCGCCTATGCGGTTCTGTCCTATGTGGCGCAGGAAGCGGTCAACACCTATCACTGGCTGACCCCGGCTGAAATGCTGGACGGTCTGGCTTTGGCGGAAACGACGCCAGGGCCGCTGGTGCTGGTGCTTTCTTTCGTCGGCTTTCTGGCGGCCTTCGGCGCGCCGGTTTTCGGCAGTGCTGTCCTTTCCGGTATTCTCGGGGCGCTTTTGACGGCGTGGGCGATTTTCGTGCCGAGCTTCGTCTTCATCTTTGCCGGCGCTCCCTATGTCGAAAGCGTGCGGAAGAAACCGGCGCTATCCGGTGCTCTTGCCGGCATCGGCGCTGCTACGGTCGGCGTCATTGCCAATCTGACGTTCTGGTTTGCCCTTCACGTGCTTTTCCCGTCCGTCGGCCGTATTGAATTATTTGCTTTTCATCCGTTCCTCGATGCCGCTCTGGTGTGGCCTCAGTGGCAAAGCCTCAGCCTGTCATCGCTGGCAATCGCCGTTGCCGGCGGTGTTGCTGTTTTCCGGTTTCGCCTTGGCGTCATCCCGCTGCTTCTGGCGGCGGGCGTTGCGGGGCTTGCCATCGGCGCGTGATTGTGACCTTTTGTGCGCGCCCGCCCGACTGCATTCTTATCAATGAGGATATTCATGGCCAGATCCATTCCCGCGCTCAGCGCCGTTTACGATGCCTATGACGTCATACTGTGCGATGTCTGGGGCGTTTTGCACAATGGCGTTGCCTCTTTCGATGCGGCGAAGAAAGCGCTGGCTGATGCCCGGGCCGCAGGCAAGACCGTCATTCTGCTGACCAATTCGCCGCGCCTTTCCCCTGCGGTTTCAAAACAGCTGGTCAACCTTGGCGTCACGGATGCCGCCTATGACGGTATTGTCACATCCGGCGATGTGACCAAGAAGATCGTCAGCGAAGGGCCGCGCAAGCTTTTCTTCCTCGGGCCGGAGCGCGATATCGGTCTTGTCAGCGAAACCGGCGTTGAACTGGTTGAGGCGGAAGAGGCAGAAAGCATCCTTTGCACCGGCCTTTTCGACGACGAGACGGAAACGCCGGAGGATTACCGCGACATGCTGAGCGGGTTTGCCGCGCGCGGCCTGCCGCTCGTCTGCGCCAATCCGGACCTGATCGTCACACGCGGCGATCGCCTCATTCCCTGCGCCGGCGCTCTTGCCGCGCTTTATGAGGAGCTTGGCGGCACCACGCTGATTGCCGGAAAACCGCATCAGCCGATTTACGACGCGGCGCTGGAAAAGGCCCGCACGCTTCTCGGCGATGTCGACAAGGCGCGCATTCTGGCCATTGGCGACGGCATGCCGACCGATGTTCTGGGCGCCATGAATTACGGTCTCGACCTGCTTTATATCGCCGAGGGCATTCATGCCGCCGATTATACCAGGGAGGGCACCGTTGACGAAGCGTTGCTGAAACGCTTCTTGACGGACAAGGGCGCAACCCCGAAATACTGGATGCCGGATCTGGCCTGAGACGGCCATCGACATCCATCTGGACCTGAGCAATGACGGTATTTCATCGTAACGAATTTCTGGAACCCCTCCCTTCCGAACTGAAGGGGGGCGTTGTCGCCATCGGCAATTTCGACGGTGTCCATCGCGGACACCAGAGCGTGCTGGAGCGGGCGCGGGATATCGCAACCGAGCGCGGCGTGCCGGCGCTGGTGCTGACATTCGAGCCGCATCCGCGCACGGTGTTCAATCCGCAGGCGCCGGTTTTCCGCCTGACGCCCGCGCCGATGAAGGCGAAGCTGCTGGAGGCGATGGGCTATCACGCCGTGATCGAATATCCCTTCGACAAGACGTTCTCGCAGCGCTCGCCGGAAGAATTCGTCACCACGGTCCTCGTCGACTGGCTGGGGGCAAGCGAAGTGGTGACCGGGTTCGACTTCCATTTTGGCCGCAACCGCGAAGGCGGTCCGGCCTATCTGATGCAGGCGGGAAAACGCTTCGATTTCGGCGTCACGCTGATGGATGCATTTCGCGACGAAAATGCCGATGTCGTCTCCTCGAGCCGTATCCGCGACCTGTTGAGCCGCGGCGAGGTGGTCGAGGCCTCCGGTCTTCTGGGCTATCGCTATACGGTGAGCGGTGAAGTCATTCACGGCGAAAAGCTTGGCCGGACGCTGGGTTTTCCGACGGCCAACATGGCCTTCGATCCGCATGCCAAGCTGCGGCCCGGCATTTACGCGGTCCGCTATCGCCGGCCATGCGGCACGCTGCATGACGGCGTCGCAAGCTTTGGTCGCCGGCCGACCGTTGTCGAGGACGGGCGCCCGCTGCTCGAGACCTATATTTTCGACTTCAAGGGCGATCTTTACGGCGAAACCGGTGCTGTCTCCCTGTTCGGCCGGCTGCGCGACGAGTTGAAATTCGATGGTCTCGAAGCCCTCGTGGCCCAGATGCATCGCGATGCCGATCAGGCCAAGGCGCTGCTGTCGTCGGTCCAGCCGTTCTCGCCGCTGGATGCGAAGATCGCGTTTTAGTCAAATCCGGCATGGGTTTGCCCTGCTTGCCTGCCGGATGCCCCGGCAGTAGTCGGATTTTCTCATTATATCTTCATAAATGCGAAAATTTGTCTGTTTGAATGTGCGTTGTTTGACTTATATCCAGGCCGGCAATGCGAACCGGTTTAGACCGGTCGTGCATTGATTGCGAAAGTTTCGAGGTCCTCCCATGACTGAATTCACCCCTCTGATGTCGTTTTCCGGCGGTCTTCTGATCGGGCTGTCGGCTGTGCTGCTCATGTTTTCATGGGGCCGGATTGCTGGAATGACGGGCATTCTCGGCGGTCTGCTGCCGCCGTTCAACCGTGACCTTGCCTGGAAGTCCTGCTTCATCGCCGGCGCCATTGTCGTCGCTTTGCTGTTTCGTCTGTTCGGCGGCGCGGTTGCCTATGATATGCCGGTTTCTACGGCGGCGATCATTGTCGGCGGCGTGATCACCGGTATCGGCGTGACCTACGGTTCGGGCTGCACATCGGGGCATGGCGTGTGCGGGCTTGCCCGCTTTTCCCGTCGTTCGGCCGTGGCGGTGCTCTCTTTCATGAGCTTCGCCTTTCTGACCGTGTTTGTTATCCGCCATCTTCTGTGAATGGAAATCGTGATGCGTTATCTGGTTGCAGCCGTCATCGGCGCGATCTTCGGTCTCGGGATCGTCATATCGGGCATGGCCGATCCCGCCAAGGTGCTTAATTTCTTCGATCTGTTCGGCACGTTCGACCCGAGCCTTGCTTTCGTTCTGGCGGGCGCGCTCTGCGTTGCCGTTCCCGGTTATTTCCTGATTTTCAGGGCCCGCAACAAGCCGGTCTTCGATCATGAATTCCGTCTTCCGGGAACACGGAAGATCGATGCGAAACTGGTTGCAGGCTCTGCGGTCTTCGGCATCGGCTGGGGGATTGCCGGTTTCTGCCCGGGGGCGGCTATTCCGACACTGGGGCTTGGCCACATGTCGACGGTCATCTTCGTTGTTGCGCTTCTGGCCGGGATTTCCGTCGCCCGGTTGCTGCAAAACTTCAAACTGCCATCCTCTTCGGCCAGGCCTTTGCCGCACAAGCCGTAAAACATGTGAGGGCGCGGGCAGATTCTTGGCGCCCGCCCTCTTTCCATTTGCGGCAAAACCGCTTAAACAACCGCCGCTATGCTGAAAAAAGTTCTGGTCGTCATTTTCCGAATTATGAGCCCGGCCCTTTGAGGCGCTCGTGTTGAGCATGCCCGAGGGTCCGGGATTTTGGCGTCCGAGAAGGATGCATTTTACCAGTTTTACCTGAACAGTTGCGCGCTGCCTTTATGGTGGCGCTGCCCAGCAGGAATGCACAAGAGATGACCGACAAAAACGACACCGTCGACTATTCCGAAACCCTTTATCTGCCGAAAACCGATTTCCCCATGCGTGCGGGCCTTCCCAAGAAGGAACCCGAAATCGTGGCGCGCTGGGAGGAAGTGGGGCTCTACAAGAAACTGCGCGAAGATGCTGCGGGCCGCGAGAAATTCGTGCTGCACGACGGCCCGCCCTATGCCAACGGCAATATCCATATCGGCCATGCGCTGAACAAGATCCTGAAGGACGTCATCACCCGTTCGTTCCAGATGCGCGGCTTCGATTCCAACTACGTTCCCGGCTGGGATTGCCACGGCCTGCCGATCGAGTGGAAGATCGAGGAAGCCTACCGCGCCAAGGGCCAGAACAAGGACGAGGTGCCGATCAACGAATTCCGCCGCGAATGCCGCGAGTTCGCGCAGCACTGGATCGACGTGCAGACGGGCGAATTCAAGCGTCTCGGCATCGAGGGCGATTTCGAAAAGCCATACACGACCATGGCCTTCCACGCCGAAGCGCGTATCGCCGGCGAACTGCTGAAGATCGCCAAGGCCGGCCAGCTTTATCGCGGTTCCAAGCCGGTGATGTGGTCGGTGGTTGAACGCACGGCGCTGGCCGAGGCGGAAGTCGAATATCACGAGGTTCAGTCGGACACGATCTGGGTGAAGTTCCCGGTTGTCGAAGGCCCCGAAGACCTTATGGGAAGCTTCGTCGTGATCTGGACGACCACGCCCTGGACCATCCCCGGCAACCGCGCCGTGTCGTTTTCGTCGCGTTTTGCCTACGGGCTCTACGAGATCACCGAAGCGGCCAATGATTTCGGCCCGCAGCCGGGCGAGCGCGTGCTCTTTGCCAAGAACCTGGCAGAAGAATGTGCGGCCAAGGCCAAGCTGACGATGAAGCTGGTGCGTGATCTCGATGCGACCGAACTTTCCGGCGTTACCTGCACGCATCCGCTGATCGACCTTGGCTACGACTTCAAGGTTCCGCTGCTCGATGGCGATCATGTCACCGATGATGCCGGTACCGGTTTCGTCCACACCGCGCCCGGTCATGGTCGCGAGGACTTTGATGCATGGATGGAACAGGCCCGCGATCTGGAAGCGCGCGGCATCTCGCCGAAAATCCCATTCACGGTGGGTGATGATGGTTTCTATACCGAGGAAGCTTATGGTTTCGGCCCAGGTGCCGAAGGCGGCGCAGCCCGCGTCATGGATGACAACGGCAAGAAGGGCGACGCCAATGAGCGTGTCATCAAGGCGTTGATCGCCGCTGACCGCCTGTTTGCCCGTGGCCGCATCAAGCATGATTATCCGCATTCCTGGCGTTCGAAAAAGCCGGTGATCTTCCGCAATACGCCGCAGTGGTTCGTATATATGGACCGCGACCTCGGCGATGCGTCGACGCTGCGCTCGCGCGCGCTGTCGGCCATCGATGACACCCGTTTCGTGCCCGCCGCCGGCAAGAACCGCCTGCGTGGCATGATCGAGACCCGGCCCGACTGGGTGCTTTCGCGTCAGCGTGCTTGGGGCGTGCCGATCAGCATCTTCTGCGATGCGAAGGGCGAAGTGCTCGTCGATGAGGCCGTCAATGCCCGCATTCTCGAAGCCTTCGAGGCGGAAGGGGCCGACGCCTGGTTTGCCGAAGGCGCGCGCGAGCGTTTCCTTGGCGAGCGTGCATCGGAAGACTGGGAACAGGTCACCGACATTCTCGATGTCTGGTTCGACTCAGGCTCGACCCACACCTTCGTTCTGGAAGACCGTCCGGACCTGAAATGGCCGGCCGATGTCTATCTCGAAGGCTCCGACCAGCATCGCGGCTGGTTCCATTCCTCGCTGCTGGAAGGCTGCGTCACGCGCGGTCGTGCGCCCTACAACGCCGTCGTCACCCATGGCTTCACCATGGACGAAAAGGGTCGCAAACAGTCGAAATCGCTGGGCAACCAGGTCTTCCCGCAGGATGTGATGGCAAAATCCGGCGCCGATATCCTGCGTCTGTGGGTGATGACCACGGATTACTGGGAAGACCAGCGTCTGGGTGACACGGTTATCAAGACGAATGTCGATACCTATCGCAAGCTCAGGAACTCGCTGCGCTGGATGCTCGGCACGCTGGCCCATGACGAGGGCGAGGATATCGCTGCCGCCGACATGCCGGAACTGGAACGGCTGATGCTGCATCGTCTGGCCGAGCTGGATGCACTGGTCCGCAAGGGCTATGACGACTTCGATTTCAAGAAGATCGCCCGCGCGCTGACGGATTTCGCCAATATCGAGCTGTCGGCCTTCTATTTCGATGTTCGCAAGGATGCGCTTTACTGCGATGCGCCGTCGAGCATGCGCCGCCGTTCGGCGTTGGTCGTCATCCGCAAGCTGTTCGATTGCCTGGTGACATGGCTTGCGCCGATGCTGCCCTTTACCATGGAAGAGGCCTGGCTTTCGCGCAATCCGGATGCCGTTTCCGTCCATCTGGCACAGTTCCCGGATGTCTCGGCAGACTGGAAGGACGAGGCGCTTGCCGCCCGCTGGGCCAAGATCCGCGAAGTCCGCAAGGTCGTCACCGGCGCGCTGGAAATCGAGCGCCGCGAAAAGCGCATCGGTTCCTCGCTGGAGGCCGCACCCGTGGTCTATGTCGGCGACAGGGAGCTGCTTGCCTCGCTTGAAGGCCGTGACTTCGAGGAAATCTGCATCACCTCGGCCATCACGGTGAAGGAAGGCGACGGCCCGGAAGATGCCTTCCGCCTGCCTGAAGTCGCCGGCGTTGCCGTTGTGCCCGAACTGGCAAGCGGCACCAAATGTGCCCGCTCGTGGAAAATCACCGACGATGTCGGCTCTGATCCCGATTATCCGGATGTCTCCGCGCGCGACGCTGCAGCCCTCAGGGAGCTTGCAGCCGGGGCCTGATCGATAATGGCAGCCGGGCGCCTCATTGCCCGGCTGCTCCAAGCCCGTTATTCTCCCTGAGAATAATTGCGAAAAGGACAGTTCTACGGTAGGAATGTCGCGTTTTCGCCGGATTTATCGCCGAAATATGGCAGATGGCGTAGTGTGAGTGGCGCCAGCGACGCCGAGGAGTGGTTATAGAGCGCATGACTTTTGTTACCCGTTCGATGAAAATTGCGATCGCTCTTTTGGGCGTGTCCGCGCTCGCATCCTGTGTCAGCGGCCCGACCTATGGCACCGGCAAATCCGCCACCACCCAGCTCGTCGAGGACCTTGGCGAGGCTGTTCTGGTGATCAATCCCGATGATCCCGACATCACCTATGAGGCACGGCCTGAACTGGTGAAGCCCGGTAAAAGCGTGGCGGGCCGGACCTTGATACCGCCGCAGAAATCGGTGGCTTCGGCTGATAATCCCAACTGGATCGAATCGCCGGAAGAACAGCGCGAACGGGTCTACCAGGAAGCCGAGGACAACAAGGACAATCCGTTCTACGAATCGCCGCTTCTGGTGGGCAAGAACCGCGACAACATGACCGAGAAGGAACAGCTCGAAGCCTTCCGCAAGGCGCGCGCCGAAGCCAATACGATCGACATCACGCAAAGCCGTTACCTGATCGATCCGCCGGAACAGTATCGTCAGCCGTCCAGTCCGGAAGCGTTGAACGATCTCGGTCAGCCGGAGCGCGCCAAGGAGCGTCGCCGCCAGAAACTGGCCGAGGGCAAGAACCCCGATCGCTGCTTCCTGTTCCTGAACTGCAAGAGCGGCAAGACGGAAGACTTCCTCGAATCGTCCAAGAACGCCGGTCAGTAAGCGCGTTTTCATACCGGGGGTATCATGACGTATTCGATCCGTCCGGCGGTGCGTGCCGACGCCGCCACCATCTATCGTTTTGTCTGCGAGCTTGCCGAATTCGAAAAGGCGCTGGACAAGGTTGAGACCACCGAAGAGGGCCTCGCCGAGGCGATCTTCGGCGATGGCTCCGTAACCGAAGGGCTGATTGCCGAGATCGATGGCAAGCCGGCAGGCTTTGCCGTCTATTATTTCACCTTTTCAACCTGGCAAGGCCGCAACGGCATCTATCTGGAAGACCTCTATGTGTCGCCGGAATTTCGCGGCGCGGGTCTTGGCAAGGCGCTGATGCGCGCGGTCGCCGATGTTGCGGTTTCGAGGAATTGCGGGCGGATGGAATGGAGCGTGCTGGACTGGAATGTCGGTGCGATCCGCGTCTATGACGCCGTGGGCGGCAAGCCGCAGAGCGAATGGATCCGCTACCGGCTGGAAGACGAGACGCTGTCGGCCTTTGCCGGGCGTTGAGGTTTTACCGGCGTTCGTTGAAGAAGTCCCTGAGCAGGGCGGCCGCGCGGGTTTCGGAAAAACCGGAATAGACATCGGGACGGTGGTGGCAGGTGTCCTGGTCGAAAAAGCGTCCGCCATGATCGACCCCGCCGCCTTTTGGATCGGCCGCGCCGTAATAGAGCCGTTCGATGCGGGCGAAGGAGATTGCCGCCGCGCACATGGCGCAGGGTTCGAGCGTGACGTAGAGGTGGGCACCGTTTAAGCGTTCGGAGCCGCTTTTTTCGCAGGCCGCGCGGATCGCCAGCACTTCGGCATGGGCCGTCGGGTCGTTCAGTTCGCGGGTGCGGTTTCCCGCCGAGGCGATGACCGATCCTTCATGGGTGATGACGGCGCCGATCGGCACTTCCCCGCGCGCGCCCGCCTTTTCGGCTTCTTCCAGTGCCAGTGCCATGAAATCGCGGCGCTCAGCCATTTTGACAAGTTTCCTCTTAACCAATTCGCCCTGTCCTGTTAGAGCGTTTCAATCCTAAAATGAAGCGTTCCGGCGGACAGGGATCAACAGGCGAAGCGAAATGAACCAGAAAGACAAATTCCCCAAGCGTGGCGGAAAGCCGAAAGCCAGGCCTGACCGCAAGCCCGCACCGGCCCAGAACGCACCGAAGGTCGAGGCGGAAGGGCAGACGCCTGAGCGGATTGCCAAGCTCTTGGCGCGTGCCGGTGTCGCCTCCAGGCGCGATGTGGAACGGATGATCCTTGATGGACGCGTGAAGGTCAACGGCAAGACGCTCGACACGCCGGCGCTGAACGTCACGCTTGCCGACCGTATCGAGGTCGATGGCGCGGAAATCCGCGGGATCGAGCGCACACGGTTGTGGATCTACCACAAGCCCGCCGGTCTGGTGACCACCAATTCCGATCCGGAAGGCCGGCCGACGGTGTTTGAAAACCTGCCGAAGGATCTGCCGCGTGTGATCTCGATCGGACGGCTCGACATCAATACCGAAGGCCTGCTGCTTTTGACTAATGATGGCGGGCTTGCGCGCGTGCTGGAGCTTCCGGCAACCGGTTGGCTGCGCCGCTACCGGGTGCGCGCTCATGGCAATATCAAGCAGGACGATCTCGACAAGCTGAAGGATGGCATCGCCGTCGACGGTGTGTTGTACGGTGCCATCGATGCGACGCTCGACCGCGAGCAGGGCTCCAATGTGTGGATCACCATGGGCCTTCGCGAAGGCAAGAACCGGGAGATCAAGAATGTACTCGGCGCGCTCGGTCTCGAGGTTTCACGTCTGATCCGCATCTCCTACGGGCCGTTCCAGCTCGGGGAGCTGGCAGAGGGGCAGGCGCTGGAAGTGCGCGGCCGCACGCTGCGCGACCAGCTTGGGCCCCGCCTGATCGAGGAAGCCGGTGCCAATTTCGACGCGCCGCTTTATCACGACGGCGAGGCGGCGGTTGCAAAGCCCGAACAACAGGCGGAAACGCCGAAACGTGCTCCGCGCAAGGAAAAGCTGGACCGGGGGGAGCGCGCCGAACGCGGTCGCGACCGTCTCGATACCAAGCGCAAGGGGGATGACGAAAATCCGTTCAAGGATATCGTAACCCGAAGCCGGGCTGCCAATGTCTGGATGGCGCCGGGTGCACGCCCGCTTGGCCCTAAGGCCAAGAAGAAGGCAGAGGACAAGGCGCGCGAGGATGAACGGCGCGATGCCCGTCGTGATGCACGGCGCAAGACGGATGGCGACGCGCCGCGCAAGCCGCGGCCGGCTGGCGGTAAGGGCCCGGCAAAGGGCTCGGGCGGCGGCAAGGGCAAGTCCTTTGGCGATAAACCCGGTGCTGCATCCGCCAGAGGGGCTGGCAAGCCGCGTGGCGATGCTGGTGCCGATGCGCGCGGGGGCAAGCGTTTTTCCGGGCCGAAGCGGCCGGACGGCGCCAACCGTTCGCGCTCTGAAGGCCGGCCTGCAGGGGATCGCCCTTCCGGCGGCAAGTCCGGCGGCGACAGGCCGCGCGGCGGTGCAGGCAGAAAGGGGCCGAGGGGCAATGCGGATCGTCGGCGGTGAATTTCGCGGACGCGCGCTTTCCGCCCCCAAAACCTCTGCCATAAGGCCGACGACAGACCGGACCCGCGAGAGCCTGTTCAACATTCTCGCCCATGGCTATCGCGATGCGGTCGAGGGGGCGCGTCTGCTGGAGCTTTTTGCGGGCACCGGCGCGGTCGGGCTCGAGGCCCTTTCGCGGGGTGCGCGTGCCGCGCTTTTCGTTGAAAACAGCATTGAGGGGCGTGGTCTGCTCTGGGCCAATATCGAGGCGCTGGGCCTTGCCGGACGCACCCGTATCATGCGCCGTGATGCGACAAGGCTTGGCAGTGCCGGGCGGCTTGAGCCGTATGATCTGCTGTTTGCCGATCCGCCTTATGGCAAGGGGCTTGGCGAAAAGGCGATTGCCGCAGCCGGCGAGGGCGGCTGGCTGAAACCGGAGGCGCTTGTCATTCTGGAGGAAGCCGCGGATGTCGCCCCACAGCTTCCGGACGGTTTTGCGCTGATGGAAGGCCGGGAGTTCGGCGACACGCGCATGCACTTCTTCCGCTACCGGCCCTAGTCCGAAATCAAAGCGCGCTGTGCGGCAGGACGAAGGTGGTGTCGTCGGCGGGTGTCTGGTTGACCGAAAGCCGCGCGCCGAAAACGGTAAAGAGGTTATCGTTCGTCAGAACCTGTTTCGGCGTTCCCGCAGCGGCAACCTCGCCATCCTTCATCAGCACGATCCGGTCGGCGAAAAGCGCTGTCAGGTTGAGGTCGTGCATCACCGCGACAACGCCGCCTCCGTTGCGGCAGAACGTCTGCGCCAGTCGCATGATCGCAAGCTGGTGGAGAATATCGAGACTTGCCACCGGTTCATCCAGAAGCAGCCAGCGTGGTGATCCATGGGCAAGCGGCGCTTCGATCTGACACAGCACCCGCGCCAGCTGGACGCGCTGCTGCTCGCCGCCGGAAAGTTCCTGATAGAAACGGCCTTCGAAACCATCGAGATCGACGGCCTTGAGCGCTCGCGCCATGGTCTGCCGGTCGGCCTCTCCATCCCGGTGGGCGCGGCCTGAAAGGCCCATGCGCAGCACTTCGGTGACCGTGAAGGGAAAGGCGAGGTTCGAGGCTTGCGGCAGCACGCCGCGCAGCTGTGCAAGCTGCCAGGGCGCCAGTCCGGCAATGTCCTTGCCATTGATGGTGACATTGCCGGTGTCCGGTTTCAGATCGCCTGCAATCGCCTTCAGCGTTGTCGTTTTGCCCGAGCCGTTCGGCCCGCAGATGGCTGTCAGTTCGCCGGCCTCAGCCCCAAGCGAAACATCTTTCAGAACCGGGCGACCCGAAAGCGCCACGGTTATCCGGTTGGTCGAGATTATGGTCATGGTGTCACAGATTGAGCCGCGAGCGGTTCTTCAGCAGGATCCACAGGAAGAACGGGCCGCCGGCAGTTGCGGTGATGATGCCGATCGGCAGTTCGGCAGGCGCCACGACCGTCCGGGCGAACAGATCGGCCAGCACCAAAAGCGCGCCGCCGAGAAGCGCCGAGGACGGCAGAAGGTAGCGATGATCCGGGCCGATGACGAGGCGCAGAAGATGCGGCACGACAATGCCGACAAAACCGATGCCGCCGGAAACGGCAACGCCTGCACCGGTGGCCGCAGCGACGGCGACAATGGTGATGTTCTTCAGCCGCTGAACCGGAATGCCGATATGATAGGCCGTCGCCTCGCCAAGCGTGATGGCATTCAGCCCGCGCGCCATGAAAGGCAGAACGGCAAAGGCGGCCGCCATGATCGGGACAATCGCCCAGACCTTCGTCCATGTGGCGCCGGCAAGCGAGCCCATCGACCAGAAGGTCAGGTCGCGCAATTGCTGGTCATTGGCAAGATAGACGAGAAACCCGGTAGCGGCCCCTGCAAGGGCTGCCAGCGCGATGCCGGCGAGCAGCATGGTGGCGACCGAGGTTTGTCCGTGGCGAGTTGATATGCGGTAGAGCGTCAGCGTTGTGACCAGTCCGCCAAGAAAGGCGGCGGCAGGCAGGGCGTAAAAGCCTAGCAGATTGGTAATGGGCGCAGCGAGCGTGCCACCCAGAACGATCATCACCACGGCACCCAATCCCGCACCGGCGGAAACGCCGACAAGGCCGGGATCGGCCAGCGGATTGCGGAACAGGCCCTGCATGGCCGCCCCGCAGACGGCAAGCGATGCGCCCACCAGAAAACCCATGATGGCACGTGGCAGGCGGATGTCGAAGATGATGATCCGGTCGCGTGCCGCCAGCGCGCCACCGGCATCGCCGGTAACGAGCGCGCGCGCAACATCGAAGACGGAGGCATCCGAAGCGCCGTTGGCCACGGATATCAGAACCGCCAGCACTGAGACGACGGCAAGCACCAGAATGGTGAACACGGCGACCGTGGAGCGGTCGCCGTGTTCACGCCAGTTCAGCCGCCGTCCGGCTGAAGACAGTGTATCAATCACCGCCATACCTGCATCATTCTCCGTAGATCTCGGTCGTCAGCGCCGCCAGGTTCTCACCGAATCGGGGACCGAAATTCATCATGCCCACAGGGTCGATCCGATGGATTTCCATGGCTTCGCCCGCCGGCGTCAGCGCAAGCGCCGGCTGGGCGGCAATGTCCTCGTCGCTGGGAACGTGATTGCCGGCAGCGCCGTCCATCAGCAGGATAACATCGGGCGCCGCCTCGATCACGGCTTCATCCGAAAGTGCCTTGTAGCCCGCGAAATCGGCGAGGGCGTTTTCAAGACCGGCCGCTTCGATCACGCCGTTGGCAGCCGTGCCGGTGCCGGACCCCATGACCTTGCCGCCGCGCAGGCTGAGGATGAAGAGCGCGCTCTTTCTGTCTTCGGGCGCACGGGCGGCGTTCTCTTCCAGAATCGGATCGAGTTGGGCCGCAATGTCATCGGCAAGCTGCTTTGCTTCATCCTCACGGCCAAGAAGCGTACCGATCGTCGTGACCTTCTCGAGAATGCCGTCGCGGCTGTAATCTTCCGGCACGATCGCCATATCGACATCGGCATTTTTCATCACGTCGAGGGTTTCCGGCGGACCGGCGCCGTCGATGCTGATGATTGCCGACGGATCGACGGAAAGAATGCCTTCCGGCGAGAGCTGGCGCATATAGCCGATATCAGGCAGGGCGAGTGCCTCCGGCGGATAGAGGCTGGTTGTGTCGCGGCCGATCACGCTGTCACCCGCGCCCAGCGCATAGACGATTTCGGTGACGGAGCCACCGATGGTCACGAGGCGGGATGGGTCCTTGAGCGGTTCGGCAGCCTTGGCCGCGGTAATACCGGCAAGCAGCATGCCTGCAATGAGAGGCGCTTTCTTCAGCGCAGATGAGAGAACCGTCATGTTTACTCCTAGGCGGCGGCGGTTTCGCTGTGGCGCGGCAGGCTCTCGGCCAGTTCGCGCCAGACCGGACGTTCGGCATAGCCTTCCAGGCGCTTGCCGAAGAACTGGATGATCATCTCTCCGGCTGCATTGAAGGCCTCGACCGACGTCACGTGGCCGTCGCTGGTGGGCTTGCGCACCAGCCAGGTCTCGGCGATCTGGTCGCGGCGCAGGTGAAGATGAAAGGTCGGATCCATGACATTGATCCAAGGTCCCATCTCGACGATCTTTTTCACCGGGCCGGAGTGGATCTGAACGATGCCGTTATTGTTGACGAATACCATGATCGGCAGTTCGGCATTTTCAGAGGCCTTGTGGAGCAGGGTGGCTGCTGCATCGTCGGCCAGGCGGAAGGCATAATCATCGCCAACCGTTGAAATCGCCGTCTGGCGATGGACCTTGAGGTCGTTCAGCATGCCGAAGAACTGGTGGGTGTCGGTCAGCGCCGTCCAGCGGTCGCGCAGAAGCTCGACATCGACCGCCTGCGGATCGCGGGCATGATCGGCATCATGGGCGGTGATTTCGCGCGTTTCGATGGTCTGGCTGGCGTCATCCAGTTTGAATGTTTCGACAAAGCGGTGGTAGGCCTCGACATTCGATTTCGGGCGCCAGTGCACCTTGAAGACGGCCGTGCCGCTTGCATCGAAATATTGCAGGCTCAGCTTTTCATTGCCCTCGGCATCCGTCTTGGTAACGGCGAAAGCATGGGTCCAGCGGCTCGGAAAAATCCTGAGGTCGATGTTTTCACCGAGCACGATTGCGGATTTCTTGCCGCTCTTGATGTTTTCGAAAACGCCGATCTTCTCGTGCACCGCGCTTTCATTGCGCGACAGCGCCATGATTTCGCCGAAGCTTTCGGCATGGGCCAGAAGATCATCGGGGGCGGGCGAAATCCGTGTTGCCGTCAGGCCGGTTTCGGCGGCAACGAGGGCGGCTTCGGAAATGCCGAGCGTTGCGGCGATGTCGCGCTCGCGCATTTTGGGATTGTCACGGCGGAAGGCGCGGATTTCCTCGGGTGTCTTGGTCGTGCTCATCGGTCTTGTCTCGTCTACTTGTTCAAAATGAGTTTGCCCTGGCGGGTGATTTTCATGCGATAATCGGCTCCGTTGTGGCGAATGATGATTTCATTGCCACCCTTGAAGAGCGATTCGCTTTCATGCACCGGCGCGCCGTTTCCGCCTGGCTGGGGGTCGGCCTTTCCGGCCGTCTTTTCATCGTTCATCCTGGTTGTTATATCTGTGCGTGTTTAAAACTTGAACTCGGGAATCCGGTTTTTTATAAGTTGACTCTATAAGTCATCTTTGGCTATCCACGCAATAGACGTTTTCCAAAGCGAGCGGTAGGAAAACACGTCACTAGGATAAGCCTTGTGCAACCAGCCAATTTCGATCCGAACCCGCCGGAGATTTGAGCAATGAAAATTCTTCCATGCGCCGTTGCCGCGCTTTTTGTCATGTCCCAACCGATTCTGGCGCAGGAGACTGCAGCCGATGATACGGATGTGCCGGCAGCAGCCGATGAAGCGAATGCGCCGGCAGCACCCGAGACTGCGGGTCTGTCGATCTCGCTGAATGCGCTCGACACCACGGCAAACGGCTGCAAGCTGACATTCCTGGTGGAAAACAACCTGTCGGAGACGGTGGAGAGCCTGCAGGCCGAAGTGGCGCTGTTTGATGTTGACGGCGTGGTTGACCGGTTGACCATGCTCGACTTCCTGACGCTGCCGGCCGGCAAGATGCGAGTGCGTCAGTTCGAGCTGCCGGGTGAGGATTGCGATGCGTTGGGCGGGCTGCTGCTGAACGACATCAAGGTTTGCGATGCCGCCAGCGTGGATTGCATGGCCGAGCTTGAGACCGATTCGAAGGCCGGTATTCCTTTCGACGGCTGAGCGGCGCGACAAGAAACCGCGCAGTTCGCGCCAAGACCAATAAGACATGCTGTAGCAAAGCTGGTTTCTGCCGATGATGGATGACAGGGCAATGTTTGCGATGGGGTTGCCGGGCGGCATCCGTGACGCCGAACCGGTGGAACCTGTTTCTTCCTCTCCGGCTTCCGGGCGTGCGCCGGAGGTTGAGCCGGACAGCCGGAAACCGGCCGATCTCGATACCGTGGTGAGCGAACTGATGGCCGCCGCCGGTGCCAAAAAGGATGACGCCGGTTCAAAGGCTGCGGATGACGGACCGGAACTGCCGGAAGAAGAGGTCGATCTGGGCAGCGTGACGCTGCCGCGCATCAGCGGTGCTGGTGAAAAACAATCTGCCGGTACGCGGCTGCCGCTGTCGGCGCTGGCATCGTTGCTCGTCCATGTCACCGCCTTTGCAATGGCAATGCATGTGGCCGAGGTTCTTCCCGACGCACCGGAAGAAGAGGGCAGCACCGTCGTCAATGTGGTGATGCTGGGCAATGGCGATGTCGATGCCGCGGCAAGCGGCAGCGAAGAGGTTCAGCCGACGGAAGTCGAGGCCGAGCCTGTCCCCGTCGAGCAGGCGGTGGCGCCCGAGGCGGAAACCCTGGCGCCCGAGGCCGCCGAACCGCCGCCGCCATCCGAAACGCCGGTGGAACAGACCCCGCCCGTCGAGACATTGTCCGCACCGGCACCTGTGCCCGAGGAGGCCGTTGCTCCGCCGGCCGAGGTCGCGGAGGCGGTTCCTGCCGAATCACCCGAACCTGCGCCGGTTGCCGCCCTTTCCAGTCCCGAGCCGGATGTGCTGGCCGTCGCGCCGACCGATGCGACCGCGCCCGACGCCGTGGCTCCGGCGAGACCAACTGTTCCCGAAACGGTAGCGCCCCCGGAGACCGTCGAGGCAACACCGCCGGATGCGGAAACCACACCGCTTGTGGCCGAGGCAACGCCGACGGAGACCATCAAGGCGCAGGAAGACGATCCGGAACTGGCCTATGATATCGCACCGCCCGTTCCCCAGCGCTCGCCATGGGAAAGTGAACCGCTGCCGGAGGATCAGGTTGCCACCCGACAGGCGCAGGCCGAGCGTCAGCGCCAGCAGACCCGACAGCGGCAGACCGCACAGCGTCAAAGTGCGGGATCCGGTGGTCAATCGGCGCAGGATGCGCGCCGGGGCTCTGTCAGCGGCAATTCGGAAACCGGCAGCTCGCAGGCCGCCGAAGCGCGCCGCGGCTCTTCCGGCGACGGGGCGGCTGCAATGGCGAACTACGCCGGCAAGGTCGGTGCGCGCCTGCGCCGGGCCGTGGCCTCCGATCGCCATTATCGCGGCTTAGGGCCGCTGCGCGCGACCGTGGTCGTTCATGTCACGCTGAACCGCTCGGGCCATATTGCATCGGTGTCGATGGCGCGTTCTTCAGGAAACGGCAGTGTCGATTCGATCGTATTGCAGCGCGCCCGTTCGGCGGGGCCGTTCGGGGCGTTCCCGTCAAGCTATGCCGGTGCGAGCCATACTTTCCGCCTGCCGATCAATCTTAACCTTCGACGGTAACGCGCCTGCTCAGCTATTGCCGACTGTGCGCTGCAGGCCCTGAATTGCCGGCTGGTAGTTCGGGTTCAGCGCTTTCGCCTTCTGGTAATAGGAGGCGGCTTCCGAGAAATTACCCTCGCGCTCGAAGATCAGGCCGAGATTGGCCCAGCTTTCGGCATTGCGCTGATCAAGCGCCAGCGCCTTGTCGAAATCCGAACGCGCATTGCGGTCGTCATTGAGCGCCAGATAGGAAACGCCGCGTCCGTTATAGGGCTGGGCGGCTTTCGGGGCGAGCGAGATGGCCTTCGAGAAGTCGGCGATTGCCTGTTCCTGCTGGCCGCGGCGCTGGTAGATCAGGCCGCGATTGTGATAGGCGCGCGGGTCGGTGGTGTTCAGCTGAATGGCGCGGCTGTAGTCGTTGAAGGCGTCATTCTGCTGGCCGGCCTCCCGGTAGAGGTTTCCGCGCCCGATATAGGCGATGTCGTAATCGCCGTTGATCTGGAGCGCCTTGTTGTAATCGTTCAGGGCATCCATCCGGCGGCCGAGGCTGCGTTCGATCAGCGCCCGGTTGGCATAGGCCTGGTAATAGTTCGGATTGAGCGCAATCGCCTGGTTGAAATCGTCCATCGCGCGCCGGTCGTCGCCCGCACGCCCATAGGCCGCGCCGCGCACATTATAGGGCTCGGGGTCATTGGGATTTGAGGCGATCACATTGGTGAGCGAGGCGATATTCTGTTCCGAACCCTGAGCCGTATCGATCGACACGATATTCTGATTCATCATCTGGGAACTCTGGCAGGCAGCGAGCAGGCCGACAGTGCCAGCCAGAAGTGCGATCCGTATCGCCCGGCCGGAGCCTGTCATGAATGTGCCAGCGGTTGTCTCTGTCATTTTTGTCCCTCGTGTCGTTCGTCGCGCGCGTTTTGAGAGCGCGCGGTCTTTTTTTACCGGCGCAAGGTAAATATCTAGAAAAAAAAAAGGCGGGGGCCTACGCTCCCGCCATATCAACATCTTCAATGTGCCGAAAAAACGACAATCAGCGCGAAACCAGACCTTCGCGGATGGCGCGCTTGCGGGCCAGCTTGCGAACGCGGCGGATCGCTTCGGCCTTTTCGCGGGCGCGCTTCTGAGAGGGCTTCTCATAGAAATCGCGCATTTTCATTTCGCGGAAGATGCCTTCGCGCTGCATCTTTTTCTTCAGAGCGCGGAGAGCCTGGTCAACATTGTTGTCGCGGACAAGTACTTGCACGTGTATCCCGTTCCTTAAGATCGTTGGTGTTGTTCAGCCTGACAAATACTTGCAACTCAGGCATCGTTTCCTGTCATTATCGGATTTGCCCGATATTTGGCGTCGCGGATACCAGACTTTGCCGGGTAAGTCCAGCCCTTTGCCACGCGGTCCGCGCAATTGCGCCCGATTTGATGCCGCATTCGCGTCAGCCCCCGGAAATCAGGCGTTCGGGGCCAAAACCGGCCGCACGCGCAGCGGCGTTAAAAACAGATGTCGAACTGAGGCGGCAAAAGCGTCGCAAAAAGGACGTTGCGTCATATACTGATTTGCGATTGGTATAGGGTAATGATCGGTAACAAACCCGGCCCGAGGGAGCTTTCAGATGCGCAAATATTCCGTTTTCGCCCTGGCGCGCGAGGCCATGCGGCATCATTCGGGCTGGGAAAAGCACTGGACTTCGCCCGAGCCGAAGTCCGAATATGATGTCATCATCATTGGCGGCGGCGGCCATGGCATGGGTGCGGCCTATTATCTCGCCAAGGAACACGGCATCACCAATATCGCGGTGATCGAGAAGGGCTGGATCGGCGGCGGCAATACCGGCCGCAACACCACCATCGTGCGTTCCAACTATCTCTACGACGAGAGCATGGACATCTACGAGCACTCCCTCAAGCTCTGGGAAGGTCTGGCGCTCGATCTCAATTACAATGTGATGTATTCGCCGCGCGGCGTCCTGATGCTGTCGCATAATGAACATGACCGCCAGTCCTTCAAGCGTCACGTTCATGCCAACCGGCTTTACGGCATCGACAATGAATGGCTGACGCCGGAAGCGGCGAAAGACTATTGTCCGCCGCTCGATATCGCGGCAACGGCGCGTTATCCCGTCAATGGCGCGGCACTCCAGCGCCGCGCCGGCACGGCCCGCCACGACGCGGTAATCTGGGGGTATGGACGGGCGGCCTCCGACCGCGGCGTCCACATCATTCAAAACTGTGAGGTTACCGGCATTCGCCGCGGCCCCGATGGCGCTGTAACCGGCGTCGAAACCTCCAGGGGCTTCATCGGGGCGAAGAAGATCGGCGTTTCGGCCTCGGGCCATAATTCCGTGGTGATGTCGATGGCCGATGTCAATCTGCCGCTGGAAAGCCAGCCGCTGCAGGCGCTGGTTTCCGAGCCGCTGAAGCCGATTTTCCCCTGCGTCGTGATGTCGAATACGGTGCATGCCTATATATCGCAGTCCGACAAGGGCGAACTGGTGATCGGGGCTGGCACCGACCAGTACAATTCCTATTCCCAGACCGGGGGCTTGCAGATCATTACCCACACGCTCGACGCCATCTGCGAGCTGTTCCCGATCTTCCGCCGGGTGAAGATGATGCGCCAATGGGGCGGGATCACCGACAACACGCCCGACCGCTCGCCGATCCAGAGCGTGACCCCGGTTCCCGGCCTCTTCGTCAATTGCGGCTGGGGCACGGGCGGCTTCAAGGCGACACCGGGCTCGGCCCATCTCTTCGCGCATCTGATCGCCAAAGGCGAGCCGCACAAGCTGGCAGCCGGCCTGACGCTCGACCGTTACCGCACCGGACGCCTGATCGACGAGGCGGCCGCTGCTGCCGTCGCGCACTGAGGGGACGGCGATGCTCTGGAACGTCAACCAGAAGACGGAGACCAGCGCAGGCACGGTTGCCTGGGGCTCGGCGGGCGAGGGGCCGCCGCTGGTGCTGGCCCATGGCTGGCCATGGTCGTCGTTTTCCTGGCACCGGATGATCCTGCCCCTGTCGCGGGCCTATACCGTCTACTGGTACGACATGCCGGGGTTCGGCCGCTCGGCGAAGGACCCGGAGCAGGCGACCGGCCTGGATGTTCAGGGGCTGATCTTCAAGGAGATGCTGACCTATTGGGGGCTCGAATCCCCGAGTGTTTTCGCCCATGATTTCGGCGGGGCGGTCTCATTGCGCGCCCATCTTTTGCATGATGTCGCCTATAATGATCTGCTGTTGATGAATGTGGTGGCGGTCAGCCCCTGGGGATCGGAATTTTTCGATCATGTCAGCCGCCATATCGATGCGTTCACGCCGTTGCCGCCGCATATTCATGCGGCCATCGTTGCCGCCTATATTCGCGGCGCGCTGGTCAACGAGATCGATGAACACGAGCTGCATGAACTGGTGTCGCCCTGGCTGACGCCGGAAGGGCAGGCCAGTTTCTACAAGCAGTTTGCCGCAGCCGACGAGCGTTTTACCGATGAATTCGCCGACAGGCTGAACGCGATCGCCTGTCCCGTCAGCGTCATCTGGGGCGAAAAAGACCCGTGGATACCGATTGCGCGTGGCCATCAGCTTGCCGGCGCCATTGGCGTTCAGCTTCACCCGCTGGAAGGCGCCGGCCATATGCCGCAGCTGGAAACACCGCGCCCGCTGCTCGACCTCATCACCTCGTTATCCGATACCCTACCCGAACTGGAAGGGAACTAGAAAATGCTGCTTATTCATTGTCCCTATTGCGGCGAAGCGCGAAGCGAACTGGAATTTTCGGCCGCCGGCGAAGCCCATATCGACCGGCCGCAGAATATCGCTGAAATTTCCGATGAGGATTTTGCGGCCTATTTCTTCATGCGCACCAATCCCAAGGGTATCCATTACGAGCGCTGGCGCCATGCCCATGGCTGCGGCCGGTTCTTCAATGCCGTGCGCGATACCGTTTCCGACCGGTTCCTGAAAACCTACAAGGCCGGCGAACCGAAGCCCGACCGTGCCGAATTCGAGGGAGAAGGCCGATGAGCGGCGCATTGCGTATCGAGGGCAAGGGGCGCCTCACGCCCGCCAAGACCATCCGCTTCACCTTCGACGGCAAGAGTTATTCCGCGCTGGAAGGCGATACACTGGCCTCCGCGCTGCTTGCCAATGGCATTCATCTGGTCGGCCGGTCCTACAAATATCACCGCCCGCGCGGGTTTCTGACGGCGGGCTCGGAAGAGCCGAATGCGCTGTTCGATATTTCCCGTGACAGTGCGCGGCGTCAGCCGAATGTGCGCGGCCCGGTGCAGGAAGTGTTCGACGGCATGACGGCGTCGTCGCAAAACCGCTGGCCGTCGCTCTCCTTCGATGCCGGCGCGATCAATGATTTCCTGTCGCCCTTCTTCATCGCCGGGTTTTACTACAAGACCTTCATGTGGCCGCGCATTGCCTGGCACAAGCTCTATGAGCCGCTGATCCGCAGGGCCGCAGGCCTTGGCGTTGCGCCCACGGAGGAAGATGCCGATACCTATGCCTGCCGCTACATCCATTGCGATGTGCTGGTGGTCGGCGCCGGGCTTGCCGGACTGACGGCCGCACTTTCTGCAGCGCGGGCCGGCAAGGATGTCATCCTCTGCGATGAAAAGCCGGAGCCGGGCGGGGCGCTTCAGTATGAAACCGGCACGACGGTGGATGGCAAACCTGGCTATGAATGGGCGCTGGCTGCCGTGGACGAGCTTCGCGGCATGGACAATGTCCGCTTTCTGCCGCGGACCACGGCATTCGGCTATTACAACCACAATTTCCTCGCGCTTTGCGAACGGCTGACCGATCATCTGCCGACGGGCAAGGCGAACGGCCCGCGCGAGCGGCTCTGGCAGGTGCGCACCGGCGAGGTGATCGTGGCCACCGGCGCCATCGAGCGACCGATGGTGTTTCCGCAAAACGACCGTCCCGGCATCATGCTGGCCTCTGCCGCACGCGCCTATCTGAACCATTACGGTGTTGCCGTCGGACGTAAGGTCGGCGTCTGCTGCGCCCATGATTCGGCCTATGAGGCGGCAATCGATCTGAAGAACGCCGGTGTCGATGTGGTCGCCATTATCGACAGCCGCAGGCAGGCCGGTTCCGGGCTTGCCGAGGCGGCAAGGGCGCTCGGCATCAAGGTGCTCGCCAATCATGCGGTTGTCGGCACCAAGGGTCGCCTTCGGGTATCCTCAATGAAGGTGAAGGACAAGGAAAGCGGCAAGACCCGCAGCTTCGATATCGACGCGCTGATCACCTCGGCAGGCTGGACCCCGTCGGTTCACCTGTTCTCCCAGTCGCGCGGCAAGCTGGTGTTTGACGCCGAAGAACAGCGTTTCGTGCCCGGCACCTATGCGCAGAACACTATCTGCGTCGGCGCCTGCAACGGCACGGATGCCATTCACGCGGCAATCGGCGAGGCGGCAGCGGCCGGTGGCGGGACTGTCGATATCGCAGGCGAAAATGCCCATCAGTGGACCGGGGGCATGCTGGGCGAGGACGAGACCGCCGACAGCCATGCCCGCGCCTTCATCGACTATCAGCACGATGTCTGCGCCAAGGATATCCGTCAGGCCGTGCATGAGGGCATGGCCTCGATCGAGCACATCAAGCGCTTCACCACCAATGGCATGGCCTCCGATCAGGGCAAGCTTTCCAACATGCACGGCCTGGCGATTGCCGCCGAAATGCTGGACAGGCCGATCCCGCAGGTGGGGCTGACCACGTTCCGCCAGCCGTTCACGCCGGTCACCTTCGGCACGCTGATCGGCCATTCGCGCGGGCCGCTGTTCGATCCGGCGCGCAAGACGCCGATTGGCGGCTGGGCGGAAGATGAGGGTGCAGCCTTCGAGGATGTCGGCAACTGGAAGCGGGCCTGGTATTTCCCGCGCGCGGGCGAGACCAAGCATGATGCCGTCAACCGCGAGTGCCGCACGGTGCGCGAGAGCGCCGGTGTCTTCGATGCCTCGACGCTTGGCAAGATCGAGGTCGTCGGCCCGGATGCCGAAGCCTTCATGAACCTGATGTATTCCAACGCATGGTCAACGCTGAAACCCGGCAAATGCCGCTACGGCCTGATGCTGCGCGAGGACGGCTATATCTATGACGACGGCGTGGTCGGCCGGCTGGCCCATGATCGCTTCCATGTGACGACGACGACGGGCGGCGCGCCGCGCGTGCTCAACCTGATGGAAGACTACCTCCAGACAGAATTTCCGCATCTGAAGGTGTGGCTGACATCGGCAACCGAACAATGGGCGGTGATTGCCGTTCAGGGGCCGAAGGCGCGCGAGATCATCGAACCCTTTGTCGAGGGCGTGGATATTTCGGCGGAAGCGTTCCCGCATATGAGCCTTGCCGAATGCACCGTCTGCGGTGTTCCCGCACGGCTTTTCCGGGTGTCGTTTACCGGCGAACTGGGCTTTGAAATCAACGTGCCGGCCGATTACGGGCTTTCCGTGTGGAAGGCGATTTTCGAGCGTGCCGAGAGCTTCGGGGCCTGTGCCTATGGCACCGAGACCATGCATGTGCTGCGTGCCGAAAAGGGCTATATCGTCGTCGGGCAGGATACCGACGGCACGGTAACCCCGTTCGACGCCGGCATGGGCTGGGCGGTCTCGAAGAAAAAGACCGATTTCGTCGGCATTCGCGGGCTGAAGCGTCCCGATCTTGTGGCCGAAGACCGCAAGGAGCTTGTCGGTCTGATGGTCAAGAACAATTCCCGTATGGTGCTGGAAGAAGGCGCCCAGATCGTTGCCGACCCCAATGCGGAAAAGCCGGTGCCGATGCTCGGCCATGTAACGTCCGCCTACTGGTCGGAAGCGCTGCAGAGCGGCATTGCCATGGCGGTGGTCAAGAATGGCCACAAGCTGAAGGGCGAAACGCTATACGTGCCGATGCCCGACCGCACGATTGCCGTCGAGGTGGTCGACACGGTTTTCTATGACAAGGAAGGAGCCCGCATCCATGGCTGAGGAATTCGTTGCCGAACGCACCCTGCCGCTTGACGGCGTTTATGGCGGTTCGGGGCTGGCCCGGCTGACGGTTGCGGCTCCTGCGAGCCGGCTTTCGCTGCGCGCCGGCGAAGACGCGCTGCAGGCGCTTGGCGCTGCGCTGGAACTCGATCTGCCGGTTGTCCCGCTGACGGCGACCGGCGATAACGGGCGTTACGCCTTCTGGCTCGGGCCGGATGAATGGCTGGTTATCGACGAAAACGGCGGGAACCTGATGCAACGTCTTCACGGCGTCGAAGTGCTGCATTCCGCCGTTGACGTCTCCCATCGCAACATCGCCGTCATGGTCGACGGACCGGGAGCGGCCGAGGTTTTGAACGCGGCCTGCCCGATGGACCTGAGACTGGAGAAATTTCCGGTCGGCAAGGTTGCGCGCACCGTTCTGGGCAAGGCGGAAATCGTGCTGTTCAGGCAAGCGGAAACGGCGTTCAGGCTCGAATGCTGGCGTTCGTTTGCGCCGTATGTGTTCGGCCTTCTTGATCAGGGGGTAAGGGACGCCGCTTACTGAACGGACGGCAGCCCGCGCCAATCGACCCAGCGGCCGTGAAAATCGGCCCGGCCGACACTGTGGGTTTCACCCGTCGGCCAGATGGTGAGTGAAAGCCCGGCACCCGGTCCCTCGTCATCGGCTTCCATCGCAAGATGGCAAAGCGGGGCCTGCCGGTCGGCGCGTGCGCCGGCTTCGGCAATCAGCTGCAATCCCTGCTTCTGCGCGTCGTCGGGCAGATATTGCCAGGCAATCGTGTGATAGATGACGTGCACCTTGCCGTCATGCCGGGTTGCAAGCCGGTGCGCCAGCCAGTCGACGGCATCCGCCCGGTCAATATGCAGCCTGTTTTGCCGGGCAAGGGCGAGCGCTTTTTCTGTGCGCTCCAGCCGGTCGGCCTGATCCGGCCAGACATAGGACAGCAGGCGCTCGCAATCATCGGCACTGTCCGCTTCCAGCGGGTTGAGATCGCAGCCCGCCCTTTCGCTGACGGCGATTTCGGCCTGCGGCGGCAAGGGACCTGTCCAGTCGGGCGCGATGACGAAGGGGGCGTCGCCGTTGTGTGGCTGATAGAGAGCGTTGTCGAAGCGGTATCCGTAGCAGTCCCACATCAGGTTCAACCCGGCGGAAGCCCCGATTTCGGATAGCACGAGCGGCATGCCGCCGAACCGTTCGGCAATCAGCGCAAAGGCGGGAAACAGGGCTGCCGACCGGCGCACTTCATTGGTCTGCGGCGCCGATTGCATGCGGGTGGCGATGAAGTCCGCCTTTTCCGCCATGGCCTGTTCAGCGCCTTGCCACAGCGCATCGTCGGAAACCCCGTGGGGTGGATAGCAGTCGACAAGCGGGCGATAGCCCTGTCGTTTCAAGGCGTGCAGCGCACCGCAAAATCTGAGTGCCAGCGCATCGGCGACAGCGCGTTCGGGTGGCCAGCCGGACACGAGGGCGGCAATTTCGCCCGTCCCTTCAAGGCGGTCGGCTGCCAGGCGGCAAAGGCGGGCGTTGAAGGGCGAACCGAGCGTTTCACAGGCACCGGCCTGCCGCTCGAATGCCGTTCTGATCGCCGCATCCGCCACCATGACTTACGCCATTTCCGGCCGATCGGCGGCATCGAACTGAATGAGGGTAATCCATTCCGCCGTCAGTGCCGGCTTGCGCTCGTCCTCGATTTCGATGCTGACGGCGTAGTTGATCGCCAGAAGTTCAGCGCCGCGGAAACGGGCTTCCTTCAGAGTGAAATGGCCACGGACACGCTTGCCGCATTTCACCGGCGCCATGAAGCGCACCTTGTCGAAACCGAAATTGATCCCCATGGTCTGCTCGCGCACTCTCGGTGCACAGTCGAAGTTCATGGCCGACAGCAATGACAGCGTCAGGAAACCATGCGCGATCGTGCCGCCGAAAGGGGTTTCTTCGCGCGCGCGTTCGGGATCGGTATGGATGAACTGGTGGTCGAGCGTGGCGTCGGCAAATGTATCGATCATCGACTGATCGACCGTGAACCAGCGTGATACACCGACTTCATGGCCGATATAATCCTTCACTTCAGCAAGCGAAATGTCTTTGACCATGGTCTTCTTTCAGGTGCGCGCGTGTTTCGGTTGTTGTCGGTCGGGCGATTATCCGCCGGTGGAGAGTTTCTCCGCATAAAACGATACTGACCGCGGCGCAAGCGCGATCTCGACCGTCCCACGGCTTTCGCCGGTCAGGCTGTGCCAGCCGTGATCGTCACGTTCAGGCAGCCGGAATACGGTTTCGGACTGGCCGCGGTTCATCAAGACGGCAAGCCGGGTCGGGTCGCCGCTTTCCCGCTCAACGGTGGAAAAAACGATGCTCAGGCAGTCACAGCCGGGCGCTTCCCAGTCCTCGACAGTCATTACGCTGCCGTCGGGCCGCAGCCAGGAAACGTCGTTTTCGGTAAAGAAGGTGGTTTCGGAAAACACCGAAAACTGCCGGCGTAGCGCCGACAGCTCGCCTGTATAGGCGATCAGCGCCTCATCCATGGCATCCCAATCGATCCAGGTCGTCTCGTTATCCTGGCAATAGGCATTGTTGTTGCCGTACTGGGTGATGCCGCCTTCATCGCCGGCTTTCAGCATGATGGCACCGCGGCTGGCAAACAGCGTGGCGAGAAGCGCCCTGATATCCTGCCGCCGCCGCTCAAGCACAACCCGGTTGTCGGTCTCGCCCTCAACCCCGTTGTTCCAGGAATAGTTTTCGTCGTGACCGTCCCGGTTGTTTTCGCCGTTGGGGCCGTTGTGCTTGTGCACATAGGCGGTCACGTCATGAAGCGGAAAGCCGTCATGGGCGGCGATGAAATTGACCGAACGGGTTACATGCTGCTCGCCCACGGAAAAGATGTGCGAGGAACCAGAGAGGGCATCGGCCAGCCGGCCGGTCATGTAATCGTCGCCGCGCCAGAACCGGCGCAGGTCGTCGCGCGCGCGGTCGTTCCATTCCAGAAAGGGGGGCGGGAATTGGCCGAGCTGATAGCCGCCGGGGCCGATGTCCCATGGTTCGGCGATCATCGTGCGATCCTTCAGCACCGGGTCGGTCAGGATCGCTTTCAGCGTTTCGGCATGGGTGTCAAAGCCCGCGCGCGTGCGCCCGAGGATCGGCGCCAGGTCGAAGCGGAAACCGTCGACGCCGGCCTGGGTGACAAAGAACCGAAGGCTGTCGACAATATACTGGCGCACCATCGGGTGGTCGCAGGCCACCGTATTGCCGCAGCCGGTGTCGTTGATGAACACCGAGGCATCATCATCGGCCAGCCGGTAGTAGGTAGAATTGTCGAGCCCGCGAAAACTCAGCGAACCGCCGAACTGGTCGCTTTCGCCGGTGTGATTGAAAACCAGATCGAGGATCACGGCAATGCCTGCGTCATGCAGGGCTTCGACCGCGCTGCGCAGTTCCCCGATGCCGCCCGGGCACAGGCGCGGATCCGGGGCCATGAAGGTAACCGGATTGTACCCCCAGGCATTGGTCAGTCCAAGCTGGTGAAGATGGCGCTCGTCGATCCAGGCGGTGACCGGCATCAGCTCGATCGCATCCGCACCGATTTTCTGCAGATGCTGGATCAGGGCAGGGTGGCCAAGGGCTGCGACGGTGCCGCGAATGTGCTCGGGAATATGCCGGTTGAGCCGGGTTAGCGATTTGACGCCTGCCTCGTAGATGAAACCGCCTGCCGGCAGGTCCACATGCGAAGGCTCGTCGCCGACATCCGCAACCACCACGCTTTTCGGTACAAGTGCTGCGGTGTCGAAGCCATACTCTGCAAGCTGCGGATCGAAACTGTACGGGCTGTCGATCTGCCGCGCATAGGGATCGACCAGCAGTTTGGCAGAATCGAACCAGTGGCCGTTCATCGGGTCCCAGCGTCCGAAGGCGCGGTAGCCATAGCGCTGGCCGGGCTTTGCCGCATCAACGAGCAGCCGGAACAGGTTGCCGCGCTCGTGCGCCATCGGCAGATGCGCGGTTTCCCGCCCATCCGCGTCAAACAGGCAAAGCTCCATGCCCGTGGCATTTTCCGAATAGACGGAAAACTCGACGCCCCGGTCGAGGACCCTGACGCCGGGTTTTGCAATCGCATCGCTCATTGTCGGGCTCAGGTGATCACGGTCGGAGCATCGCGGCCGGTGCGTTCCCTGATGCCGGCGATATGCTCGGCATAGGCGATCAGCGTGGCAAGCGTCTCCTGCGTGTCGTCCTCATGGCGGGCCGGGTCCGGCTCGAAATGTTCCAGATAGACGCGCAGCGTGGCGCCCGAGGTGCCAGTGCCCGAAAGCCGAAAGACCACGCGCGAACCGGTTTCGAACATGATGCGCACGCCCTGGTTCTTGCTGACGGAGCCATCGACCGGATCGTGATAGGCAAAGTCATCGGCCTCCTTCACGGTCAGATCGCCGAAAGTGGTGCCGGGCAGGGTGGAAAGCTTTTCGCGCAGCGCACCCATCAGGCCGTTGGCCGCATCGGTTTCGATGCCCTCGTAATCGTGGCGGGAATAGTAGTTGCGGCCGTATTCGGCCCAGTGCTTCTTGACGATGTCGAACGCGCTTTCGCCGCGTACGGCCAGAATGTTGAGCCACAGCAGCACGGCCCACAACCCGTCCTTTTCACGCACATGGTTGGAGCCGGTGCCAAAACTTTCCTCGCCGCAAAGCGTGGCCTTGCCGGCATCGAGCAGATTGCCGAAGAACTTCCAGCCGGTCGGTGTTTCATAGGCGCCGATGCCGAGCTTTTCGGCAACCCGGTCGGCGGCCTGGCTGGTTGGCATCGAGCGCGCAATTCCGGCAAGGCCAACCTTGTAGGCCGGCGCCAGGTGCGCATTGGCTGCGAGGATCGCAAGACTGTCGGACGGGGTGATGAAGATGCCCTTGCCGACAACCATGTTGCGGTCGCCATCGCCATCCGACGCCGCCCCGAAATCGGGACCGTCTTCGCTCATCACTTCGTCATAAAGCGCCTTGGCATGGACGAGGTTCGGGTCGGGATGATGTCCGCCGAAATCCTCAAGCGGCACGAAATTGCGCACCGAACCTTCAGGCGCGCCGAGCCGGTTTTCCAGGATCTCCCGGGCATAGGGGCCGGTTACCGCGCTCATGGCATCAAAGGCGATGCGAAAGCCGCCGGCAATAGTGGAGCGGATCGCCTCGAAATCGAAAAGCTCTTCCATCAGGGCCGCATAATCGGTGACCGGATCGAAGACCTCGACCTCCATGTCATCGACATGATAGCTGCCGATTTCATCGAGCGGCACGTCGTCGGCCTCGGAAATGCGGTAGCGGTCGATCAGCTTGGTGCGCTCGTAGATCGCATCGGTGATGCGCTCGGGCGCGGGGCCGCCATTGGCGGTATTGTACTTGATCCCGAAATCCTCGTCCGGGCCGCCGGGATTGTGGCTGGCCGACAGGATGATGCCGCCGAAGGCCTGGTATTTGCGGATCATGTTGGAGGCGGCAGGCGTCGACAGAATGCCGCCCTGGCCGACCATCACCTTGCCGAAACCGTTGGCGGCGGCCATCTTGATTGCCGTCTGGATCACCTCGCGGTTGAGGTAGCGCCCGTCACCGCCGATCACCAGCGTCTTGCCCTTGTAATCCTCAAGGCTGTCGAACACCGACTGGATGAAGTTTTCGGCATAATGCGGCTGGCTGAATACCGGCACTTTCTTGCGCAGGCCGGAGGTTCCGGGTTTCTGGCCGTCAAACGGTTTGGTGGAAATCGTTTTGGTCATGATTTGGGAGCCATCATTTTAAGACTGGAATAAAGATCAACATAGAGTTTTGCGCTGGATTTCCAGGACACATCGCTTTTCATGCCCTGTTTTTGCATATGCATCCAGGTTTTCTTGTCCTCGAACAGGTTGATGGTGCGGCGCAGCGCATGGATGAGCGACCATGTTTCGACCGGCGAAAACTGGATGCCGGTGGCAACCTTCACATCGAGCGCGGCGGGATTGGCGTCGATTACCGTATCGGCCAGTCCGCCGGTGCGGGCAACCAGCGGCACGCAGCCATAGCGCAGGCCGTAAAGCTGGGTCAGGCCGCAGGGCTCAAAACGGGAGGGAATGACGATGACATCGGCGCCGGCCTGCTGGATATGCGACAGGGTTTCGTCATAGCCGATAATGGTGCCCACACGGCCGGGATAGAGCCTGACCGCGTTGCGGAAGGTTTCTTCCAGCTGATGTTCGCCGGTGCCCAGCACCGCAAGCTTGCCGCCCATGGCCACAAGCGGGCCGATGGCTTCGGCCAGAAGGTCCATGCCCTTCTGCCAGGTCAGGCGCGAGACCACGCAGAAGATCGGGGAATCATCATCATCCAGTCCGAAGCGCTCGCTGAGCACCTGCCGGTTGGGCTGACGCAGCCTGAGCCTGCTCGGCGTGTAGCGGCTGACAAGCGTCTGGTCGGTCGTCGGGTTCCAGACATCGGTATCAATGCCGTTGACGATGCCGTGCACCGTATGCGCGCGCGCGGAGATCAGGCCTTCAAGGCCCATGCCGTATTGCGGGGTCTGGATCTCGCGGGCATAGGTCGGGCTGACGGTGGTCACCGCCCAGGCCGTCTGCAGCCCGCCCTTCAGAAAGCCGACATTGCCGTAATATTCGACACCGTCGACCGACATGGCATGGGCCGGCAGGCCGAGCCAGGGAAAGATATCCGGGCCGAAATTGCCCTGAAAGGCGATATTGTGGATGGTCAGGATCGACGGTTTTTCCGGAACTTCGGAATAGCGCATATAGACCGGCGTCATCGCCGCCTGCCAGTCGTGGCAGTGAACAAGGTCGGGCTCCCATCCCGGCATCACGCCAGCAGCGACTTCCGCTGCCGCTTTCGAAAGCGCGCCGAAGCGCCGCCAGTTGTCGGAATAGCCTTCGCCGGTGGCGGCATTGTAGGGATTGCCGAGACGGCCGAAAAGTGCCGGAATATCGAGGACCAGCAGGTCGAGCCCCTGATAGTCGGCTGCAAGGAGCGTGGCGCGTTCACCGAAAAGGTCGCCGAAATCATGAACCTTTTCGGCCTGATCGCCAATGGCCTTCATGACGGCCGGGTAACCCGGAATCATGGTGCGGGTTTCAATGCCGAGGCCGGCAAGGGCAAGCGGCAGCGCGCCTGCGACATCGGCAAGACCTCCCGTCTTGATCAGGGGGTAGATTTCCGACGTAACGGAGAGGACTTTCATGTATCAGATATCCAGTTTGTCGATCATCGACTGTGTAATCAGGCAGATGCCGTTGTCCGAACGGCGGAAACGACGGGCATCGATTTCGGGTTCCTCGCCGACGACAAGGCCTTCGGGGATGTGAACGCCGTGATCGATGACCACGTTTTTCAGCCGTGCATGACGGCCGATATGGACATGGGGCAGAATGACGGCGCCTTCGAGGCGGGAATAGGAATTGGCGCGCACGCCGGTAAACAGCAGGCTCTTGTATAGCTGCGAACCGGAAATGATGCAGTCGCCCGAGACCACCGAGGAGATGGCCGAACCGCGGCGGTTTTCATCGTCATGAACGAATTTCGCCGGCGGCGTCACTTCCGAATAGGACCAGACAGGCCAGGACTTGTCGTAGATGTCGAGTTCGGGAACCACGGCGGTGAGGTCGATATTGGCCTGCCAGTAGGCATCGATCGTGCCGACATCGCGCCAGTAGGCTTCCTTTTCGTAGCTTGAGCGTACGCAGCTCTTGGAAAAGCGATGGGCCAGCGCCTTGCCGTTCTTGACGATATAGGGAACGATATCCTTGCCGAAATCACGGCTGGATGTCGGATCGGCGGCATCGCGGTAGAGGCATTCGAACAGGAATTTGGTGTTGAAGACGTAGATGCCCATCGACGCAAGCGCCATGGTTTCATTTCCCGGAATGCCCGGCGGATTGGCCGGCTTTTCGACGAAATCGACGATCCGGTCGGTGGCATCCACATGCATCACGCCGAAGCCCTTGGCCTCTTCCACGGGCACTTCGAGGCAGCCGATGGTGATATCCGCGCCCTCGTTGACGTGCTGCTGGAGCATCGCCTCGTAATCCATCTTGTAGATGTGATCACCGGCCAGGATGATCATGTATTCCGGGCCATAGGAATCGATGATGTCGATGTTCTGGTAAACCGCGTCGGCGGTGCCTTCATACCACTGCGTTTCCGAAACGCGCTGGGAGGCGGGCAACACGTCGAAACTCTCGTTTCGTTCGGGCCGGAAGAAGTTCCAGCCCTGATGCAGGTGGCGGATCAGCGAATGCGCCTTGTACTGCGTGGCAACGCCGATGCGCCGGATACCGGAATTGAGTGCGTTGGACAGCGCGAAATCGATAATGCGTGTCTTGCCGCCGAAATAGACCGCGGGCTTGGCACGCGTATCCGTCAACTCCTTCAGTCGGCTTCCGCGTCCGCCGGCCAGCACATAGGCCATGGCATCACGCGCAAGGGGGTGTCCAATCCGCGAATTCATCCTTCCCTCCCTCTCAGTCTTCCGGTTCCAGCATAATGGTTGCAAGTGGTGGTAAAAGCAGCGTGGCGGAGATCCCGCCATGGCCGTGAACTTCGGCACGCACACGCCCGCCATTGCCCTTGCCGCTGCCGCCGTAGATTTCGGCGTCGGTATTCAGGATTTCCCGCCAGACACCGGCCTTCGGCAGCGGGACATGATAATCCTCGCGCGGGATCGGCGTGAAATTGCAGATCACGATGACCGGTTTTTCACCCGGCGCCTTGCGCTGCCAGGCGAAGACCGAGTTGTCCTGATCGTCGACGATGGCCCACTCGAAACCTTCCGGTTCGCAATCGCGGGCATGCAGCGCCGGTTTGGCGCGGTAGGTGAAGTTCAGGTCGCGCACCAGCCGGCGCATGCCCTCGTGGGTCGGGTAGCTGAGCAGGTTCCAGTCGAGCCCGCGTGCCTCGCTCCATTCGCTCCACTGGGCGAATTCCTGGCCCATGAACAGGAGCTTCTTGCCGGGATACCCCCACATGAACGCGTAATAGGCGCGCAGATTGGCGAACTTCTGCCAGTCGTCACCGGCCATCTTGGCAATCAGCGAGCCTTTTCCATGCACCACTTCGTCATGGGAGAGCGGCAGCACGTAGTTTTCGGCAAAGGCGTAGAGCAGGCCGAAGGTGATTTCCTGATGGTGGTGCTTGCGGTAGATCGGCTCACGCGCGAAATAGCTGAGCGTGTCGTGCATGAAGCCCATGTTCCACTTGAAGCCGAAACCGAGGCCACCCTCGTGCACCGGCTGCGAAACCTTGGGCCAGGCGGTCGATTCCTCGGCAATCGTCATCATTTCGGGATGATTGCCATAGACCGCCTTGTTGGTGTCCTGGATGAACCGCACGGCGCCGAGATTTTCATTGCCGCCATATTCGTTCGGCACCCATTCGCCGTGTTTGCGCGAATAGTCGAGATACAGCATCGAAGCCACCGCATCGACGCGAAGCCCGTCGACGTGAAACTTCTCGCCCCAGTAGAGCGCGTTGTTGAGGAGGAATGAAGCAACCTCGGTGCGGCCGAAATTGTAGATCGCGGTGTTCCAGTCCGGGTGAAAACCCTGACGCGGATCGGCGTGTTCGTAAAGCGCGGTGCCATCGAACTGCCTGAGACCGTGCTCGTCAGTCGGAAAATGCGCCGGCACCCAGTCGAGAATGACGCCGATGCCGACCTTGTGGCAGCCGTTGACGAAACGCGCAAAGCCTTCCGGTTCGCCAAACCGGGCGGTCGGGGCGTAAAGGCCGGTCGTCTGGTAGCCCCAGGACGGGTCGTAGGGATATTCGGAGACCGGCAGGAACTCGATATGGGTGAAGCCCATGTCCGAGCAGTAGGGGATCAGGCGGTCGGCCAGTTCGTCCCAGGACAGGAAGGAGCCGTCGTCATGGCGCTGCCAGGAACCGGCGTGCACCTCGTAGATTGATATCGGTTCGCGTCGTCTGTCGGTGCTTGCCCAGTGTTCGCGGTGGGCGTCGTCATCCCATTCCTGTTCGAGCTCGCTTGCCGTCAGCGAGGCGGTTTGCGGACGAAGCTCGCTGCGGCGGGCAAACGGATCGGCCTTCAGCGGCAGGAGATTGCCGTTGGCGCCGATGATCTCGAATTTGTAGGGCTGGCCCGGCTCGACATCGGGGGCAAAGATTTCCCAGACGCCGGAATCGCGGCGAAAGCGCATCATGTGGCGGCGACCGTCCCAGCCATTGAAGGACCCGACAACCGAGACCCGGCGGGCATTCGGCGCCCAGACCGCGAAATGAAACCCCTCCACACCCTGATGGGTTATCTGATGGCCTCCGAGCTTGTCGAAAAGCCTCAAATGCGAGCCTTCGCGGACATAGTAATCGTCCATCGGCCCCAGAACCGGCCAGAAACTGTAGGGATCGGTGACCGTCCATTCGGCTGCGCCGCGGGTTGCATGATAACGGACAGGCACAAAGCCCGTCACATCGATGCTGCCGGCGAAGAACCCGGCTTCATCGAGACATTCCAGCTTTCCGAGCGGCTTGCCTTCGAGGTCGAAGACCGTAACGGTTTCCGCCCCGGGCAAGAAGCACCGGGCAACGTGCTTTCCGCCGATGTCCTGGATACCCAGCACGGAGAAGGCATCTCCGTGCGTTGCATTCAGGATACTGTCAATTTCCTCCCGCGACGGGGCAATGCCCCGCGCCTGTTCCGGATCGTCTGATTCCGGCTTTTTCATAAAGCACTCCAGATGTCGTGTGCATACTCCCTGATCGTCCTGTCGGACGAGAACCACCCCATACGGGCAGTATTCCTTATCGCCTTAACGTTCCACGCGGTCGGATCGTTCCAGATCGCATCCACTTCGCGCTGGGCGGCGGCATAGGCATCGAAATCGGCGGCGACCATGAACCAGTCGTGGTCATAAAGCCCGCCGATAAGGTCGACATAGCGGCCGGGATCGTCATGCGAGAACACGCCTGACGAAATGGCGGAAAGCGCCTGGGAAAGCTCCTTCGATCCCTCGATGATCTCGCGGGGATTGTGTCCCTGCGCCCGGGCCTGATCTACCTCTTCGGCCGTCATGCCGAAAATTACCATGTTCTCGGCGCCGACCCAGTCGCGCATCTCGACATTGGCACCATCAAGCGTGCCGATGGTAAGCGCGCCGTTGATGGCGAATTTCATGTTGCCGGTGCCCGACGCCTCCATGCCGGCCGTCGAGATCTGTTCGGACAGGTCGGCCGCCGGGATCATCACCTCGGCCAGCGAGACGTTGTAGTTGGGAATGAACACGATCTTCAAAAGGCCGCGCACCGCCGGGTCATTGTTGATGACGCGGGCGACATCATTGGCGAGTTTGATGATCAGCTTGGCATTGTGATAGCTCGGCGCGGCCTTGCCGGCGAACAGTTTGACCCGCGGCACCCAGTCCATTTCCGGGTGGGAACGGATCTGGTCGTAAAGCGCCACCGCCTCGATGATGTTGAGAAGCTGGCGTTTGTATTCATGGATGCGCTTGATCTGGATGTCGAACATCGCCGACGGATCGATGCGGGTGCCCATCCGCTCGCCAATGAGGTTGGCAAGCCGCACCTTGTTCTCCCGTTTGACGGCGAGGAACTTCTCCTGAAAGGCGGAATCTTCGGCCAGATCGTTGAGCGCCTGCAGTTTTTCCGCGTCATCGAGGAATTCATCACCGATGGCTTCGCGGATAATGCCGGTCAGTCCGGGGTTGCATTCCTTCAGCCAGCGGCGCGGGGTAATGCCGTTGGTCTTGTTGTTGATCCGGTCGGGATGAAGGCGGTGGAGGTTGTAGAACACCGTTTCCTTCATCAGTTCGGTGTGAAGCGCCGACACGCCGTTGATCGAGTGCGAGCCGAGGAAGGCAATATTGCCCATGCGCACGCGCCGCTCGCCGCCCTCGTCAATCAGCGAAATCTGGCGGATGGCGTCGTCGCTGGCATCGGCTTCCTTGCGGGCCTTCAGCAGGATCTTGGCATTGATGGCGTAGATCAGCTGCATGTGGCGCGGGAACAGGCGCTCGAACAGCGGCACGGGCCAGGTTTCCAGCGCCTCGGGCAGAAGCGTGTGGTTGGTATAGGCAAATGTGCCGGTGGTCAGCTCCCACGCTTCATCGAACTCGACATTGTGGATGTCGACCAGAAGGCGCATCATCTCGACGATGGCGATGGCCGGATGGGTGTCGTTGAGGTGGATGGCGGCCTTCTCCGGCAGCAGCCTGATATCGTCGAACTGCTGCATATGCCGGCGCAGAATGTCCTGCAGCGAGGCCGAGGAGAAGAAATATTCCTGTCTGAGGCGCAGCTCCTGACCCGCCGGGTTGGCATCGGCCGGGTAGAGAACGCGGGTCAGCGTTTCGGCCTTGGTGCTTTCCTGAAGCGCGCCGATATGGTCGCCGGCATTGAACTTGTCGAGCAGGATCGGGTCGATCGGATCGGCCGACCACAGTCTGAGCGTGTTGACGCGCTTGGCGCGCCAGCCGACGACCGGGGTGTCGTAGGCCTCGGCGATCATGCGTTCGGCCGGTTTCCAGACATAGCGTGGCTCCTTGCCGGCTTCCTCGATAATGTCGACCTTGCCGCCGAAATTGATTTCATAGGTGCTTTCGCGGCGATGAAATTCCCAGGGGTTGCCGTGCGCCAGCCAGTTTTCCGGCAGCTCGACCTGCCAGCCATCGGCGATTTCCTGACGGAACAGGCCGTTCACGTAGCGAATGCCGTAGCCATAGGCCGGCACGTCGACGGTTGCCATCGATTCCATGAAACAGGCTGCGAGGCGTCCAAGCCCGCCATTGCCGAGGGCGGCATCGGGCTCAAGGCCTGCAAGTTCGGCCAGATCGACATCGAACTTGGCGAGCGCCTGATTGATGGCTTCAATCATTTCGAGGTTGGAGATCGCATCGCGCAGCAGCCGGCCGATCAGGAATTCCAGCGAGAGGTAGTAGACCCGTTTCGAGCCTGCTTCATAGGTCTTTCGGGTCGATTCCATCCATTTGTCGGTGATCCGGTCGCGGATCGCCAGAATGACGGCGCGCAGCCAGTCATGCGGCTTGGCGACAATGGTGTCCTTTCCGACCTGATATGTCAGCTTTTCGAGAATATCGGCAGCCAGTCCATCGACGTCGAGGGAGCGGGGCGTCGGCAGGGGCAGATCGGGATTGGTCAATTTGCTCATTGGTTTTTCCGTCAAATAATGGCTGGAAATCTTGAAATATGCGGCGCCTGAAAACGATCTCCCCGAAAAGGAGCGACCGGTATACTGTTATTCTTTCTCGTAATTTATGCACTGATATGACGCACTTGCAACAAACCGATGCGCCGGCGCGCGAATTTCTCGCTGACGCTTCGGCCGCATTCAGTCAGAACGCCGACAAACGGGCAGGAAAATGGCAATGCGGATGAAGCGGGACGGGGGCAGGGGACGCACTCTTGCCGCAGCCGCAAATCGGCCGGTCGCGCTTGCTGTCTGCCGCAGGGGCGAAAACCCCCGGTGCGGCAGTCGGCGGTGATATCAGGATACGGCCGGGGTTCCCTGAACCGGGATCACGTCGACGGCTTGGGTTGCCTGATGTTCGCCATAGGTTTTCATCACGCCTAAAACCGGGGCGACATCGGCATAATCGCGTCCATAACCGACGACGATATGATCGGCGCCGGCTTCCATGTTGTTGGTCGGGTCGAACTCCACCCAGCCGGTGGCGCGGCCGCACCAGACCCGCACCCAGGCGTGCATGGCATCGGCGCCTTCCAGACGCGGCTTGCCCGGCGGGGGGATGGTGCGCAGATACCCGCTGACATAACCGGCCGGAATGCCGATCATCCGGAGCGCCGAAATCATGACATGGGAAAAATCCTGGCAAACGCCCCGGCGCATTGCGAAGGCTTCCGCGGGCGTGCTGTCGACGGTTGTCGCCTCGCCGTCATAGGCGAAATCCTCGAAAATCCGTGCGCAGACGGCCTTTGCGATAGCGTAGACGCTGTCTTCGGGCGAAACCATATCACGGCCATAGGCGCCGATGATGCGGTCGGGCGGGATGCGCGGGCTCGGGCCGAGAAAGTGGTGCGGAGAATCGCGGTCCAGATCGAGCACGCCGCCATATTCACGCTTCAGTTCGGAAAGCGTGGTCGCGAAGCCGAGCATGGTGCGCGGCGTTTCGACATTGACGCGGGCCTTCATCATGATCGCAAAGCGCTGATGCGGCGGGTTGACCAGCGTGGCGATTGCGGGGTGGCCGAAGAAATCGGTGAAACCGCGTTCCTCGTCAGGTCCGGGATCGAACTTGACATGGCCGGCGATCAGCCGCTGGCGGCCGCCGATCGAAAGCGGCATGACACGGCTGATATGACGCGCATAGGAGGCCGGCGTGTCATAGTGATATTCCATCTTGAGGGAGAGGTCGTAGAGCATCATCCCTCACAGATAACTTTGCGCCAGACAGTCGGACAGCGTTTCGAAATCGCGTTCCAGCGCCGCATAGTAATCGCTGGAAACGGAATCGGCGGTCATCACCGCAAGGCCGGACTGTACCCGCATGGTTTCACGATGCAGCGGCGACATGGAGGCAGGGTATGCCTGGTCGGGCAGTTTCTTGACCTCTGCAAGAATCTGGTCGAGCTGGAACAGCACCGAACGCGGGTTTTGCGGATCGAGCGCCAGCAGATCGGTGATCGTCAGCGGGTCGGTATAGACATTGTAGTGACGGCGGTGGGTCATCACATTGTCGCTGATCTCGAGCAGCATATCGAGCGCGCCGTCGGGGGCATCCTCACCCGCAAGCTCGCCCAGAAGCCGGGTCATGTGCAGGCCGCGTTCCAGATAGCGGCCGATGGACAGGAACCGCCAGCCGGTGGAGCGGTACATGTTTTCGTGCACCAGACCGGCAAAGCCCGCAAGCTTGCGCAACAGCACGGTCACGGCATGGGCCGCATCATCACCCGGATTGACACGATCGACGAAACGTCGCGCCGTCTTGGAGAGATCGTTCAGCGCCAGCCAGCCATCGGGTGAGAAGCGGTCGCGGATATTGCCGGCGGAATAGACGGCGCTGTCGATATCGCGCAGCAGGCTTGGCGGCAGGGCGGCTTCGGAAAGATCGAGCCCGATCTGGTCGAGATAGGCTTCCACCCGCGTCAGCAGCGCCTGCCCGCGATCATCCACCTCGGCAAAGCGCCCGTGCCAGGCGCGCAGGATGCGCAGATTGCCTTCCGCGCGCTCGATATAGCGACCGAGCCAGAACAGGTTGTCGGCCGCCCGGCTCGGCAGGTTCGACGGCTTGTTGCGCGGGATGCGGCTTTCGCGCGTCAAAAGCGTCGGCTTGCCCACAGGCGTCTGGCTGACAACCCAGACATCGGCCGCCCGCCCGCCGGACTGCATGGCGATGGCGGCAACATCGTCCGAAGAACCGATGCGCGCGAAACCGCCCGGCATCAGCTTCCAGCCATCACGGGTGCGCGCGGCGAAAACGCGCAGCGAAAAGGGATGCGGCGTCAGCTTGCCGTCGACAAAGGCGGGCGCAGTGGAAAGTTTGACGGCCTCCTGACCGACCAGCCAGGGACCGCGCTTGTCCAGCCAGCGGGCAACCGCGCCGGATCTGCGTTCACGCAGCCGCTCACCGGTAAAGGACTGCCCGGAATCGTCGAAGAACGGCATCCGCGAATAAGCGGGGCCGATCAGCATCTGGTCGAGGTTTTCGGCCACATGATGGCGTTCGTTTTCCTGTCCGCACCACCATGTCGCAATTGACGGGATCTTCAGATCCTCGTTCAGGAGACGGCGGGAAAGTGCTGGCAGGAAAGCCAGAAAAGCGCGGGTCTCCACCATGCCGGAGCCGAGCGCGTTGACCATGGTGAGGTTACCCGCGCGGATGGCGCCGACGAGACCCGGCGTGCCGATGCGCGAATTCTGGTTGAGTTCCAGCGGATCGGTAAAGCTGGCGTCCAGACGCCGCCACAGCACGCTGACCGGCATGGGTCCGGCCACCGTGCGCACCATCACCCGGTCGTTGGCGACAATCAGGTCCTCGCCTTCCAGAAGCGAGATGCCGAGATAGCGGGCGATGTAGGCGTGTTCGTAATAGGTTTCGTTGGCCGGCCCCGGCGTCAGCACGCCGATACGGCCTTCATTGCCGGCGGGGTCGCCCTGCAGCGCATCGCGGAACGCGCCGAAGAAGGTCGCAACGCGGCGCACATGCATGTCGCCGTAAATGCCGGAAAATGCGCGCGAGGCGGCAACCCGGTTTTCCAGCGCAAACCCCGCGCCGGAAGGGGCCTGGGCACGGTCCGCCAGCACCCACCATTTGCCGTCCGGCCCGCGCCCGACCTCGAAGGAGACGAAGTGGAGATAATGGCCGCCGGGCGGATCGATGCCGACAAGCGGGCGCAGAAACTCGCTGTTGGAGGCCACGAGGGCGGGCGGAATGAAGCCTTCGGAAACAAGCCGGTTCTCGCCGTAGAAATCGGCCATCATCGCCTCGAGCAGGTCGGCGCGCTGCTTCAGGCCGTCGGCAAGCTCCTGCCATTCATTGTCGTCGATGATCACCGGGATATGGGAGAATGGCCAGGCGCGGGTGTCGTCCTGTCCGTCATAGGCGCGGTAGAACACGCCGGCGTCGCGCAGATAGCGGTCGGCGCGGGCAAAGCGCTCGGACAGTTCACTGGCAGTCATGCCCGAAAGCGCGTTGACGAAAGGCTGCCACACAGGCCGCACCTTGCCTTCGGCGTCGACCATCTCATCGGGCACGTCGGACAGGGGCACATAGTCCCGGGCATTCCAGGCGATGGCGGGTTCCGCCTCGTGGTCCTCGTCAGCCATATGCTTTTCGGCGGAAGTGTCCGCCTTCGGTTCTGCCATCTGCAGCGCTTCCTGCCGCCCGCATCACAAGAGAGCCTGTTCACACGAAATGCGGGCAGGTGTCCCCTCTCAGTCGTCGTTCCATTGGATGCGGGCGGTTTTTCTCGCCGCCCGCCGCCGAAATTCTAAAGCCCGGCCGGCCGCCTCAGGTCGAGCGTCAGCGGAAATTCCGCATTCGGCGCGTCATTAAAGGCGGCATAGTGCCCTGCGGTATGCCCTGACGGCTCGAATCGCGCCAGACGTCGTGCTTCCGCCTCATTGCTGTTGACCGGGAAGGTTTCATAATTCCGCCCGCCGGGATGCGCAACATGGTAGATGCAGCCGCCCACCGATCTTGCAGACCATGTGTCGTAAATGTCAAATGTCAGGGGCGAGTTGACCGGCAGCAGCGGATGCAGGCCGGCCGCCGGCTGCCATGCCTTGAAGCGCACGCCGGCGACCGAGATGCCGGATTTTTCCGTCGGCTTGAGCGGTACCTTGCGGCCGTTGCAGGTGACGATGTAGCGCTCCGGCGCATTGCTTTCCAAAAGCACCTGCAGGCGCTCGACGGAGGAATCGACATAGCGCACCGTGCCGCCGATGGCGCCGTGTTCGCCCATCACATGCCAGGGTTCCAGCGCCTGACGCAATTCCAGCCGGTTGCCTTCATATTCGACCTCGCCGAAGAAGGGGAAGCGGAACTGCAGCTGCGCCTCGAACCATTCCGGCCGGAATTCCAGCCCGTTTTCCTTCAGGTCCTGCAGCACGTCCATAAAATCCTGCCAGACATAATGCGGCAGCATGAACCGGTCGGCCAGCGCCGTGCCCCAGCGGATGAACTTGCCCTCGACCGGGTTTTTCCAGAACCGCGCCAGAAGCGCACGCACCAGCAATTGCTGGGCAAGGCTCATGCGGGCATTCGGCGGCATTTCGAAGCCGCGGAATTCGACAAGGCCGAGGCGGCCGGTCGGCCCGTCGGGCGAAAACAGCTTGTCGATGCAGATTTCGGCCCGATGGGTATTGCCGGTGACATCGATCAGCAGATTGCGAAACAGCCGGTCGGTGACCCAGGGCAGCGGCGGGGCAAAGCCCGATTGCGGATGCGGGATCTGCGAAATCGCGGTTTCCAGCTCGTAAAGCCCGTCATGGCGCGCTTCATCGATGCGCGGCGCCTGGCTGGTCGGGCCGATGAACAGGCCGGAAAACAGATAGGACAGCGAGGGGTGGCGTTGCCAGTGGAGCACCACGCTTTTCAAAAGGTCCGGCCGCCGCAGGAACGGGCTGTTGCCGGGATTGGCGCCGCCGACCACCACATGATTGCCGCCGCCGGTGCCGGTATGGCGGCCGTCGATCAGGAACTTGTCGGCGCCGAGCCGGGTCTGGCGGGCTTCTTCGTAAAGCGTGGTGGTGGTTTCCACGCATTCCCGCCAGTTGGAGGCGGGGTGGACATTGACCTCGATGACGCCGGGATCGGGCGCGACCCGTATGACGTTGAGCCGCTCGTCATCCGGCGGTGCGTAACCTTCGATATGGACCGGAAGCCCGAGCTTTTCCGCAGCGCGCTCGGTGGAGGCGATCAGGTCGAGATATTCCTCCAGCGTTTCGAGCGGCGGCATGAACACGCAAAGCCGTCCGTCGCGAGGCTCTACCGAAAGGGCGGTGCGCACGGCGCCGCCAATGGCCGGCCCGGGCATGCGCTGCGGTGTCTGCGGGTTTTCCTCAAACGGCGTGAACTGGGTTTGCGGCAGCGGGCGTCCCTCATCGATCCGGTAATCGGGCAGGGGATCGCGTTTGACCGAGGGATCGCGCGGATTGATGAAGGGATATTGCGATTCCGGTATCCAGGCGAGTGAATCGAGTGGCAGGCGGAAACCGACGGGGCTGTCGCCGGGAATGAGGAAAATGCGGCCGCGCCGGGTTTTCCATTTCTCCGATACCCATCTGACGCCCGATGCCCGGCCCTGCCAGGCCTGAACCGGGAGAATATAGCCGGCAGGTTTCGTCAGGCCGCGTTCGAACACGCGGGTGATACGGGCGCGGTCCTCGGCGTTTTTCAGCTTCGGGTTCGACGGGTCGACATTGTCGGGCAGGTTGCCCTCGCGGAGCAGCCATTCGGCGGGATCTTCAAAGGCCGGCGCGACGTGATCGGGGTCGATGTCCAGTTCCGCGGCAATCGCCTGCATCAGCGCGCCGGCATCGTTTTCATCGGCGGATGTGTCGGTGTGTTCCTCGGCGATCAGGTCCTGATTGTTCCAGACCGGCAGTTCATCCTTGCGCCAGTAGAGCGAAAAGGTCCAGCGCGGCAGGCTTTCGCCCGGATACCACTTGCCCTGGCCGTAATGCAGGAAACCGCCCGGCGCGAAGCGTTCGCGCAGACGGCGGATCAGGTTATCGGCAAGGCCGCGCTTGGTGGGGCCGACGGCGCCGGTGTTCCATTCATCGGCCTCGAAATCGTCGATGGAAACGAAGGTTGGCTCGCCACCCATGGTCAGCCGCATGTCGGTTTCCTCGATCAGCCTGTCGACCTTGTCGCCGAGCGTATTGAGGGCTTCCCAGCTTTCGTCTGAAAACGGCTTGGTGATGCGCGGGTGTTCGGCCACGCGGGTGATCGACATGTCGAAATCGAAGCTGGTTTCCGCCTTGCCGGAATAGCCGCCGGTAATCGGCGCGGCGTTGCGGTAATGTGGTGTTGCCGCCAGCGGAATGTGGCTTTCGCCGGTCAGCAGGCCGGAGGTGGGGTCAAGGCCGATCCAGCCCGCGCCCGGCAGGAAAACTTCCGTCCAGGCGTGGAGGTCGGTGAAATCGTGATCGGTGCCCGACGGGCCGTCGAGCGCCTTCAGGTCCGGCTCAAGCTGGATCAGGTAGCCGGAGACGAACCGGGCGGCAAGGCCCATATTGCGCAGCACCTGCACCAGCAGCCAGGCGCTGTCGCGACACGAGCCGGACGCCCGCTCCAGCGTTTCCTCCGGCGTCTGCACGCCGGGCTCCATGCGGATGATGTAATTGACGTCATGCTGCAGGCGGGCATTGATGCCGACGATCATGTCGACCGTGCCCTGGCCGGGCGAAAGGTCGAGTTTGTTCATGAACGCCTTCAGCCGCGGGCCCATCGGCTCGGGCTTCAGGTAGATCGACAGATCCTCGCGGATCGCCTCGTCATAGTCGAAGGGGTATTTGGTCGCCTGTTCCTCGACGAAGAAGTCGAAGGGATTGTAGACCGTCATGTCGGCGACCAGATCGACCTCGATCTTGAACTCGGTGACCGGCTCGGGAAACACGAAACGGGCCTGGTAATTGCCGTAGGGGTCCTGCTGAAGATTGACGAAGTGGTTCTCCGGCGTGACCTTCAGCGAATGCGAGATGACTTTTGTCTTGGAATGAGCCGCCGGCTTCAGCCTGATGATCTGCGGTCCGAGATTGACGGGATTGTCGTATTTATAATGGGTAAGGTGATAAATCGCTGCTTTGATTGACATCTGCGTCCTTGCCGGCCGTGAAAGACATTTCCCGCCTGCGCCGAAAACGTCCTTTCATGTTCCCCTGTTCTTTTACAGGGAAGTTTGGGCAAAGCTTGGCGATAAAGCAAGCAAGATCACGCGTCTGGCCTGAAATTCAGGACGGATGCTATGGCGGCAGCATGCAGCGATTCCGGAAGCTGTTTGAACGCGGTCAGTCTATCCGCCGAGCTTGACGATCGCGACTTCGCCTTCCAGTGCCGTCTGGTAGGCCGAGGCATGGGGTTCCTCGTCGGGGATTTCGGTGATCATGCCGATCTGGTCGAGGTCGGCTTCCGAATAGCCTTCATTGGCCAGCGCGTTCAGCGTATTGCGCACGGCGGTGTCCTCGTCGGGGGCGGCGATGATCACGTGAACTTCGGCATCGCCGTTCCATTCGTGATAAACCTTGCCGGTGATGATGAAGACCATGCGCTCGCCGTCGCTGGTATAGCCGGGAATGGCAATCATGACTGATCCTTTCGTTTGTTCCGTCCCTCTCATATAGCGGCCGCGCCGACAAGCCATTCTGCAGGGAAAGAGCGCTCTTCAGGCCGACAGCCTGCGCCAGGGCTGTGTTGCGATGCAACTGCTGAATTTTCCTTTTGGTTGCGATTGTCGTTATTTAGTATATTATAAGTTGTATCTATGAATCCGGTAGGGACGGTGACCCATGCACAAGATCATTGATACCCCTTGGGATACGACTTCATATATCTCTCAGCTGAAAAGCGGCGGTGTCGAGACCGTCATCCGTTACTATAATCATGAAAATTCCGAGAGCCTGCCTGAAAAGCAGCTTGGCGGCAGCGAAGCCGCGGCGCTTGATGCGGCCGGACTTTCGCTCGCGGTGATCTTCGAGCAGGATGGTGGCGCCGGCGGACAGATCGGCGATCTTGATGCCGCTGCGGGAAAGAGTGATGCCGCCCAGGCGCTGGCGCTGGCCAAAACACTTGGCCAGCCGCACGGCTCCGCAATCTATTTCTCCGTGGACTATGACTATTATCAGCAGAGCGATCTCAACCGGATCGAGCCCTATTTCTCCGCCGTCGCTACCGCGCTCAAGGGGCTGTTCCGGGTCGGGGTTTATGGTTCGGGTACGGTCTGCACGGCGATGGAAGATGCCGGCCATGCCGAACTGATCTGGCTTGCCGGCTCCACAGGGTGGTCCGGTACACAGCAGATGCTTTCAACGGATCGCTGGGCGCTGTTCCAGAGCGAAATGAATATCAACGCCCCGCTGCCGCATGACGGAAACACGGCTTCATCGTCCTTTCCGAATTTCGGCCAGTTCACGCTGGGCGGCGCGTCGCACGGCGAACCCTTGCTGTCGTGACGCCGGATAACGCGCTTTGTCGCGCCACGCCTTGCCTTGAAAAAGCCCGGCGCTGGCGTTATCTCTCATGTTCGGAAAGCAGACCAACCGGAGTGTACCGCAAAATGATTTCTCACCTGAAGACAGCAAACGCACTGGCTTTACGGGAGAACTCTTTTTATGCACGCCACCATCACACTTTCCGGCCTGTCCTTCACCACCGCTGACGGGCACTTCATTTTCGACAATATCGATGCTGTCTTCGGACCGGGCCTGACTGGGCTCGTCGGGCGCAATGGCGTCGGCAAGACGACGCTGCTGAAGCTGATCGCCGGCCGGATCACGCCGACCTCCGGCGCGGTTTCGGTTGCGGGACGGTTGTCGCATTTCGATCAGACGGTTTCCCCGAAAGCGGGAGAGACGCTTGCCGACTGCTTCGCGATCCGCGCCATGCTGGAGATGATCGAGGCGGCAAGCCAGGGCAGGGCAAGCGTCGAGACCATGGAACGGATCGACTGGCTCGCCGAGGAAAAGGCCGTCGCGGCTTTGTCCCGGTTCGATATCGCCTATCCGCTGACGACCCCACTTTCGTTGTTTTCCGGCGGCGAACTGACACGCGCGCGGCTTGCGGCTCTCATTTATGATGCGCCGGACTTTATCCTGCTCGACGAGCCGACCAATAATCTCGATGCCGCCGGGCGCAGCTATCTGCTGGATTTCCTCCGCAGTTGGCGTGGCGGCGCGCTCGTCGTCAGCCATGACCGCGAGTTGCTGGAGGCGATGACGGAAATCGTCGAACTCACCAGTCTCGGTATGACGCGCTATGGCGGCAATTTCAGTTTCTATGAACGGGAAAAGGCGGCAGAGCTGGCAAATCGCGAAAAGCGCCTCGGCGAAGCGGAGCGCGAGGTGCGGCAGGCGTCCGCTGCCGCGCGCCAGCGGGCCGAGCGCAAGGCCCGCACCGATGCCAAGGGCCGCAAAGTGCGCAAGCGCCGCGATATGCCGAAAATGGTGCTCGATGGCATGAAGTCTCAGGCCGAGGCGACAGAAGCCCGGCAAAAGGCGCTGAAAGACCGGGAGGCCGAAAACGCCGCTGAGGCGCTGGCGGAAGCCCGGTCGCATCTTGAGGTGATCGCGCCGTTCTCGATCACGCTGCCGCCCTCGGGCTGCGCCGCCGGGCGCCGGGTGCTCAGAGCCGACCGCCTTGCCGGCGGCTATGATGTCGACGCGCCGCTCTTCCGCGATCTTTCCTTTGAAATGATCGGGCCCGAGCGCGTGGCGATCGAAGGCAGGAATGGTGCTGGCAAATCGACGCTTGTGCGCACCCTGACAGGCCGGCTTGAGCCGATTGCCGGAACGGCGGAGATCGCGGTGCCGTTTGCGTTGCTCGACCAGACGGTCTCGCTTCTTGATGGCGCGGCGAGCGTTCGTGACAATTTCAGGCGCATCAACCCGGATGACGACGAGAATGCCTGCAGGGCGGCGCTGGCGCGGTTTCGCTTTCGCGCCGATGATGCGCTGAAGCGGGTCGCGGATCTGAGCGGCGGTGAATTGCTGAGGGCCGGCCTTGCCGCAGCCATCGGCGGCAGCCGCCCGGCGCAGCTTCTTGTTCTCGACGAGCCGACCAACAATCTCGACCTGGAAAGCCTGGCGACGCTGGAGGCGGGACTCAATGCCTATGACGGCGGGCTGCTTGTCATCAGCCACGATCCGGTGTTTCTGGGGAGAATCGGTATTGAGACACAGATCGTGCTTTCCGGCGACGGCACGGTCGGACGACATAATATTGCGTCTGACCCGGCTTGAAATGCGTCAAAATTGCCTGAAGCGGCAGGGCGGGCCGAAAAGCCATACCGGCAAGCCCCGAGATTCAACAATTTCGGGGCTGTGGACTTGACGGCGTTAACCGAAATGAGTATGTCGGCGCCAACAGAACCCATGTGAGGCATGGCCGTTCGGGAAGTCTAATGTCCCGGAGTTCACCTCAGACTAGGTTCTCATACAGCACGTTGAAGATCAAATGCTGCACGCATGACGCGGCAAGGCGCCTGTGTCCTCTGCTTTAAGGTCCATCTGCCGGGAAGGCGGGTCGGGCCGTGCTTGTGCGCATATAGGCGCTGAATGTGCTTCTGATCGCCGGTGACGGCATTGAATTGAAATGCCCCACAAGGGCGACGAGACACGAAATTCTAAAGGGATGGGTATATGCCTACCGTAAACCAACTGATCCGCAAGCCGCGCCAGCCTCAGGTCAAGCGGAACAAGGTTCCCGCGCTGGAACAGAACCCGCAGAAGCGCGGCGTTTGCACCCGCGTCTACACCACGACGCCGAAGAAGCCGAACTCGGCTCTGCGTAAGGTTGCCAAGATTCGTCTGACCAATGGCTTCGAAGTCATCGGCTACATTCCGGGTGAAGGTCATAACCTTCAGGAGCACTCCGTCGTCATGATCCGCGGCGGCCGCGTGAAGGACTTGCCGGGTGTTCGTTACCACATCATCCGTGGTGTTCTGGATACCCAGGGCGTCAAGAATCGTAAGCAGCGTCGTTCGAAGTACGGTGCGAAGCGTCCGAAGTAATTCGGTTTTCATTTTTCTGGCGCTGCGCGAGGTTCTCCGCGTTTTAAGTGCCGCAACTGTTGAGAGACAAAAAGTATGTCACGACGCCATAGTGCAGAAAAGCGTGAGATCAATCCGGATCCCAAGTTCGGTGATCTGGTGATCAGCAAGTTCATGAATGCCATCATGCTTCATGGCAAGAAGTCGGTCGCCGAATCGATCGTCTATGGTGCGCTCGACGCGGTCGAGGGCAAGATGAAGCAGGACCCGATCGAGGTCTTTCATCAGGCACTCGAAAACGTTGCGCCGCATGTTGAGGTTCGTTCCCGCCGTGTTGGTGGTGCAACCTACCAGGTTCCGGTCGACGTCCGTCCCGAGCGCCGTCAGGCTCTCGCGATCCGCTGGTTGATCGCTGCTGCCCGCAAGCGTAACGAAACCACCATGATCGAGCGCCTGTCCGGCGAGCTCATGGACGCTGCGAGCAACCGCGGTTCTGCTGTCAAGAAGCGTGAAGACACGCACAAGATGGCCGACGCCAACCGCGCATTCTCCCATTACCGCTGGTAATACAGATACGAGGGAAGGCCTAACATCATGGCTCGCGAATATAAAATCGAAGATTACCGTAATTTCGGTATCATGGCGCACATCGACGCTGGCAAGACCACGACGACCGAGCGCATCCTCTTCTACACCGGCAAGTCGCACAAGATCGGTGAAGTTCACGACGGCGCAGCCACGATGGACTGGATGGAGCAGGAGCAGGAACGTGGCATCACGATCACGTCCGCTGCGACCACGACCTTCTGGGAAGGCCGTGACGGCAAGAAGCGTCGCTTCAACATCATCGACACTCCCGGACACGTTGATTTCACCATTGAAGTAGAGCGTTCGCTCCGCGTGCTCGACGGTGCTGTTGCCCTTCTCGACGCCAATGCAGGCGTTGAGCCGCAGACGGAAACCGTCTGGCGTCAGGCTGACAAGTACAACGTTCCGCGGATGATCTTCTGCAACAAGATGGACAAGATCGGCGCCGACTTCTATCGCTCGGTCGATATGGTCAAGTCCCGTCTCGGTGCGATCCCGGTTGTCATCCAGCTGCCGATCGGCGCTGAAAACGACTTTGCCGGCGTGATCGACCTGATCGAGATGAAGGCGCTTGTCTGGGACGGTGAGCATCTCGGCGCTCAGTGGGATATCACCGATATTCCTGCCGACATGAAGGAAAAGGCCGAAGAGTGGCGCGAAACGATGATCGAAACGATCGTCGAAGTCGATGAAGCTGCGATGGAAGCCTATCTGGAAGGCGAAATGCCCTCCAACGACAAGATCCGCGAGCTTATCCGCAAGGGTACCATCGGCGTTCAGTTCTACCCGATGCTGTGCGGTTCGGCCTTCAAGAACAAGGGCGTTCAGCCGCTGCTCGACGCTGTTGTCGACTTCCTGCCGTCGCCGATCGACATCGAATCCATCAAGGGTATCGACGTCAAGACCGAGGCCGACATCGCGCGTCATGCCGATGACAACGAGCCGCTTTCCATGCTGGCGTTCAAGATCATGAACGACCCCTTCGTCGGTTCGCTGACGTTCTGCCGTGTCTATTCGGGCACGATCGAAAAGGGTTCGTCGGTGATGAACACGGTCAAGGAAAAGCGCGAGCGCGTCGGCCGTATGCTTCAGATGCACTCGAACTCGCGTTCGGACATCGAGATTGCCTACGCCGGTGACATCGTTGCTCTGGCCGGCCTGAAGGAAACCACCACCGGTGACACGCTCTGCGATCCGCTGAAGCCTGTTATTCTGGAACGGATGGAATTCCCCGAGCCGGTTATTCGGATCGCCATCGAGCCGAAGACCAAGGCCGACCAGGAGAAGATGGGTATCGCTCTCAACCGTCTTGCTGCCGAAGACCCGTCCTTCCGCGTTTTCTCCGATGAGGAAAGCGGCCAGACGATCATCGCTGGCATGGGTGAGCTTCACCTCGACATTCTCGTCGACCGCATGAAGCGTGAATTCAAGGTTGAGGCTAATGTCGGTGCGCCGCAGGTTGCCTACCGCGAAACCATCACCCAGGCACACGAAGAAGATTACACCCACAAGAAGCAGTCGGGTGGTTCGGGTCAGTTCGCCCGCGTCAAGATCATCTTCGAACCCAACCCGGATGGCGAAGATTTCGTCTTCGAATCCAAGATCGTCGGCGGTTCTGTTCCGAAGGAATACATCCCCGGTGTTCAGAAGGGTATCGAAAGCGTTCTGTCGTCTGGTCCGCTGGCCGGCTTCCCGATGCTCGGCATCAAGGCCACCCTCATCGACGGTGCCTACCACGATGTCGACTCCTCGGTTCTCGCCTTTGAAATCGCCTCGCGCGCCTGCTTCCGTGAAGCTGCCCGCAAGGCCGGTGCCCAGCTCCTCGAGCCGGTGATGAAGGTCGAGGTTGTTACGCCGGAAGATTATGTCGGTGACGTCATCGGCGATCTGAACTCCCGTCGTGGCCAGATCCAGGGCCAGGAGCCGCGCGGCAATGCGACGGTTATCGACGCTCAGGTGCCGCTGGCCAACATGTTCAAATACGTCGATACGCTGCGCTCTATGTCGCAGGGCCGTGCCCAGTATTCGATGGTCTTTGATCACAACGCACCCGTGCCGTCGAATGTCGCACAGGAAATTCAGGCGAAGTATTCCGGTTCCAAGTAACCGGGATACACCCGTAACGCATAAATGAGATAACCCCGTCGCGGGGTCTGAAAAGAATAGGAGCCTAAAATGGCAAAGGCAAAGTTTGAGCGGAGCAAACCGCACGTCAACATCGGCACGATTGGTCACGTTGACCACGGCAAGACGACACTGACGGCTGCGATCACGAAGTTCTTCGGTGACTTCCGTGCGTATGACCAGATTGACGCGGCGCCGGAAGAAAAGGCACGCGGCATCACCATCTCGACGGCACACGTCGAGTATGAGACGGAAAAGCGTCACTACGCGCACGTCGACTGCCCCGGCCACGCCGACTATGTTAAGAACATGATCACCGGTGCGGCTCAGATGGACGGCGCGATCCTGGTGTGCTCGGCCGCTGACGGTCCGATGCCGCAGACCCGCGAGCACATCCTGCTTGCCCGTCAGGTTGGCGTTCCGGCCATCGTTGTCTTCCTCAACAAGGTTGACCAGGTCGACGACGAAGAGCTTCTCGAGCTCGTTGAAATGGAAGTTCGCGAGCTGCTGGACTCCTACGAGTTCCCCGGCGACGAAATCCCGATCATCAAGGGTTCGGCTCTGGTTGCTCTGGAAGATGGCGACAAGGCTATCGGCGAAGATGCAATCCGCGCCCTGATGGCTGCTGTTGACGACTACGTCCCGACGCCCGAGCGTCCGGTTGACCAGCCGTTCCTGATGCCGATCGAAGACGTTTTCTCGATCTCCGGCCGTGGTACGGTTGTGACCGGTCGTGTTGAGCGCGGCATCATCAAGGTTGGCGAAGAAGTCGAGATCGTCGGCATCAAGGACACGCAGAAGACGACGGTTACCGGCGTTGAAATGTTCCGCAAGCTGCTCGACCAGGGCGAAGCCGGCGACAACATCGGCGCCCTGATCCGTGGTGTTCAGCGCGACCAGGTTGAGCGTGGCCAGATTCTCTGCAAGCCCGGCTCGGTTACGCCGCACACGAAGTTCAAGGCAGAAGCCTACATCCTGACGAAGGATGAAGGTGGCCGTCACACGCCGTTCTTCACGAACTACCGTCCGCAGTTCTACTTCCGTACGACGGACGTGACCGGTGTTGTCACGCTGCCGGAAGGCACGGAAATGGTCATGCCGGGCGACAATGTCACGGTTGACGTCGAGCTGATCGTTCCGATCGCGATGGAAGAAAAGCTGCG